>DCXM01000005.1 GCA_002328405.1 Proteobacteria bacterium UBA2136 | reverse complement strand
AACCTAATATATAAAAAATTAGTGGAAGGCTAAATTTTGGTTGCGGGGGACGGATTTGAACCGTCGACCTTCAGGTTATGAGCCTGACGAGCTACCGGGCTGCTCCACCCCGCGTCACCAAGAATTGAGTGAGTTATATAGTGGTTGAACGTGCTTGTCAAGCTTTGTGGTGACGAATTTTTGAAAGAGTGAGAATTGTGAATGATTGACAAGGTTTTGCCGTTGTGCTTAGATATTAGATGTCTAAATGACTCGCTTTGATTTTTCAATACTTTATCTAGGAGACGATTATGTCTGATAATAAAAATGATCCTATTGTAAACTGGGACCTTTCGAGCTTGTATAATTCACTGGAAGATAAGCAAATTGATACGGATATTCAAAAATGCGTTGAAATGATGAAGCGTTTTTATGCATTTAAAGGTCAACTGGCGTATCAATTGCCTGAGGCTCTTGCGCTGATGTGTGACATTGATAAATTGCACAATAAGCTGGGTGTGTATGGTTACTTGATGTTTTCCACGCAGGTGGATAACCCCAAAGCTGTCCAGTTGATGGGACGCGTGGAGGAGCGATTATCTTCAGCAGGTGCGGAATACATGAATTATTTTGACCATGAGATTGTTGCAATGCCTGCGGATGTCTATCAAAAGCTGTTGACAGAAAGTGACATTGTTAAACATCATAAGTCGATGTTGGATAGCATTCGTGATGCAGCGCAGTACTTGCTACCAGAAGAAGTTGAACAGTCTCTTGCCATGCGTGCGCCTTACGGTGCGGGTGAATGGGATGAGTTCTGTGATGAAATGGAAGCTGATCTGGACATTAAAATTGAGGGTAAATCTCACACTTTAACGGAAGCGTTGCATGTGCTTTCCGACCATGATGATGAGAACGTGCGTTTGAAAGCGTTGAAGGCTATCAACAAAAAGTTGGGTGCTCAGTACGTTAAGTTTCGCGCAAGGGCGTTGAATGTTGTGATGGGTTCAAAGGCTGTGGATGATAAACAGCGTGGCTTTAAAAGCCCCATTTCTTCACGTACGTACCATTCTAAGCTAGATGACTCGGTTGTGGATGCGTTGCATGACGCAGTGCGGACCAAAGGTGCTGAAGAGTGTCAGCGTTTTTACAAATTGAAGTTTGCTTTGATGGGTAAAAAAGGCCCGCAAAGTTGGGCGCATAGAAATGCGAAGCTGCCGTTTGCAAGTAAGGAATATGTTACTTGGGATGAAACGAAGCAAATTGTGACGGATGCTTATGCATCATTTAGTCCCAAGCTGGCCGAGCTTGTGAATGAAATTATCACAAACAACTGGGTTGATGTGCACCCCTATAAAGGTAAAAGTGGCGGAGCGTATAATTACTCCTGTTCTTTACCGGAAGGGATTCGCAGTTATAACTTCCTAAACCACCAAGGCTCTATCCGTGATGTGATGACCGCAGCGCATGAACTGGGTCACGGCGTACACGGAATGTTGGCGGCAGAAGCGCAAGGCCCGCTGATGATGAGTGCGCCAATGGTGTACGCTGAAACGGCCAGCATTTTTGGTGAGATGGTCACGTTTGAGCATATGTTGAGTAAAATTGACGATGATCAGGAGCGTTTGGCTTTGCTGATGGGCAAGCTGGACGATTTTATGAACACGGTTGTTCGTCAAATTAACTTTTCGGTGTTTGAGCAAACAATCCACAACATGCGTGCGAAGGGTAAATTAAGCGTTGAGGACTTCAACAAGGTGTGGATGGATTCCACTGTTGAGTTTTACGGCAAAGATGGTGACATTTTTAAATATAAGGACATGGAGCACCTGTGGTCTTACGTGGGTCACTTTATGAGACCGTTTTATGTATATGCTTATGCTTTTGGCGAGTTGTTTACGCAAAGTTTGTTTGCCAAGCGGGATAGCTTTGGTGACAAATTTGAGCTGATGTACCTTGACCTGTTGCGTAAAGGCGGCACCCAAGGTGCGGTGGACTTGATGAAGCCGTTTGACTTGGACCCGAACGATGAAGGTTTTTGGTTAAGTGGTATTGCATGCTCGGCCACCAAGTGGTTGGATGAAGCTGAACGTTTGGCTAGGAAGTTAAATATGGTTTAATTTAACCCATGAAGTAACGAAATAAAAAAAAGCACCCAAATGGGTGCTTTTTTTATGTTTATTTGATAGGGCTTTCTTCGCGAATATATGGGGTGTCTCTTTGGGAGGGGGCGGTTTTGTTTTTTTGTTCCAGCTCTTGCCAGTAAGCTATGGCTGCTTTATGTGTTTCGCATCCTTTGAATGTATGATCGACTAAGAAAAAGTCATGGTTTGACAGGCTTTGTATAGAGTTGGTAAACTGTTCTTTGATAAATTCCTTGTCTGCAGGTGTAAGCTCTGTTGCGGTGTAGTGATTGGAATTAACCTCGGGTTTGGCAGGTATGTGCTGTAGTTCTTTCATAGGGTTTACCTAGTGTAAAAGTGAAGGTTACTTGTATCGATATCATTGTAATTATTAATTGCCTTAAGTTCAAGTGATTCTTTGGAGTTCTTTTTTCTATGTAGTCGTTGACTAAATTTTTTAAGTCTTTACAATGCGCGCCATATAAAAACTGAATTGGGAAGAAGAATGAAAAAATTAATTTTAACTTCTGTACTTTTAAGCGGTACAACATTCAACGCTTTTGCTATGGAAAAATTTATTGATGCCGGTGTGAATGTTTTTACTGGCTGGACAGGCGACATTGAAGCCGGTGCCACAGTTTCAAACGGTAACGACGAAGAAAAAGACTACAGCCTGGACTTGGACGTTAAAAAAGACGGTGAAGCTCAAAAATGGGGTTACAAGTTTGAGGCGCACGCAGAAGGTGAAGAAGAAAACGGTGTGACAATAGATGAAGAGTACCGTGCTTTGTTGCAAGCACGTTACAACTTGTCCGAATTGAACTATGTTTTTGGTGAATTTACATACCTCAATGACCGTTTTGAAGGTTACGAAAGCCGTATGACTGAAACATTGGGTTATGGTCATAAGTTTTACAACACTGAATCTTTCCAGTTAGAAGGTGAAGTAAGTGTGGGTATGCGTCAAACTCAGTTTACAGACGGCACCGATGAAAACAGCGCAATTGCAAAGCTTTCTGCTGACATGATGTATAAATTAAACGGTCACTTAGCCATTGAGGAAGACTTTGAAATTGGCTTTGCGGATAGCACAACCATGTTGTCCGAAACGGCTTTGAAGGTGGACTTTACAAAAAGCTTTTACGGTAAGCTGTTTTATGAGATAGAATATAACTCAGACGTGCCAGAAGACACCAAAGAAACAGACACAACCTTTGGCTTTAAAGTGGGTTACAGCTTCTAAGTTTGTGCGCTTAACTTGAAAAGGGCGGTTTTATGGCCGCCTTTTTTGTTGAACGGCTAGAATTTCTTGCGCATTCGTGCCGTTTCATATAAATTGAGACCTGTAATAAAAAGAGGTAAGGTTATGGCTGTTAAATCCGCCGCTAAAAAGAATATTAGCTTAGTTAAGTCCCTGCATAATCATTTTACACAAGATGATCTGCTTCAACAGTATGAAACCATGATGACATTGCGCCGCTTTCAAGAAAAAGTGGGCTCGCTTTATCAGCAAGGCTACATGGGTGGTTTTTGCCATTTGTACATTGGTCAAGAAGCTGTTGTAACCGGTGCTAAAGCTGCGTCAAAAGAAGGTGATGATTTTATCACCACTTACCGCTGTCACGCCCATGCTGCAATCAGTGGTATTTCCATGGAAGAGATTTTGGGCGAGCTGATGGGGCGTTCTACGGGGATCTCCAAAGGTAAAGGTGGTTCCATGCACATGTTTGACCCTGAAAAGCATTTTTGGGGTGGTCATGGTATTGTGGGTGGTAACGTGCCTTTGGCAACGGGTATGGCTTTTGCCGCTAAATACCGTGAGGAAGACCGTGTGACTCTATGCTTCTTTGGTGACGGTGCCGCTGACAGTGGTGCAATGTTTGAATCCTTCAATATGGCCGCTTTGTGGAAACTGCCTGTGCTTTACATTATTGAAAACAACCACTTTAGCATGGGTACAGCCAAAGAGCGCCATGCCGCAGGTGAATTTTACAAGCGTGGCGAGCCTTTTGGTATCCCAGGCCAAAAAGTTGATGGGATGGACTTTTTTGCGGTTTATGAAGCTGTGAGCGAAGCCTGCGAACACATTCGTGCTGGCAAAGGCCCAATACTGCTGGAAATGGATACCTATCGTTATAAAGGTCACTCCATGTCAGACCCTGCCAAGTACCGCAAGCGTGAAGACGTTGACACCATCAAAAAACAAAGAGACCCTATCCAAAGGTTATCGCAAGTGTTGGCGGAAGAGTATAAAGTTAAAGAAGATGTCTTTAAAGAAGTTGATAAAAAAGCCAAACAACGGGTGGCCGAGGCTGTTGAAGTTGCACTAGACGCACCAAAAGCCGACATGGCAGAGCTATACACAGACATTATTCAAGAAAACAAAGAGGGTGAATAAATCATGGCAATGATAAAACAGACATATCGTGATGCGCTACGTGACGGCATGAGCGAGGAAATGCGCCGTGACCCTGAAGTGTTTTTGATGGGTGAAGAGGTGGCGGAATACCAAGGTGCCTACAAATGCTCGGCAGGAATGTTGCAAGAGTTTGGCCCAAAACGTGTGATTGACTCACCCATTACCGAACTTGGTTTTACAGGTTTGGGGGTTGGAGCTGCTTTTATGGGTATGCGTCCGATTATTGAATATATGTCATGGAGTTTTGCGCTTTTATCCTCCGACCAAATTATCAACAGCGCCGCTAAAACTTATTACATGAGTGGCGGCAAAGTGGGTTGCCCGATTGTTTTTCGTGGTATCAACGGTTTAGGTAAAATGGTGGCGGCACAGCACAGCCATGACTACACCAACATGTACGCCAACTGCCCAGGTTTAAAGGTTGTTTGCCCTGTAACACCAGCCGATGCAAAGGGGCTGATCAAGGCCGCTGTACGTGACAATGCACCTGTACTGGTCATGGAAAATGAGCGCTTGTACGGCATGGAAGGTGAGGTGCCAGAAGGTGACGACGTGCTGGTTGAAATTGGCAAAGCCAAAGTGGTTAAAGAAGGTTCGGACATCACTTTAATTGGTTATTCCATGTCAACATTGCAGTGCCAAAAAGCGGCTGAAATGTTGATGAAAGAGGGTGTTGACGCTGAGGTGATTGACCTGAGATCTATCCGTCCGTTGGATAAACAAGCTATTGTCAAGTCAGTGCAAAAAACCAACCGTGCAGTGGTTGTAGAAGAAGGTTACAGCTTTGCGGGTATTGCATCAGAAATTATGGCCGTTATCAGCGAAGAAGCTTTTGACGCGTTGGATGCACCTGTTGCAAGGTTGTCCTTAAAGGATATTCCAATCCCATATGCGGACCATATGGAGCAAGCATCCATGGTGCAAGCGGAAGACATTGTTGAAAAAGTGCTGGCAATTTGTAAGGTATAGCAAAGGGTAGGGGTTGTGGAATTTTCTCCATATGTAACGTGGTATGAAAAAACGGCGACAGAGCGCCCGTCTTTTGACACGTTGACCGACAGCATTGAATGCGATATTTGCATTATTGGTGGCGCTTTTACAGGTGTCGATGCTTTGTTGCATGCCGCAGAAAAAGGCCAAAAGGCGGTGTTGATTGAGCCAGGTAAAATTGGTTATGGCTGCACCGGTCGCGCAGGTGGGTTGATTGAAAGCGGCCTCAACACAACTATTGACGATTTGTCAGATTTTTATGGTCGTTTAAGCGCCCATTCTTTTTGGAATTCCACCATTGAAGCGCGCGATAAAATTGTTGAAAACATTCGCAAATACAACATCAATTGTGACTATGTTGAAGGCTTAACTTACATTTCACGCAATAAGCTGAAGCGTGATGGTTACATCAATTATGTGAATTATTTTTCCCACTACTTTGACAGTGATCCCATTGAAAGCTTAACCCATGATGATGTGCAGCAAAAATTGAAAATGCCCAGTGCGGTGTTGGGTATGCACTTTATGAAAAGTGGTGGATTTAACCCACTTTCATACTTGTTTGGCATGGCGCAAGCGGCGGTCACCCAAGGTGCGAAAATATACGAAAACACTTCGGTTGTTGCCATTGATGAAAAAGAAAAAATAACCGTTCAAACAAACGCCGGCACAGTTGTTTGTGACCATGTGATTGTTTGCGGTAATGCTTACATGGGGGGCGAAAGCTCGCCCGAGAAAACCCAAACGGTGAGCATGAATTACTTCCAGATTGTGACCAAACCACTGGATCAAGAACTTCTTGACTTGATTGCTCCGCAAGGGCCCATGGTTGCCGCCTCAAGGGGTGACTTGAGAAGTTACCTGCAAATTACGGCAGATAAGCGCATTCTTTACGGTGGTCCTGAATTTTCGGACGTCAAGAATGGTGAGTCCTTTGCTGCACAAAAATTAAAAGAACTGTACTTTTACTTGCCAGACATTAAAGGCCATGTGGAGGTGGACTATGTTTGGTCCGGTGCGGTGGGTGTGCCCATGAATTATGTGCCCATTTTCCACAAAGTTTCCAACCGTCATTATGTAACCCACGGTTTCAACGGTCATGGCGTGGCTATTTCTTGCTTTGCGGGTCATGTGATTGTGGACGCTATTTTAGAAGATGACGGTCTTTATGATATTTATTCTCGCATCAAACCACGGCCAATTCCACAGTGGGTCCATCACACGGTGGCCAAGGTTACTTTGATTTTGTACCGCTTGTTTGCAAGAAGATTTAACGCTTAAATGATGAAAAATAAAGGTGAATAAACATGCCAATTGATATTTTAATGCCACAACTTTCCCCAACGATGGACGAAGGTCGTTTAGCTGGCTGGAAAGTAAAAGAAGGGGACACCGTTGCCGCTGGGGATATCCTTGCCGAGGTGGAAACAGATAAGGCGACCATGGAAGTGGAAGCTTCCGACGATGGTATTGTACATCAAATTATCGGCCAGGCAGGTAAAGACATTAAAGTGGGTGAAGCCATTGCCGTTTTGAAAGAAGAAGGCGAAGAAGTTGCAAAGGACTATCAGCCAACCTCTGCTGTTCAACAAACAGTAGATGATGAAGCAGCTGAGGCGGCAGAAGGTCAAAGTGAAGATAACAATACGGCCAAAGGTTCAACCAAAACAGTCACCCGTGAAGCAAAGTTGGCGCCAGATGTACCAACTGTAAAATCCACCAAAGGGGATGTGAAAATTAGCCCCGTTGCCCGTAAATTGGCGGAAGCGAATGGTTTGAACATTGGCCGTTTGGTGGGCACAGGGCCAAAAGGTCGCATTGTTAAAGAAGATGTGGAACAGGCACTGCTTGGCACAGGCTCGGCTGTTAAACGTGGGCAGGACACCAAGGACACGCACACGCCTATGCGTAAAGCCATTGCCAAACGCCTGACAGAGTCTAAGCAGGAAACACCGCACTTTTACTTGAATGCCAGTGTTGACATGTCCGCTTTGATGGAAGCACGTGGGCAGCTGAATGCACGTGCAGATGGGCAATATAAATTGACTGTGAATGACTTCATTATCAAGGCTTGTGCGCTTGCCTTGCGTGACAACCCTGATTCAAACGTGTCATGGTATGATGACGCGATGATCCGCTATGGCAATGTGGACATCAGCGTTGCGGTGGCGACAGACGGTGGTTTGATTACCCCAATTTTAGAAAATGCCGACCAAAAGAGCTTGGTTAAAATTTCAAACGAAATGAAAGAGCTTGCCCAAAAAGCCCGTAAAGGCGAATTGAAGCCCGAGCAGTACCAAGGCGGTAACTTCTCCCTTTCAAACTTAGGGATGTTTGGCGTTAAAAACTTCAGCGCTATTATCAACCCACCTCAAGCGGCCATTTTGGCTGTGGGTGGCGCGGAAGAGCGTGTGCTGGTTCAAAATGGTCAGACGGTTGTACGCCCTGTGATGGACATTTGTTTAAGCGTAGACCACCGTGCAATTGATGGTGCTGTGGGTGCATTGTTGCTTAAATCAATCAAAGAAAACTTAGAAAACCCCATTGTATTGGTGATGTAAGCATGCCAAACGAAATGGTCGACGTGATTGACGACAAAGGTCAGGTGTTGGAAGTTAAACTCAAAAGCCAAGTTGCCGTGGGTGATAAGCTTCGCTATGTGCAGGTGTTTTTGTTTGATGCAGACGGCCAGTTGTTGGTGCAACAACGGCAAGAAGGCCGTAAAAGAGCAAACTTGCTGGATGCATCAGTGGCCGGTCATGTGCAATCGGAGGAGTCCTTTGAAGATGCCGCACTTAGGGAGCTGGAAGAGGAGCTATCCATCACCACCACACTTGAACCTGTGGGTGACTTTTATGGCGACTGGGGCCATTGCCGATTGTTCAAAGGGGTTGTGGAAAATGACATTCAGCCTTGTGACCGTGAGATAAAAAACATTCTCCGCTGGAAGATGATGGAGGTTTTTCACAAAAAATCAACCATGCCATGGGCCTTTTCCGAAGGCTTTTTAAGCAGTTTAAATTTTTATGCCAAGCAGTTTTTTGCACCACTGACTTATGTGGATGGAAATGACAATGTTTTAGGCACCATAAACTATGAGGAGATGAACCGCAAACGTCTGCCCGTGCGTGTGATTCATGTTTATATTCAAAACAGTAAAGGGGAATACCTCTTCCAGCAACGTGGACCTTTTGTGGAAGCGCCATACCGCTTGGATGAAGCGGCGACAGGTCACGTTGATTTGGGTGAAAGCTATGAAGAGGCCGCAACGAGAGAGCTTTATGAGGAGCTTGGCATTGAACACACCTTCACAAAAGACGATGAAATTTTTCACGGCCAGTTGCCTAACAACAAGTTTGCAAAATGTTATCTTTTAAAAACAGATAATAAGCTTGAAATAAACGGTGACGAGGTGATTGACATCGCTTGGTTGACCTTAGAAGAAACAGCGGCAATGATGAAAAAGGCACCTTTTTTGTTTACCGATTCTTCGTTTTATTTACATAAAAAATGTTATGATCAATTAAAATAAATACCGAGATTAGAGGAGAGAATATGTCTAAAAATTATGATGTGGTTGTTATTGGTGGTGGCCCTGGGGGTTATGTGGCGGCAATTCGTGCTTCTCAACTGGGTTTAAAAACCGCCATTGTTGAACGTGAAAACTTGGGCGGTATTTGTTTGAACTGGGGTTGTATCCCGACCAAAGCACTTTTAAAAGCGTCCGAGCTTTACGCATCCATTGAAAAAGCGGCCGAGTTTGGCATTAAAACCAATGGTGCAACGGTTGACGTTAAAAAATTGATCGAGCGCAGCCGTGATGTTGCAGGCGGTTTGTCCCAAGGTGTTGAATTTTTGATGAAGAAGAATAACGTAGATGTCTTTATGGGACAGGCATCATTTGCAGGGCCAAAAGCGCTTGCAGTTCAATTGAATGAAGGCGGTGAAGAGTCATTGCTGTTTAAAAATGCCATTGTGGCCACAGGTGCTAGACCGCGCGAAATTAAAGGCGTGTTGGAAACAAACGGCGAAAATGTTTGGCATTACCGCCATGCCATGACTCCCGAAAAATTGCCAAAATCGCTGTTGGTGATTGGAAGCGGTGCGATTGGGATGGAGTTTGCAAGTTTTTACAACACATTGGGCACGCAAGTTCAAGTGGTGGAAGCGCAAGAAAATATCTTACCTGTGGAAGATAAAGAAGTTTCCAAACTGGCCGAAAAAATGTTTAAGAAAAAGGGCGTGGAAATTTCAACGTCTGCCAAAGTTCTTTCCTTAAAGCCTAACAAAAAAGACGTTGAGGTGGAGCTGGAAGTCAAAGGTAAAACTCAAAAACAAAAGTACGAAAAAGTGCTGTTAGCCATTGGTGTTCAAGGTAACATTGAAGGTCTTGGTTTAGAAGGTTTAGGCCTGCGTCATGAACATGGCTTGATTGAGGTGGATGAATTTTATCAAACTTCAGTGGATGGCATTTACGCCATTGGCGACATCATCGGTCGTCAGCAATTAGCGCACGTTGCATCGCACGAAGGTGTGATCTGCGCCGAGCATATTGCAGGACAAAAACCACATGCCATGAATTATGAAAACATTCCAGGTTGTACTTACTGCACACCACAGGTTGGCAGTGTCGGCTTGACCGAGCAAACAGCCAATGATCGCGGCCTGAATGTGAAAGTTGGACGCTTTAATTATTCGGCAAATGGTAAAGCGTTGGCAGCGGGCGAAGGCGAAGGCTTTGTCAAAACCATTTTTGACCAAGAAACTGGAGAGCTTTTAGGGGCGCACATTATTGGTGCTGACGCCACTGAGATGATCACAACTTTCGTGCTTGGTAAGTCCATGGAATGTACTGAAGAAGACATTACACACGCTTGTTTGCCGCACCCAACATTGTCCGAAATGATAGCGGAAGCCACATTGGACAGTGACGGTCGTGCACTTAACGCATAACAAAAAGAAGTAAAGGGTAAAAAATATGGGCCATTGGTGGGAAAAGGTACAAACGCTGATTTCAAAAATTTTGGGCGATGAAACAGCAGGCAAATTAGTTACTTACTTTGTTTATTGCTGGTCAGGGCAGGAAGCTTTGTGGAAAGTTTTTTGGCTTTACCTTGTGTTGGGAACGTTTTTAATTTCAAGCTTTCTTGTTGCGCCGCTTGCGGTCACCGGTGGTCGCTTGGCAGAATCCTTGGCGCTGTTGGTTGTGTTGCCTTACTTTGCGTGGGCTATTAAGGCCACGTGGGCTTGCGCCGAAAACATTGAAACCGACAATTTTAAAGGGGTTGATAAGGTTTATTTAACCTTGGCATCCAAGGTAGTTGCGGGCTTTGTGGCGCTTAACTACTTTTTGGCATTGTTTGCTTAAACTGTCAGCTTATTTTTTGTTGGATTTGTATGCACCGCCATACTACAATTAGGGTATGCGTTTAACGCGTGAAGTATCTGTTTTATAAAGTGTGTGTGGAAAGTAGGTCTTAATTATGTGTGCTAAATTTTGGGTTTTTGTTGTAACGGGGGTGGTTCTCACTTTTGGCTCTGTGCATATTGTAACGGCTCAGAGTTGGGGCGATGTGGCCTTTTCTGGTACATTAAACAGCGATGAGCTTTGCTACACAGACGGCAAAGATATCATTTGTGACGCAGGTCTGTTTGTGAATGGGCCCACAGCTTTAGAGGTTTCAGGTACCGTTTCCGCCACGGCATTTGTAGGTGATGGCTCAAGCTTGACAAATGTGGTTGCTACAATGGCTCTTAATGATTTGACCGATGCTATATATGACGGTTCAAGTGTTTTTATCGGTGATGGAGCTGGCGCTAACGATGATGGAACAGCAAACCAAAACTTGGCCATCGGCCGAAATGCTATGGGCAACTCAGTTTCACGCAACTCAAGTGTTGCTATTGGACATAGTGCAATGCTTGATGGTCGAGACCGATCGGTTGCTATTGGTAATGGTGCTGGTACGACTATGGGCTTTGACTCTGTCGTTATTGGCCACAGTGCAGGTACGAACTCTTCAAACCATTCAGTTATTATTGGCAGAAGCGCTGGCACCAGTGCAGGTGGTGGTAATGTTATTATAGGTGAAGGCGCTGGCGGCAGTGCTGGCGGATCAGCTGTGGTAATTGGACGTGGTGCGGGCACAAGTGTAGGGGCTAATAGCATTGCTATTGGCGCGTCTTCTGCTAAATCGCAAACGTCTGGAACGAATAACATTACCATAGGCTCTGACCAAAACTTACCAAACACAGCAGGTTCTAATCAATTGAACATTGGTGGTGCCATTTACGGTGCGGATATCAGCTCCTCCATTGCCAAAATTGGTATCAATGTGCCCGTGCCAACCGAAAGTTTAGAAGTTTCCGGCACCGTTTCCGCCACCGCATTTGTGGGGGATGGTTCAGGTTTGAGTGGTGTTGGTGGTTTATGGACAGATAACACAACACACATCAGCCGTGGCAGTGCTTATATTGTAAACGAGGGGGAATTGTTGCCAGATGCTCTAGAAGGGTCTTCTGGTACCCGCATGTTTTGGTATCCCCAAAGAGCAGCTCTAAGGGTTGGTGATGTAAGTGACACTGCAGCAACAATTGGTAGTTATTCAATTGCGATGGGTTTTCAATCAACTGCGCCAGGAGTTTCTGCGAATGCTATTGGTTTTCAATCGGAAGCGTCAGCTGTTTATTCAACTGCAATTGGACGTAAAACCAAAGCAATGGGAAATTATTCAATGGCAATTGGTAGTGAAACAACTGCATCAGGTTCTGAATCAATGGCCATGGGTAGTAAAACAGTTGCATCGGGTACTCAATCAACTGCTATGGGTGCAGTGAATGTGGCTTCAGGTATTATTTCCACTGCTATGGGGAACAGAACAATCGCATCTGGTGATTATTCCACGGCTATGGGCCGCTTTACGAATGCAGTTGGTGATTACTCTACTGCTATCGGGCATTCTGTTTCTGCAACAGGTTTGTATAGCGTTGCTATTGGTTTAAATAATGTAGATTACACCGTTTCTGACCATAGGACCATGGCTATTGTGGGTGGTGAAGTGGCTATCAACAAAGTGTCAGCAGATGTTGCGCTGGATGTTTCAGGGTCGGTTCAGTACACAGGAACAATCACGGATGTATCAGACAGGCGTTTGAAGCAAAACATCCAACCTTTGGGTGACGAACTTGCTAAAATAAAACAAGTACAAGCGGTTAGCTTTGAAATGAAGGATAATCCGGCTGTGGTGGAACTGGGTGTGATTGCGCAAGACTTGGAAAAAATCTATCCAGAACTAGTGAATACGGCAGACGATGACATGGGAACCAAGTCGGTGAATTATGTGGGACTTATTGCACCTATGCTAAAAGCAATGCAAGAACAGCAAAAACAAATTGAAAATCTACAAGATGAAATTGAGAAGTTGAAATCTGCAAGGTAGTTTTGTGTGGCGTTTAAGCTCTTAACTTGCTTTTTTGATTTTGTTTTTGTAAGGTTCTTTTCTAATCATTTTTAAAGGGTGTGTGAACATGTCTAAAGTTCAAATTGTCATGGATACGGATGATCAAAACAGAGAAGCAATCCGTCAGGAGCTTGCTTCCGCGGGGATTGATGCCACAGGTGTTTCGGACTTGGGGTATGAATCGGTGGCCGATGCGCCAGTGCCTGAAAGTATGCGCCGCAAAGAAACGCGCGGCAACGGTGCTTCTAAAATTCGTAATTTAGACAATGGTCTCGACATGCGTGCCCCAAAACCAGACTGGTTGCGTGTGCGTGCACCGCAAAGCCCTGAATACTTTGCACTTAAAAAGAAGGTGGCTGAAAAGGGTTTGGTTACAGTTTGTCAAGAAGCGGCCTGCCCAAACATTGGAGACTGCTGGGCGTCTGGCCATTTAACCACCATGATTTTAGGCGATACCTGCACCCGTGGCTGTGCCTTTTGTAACATCAAAACGGGCAAACCCAACAAGGTCAACGCCGATGAGCCACAACACTTGGCGGACATGGCGCGCGAGCTGGGTTTGAAGCACATGGTTATCACATCGGTTGATCGGGATGACTTGGTGGATGGTGGTGCAAGCCACTGGGCGAAGTGTATCCGTGCGGTTAAAGAAAATTCTGATAACACCACCGTTGAAATTCTAACGCCGGACTTCCGCCGCAAAGAAGACTGTATTGACATTGTGGCCGATGCCATGCCCGATGTGTTTAACCACAACCTTGAAACGGTGCCAAGGCTGTACCGTGAAGTGCGCCCTGGGGCACGTTACTTTGGTTCATTGCGCTTGTTGCAACGTGTGAAGGAACGTCACCCTCAGATGTTTACAAAGTCTGGCCTGATGCTTGGCTTGGGTGAAACCCGTGACGAAGTGTTACAGGTGATGGACGATATGCGCAGTGCTGGGGTAGACTTTTTAACTTTAGGGCAATATTTACGCCCGTCCAAAGCGCATTATCCGGTTAAAGAGTATGTTACACCAGAACAGTTTAAGGACTATGAAACCCAAGCGAAGATGAAAGGTTTCTTGCTTGTAGCTTCAGGGCCTTTGGTACGCTCCAGTTTTCATGCTGACCAATACTTTGAAGACCTTGTAAAAGCCAGAAAGAATGGAAAAGTTTAAACCAGCACTTGAAATTTGTTGAAGGCTCACTAAACTTACCAATGCAATAACCAATCTTTCTTTACTTTTACATCACGCACCGGTTCGGTGCTAAGGACTGATTTATGTTCAGCAAAAATGGTAAGTTACCAGACGGTACAGACATCCCTTCGGGTCAAAAACTTTGCGAAAAATGTCATGGTAATAAAACAATGACCTTTGGTTCAACCTGTTCACGTTGCAATGGCAAAGGCTTTGAGCGCCGTTAAACAAAAATACGACAAAAAAACCACCCTAAGGTGGTTTTTTTGTGCGCAGTAACTTGATTTTATGATGTTTTACACCCACAATTATTTATAGAAAATATTTTGAACCACCTTTCGCTTTATCTAACCACCCTTTTAAAGGGTAAGGATTTTCTATGATAGTTTGTGCATGCGCAACACGCAACGATGCCTATATCAATGCATTTGTACGCAAATACCTACAAGATGTCCGTGCGGTAACTGACACAGTTTTGGTTGATATTCGTATCAAACTGAATCAATCAGGTGAAAATAAACCAGGTTGTGGCACTTGTATGGGTGCGATCCGTGATATTGTTTTTGAGGCCGCCAAGGACCTGCCGTTTGATATTGAAATCAAACACAGTGCTCAAAAGCCGCAAGAAGAAATTCGCAGGCTCTACAAAAAAATAGCGATTGAAGTCATCTCGTAAGAGGTGGCTTTTTATTTTGCCTCTTTGGGGTGAATTTTGTACACTAAGCGTTATGAAAAAAAATAAATTACTCTCGGTTCAAAATCTTAACATATCCTTTGCTGAAAAGCAGGTTGTGCAAGACGTTTCGTTTGAACTTAACCAAGGTGAAACACTATGCTTGGTGGGGGAAAGTGGTTCTGGCAAAAGTCTCACCTCACTCAGTGTGATGGGTTTGTTGCCCGAAAATGCAACGGTTAAAGCGGCAGAAATTTTGTTTGAGGACAATGACCTGACCTATTTAAGCGATCGGGATATCCGCCCTTTGAGAGGGCGTGAAATGGCGATGATCTTTCAAGAGCCGATGACCGCGCTTAACCCGGTGATGACGGTGGGTCAGCAAGTGGCGGAAGTTTTCCAAATTCACACCAACTTGAGCAAAAAAGAAATTAAACAAAAAGTACTCACCCTTTTTGAAAAGGTTAAAATCCCACAGCCAGAAAGGCGTTATGACGAATACCCGTTTCAGCTGTCTGGTGGTCAACGACAACGTGTGATGATTGCCATGGCTTTGGCGTTAGAGCCTAAACTGCTCATTGCGGATGAGCCGACAACTGCGTTGGACGTAACGGTTCAAGGTGAAATTTTAAATTTGATTAAGGACCTTCAAGCGGAAATGGGGATGGCGGTTCTGTTCATCACCCATGACTTTGGCGTGGTTCACCAAATGGCTGACCATGTTTTGGTGATGAAGGACGGTCAAGGGGTTGAATTTGGCACTGTTCAATCGGTCATGAAAAAGCCAAAGCATGATTATACCAAAAAATTATTGGCCGCCATGCCGGACTTGGCAAAGGGTCAAAAAAATGTCCCCGAAAAACAACCTTTGGTAGAAGTGAACAATCTATCCAAGACCTTTATGGTCAAAGAAGGAGGATTTTTTGGCAAACACAAGCCGTTTAAAGCGTTAAACAACGTTTCTTTTACCATTGGCAAGGGTGAAACGGTTGGCGTTGTGGGGGAAAGTGGTTGCGGAAAGTCCACCTTGTCACGTTGCTTAATCCGCCTCCATGATATGGATGGTGGAGTCATTCGCATCAATGGGGAAGACACCACCCATTTTAAAGCCAAACAGCTTAAGGCCATGCGCCGAGAAATGCAGATGGTTTTCCAAGACCCTTATTCGTCACTCAACCCACGGATGATTGTTGGTAAAACCATTGAAGAAGGCCTTAAAGCCCACGGCTTGATGAAGGCGGCCGAACGCAAAACATTTGTTGAAGATTTGTTGGCAGATGTGGGTTTGCCAAAAGAAGCCTACCACCGTTACCCGCACCAATTTAGTGGTGGTCAAAGGCAGCGGATTGGTATTGCCAGGGCTTTGGCATTGCGTCCATCTTTAATTATTGCCGATGAAGCTGTCAGCGCATTGGACGTTTCTGTGCAAAAACAGGTGTTGGATTTGATGCAAAGTTTGAAAGATAAGTATCAGCTGAGCTACCTTTTTGTATCCCACGATTTACGGGTGATTTCACAAATTAGCGACCGTGTTTTGGTGATGAAGGACGGTCAAATTGTTGAACAAGGCACCGCTTATGAAATTTTTAACAAGCCACAGCACCCTTACACACAAAAATTATTAGCATCTTTGCCAAAGTAACATATTATCTTTTATTGATTATTTGTGCAGAATCGGGTATTAGTTCAACGTGATTATTGATAGGAATTGAAAGTAAAAACCATGACAAAACGTAACCGCAAAAAAGAAGAAAACGTACAAGATGTCAATCGCTTCATGCGTGAGGTTGAATCGGCGATGCACGTCGACAATATGTTGGCCTTTTGGAATGATCATAAATTTAAAATTGTTTCCGGTGTGGTTGGTCTTTTTGTGGTGGTGACATCATGGCAGTGGTATGCTCAAACAGCTGAGAAAGGCTTAAAAAAGCAAGCCGATGCTTTGTGGTCTATTGAACAAAATGTCGACGTGGCGCCCGAAAAATATAACACCATTATTGAAAACGGTTCTAAGGGTTACCAAACATATGCATGGTTTGCAAAGGCAGAATCATTTGTTGCACAGGGTGAATTTAACCAAGCCAGTGCCATTTACAGCGACATTGCTAAAAACGCCAATGAAAAAGAATTTGCTGAATTGGCCAACCTGAAACTGGCAATGATGATGATTGAAAAAGATGTGAGCAAAGCACAACCTATTTTGAAAGAGTTGGCAGAAAATGAGGGTGTCTTCACCTTATCAGCCAAAGAATTGTTAGCCATTTCTTACGAAAAACAAAACGAGCAAGAAAAAGCACTTAAATTGTATGAAAATCTTGTGGTTAACCCAGCCTTGCCACAGCCAATGCGTCAACGTGTCCAAGGCCGTGTCGATGCGTTAAACCGTGGTGCATAACAATTAAAAATATGGGGCAAAAATGAAAAAGTTAATTTCAACAGTGATTCTTCCAGCTATGTTGCTCACAGCATGCAGTAGTGGTGTGGAAAAAACAGTGCTCGAAGGTGAGCGTATTTCTGTCAACGTGCGCAAAAGTGCCTTGCAAGAAAATCCAGCCGCATTGCAAACGGCTTTACGCTTGCCGAGAACATCGGTTGTTGAATCTTGGAGCCAAAATGGTGGCAACAGCAGCCATGACTACTCTAATATTGCATTGCCTCAAAATGTGACAATGTCATGGAAGGCTTCCCTTGGTGGCGGAAACACCAAGTCTAAAAGGTTACTTAGTACCCCCGTGGTTGAAAACGGTGCCGTTTTTGCGGCCAATACAAAAGGTGAGGTGTTTGCCATTTCACTGGAATACGGTGAAGAGCTTTGGGAAGTGGAGTTGACAACTTCAAACGAGAAAGATCTATTAAATGCACCGGTGTTGGCTGTTAAAAACAATGCTGTTTTTGTGGCGCTATCCAATGGTGAAATTGTCGCCCTAAATGTCTTAAACGGTGAAGAAATGTGGCGCACAGCGTTAGACCTTCCTGTTTCATCTGCCCCTGCGGTGGCCGGTGACCATGTTTATATCATCACCCAAAACAACAGCTTTTTTGCACTGAATGTTCAAACCGGTAAACTAGAGTGGACCCACAACGGCATTGAAGAACAGTTGGCCATTTTAGGTGGCCCGTCGGCTTCAATTGCCAGTGAAGGTGTGGTTATGGTGCCTTATTCAAGCGGTGAAATTTACGCCTTAAGCCAAAAAGATGGCCGTTACCTCTGGTATGACGCCCTGTCAGTAAATGTGGGGGCGGATTTGTATTCGTCGCTGGTGGATGTGGAAGCGTCACCGGTGATTGCTGACGGTGTGGTGTACGCTGTGAACCATAATGGTCAGTTAACAGCGTTTGATCTGAAAAATGGTCGCCGATTTTGGAGTGTTGCTTTAAGCGCCACTCAGATGCCTTGGGTTGCGGGGTCTGTTGTTTACGTGGTGACTGAAAATGACGAGTTGGTATGCATCAACCGCCGTGATGGTTTGATTCGCTGGGTCAAGGATTTAACCCTTTACTTGGATGAAGACCACCAAGACGAAAATGCTTATTTTGCGGGGCCTGTGTTGGCGGGCGACCGTTTGTTTATCACGTCATCTGTGGGTGAGGTTTTGACCGTGGACCCATTTGATGGTGAAAAAGTATCATCCTTTGACGTTGGGGAGGCGATGAGCCTGCCACCCATTGTCAGCAATGAGCGTTTGATTGTCCTGACCGACAAAGCGCGTATTTACACATTTAAGTAAGAAAGAAACTTAGTTTATGGCGTCATCCCTTGAGAAGAAAAAGTTCCCCCGTGTGGTTATATCGGGTCGTCCCAATGTTGGTAAATCCACATTGTTTAACCGCCTAACAGGCCGAAAAGACGCCATTGTTGACGCCCAAGCTGGTGTCACTCGGGATAGCCGTATTTTTGAAGCATCGATTGGCGACTTTAATTATGAATTGGTGGACACTGCCGGTATTGAGCTGGGTGTTGAAGGGATGGCCTCACGCTTGAACGTGCTGGCGGAAGAGGCTGTGGCCAGCAGTGATGTTATTTTGTTTATGATTGACGGTAAAGACGGTGTTACCTCAGCCGATGAAGAGCTTGCTGCCCGTATTCGTGCTTTTAACAAGCCGATTATTCCGGTGGTGAACAAGTCGGATGTGAAGCGTAGTGAAGACGTGTTGTATGAAGTTTACAGCTTAGGCTTTGAATATGCGGTGCTGATTTCTTCGGCGCATGGCCAAGGAATTGATGAGCTTTATATGCACTTACAACCTTTGTTGGAAGCTGCCGCTGCTGAAATTGAAGAGGAAGTGGAAGACGAGCGTTATGTGCTGCCACTTTGTATTATTGGTCGCCCCAATGCGGGCAAGTCCACCTTGGTGAACCAGTTACTGAAGTCCAACCGTATGCTCACAGGCCCAGAAGCGGGCTTAACCCGAGAGAGCATCGGATCCCTTTGGGAGGTGGATGGCCACCTGATTGAATTGGTGGACACCCCCGGTGTACGCAAAAAAGGTAAAGTCAACGCAGACCTTGAGCAAATGAGCGTGACCGGTGCGATGAGCGCCATGGCCAAAAGTGAAGCGGTATTGTTGATGATTGATGCAACCCAAGCTTTTGAAAAGCAAGACGCCATCTTAGCGTCCCATGCTGTTGAAAAAGGCAAACCTCTTGTGATTGGCTTGAATAAGTGGGACTTGGTGGAAGACAAAAACAAAGCAGTGGAAGAAATTAAACACCGCCTTGAACACAGCTTTTCGCAAGTGAAAGGCGTGCCTTTTGTGTTGATGAGTGCATTAAACGGCAAGGGTGTGGAAAACATTTTGCCAACGGTGTTGAACCTGCACGAAAAATGGCAGACAAGGCTTTCCACCTCGCAGTTAAACCGCTTTTTAGAAGGCATGACCGAGGAAAACCCACCACCCATGCGTAAAAACAGACGCATGAAAATTAAATACATGTCGCAAATTGACAATGAGCCACCAACATTTGCCCTATTTTGTAACATGCCAGAAGAGCTGCCAAGTTCTTACGTTCGCTATTTGCAAAATGGTTTGCGCAAAGCGTTTGATTTATATGGTATTGCCTTGCACATTAAGCCAATGGGTTCTCGCAACCCTTACGCAAAAAAATAAAACCCTCGCACAAAGTGTGAGAGGGTTTTATGGGTCGCTATCGGCATTCATCATAGAACTTTTGACCAAGTTTGATTTTTTTCAGCTTGCCTTTTAGCTTGCTGTAATCACGGTATGAGTCTATGCGTCCGCGTGTGCGCAGGAGTGTGCACAGTTGGTCGATTTGTTTTTCCAGTATGTTGGTGATACGTGTTTGAACCTGTTCATTTGCATTTGAAATTGCTTTGTAAGCGGCTTCTGCGTAATTGCTAATAGCGTCCACATCAGACGCGTTGTCCAGTATGTGGGCAAAGCGTGCTTCCAGAACTTCTGGGGTCAAAGCCTTCTTGGTTTTTGAGCCTTTTTTAGCAGACTCGATCATACGTTTCATCAATTTACGGGTACTTTTACGGTCATGTTTAGACATAAACGTTCCTTAGGGAAGGTTGGGGCGTGCAGAATGGCACGCAGTTTAAAGTTAAGGTGTGCGCAAGTTGTTTTGCGCTTTATATTTATATATAAATGATAGTGCTTAAATTGCGCTTTCCAAGTCTAAAATGCAAAAAAATGAAAACTTTTTTATATCTAATTGTTTTCTTTAATCAAAAATGGCCGACCCTAAATGGCCCACTGTTTTAAGGGGGCAGAGTTCTAATTTTGTTTTAAAGTCCTGCTTTTTCTTGCTGTGTGGGGTGATGACGCTTAAAAAACCCAGCTTTTCAGCTTCTTTTAAGCGTTGCTCGCTGTAATTCACATTTCGAACCTCGCCACTTAGGCCAATTTCGCCAAAAATAAGTTTGTGTTGGTTGATCGGTTTGTTCATCAGCGATGACACCAAAGCCGATGCAATGGCAAGGTCGGCTGCTGGTTCGTTGACCTTAATCCCGCCGGTGACGTTTAAAAAGATGTCATGATCGCTAAAGCTAAAACCTCCATGCTTGTCCAAAACGGCGGCAATCATGGCCACACGGCCAGGGTCCACCCCCAGTGTGGTACGTCTTGGTTGCGCCAAATTAGAGGAGGAGACAAGGGCCTGAATTTCCACCAAAATGGGTCTTGTGCCGTTCATTGCTGGTAAAACGGCAGAGCCTGGGGCGTTTTCGGGACGTTCTTCAAGGAAAATGGCCGACGGGTTGGGCACTTCTGCAAGTCCTGTTTCCTGCATGTCAAAAACGCCAATTTCGCCAGTGGAGCCAAAGCGGTTTTTAAAGGAGCGGAGTAGCCTAAAGCTGTTGCCACGGTCACCTTCAAAGTACATGACGCTGTCGACCATATGCTCTAAAATGCGGGGGCCTGCAATGTTGCCATCCTTGGTGACATGACCTACAAAAATAATGATACAGCCACTGTTTTTGGCCGCTTGAATCAACTCATGTGCGGCAATGCGCACTTGGGAAACGGTGCCCGGCGCACTGTCCGACGTTTCGCTGTAAACGGTTTGGATACTATCAATAATCACCACGTCGGGTCGTTCTTCACGCATGGTGGCCAAAATCACTTCCAGCGTTAAAGCGTTGGAAAGGGAAATGGGGGCCTTTTCAACCCCAAGGCGTTTGGCTCGCATTTGAATTTGATAGGCCGATTCTTCGCCACTGATGTAGAGGACGTTTTGCCCTGTTTGAGCCAAGTTTGATGCTGTTTGAAGCAAAATGGTGGATTTACCAATACCGGGGTCACCACCAATTAACACGGCAGACCCTTCCACAAGGCCGCCGCCAAGCACGCGGTTAAATTCGCTCATTCCGGTGTTTAGGCGCTTTTCGGGCTGACTTTCTGTTTGTAAAGAAACCACGGTGGCGGCTTTGGCTTTGGCGCCAGATTTGGCGGTGAGGGTGCCAATGGGCTTTTGTTCTTCAATGGTGTTCCATGCGTTACAATCGCTGCATTGCCCCATCCACCTTGGGAAAACGCTGCCACATTCATTGCATGCGTAGGTTGTTTTAACTTTAGCCATGGTTCACCTTTTGTCTGTTAGCTTTTTTAAGGGTTATATCCTAAACAAAATTGCGCAAATTTGCACGGTGTCTTTTAAGTTTAACGCAAAAAAAAGCCCTCTTAAAAAAGAGGGCTTTGTCGGTCTATGGCTCATTTAGAGTCATTTTCCTCGCTTTTAGGTTCGTCAGTTTCCACCTTCGGAGCACCAACCTTTGCAATTTCTTCTTTCAGGTATTCGGCTAAGGTTACACCTTCATCCGAGCCTTTTTCGAAGACCAAAGATTGATACGGATCATCCAGTGATTCCGGAACCAGTTGAACTTTGCAATTGCTCAGTTTACGTGGATATGACTCCATCGGGGTGATGATGCGACCAACAATGCCGTTGATTGCACGGGCACCGGTGCCAAGTTTCGTTGCGTGTTTTGCAATAGATGCGACAACTTCGTTGACTTGGTGCTCTTCACCTGTTTTGTCATTGATTAAAGCTTCCATGCCTTCAGACAAGGTAATGTGAATGCCATAAGCTTTTATAATACCCGAAATCTGCTTGGGCAGACGGGCATTTTTCGGCTCGGTGACAATGCGGCTAATTTCATACTGAGACAGGCTAGACAAACAAACAACGTTTGGTTGTCGGCCAGCCAGTTCAGGAATCATGCCATATTTTACCAGGTCGGTCATTTGCACGTCGTACTTTGAACCGTCAATGCAGGTGCTGGCTACGTCACTCTTTGGAGTGGCTTTACCAAGAAGGCCGCCGGCTTTCTCGTTACCTTGAGACTCCTGAGCCATGCGTTCATCCATTATTTCATAAATGGACTTTCCGCCACTTTGCGACATGAAGGCACCAGTTGTGATAAACAGAATCTTGCTGGTGTCAATTTGCACGGTGGCTTTTTGCATTGGGCCAATTGCGATATCAACAGATACTTCCTCACCTTCAATTAGCGTAAGGAGGGCTTGTTGAACCTTTTCACCACCAACATCCGGACCGGTTGTGTTTCTAGGACCGCAGATTTTGTCAATTTCATCAAGGTGACAAATACTTTGGTGCACATATTGAACGGCGCGAGCAAGTGCTTCTTCGCCTTCAAGTTTGTCAATGGACGTTGCGTACTGAAAAGCTTTATGAACCAATGCATTTGGAATGTCGCTGACGCTGGCACCGACGTAACCTTCTGCGGTAAGCTTGTTCGCACTGACAGTGTGAATCGGCACGCAACCCAGTTTTTGAGACATAAACTTACGAATACGTCGAATCAGCTCGGTTTTACCGACACCAGTTGGACCAATCATTAAAATGTTCTGTTGGACGAAATCGTCCATGTCGCCACTATCATTCGCTACAAATAACGAACGATAATGCATGGCAACTTTACCAGAAACAAACGGCTTGATATGGTCCTGACCGATGACATAACTGCTGATGAAATCGCAAATTTCTTCAGCGTAGGGCAGGTTTTCAAGTGATGCGACTTGGCCTTCAGGGGCTGTTGACGTTTCACTTTTAACCAGGCCTAGCTCATCCGGTGAGATGAAGCCGTCGCTGTTCAGCATTTCTATGGCGCATTTGTTACATATGCAGCTGTCTGCGTGGACAGCGTTGAGATAGCTAATATGGCCTTGCTGGATGTTGATTTGCGTTTGAATGCTTTGCCTTTCCTCAGGCGTTTCAGCCTGTTTTAAGGCTTGGCGCAACTTTGCGAGCTTGGTCGAAGACACAGCTTCCATTTGTGGGAGGAAATCCATGAACTTAACCGTCTTCAGCTCATTCAATTGAGATTTTAAAATCTCAATTTGGCTGTTCAGTTGTTCAATTTTTTCCATTTCATCATCAGGTAAAGCTTTTACTTGATCAATCAAGTTAAGCATTTGTTGACTTTTTTGGTCAATTGCTTGTTTTGTGCCATTTTCTGAAATGCCACAAGTCAGACAGCTGAAGTCAGTTTTGTTAATATTAGACATAGGGATAACCTCCGAGTCTAGTCATGAAGTGTAAGGTATAAATGGTTTAGAGAATAAGGATATAATTATCACTTAGAGTGAGTGGATATACGTAAAGTTACGAAAAAAGTTAATGTAATTATATGCCAGTTGTTTGGCATTTGTTGTACTATGGATAAGAGTGTACACAATTTGTGGTACAAGAAAAAGGAAAAAATGAACTTGGTGGTGATATGTTTTGGATCGCATTGCTTGGATCGCTTGTAATCTCTGCGATTGCATGCCTTTTGCATTATGAAATTTTACATTTTTTACAAACGCATCTCTTAAAAGTGGTGCAGTGGGGGCACCGTAAGCGGATTTTTTGCACTGTTATGGTTATTTCCATGGCGCACTTTGCCGAAATTTTACTGTATGCCCTTGGTTTTAAGTTGGCTGTTTTTTTAGGCTTGGGCACTTTAGAAGGGGCTGTTACGTCCCAACCCACCATGCAGGACTTTATATATTACTCTGTCGCCAGTTACTCCACCTTAGGGATTGGTGATGTGTACCCAACAGCTTACTTGCGCTGGTTAACAGGGGTTGAAGCGGTGGTGGGGCTGATGTTGATTGCATGGTCGGCAACGTTTATATACTTCCACATGGAAAAGCGTTGGATGGACACACAGCGTTAAAATGAACCTTTCAACCAATTTTGACTGGTTTTTGATAACAGGTTGGGAACAGTTTTTCACTTAATCGGAGGGAGCAAATTTTGGTTGGACCCACAAATTTGTTCATATGTTTTAAGGCTTCATGGGTGGTTTCAGAGGTTTCAACCATTTTGTTATAAATGTTTTCTTGCATGGTGCGCAGGCGTTTGGCCACCGTTTGCCCCGCATGTTGATAAATTTTTGCTGCAATTTGTGGGTGTTCTGCTAAAAGTGCCTCCAGTTTATTGTGGTGCAATTTAAAATATTTGCATTCAGTGCGGGTGAGAATGCTGGCACTGCGGGCTTCGCTTAAAAACAAGTTGATTTCGCCAATCAGATTTAAACCTTCCAGGCTGGCAAGGTGCAAAACACTGCTGTTGTTGTTGGCTAAGGAAACTTTTTGATAAATGTCGTATTGCCCACTGATGATAAAATAAAGGTCTTGTTCGTCTTTGCCCATTTCCATTAAAACACAACCTTGTGGCACTTGGCCGGCCTGCATGTAACCTTTTAAGATGATGCTTTCTTCTTCGGTTAAGCTGGGAATCAGTTTTCTAAACATTGTCGTACCCACTATCCTTTTACGTTGTCTCCATATGTCTTTATGGGTAGGTGCACAAATGTAAGTTGACACCTAAGTGTCTGAATTAAAAAAGCCCTGCGAAACAGGGCTTTTTGGTGAGTGAGGGGGGTAGCTTATGCAGCCATGATTTTTTTAACCTTATTAAAGGCACGCACTTCCAGTTGGCGCACACGCTCGCGGGAGATGCCAAACTTCATGCTTAGGTCTTCCAGTGTGGGTGTGTTTTCCTTTTCGGTGAGGCGACGTGCAACCAAAATTTTGCGTTCACGATCGTCCAGCTTTTCCAAAGCACTTTCTAAAGACTTACGGCGGATGGTTGTTGTTTCCTTATGGCTGTAAATCTCTTCTTGGTTGGCGCTTTCTTCAATCAACCAGTCTTGCCATTCGCCGCCATTTTCGTCGTTGATAAAGGCGTTGAGGCTTTGGTCAGAAGACATCATACGCTGGTTCATTTGTTCAACTTCTTCTGGTTTAACATCAAGCTCTTTGGCGATGTGATCAACTGCGTTCATTGACAATTGCTCGTCTGACATTTCATTGAGCTTGTTACGAATTTTACGCAAGTTGAAAAACAGTTTCTTCTGGGCGGCGGTTGTACCAATTTTAACCAATGACCAAGAATTTAAAACATATTCTTGAATAGACGCGCGGATCCACCACATGGCGTAAGTGGAAAGGCGGAAGCCTTTGTCCGGGTCAAAGCGTTTGATGGCTTGCATTAAACCAATGTTACCTTCTTGAATGATCTCGCTGACTGGTAGACCATAACCTTTAAAGCCAAGCGCAACTTTTACCACCAAGCGCAAATGGGCGTTCACCAATTTGTGGGCGGCGCGTTTGTTGCCAGTGTTTTTCCATTTGCGTGCCAGCTCTTGCTCTTCTTGAAAGCTTAAAGTCTGGTAATGCTGAATCGAGTTCAGATATTGTTGCAAAATATTTCTATGGTCTGCGGTGTCAAATTTACTCATGTTCTTTTCCCCTCTTAATCACCTTGGCTGTTTTGGGTCGCTTTTAAAATTATTGTTGGTGCGACGTTCAGCTTTTCTTAATTGCTTATGGAGTGGGACATGTGGCCATAGTGTAAAAAATCTGACATTCAACCCTTGAAACGTAAAAAAATACCCCCATAATACCCTTGTTAAGCTTGTTCTAGGCTTGGTTTTTCAGGTGTTTATATAAACTGTCAGCTTTTTTGAGGGGGTATGCGTTATACCAAAGATTTATCTGCCTTACCCTTGATGTAAATGGGGTTGATTCGGTCAAAGTCACATACTATCTATATAGGAGCGTAACGAACGTTGAGCACTTTATTTATTTTGCGCTCCTTGTTTTTTAATTAAGCGCTGTTAAATGGCGTCTTAATTCTTTTTTTGCCTTGAAATTATGGTGAAAAGTGTTATAACTGCCAACTAGATATCGCACATACAGTCATAGGTTTAGCCGGTGCGGGACGATGCAATAAAGCGTTCAAGCCGAATAAACCGTCTGGTGTTGAGTTTTCTCAATTCTACTGTGTGGACGTAAAAACCAGTAAATATAAATATGATAAGGAAAATTAAATTATGGCATTCCCACAATTTACAATCCGCGAATTGATGGAAGCAGGTGTACACTTTGGTCACCGTGCTTCACGTTGGAACCCAAAAATGGCGCCCTTCATCTTCGGTAAGCGTAACGACATTCACATTCTTGACCTTCAACAAACTGTTCCAATGCTTTACACAGCACTTGGCATGATCCGCAAAACTGTTGCGGGTGGTGGTCGCGTTCTTTTTGTAGGTACAAAACCACAAGCACAGGACGTGATTGTTGAAGCTGCAGAACGTTGCGGTCAGTACTACGTTAACCACCGTTGGTTGGGTGGTATGTTGACCAACTGGAAAACAATTGGTTCTTCTATCAAACGCCTAAAAGACTTGGAAGCAAACTTTGCGGACGAGGCAACAATGGCTCACTTGACCAAAAAAGAACGTTTGAACCTTGAGCGTGAATACGCCAAGCTACAACGTGCTTTGGGTGGTATTAAGGACATGAAAGGCCTTCCAGATATTATCTTCGTAATCGATGCGAAGAAAGAGCGTTTGGCCATTCAAGAAGCGAACCTATTGGGTATTCCTGTTGTTGGTATCATTGATACTAACGTAGACCCTAAAGGTATTGACTTCCCAATTCCTGGTAACGATGATGCAATCCGCGCGTTGAACCTATACGCTCGTTTTGTTTCAGATTCTGTATTGGATGGTATCGCAGCTCAAGTTAAGTCTGCACCTGCTGTTGCACGCCCTGCCAAAGGTGGTCAGCGTAAAACAGTTGTGAAGCTTTCTCCTAAGGCAACTGCTGCGGCGAAAGACGAAAAAGCTGAAGAGAAGTCTGCTGAAACAGCAGCTCCTAAAGCTGATGCGAAGACAAACACTTCTGCAACCGCCAACTAAGACATTGAAGGCGGGGCAACCCGCCTTTTTACAATTTTATTGAAAACGGAGATTTGAAATGACAATTACAGCTTCTATGGTTAAAGAGCTGCGCGAAGCAACTGGCGCAGGCATGATGGATGCTAAAAAAGCTTTGGTAGAAAACGGTGGCGACTTTGATGCTGCGGTTGATTTTCTACGCAAAAAAGGTATGGCGAAAGCTGAGAAAAAAGCTGGTCGTGTTGCCAGTGAAGGTTTGGTTTACACCAAAACAACCGGTTCTAAAGGTGTTGTGTTGGAAGTAAACTCTGAAACAGACTTTGTTGCGAAAAACGAAACTTTCCAAGAGTTTGTTGCCAAAGTTGCAGACCTTGTAATTGAAACAGGTGAAACAGACGTTGAAGCGTTGAAAGCACAAACTTACGAAGGCTCAACAACTGTTGCCGATAAGTTGATTGAACTTGTGGCGAAAATTGGTGAAAACATGAGCATCCGCCGTGCGGACGTGCTTGAAGTTGCCGGCGGTACAGTGAACGCTTACGTTCACGCTGGTGGTAAAATTGGTGTGCTTGTTGGCCTTGAAGGCACAGGCGAGAAGGTTGAAGAAGTGGCACGCCACGTTGCAATGCACATTGCAGCTTCTAACCCTCAGTTCATGGACCGTGCGTCTGTTGACCCAGCTGTTATCGCAAAAGAGCGTGACGTTTACACTGAGCAAGCAAAAGCTTCTGGCAAGCCAGAAAACATCATCGAGAAGATTGTTGAAGGTCGTATCAACAAGTTCTGCGAAGAAATTTGCCTTGTAGACCAAGCGTTTGTAATGGATACTGACCGTAAGGTTGGCCAAGTTGTTGAAGATGCTGGCGCTAAGCTTGCAGGCTACACACGCTACGCACTTGGCGAAGGTATTGAGAAGAAAGAAGAAGACTTTGCAGCAGAAGTTGCGAAGACAATGGCTTCTTAATTTTCGAAACACTTTATTTAAAAGGCCGCTTTTTAAGCGGTCTTTTTTTGTGGGCTGGGTTTTTGTTAGTGGTTGTTCACAGCTGTCAGTTTTTTGTGCGCAAAAAGGCGAATTAAATGCGCATAATGACGAATCAGAGACGCATATGGCCGCATAGAAGACGCAAAAAAGACGTCTTGATGCCTACAATGTGCATCACACACTGTTTGGGGTGGGTGCTCTTTTTTTGAGTGGCTAGAAAGAGGAGGGGTATAAAAAAAGACCTGCTGTTGCAGCAGGTCTTTTTCGGGTCGTGATTAGGTGGTTAAATCTTGCAATGGCTTTTTGCTAAATTTGAGGATGAGGGACATGATGATGACCATCAAGGCGGCGCCACAAAGAAGACTGATTTGAAAGTTTGCCAGCATATTACCCACAAAAATGGCAGAGATGCCAATCCAGGCGACAATGGTCACGGTGGTCATGGTTGTAAATTGGTAGGCTAGGCTTGGCTGTACCTTGCGTAAGTGGCTGTACCAAGTGGTTAAAAGCGCTACTAAGGTGCCGCTGACAATCCATAAGATGGTGTCCTTCGCCTGAAGGCCTGCGTTGCTGGCGCTGTAAGCGCTATAAAACATCGTAAGGTTGCTGATGGCGAGGCCGTACTGCATAATTTTCATAAACTTGGTAAAATAAGTGTTCATATGTTGCTCCAAATTTAAAGGATGTAAATGAAAAGGCTTGCGATGATATGCACGGCCAGCATGGCTGTGGCGATCAGCACGGGGTAAGCCACGGGTTTTTGTTTTTTAAACCTGTTGAAGGGCGCAATTCTAAAATAAAAAAGGATGAGGTTGATGAGTGTGCAACCCAAGGTCAAATAAACAAAATTGTTTAAAAAGGCAGGGTGGCTTGTGGGGGCGCTTAAAAATATGCTGGTGCCAAGAACGCTGACAAAAGCCAACATCCACGAAAGTAGGCAAGCATTGTAATAATTGCGTTTACAGTGTGTATCGTTCATGAGGGGTCCTCAAGCGGAAAGAAAAAAAGAGGGTGTTTCAATTTCTATTTATTTATAAAAGGCTTGGGGGGTAAAGTCAAGGTGGATTGTGGGCAGTTTGAATGGTGTGGGCTGTTTTTAACTTTTTTGCTTTTTTTTGAGTTGTTTTTGACTTGGCGTAAGGGTTATGATAGATAAACTTATGCAAAAACCAATAAAAAGTAAGTAGTATTTATGGCCTTATACAAACGCGTGCTGTTGAAGCTTTCGGGTGAACGAATGGCAAAGCCGGGTTCTGGTGGTGTTTTGTCCATCGAATCCATCAACCATTTGGCGGACGAAGTGGTCACCCTGCATGACAAAGGCCTGCAAATTGGCATTGTGTTAGGGGCGGGTAACATTTTACGCGGTGCCGAAGCGGCGGAAGCTGGCTTTGAAGAAGCGCAAGCCCACAGCATGGGCATGCTGGCAACGGTTATCAACGCGTTGGCCTTGCAAAGCATCCTAGAGGAAAAGGGCAAATTCACCCGTGTGATGACTGCGGTGGAAATGAACTCTATTGCTGAACCGTACATCCGTCGCCGTGCTTTGCGCCACATGGAAAAGGACCGTATTGTGATTTTGGCAGGCGGGACAGGCAACCCATTTTTCACCACCGACAGCGCAGGCGCTTTGCGTGCCATTGAGCTGGAAGCCGACCTTTTGGTCAAGGCCACACAGGTGGACGGGATTTACAACAAAGACCCAAACAAGTTTGACGATGCCGAACACTTTGGCGACATTTCGTACAAAGACATTTTGGTGGACAATTTAAAAGTGATGGACGGTGCAGCCATTGCCTTGTGCCGGGAGCATAACATGCCGCTGATGGTGTGCTCTATCACTGGGAAAAACAGCTTGATTGACGCGTTGGAAGGACGGGTGAAGCGCACCCTTGTGAACAACACAGTTCAAGACAAACGATAACAATTATTTAGATTATTAAGATTTTTGAGAGAAAAAAGGAAATAGACATGATTGATGCAGTTTTAGCCGATTTAACAACCCGTATGGAAGGGGCGTTGAGTGCTTTGAAACACGAATTTAACGGTTTGCGCACAGGCCGTGCCAGTGCGGATTTGTTGGCACCGGTAATGGTGGACGCTTACGGTGCTTCTATGCCACTTGCACAGGTTGCAACGGTTTCGGTTGCGGGTACCCGTTCTTTAACCATCAGCGTGTGGGACGCAGGTCTTGTTAACGCCACGGAAAAAGCCATCCGTGATTCTGGTCTGGGTCTAAACCCAAACACCGAAGGCAACGTGTTGCGCATTAACTTGCCAGAGCTGAACGAAGAGCGCCGTCAAGAGCTTGTGAAAGTGGCGCGTAAATATGCCGAAAATGGCCGTGTAAGCATTCGTAACGTACGCCGTGACGGTATGGACACCATTAAAAAAGCTGAAAAAGATGGCGACATTACAGAAGATGAAAGCCGCAAGTACGCAGACGATATCCAAAAAATTGCCGATAAAAAGGTGAAGGAAGTGGACGATATCTTGGCTTCTAAAGAAGAAGATATTATGCAGGTTTAAGTTTTTGATAAACTTAACATAAATAACCCAGCGGCTCCATTGTGAGCCGTTGGCGTTCTTACAGTCAAAAAAATGCAGTTGAAATAAGGAACTTTTACGGTGCAAGAAGCTTATAAACATGTCGCCTTTATTATGGATGGCAACGGTCGTTGGGCCACCAAGCGTGGTTTGGCACGTTTAGAAGGCCACAGGCAAGGTGCCAAAACGGTGGAAAGCATTTTAAAGGTTGCGCCGTCATTGGGTTTGGAAACGGTGACGTTTTACGCCTTTTCAAGCGAAAACTGGAAACGCCCTGAAGAGGAAGTGAACGGTTTGATGGACTTGCTGCGTTTTTACTTTACATCACAGCTTAATAAGCTGAAGGACAATAACATCCGTCTGGTGGTGATGGGGGACAAGTCCCGTCAAGGCCGCTTAAGCGACGATGTGATTGAGATGATTGAACGTGTGGAAGCGGAAACAGAGCATTGCACAGGCTTGTGTGTGAATTTTTGCATCAACTATGGTGGCAGGGACGAAATTGTCCGCGCGGCACAGCACTTTGCCGACGATGTGGAGCGTGGTCTGCGCTTTGTAGGTGACTTGGACGAGCGTCTATTTTCGACATATTTGGACAGTGGCCTTCAAAAGGACCCTGACCTGATTATCCGCACCGGTGGCGACCAACGCATTAGCAACTTTTTGCTATGGCAATGCTCATACAGTGAGTTTCGTTTTATTGAAACATCCTGGCCGGACTTTGACGGTGAACAATTAAAGGCGCTGTTGCTGGGCAACCAAACGGTGGACCGCCGTTTTGGCGCTGTTTAATTTTTGTGACTTTTTAACTGGTTGACAAGTCGGCATAGGTTTCGTATACAAGTTGGGACACGACTTTTTACCTTTTAGGAGGTCGATATGCTTTATTTTAAGAATATCAACCCGTTTTACGGGGCTTATGCCCTTATGTTGCCCTTTTTACTGTTGGCCTTGTGGCTTGGGTCTCACCCCAAAATTATTCAAGGTTTTGAAATTTTCTTGTTGGCTTTTGCAATCAATTTAGTCCTCTATCCTATGGTGGTGGTTTTGTTGCACCGCAAATTGTCCCGTTATGATCATTTGTTCGATGCAGAGCCAGACACAGGTGCTGTTGCGGCCTTTGTTCACCTTATTATCAGTGTGATGGCGGCGGCGGATGTTGTGCGCTTGGTTTATCTGCGCTGGGAATATTTAGAGCTGAGCCTGAACATGCTTTTGTTTATCATAGCTTACATTGTCATTTCGGCGGTTGTTTTGGTGCGGGTTAAGCAATATCTGCGTCGTCATTTTTATGGTTATTTATACCAAAAAGTGAAGTCGAGGATGTTACAAACTCACAAAAATTTATCTCAGGTTGGTTGCCGTGTTATGCCTATGCTGGATATAAAAATGCTGGAAAAGCATGGCCGTTACTGTGAGTTGTTGAACCATTATCAGAACATGCATCAAAAAGCCTGTTGTTTGAAAGTTTTACCGCAATCTTAAAAAGCGAAAAGCCCCCATTTTTGGGGGCTTTTTTTATGCGCTAAAGGGGTTTGTTGCTTAAGGTGTCCATGTAATCCTGATACAGCTTTTGAAAATGGTTTAAAGCTCTTTGGATATCGGCGATGTTGCCAACTCGGGTGCCTGCATTATAAATCGCCTCGTCATCAACCGTTAACGGGCGGTAGTTTTGATTTTTGAGCTTTTTGTGAAGCATTTCTATGTTGTCAATCAGTGATGCTTGGTGGCATTCAGCCATGGTGTGTTCAAAGGTGATCTGGGTGTGAATGATTAAAGCAAGTGAAAGTATGTACTTTTTAGCTTCGCGCTGCAAGTCACTGCGGCTGTTGTGCCTGTCCACATGCTGTCGTATGTAATTAAATCTTTGTTGCTGCTCAGGCGTTAAAAGAGTGTGGTCAGGGAACTTCTTTTTAAATTCATTTATTTGACCTTGAAGTGATTCGAGGGCATTTGAAAGGTTGACGGGTGTATGGTCAACATTCGCCTGGCTTAGAGATTTTATAATGATGTTAAAGGTGTTGCTCATGGTGTTGCCTCCAATAAAAAGAGGGGATTTGAAGCGATGAAAAGAAAAGGTGTTGAACTGTGCTGAACTTTACCGCTGTTTGGGTTGTGTTGTCAAACAGCTTTTGCAAAAAAATTAGGCAGTTAATTGAGCAAGAGCTTATATAAAATAAGAGAGTCCTTGTCATTCGTTTCATATACTTTTATACTGCCGAGGCAAGTAATAATAAGGTATAGTAATTTATGGATTTTTCCCTCGAATCGATCAATGGTTTGGTTTCATCTTTGCCCGGTGGCGACGTTTTGTGGATGGCGCTGATGTTTATTGTGGTGTTAAGCATTTTGGTGTTTTTCCACGAATTGGGTCACTATCTCGCAGCCCGCAGTGTTGGCGTGCGTGTGACCACATTTTCCATTGGCTTTGGTAAAGAGCTTTTTGGCTGGAACGATAAACACGGCACAAGGTGGAAGTTTTCACTGGTGCCACTGGGTGGTTACGTTCAAATGTTTGGCGACACTGAAACCAAGGATTTAACCGAGGCAGAAAAGTCCGAAGCGTTCCTTGAAAAGGGCGTTTGGCAACGTATTTGGGTTGTTTTTGCAGGGCCACTTGCCAACTTTGTGTTGGCGATTGTGTTCTTGTTTGGCTTAATGCTCAGCGGTGAAGAGGTTTTAAAACCACATGTGGGCACGGTCACCGAAGGTTCGGCCGCTGAAGCCGGTGGCATCCAAGAAGGGGACCTGTTTTTGGTGATGGACGGCAACCCTGTTTTTAAATGGGACGATGTGGTTAAAAACATTGCCGCAAGCCAAGGCAAACCGATGACATTGGTGATGGAGCGTGATGCGCAAGCGTTAACCTTGTTGGTGGCGCCAAAAGTTGAAAAACGCAACAACCTTATGGGCGAAGAAGTGGTGATCCCATTCCTTGGGGTTTCCCCCAGCGGTGAAAGAACGGTGGTGGAACACAGCGTGGGCGACGCCTTGGTGCTGGGCTTCACCCGCACTTATGACATTACAGCCCGCATCCTAGAAGGGATTGGTAAAATCATCACCGGTTCAGTTTCCGCCAAACATGTGGGTGGTCCAGTGATGATTGCGGAAGTTGCTGGCCAAGCGGGTAGCCAAGGTTGGTATTCTTTGGTGATGTTTATGGTGGTAATTTCCATTAACCTTGGATTGATTAACCTGTTCCCAATTCCTGTTTTAGATGGTGGCCACTTGCTGTTTTACTTCATTGAAGCATTGCGTGGCAAACCACTGGGCGAAAAAGCGCAAGAATATGGTTACCGTGTTGGCTTTGGCCTGATTATGATGTTGATGCTTTTGGCCATCAGCAATGACATTTTGCGTGTGGTAAACAAATTTACAGACGACAAAGAGCAAGTGACACTTGAAGCACCTGTTCAAGAAAAAGAGTAATTGAAATAAAATAAACTGGGGTAAAAGTTGATGAAAACAAAAACAACCATGTTGCTAGCTGGGGCCGCTTTGGTTACCGCAGCAACCGCAGGGGCTGAAGCTGTTAAAAAGGTAACAGTTGAGGGGAACGAACGTGTGGAGGACACGGCCGTTTTAAGTTACATCAACATTTCTTCTGGGGAAGATTATGACCCTTCTCAAAGCAGCCGCATTATTAAAAACCTTTACAACACAGGGCTGTTTAACCATGTGGAAATTACGTTTGACGACGGCGAGCTGACCGTTGAGGTGGAAGAAAACCCATTGGTCAACAAAGTGGCGTTTGAAGGCAACGAAGAAGTGGTGGAAGAACGCTTCCGTGATATCATCACCCTTAAGCCGCGTGGTGTTTACACAGCGTCCAAAATTCAAAAAGACGTGCAAAGCATTTTGGCTTATTACCGTCAAAAAGGTTTCTTCCTCACCAAGGTGAACCCACAAATTATTAAGCGGGATCAAAACCGTGTGGACGTGATTTTTGAAATTGAAGAAGGTCAAGAAACGGAAATTAAGGGCATTCACTTTGTTGGCAACAACCGCTTTAGTGACAATGAACTGAAAACCATCATCCGCACCAAGGAGAGCGCATGGTGGCGTTTGTGGTCTTCCACCGACCTTTACGACCCAGATTTGGTGGAAATTGACAAAGAACTTCTGCGCCGTCATTACATCAAGTCCGGCTTTGCGGACTTTACGGTGGTTAGCGCCGTGGCGGAACTGACCAAGGAAAAAGACGGTTTCTTCATCACCTACACTTTAAATGAAGGCGTGTCTTATGACTTTGGTCAAATTGATGTCCGCCTAGATGCGGTGGACGAGGACTTGAACCGTGACGAAATTATGGAAACATTGGGCGTGCGCACAGGCAATGTTTACAACGGCGAATTGGTGGAAAATGACATTGAAACTTTGACCACTTACCTTGGTAACAAGGGCTTCGCTTTCTTGGATGTGCGCCCACGCTTCCGCCAAGATGAATCGGAGAGAACAGTGGATGTCACTTACGACATTGTGCCCGGCCCACGTGTTTATGTAAACCGCATCAACATCAAAGGCAATGACCGTACCCGTGATTATGTTCTGCGCCGTGAAATGCGCTTTTCAGAAGGGGATGCGTTCTCCTCTAACAAGCTCACCCGTTCAAAAGACCGTTTAAATTACTTAGGGTTCTTTGAAGGAGTTAATGTAAGACCTCAAGAAACAGCGGTACCCGATAAAGTGGACATTGACGTGGAGGTGAAGGAACAAAGCACCGGTGAATTTAACATTGGTGCAGGTTTCTCGAGCTATGATGGGGCGTTGGCCAGTGCCGAAATCCGTGAGAAAAACTTCCTTGGTAAAGGCCAAGAGCTGAACTTCGCAATGAGCGTTTCTGGCCGAAGACAAGACTTTAACTTTGGCTTTACCGAACCCTACTTTATGAACAAAGAGCTTAGCGCAGGGGTGGACCTTTACAACGAAGAACGTGACTATCAAGACGAGTCTTCTTACGACACCAAGCGCCAAGGTGCCACATTGCGTTTTGGTTTCCCATTAAGTGAATATGCCCGCAACTTCGTTTCCTTCGGTTTGAAGAAGACTGAAATTACCGACGTGTCCGACGAGGCATCGGTTTACATTAAAGCCGAAGAAGGCGAAAAAACATCCGCTTTCATTGCCAACACCATGGTGTACGACACCCGTGACAGCCGCTTAACCCCAACCAAGGGTTACAAAGCGCAGTTGGGCTTGGAATATTCAGGCTTTGGCAGCGACATTAACTTTGTCCGTGGTAAAATTGGTGGTTCTTGGCACAAGGAAATTAAGCCAGATTACATCTTCACCGTTGCTGGTGAAGCTGGTGCAATTTGGGACATTGAAGGGGATATCCCCATCTACGAAATGTTCCAAGTGGGTGGCAACAACGGCTTGCGTGGCTTTGACTTTTCCGGTATTGGCCCACGTGACGCTTTGAACGACGATGCCTTGGGCGGTAAATACATGTTGTCCAACACTCTAGAGCTTAGCTTCCCACTGGGCACACAGCTTAAGGAAATGGGCATCAACGGTTTGGTGTTTGTGGACGGTGGTATTGTCACCGAATTTAAAGAAGACGGTGCCAACGTGCTGGACTCTCGCACTTACCGAACCAGTGTCGGTGTCGGTGCTTACTGGCGCAGCCCACTTGGCCCGCTCCGCTTTGAATTTGCCGTACCACTGACAGACGCTGAAGAAGATAAAACCAAGATCTTCAACTTTAGCTTTGGTACAAGATTTTAATGAACAATAAAAAGGTGAAAATGATGAAATTTTTTGCAACACTCGCCACAGTTTTAACGCTTTTTGCATGGTCCGCCACGGCTGAAACAAAAATTGCTGTGATTGACATGCAAGTGGTGATGAACGGCACAGAAGCGGCACAAACCACTCAAAATGAACTGCGCCTTGAAAGTGAAAAGGCCAACGAACGCTTTGCCAAAATGGACGAAACGTTTAAAGCCCGTGTGGAAGACTTGCGCCGCAAGAAGGACATTTTAAGCGAAGAAAAGTACATGGAAGAAGAAGCTGAACTACGCAAACTTTACCGTGAACAACAGCTTGAAGCACAAAGCGTGAACGAAAAATTGTCCCGCGAATACAAGCGTGTGCAAAAGCAAATCAGCGACGAGGTGGACAGCGTGGTGACCAAACTGGCCAAAGAACGTGGCTATGACGCAGTGCTGCGCAACGACTACTTGATGTACGCTGCCCAAAGCGTGGACATTACCGAAGAAGTGCTGAGCCGTGTGGACAGCAACTTGAAAGATAAACTTGCGAAAAAAGGCTTGTAATCAAACCTATGGCTAGACCATTTCATACCTACAACGGCCCTTTTAAGGTGAAGGACCTGGCGAATAAGCTGGGTCTTTCTTACGAAGGGGACGGCGAAAAGAGCCTCCACGATGTCAACACTTTAACCAGTGCCACCGGGGATGAACTCACCTTTTTGGACAATGTGAAATACAGCGAATTTTTAACCACAACTGCTGCTGGCGCGGTGATTTGTCACCCCAAATTTGCCGATAAAATCCCCCAAGGGATGACCGTGTTTTTCAGCGAAATGCCCTATGTGGATTACGCCCGTGTGCTCACACTTTTTTACCCGCAACAAGGGTCTGGTAAGGTGCACCCCGCTGCGGTGGTGGACGAAACCGCCAAGCTTGGTGAAGGTGTGACCATTGGGGCTGGTGCTTACATTGGCGCTGGCGTTGTGATTGGTGACCGCACCGTGGTGGAGGCCAATGCCACCATCACCCACGCCCACATTGGCACCGATTGTATCATTCACAGTGGTGCGGTGATTGGCGGCGACGGTTTTGGCTTTGCCTTTGATGGCAAACAGGTTTTAAAAGTGCCGCAGGTGGGCATGGTTCAAATGGGTGACCGCTGCGAAATTGGCGCTTGCACCACGGTGGATAGAGGGTCCCTTGAAAACACGGTGATTGAAAGCGACGTGAAGATTGATAACTTGGTGCAAGTGGCACACAATGTTAAAATTGGTCAAGGTTCGCAAATTGTTTCCCAAACGGGGATTGCGGGCAGCACCAAGCTGGGCAAAGGCGTGATTATTGGCGGTCAAAGCGGTGTGGTTGGCCACATTGAACTGGCCGACGGCGTGATGATTGCCGCCCGTTCCGGCGTGACCAAAACCTTAACGACCAAGGGGACCTATGCTGGTTTCCCCGCTGTTGAATTTAGAACATGGAAAAAACTACAAGCGGCAATCAGCCGTTTGGCAAAGTCAAAAGGTAAATCATGAGTCAATATATCGTTCAAGACCTAATCCCCCACCGCGACCCCATTTTGCTGGTGGATCACATTACACAAGCCGAACCTTACAAGTTCATCAAAGCCACCAAAAAGGTGAAGGAAGATGAGGAGGTTTTTAAAGGCCACTTTCCATCCCACCCTGTGTGGCCTGGGGTTTACGCCATTGAGGCCATTGCCCAAACAGGTGCTTGTTTGGTGAATTTGTCCCTTGAAAAAAAGGCAGAGGAAACTATTTTTTACTTTATGTCGGTGGACAGCGCAAAATTCCGCCAACCGATTGCCCCAGGTGATGAACTGGAACTGGAAGTGACGCAAGAAAAAATGCGTGGCACCATTTTTAAGTTTGCAGGGCAAGTGAAAGTGGCGGGTCAAATTGCCGCCGAAGTGGCCTTTACCGCCAAAGTTGAAGACATTTAACAATAGAGAAATTTAAAGATGACAGCAAACATTCACCCAACCGCCCTTGTGGCAGACGGCGCAACCCTTGGCAAAGGTGTTGAAATTGGACCTTACTGCATTGTGGATGCCGACGTGGTGATTGGCGACAACACAATTTTACAAAGCCATGTTGTGGTTAAAAACAACACCCATATTGGCCAAAATAATGTGATTTACCCTTTCGCTTCCCTTGGCCAAGTGCCGCAAGACCTGAAATACGAAGGGGAGAAAACAACTTTGGTGATTGGCGACAACAACACCATCCGTGAGTCTGTTACCATGAGCATTGGCACCAACGGCGGTGGCGGTGTGACCATGGTTGGCAACGGTAATTTGTTTATGGCACTTTCCCATGTGGGGCACGACACCCAAATTGGCAACAACAATGTTTTTGCCAACAGTGCCACTTTGGCGGGCCATGTTGAAATTGGCAACCATGCCACTTTGGGTGGCCTTTCCGCGGTGCATCAATTTACCCGTGTTGGCGACCATGTGATGGTGGGCGGCATGACAGCGGTGGACCGTGATGTGGTGCCTTACGGTGTGGTGTCTGGCGAGCGTGGCGTGTTGGCCGGTTTGAACTTGCGTGGCTTAAAACGTCGTGGCTTTGACAAAGCACGCATTGCCAAAATTCGTGAATATTACAGCATGATTTTTGAAGACCATGAAGGCACATTAGAAGAGCGTTTGCACGCCGTGTGGTTGGAAAATCAAAACTGTGAAGACTTAAAAATGTGGCGTGAATTTATTAAAAGCTCCTCCCGTGGGATGAGCATGCCGTCACGCATATAACGCTTGAACAAAGGTAGCATTGAGGTGGCAGATATTCAAAAAATTGGGATTATTGCAGGTGGTGGCACATTGCCCGACCTGATGGTCAAGCATTGTCAAAAAACGGAAAAACCGTTCCATATGGTCTGTTTTAAAGGGCAACCGCAACCCCAAAACTGGAGCGATTATAAAATTTTCACCACCGAGCTTGGCTTGGGTCAGGTGGGTAAAGTGGTGGAAACCTTCAAAGAAAAACAGGTGACCGACATTGTGATGGCCGGCAACCTTGAAAAGCCATCCCTGTTTGATTTGAGATTCGACATGGCAGGCCTGAAATTGATGAACCAAGCCCGCCGTAAACACGACGATGAACTTTTAAACGCCGTTTGCACCTTTTTAACCGAACAGGGCTTTAACGTGCTTGGCGCCCATGAATTGGCACCCGAAATTTTAATGCCTAAGGGGTTGTTAAGCCAGCGCAAGCCAAATGCCAGCCAAAAAACCGACCTTGAAATTGGTTTGGAAACGTTGGCGCACCTCAGCACGTTGGACATTGGCCAAGCCGTGGTGGTCAAAGACGGTGTGGTGTTGGGCGTGGAAGCGGTGGAAGGCACCAGCCGATTGATTGAACGCTGTGCCACCTTGCGCGGCGCCAAGGATAAAGGCGGCGTTTTGGTAAAAGCGGCCAAAGCAGGGCAGAACCTTAAGGTGGACATGCCCGCCATTGGCGATGAAACTTTGGAAAAACTGGCCGAGCTTCATTATGACGGGGTGGCGGTGCTGGCGGGTCAAGCCATGTTCTTGGCCCAAGAAAAGGCTTTAAAAGTGGCCAATAAAAACGGATTATTTGTATGCGGGGTGGACGAAAATGGTCAATACGCCTAAACGCCCCCACATTATGTTGATTGCGGGTGAAAGCTCGGGCGACTTGTTGGGCGCTGGCTTAATGGCGGAGCTTAAACAAAAGTTCCCGATGGCGACCTTTGTTGGCATCGGTGGCGAAAAAATGCAAGGGCAGGGCTTGCGCCCCGTGTTTGACATGGAAGAGTTAAACGTCATGGGCATTTTTGAAGTGTTGCCGAAAGTGCCTAAATTACTGCGGCGTCGCAGTCAATTGGTGGAGGTGATGCGCACCGAACAGGTGGACCTGTTGATCACCATTGACGCACCGGATTTTGGCCTGCGTGTGGCGCAAAAAGCTAAGAAAAAACTGGGCGTGAAATGTGTGCACTATGTCAGCCCATCGGTTTGGGCATGGCGCCAAGGTCGTACCCACAAAATGGCCAAATACTTGGACCATATTTTACTGCTGTTCCCCTTTGAGGTGGAAATTTATAACAAGGCCAACTTGCCTTGCACCTTTGTGGGCCATCCTGTGGCGGAACGCTTGGGTTATTTAAGCCCCAAAAAACTCACCTTCCCAGAAGGGGAGCCTTGCTTGGCCATTTTGCCGGGCAGTCGCCGTGGGGTGATTTCACGGATGTTCCCTGTGATGCTGGAAACATTCCGCGCTTTGCAAAAAGACATTCCAAACCTGAAAGCGGTGATGCCTTTGGTGCATGAGCATCACAAAAAATGGCTGGCTGAATGTGGCGGCAACTTGGATGACATTCAATTTGTCAGCGAAGATCAGCGCTTTGATGCTTTGGCCAAATGCCAAGCGGCACTGGCCACCAGTGGCACCTCAAACCTTGAGCTGGCGATGATTGGCTTGCCTACGGTTGTGGGCTATAAAATGTCCGAAAATACATATAAAATTGCTTCAAAGCTGGTGGATGTGCCGTATATCAGCCCTGTGAACTGGGTGCTGGAAGAACGGGCGTTGCCAGAATTTATTCAGCATGAAGCAACGGTGGAAAACTTTAAAAAGTCCCTTGCACCCTTGTTGCGGGACACTAAGGAGCGGGAATTTTTAGCCCTAAGGTTATTGCACACAAGGCAAAAACTTTTGCTTAAAAACCAAACCCCATCACAGCGTGCGGCGGCCGCCGTGGCGCAGTTTATTTGTTAATGGTTTCAACTACCTCTAAAGGTTAGGTGCCTCATTTTTTGGCATGGTTCATGCTACTTATCTTTCAAATTTTGTTTTTCAAACTGGGAGAGAGAACATGAAAACAACCATTGCAACAAAGCAGACGCTACAAGAAGTTCAACTGGAGCGCCGCCCGACAGTGAAGGGACTGTTGGACGAAATTGCCAAATTGCGTGACACTTTACAACTGCAAGAAGCACGTATTGAAACCCTTAAAAAGCAAGCGATGGAGGACGTTTTAACCGGCCTGCCCAATCGCCGTGCCTTTGAAGAGGAGCTTAAAAAGTCCCTGTCTTACTATGAGCGTTACAACCGCAACGGCGCCTTGCTGTTGATTGATGTGGATGCCTTTAAAAGCATTAACGACACCTTAGGCCACATGGCGGGGGACGAGCTTTTAAAACACCTTGGCAAACAACTGCAAAAGCACACCCGCGCAACCGACTTTGTGGCACGCCTTGCAGGGGATGAATTCTGCGTACTGCTGCGTGAAGTCAGCCAAGAAGAGGCGATCCGTAAAGTAGAAGAGCTGGCCACCGCCATTGCCCTTGCGCCATTGCGCTATGACGGTAAAGACATTTGCTTAAGCATCAGCGTGGGCCATTGCATGTTTGGTGGCGCAAAATGTCAGCAAGAATTGTTTGACAAAGCCGACCGTGCCATGTATGCACATAAAAATGACCTAACGTTGATTGATAACTCTTGAAAAAGGGACAATCCATCATTACGTTAGTGTTTATAAAATTGTAGGAAATTAAAGATATGTTCAAAAGCCGCCAAAAAGACCGTAAGCGTAAAATGTTGACCAGTCTCAATGACTTTAGAAATTTTGACGAACAGGACCCCGCTTTTGTGCAAATGCTTATGTCGCAAGTGATGGAACTTGAAGTCAAAGTGCGCGATCAACAATCTTTAATTGAAACGTTGGAAAAAGATGCGATGACCGATGCGCTGACCAACCTTTCCAACCGCCGTGTGTTTGAAGAAGAGCTTAAAAAATCCCTCGCGTTTGTTCGCCGTTACAAAAGGCGCAGTGCCCTTATGTTTGTGGACATTGACGCTTTTAAAAGCATAAACGACCAGTTTGGCCACTTGGCAGGGGACCATGCGCTGAAATTGATTGCCGATATTTTAAAACAAAACACCCGGCCAACGGACATTGTCGCTCGCCTAGGTGGTGACGAATTTGCCATTATTTTAAACGAAGTGGATGGCCAGTATGACGTTGCAAACCGTGCCCGTGAGCTGGAAAGCTTGATTGCACGCACCCCCTTGGTTTTTGACCATAACAGCATTCACCTAACCGCAAGCATTGGCACCAAAAGCTTTGGCGCTGGCGACACTTATGAAAGTGTGGTGGACGGTGCGGACCATAAAATGTACGAAAACAAGCGCAACCACAACAGTTAAGCGGAAACCTAAACAACGCTTAGATTTTCCCTTGAAATTTAACTGTATACATCTTATATGTAAGGTGTTGTTTCACTTTTTCTTTTTTAAGGCTTGGTGCCTTTTAACCTTCTGGAGAAATCCTTATGTTTAAATTTGATAATTATATTGACGGTGCAAAACCGTGGGTTGTGGCCAGCTGGCTTTCAATTGCGGGGTTCTTTGTTTCTGCTGTTTATTTGTTAATAGTTTTAGTCAGTGCGGATTTTCCCACGGAAGCTGCATTTAATAACACTTTTCCTGCGCTGGTGTTATGTTACACCGCTGTCATTGTCTCTCTGGCGCTGAACATGGCCTTGAAAGGTTCTGGCGCTTACATGGAAAAGGGCAACAACAGTGACACCACATATAAATATGGTACGCGTGTCAGCGTATCTTTGATAAGTCCAATGCTCCCTCTCTCACTTATTATGGGAAATCCAGCGCAATGGGTTGGTTCGGAAATTTTGATGTATTCCATCTGCCTTTTGGGTTTGTTGGTTTATATTATTTTATATTTTGGTTTTACCCAGCGCCTTAAAAAGCAATTTAAAAAGGGGTGGGAACAAAGACGCCTGCAAGCGGAAAAAGACGACCTTGCTGATATTTTGGAAGAATTACGGTCGTATGACCCTCAAATATTAGGTGAAAATTTGGCGAAGCTTGCTGTGTTTGAAGCAAGTTTAGCAAAAATAACTTGTTATGAGGATGTGATGCGCAAAAAAATGGACCTCAATGCTCTACTGGTCACAGTTGAAACAATCGCCAACAGTGATGAGCAAATAGAACAGGTGTTTCAAGACCTTCTTGCTTAACTGAACGAAAAAAAGCCTGCTTAAAGCAGGCTTTTTTGTTTTTGCTGTCAAGTGTTTGAATATAATACTCCAACACTTATTGGTATATAATGCGGTCAAGCTGGCTCAGCTTGTTAGCGCAGTTCTTGATATTCTTCCGGTGTGTATTCGTTCACCTGAATCACATCCAACTTGGCTTTTTCCGCCGCTTTAATCAGCTTCAGGTCTTCATCGGTGATGATACCTTCTTTTTTGGCGGTTTTAGCCATATCCAACACAGCGCCTTTGGCCAGCTTGCCTTTGCGGCGTGCTTCCACAAGTTTGTGGCGGGCATCGGCCGCGGCCAATGTTTTGGCGTAAGCTGCTTCCAAGGCACCAAGGCCAGGAACTTTCGCTTTTGGCACATAAACACTGCTGCTGACAAGTTCACGCATTTCGGCGTTGTTGTTCAGCAAGTTCACCACAGCTTTGGACATTTTGTCGCTTGGTTTTTTGTAGCAAGCCCCCCATGGGAAACACAGGAACTTAACGGTTTTGCCAACAACTTTGCTGGGCATATTGTCGCACAGGTCCCGCAAGGCTTGTTCTGTGTTGTAAAGGGCATTGGCCATCACCCAGTTTAACAGTGGGCGTTCGTCCGGGTTGCGGCCACGGTCATGGAACTTTTTCAAGCTACTGGCGGCCAAAAACTGCCAAGCCAACGCATCGGCAAAGCGGCCCGACAAGCTTTCTCTAAACTTCAGGCTACCGCCCAAGGTAAGCAAGGCAACGTCTGTCATAAAAGCGAAGATAGAGCTAAAACGGGTCAGCGCTTTATAATGCTTTTGCTCTGGCCCAACCACAGGTGCGGCAATAAAACTGCCACAGGTTAAACCTTGAACAATGCTGCGCACCATGTTGCGGACAAAGTGGTTGATGTGACCAAATAGGTTGATATCAAACTTCTTGGTGTCCTTGGCGGAAATGGCCTCAATTTCATTTTGGACAAATGGGTGACAGCGAATGGCACCTTGACCAAAGATGATCATGGAACGGGTTAAAATGTTAGCGCCTTCCACCGTGATGCCGATGGGGATAGAGTAATAAGGACGGGCAAAGATGTTGCGGTCACCACGGCAAATGGCGGCACCACCAAAAATGTCCATCGCATCGTTGACCGAGTCGCGCATGCTTTCAGTAATGTAAGCCTTCGCCACGGCGGAAAGAACGGACGGGTTTTCCCCTTCGTCAATCGCCCCGCAGGTCACTTCACGGGCGGCATCAATCATGTAAGCGTTGGTGGCAATGCGCACCAACGGCTCTTGCACACCTTCAAAGCGCCAAATTGGCAGGCCAAACTGCTCACGCACGTGGGTGTAAGCGGTTGTGGCACGGGCAGAAAGTTTGGTTGCCGCCACTGATAGAGAGGGCAGGGAAATACCACGGCCAGCGGCCAAGCATTCCATCAACATGCGCCAGCCTTTGCCAACGCCACTTTCGCCACCAATCACATAGTCAATCGGTACAAAAACATTTTCCCCACGCACGGTCCCGTTCGGGAAAGGGATGCCCATGGGGTCGTGGCGGTTGCCAATTTCAAGGCCTTCCGTGTCCCTTGGGAGCAGGGCACAGGTAATGCCATATTCTTTTTTATCGCCCAGCAAACCTTCCGGGTCGGACAGTTTGAAAGCTAAACCAACCACAGAGGCCACAGGGGCAAGGGTAATGTAACGCTTATTAAAGGTGAGGTTGATGCCCAACACTTCTTTGCCTTTGAACTTGCCTTTGGTCACCACACCAAAGGATGTGCCGTTGGCAGCGTCACTGCCGGCGGTGGGTTCAGTTAGCGCAAAACAGGGAATTTCTTTACCTTCGGCCAAGCGTGGCAGGTAATGTTCCTTTTGTTCTTTAGTACCGTAGTGGGACAACAGTTCACCTGGCCCAAGCGAGTTTGGTACCATCACAATCACCGCAGCCGCAGGGCTTCGGCTTGAAATTTTCATAATAACAGCACTTTGTGCCGCCGCCGAAAAGCCAAGGCCACCATGTTCTTTGCCAATCAACATTCCGAAGAATTTTTTCTTCTTAATCATGTCCCATGCTTTTTTAGGCAAGTCACGGTTTTTGGAAATTTCTTCATCGTCAAGCAAGGCGCACAGGTCCTCCACAGGGCCGTCAAGGAAGGCTTGTTCTTCTTTGGTCAGCTGTTTAATGTCCTTTTTAAGGAAGTTTTGCCAGTTGGGCTTGCCAGAGAAAATGTCCCCATCAAAACTGACAGAACCTGCTTTAAGGGCAATTTCTTCCGTTTCGCCAAGGGTGGGCAGGGCGCTTTTCATCAATTTTAAAGCCGAAGCGGAAATCAACGGTCGGCGCAAGGAAGGAATGGCAAACAAACAGGCAAGGGCTGCAACCGCCACAATATAGGTGTTGAAGGCCACTTGATGTTCAATGCCGCTGTTGATCCAACCGCTTGCAATGATGATGGCGGCGGAAACCCAAGCAAGGAAACCTTTGCCGATGTATGCCAAGGCCAAAAATGCGACGATGGCAAAAACTATGTAAAGTGTCATTTTTATTGTTCTCCCTTATGTTTTAATTACGCAGCGGCTTGCCTTTGGTGAGCATGTAGTGAATGCGCGCTTGCGTCTTCTTGGTTTTGGAAAGCCATAAAATGCCTTCCAGTTCCAATTTTAGCATGTCCTCTTCGCTGAGAGGCTCATCCGTTATATCCTTATGGCCACCGGTAAGAATATGTGCCAGTTTGCCCGCAATGGTTACGTCATGCGGGGTGGCTACACCTTTAAGCGCAAAGTCGTGCACACCCAGTTTAAGGGCGGTGGCACCTGCTGCGCCGGCCGCTTTGTAGGTAAACGGTTCAGGCTTTTTAAAGTCCTTCACCATGGCAAGGGCATGTTGTTTGGCGGTGTAAAGCACACGGTCCCGGTTCATGACAATGCCGTCATTTTGTTGCAGGATGTTAATATCCCGCGCTTCTTTAGCCGATGTGGCTACTTGCGCTGTGGCAATGGCTTCAAAGGCCTTTAATGGGCCAGCCATAGGGCCTTTGTTGGTTTGTTTAGGATGGTTTGCCGCACGGCCGACCAATTCCTTACAGCCACCCCAAGCGGGGACAAGGCCAACGCCGGCTTCCACCAAGCCTGTGTAAGTTTCGGCGTGAGCCTGCAACGCATGGCAATGCAACAGCACTTCACAACCGCCGCCAAGCGCCATACCAGAAGGCGCACCGACGACTGGGAAGTTGGCATATTTCATTTTCATAAATGTTTTTTGACCACTGGCAATGAACCATTTTACAAAAGGCCAAAGCTTAATTTTGGTGGCCATGGTCACAAGGCCAAGGTTGGCACCGACGCAGAAGTTTTGCCCTTCATTGTAGATGACAAGCGCTTTGTAGTTGCTGTTGTTTTCAATCAGGTCAATAGACTTGTTGATCACTTTCATAATCAACGGGTCCATGGCGTTCATTTTAGAATTGAATTCTAAGCACAGCACACCGTCGCCAATGTCCCAAAGGTTGGCACCTAAATTGGCACCGACAAATGGAATGCGGAAGTTTTTGGCATAAACAGGCTTGCTTCTGCGCTTGATATCTTCCAGCAGTAAAACACCTTCTGGGCGCACAACATCTTCATATTGCCCTGCAAGGTTTAAGAACTGTAATTGCCCTTTTTGGGTGCGGTAAAGTTTTTCCACCCCAGAAATTTGCAAGAATTTGGGCACAGCGTGGCCTGTGGCTTTCAGTTTGGCAACAAAGTGTTTGAGGCCAATTTTATCAATCAGCTCAAAGGGGCCATATTTCCAGTTGTAGCCAAGGCGCATGGCACGGTCAATCAGTTCAATGTCGCCGGCAATTTCACCCACTAACGAGGCGGCGTAACACAAGGTGTTGGCCAGCACGTCCCAAGCGTATTTCCCTTCTTTTGAGTCATGGTCAACCAGCGCTTTAAGGCCACCTTTTTTGCTGGCTTCAGCGGCTTCCACCTTCGGGCGGTTGGCTTTGCTGTATTCCCCTGTTTTGAGGGAAATGGCTTCCTTCACTTTTTTACCGCCTTCAGTGTTCAAACGGTAAAAACCACCTTTGCCTTTGCGGCCGGTGTAACCGTCTTCAATCATTTTAAACAACAAATCAGGGGCGTCACCCAATTGGATGAAGGGGTCCTTGTCCGGCAGGGACTTTTTGAAACTGTCAAAAATGTGGGGCATCAGGTCCAGCCCGACCAAGTCCACCAAGCCAAAAACACCTGTTTTAGGTACACCTGTGGGGCGACCCAGCACTGCATCGGCAGATTCAATGTCCACCTCATGCTTAATGGCTTTGGTGACCGCTGCGTGAATCCAAAATGTGCCTATACGGTTGGCAATAAAGCCAGGGGTGTCGTTGCAGTCCACCAAGCTTTTACCCATTTTATGGTCAATAAACTGTGTGACCTTTTCAAGGTTTTCGGGCTTTACATCTTCACTTTTAACAATTTCCATCAAACGCATGTAGCGTGGTGGGTTGAAAAAGTGGGTGATGAAAAAGTTTTCCTTAAAGGACTTTGAAGCCCCTTCGGTTAACATTTCTAAAGGTAAAGTGGAGGTATTGGAAGACACCACAGCTGTTTTTTTGCGGTGTTTGTCAATTTTTTTGTAGAGGTCTTTTTTAATGTCCAAGTTTTCAATGACCGCTTCAATAATCCAGTCACAGTCTTTCAGCTCTTTTAAATCGTCCTCAATGTTGCCGATGGACATATAGTTGGCATTGGCCTTGTGCATAAAGGCCGCTGGTTTGGACTTTTTAAGCTTTGCCAACGCTTCTTTGGCAACAATATTACGGTCTTTTGCATCTTTGGGGACAATGTCCAGCAGTAAAACCTCGGTTTCGGCATTGGCAACCTGTGCGGCAATGCCAGCACCCATCACCCCTGCGCCGATTACAGCAACTTTTTTAATATCTGACATTAGATCGCCTCCAATACGGTTGCAATGCCTTGCCCACCTCCAATACATTGGGTGGCCAAAGCGTACTTGCCGCCTTCACGTTGCAACAATTGCGCGGCCTTACCGGTGATGCGGGCACCGGTGGTGCCAAGGGGGTGACCCAGCGCAATGGCGCCGCCATCAATGTTGACTTTGGCAATGTCCAGCCCAAGGTCACGGATAACCGCTAGGGACTGTGAGGCGAAGGCTTCGTTGAGCTCAATCACGTCCAAGTCGTCGACGGTGATACCTGCACGTTCAAGGGCTTTTTTCGCCGCAGGAACAGGGCCAATGCCCATAATTTCTGGAGCACAACCTGCCACAGCGATGGATTTGATGCGTGCCAACGGTTTCAAGTTGTTTTCTTTAGCAAATTCTTCGGTGCAGATCAGCACAGCGCAGACACCGTCGGTCAGCGGTGAGGATGTACCCGCGGTGACAGAACCACCTTCTTTAAAGGCCGGCTTTAGGCCAGACAAACCTTCTGCCGTGGTTTCTGGGCGGATGCATTCATCTTTTGAAATGGTGTTTTTACCGTCCTTGATGGGGACAATTTCATCATCAAAATGGCCAGACTCTTGCGCCTTGGCCGCTTTTTGGTGGCTTAAAGTTGCAAACTCGTCCATTTCCTCACGGCTGATTTTATATTTATCGACCACGTTTTCGGCGGTTTCGCCCATGCCGATGTAGGCTTCGGGCATTTTTTCATACAAACCGGGGTGGGGCAGTGGGTTAAACCCTGTCATCGGTGTGCGGGACATGTTTTCCATCCCTGCGCAGATATACGCTTCGCCAGCACCCATTTGGATCATCCCCGCCGCGTTGTGAATGGCCTGCATGGAAGACCCACAAAAGCGGTTTAAGGTGTAAGCGGCGGTGCTTTGTGGCAAGCCCGCTAAAAAGCCCACAAGTTTGGCCACGTTAAAGCCTTGCTCACCTTCGGGGAAGGCACAACCCATAATCAGGTCTTCAATTTTTTCGGGCTTGACTTTGGTTTGTTTTAACAAAGCCTTCACAACTTGGGCAGCCATTTCATCGGCACGCACTTTTTTAAGCGAGCCTTTGTGCGCTGGTGTTAATGGGCTTCTAAGGTAAGCAGCAATGACAATGTTTTTCATTATGAGTTTTTCCTTTTTTCTTTTTCTTCAGCAATCAGTTCTTTTTTAGAAAGTTTACCGATGAGTGTTTTGGGGAGCTCGTCCCTAAATTCGATGGCCGCAGGTTTTTCAATTGGGTTCAGGTGCGACTTCACAAATTTAAGAAGCTCTTTTTCTGTAATATGGGCATCCTTCTTCAGTTTTACAAATGCTTTTGGTACTTCGCCTTTGCTATCATCAGGGATAGCAATGACAATCACTTCCTCCACATGGTCGTTTTTATAGAACGCTTCTTCAATAACTCGAGGATAAACATTGTAACCCGAAGTGATGATAATTTCCTTCAAGCGGTCGGTTAAGAAGATGTAGCCATCTTCATCCATGTAGCCTACGTCACCTGTTTTAAGCCATTCACCGTTGATAAGGGTTTCTTTGGTGGCTTCTTCCTTGCCCCAGTAACCGCTCATCACCTGTGGGCCTTTGATGAAAACTTCACCACGTTCGCCGTTTTTAACGCATTTCTCGTTGTTTTCAAGGTCGCGAATTTCAACCACGGTGCCGGGAAGGGGAATACCAATGGAATTGGGCTTGCCACCGTCGTGCGGTGGGTTGCATGTTGCCACAGGAGAACATTCGGAAAGGCCGTAGCCTTCCACCAGTTTACAGCCCGTGCGGTTTACAAAAGTATCGCGCACTTTTTCCGGCAGGGTTGCACCACCAGAGATGCAATATTTTAGAGAGCTTAAGTTGTAATTTAAAATATCTGGGTGGTTGTTGATGGCGTTGAAAATGGTTGGCACGCCTGGGAAAATGGTTGGTTTATTTTTATGGATGGCTTTTAAGGTGTCGTCCAAGTTAAAACGTGGGAACATCACAATTTTAGAGGCCGTTCTAAGCGCTAGGTTCATCACCGCAGTCATCGCAAAAACATGGAAAAATGGAATAACCGCCAAAAATGTTTCTCCTTCTTCGTCAACATCTCCCAGCCATGAACAAACTTGCACGGCGTTGCTGTAAACATTTTCGTGGGTTAACATCGCCCCTTTAGGCACGCCTGTGGTGCCACCGGTGTATTGAAGGAGTGCAACGTCATTGCTGGGGGAAATGTCCACCTCTTGGGGTTTGCCATCGTTGGAAATGAGGTTGCAGAACAAAATGTTGTTGGCATCTTCTTCAATATTCGCCAGCTCTTTACCTTTAAACAGCTTAAACAAAATGCTTTTAATGGTGGAAAGGGCACCGGGTAGGGAACAAACCACAATTTTTGAAAGAGCGGTATGCTCTAACGATTCTTTCACCTTGTCGTAAATGGCGGCCACGTCCAGTGTGAACATCAGCCTAATTTTACTGTCGTTGATTTGGTATTCCAACTCTTCTTGGGTGTAAAGTGGGTTGAAATTCACCACAGTGCAGCCAGCTTTCAGTGCACCAAAGTAGGCCGCAATATAATAAGGACAGTTTGGCAGGCACAGACCAATGCTGTCACCATGTTTAAGGCCCATGTCTTGCAGACCCTTAGCCACTTGATTGGCCATTTTCATGATATCGCTGTAGGAATATTCCCGCCCCAAAAAGTCTGCGCAGATACGGTCTGGATGATTGGTTGCCGAGTCCTCAAGGAGGTGGTGCACAGGCTTAGAGCGTGCGCTAAAAGCCCAGTTCATATCATCAGGGTAGGACTTTTCCCACGGGTGCGGTTTCATATTCTTACGAGCGTTTGTCATGATGCATCCTTATTTTTAGTTGATCTTTTCGCATCTTTTATAAATTCTATCAAAAGTTTATGGGTTTCGCCAACGTTGTCGTAAATTATGCCGTGACGGTCGGTCTTTATCATATGTAAGACCTTTTCTTTGGACGAAAGTGAGTCATAAATAATGTTTGCAGCCTTGGGGTTAACCACAGGGTCATCTGTTGCTTGTAAAATGGTGACAGGGCAGGTGATGTACTTCAATTTCTTTTTCACCAATTGCACCAAATAACGCAGTTCGTTGAGCGCTGAAACAGGCATGCTGGCGTAATTTGTTTTAGGATAGTCCGACTTGTTGGGCTTAAACGGCACCAAACTTTCCAGTTTTGGCATTACACTAAATAATTTATTTATCATATGAAGAAATGGCACCAAGTGGATCATTTTGTCTTTGAGCACCAGGGGCGCACAAACCGTGGCAACCCCTGCTAATTTTTGAGGGTTGGTGGAGGCATGTTTCAGTGCCAAAGCTCCACCGCCACTAAAACCGATGATGTAAATTTCGTCACAAAATGCGCTGAGAATTTTATAATTCCGGCGCACCGAACCGATCCAATTTTCATGGGTGCGGTTTTCAAGGTCCCACGGGCTGGTACCATGACCGCTGACCCGCATTCCAAGCACGGCGTGACCTTCTTTGTGGAGTTTAAGCCCCAGCTCGCTCAGTTCGGGCGGGGACGACAAGAAACCGTGGATTAAAAGCACACCTTTTTGAGCCTTTTTCTTTTGTGGCATCAAGTAAGGGTCGGTGCTTTCGGTGACTGTTTCATGCTTGTTGATTTCTTCATAGCGGGCTTTGCCGTACAGTTCCTTGTTGTAGGCCACGGCGCGAATTTCATCATCAAACATGTAGCTGGCAATGTCCTGCTCGGTGAGGTTTTTGCTGTTTTTAATGACATCGAGGACGGTTTTTTTAACGCCTTTAACCGGTGCCACTTCATTGACCCTGACCATGATGGGGTTTTCCATCCGAATGAGGTTGGAGTCTCCCGTTTCAAGCACTTTGTCTTGGAAGTAGTAATTTTTGTCATCTTCTTTGATAAGGCCTGCCAGCTTGTTGGTGCGCAAGTTGCGTTTGAGCAAAAAGCTTTTGCCACGATACAGGTTTTTATAGTCCCTTGGTCTAAAGAAACTGCTGTGCAGGTGAATGTTCGGGTCGGCTTGCAGTTTTTTGAAAACAACGTAAACCAGTTTATGAAATTCATCTTTTGACAGGCTGAACACTTCTTGCTTCATCAATTCGGTGATGAGCATGGCGGTGATGTGCGCCAAATTAACCGTCACCCCAGCATAAAGGCGGGACATATATTCATCGCGAATGCGGTCCGTTTCCTTGGCGATAAACTGTGCCAGCAAACGTTCGGACCATGTGTCCGCTTTATGGCGCAGGCTAAACAGCTCGTCTAAGGAGTCCACCGTTAAAAAGTACTTTTTAAGGAGCATACGTTCCCACCAGTGCCACGTTTTGTGAATTTCCATCGGTTCACCAAAGCGGACATCCATGTCCGTATCTTTCAGCAGAATGTTGCCTTCGATGATAATTTCTTCCAAGGCTGCTTGTGGCAATTTTTTAACAAAAAATTCGGCCAGCTTGGTGGCAAAGTTATCGCCAATGCGAATGGGGTAAAAAGTAATGGTCCCCGGCACCACGTTGGTGGGTTTGTTGGCGGCTTTTAACAGGTCCTCCACGGTTTCTAATTTGAGGGACTGGCGCCAACGGTCTAAGCGTTCATGGTCACCGTCCTCGTGCAGGTCCTTAATACGTCTTTTAAACAGGTCGAGGGTTAGGGCTAAAATGGCAGCACCACGGTGATGCTTGCGGAAAGCCATGGCTGTTTTTGAAAAAATACCAAATTCACCACGGTCGTCCATAACCCGGCGGTCTTTGATCATCCCCCCTTCAGGGAAGATAACAACTTTGCGGCCACGCAAAATTTCCGCTGCGAGGAACGGCAGTAGACCCGGCAAGTTGTTGGGCACAGCACCGCCACCACGGATAAACTTAGAAAATTTTTCACCGGCTGTAAAAAGTTCCTTATCGGCGATGGTGCGGGTAAACAGCCCTGCACGTTTATAAAAAATATAAGGGGGAATGCCGGTTTCAAAGCGTGCAAAATGATTGAAGAGGAAGATTTGACCATCTTCCAATGTGGAGTCTTCTATGTGAACATTAAGGTTCAGTCCAAAGTTTTCTTCGACACGGCCAAAATTTTTAAGGCACCAGTCATAAACTTCTTTGTCTATGGCGTAATGCTCATTTAAGTTAAGTTCTTTTTTTTCTTTGCTCATTTTGCTTTTTTGCTTTTGTAGCTTTTATTTTTCTTATTGCTTATGGAAACGGGCATTAGCAAATTTTTTTATGATTATAAACTATTTGATGTGTGTTTGTGCAATTCTTTTTTCAAAGCACAAAAAAAGCCCCCATGTTGCTGGGGGTTTGAGGTCGGTGGGGTTGTGTGGTTACCACGGCTTAACGTGAAAAACACGGCGCAACAGTGCGGTGAAACCACGGGCATAACCTTTGGCATGCACTTGTTTAAACGCTTTTTTAACGGTGTCCAGTTGGTGCTGAAAACGACAGTCTTCTGGATATTGAAACATATCATCCATAAAATCGTCGTAGTTCACGGTCCAAATGTTTTTGATTTTGCCTTTTGGTTGTATCTCACGCATTTGTTTTTCGCTGAGGACAACAATCCGCTCGAACGCAACACGCTTGATGGGGAAACTGCCATAAGGCGTGTTTAACGGTTTTTCCATTGCTTCCGCTGGATATTCCGTGTGTGTGAATTGAGTGGTGTAAAGGCAATCTTTCACATCGATTGACAGCATGGTTTTAAGATGTGTATCTGCCAGCTCTTTAAAAGAGCAAAGGTTATCCACAATGCCACCGTTAAAACCGCCAATTAAGCAAAAGTTGCCCGTTTCGGGGATGGTCTTTTCAGGGGAGTGGATGTCTTTTAAAACGCCCAAAACCAGTTCGCCCGTGGGGGTAAAAACAATGTTGGTGGCACTAAAAGCCAGCCATGTTTGTACCATTGCCGCTGTGTGGATAGGGTCTTTCTCTATGATATTGCGAATTTTTTCGCGCACTGAGGGGATGCCGCCGCATTCTACGCCCATAGTATTTCTCCTGTAAAAAAAAGGAAGTGAAAAGAAAAAGTGTTACATTTGTTTGTTACGCAAAAGGTTATAAGTGTCTAGCCACAAAAAAACAAGGGGCTAGCCCTTGTTTTTTTAAAATGTATAGTGTTACTTAAAGCGGACCTGAATAAGGTTTGCTTTGGTGGCACCTTCAACTTCTTCAATGGTTACAGCTTTTTTAAGTTGTTTTTGCAAAATATCACGCAGAACAATCAACCGTTCAATGTTCACCGCACGGTCTTCTTCAGGCATTTGCACAAAAAAGTTGGTCACATTTTGTTGCTTGGCTGTTTTTAAAAGGGCACGCAGGCCCTTTGCGTCCTCTGTGGCAACCCAGCGGTTTTGCTTTTTGTAAACAAGGTCAAAGCTGTCCTTTGCGGTGGCAACCCCTGTCAAAGTCAAGGTTAACAAGCAAAACAGAATCAAGCGTTTCATGGTTAAGGCTCCTTGTTATTCGGTTACATATGCACTGCCAAGGGCAAATTTAATGCTTGGCTCGTTGATGTCAATGTTGGCTTGGTTGCGCTTGTGAGCCATGTACTGGGCAAACAAGTCTTCCTGCCATGCTTTGGAAACTTGGTTTTGGTAAAGTTCCAGCTGTGTTGCATCGGGTGCTTGGTTTTCAATGGCAACCACTTCCACCAAGGCTTGACCGTCTGGCGTGTCCACAACGGTGCTCATCACTTCACCGGCTTTCATCGCAAACAACAATTTAATGTGTGATGCGTTGAGCCATTTTGGCGCACCTGCGGCATTGCGTTTGATGTTGGCGGTTTCAACCACAGCGTCTGTCAGGTTGTGGGCTGAGGCGACGGCGCTTAGGTTGTTTTTGTTCAAACGCTCAATCAGCAGTTTTTGTGCCTTTTCTTTGATGAGTTGCTGTTCCTTGGCGGTTTTAAGTTCTGCCAAAATTTGCTCTCTCGCTTCATCAATGGTCAATGTGCGCTCGGCGTTTAGCTTGTTCACTTCGGCGTACAAGGTGATGGTGTCCTGACCTTCCACCAAAATAGGGTCGGAGATTTGACCTTCATTTAAAGTGGTGACCACAGGCATCACATCGGCCGAGAATTTAACATCACTGCCAGCAGTTTGCTTCACACCTTGATAGCTGTGCAAGGCAAGGCCAAGCTCATCAGAAATTTGCTTTAAAGTGAAGCCAGCGGCAATTTTATCTTCCACTTGGTCTAAGGTTTCGTAGTACACATCTTCCGCTTTTTCGGCGTTTAGGTCGGCGATGATCTCGTCCTTCACTTCAGCAAAAGTTTGTGGTTTTTCTTCAGCAATGGCGGTGACTTGAATGATGTGGAAACCAAAAGGGGATTCCACAGGGTCACTAATCGCGCCAATGTCTTGGTTAAATGCAGCGTCGGAAAAGCTTTCCACCATGTCCGCATAGTTAAAGTAACCCAAGCTGCCACCTTTTTCTTTTGTGAAGGTGTCGGTGCTGTGTGCTTTGGCAAGGGTTGCAAAATCTGCTCCTTGATCCAGCTGGTTGATCAGGTCAATCGCTTCTTCTTCGGTTGCTACAAGAATGTGACGTGCCTCACGCTGTTCTTCACTGGTGAAGGCTTCAGGGTCTGCATCAAAAAGTTCTCTCGCTTCCGCTTCTGTGGTGTTGACCTTTTTCTTCAATTGGTCCGCACGCACCACAAGGGTTGCAAAGTCGCGTGTTTCTTCTGTTAAAAAGTGGTGTGCATTGGCTTGGTAGTAGCCTTTAATTTCCGCCGCGGTAATGGCAGGGCTTTCGTCAATGTGCGCATCGTTTAACATCAAAGCGCGAATGGTCATGTTGGCGAAGGTGTGCTTGAAGGACTCTTTCAAGTAATCTTCTGCCGTAAATTCTGTTTCAAACAAATCATAAAGGTTTTGCTTGATCATTTCTTCCATCATCAACTTTTCGTAGCCAGCGGGTTTGAAGCCGTAGTTTGAAACGCTCATGCGGTAAACGTCTTTGTTAAAGTTACCGTTTTCGTCATGAAAAGCGGGGTTGTTGATAATCTGGTCACGCAGGGCTTGTGGGGAAGCACGGAAGCCTAACTGTTTAGCCACATCCAATGAAAGTTTGGAGTTGATCACGCTGTTGACTGTGGCGTTGCCCAGCTTGATGGCGTTTAAAAATTCGTCGGAAAGTTTGCCGCCAAATTGGTCTTCAGCTTCACGTTTGCGGAAATTGAATTCGTTTTGCAGTTCGCTCACGGCCACTTTTTCGCCGTTCACTTCAATGGCGATAGACTTTGGCGTATTCACAAAATAGCTGTTGGCACCCCATGTTAAAAATGAGGCCGCTAAAAGCACCATAAACATCTGTGCGAACAATGTCTTTAAGTTTTTAAACATCTTTGAATCTTCCAGAATTTTTAAACTTTATTATTTATGCTGGTGCAGATAATGCCAATGTTTGCTAATATATGCAAGTGAACTTGTAAAGGTGATGCGAATTTCATCAAAAAAATAACAACGAAGGAGCTTAATCATGTCCCCCACATTGACTGTTGCAAACTGGAAGATGAATGGCAATCGCCGTTTTTGGTCGGAGTTAACGCAAAGCCTTAAGAGTGAAATACAATATATTGAAACTAATATGGTTTTGTGTGCACCTTCTGCTGCGTTTTATGATGTAAGTCGCGCCCTAGAAGGAGCAACCAACATGGCACTGGCTGCGCAGGACATTCACGCCGAAGATTCAGGTGCTCACACGGGGGACACCAGCGCTGAAATGGCCAAAGATTTTGGTGCAAAATTTACATTGGTTGGTCACAGTGAAAGACGTATGGAACACTTTGAAAAGGGCGATGTATTAAAAGCTAAATTTAAACAAGCATTGAACCATGACCTTCACCCCATTTTATGCTTTGGCGAATCGCTAGAAGATAAAAAAAATGATCAAACATTAACGGTGCTGGACGGACAGCTGAGCGAAGTTTTGGACGGTGTTGAAGTGTTAGATGGCGATGCCTTTTCACTGGCGTATGAGCCTGTGTGGGCGATCAGCTCTTCTGCGGGGTCGTTGGGGCGTGAACCTTCTGAAGATGAGTTGACACAAGTGTTTGAATTTGTGCGCCAAAAAATGGTGGAAAAGTTCGGTGAAACGGTGGGCAATAGCATAAAATTGCTCTACGGTGGGTCAGTTAAGGCAGATAATGTTGCAAAAATTATTTCAAACCGTTATATTGCAGGCGTGTTGGTTGGCGGTGCCAGCTTGAAAGCTGAAAGTTTCCTTGCCATTGCAAGGGCTGTGGCCGCAAAACCAAACTGATATTTTAATAAAAGGATTGATAAAAACCCATGTTACTTGCAAACATTTTATTGTTTTTTAACATTACAGTCGCTGTGTTGTTGGTTATTTTAATTTTGTTACAGCGTGCATCTTCTGGCTTGGGTGCTTTGGGTGGCGGCGGTTCAGGTGCTGCATTCAGCGCAGCCAGCACAGGCAACGCACTTTCAAAAGCAACAACCATTTTAGCAGCACTGTTTTTGGGTTCATGCCTTTGGTTGGCTGTTGAAATGGGCGGTAAAGGTCGCGAAACCAGTGTGGTGGACACTTTAGCCGTGATGGATGAAGGCCTTGCGGTGGATAGCGCAGCTGAGGAAGCTGTGGCGCCAACAGTACCAGTTGAACTGCCATCAACCAAACAAGGAGCAAACGGTGCACAGTAATTTACACCTGCTTTAAAACGATAGGCCAGCCTCAACGGGGCTGGCCTTTTTCCTTTGAAGTTTGGCTTTTTTTAAACAAGATCTTAAAAATTAAAAATGATTAAAATGTAATAAAACGGGGTTTGTGAAATGTCTAAAAATGTTAAAAATTTAAAGAAAACAAACTATATCTTTGTCACCGGTGGGGTGGTTTCTTCATTGGGCAAGGGGTTAACAGGTGCGGCTTTGGCGGCGGTGCTTCAGGCCCGTGGCTTTAGCGTTGTGATGCAAAAGCTTGACCCTTACTTGAATGTGGACCCCGGCACCATGAGCCCATTACAGCATGGTGAAGTTTTTGTGACCGAAGACGGGGCAGAAACCGACCTTGACCTTGGCCACTATGAACGTTTTACAGGCAATGCCTGCACCAAGGACAGTAACTACACCACCGGCCGGATTTATATGGACATTTTAACTAAGGAACGCCGTGGCGATTATTTAGGCGCAACGGTGCAAGTGGTGCCCCATGTTACAGGTGCCATTTGTGATGCCATTCGCACCAATGAAGGCGTGGCGGACTTTGCCATTGTGGAAATTGGCGGAACGGTGGGGGACATTGAGTCTCCAGCGTTTTATGAATCTATCCGTCAATATGCTTACGAAGTAGGGCGTGACCGTTGCTTGTTTATGCACCTCACTTTGGTGCCTTACCTGAAAACAGCAGGCGAGGTGAAAACAAAGCCCACCCAACACAGTGTTCGAGAGCTGTTGAAGCTGGGTATTCAAGCCGATGTTTTGGTGTGCCGAAGTGACCGTGATATCCCCGAAAACGAACTTAAAAAAATTGCGATGTTTTGCAACGTGCCCGAAAACCATGTCATTGCCTGTAAGGACAGTGACAGCATTTACCGTGTGCCACTCAACCTGCATCAAGCAGGGTTGGACGCTGCGGTGATGGACCACTTTAACCTTGGTTCGCCGTTACCAAACTTGAGCGACTGGGACCAATGCGCCAACACTTATTTACAGCCAAAAGGGCAAGTATCCATTGCGGTGGTTGGTAAATACACCAGCTTGGGCGACGCTTATAAATCTCTCAACGAAGCGTTGATTCATGGCGGCATTGCCGAAAATGTGCGGGTGAATATCAAATTTGTAGATTCAGAAGCGCTTGAAGGTTACAGCGCGGATGAACTGAAAGAGACCTTTGCCGATGTGCAAGGCATATTGGTGCCTGGTGGCTTTGGCAACCGTGGCACAGAAGGTAAAATTAGAGCCATTCAATTTGCCCGTGAAAACAAAGTGCCATACTTTGGCATTTGCCTAGGGATGCAAATGGCTGTTGTGGAATTTGCCCGCAACGTGGCAGGCTTAAAAGATGCCGCATCCAGCGAATTTGGCGCAGTTGAAAACCCTGTTATTGGCTTGATGACTGAATGGCAAACCGAAGAAGGCTCTGCCAAGCGCAGTCAAAAGTCCGACCTTGGCGGCACCATGCGTTTAGGTGCTTACCCTTGCTTGCTGGCACAAGGCACAAAGGCGTATGACATTTACGGCCAGTCCCAAATCAGCGAACGTCACCGACACCGTTATGAATTTAATAACGGCTATAAAGAAAAACTGGAGCAAGCAGGCTTGGTGTTTAGCGGCACTTGCCCAGAAGGCAACTTGTGTGAAGTGGTGGAAATTCCTACCCACCCATGGTTTGTTGCAGCGCAGTTCCACCCAGAGTTTAAGTCCCAACCACGTAGGCCGCACCCTCTTTTTGCATCCTTCGTGCACGCGGCGAAAGCGCACAACCAACAAAATAAAACTGTGGACGCTGCTTAGGCTTTAGGATTTTGAGGTTTGCATATAAAAAGCCCTCTAGTTTGGGGGCTTTTATCTTGAAATTTGGGAGAGTGCACCTTACATTATAGATAGATTTTTACCCATCCATTCCTTTTTAACATTTGAACTTTAGGGGTTTTGCCCTTTTAAGGACCTTAAATGACATCTCAAAACGCGCTCCTAGAGCGTAATCTTAAGCTGTTAATATGGCTTAAGGTGCTTTATTCATGCCTGTTTATGAACGGCATATTTCTGCTTTATTTTATGGACAATGGCCTAACAGACGTTGAATTTTTTCAGGCGTTTGGCTTTATGTCCCTTGCTATTGTGATCAGTGAAATACCAGTTAATTATTTAAGCGACCGCTGGAAACACAAATGGGGGCACTTTATGGGTGCTTGCATTCTGGTTTTGGCGCATGTTTGGCTGTTTTTAACTGAAGGCTTTTGGTTTGCAGCTGTGTTTTATGCCATGTTGGGTGTGGGGTTTTCCTTCATCCGTGGGTCATATGGTGCACTGCTTTATGACAGTTTGGCGGCTTTAGGTCGTATTGATCAGCACGAGTTTTATCAAAGTCGTATTGGGGCTTATAGTCGCAGTATTATGGGCATAACAGGTGTGTTATCAGGTTTTGTGTTTGTTTACGCCCCTCAGGGGATTGTTTTAATACAAATGATACCGCAAGTCATGCTGGCTGTGCTTACTTTGATGTTGGTGGAACCACCAAGGGTTAAAATTGAAGGTTCAGGCTTGCAATTAAACTTGCTTGGCCAGGCTTTTAAGCAAGCTTTTAACCATAAGGACCTGAAGTGGTTGGTGTTGATCATCTCCATTTTTGTGGCGGCACAAAGCAAGGCATTTTATGTTATTCAGCCTGTGATGTTGGAAATGAAATTTACCTTAAACGTCATTGAAAGTGCAGATGTTACACGCATTATCTTAATTGGGATAGTTTCAGCCTTTGCGCAATTTTCCATTGCGGCAGCCATGTACAACACCAAATCATTAAAAAATATACTCTCCGATAAAGGGGTTGTGGTTTTATGCTGTGTTTTAGCGTCCATGGGTTACTTGCTGTGTGGATTCTTTCACGGCATGTGGCAAGGTTTGTTTTTTATTATGGCGGTCTTTTTGGCATCTGGTTTTGCGCAAGTGGTCACCAATGTGATGATTCATGAACGTATCAGCTCGGAAATACGTGCCACGGTCACGGCCATGCGCAGCATGGTTGTGGGGCTTGTGTTTTTTGTGGTGAATGCTGTGTTTGCATGGTCGATTGACATATGGAGCTTTGCAGCGGCCTTGTTTGTAACAGGGTCTATTGTGCTTATGGTCAGTTTTGGGTGTATGCGCTTTATTCGGTTTCAGCAAACAAAGGTTTCAAAAGTCACTGTATTATCTTAAACGTCGATTAAAAAACCCTCCTGTGAGGGTTTTTTTTATGCTTTATTTTTGTTGGCCCCCATAAGAGATCATAAACATATACACCTGCTTTGCGAAGTGGGACTGACTTTTTCTAAAAAATGACTCTAAGGAGAGTTTTATGTACGGCAAATCTTTGTCTTATTTGATGTTGGTTGTTGGTTCGATTGTGCTTTTTTGCGCTGCTTGCTTTGCTGGGAAAGTTCCTGGCATGGAAAATTATAGCGTTTATAGCCAAAACCCTGTTGAGGTGTTAGGTATCTCTATACTTAGTGCTGTCATGATTTTTGGCGGGATCTGGGGTATCCAGCGTAAACATCACTGTTAGCGAAAATAAAAAAGGAGGCTTTGAGCCTCCTTTTTTTATCGAGTCTTTCTAAGCCAGTAAGTTTTGAATGTTATCAGCCATCTTTTCCTTCACTCGGTTGGGGATGGGGTAAACCACACCTTCGCCTGTGGCGACTTTGTTGCCTTGGCTGTCAAAACTTTCGGTTAAAATGGTGGCACTGCGCTTGTCCTTTGCGGTCACGGTGGCCACAGCGGTGTAGGGCTGGTTTAACTTAACAGGCGCCAAAAATTCAATGCTTTGTTTGGCCCAAACGGTGCCAAGGCCTGGCATATCCATCCCAAAAATGCCGCTAAACTGCGCAACTGTAATGCATCCATGGGCAATCCGTTCACGGAAGCGGGTGGACTTGGCATAGTCTTCGTTAAAGTGGGCGGGGTTATAGTCGCCCGAAACGGTGGCAAAAGCCTTCAACATTTCCTCGGTGACGGTGTAGTCTTTGGTATGGGTTTGGCCGACTTCTAAGTCATCAATGGTTAGGCAATTGCTTGGCTTGAGGGACATTTTAAATTTCCTTTGTTTTTTTCTGTGTTTAGTCGTGGTGGTGGTTGCAGTTATCATTATCTTCACTTTCCAGCTGAAGGACACAATGCTCAAAGCGGTACTTCTTGTGGAGCATTCTCTCCGCTTCTAGGCGGCAGGCGTTCCAGTGCTGAGCGTCAATGCACTTGTGGCTCATCACCAAGTGGGCAGAAAGTTCAAGAGTAGCGCTGTCCTTACGGCGAATCACCAAATGGTGAACATCTTTGACATGCTTAATTTTATGCAGGTCTTTTAAAATGTCGCTCTGTTTGATGTGGTCGGGGGTGCCATCTAGCAGTAAAATAACAGCATGGCGCATAATACGCACAGCGTTATAAAGAATGAGCAGGCCAATTAAACCCGCAACAATCAGGTCCGCCTCGTGAAAGTGCGTAAAATGGACAATCACGCCAACTGCCAACGCGCTTAGCGTAGCCACCACATCAAAGAAAATATGGAAAAATGCAGCGTTGACGCATAAATTATCGTCCTTGCCTTGGTAAAGAACCCAAACAGATAAAGCGTGGATGGATAAACCAATCAGCGCGACTAAACCTGTCATCGACGCGTCAATTTCATGTTCGTGGTGGGCATGCTCTTCAAAAAATCCAAACGCTTGAGAAAGTACCCAAAGTGCCACCACCAATAACAGCAAGCCGTTTGTGTAACCGCCAATGGCTTCCATTTTGTTGTAACCAGAGCTGAATTTTTCGGTAGGTGCCTTCATGGCAAAGCTGGTGGCGATGATGCCAATAATCAACGTGCCGTTGTGGAGCATCATGTGGCCTGCGTTGGCAAGCAGGGACAAGCTGCCCGAAAAAACACTGCCCAGTGCCACAATTACAAGGTAAGCACAGCCTAAAAATAAAGCAATTAACAGACGTTTGCGTGAAGCGCCGTGTTTGGTAATGGTTTGTTGCATTGAAATTTCTTCTAATTTTGGGGTTGCGGTTTAAAGCGTTTTTCGGCCACTTTGTTAGCGGCCTCACTGGGGAGAATATTTTCTTTTTCCGCCAGTGTAAAGATCTCCATCAAAGTTTTTGCAATTTTTTGGGTGGCTTGCCTTGCTTTTTGCTTGTTGTAACCTTCTTTGCTTTGTTCTACAAACACATTGATGATGCCACCGGCGTTTACCAAATAATCCGGTGCGTATAAAATGCCACGGGCGTGCAGGCGCTTGGCGTCCTCTTTTTCGTCCAGCAGTTGGTTGTTGGCGGCACCAGCCACAGCTTTGCAATTCAGCTTACCTATGGTGTCTTTGTTTAAAATGCCACCCATGGCGCAAGGGGCAAACAGGTCGCACGGTGTTTGGTGGATATTTTCAGGGTCGACAATGGCAACTTTTGGGTTGTCCTTTAAAGTTTCCAGCGTTTTTTGGTTTTTATCCGCCACAGTTACCTTACAACCCTTTTCAATCAACATGTTTAAAAGGTGTTGCCCTACATGACCAAGGCCTTGAATAGCCACGTGCGCTTGATTTAGGGGAATGTTTAACTTTTGCTCCAGCGTGGCTTCAATGGCTACAAAAACCCCCAGCGCTGTGATGGGGGAAGGGTCACCACCTTTGTTGTTTAGCCCCATAACGTAGGGGGTGGCTTCGTGGATAATTTCCATATCTTCTGGTGAGGTGTTAACGTCTTCTGCGCAGTTGTAACTACCACCAAAGGAATCCACAAATTGGCCAAAGGCTTTTAAAAGTTCGGGCGTTTTGTCTTCAGGTTTGGCGATGATGACAGATTTTCCACCGCCAAAATCAATCCCCGCAAGGGAGGATTTGTAGGTCATCCCGCGGGAAAGTCTCAGAACGTCTTCTAAGGCTTCATCTTCGTTATTGTAAGGGTAAAGCCTTGTGCCACCTACGGCTGGGCCAAGGTTGGTGTTGTGAACTGAAATAATGGCTTTCAGGCCAGATGCCTCGTCGTTTGCCACAACCACTTTTTGATAACCGTCTACCTGAATTTCACGCAACTTCATAAGGGGGTGACCTTTCGTTGTTATTATCGTTGTTAGGTATATTATGTGAATTATAAAGTAAACTTGCAAATATCGCCAAAAAAAAGACACCAAATAAATTTGATGTCTAAAATGTTGGCGTGATCATTCAATTGAAAATAAAATGAGCAGGTTGCCTTGTTTTTTGTTTTTATGGGCGTAATGGTTTAGCCAAATAGGTAACTGGCGGTCCATAAAATAAGTGCAATACCAATTAAATATGGTGAAAGAATTGCAAGCATTTTAAAACTCCTTTTCAGGTTATACGCTTTAATAAAAAAGCCTTCTACCCCTTTATTATGGGGCAGAAGGTCTTAAATTTCAAGCAAAATACACAACTCTCAAAGGTTATGCGTTAAGCCCTTGATTTGTAGTTGTTGTTGCAATTGCTGCCATGTCAACCGTTTGGTCTGTTGTTTCAACTTGGTTGAAAAGGGACATGATTTGACGCATTGTTTTTTCCGCAGCGTCGGCTTTTTGGCGTTTGAATGCACCCAAAAGGTAGGTGAATTCTTGTTTGATTTGTTCCATAGACTTGTCGTCGTTCAACCACAGTGGTGCTGTGGTCATGCCACGTTCAACCGCTGTGATGGCTTTTTCAAGGGCAGGGCTGGCTGCCACTTGGCGAATGGCAGTGATGATGCCTTCAGCATATGTTACAAATTCGGTTGTTGTGGTGGTTAGCAAACCAGAAATGGAAGTTTCTAGGTCAAGCATTGTTTCAATACCTGCACGCTCCACGGCTGTGCGTGTTGCAAGGGAGATCAGCTGGCTGTAAATCATTTGAGAGTCTTGCTGTTCGTTTTCGCTAAAGGTACGAACAAATGCCCCACGGTGTGGAACCATTTCGATCAAACCGTCCGCAGCAAGGGCGCACAACGCTTCACGGATAGGTGTACGAGATACGTTAAACTCTTTAGAAAGTTTAAGTTCGCTGAGGTGAGCACCGCCAGCAAGGTCGCCGCTTACAATGCGGTTGCGCAAGGACTCGCGCACTTGTTCGTCTAGGTTCGAAACTGTTTTAGCCATTTTAATTCCCTTTGTTCAATAATATATATTATTTGTTTTTTGTATATTCCCCAATTATTTAGCTTGGGGTTTGAAATTTACTGGGATTGTATACTTACACTGCGATGGGTGCAAGTTCTTTTTTAACTTTTTGTTTAAACGCAAGGCACAAAAAAAGCTCCTTGCTGTTGTTATATCAAACGCCCGCAAGGAGCTTTCGTTAACAAGGGTCAAGGTTTTAATACAACTTAAGACTGCTTTGCCGTATTGGCCATAAAGTCTTTGAGGTGCGCGTCGTTTTCATTCATTTTTTGAAGAGTACCTTCAATGTCAATGATGAAACCTTGGCGGATACCGTGGTACTTAACAGGGTCTCCCAATCTTTTAATATCAAAATGTTCATTTTCTAAGCGTGCAATAAAGCGACTTTCGGTTATACCAACTAAATAGGGTCGGTTTAACTCTTTTGCCTTTGCAAAGCATTGACGCATGATGGCTGGGGAAATTAAATAAGCAAGCTTTTTAATTTGGCGTGCTTGGTTGCGATACTTTTCGCCTTTGCGTGAAAGGGTGCGTATCACTTTCCTCAGTTTTTGTTGGTCGCAGCAAAAACGACTTAACTCTAAACATTCATCAGGGTGGGGCAGCAGCTGATGGTCGATATAGTCATAAACAGGCATATCGTCCTTCAACAGTCTGGCGGTAGCCAATGATGAACCATTGCTCAAGGTGATCAGTGTGTGAAAAGCTTGGGCATCCAAAGCATCTCGCTCTACTTTTTCCTTGTTAGGTGGTTCAAATTGTTGTTGTTTAACATACACATTGTAACGTAGCTTGTTGCATTTGCGTATGTCTCTTGGTGTAACAGCAAACTTTTCACTGAAAAAATCAGCGAAATTCGGGCTGGTCATAAGATTCTCCTGCACTCTCGGTGCGGTTAAAACGTGAAAGGTAAGTGTCCTAATATTAGTTGTAATTGTCTGATGTAGGAATTACAAGCCTGTCTTGCATTTTTTGTTGAGATGTATAAAATGAGAAAAAATTCAATAAAAAGTGAGTGTGATGAACGGGAAATACACGGCAATTGGCTTGATGAGTGGCACATCTTTAGATGGGGTGGACGCTGTTTTATTGGAAACAGATGGCGAAAAGCACATGGTGCATAAAAAGTCCTATTACAAAGCCTATACGCCAGAGTTTCGTGCTCAAATGCAGCGTTTGGCTAAAGAAGACTTACCACTGCTGGACATGCTACGCTTGGAACAAAAGCTAACCCATGAACATGCCGAAGCCGTGAAAGGCCTTTTAAATGAAGCCTTTTTAACCGCTAAGGATGTGGACGTGATTGGTTTTCACGGTCAAACCATCCGTCACTTGCCTGATGAAGGTTTAACACTGCAAATTGGCAATGCGTCATTGCTGGCGGAAGAAACGGGCATCCCCGTTGTTTCTGATTTTCGGAAAAGGGACATGGCCGTTAAAGGTGAGGGCGCGCCTCTTGCGCCGCTTTATCACCAAGCTTTGTTCAGCGGAGAGGAGCTCCCAACTGCCATTTTAAACATTGGTGGCGTGGCCAACCTAACGTGGATTGGCGCCAATGATGAACTGATTGCCGGCGATACTGGCCCTGGTATGGGCTTAATTGACGCCTTGGTGAAAGAGCGCAGTGATGGCATGCAACTGTTTGATGAGGACGGCGAGCATGCCGAATCGGGCATTGTGGATGTGCCAAAGGTGAACCAAGCTCTTGGGTTGCCATTTTTTGATAGGCCGTTTCCCAAATCGGCCGACCGTTATGACTTTGACAGCATTGATGTGAGCGGCCTTTCGATGCAGGACGCTTGCCGTACTTTGGTGGAAATTACGGCCAGAACCATTGTTAAAAGCTTGGAAGATTTGCCACAATTTCCAACCCGTTTGTGGTTGACGGGTGGTGGCGCACAGCACCCTGTGTTACGTGAACGTTTGGTTGACTTGTGTGCGGAGAAGAAAGTAGATGTTTTTGACGTTGAAGAACTTTCCCTCAATGGTAACTTCCTTGAAGCGGAATGTTTTGCATGGTTTGCGGTGCGTAGGTTGTTGAATAAGCCCACTTCATTGCCTTCAACCACGGGCTGTGTTAAGGCGGTTTGTGGCGGGTTGTTAACCGCTTAAACCTAAAAAAACTTGAATTTCAATTAAAAGAGTTTATAACAAGGGTATGGAAGGGGTGGAAGCCATTTAATGCAATTGTTGATCTCTATATTTTTTGGGATGGTTTGTGCTTGGGCGCTGAAGCGTCATGCAGATTCTTCACCACTTGGCCACTGGCGCTTGGTTGCAGGGGCTGTGGCTGGTGCCTTCCCACATATTGATTGGTTTTTCCAAATTTTAGGCCCTAGTTTTTATTTGGCTTATAAAGATAGCGTCACCTGGTCGTTGTTGTTGATGCCGATTTACGCCAATTTAATTGCCTTTGTTTTATCGCTCATCAGTCAAAAAAGCTGGAAGGACTTTGTGCCCGTTACTTTAGGCGTGTTGTTGATGACATCACTGCTGGCGATGTTGACTTCAAAGGGTATTCAGCCTTTTGCACCATTTTCACATTATAATGTCTCCCTTGGGTTGATTTACCCCTTTGACTTATCGATCATGGGTGTGAGCATACTTGCAATCTCATGCGGGTTGCTGTTGCCACGTTTTAAGCGGGACTTTGGCCGTTTTGCGGTTGTGTTGGTGGTTGCGTATACCTTGGTTTTAACAACCTTTTACTTTAAAGCACGCAGTTTTGCGAAGACTTATGCCGAAGCTTTTAATTTGAAAGTAGAGGGTTATCACATTATCCCTCAGCCTATTTCGGCCTTCAACTGGCGTATTGTGATTGAAACGGAAGACCAACGCTTCCACGACACCATGATCAACCTGTTTAGGGATGAAGAGGTTGTGCTGGACGGTGAGGACAGCCGCACCAACCGTATTGATAGCCTTTACAAACCAATGGATAAAGCCATTTGGCGTGTGTATCGACGTTATGGCTATAAAAATAAAGTTTTTGCCAAGTCCGCTTGGGTTTCTATGTACAAATCCAGCGATGCTTTTAAACGCATTTCGAAATACTGGGTTAGCAAGGATGTGATACGCCACAATGGCAATTCCTGCGCCCGCTTTATTGACCTGCGCCGTGAAGGTTCACGCAAGGTGGAAGAATATATCTTTATGATCTGCCGAGAGAATAATGGAGCGGCGTTATACCGCTCCAACGGTGAGGGTGATTATTCCTTATTGGAAATGATGTACTGACAAAGTCTTTTTGAAAGTTCATCCTGATGGCTGGTGTAAAAGTGGTCAGCCCCTTCAACTTTAGAATAATGTAGTTTAATTTCCTTTTGGCGTGCTGTTTTCTTGAGCATCGCTTCAATGTCTTCATATGGGGTGATCTCGTCACCTGTCCCCACAAGGAACATGCCACTGGTTGGGCAAGGGCTAAAGAAGCTGTGGTCATAGCTGCCTGCAGGAGTGGAAACCGCAATAAAACGGTGAATGTCAGGGCGGCGCATCAACAGTTGCAACATCACGTATGAACCAAACGAAAAGCCTGCCACCCAAATTTGCTTGGCATGCGGGTGCTGGGCGTGCAACCAATCCAGCGCAGCGGAAGCGTCGTTAATTTCGCCAACGCCATTGTCAAACAAACCTTCCGAGTTGCCAACACCACGGAAATTAAAACGCAAAACCGAGAATCCACAACGGGCAAAGGATTCAAAAATGCGGTAAGTAACCTTGTTGTTCATGGTCCCACCATGTTGTGGGTGTGGGTGCATAACCACGGCAATGGGTGCGTTGGGGTCTGCAGCTTGAAAATATTTACCTTCAATGCGGCCTTCTGGGCCTGAAAAAGTAATGTCTGGCATTTTGAATGATTCCTTTAATATATCGAGCGTTTATTACGCAATTTTCGAAAGCACAATAACAAATTTTAAGGGTAAAAATCAAATTTTTCTTTAAGTTGTTGATGTTTAATGCCTTTCCCAGTTTTTGTCTGTTTTACCCACTAATAAGGGGGATTTGAGGGTTTGTGTGCATATCTGCAACAATTTAATTTGATGTGAAATGATGATCTTTTATGTCCAAATGTTCACCTGCTCGAATAGAAGTTAAATTTAAGCATCTGAAATATTTATAGTGTTTGGTTTTTAAAAAGTTGATATGTATAACTTGTGTAATGAATGATATTTGTGGAAATAAGGTGGTATTTCAGTTGAATTTTCAATGGTTTTGTTGTTTTTGTCATAATTATATCACTAATGGGTAGTGTTTTTTGTGGTAAGCACACGTTACAATTATTATAAGATAAAAAAACACAATTAAATTGTTAAAAAACAGGTAATAAGTATGACAGCACATTTTGACACCAAAGCCATTGATGCTTCTGTTGGTAAGCAACTTAAAAAAAGACGTAAGGAACTTAAACTTTCCCAAACGCAGTTGGGTGATATGTTAGGCATTACATATCAACAAATTCAAAAATATGAATCTGGCGCAAACAAGGTAAGCCCGGGACGTTTGGTGCATTTGTCTAAGACTTTAGGTGTTCAACTGCCTTACTTTTTTGAACAAATTGAAGGTGCTGTGGATATGAGCAAAATTAAACCGCACGAAAGCAGCCGTACAGTACTTTTAAATCCTGAAAAGTCAAAAATGTTGGATGCTTATGACCGCCTAGACGATGATGTGCGCCGTAAAATTTACGAGCTGATTGTCTCTATTTAATAAAAATTGAACAGTTTTCTTCCACGACCCCTTGTGCTTGCACAGGGGGTTTACCTTATTCGTGCTGTTATCGCATGCTTCGTGACGCATATTTATAGACAAATGTATGGGAAAGTGTTAAAAAGACTGCTTAAATACGAGTTTGAAGATTAACCTTGTCAAAATAGGCAATAAATATGCAAGTTTCTTTAGAAAATACAGGCGAACTCAGCCGTAAATTGAGTATCACAGTTCCAGCGGCTGACATTGACCGTATGGCTACAGAGCGTTTGGAGCAAATTTCAAAAACAGTTAAAATGCCAGGTTTCCGCCCAGGTAAAGTGCCAATGGATGTTGTAAAGCGTCAGCATGGTGACCGTGTGATGGGTGAAATTACCGAGCGTGTTATCAGTGAATCTTTGGCAAAAGCCATGCAAGAAAAAGAAGTGCGTCCAGCAGGTCAACCTATGATGGACCAAGGCGCAGGACTACCAGAAGCTGGTAAGGACTACAGCTTCAGCGTGACTTTTGATGTTTACCCAGAATTTAAGCCTGCAAAAGTTGAAGGCATTAAATTGACGAAGGACATTGCAGAACCAACAGACGAAATGGTAGAAGAGCTATTGGGTCGTTTGGCAGAATCACGCAAGTCTTACAAGAAAAAAGAAGGCGCAGCCGTTAAAGGCGATAAAGTGACCATCAACGGTGAAGGCTTTGTGAAAGGCGAAAAAGAAGGCTTTGAAGGAGGTAACCTGAAGGACTTCCCAATCGTACTTGGTTCTGGCTCTCTTATTCCTGGTTTTGAAGAAAACTTGGAAGGTGTTAAAGCCGGCGATAAAAAAGACGTTGAAGTGGAATTTCCAAAAGACTATCACTCTAAAGAATTGGCTGGCAAACCAGCTGTATTTAAGTGTGAAGTTCTTCGCATTGAAGAAGCGGAAGAGCCAAAGTTTGACGATAAATTCGCGACATTGTTTGGTGAAAAAACAATGGGCGATCTACGCCAAAAAGTGCGTGAGCAACTTGAGACTGACCTGAACAACGCCAGCGAACAGCGCCTGAAGCGTGCTTTGTTTGACGTGATTGAAAAAGATAACCAGTTTGACTTGCCAGCATCTGTTGTAGATGCAGAATTTAAAGCTGTGTGGGACGCTCAAATGAACGACCTAAAACAGCGTGGCATGGGTATTGAAGCGCTTGGCAAAAGCGAAGAAGATGCAAAAGCTGAATTCCGCACTTTGGCTGAACGTCGTGTGCGCCTTGGTTTGGTGTTGGCAGAGCTTGGTAAAGAGCATAAAATTCAGGTTGAAAAAGCTGATATTGAAGCTGAAATTCAGTCAATTGCTGACCGTAACCCAGGTATGGAAGACCAAGTGAAGCAGTTTTATGCTGACCCTCAACGTCAAAATGAAATTGTTGGCCCTCTGTTTGAAAAGAAAGTGACAGATTGGGTTCTTTCAAAAGCGAAAGTAACTGAAAACAAGGTTGATACTAAAGAACTTATGAAAGAGTTCGGTCAGTAAGTCATACTTTTAAGAAGGAAAAAGGTCGCCTTTAGGCGGCCTTTTTCCTTTTTTATTATAAAAGCTGTCATGTACTTTTGTGAAAATTTTCTTTAGGTATAAAAAAGACCTCCATTTGGAGGCCTTTTTACGCTTCGTAAAAGCTTAAGCAGCGTTTAAGTTGTCCAGCATTTCTTGCAGTTCGCCGGCTTCAAACATTTCGCTGATAATATCGCAACCGCCAATAAATTCGCCTTTTACATAAAGCTGTGGAATGGTTGGCCAGTTGCTGTATTCTTTAACGCCTTCGCGGATGGCGTCATTTTCCAGCACGTTGATGTCCACATATTTGGTGCCCATGTGGTTTAAAATTTGTGCCACACGTGCGCTGAACCCACACATTGGAAAATCGGCATTGCCTTTCATAAAAAGGACAACGTCATTGTTTTGAACAAGTTTGTCAAATTCTGCTTTTAGTTCTGGGTTCATCGGGTCTATTCCTTTGTTTGAATGTTGTTTGCTATATTAGGTGAATGCGCTGTATGGGTCAAGCCTTAGCTCTGCTTTGCTTTGTGTTCATCAGGGGTTAGAGTGCTCATCTGCAAAGCGTGGATGGGGCCAGAAAAGGCATCACCCAAGGCTTTATACACCATGCGGTGGCGGTTGATGCGGTTTTGGCCTTCAAAGTCACGGCTGACAATCACTGCACTTAAGTGAACACCGTCGTTCATCGGGTCTAGCACTTGCACATCGGCGTTTGGCATAGCACTTTGAATGAGGGTTTCAATTTCTTTTGGAGTCATCATAGTCATGGTTAAATTCCTTTTAATGTCAGTGGTGGGGCAGGGTTGTTTTGCATGGCCACCACCATTTCGGCTTTTGGGTTGTTTAAAGCTTTAAAGCAAATGTTTTTGGCTTTAATGGGGCAGTTGTTTTCTTCGCTTAAGTGCAGGAGGTGCACTTTTTTTAAGGCTTGAGATAATTTGCCAAGCAGTTGTGCGGTTTGCTCGTTGGATAAATGCCCTAAGTCGCCACTAACCCGTTTTTTTAAGCTGTAAGGGTAGGGCCCGTTCATCAGCATGTCACGGCAGTGGTTGGCTTCCACCGCCAAGGCTTGAACACCGGTTAACATGGTTTCAATGTGGGGGGTAATGTGCCCGCAATCGGTTAAATAGCCCATTTTTTTGTCAGGCGTTTCTGTTTCGTGGAAGGTGAAGGCGGCTGTTTCACGGGCGTCATGCGGCACGGTGAAGGGGTGGATGTGTAAACCTTCCAACTCAAACGGTTGGTCAATGCCATAATGGGCAAGTGGCACGCCTTTTAGATCGGCAAATTTGGCGGTGCCTTTGGTCATAAAAGTTGGAATGTTATATTTACGCGCCAAAGGGGCGACACCGCTGATGTGGTCCGCATGAGCATGGGTGACAATAATGGCGCTCAGCTGTGTGGCTTCCAACCCTTGCATTAAAAGTGTTTTTTCAATGGCCTTGATGCGGATGCCGCAGTCAATCAGCAGGTGTTTATCTTGGTTTTTACCCCAGGTTAAAAGGTTGGCATTGCCCTTGGAGCCAGAAGCCAGCGGGGTGAGTGTGATTATGCTCATTTTAATTTCCCCGATGTAGCGTAGCTGTAATGTTCCCCTTCGCCGATGATGATGTGGTCAATTAAGCGAATGTTTAAGGTGCGCAAAGCGGCCAAAAGTTCGGTGGTAACAAGGTCATCTTGCACAGAGGGTTTGGGGTCGCCGCTGGGGTGGTTATGTGCCACCACCACGCTGGTTGCGCCATGCTTTAAGGCGTGCTTGGCCACTTCCCTTGGGTAAACAGCGGAGGAGTTGACCGAGCCCTTGAACAAACATTCATCTTTGATGAGATTATTTTTATTGTCGAGAAAAATGGCGTGGAATTCTTCATGCTTGAGGGATGAAAGTTTGGTGTATAAATAGTCTGCCAGTTCAAAATAACTGCCCAAGTTTGTTTTTTTGCGGGCTTGGTGTTTGCCGTAAGTTTGGTTGATGCCACAGGCCAGTTTAATGCTTAAGGCGGTGCTTTTGCCAATGCCGTTAAAGGCCAATAAATCGTCATAGTCGGCGTCAATCACCTTAGCAAAAGTGCCAAAATGTTGGATCAGGCCTTTAGCCAGCGGTTTAACGTCCTTTCGGGGGATGCTTTGCATTAAAAGCAGTTCTAAAATTTCATAGTCAGCCAGCGCTGAAGGCCCCACCTCAATAAATTTGGTGCGCAGTCTTTCACGGTGTCCAGCGGTATGGTTTTCCAACAGCGTTACCTTTATAGATTATATGGTGGGTAGTGCAGCCCAGCGGGGGATTCTGTGAGGATTTCAACGCCGTTTTCTGTCACTGCGACGGTGTGTTCAAACTGGGCGGAAAATTTACGGTCAAGGGTGCGGACTGTCCACTCATCGTCCATCAACTCATTGCCAGCAGTGCCCATGTTGATCATCGGCTCAACGGTGAAGGTGTGGCCTTTGCGCAGTTTCATGCTGTAATTTGGGTGGTTGTTGGCGTAGTGAACCACCATCGGGTCACTGTGGAAGGTTTTGCCAATGCCATGGCCGCAATATTCTTCAACAATGCCATAACCTTTTGGTTTGATGAATTCTTCAATGGCGCAGCCAATGTTTTGAATGTCACCACCGGACTTGACGGTGTTGATGCCGACCATCATGGCTTCGTAAGTGTTTTGAACCAGTTGTTGATGTTCTTTTGAAACATTGCCAATGAGGAACATGCGTGACGTATCGCCGTGGAAGCCGTCTAAAATAACGGTGACATCAATGTTTAAAATGTCGCCATCTTTTAAAACATCGTCCTTGCTTGGAATGCCGTGGCATACAACATCATTGATGCTGGTGCAAATGGACTTTGGAAAACCGCGGTAGTTGAGTGGGGCCGGTGTGGCACCATGTTGAATGATAAAGTCATGGCACAAGTCATTTAGTTTTAAGGTGTTTTCACCTTCTTTGACATATGGGGTGATAAAGTCTAAAACTTCGGCAGCCAAGCGGCCTGCGGCACGCATTTTGTTGAGTTCTACGTTGTTTTTAGGCTTTTGCTTCATGGCCATTGTTTATGCGCTTTCCTTTATCTGTTCTTTGAGCCTTTACTTTATAGCTCAATTTTAAGGGGTTTTGCAAGGGTTATGCCTTGTGGGCTCAGTTCGCAACTGTAACACAGTACCTCTACACCTGCTTTCACCGCTTGTCTAAGCAGTTTACCATAATCAGGGTCAATGTCGTCCGCCGGTTTGAAGGCAATACAGTCGCTGCGTTGAGCTAGGTAAAACATCACAGCGCGGTTGCCTTTTTGGGCTTCAAGTGTCAGCTCTTCTAGGTGTTTTTGACCACGGGTTGTCACAGCGTCGGGGAAGGTGGCATGTTGACCTTGCTGAAGTGTGGTGTTTTTAACTTCAACATAACAGTCGGGCTTGTTGGGGTCAGTTAGCATCACATCAATGCGGGACTTGCCTTCTTTGCCGTATTTTACTTCCCGTTTGGCGTTCTGGTAGCCTGCCAGTTCGGCTACATCACCATTTACAATGCTTTCGTACACCAAGCTGTTGGGGATGTTGGTGTTGACACCGACCAAGCTGGTGCCCACGTCAATCATCTGAAAAGTGTATTGCAGTTTGCGCTTTGGGTCATCATGGTGCAAAAAGTAAGCGTCACGACCTTCTTCTAAAAGCCCTTTCATGGAGCCTGTGTTGTTGGTGTGGCTGGTGATGACTGTACCGTCTTCGGTTTCCGCATCCACGAAAAAGCGTTTGTAGCGTTTGATAAATTTTGCTTTGATAAGTTCTTTTTCAAATGTGTGCGTTGCCATGTAAATATTCCTTTGAGTGGTTTCAGGTTTTATTTATACAGCAGATTTATTTGAATTCAAGGTTATGTAAATTTTTTTAAGACTTCGATACGTTTTTCAATAGGTGGGTGCGTCATGAAGATGCTGAAAAAACCGGTTTTCATAAAGTTAAACTTGGGTGCGTTTTCAATGAACATTTGCTTCACCTCACTGTCAACGTTGTCAATTTTGTCGTTGCCGCTGATTTTTTCTAATGCAGAAATCATGGCTTGAGGTTTTTTTGTCAGCTCCACCGCGCCAGCATCTGCCATGTATTCACGTTTTCTGGAAATGGCGAGGCGTATAAGCGTAGCAAAGAGGTAGGCGATGGCAATGGCAACGATTCCAGCGATAATCGCAAAGGAGCCCTTTTTGCGGGTGCGAGTGGATGACCTTAGGAGTCCTCTTGCGACAGCTTCAAAAAGTGTTGAAATAATCCCAACAAAAATGATGGAGACGATAAGCAACCTGACGTCTCGATTTAATATATGGGTAAGCTCATGCGCCATGACAGCTTCTATTTCATCGTCGTTGAGCTTTTCAATAAGCCCTTTTGTAAAAGTAATTGAAAAAGTTTTGTTATTAATGCCACTGGCATAAGCGTTAAGGGCAGGGCTGTCCATGATTTGTAAGGCAGGCATAGGAATACCGCGGCTAATGCACATGTTTTCTAGCATGTTGTATAACTTGGGCTGTGATTTTCGGGTGATGGCTTTGGCGTGGGTAAGGCGATTGATCATTTTTGTGTGGAAAAAGTACGCAATGATAAACCAAATTGCAACGCCTGCAAAAATATATGGCGAAATGAGAATTGTTTGATCTCTGCCCAGGGTTGAGCCTATTTCAAAAACGGTGTAATCAAATGGTACTTTTTTGAAGTGCATGTGCTCGGCAATGGCAGTGGCAGTAATGACAGCCCAGCTGATAAATATAAACAAAGCAGGGAACATGGCCATAAGCGCCAATGACATGACGTTGTTGTTCCAAATATGCGTTTTTAAACCAACTGCACCAATGACCATGAACCGAACCCTTAACCCTATATTTTTTAGTTGAAAGAAATTTCCGGCGCTTTTTTGACAGCTTCTGCTTCTACTGCGTCTAACTCAAAGAAGGCTTCCTCTTTAAAGCCAAAAAGTTTCGCAATAATAACAGCAGGGAATTGTTGGATGCTGGTATTGTATTCGCTTGTGGCGTTGTTAAAGAAGCGTCTTGCAGCGGCAAGTTTATTTTCAATATCAGAAAGCTCGCCTTGCAGCTTGTTAAAGTTTTCGCTGGCTTTAAGGTCGGGGTAGTTTTCTGCTACGGCAAGAAGGTTCATCATTGCGCCACCTAACACTGACTCGGCATTGCTTTTGGTTTCGCCCATACCTTTGGTGTTCATAGCCTGTGCCCGAGCATTGGTCACGTCTTCTAACAATTCTTTTTCGTGGGAGGCGTAACCTTTAACGGTTTCGACTAGTTGAGGAATTAGGTTGTAGCGCTGCTTAAGTTGAACATCAATGTCGCTAAATGCGTTGTTTCTGTTTTGTTTCAGTGCGATAATGCGGTTGTATAAAATAATTACAAAAACAACGATGACGCCAATAATGATTAAATTTGTGTATTCGCCCATAATTTGAATGATACCCCTTTGGTGTGTTGAATCTTGAATAGACTTATTATGGGTGTGTTTAATAATTCTTTCAAGTAAAACGTCTTTTGCAAAATATATGAACTTGTTTTATAGTAACCGCTATGCGACATAATAAATTATTTGTATTTGACATTGAAACTGTGCCAGACGCCAGCGCTGTGCGCAATTTAACAGGCTTTGAAAGTGACAATATTCAAGAACTACGTGAAGAAATTTCACGCTATCACCTTGAAATTACCGCCGGTAAAAATAACTTCCCCCGTCAGCCACTTTGGCAAGTAGCGGCCATTTCGTTCCTTGAAGCAAACATTCACCGTGATGGCGGTGAGGAGTATTACGAGTTTGTCCGCCTAGAGTCGGGCCAAAGTAGTACCGAAAAGGGGTTGGTGGAAGGCTTTTTTAAATATTTTGATAAAAGCACGCCAAGGTTGGTCAGTTACAATGGTCGTGGGTTTGATTTACCTGTGTTGAAATACCGTGCGATGAAATATGGCGTTCCAGCCAAGGCATTGCACGATAAAAGCAACAAGTGGGAAAACTATTCTTCCCGTTACAGTGCGGATTTTCATTGCGATTTAATTGAACAATTGAGCGATTATGGTGCATCTGCCAAGTGTAAAATGAACGAGGTGTGCTCTATTTTAGGTTACCCAGGTAAGTTTGGTGTGGACGGGTCGAAAGTGACGGACATGTTTGATGCCGGTGACTTGGCAGGTATTCGCCATTACTGTGAAGCGGATGTTCTAAACACATACTTGCTTTATTTGCGCTTCCAGCAGCACACAGCGGTGACGTCCACGAGTTCTTACAACACGTCGGTGGAAGAGATTCTTAAATACATTCAAGATAACAAGAGTGAAAAGCCATACTTAGAAGATTTTCGCAAAGAGTGGGAAGTTTGTTGCGACGGGCAGTTTACACTATAAATAATCCTCATGCTCAGGGGTTGAATTCTTTAAGTGTATTTCTTAAAATTTTTCTAATTCAACTTTCACGTTTCCGTCTTGAGGATGATCTCATGGAAAAATTTTTTAACTTTAGTAAAAAGAGGTTTGCGTTTGCATTTGCGTGTCTTTTGTTGTCAATTGGGTGTTTGTTTATCTCGCAAACGCCAATGGCTTCTACATACTATGCAATGCATAATTTATATAAAGCGTCTAAAGATAATTGGGTGTTTTTGAACACGCGTTATTCACAACAAAATATGCCTGAGGAGGTTTTGCTTGTTACGTCTGAATTAGAAGGTGCTTCTCGTACAGATGTTTTTCGTGAGTTAATGTCAGTACGAAAAAAAATAACGTATGAAAATACACCGATTGAATCCACCTTAACGCCACAGGAGTTTTTTAAACGTACTAAAGGTGACTGTGATGACATTGCGTACATGTGGTACCATCAGCTTTGGTCGCTAGGTATCCCTTCTAAGGTTTTGTTTGTTTCAATGCATCCAAAAGGTTCTAAGCCGTACCTGCACGCCGTTACGCTGACAGAAGATGATGCAGGGCAGTTGGTTGTTTTAGATGTGAATAGTCTTTTTTTTATAGCTCAACCATTTGATAGCTGGCGTAAAAATTATAACTCCTATGTTATGTTTGAAGCATACGGCGAAACTTTTAAGCGAGCGGACTCCATGTTCACAGCCTCTCTTTTTTAAGGGAGGTTCTTTTTGTTATCTGTGTGTTATTTGATATTGACAACGTATGCAAAGTGCTTTATAAACCCACCAAAGGTTCCACCTATTTGCTTTGATAATGATAAGCAAGCGTAGGGTGGCTCTTTTACTGTATTGTTAGGGATTCGCCTTAAACATGTTGTTAAAGAGGGGCGCCTGCATAGCTTTCAATTGAAAGCTTATGTAAAAAACCCGCAGGATACGCAGATATTAAATAAAGAATTTTAGGAATTTGGAAATGAACTTAACTGTAAGTCAAAAGCCAACTGAAGTTTCAAGAGAGTGGTTCGTTGTTGACGCAACAGACATGCCTCTTGGTCGTCTTGCTTCTGTGGTTGCAACTCGCCTTAAAGGTAAACACAAGCCATCATTCACACCACACGTTGACGGTGGCGATAACGTGATTATCATCAACGCGGAAAAAATCCGCCTAACAGGTCGTAAAATGACAACATTGACACACTACTGGCACACAGGTTACGTGGGTCACTTGAAGTCAATCAACGCTGAAACAGAGCTTGCGGGTAACCACCCAGAGCGTGTTGTTGAGCGTGCGGTTAAGCGTATGATGCCAAAAACTAAGTTGGGTACAGCTATGTACAAGAAATTGCACGTTTACGCTGGTACAGAACACCCACATGAAGCGCAAAAGCCACAGACACTTGATGTTGCTGGCATGATTGCTAAGAAGTAAGTAGAAAGGATTTAAATTATGAGTATTGCTCAAAACATTAAAGCAGCAAACGAAAAAGCAGGTCGTTTCTACGCAACTGGTAAACGTAAAGACGCTGTTGCTCGTGTGTGGCTTACTAAAGGTAAAGGTAAAATCACTGTAAACGGTCGTAAAATTGAAGAGTACTTCGGTCGTGCCGTTTCTCGTATGTTGATCAACCAACCTTTTGAAACAGTTGATATGGACAACAAATTTGACGTAAACGTAAACGTACACGGTGGCGGTCTTTCTGGTCAAGCTGGTGCGATTCGTCACGGTATTTCTAAAGCTCTATGTGCTTACGATGAAGCGAACCGCGGTTCTCTTAAAGCGCGTGGCTTTATCACACGTGATGCACGTGTTGTTGAACGTAAGAAATACGGTCAGCACAAAGCGCGTAAATCTACACAGTTCTCTAAGCGTTAATTTTTACGTCACGAGATTTGGAAAGGTCACCCTTGGGTGGCCTTTTCTTTTTTAAAGGTATGTGCTGAATCATTGCACAAAAAACTCCCTCAAAAAGAGGGAGCTTTTTTATTAAAGAATCGCTAGCGGTTAGGGTTATTTTTTGCGGCTAGGGTTTTGTTATGGAGCTCACGCAGGCAAATCCAGTACTGATCTACATGGTCGTGTTGCCCAGCAAGGGTTAGAACCTGAACAGCTTTTTGCGTCTCTTCCATGCTGTATGGTGACAAGTGTTGGATTTCGCAATGAGGCGCGCCGCTGTATTTCTTGCTATAGGAATGCGTATTTATAACTTCTATACAAAATGCTTTTACGATGGCAATTGCATCGTCAACGTTTCCATTTAACACTTTTTGCCGAAGGCTTTTAACGAAATGCTTGTTTATTTCAGACATTATTACTCTCCTAAAGTTGGGAGGGTTAGGGTTCAATTATTCAGCAGAAGGTGGAAGGATGATAAACACATCAAAACGTATCATTGGTGCAATGTAAGCGGGGGTTGCAATGCCCCACAGGTTTTTGATGGAACGTTTTGGAGGCGTACTATCTTTATCTTCACTAACCTTAAGATTAACATAAAATCCACGCTTTTGATACTCTTCAACAAGTGCTTGAATTTGTTTGTCATCTGCCGTTGTTTGACCTTTCCAAAAGCAGGTGGAGAAAGCGCTAATTGTATCGCCACCTTGATATTGAGCAAGGGCTGTTTCAATATCTTGGCGTAGCTTTTTCACAGCACTGTAAACTGCTCGTTCATTTTCATCTTTAGGGGTGAATTGCGTAATATTTCTTATACGCTTTCTCAGCATTTCTGCTGTAATGGGTGTTGTAGACATAGCGATGTCTCCTATAGTTTGAAAGGTTAAAGTTCAATTATTCAGCGACTGCTAAATATTCAGCGGGTAATGTACCGCCATTTGTTGCAATTATTTTTTTAATAATCTGTTGGCATAAAATGCCGTGCCACTTGTCATGGCGGTTGCGTGCACGTAGATATTTTTCAACCGAGGCTTTGTATGCACCAATCTTGGTAATGCCACGCTTTAAAAGTTCATCAGCTGCAGTGCAAGTCTCTGTGTGTGAATGGGGTGAACGGTGTTCATCTAGGCAAAACAAGCGTCCTTTGTTGTCAAGCCTTGTGATTTTGGTTTTTTGTATTTCAATTATGTATAAGTTTAAAATTTCTGCCAAATCTTCATTGGCCATGTTTTTTACATCCATAATGGATCCTTAAAAGGTGAAGTGGGTAGATTTGGGAATATTATAAGAAGTGAAATGATTTTTACAAGGGTTGTAAATGGTTTTCGGCCCGCTTTTGCCATTTACAAAAATGCCTGTTGTGCTAAACTGCGCTACAAAGTAACAGGCACGAAATAGCAGGTTTAAAGTTGGCATATACTTTCATTGTATTAAACACCGATCGAACAGACAAAGGATCTAAGACCTTTACTGTGCCTAAATTGGCGCTTTTTTTGATGGCGGCTTTAATTACTTTGGCACCTTCTGCCACTTATTATTTGGCTTATTATGTGATGGCACCCAATTACTTGGTTAAAGAAGCAAAGCTTTATAAAGAAGAGCTGGATGCCCTCAAGCAAGAGCATCAAATGCTTCAGATTACAGCCGAAAATTTAAAAATTAACAATGAAGTGCTGGCGGCTGAAGGTATTACCGCGCGCGAGCAGTTGAGCGAAATTTCAACACGGATTGAAATTGCTGAAAAAGCGCGTTCAACCACGTCTGACCGAGTGCAAGAGCTGGAAGAGGAAAAGCTTGGCCTTGAACGGCGTTTGGCTTTTTATGAGAAGTTTATCACCCCCGATGTGGATGAGGAAATTTTACAATGTTTCAACATTTCGGTTACGCCAACCAAGGGTAAGCTTAAGTACGGTATCAACTTCTTGAAAAAAGACCAAAGCGATAAAACACGCCTGAAAACCACCGTGCGCATGAAAGTGCTTTACGGCATGAACATGTTAAGCTTGAACGAAGATGCTTCCACCAGTTCGGACCGTGAAGTGAAGATGGATATCACCAAGGATCGCCGATTGACCGGTTACCTCACAGCCGATGTCCCAGAAGGTGGCCTTCACATTTTGGACATTAAAGCCTACAATGAAGACAATAAAATTATTGCACATTGTTGGAAGCCGTTTTAAAATAAATTTATAAGTAAACTTCATGCCCAAGTTATGCTATAACTTGAACAATCTAGCAAAGTGGCTTTTTATTCAGTTGAGGCATGTTTACATAAAACTGTTTCAAAAAATAAAAAGTTGTTTTTGTTTGAAGGTGTTGATTAAAAATTAAAGGTGTAAAAAACCATGTGGCCATTTTCTAAAAAAGCTAAAAAAAGTAACGTTTCATTGGACTTGGCGGAAGCTAAGACGGTGGAAAGCCATTGCTTTATTTCTGGCAACGTTTCTGTGCAGGGTGAAGTACAGTTTAGCGGCACCTTGCGTGTGGATGGTCGTGTGGTGGGTAAAATTACCAATTACCCCAACAAGCAAGGCACTCTGGTTGTTTCCAAAGGTGCTTTTGTGGATGGACCGGTGGAAACCACAAATGTTATTTGCGATGGTACAATCCACGGCCGTGTCAATGTCATCAACAAGCTTGAAGTGCGTAACAACGGTGTCATTAAAGGTGAAATGCATTACAACCGCCTGACCACACAAGAAGGCGCACAGTTGATTGGTCGATGCCACCAAAAGGTGGATAGAACACCTAAACTTCAAGAAGTAGGCAGCCCAAACTTTGGCCTTGCCACAAGGGATACATCTCAACCCTCTGGTATGAGCTTAGCCACCGCAAAATCTAAAAGAAAATAAATTTCCATGGCACATATTCTCTCTTACAAGGATCAAAAACCAAAGTTAGGAGAGGGCGTTTTTGTCGCTGTGAATGCCGCTGTTGTGGGTGATGTGACTATTGGTGACAAAACCAACATTTGGTACGGGGTGCAAATTCGTGGCGATGTCAACACTGTGCGCATTGGTCAGCACACCAATATTCAAGACGGCACGGTTTGTCATGTAACCTCCGGCTCGTCTAAGGGAAAGTTAACCATTGGCTCTTATGTCACCATTGGCCACAATGCAACGGTACACGCTTGCACCATTGAAGACCACGCATTTGTTGGCATGGGTGCCACGGTGCTGGATGGTGCAGTGGTTGAAAGTTATGCCATGCTGGCAGCAGGTGCACTACTGACCAACAACAAACGCGTGCCCACAGGGGAAGTTTGGGCAGGTAACCCAGCCAAATTCTTCCGCAAAATGACCACAGAAGAAAAGGACTATATCTCATGGTCGGCACAGCATTATGTCAAGCTAGGGCAAGAGCATGCAAATTCTGTCAGCGTGTAAGTTTTAAGCTTTTCTTTTTTGTGAGCGAAAACAGTTTATCTCTCTTGTAATTTTTATAATATGTACTTATATATATCTTTGTAAATCCATCTTTCCTACCTTTTCACAGGAGAAAACTTTATGAGTCATGTCTCAATTCGGGATATTTTATCGTCTGCAGCTCAAATTGTTGGCGAAGGTCATTGCAAAATGTTGTCCTACGAAGTAAAGGCCGATAAAAGCCTTTGTTCTGAAATTGATCAAAAAGTGTCATTGGCGACGAAAGCAATTTTGCAAAAGTCTGGTTTTTTTGATGATCCTCGTAACATGTACTTGGATGAAGAAGATGCATCGAGTGCAACTTTAGATCAAATCAAAAACGCCAATGAAGTGGTGATTATTGATCCGATTGATGGGTCTGGCGCTTTGTTGGAAGGACGCAGTGAGTACTGCATTATGGTGGCTCACTTTAAAAACAACAACGGCGTGTTAACAGCCATTCAGTCAGGTGTTTACGCACCAAGAACTTTTGAAACTGTTATCATGGATGTGGATGGCAAAGTCACCGTTACGGAAACTATTTCCACAGGTTTAAACACCACTAAGAATATAATGCGTGCCGGTGAAGATGCCGTTTCAAAGTTGAATTCTGGGAATATGTTGTTGGACTACCGCTATGAGCAGAAGTTCACATGGTTGGCCATGAAAAACCTGAAGGTTCATTTGAACCCATCGGGTCGAAATGTGCTAGACATTGCCATGAACCGTGGACGGGGTTTTGTGTTTGTTTATAAACCTTGGGACTTATGTGCCATGCCCATTGCCCATGCGTTAGGTTGCAAAACTTATTTGTTAAGCGAAAATGGTCAAAGTTATACGGCGACCGAGGTAAACCATTTAGATGTAAATTGGTTTGATTATGACGCTGACAAAAACGAGTTTGGTAAAATTAAACAACCGTTACTGTTCTGTCGAGAAGAGAATCTTGCTTTTATATTAGAAAATCTACAAAAAGCCTGATTTGAAAAAAGAAGCCCGCTTTTGCGGGCTTCTTTTTTGTTTATGGTTATTTTAACAGCGGAGACCATGCAGGGTCAGACGCATCCATCGGTGTTTTAAGAACACGTTCGTTGTAACCCGTCAAGTCAATGGTGTAAAGCTTGGTGCTGTCGCCAATTTGGCGTGCAAACACAATGACACGACCGTTGGGTGACCAAGTGGGAGATTCGTCTAGGAAGCTTTCGGTCAACTGTCTTGTTTCTTCGCCTTCAGGGTCCACCACGTTGATGGAAAACTTACCACGGTACTCTTTCACAAAGGCAATTAAGTCGCCACGGGGTGACCATACCGGTGCGTAATGACGGCCTTGGCCGTAAGTTAAACGGCGCACACGGTTTCCGTCCGCATCCATCACGTATAGCGCTGGCTTGCCACCACGATTGCTGTTAAACACAATCTTTTTACCATCAGGTGAAAAGGACGGTGAAGTGTCAATACCACGGTGGAATGTCAAACGTTTCAGTTTTTTGGTTTCCAAGTCGAGGGAGTAAACCTCTGGGTTACCTGCGTGGCCTTTGGTTAGGGTTATCACCAGTTTTTTACCGTCAGGTGAAAAACGTGGCGAGCTGTTCAAGCCTTCAAAGTCGCCAACAATTTCTTGCTTACCTGTCGGTAGGTCAAGCAAGTAAAGTCTTGGGAAGCCATTGGCGTATGACATGTAAACAATTTTTTGCAAGTTTGGGTTAAAGCGTGGGGTCAGCACCAAGTGGCTGCCATCGGTTAGGCATTGGTAATTGCCACCATCTTGGTCCATCACGCACAGCTTTTTAACTTTTTTAGTGCCTTGCATTTCCTCGGCAATGTGGACAATTCGTGAGGTGAAGTAACCGCCTTCACCTGTGAGATTGGTGTAAATATCGTCACTGATGCGGTGGGCAACATGACGCCAGAAGCGCAGGTCTGCTGTGTAACTTTTGGCAAGGATATCACGCTCGGCGTAGGGGTCGTAAAGTTTAAATTCAACTTGTGCCTTAGGGTTGGCTGTGCCCATGCCTAAAATGACAATGTGGCCGGTCATCACCGCTTGGGCGTTGATCAAACGCCATTCATTGAACAAAATGCCGCTGGTGCGCATGGACTGGCGGGACTGCAAATGTGCCTTGGGGTCAAGCACGTTAAACAAGCCCGAATTTTGCAAGTTGCTGGCAATCACTTCACGCATTTGCATGCCGACGTTTTGCTCGTCTTCGGTTTCGCCATCAAAGGGAACAATGGCCGTTGGCAATGGGTCTGCATTAGGGTCAGTTAGGTTAATACGCACCGCTGCATTGGCATTGAAAGCGCTGATCATTACACTGGCAAACAGTGCAAAAATTTGAATTGTTTTAAACATTTTATTCCCCATTTTTTGGTTATCCATTCCAGTAAAGTTCTATTTCTTTAAAGGTGTCGTATTTGTCGCTTGGTATCGGCAGTGGTGCCGCTTTGCGCACCGCGCGTTTCAGCGAATTATCCAGCGACACTGAACCCGAGCTTTCCACCACTTCCATGGAAGAAAGGGTGCCATCACGGTTCAGTTTCAATTTAAGCATCAAGGGCTTAATAAATTTGGTGCCTGGTGTTTTGTACCAGTTGCGCTCAATATGCTTTTTAAGCACCGCCAACTCGGCTTGTTCAGCCACGTTGATGGTGGTTTTTTCAGTTTCTTCCCCTTCAAACATGGCGGATTGTTCGGCCTTTAAGTCTTCAATAAAGCTCAACGCTTTCATAAAGTCCTCTGGGTCTTCCACCGGCACAGCATCTTTAGAGTTGTCTTGCACCAAGTTCTTTTTATCTTCGGTTTTATCCAACTTTGCTGGGCGTGGATCGGGTTGTTTTTCGGCAACCTTTTCAGGCTCTTTCTTTTGTTCTTTTTCAGCGGCTTGAATGGTCTTTTTAGGCTTTTGAGACTTCTTCGGTACGTCTTTTACCACGGTTGGTGCTTTTTTCTTCGGTTTTTTAGGCTGTGGTTTCTTTTTCGGCTTTGGTGCTTCTTTTGGTGCGGCACTTTGCTGAGTTTTTACCTTTTTTTGCGGCTTTTGTTCGGTTGTTTTCTTAACGTCCTTGGCGGCCACAAGTTTAATGGCAATGGTTTGCACTTTGTCCTTTGGAAACAGGTTGTCGGGCACACTCATCATCACAAAAAAGAACACGAAAACGTGTAAGAAAAATGAAATGAGGAGTGCCTTACGCATGTGCTTTAACGCTTACCTTTTCTTAGTTTTTAGGTGGTGCGGTTACCAAACCAACGTCCACAAGACCGGCGGTTTGCAGTTCACTCATCACGCTCATCACTGTGCCATAGTCCACGCTTTTATCGGCATTGAGGAGAATGGAAGCCGCTTCTTTCCTAGCGCCACGAATGGCCTTTAAGCGCTCTGGCAGGTCGGACCTTTTAACCTTTTGCGCTTGAATGTAAATGGCGCCACCGGCTTTGATGCTAATTTGAATCGGCTCTTTTTGTTCGGTAATCGGCTCATTGTCCACCTCGGGCAGGTTGATGCTGACACCTTGGGTAATTAAAGGCGCGGTGACCATAAACACCACAAGCAAAACCAACATCACGTCCACAAAAGGGGTGATGTTAATTTCCGCCATGGGGCGCTTGCGGTACGACTTGGCTTCAGATCGTGAAAGAAGAGGTCCTGCCATGATTTACGAAGCCTCCTTAACGTCAGTTTTACGGCGACGCTTGTTTGTCTTGGACGCTTTTACAACGTTTTCTTGGTGTTGACGCTCCAGCAAGGTCACAAATTCAGTTACGAAGGATTCTAAACGAGCAGCGTAGCGGCCCAGTTCTGTCGAAAGCTTGTTGTAAGCCACAACCGCGGGGATAGCGGCAAACAAGCCAAGCGCTGTTGCAAACAAAGCCTCAGCAATACCAGGTGCCACCACCGCAAGGGAGGTGTTTTTGGTTGCACCAATACTTTGGAAAGAGTTCATAATCCCCCAAACGGTTCCCAACAAACCAACGAAAGGCGCTGTGGATCCAATGGTTGCCAACAGCGGGAGCGAGCTTTCAAGGTTTTCGAGTTCACGGTTCATTTTAGCGCCCATTAACTGGCGAACACGATCCGCCACGCCCACTTGAAGGGTGTAGCTTTTGTCTTCGGCATCGTCATCTTTGGCTTGGTCCCATTCACGCAGACCCACTACATAAAGCTTGGCCATAGGGTGGTCTGTTTCATCCGGGGAGGTGTTTTTGTAAAGCTCTTCTAAGCCTTGGTTGCCCCAAAAAGCTTCCTCAAAGCGGTTTGCTTTTTCCTTCAGTTTGCGCATGACACCATATTTCGCAATAAGAATAGCCCATGTCACAATAGAAAGGGCGATCAGAAGGATCATAATAGACTTAACAAAAATGTCCGCTTGGCTAAACAGCCCCATCACGGTCATATCATGTGAAACTTGCATCGCTTGGGTTGCGGCGGTTTGTACTGGGTCCATAACTGGTTGCATGGAAAATGGCTCCTTTTTTCCGATCAAAATTTTATGGTTACTTTATACGCTTCAATGGCTTTTCTGTCTAGCGGTCAATGTGTTCATAAAAGCACAAGGGTGTGAAAATTTAGTTTTTTCCTATGTTTAAAACAAATTGCCTGCATCTTATTTTTGCTTAAAATTTAAGCAGGGGCTTGAAATCAAGTTTGTATGCAATTATAACACTTAGTGATTATGAACAACCATCTTTAAACATTTCCTAAATATTAAAATGAGGTGAGCGATGCACAGACATGGCAGAGTCACCGCTAGCATTGAGAATTCAAAGGAATATCTCATCCTTTTGGTACATCGGCTGATGAAGATGTACATTGAAACGGGAGCCTCGGGAATTGAGGTTGAAAGCGGTTACCGCGACACATTAGAAACAAACCTTTTTGCCGTCACATCAAATGCGATTCAAAAAGCTTTTTGCAAATTGCAAAATTTACTCTTAAAAGAGTACCAGGTGGTGCTCAAAGCTGTGCGCCACAGTCGGCGTCTTTATTTAACCATCGAACAAGAAAACCCTGCACTATAGCAGGGTTTTTCTTATTTTAAGATGCTGTTTATGCAGCTTCAATGTCCTTGCTGTATTCGCCTTTTGCGGCCAAGGAGTTGCAGTGGGCACGGTGGATGAACACGCTTTGTGCCATGGCGAGGTTAATTTCTTTGCCTTTCCATGTTTGCAGTGCCGCACCTTGTAGCGCACGACCGTAAGAGAAGGTCAGCGGCCAAGGGTTGTTGCCCGCAGCGATTTTGTTCATTTTATCTAGGTGAGCAGTTGCGTCTTCATCGCTTTGACCACCAGATAAAAACACAACGCCTGCCACATCTTCTGGCACAGTGTCAAGCAGGGCTTTATAGGTCCAGCTGGCCACTTGTTCTTCGGTGGCTTTCGTTTCGGCGTTTTTACCGGGGATCACCATGGAAGGCTTCAGCAACACACCGGGCAGGTGAACACCTTCTTTCGCCAAAGCATCAAACAAAGCTGTATGCGCTGTGCGCACCACTTCGTCTGCACGTTCAAGGCTGTGGGTGTTGCGGTCAGTGTCGTCCATCAACACTTCGGGTTCTACAATGGGAACAATGCCTGCTTCTTGGCATAGTTTGGCGTATTTTGCCAAACGTGCGGCATTTTCGCTGTAGCATTTTTGTGAAGGCAAAGCGTCGGTAATGCTGTAAACAGCGCGCCATTTGGCAAAGCGTGCGCCCAGTTTGTAATATTCTTCCAAACGTGAGGCAAGGGTTTCAAGGCCTTTGGTTGTTTTTTCACCATTGCCAATGTCTTCCAAGCCTTCGTCCACTTTAATGCCTGGGATGATGTTCCTTTCTGCCAAGATGCTGGTAAACGGTACATCGTGAGAAGAGGACTGGCGCAATGTTTCATCATAGAGAATGACACCGCTGATGTAATCTTCAATGCCTTTGGCGGTAAAAAACATTTCACGCATGTCTCGGCGGTTTTTCTCGGTGTTTTCAAGGCCGATGGATGTCAAACGTTTGCCAGCTGTGCTGGTGCTTTCATCCGCAGCAAGGATGCCTTTGCCTTTTGCTACCAGCTTGTTTGCAATTTTCGCCAGTTCAGAGGTGTTCATAAACAGGTCACTTTCTTGTTATTTTTTATAAGTAATGCTTATTTTAATCAAAGTTGAAGGGGGATGCAATCATTTAAGATTTTAAGGCTTGATATAATGCGGCCATGTCCTCTGGCATGGGTTGCTCGAAGGAAAGCTTTTGCCCTGTGATGGGGTGTTCAAAACCTAAAATGGTGGCATGCAACATTTGATGGTCGATGCTTTTTAATAGCTCTGCCGCTTCACTGTTTTGTAATTTTTTGGCCTTACCATATACAGGGTCACCTAGGATGCTGTGGCCGATGTGATGGGCATGAACGCGAATTTGGTGGGTGCGCCCTGTGTGCAATTTAAACTTTAACAAGCTGGCTTCACCGTTTAAATTTTCTAAAATTTCAAAAGTGCTAATGGCATTCTTGCCCGTTTTTTGGGTAACCGCCATCTTTTTACGGTCCTTTGGGTGGCGACCGATGAGAGTCTCAATGCGTTTGGGTGCCATCAGTGGCACGCCATAACAAAGAGCAAGGTAGTTGCGGTCCATGGTGCGGTCTTGAAACATTTGGCTGAGCGCTTGGTGCGCCGCATCACATTTTGCCACCACCATGACCCCGCTGGTGCCTTTGTCCAACCGGTGGACAATGCCAGGGCGTTCCACCCCACCAATGCCAGAAAGTTCCTTGCAGTGGTAAAGCAGGGCGTTCACCAACGTCCCTGTTACAATGGGGCCAGCTGGGTGGACACTCATCCCCGCAGGTTTGTTGATCACAATCAAATGCTCATCTTCAAATAGCACGTCCAAAGGAATGTTTTCTGGTAAAATGTCCAATGTGTCATTTTGAGGGAGTTGAATTGTAAAAAATTCACCTTCTTTAATTTTGTAAGAAGGAGAGCTGATGCATTCACCTTGGTTGTTTTGGATGCAATTTGTCTGAATGAGGTTTTTAATCCGTTCACGGCTTAGGTCCGCCATATGTTGCGACAAAAACTTATCAAGCCTTTGCTTTGCAAATGCTTTTTCGACTGTTGGGCTGTTGAGTTGCTTTTCCATAAGGCTGGATATTAACAGATAAAATAAAAAAAATGCAAAAAATGATATTTTTATGCTTGCAATGGTCATCTGAATTCGCTATAAACACCTTCGTTGACTGGGTCCCCATCGTCTAGTCGGCCTAGGACGCCACCCTTTCACGGTGGAAACAGGGGTTCGAATCCCCTTGGGGATGCCATTTTTAAAATGGTGTTGTTAAGGTAAACAGCGTTTGCTATGATGACCAAGTTGATAGACTGCAGACCAAGTTCTGTGAGCGGGAATAGCTCAGTGGTAGAGCACAACCTTGCCATGGTTGGGGTCGAGGGTTCGAATCCCTTTTCCCGCTCCATTTTATATAAAAAGTACACCCACTTGGGTGTTTTTTTATGTCTACTCTTAATATATTCTAAACAAGTAAAATGAAACGTCCGCTGGATTTTGTTCTGGGGGGTGAGGGGTTAAAGAGCGCAGGGTGAAGGTTAAAGCAAATGCGCCAGTTTACAAAATTCTTCCGTGGTCAGCGTTTCAGGGCGTTGAGTCGCTTGAATGCCGATGGATTCAATTTGTTCAATGCTAAGTGTGCCTTTTAAGCTGGCCCGCAACATCTTGCGCCTTTGGGTGAAGGACTTGTTTAAAACACGTTCTAGCTTGGTGTCGTCCACTTGGTGTTTTTTATCCGCCCTTGGGGTAAGGCTTACAATGGCCGATGTTACCTTCGGGCGAGGGTGGAACGCCGTAGGCGGCACATCAAAAAGCTTTTGCCTTTGGGTGTAAAGGTCGCACCACACGGCCAAACGCCCCCAGTGATTGTTTTGTGGGTTGGCTGTAATGCGTTGGACAACTTCCTTTTGCAACATAAATGTCATGCCCTTAATGTGGCTGCCCAGCTTTAAAGCGTTAAACACCATTTGGGTGCCAACATTATAAGGGAGGTTGCCCACCAATTTTAAGGGTTGGTCGCTAAGTTGAGTAAGGTCTTGCTCCAAGGCGTCGCCCAGAACCACGCGTAGTCTGTTGTCATATTTGGCGCTGAGCTTTTGGAGGGGCTCGACCATCCGTGTGTCCTTTTCAAGGGCAATGACATGGGCCCCTGCGGCCAGTAAGTGTTCGGTCAAAGCGCCTTGGCCAGGGCCAATTTCTACAATGTACTCACCAGCTTGTGGGTTGATGGCTTGTATGATTTTGCGAATGATGTTTTGGTCCACCAAAAAGTTTTGCCCTAAGGACTTTTTAGCGCTGACCTCTAAACTAGATGTAATCTTTTCCATTGAAATTTTTACAGTCGAATTTCAATGTAAGCTTGTCTGCGCAGGTCACGCATAAAACGGCGCGCCGCCAATTCGACACGGCTGCTCATCAAGCGGCTGTAAATGCGGTTGCGGTATTCTTGCAGTTTTGCAGGTAAGGTTTCACGCTTGTTTGTCAGGTGGTAAACTTCCACATAGTCATCTTGAACAATGGGCGCTGTAAAACCGTTGATCTCCAAGGCTTGAATTTGCTTGGCAGCCGCAGGTGGCAGGTTTTTTTCCTTCACCCAGCCCAGGGCCATACTGTTGCTAAAAGCGTCTTTGTCGGCATTTTTAAGCACCAGTTCTTCTGCGTCACCCATGGTGTCAAAGTCGGCCACCATTTCTTTGAAAGTTTCAAGCTGCTTGGCTTTATCCGTTTCTTTATCAAATGTGTAAGTCACTTTGTAAAGCTGGTATTCCTGCACGGGTGTGGTGTCAAGTTTGTTGGGTTGACGTACATCTTCAACGTATAAAATGTGCCAGCCGTTGTTGGTTAAAATAGGTTGGCTCATTTGGCCTTTATTCAATTTTTTAAGGGCCTTATCCAAGTCGGGTGTCAGCTCCCCTTCGCCAAACCAGCCTAAATCGTCGACGCTTTCTTTAAAGGTGCTGTCACTGTCAAAGTTTTTGGCATATTGAACAAATTTGCTGGGGTCACTGGCAAGGTCATTATAAATTTGACGCATTTGCTTGGCCACTTGCTTTTCTTGACTTTTTTTGTCCACTTCAATGAAAATTTGGTGAATTTTCTTTTCGGTGCTGTTGTCGCTGTTGATGTTGTCAATCAAACGGTCAATTTCCGCCTTCGACACATTGACACGGCTGCGCAAACGGCGGTCAATAATTTTTTGACGCACTAAGTCGGAACGGATTTTGGCTTTTGCGGTCGATTCAATGTTTTTGGCAATGGCGTAAAAAGCACCGTGGGACCAACCGTTGCGTTTTTCAATTTCGGCAATGGCGAGGTCCAGCTCGCTGTCGGTTACTTCAATGTTGTGTTTTGTCGCAAATTGACGCTGTACTTCTTCATTGATCAAATCATTGAGAATTTTTTGGTAAATCGCAGGCAGTTGGTCTTTGGGGATGGCTTGGTTAATCTGCCGTTTGGCAAGCTCCAAGCGTGCTTCAAGTTCTTGCTGGGTGATGACAGAACCGCTGACCACGGCTACCACACGGTCCGACCCATTGTTTAAAATTTTGGCGTTGGCGTTGCTTACAAGCAAAACCAAGCACATGACCAAAGCTGTGAATATCTGTTTTCCCATGAACGGAAGTTTGCCCGATTTTCACAAAACTTACAAGCAAAATGACTCGGCTAAAAGTTTAGTTGTATCGGCTGCCTAAAGTAAGCAATTCCACATTGAACAAATAGTCGGTTGAAGGTGGGACATTGCGGTTGTCAAAGCCGCGGCGTCTGGCTTTAAAGGACAGTTTGTAACAGTCATCGGTGTAGGTGATTTGACCTTCGGTGTTCAAAGATCGGCCTTCGCCTGTGAGGTCACGGTGGAACTCGCCTTCAAAACTGTATTTCTCATTAAAGTGGTAACGGCCGTTGATTTTCATTTCTTCCGGCCCGCCATCTAGTTGTGAGTGAGTCAACAAAATGTGGGACTCTTGGCGGTCACCAATGGTGATAATGTTGTCCAAACGTCTGGAGTCTATGCTGGAATTGTCAATGCGGAACTTGCTTGAAAATGTCACATGTTCATGGGGCTTCGCTTCAATCAAACCAACCCAGTCGGACACTTTGGTTTCAGTGCCACCAGTGTCTGGTAAGACGCTGTCATTGTACATGCGGTATGACTGACCAACAAAGATGCGCCACTGCGTTTCATGGGCGTGGCCCCACACATTGTCCACCCCGTAAATAAAGCGTGGCCCAGATTCAATGCGGTCATAACCGGCAAAGCGGTTGGCGTCAAATAAGTTGGAGGTGTCAAGCTCATAGGCGACAGAGTCCTCGTTGGGAATCTCATCCGGGTTACCGCCGCGGGGAGAAAGTACCAGCATCGCCATCGGTGTCATTTTATGGTAACCAGTGGCGGAAATAAATGGGCGTTCCCACTGCAAGGAAATTTGCGGTAAAAATCGGCCGTAGGTGCCTTCATCGCCAGCGCTGCTGTCAGTGTCGGTGTTGACTTGGTAAAGGTCAGTGCGTATGTTGGCACGGAAGTCAAATTTGTCCCCACTGTTGAAAATTTTAACATCACGGTATTCCACATCAGTCACCAAGCGGTTGTACTGTGTGCCTTCACTGCGGTAAAGGCTCATCGCATTGGCGGACAATGTGAGCGAGTGGGACTTGTTATGCCCTAGGTTAAATGCTTTTTCATAAATAAATTGTGGCAGAACCTGCGCTGTTTTACCGTCGTCACTGTCCACTTTTTGGTCTTGATAAAATGTGGCGGTGGCGGCGTAGTAATGGTCTTTGGACGCGTCTTCTAAATAAGCGGTGCTTGCTAGGTGAGAAGGGTTCTTGTCAAAAAAGTCGTCTAAGTATGTGTCGTCAGATGCGAGGTTGAGGTTCAAACCTGCACGGCGACCTGGCTTGAAAACATATTCAGTCTGGCTTTGAATGTGTGAGCGCCATGAGCTGGTCAAGTCATCTTCAATGGCACTGGCGGTGAGGTTGTTGTACCACTGTTCGCCTTGTAGGCGGTGTTCTAAGCCCAGCATCGCACCACGGTCGGTCATCAGGCGTAGCCTTGCGGTGGCGTCATGGTTGGGGGCAATATGTTGGTAATAAGCCAGCTTGGTTTCAAACCCGGTGCGGGTAGAGCTTCCAAATCGTGGCGCTAAAAGACCGCTGGCAGGGGTGTTGTCAATGGAGTGCTTGAAATAAGGCATGTAAGCAACGGGCACGCCATAAATGTCCAGTGCAGCATCTTCATATGAGACCATGCTGTTTTCTGCGTCATATTCAATTTCGCTTGCGGTAATGCGCCAAGGTAAAGTGTCGTCTTCGGCACAAGGTTTGCACGGGCTGTAAACAGCATCTTTCAAGGACAGTACGCCTTTTGCGGTGCGGCTGGCTTCGCTGGCGGCAAGCCTTGGGCCTGCATGTTCCAGTTCGCCCATTTTAACACGGATGTTTTTGAGCACGCCGGCTTTTAGGTCGCCATCCAGCTCAATGCTATCTAAAAATAAAGTGATGTTGTCTTCGTTGACGTAAACCACATTGCCCGATGCCACAACTTCGCCGCTGTTGGTGTTGTAAACCAAGCGGTCGGCCCACAACTTACCGTGACTGGACATGATATTGACAGCACCTTTGGCCGACACCACCGTGCCAGACTGGCTGTACTCAAAATGGTCAGCCACTAGGGAAAGTTCGTCCTTTTTGCTTGTGTCTTGTGCGGTGGCATCTGCTACGAAAAGTCCGCTGAGGGCCAGCAAGGCAAGCAATGATGTGGTGTTTTTTAAATGTGTCATGGTTTTGTAATTCGTCAATTATTCTTCTCTAAAGTGGATGAAGAGGCTTAACCCCAACAATCCTGCGATCACCGTCGGCAACCAAGCTGCCAGCATAATGTCAATACCACCGGCAATGCCAAAGGCGCTGATAAAATTGGTGAAGAAGTAAAATGCAAAACCAAAAGCCACGCCAATCATCACCATTTTTGTCATACCTTGATGACGTGAAAATTGTAACGAAAATGGCGCCGCAATCAAGAACATTGCAATCACAAGGGCAGGGCTGGAGATCAGTTTTTGCCACTGCATTTCATGGTTTTGGGTAGGGAAACCAGTATTTTCCAGCTTTTCAATGAAGGCCTCAAGCTCCCACAAATTCAAGGTGCGGGGTGATGTAAAACTGTTACGAATCGTCTCCGGCGTCAAGGTGGTGGGCAGCTCAAACGAAGTGGCTTTTTCCATTGGTTGACCCGGTTTGATGATCAGCGGTGTGTCAATCAGCCATTTGCCAGTGCGCAGGCGCATGTTTGGCGTGTCAATGCGGTTGATGAACTTGCCAGATTTTTCGGTCACAAACACTGAGGCATCGCCTAGTCTTCGGCCGTTATCAAGCACGTTTTTGGCGTAAATAAGCAGGTTTTTGTCATGGTCGTCTTGGCGCAACCAAATGTGACCACCTTCAGTCAAAAAACCAGATGCGGAACCGGGGAAGACCCGTGCTTCAACCTTTTGGTAAGTTTTTAATGTGGTGGAAGAAAAGGGGCTGAGCACAAATAGGTTAAACAAACCAATGCCCAAACAAACAATAAAAGGCGCAATTAAAAAGTTGCGGGCAGGCACACCGCTTGCACGAATGACAATCAGTTCATGGTTGCGGGTCAGCTTTGCAAAGCAAATTAACGTGCCAATTAAAATAGCAAAAGGGGTCAGTTGCAAAATTTGGTCGGGCATTTTAAGCAACAGCATTTCGGTGGCAACGCTGGAGGTGTCCACCGCTTTATCGCCCAGTCGCCTTGTCAGCTCCATAAAGTCAAGCAGAGTTACAATGCCAACCAAAATCAAAGTGGTCACAAAAATGGAAACAAAAAACTTGCGCGCTAAATAAACGAATAAAATGGGGGTAAAGGTGCGGGTGCTTTTAATGTGCATGGTTTACCACTCCTCTTGTTTGCTGATATCACTTAAAACATAAATACAGATCAATATAACGCTGATAACAAACAGCCATTGACCATACAAAAATAAAACTTCGCCCTTGTTGGCAAGGTTGTGGTTAATCACCACCATGGCTTGGAAGAAGAAAGCCGCCAAAATGGCTACCGTTGTTGGCTTGGCCGAGCCGAAACGCCGGCTTTTAGTACCAATTAAAATAGCGGCAGGGATTAAAATAAGAGGGAAAGCTGTCAGCGGCCACAGCAAACGCTTGTGAAACTCGGCAATGTGTTCGTTGCGCTGTTTGGCGGATAAGTGATCCACGTTTAAAAGTTCGCCCAAATAAAGTTCCTGCGGCCCACGTTTGCGCACTTCTTTTTGGGTGAACTCTTTCATAATGTCAATGGAGTAACGGCTAAATTCCACAATGCTTTGTTGTTGTTGGTTAATTTCTTGCCTTGTGCCGTTGACCAGTGCCAAGGAAGGGTAGCCCTTATCATCAAAGGTGATAAAGCCTTCCTCCGCCATTAAAGTAACAGGCTTGCTTTCGTTGTTGGTGTCATGGACCAAAATGCCTTTTAAGTGCATGTTGGGGTGCTTTTCACGGACATAAACCATCACGCTGTCGCCCATTTGGTTAAAGGCACCTTCTTCAATTAAAATGCTACCGCCGGACTGGCGTAGGTCGTGCTGAAGCGCTTTAAAAGCGGTCATCCCAGCAGGGAGCACCCATAAGCTCACAACGTAGGAAAAAATGGCAATAAGCGTTGCCATAAACATAGTTGGCCACACAATGCCCCATTTGCTTTGACCAGAGAAGAAAAGGGGGGCCAGTTCGTTATCGTCATTCAAACGTTTGAAGGAATAGGTGGCCCCAGCAAACAAAGAAAGCGGTAAGATGACAATTAGTAAAGAAGGGATGACCAAAACGGTGATCCATAAAAAGGTGGAAACATCCAACCCTTTGTTGACAATATAGTCCATAAAACGCAACGACTGCATCAGCCATAAAATAGAAAGAAGCACAACCAAAGCTGTGACTGTTGGCTTGATCAAATCACCAAATAAATACTTTGTAAAAATGCGCAAGGGTTTATTGTCCTCTGGGGTTGGTTAAAACTTTATTTCTTCACGTTTCCATGCTTGCGTTTTCTTGCTGTCTCGTTATATCCTTAATAAAGCAAAAACACAATGAAGCAATGTCATTTTTTGTGTCGAATGCATATACTTGTTAAAAATAAAAAGGTTTAAAAGAATGTTAAAAGTAAGCGCAGCCTCTGTTGATGTTAAAAATCTATCCAAATGTGTGGTGTTGTTTGCCACCAAAGGTGCAACCCTTGCGCCAGAAAGTGCAAAGTTCGATAAAGCACACGGTGGTTTGGTTTCAAAAGCGCTTAAGAAGTCTCGCTTCCAAGGCGATGCGGAAAGTACATTTTCTTTTGCCACCCCAAGCCTAGACAAAGTAGACAGTGTGGTGGTTGTTGGTCTTGGCGAAGCCGACAAGCTGGGCACTTATACATGGCGCCGTGCTTGCATTGTTGCATCGCAAGAAGTGAACAAGCAATTTGCAGCGGAAGCAACCTTGGTGGCCGAAAACATTAAAGGTGACAAAACCAAAGAGCTGGAAGTGGCCAAAGCCATTGCCGAAGGTTTCCACATGGGTGTTTATAAATTTGACCGCTTTAAAACAGGGCAAAAGCCACACCAACAAGTAAGCCTTAAAAAATTGACCATTCAAGCCAAAGCAGAAAGCGACCTTAAAGCTGAACTGCCATTGGTGGAAGCACAAACAGAAGGTGTAAACCTTGCACGTGACCTTGTAAACCTGCCACCAAACATTGCCAACCCTGACTATATGGTAGAAGTTTCAAAAGAACTGGCTAAGGACGGTGTTAAAGTAACCGTGCTTGGCGAAAAACAAATGGAAAAGCTGGGCATGAACTGCTTGCTGGCTGTGGGTCGTGCTTCACATCAGGAGTCTCGTTTGATTGTGATGAAGTACACAGGAAATAAAAAATCGAAAGACTATAAAGCCATTGTTGGTAAAGGCGTGATGTTTGACTCGGGTGGTTACAACTTAAAGCCAAGCCAAGGCATGGCAATGATGAAAGGTGACATGGGCGGCGCAGCTGCTGTCATGGGTGCCATGAAGGCGCTGGCCAAGCGTAAGTCTAAGGTGAACGTGATTGGCGTGTGCGGCTGTGTGATGAACATGATCGACGGCAACGGCTTCTTACCATCGGACATCTTGACTTCTTACAGCGGTAAAACAGTTGAAATTGGCAACACCGATGCCGAAGGCCGTTTGGTACTGGCTGATGCGATGAGCTACATCATCGACAAGGAAAAACCAACCGAAATTATTGACATTGCGACCCTGACAGGGGCATGCATGGTGGCTTTAGGTGGCTCGTACGCTGGGTTGTTTAGTAACAGCGAAAAGATGGCCGAAGGCCTGAAAGAAGCGGGCGACACTGTGGGCGAACGCTTGTGGCGCTTACCAATTGACGATGCTTACGCCGCCAAGCCACTACTGGCTGACCTGAACAATGACGGCTCCCGCTTTGGTGGCGCTTCCACCGCGGCTGTGTTTTTGAAGAACTTTGTCGGCGACACACCGTGGGCACACTTGGACATTGCAGGCGTTGGCATTGGCGAAAAAATCCCTGGCACCAGCCCTGTGGACGGTGCATCTGGTTTTGGTGCAAAAATCTTTGTCAACTACTTGGAAAAAGATGCCTCATAACAGGCGGCTAAAATCAAAGAGGTGCTTTCATAGCACCTCTTTTTTTTTGGGTGAATGTGGCCATGAAAAAAAGCCTCCGAGGTGGAGGCTTTAAAAATGCTTTTTGTAAGTAGTGTTCGTTTTAAACACCTGCTTGATAGGTGATAAAACCATCAAAGTAATCCACACCCACATGGCCATTTTTAAGCAAGTGGCAGTGCTTGGCCCAGTCTTCCACCGCAACCAATTGCAGGGCGTTGCTGGTGCCGTGAGCTTGCACTTGGGTTAAGTTTTTGTACATGTAAACAGAAGGCATGCCGTCCACCGGGCTGACACCCGCATCACGGATGGTGAAACCTTTGGACATCAGGCTTTTAATGCTGGCGGCGTTTTGAATGTCAACTTCGCAAATGGCGGTTTCCTTGCCGGCAAGGGCTGCTTGTTCCAGTCTTGCGTCAATCAAAGTTTTTTGTAGGCCACGGCCTCTAAAGTCGGGGTGGACCACAGTGCTTTTTAATAAAGCGCATGTGTTAAGTTCTGGCGTGGAAATTTTGGGGTCAAAACCTGTTTCTTCATTTGTTTGGGGGAAGTGAACAATACTGTAAGCCACCAAGTCTTCACCGTCTTTTAAACCAATAATTTGACCACCTTGGTGCATAAAGCGTAAAAAATCTTCCTTAGAGCGTTTGGCGATGAAATGTTTTTTATGGCTTGGTAAACCGTCAATCACAGTGTCTTGCAGGTCAACAATGTTGGGTATGTCCACTTGTTTTAAAGTGTGAGAAGTCACAGATGCATTGCGCAATGCGTTTAAATTGTTTGCAACACTTTCATGTGTAAAGCCGTTAAAAATTGCCATAACATTCCCCCTTGTTTTTTTTATAAGGCATTTTAGAGTATCGCTTTTTTTGTTTGTATGCAACTTTTTTGTGGTGCACCATAATTTGAACACGTTGAAACATGTGTTTATTTTTATGCTCTGCTTTGCTATATTGGCCATGTTTTTAAAATTAAAAGGGTCTGACGAATCATGACTGACATTTCATTTTATCAGGTGATGAATGCAACGCCAGCTTCGGTGGATGCCACGCTACCCGCTTTGCTGAATAAAGCTTTAAAGTCGGGGAAGAATGTTGTTGTCAAATGCCCCAGCGTTGAGCGGATGGAAAGACTGGACGAAGCGCTTTGGACCTTTAAAGAAGATTCATTTTTGCCCCACGGCACACAGGCCGACAAACTGGCCGAAAAACAACCCATCTACCTCACCACAGAGGACGAAAACCCCAACGGGGCGGAAATTTTGGTGGTCATCAGCGGTGCAACATCGGCAGACTTTTCTTCCTACGAACGGGTGATGGACATGTTTGAAGCGTCCGACATTCAAAAACAAAATGCCCGTAAAAGGTGGAAGGATCTTAAAAGTAAGGGCTACCCATTGGCCTATTTTGCCCACAAAGACGGCAAGTGGAGCAAGGAAGCTTAACGCCAACCTTTTCGTTGTGGTTTTTGTTTGAACCCACCCTTTTTGGTTTTTTTGCTCCCTTTAAGGTGCTGTTCATTTAAGCTAAGCAGAATAAATTGAAAGCTTTGCCATAAATTCCTAGAAAAAACAGCAAGACAATGTTAAAAATATCCGTCTCATTATTCAGAAATTAAAAGGTAATAACATGCTTACAGGGAATGACATTCGTAACAAGTTTTTAAAATTTTTCGAATCCAAAGGCCACACCATTGTGCCTTCCGCGTCTTTAATTCCAACCAATGACCCAACATTGATGTTCACAGCCGCGGGCATGGTGCCTTTTAAAAATGTTTTTACAGGCGTTGAAAAACGGGACTATACCCGTGCCACGTCTTCCCAGCGTTGTGTTCGTGCTGGTGGTAAGCACAATGACCTTGAAAATGTGGGTCACACAGCCCGTCACCACACCTTTTTTGAAATGTTGGGCAACTTCTCCTTTGGGGACTATTTTAAAGAAGATGCCATCCCCTTTGCGTGGGAGTTTTTAACTTCAAAAGAATACATGGGCATTGACCCGTTAAAGCTTTATGTCACCATTTACCACACCGACGAAGAGTCCGAAAAAATTTGGCGTGGCATTTGGCACAAAGCAGGCTTAAGCGACACACAAATTGAAAAAGAAGACCGTATTATTAAAATTGCCACCGATGACAACTTCTGGTCAGCGGGGGACACCGGCCCCTGCGGTCCATCGACCGAGATTTTTTATGATCACGGTGATCAATACTGGGGCGATAAACCCGGTACACCAGATGAAGACGGTGACCGCTTTATTGAAATTTGGAACATTGTCTTCATGCAGTATGACCGCCAAGCCGACGGTGAAATGAAACCTCTGCCCAAAACAGGGGTGGACACAGGTTGCGGCCTAGAACGTATCACTGCTGTGATGCAAGGTGTCAACATGAACTATGACATTGACCTGTTCCAAGCTATTATTCAAAAGTCTGCTGAAATGGCCGGTTTAAACTACGGCGAAAATGACGAAACGGACGTTTCCTTGCGTGTGATTGCCGATCATTTGCGTGCCACCGCCTTTTTGTTGACCGATGGTGTGATGCCTTCAAACGAAGGCCGTGGCTACGTTTTACGCCGCATTATGCGCCGTGCGATGCGCCATATTAACATGATTGGGGTGACAGAGCCGTTTATGTTTAAACTGGTACCAGTACTTTGCCGAGTGATGGGCGAACAATACCCCGAACTAGAACGTGCGCAAAAAATGGTTTCAGACGTTATTAAAATTGAAGAAGAACGCTTTGGTAAAACCTTAACCAAGGGCATGGCCATTTTGGAAGAAGAAGTGGCAGGCATGGCCAAGGGTTCTAAGTTCAGCGGTGCGGTTGCCTTTAAACTTTATGACACTTTCGGATTTCCACTGGACCTGACACAAGACGCTTTGCAACAGCGTGAAATTGAAGTGGATGTGGAAGCTTACCAAACCTGCATGGCCGAGCAACGTGCCAAAGCCAAAGCAGCTGGCATGGGTGGTACAGGGCAAGAAAAATTGGCACCTGTTTGGTTTGACTTGGTGGACACTTTGCCAAGCACCGAATTTTTAGGCTACGAAACCACAACAGCCGAAGGCCAGGTGGAAGCATTGGTGCAAAATGACAAGTCTGTTGAAAGTTTGCAAAAAGGCGACGAAGGCTACTTGTTGGTCAATCAAACACCCTTTTATGGTGAAAGTGGTGGCCAAGTGGGCGACACCGGTTTTGTGAAAACAGCAACGGGTCAAGCAACTGTGTTGGACACTCAAAAACTGTTCGACGGTAAGCTTTACCAACATAAAATTAAAGTGACAGAAGGCACGGTTTCCAAAGGCACCGGCGCAGAACTTGTGGTGGACGCGGGCCGCCGTCAAGCCATTGAATGCAACCACTCGGGCACCCATTTGGTGCATAAAGCCTTGCAGGACATTTTGGGCGACCATGTTTTCCAAAAAGGTTCTGTGGTCACGGCAGAAAAACTGCGCTTTGACTTTTCACACCCTAAAGCGCTGACTGAACAAGAGCTTCAACAAATTGAAGGTCAGGTCAATGCGATGATCTGGCAAAACAGCGAAGTCACAACCCGTTTGATGGACAAAGACGCAGCGGTGGAAGCTGGTGCGATGGCCTTGTTTGGTGAAAAATACGACGACGAGGTAAGAGTCTTGTCTATGGGTGATAGTGAGCTTGTATCTGTTGAGCTTTGCGGTGGTACACACGTTAAGCGCACAGGCGACATTGGCTTGTTTAAAATTCTATCCGATGCGTCTGTTTCCGCAGGCGTGCGCCGTATTGAAGCCGTCACGGGGCTGGGTGCGTTTAATTACCTCAACAACCAAGATAAGGCGGTTAAAAACATGGCGGCACTTGTTAAAGCTAAGCCAAGTGAAGTGGCCAACCGTGTTGAAGCCATGCAAGCTGAAATTAAAAAGCTGAAGCAAGACCTTAAAAATGCTCAAAAAGGTGGTGGTTCAAACACTGGCAACAGCCCCGCCGATCTGATTAAAAACGCCGAAGACATTGCAGGTGTTAAGTTTGTAGCACTGGCGCAGGACGGTATGGACGCTGCACTGATGCGTGAAATGATTGACGACATTAAAAACGCCCTCGGTTCAGGTGTGATTGTTGTGGCCAGCAACAATGGCGAAAAAGCATCCATCGCTTGTGGTGTAACCAAAGACTTGGTGGGCAAATATAAAGCGGGCGACATTGTTAATGCCGCAGCGGCTACATTAGGTGGTAAAGGTGGCGGACGACCGGACATGGCGATGGCTGGCGGTAAAGCGGGTGACTTAACGGCCGCCATTGCCGCCGCAAAATCAGCTATGTAAGCTTGTTATAAAAACAAAAAAGCCTCCGGATGGAGGCTTTTTTACGTGCTTATGATTTTTTATGAATCTCTTTGGTGTATTTGTGTGCGTATAAATAAACAGCTTCAGACTCTAGGTCAAAGCCAACAGCGACGTAACTCCAATAAGTGCTGGCCACTTCCTTTAGGGCTTTAATTTCGTCGTCTGTTAATGCGTCGATCAGTTTTATCACTGCGTCAACAGCGGTATCATGGCAGGATGCAAAGTGGCTTTTGACGATATATTCGTTAATTTGGTAGCCATTGTGATGGCATCTTTTCATAAAAGACGCCCAATGTAAGTTGTCGTTCGCTACGCATCTTATGATACTTGAAACATATTTTTTTCTTTCTGGTACGTTCATAACTTTCCTTAAGGTTAAATAACTTTAATAAAAATGAGAAGGTGGTTCATGGGTGGTGTTGATACGGGTAGAGGCATAAAGCTTGTGGCCGATTACCACTTCAGTGTGTGAAAGATTTCAAAATGAGAAAAGAAAATGTATTCTGTATACATCTTTGTAGCATCTAAGCTTTGTTTTGTAAAACTTTTTTGTTAATCTGTTTTTTGAATAACAAATGTAAAATAAAAAGTAAGTTATGCACTTTTTTCTTGGTGGGATGTATTGGCGAGAGAGTAAATTATGGAAAAAATGTCTTTAAAAGATTTAGGTGAAAATATTGTGGTTATTGGTCGCAGTAATAGCGGCAAATCCACTTTGGCGCAAAAGCTTTCAGACCATTTAAAACTGCCAGTTTTGTACATGGACAGTATAGCTTTTTATGAAGGCTCGCAGTGGGAAAATATCCCCAAAGATGAACTGGCGAAGAAGGTAAATGTTTTTCTTGAGAGCCATGATAAGTGGGTGATTGAGGGGAATTATACAAATTGTTTGGAAGCACGAATCCAAAAGGCTTCTGTGGTTATTTTTATGGATATGTCTTACCTTGGCTTTTTGTGGTGTTTCTGGAAAAGGACCCGTTCTGGAAAGCGCATTGGTGGGCTTGAAGGCGCAAAAGACACCTTTAATTGGGAAATGTTGAAGTGGGTTGCATTTAACTATCCTAAAAGTCGGGCAAAGAAATTGGAAATGATACAGCGTCATCAAGTGCCGATGATCCATTTGAAAACGATAAAACAATTAAACGCATGTTATAAAATGTGGGGCTTAAAGTGGGATTAAAAGTTTTTCTTCAGCTTCTTTTTTGTTAACCTTATAACAAAATCAAAATAATTAAAATTGAAGTGTTTTTCATGCGTGCTTTGTTAGGTTTAATTTTCAGCGTTTTATTGCTTGCGCCCCCATCATGGGCGCAAAATGTTGGCGCTTTGCCACCGTTTATCCAGCAGCAGGCAAACGTGCCTATTTTGCATGAAGGCGCGCGCATTCAGCCTGTTTACAGCCAGCATGGCATGGTGGTCAGCGCCGATAAATACGCCAGCCAAGTGGGGCAAAACATTTTAATGCAAGGTGGCAACGCAGTGGATGCGGCGGTGGCGGTAGCCTTTACCATGGCGGTGACCATGCCCCGTGCCGGCAACCTTGGTGGCGGTGGCTTTATGCTGGTTTATGACGCAAAAAACAAAACAACTCGTGCCATTGACTACCGTGAAAAAGCACCGCTTGCGGCCAGCGCCAACATGTATCTGGACGAAAATGGCGAAGTGGACGAAAATTTAGCCCGTTTTTCATACAAAAGTGCAGGGGTGCCCGGCACGGTCAAGGGGATGGAGCTGGCATTTCGGCTTTATGGATCCTTGGATTGGCAAGCCTTGCTGGATCCTGCCATTCATTACGCTTCAAACGGTGTAAGGGTCAGCCAAAGTTTGGCCGAATCATTGCAAAAAAAGGCGGCGCATTTGTGGAAGTCCCCCGCTGCACGCAAGGTGTTTTTTAAACAAGATCATTTTTACAGCGCTGGAGACACTTTGTACCAAAAGGACCTTGCAAAAACCTTGGTGACCCTTGCAAAAGAAGGGGCGGACGCCTTTTATAAAGGGGATATTGCCACACGCATCGCCTTGGATATGAAAAAAAATGGCGGTCTAATTACGATGCAGGACTTGGCCGAATATCAAGCAGTTTTGAGGGAGCCGTTGGTCGGTTATTACCGTGGCTATAAGGTGCTTTCCATGCCGCCGCCATCAAGTGGTGGTGTCCACCTCATTCAAATGCTTAAAGCTTTAGAACAATTCCCCATCCAGCAACAGCGTTGGGGGCACGGCTCCAGCGACACCATGCACGTGATGGCAGAGGTGATGCGCCAAGCGTACGCCGACCGTTCTAAGTATTTAGGCGATACCGACTTTGTAAGCGTGCCGATAAAAGCACTGATGTCCGACCTTTATGCCATTCGTACTGCCAAAGGCATTTCCATGGCCAGCGCCACACCTTCAGAATTGGTGGAAGGCGGCAAGTTTTTGCCAGACGAAAGTCCGCAAACCACTCACTTTACCATTGTTGATAAGTGGGGCAACGTGGTCACCAACACCTACACCTTAAACTTCAGCTACGGCAGTGGCCACATGGTGGCAGGGACGGGAATATTGCTAAACAATGAAATGGACGACTTCGTTTCAAAAGTGGGGGTGGCGAACGCTTATGGCTTAATTGGCAATGAGAAAAACGCCATTGAACCTGAAAAACGACCGCTCAGCTCCATGACTCCAACCTTGGTGTTTGACGCAGATGACCAATTTTACATGGCGCTGGGCAGTCCTGGTGGCAGCCGCATCATCACATCTGTGTTAAATGTGTTGATGAACGTGATTGACCATAACATGAACTTGGCAGAAGCCATTACCGCACCGCGCATGCACCACCAATATATGCCAGACAAGGTGCAGGTGGAAAAAGGTTTTAGCTTGGACACCTTAAAACTGCTGAACCACAAAGGTCACACGGTGGAGGAGGTGGCACCGATGGGTGCTGTGATGGCGGTGAAACGTGCGCCTAAAGGTCAGAAAGGTTATGTTGCTTTTGCAGACACCCGCCGTGCGGACGCTTTTGTGGCGGTTCAAACCCAACCACAAGATAACAACCCCTTGGCACGCAAGGACATGGACTGGCTGAGCGACCTTTTTGAATAGGCTGGTTTAGAAGCGGTTGCAAGCGTATGCGATGTGAGCATACATTGATGCGGCACTGGTTTTACGCTGTTGAGTTTAAGTAGGCTTAATCCACCACTTTAATTTGGCTGATGGTTTGCCGACCTTTTCTGGGGTCCTCATCCAGCTTAAAAAGGACATCTTGCCCTTTTATGAGTTCATCATATCCCGACCGTTCAACGGCTGTGAGGTGAATAAAAATGTCCGAATTGGCCTTCTCAATATTTGGCTCCACAAACCCATACCCTTTTATCTTGCAGAACCATTTTACTTTACCAGGTATCATAACTTTGCCCTTATCTATACCTTGTTAAACAAAACACACATTGATATTATAGTGCTTAATTTTTAAATTTCAAGCATTGGTTGTTTAAAGTGTGAGTTATATTGCAATTTTATGGGTAGTTTTAAAAATTGCCATGACGAGTACACACTTAATAGTTGTGTAAGGTGTATTGGCGTGACGCGCACAACTGAAAGCCTTTTATTTTCACCCTGTCTTGATGTTCTGTGAGGCTTCGGTTAAGATATCAAAAAACTTGTGAAAGTAAAGGTTACCGTGGAAAATTTGAACGAATTTGTACAATTAACAACTGACTTTTGGGCAACAGAAGTCTTCGGCGTCACCGTGGGGGACATTTTTATTGCTTTTATCATCTTATATGCCTTTGTGTTACTGCGCCAATGGGTGGCTAAGTTTATCTTGGCTTGGTTGTCATTTTTAACATCTAAAAGTGAAACGACGTTGGACGATGAAGTTGTTGGGGCGTTGGAAGGACCTATTCGTTTGTTGCCCGTTACATTGGGTGTTTTTCTTTCCATGCAATACCTTGAAGTGACAGGTAACCTTGAAATTATGATGACCAACTTGGTGCGTTCCTTCATTGCGGTTACCATTTTTTGGAGTGCTTATAACTTAACCAATTATGCATCTACACTGCTAGAACGTAGAAGCCGCCGCATGACCACGGTGATGGTGGACTGGTTGGCCAAAACCATTAAAGTGGTGTTTGTGCTGGTGGGTATTGCCACCATTTTGGAAGTTTGGGGCATTCAAGTAGGGCCTATTATCGCAGGTTTAGGTTTGTTTGGTGTTGCGGTGGCCTTGGGCGCGCAGGATCTGTTTAAAAACCTGATTTCAGGTGCCCTTGTGATTGCCGAGCGACGCTTTAACAAAGGCGACTGGGTGTTGGTGGAAGGCGTGGTGGAAGGCGTGGTGGAAAAAATTGGCTTCCGCTCCACTGTGGTGCGCCGCTTTGATAAAGCGCCTGTTTATGTACCCAATTCTAAATTAAGCGACAGCGCTGTCACCAATTTTAGCGCCATGACCCACCGCCGTATTTACTGGATGATTGGCGTGGAATATAAAACAACCGTCGACCAGCTTAAAAAAATCCGTGATGGTATTGAAGAATATGTCACCAAAAATGAAGATTTTGCACCGGCAGATGAAGTGGCTAGCTTTGTCCGTGTCGATAAATTCAATGACTCTTCCATTGACCTGATGCTTTACTGCTTTACCAAAACCACCAACTGGGGCGAATGGTTGGAAATTAAGGAAAAATTGGCCTACGCCATTAAAGAAATTGTTGAAAATGCGGGCACCGGCTTTGCCTTCCCAAGCCAAAGTTTGTACCTAGAAAGCTTGCCGGAAGACACGCCAGAGCTGTTTAACCCACCACAGAAAAAAGACAGTAAAAAAGGTGATAAAAAATCGGCCTCCAAGGCTCAAAAAACAACCAAGGTGACCAAAGCAGAAAAGCCGAAGAAGGAAACCAAAGCCAAAGCAAAGGCAAAGGCAAAGCCTAAAAAAACCGCCGAGCAATTGGCCAAAGAAGAAGACGATAAAAACCAATATAAACTGGAGATGTAACCCGTGCCCGCACCCACTTCAAAACGATTACGCAACCACGCAAAAGTGGTTCAAGTGGCCGCATGGTCATACATTTTACTGGCCTTTTTGTACCCTGTGTTTACCTTCAGCTCATACCAAGTGGCAGATCAGGGTAACATTGCGGCGTCTCTTCAAGGGTTGGTTGAAGGTGCAGGGGCGTCCCACGTTTGGTGGCTGTTCTTTAGCTTAATTCCCATGTTGTTGGTTTTTGGAAGCATTGGCTTTTATTCTGCCGTGAAGCCGTACGCCTTCAAATCAGCAGGGCTTTCGCTAACCTTTTCGGTGATTTCCGCGGTTGGGTTTTTGCTGGGCATTGGTCGCTGGGCAACTTTAAACTGGGGCTTTGGCGAGGCTTTTGTCACCTATCAAGAAAACAGTGACCTGCTGACCCAACTTTATTTCTGGTCAAATCAATTTATGGGCTTTTGGTTGGGCCATGTTATGGCCGAGCTTTTTTTGTTTATGGCCATGGGCTTTATGGCATATGCGATGTTCCATTCCAAACGTTTTCCAAGGTGGTTGTGCCTGTTTGCGGGGTTGTTGTTTGTGTTGGGCACTGTTTCGATCTTTAGAGACATGAACATGGCGGCAAACGCTGTTCACGGCTTTTTGCAAACTTTGATGTTGGTGCCACTGTTCTTTATTTTATTGGCCATTGGCCTGTTTAAATTTAAAGGCAAAGCCACCGAAAAACCCATTGGCCGTTATGCCAAGCGCAAAAACAAAGCCAGTAAAAATAAAAAAGGTTTTGTGGGCCAATTTAAAAAACGTAAAAAAAGCAAAAAGCGTTAAAACTTATGGCGCTTGCCCTTGCAACGCCCACCGCTTTGCACTATACCTGTAAAGCGTTTTTAAAAACGACATAATGTACACATAAAATAAAAGAGAAATGCGTCAATGGAAACGAACCAGCACATACAAATTCGCCAAGAAAAAGTGAACGCTTTAAGAGACATGGGCATCAACCCATTTCCCAACAAGTTTAAACCCAAACACACATGTGCTGACCTTTCTAAACGCTTTGAAAATGACGACAAGGACACATTAGAAAACGTGACTGATAGCTTCACCCTTGCAGGGCGTATTATGTTACTTCGTGAATTTGGTAAGCTTGCGTTTTTCTCTCTCGCCGATGCTTCGGGCCGCTTGCAGTGTTCTGTTTCAGTGGACACAACAGGCAAAGAACAGTATGACATCTTTAAAAAATATGTCGACATGGGGGACATTATCGGCGTGGAAGGTCGGATGACCCGCACCCAAAAAGGCGAGCTGACATTGGCGGCCGACCGTTTTGAAATTATCAACAAAAGCAAACGCCCTCTGCCAGATAAATTTAAAGGCCTCAGCGACACGGAAACACGTTACCGCCAACGCTATGTGGACCTGATTATGAACGACGACGTTAAAGAAACGTTTAAAAAGCGCAGTCAAATTGTCAGCGCCATCCGTGAATATATGACCGAGGCCGGCTTTATGGAAGTGGAAACACCAATGTTGCACCACAAGGCTTCCGGTGCGGCGGCACGCCCGTTTGAAACCTATCACAACGCCCTTTCCATGGAAATGAAACTGCGCATCGCGCCAGAACTTCACCTTAAGCGTTTGGTTGTGGGCGGTTTTGACCGTGTGTTCGAAATTAACCGTAACTTCCGTAACGAAGGGGTGTCTGTGCGTCACAACCCAGAATTTACAATGATGGAATTTTACGCCGCTTATTGGGACTACCACGACCTGATGGACTTTAGCGCCAAGTTGATTGAGCACTGCGCCATCAAAGCCATGGGCACAACCGAGCTAACATATGGTGAGCACAAAGTGTCCCTTAAAGCGCCATTTACCAAACTTTCGATGAAAGAAGCCTTGCTCACCATTGGTGAAGTGAGCGAAGATGACTTGGTTTCCATTGAATCCATGAAAGCAGTGGCGCAAAAACGTGGCGTACAACTTTCCAAATGGGGTGACTATGGCCAGTGCTTCCTTGAATTGTTTGAAGAACTGTGCGAAGAAAAGTTGATTGACCCAACCTTTATTTATGACTATCCAACCAGTACATCACCACTTTCCCGCCCGAAAGATGGCGCCGAAGAGTGGACAGAACGTGCCGAGCTTTTCTGCGTGGGCCGAGAACTGGGCAACCTGTTCAGTGAGCTGAATGACCCTGTGGATCAAGCCAACCGCTTCCAAGACCAAATTGACCAGATGGACAAAGGCAACGACGAAGCGATGGCTTACGATGAAGATTATGTCCGTGCTTTAGAATACGGCATGCCTTACGCCGGCGGCATGGGCATTGGCATTGACAGACTGGTGATGTTGCTGACAAACCAAGCTTCTATCCGTGATGTTATTTTATTCCCGCACTTGCGCCCAGAAAGTGGCAGCGAAGCCGCTTCAAATGGTGCGGTGCCAACGGCCGAGACGGATGCTGGCAATAAGCTAGACACCTCAAACTATAAATTTGTTTGTGTGGTCAATAAAAAGGCCGAAACCGGTGCAGTGATTAACGCCGCTGTTAAAATGGCCGCAGGTTTGGGTGCAACATTTGGTGGCAACCTTAAAACCGTAACCTTTAAGGACGCCAGCGAAGCCGAACACGGCAACGTGCCAAACGTACCTGTTGTGGTGTTAAAGGCCGACAATGCCAACAAAATTCGTGCCGTGCGTGCCTTGGCAGAAGAAGAGGGCGTGGCATACAGCGACTTCAACGCATCCATGGCTTTAGGCGACGCAACCGAACAGCGCAAAGTGCTGAGCGCGCTGAGCGATGATGACTTGGACTATCAAGGCATTTGCTTGTTTGGCCCTGAAGACGTTGTTAATCAATTAACCAAAAAGTTTTCACTTTACCGTTAATTTTTGAGCAGGGCATAAGCACTCTCGAGCGATTAATTTTATTTTATTCTGCGTCGGCTACTGCGTGTAGCCGTCCGCATTTAAAATAAAATTTCTCATCTCGATATCACTCATGCTGGCTAGGCATCCTTGTGTGTTACATCGCACATATATCTCTGTGCGTGGCACTTGCTTGCGATGTGTTTTGATAAAGTTCAAAAAAACAAAATAGGCATCTCATTTCCACCAACTCTGGTGGGGCATGGGCATCTCTTGCTATTTATCTACACTTTAAAAAAAACTCGCCTAAATTATCTAGGCGTCGTGCTTTTGCATTGCAACTAAATAACAAGATTTACGCATGCTTGCGGTATGCGATAAAAATTTCTCATCTTTATATTATTTTGAGAATACAGCTCTATGAGGTCATGTTTGCGGGAGTTTTTGTCTCATTTAATCAAGTTAAGCGCCGTTGCACATAAAAAAAGGAGAGCCGAAGCTCTCCTTTAATGTCGTTAGACTCGCTATTAACAATCTGCGTGGTTAGGGTTGGCTAAACAAAAACGCTGCTTAGCCCGCTCTTCAGCTTGTTGCTGAATGTTGCTTGTGCTACCTCGCGTGATTTTGTTTTGCTGTATAATCATTTGAGTAGGACAGTTGCGACCTTGAGCACCTGTTGCTGTACAAGTTGATCTTTCAGGAGTAATTTCCATCTGGATCTGACCATTTTCGTTATAAGACTGGTAGCTTACGCAGCCAGTCATCGAAAGTGAAAATAGTACAGCGGTTACCACAAAGATTTTTTTGATTAAGTTTTTCATGTTGTTTCCTTAGGGCGGGTTACGCCCAAGTTAAGAGATTAAATAAGTGGTACATAAACTGCGGCTGCACCAATATGGTACTGATACAGAACAGAAAGTTGTGACTGACCGCCAGCATTATTGTATTGACGCTGTAAGTCTGATAATTGCATTTGCCAGTCACGGATGTAAAGATCTGTTTGTGACATTTGCATAATCAGGTCAGCTTCAATTTGCTTTAAGCCTTGAATCTCATCTGCGTTTCCGCCAGAGCGTTCAAGGTTATAACGACGGTTGATCACACTTTGCAGTGTGTTGTTTTGCTCCAGTGCATAGCTATTGTAATATGCATAAACGTCTTTAAACTGCTGATAAGCAGTAGCACGTTTCTCACATTCCTGATATGCTTCGTACTGTCTATTAAAAATGAAGTCTATTTGACTATCAATAGGGTAGTAAGTTTCACATCCACCGTAAACCAGCTCGCTCAGCTCGCCATCAATTGAATTGCCACGCTTTGGTTGCTGATTGTTTTGGTTGCCAAAAATTGCAACGCCAGCAGCAATAACAGCTCCACCAATTAAAATTTTATCTCTTGTGCCGCTCTTCATAGTTGAAGAACAAGCAGTGTTAGAAATAACAATTACCGCAATAATTACGGCTCTGATCAAAGTTTTCATAGTTTATCCTTAGGGCGGGTTTCGCCCAAGTGTAGAATTTAAAAATAATGATTAAAAGTTTTGAAGTTAGAAAAGTATCAAGCACAGCATAAATGCTGTGAATGCCGTAAAAGGTCAAAAAGATACTTCATCAATTATTTGTTTATATAATGCATCAAAAGTGAAGTTCAAGCAAAATCGGCGAAAATTGTTGAATTTAAATGGGTTTTGGCTGTTTGTTTTATCATTTAAAAAAACTGACAACCCTTTTATGGGGCAAGCAAGGCTCCTTTAACCATGGAACAAAGACACCACAGTTTGAAACACCAGCCAGAAATGTGAGCTTGTTTTTATGAAAAAGGCGGTTCGTCCACATCACTAGCAGGGGCAGATGTTTGCGGCATGGGCGCACCTGTGTTGGGCACAAAGGCACCGCTGTTTGCGTCGGCATTGGCGCTGCCATACTGGTCAATCGCCACAGCGGGAACATAGTCCTTAAACAAGGTGTATTGCGGCAAGAAGGAAAGCGCCACCGTGGTTGTGGGACCTTTACGGTTTTTAGAAATGATACATTCCGCTTTACCTTTAATGCGCTGTAAATGGCTGCGCTGTTCTTCGGTTCTGTCCACCTCTGGTGGTAGGGTTTTTTCGAAGTAATAGTCCTCACGGTACAAGAACATCACAACGTCGGCGTCCTGCTCAATGGAACCGGATTCACGCAAGTCAGAAAGCATCGGGCGCTTGTTGTCACGGCTTTCCACCGCACGGGAAAGCTGAGAAAGTGCAATAACGGGGATGGAAAGCTCACGGGCAACGGCTTTAAGGCCTTGTGAAATCTCACTAATTTCTTGAACACGGTTTTGCTGTGAACTTTTGGAAGACCCACGCATCAACTGTAAATAATCGACCACAATCATGCCAATGTCGTACTGCCTTTTCATGCGGCGTGCACGGGAACGGAAGGCGGCAATTGGCAGTGCAGGGGTGTCGTCAATAATAATGGGCATTTCCGCCAAGGTGTTGGCGCAGGCTTGAATGCGGGTAAATTCCTCATCGTCCAAGGAACCATCGGTAATTTTGTGGGAGTTGACACGGGCCTCGGCACTGATGATACGGCTGGTCAACTGCTCGGCGGACATCTCCATTGAGAAAACACCCACGGCCGCACCGCCAAATTGGTTGTTTTTAATGGCCGCCGCCGCATTTTGCGCAAAGTTAATGGAAATAGCGGTTTTACCCATGGAAGGACGTGCGGCCAGAATGATCAATTCATCTTTATGAAAACCGCCTAGGGCTTCATCAATGTCCTTCAAGCCAGATGTTACACCCACCAACTGGCCTTGATTTTTCTTGGCTTCGGCAATTTGGTCAATCACATTTTTAAGGGGGTTTTTAAGGTCTTGGTAGGTGACGGTGGAACCATTTTCCACCAAGGTAAACAATGTTTGCTCGACATTGCTGATCATGTCCGAAATGCGGTCGGACTGTTCCGACGCTGGAATATCCTGCGCGTCATGGGCAAGGTTTTGCCCCACTTCAATCAATCGGCGCTGTAAGTAATAGTTTTTAATAATGCCGGAAAGGTCACGCACGTGGAAAGCGTTGGACGCATTTTCCAAAATTTTGGACAAATGGTTGGCCAAGTCGCCGTCACCATCGAAGGTGCTTTTCATGTTTTCGCGGATGGTCATGGGGCTGGCTTCAAAGCCTTTGCCTAAAAGTTGGGAAATGGAGGCAAAAACCGCACCATTGAACTTGACATAAAAGTGTTCTGGCAACAATTCGCCTTCCACTTCGTCAAAATATTCGTTGTTCAGCATCAAAAGACCAATCAAAGCTTGCTCCACTTCCGAAGAGTGTGGCAGTTCTTTGGTCACTTGCAGGTTGTCAAAGTCACCCGATTGTTGCAAGTGGTGGTCAATGGATTGTAACTGTGGCATTGCGTAATTTCCCCAAAAATTTGTGGCTTTAATATGCCATATTTCTAAACAGAATTAAACAGTTTTGCAAAAGAAAAAGCACCCCTTTGAAAAAGGAGTGCTTTGTTTTTAGTTTTCGATACAAAGAGTGCGACCGGTTAGTATTTGTTGCCAGTTGCGGGGTGTAAAAACGGTGTTGGAGTTTTTGAAGTTTGTTGAAAACTTGTTGAGAACTTCTTCAACCGCTGCTGGGTCAAACTGTTCCACCGAAATGGCCACTTTATAATGACGAGTAGCGGTTCGAGTATATACAACTTGAACACCGCCGACATTGCTATAAACAGGTGTTGTTACACTACATTCTTCCGCTTTGTAAAGGGCGATGATTACAATGTTGGTCAGCTCTTTCGCTTGAGCTGACACAATTTTTTTGTGTTGCGCCTGGGCGAATTTTGCAAAGTTTTCAGTTTGTAAATCGTCAACTGAAGGTGGGTTGGTTAAAGTAAAGCTGTTGTTTACTGGCATAATATGCCTCCATTGGTAGAAAAAAGGAAAGGTGAAATAATAATCATTTAAAATTTGATGGTTGCGGATGGTACTTTCAAGGGGTAAAGGCATAAAAAACAGCAAGAAACACAAAAAAGCCCGCATCAAGCGGGCTTTGGTTCGGTTGTTGAAAGTTATGGGTTACGGGTAAGCAATTTGCATAAGATGGGTTTTGTGCAAATCATGGTAATAAAAATCAACATACCAGCCATCAAATTGAAGGCGTTCTTGTACAATTTGATGGGCCATCAAGGTAATGCTTCTTTGTGTGAGGGCTTCATGTATGTTTTGCGCTGGTTGCAACATTTGAAAAAATATAAATGTATCCGCAGGGATGTAAGCGCTCTGTCCATCTACGCGTTTTTTGCTTTGCAGGTTAAAGGGGTGAGTGGCCTTTAGCTTGTTTATAACTTCTTGGTATATAGCCTCAGCTGTCTCTTCAAGCTTAAGCTGTTCTTGGGCAATTCTGGCTTGGGTTAATGCCAAAAGGCGTTTTGGGTCCTTGTGTTCAGACGGTGTCATGGTTGACTCCTTAAGGTGATAAACTCAATACTGAGTATTAAAAAAAGTACAAAAAGTGGTTTATTGTTTTTAGATATAAGAACAACTTATTTAGTTTCAACCCTAAAGCATTAAAAAAAGCCCGCATCAAGCGGGCTTTGGTTCGATATGGGTTGAGAGTTTAGATGGTGGTTGGGTCGTTTTTAAATGTTACGCCTTTAAGCTTTAAATGAATAATGCGACCTTCGTAATTCATCTGCGAGCCACCAATATCGGTTAGATAAATATCGTACCCTTTTTCTTTAAATCGGTTAACAACCTCGACGCAAACAGCTCGACTGTATTGATTTACAGGGATTTCGCAAATTGGGCTGTATTTTTTTCCGTTAAAATGCTCAAACCTGTTGAAGACGGGTGTTGTTTTTTGTAGCAGGCAATGAAGCACGACAGTTTGAAGTTTTTGAACATTCGCATTATGAAAGTATCTTTCCAGCTCATTTGCCTGATTTTGCGTTTCGGGAGAATCTAAATCTTCAAGGGCAGGTATTTCAAGGTTTACCTGAAGCGGTAAGTCCAATTCTTTTTGCATGAGTATTTCCTCATAAAAGGCCGTTGGGTTTGGAGTAAACCCATTTAAAAACGGCATGATAGATTATATTTCAAAGTTACATATAAGGATGCATGCAACGATTTCAAGCCTATCAATGAAAAAAGCCCGCTGATAGCGGGCTTTTAAAAAACTCATGCGCTTGTTATGCAGAAGTTTGACGTTCTACATGAACAGGAATGCGTACAATCACTTCAGGGTGTAAAGCCAAACGCACTTCGTACTCACCCAATTCTTTCATAGGTTCGCCGATTTGAATTTGAGACTTTTCAACGCCTTCAAGCTGTGCAGCAATGTCAGCCGGTTTTACAGAACCGTAAAGCATGCCAGTTTCAGAAGCTTGACGTGCAACAGTTACAGAAACTTCTTCAAACTTAGCAGATAGAGTTTCAGCTTCTTTGCGTGCAGCTTCAGAAGCGGCTTCAAGTTCTTTGCGCTGTGCTTCAAATTTAGCTTGGTTTGCTTTTGTTGCTGGCAAAGCTTTACCTTGTGGCAACAAAAAGTTACGTGCGTAGCCGTTTTTAACGTCTACAGTTTCACCCATTTTACCAAGGCGAGCGATACGTTCTAGAAGAATTACTTGCATAATAATGTATCCTTTCTTCTTATCGTGCTGTGTAAGGCATCAAAGCAAGGTGACGTGCACGCTTGATTGCAATAGCCAATTCACGTTGTTTTTTGTTGCTTACGCCAGTGATGTGGCTTGGAAGCATTTTGCCGTATGGAGACACAAAGCGAGAAAGTGTGCGTGTGTCTTTAAAGTCAATAGCAGGTGCTTTTGGACCAGTAAATGGGCAAGATTTTTTGCGACGGAAGTAAGGCTTACCAATTAGGTTTGCAGATGTTTTGTTCTCGTCGTTCTTTTCGTAAGATTTTTTCTCTTCAGACATTTTAAATTCCTTTCTTTAAACTTACGCGTTGGCAGTGTTGGCCATTGGACGCTTAGACTTTGGAGCGTCAGAAGCATCGTCAGATCCACGACGACGTGGCGCCATTTGGATAGATGGAGCTTTGGTTAGCTCTTCAACGTTTACAGTTAAGAAACGGATTACATCATCGCTGATGCGCATTTGACGTTCAACTTCAGCCACAATTGCGCCTGTGCCTTCAAAGCCAAGCATTGTGTAGTAGCCTTTGCGGTGCTTGTTTACGCGGTAAGCCAAAGTTTTAAGGCCCCACTGTTCAGTTTTGATCATTTTGCCGCCTTTAGAAGTGATCACTTCTTCAAACTTCTTAGCTGTGCTTTCAGTTTGAGAAGATGCAACGTCAGGGCGAACAATGTAGACAAGTTCATAAAATGCCATAGTATATATTCTTTCCTTATGGGTTAAAAAAAGATTTTAAAAGCCATATTTGGGGTATCTTTTTACCTTAAAACTGCTTTCGCAATGCTTATGTAGTTTAACTACATAGCGCTTCACGACAGTTTGAAAATAAAAATCTTCCGCCAAATTACTTGCGTTTATGACTTTTATCCGTCTTTTTTGTGTAGCCACTTTCCCCATGAAAGTAGCAAGGTCTAGGTGGAATATACGCAAATAGCCATAGAATTCAAGCAAAAAACGCCAAAAAATCAATATTTCTTGACCTGACGAAGCAAACTTTTTATACCTGTTGCAAAGAGATGATTAAAAATGAATAAAGGAAGCATCATGTTTCAGCCAGAAAAAACAATTTTAGTTTCGCCAGGTCAAGGCTCGCAAAAAGTGGGCATGGGGCAGGAATTTTATGTGGATTCAACCACCAAAGAATTGTTTGAACGTGCGGACGATGCTCTGTCGATGGGCTTAACCCAGCTGATGCTTTCTGGTGACGATAAAGAACTGGGAATGACCGCCAACACCCAGCCGGCTTTGCTGCTCACAAGTTATGTGGCGTACAGCTACCTTGCCAAACAGTCTGGCCAAAAATTGCAAGACATGGCGGCCTTTGTTGCTGGGCATTCGTTGGGGGAATATGCTTCCCTTGTGATTGCAGGGGTGCTGACCCTTGAAGAAGGCTTAAAATTGGTGCGCCAGCGTGGTGAGGCCATGCAACAAGCCGTGCCGGCGGGTCAAGGTGGTATGCTGGCGGTGATCGGTTTGGAAAGTGAAACCGTGGCAGAAGTGGCCAAGCAAGCCGGCATTTTTGTAGCCAATGACAATTCAAACGGCCAAGTGGTGCTTTCAGGTTCGGCAGAAGGTGTTGAAAAAGCCATTAAACTTGCCAAAGAAAGTGGCGCCAAGCGTGCCTTGCCACTGCCAGTTTCTGCGCCGTTTCATTCCCCGCTTATGCAACCTGCGGCGGACGTGATGGCCCAAGCGCTGGACGCTTTAAACCTGAACACGCCATACGTTCCAGTGGTTTGCAACGTCACCTCACAAGGTGAAGCAAGCCCACAAAACCTCAAGCAAAACCTCATCACACAGGTGACGGGCTCTGTCCGCTGGCGTGAATCGATGATTTGGGCTGCAGGCCAAGGCGTGGAACAAGTGGTGGAGCTGGGCACAGGTAAAGTGTTGACTGGTTTGGCCAAACGCTGTGATGACCGTTTGTCTGCCATTTCCCTCAACACACCAAAGGACATTGACAACTGGTTGGAAAGCTTAAGCAAGCAACAAGTGGCTTAAGTTAAATAAAAACCTTTATGTTGGGTTGAAAAGGATGAGTTCTTCGCTTATAAACTCTTAGTGAAATAAACACCCTCACTTCCTTTTTTAAGCAAACTCACCAACAGGAGGCTTTTATGCCTACACCAAGAGAAATTGCCGACCAAAAGCTCTTTGCCGATGCTTTGGCTTCTTTTCGTCAAGAAATTGATAAAAAAGCAGCGCAAGGCGGAACATCCCACGAAAGGGTGATTCTTCCAAAAAAAGCTATAAAAGCGGAAGATATTGAAAAATCTTCTGTGTTGAAACAAGCTGTTGAAGACTTCGCCAAAGATGGCATTACGCTCACCTTCTTTAGAAACGACCATGAAGGTGCTTTTTTTATAAAAGAAGATCATTGGTTCCGTGCCACATGGTAAAATAAGGATCGTCCCATGATGAATAGAACATACCTGTCGTTGTTTGTTATGGCGTCTTTGTCCTCCTTTCCACGTTATGACTTATTTACGTTGGAAGAAACTTTGGCCACTGTTTTTTGCCTTCATCAAAATCAAATAAATTACCAGCGCTATCTTTAACGTAAAACATCGAACAAAAAGTCACCAAACGGTGGCTTTTTTTTTGTGGTCGTTATATATTGCATCTCGTTTAAAAAATGAATGAGGATTAAAAAATGTCGCTTGAAGGTTTAACATGTTTGGTCACAGGTGGTAGCCGTGGCATTGGTAAAGGCATTGCCGCTTTTTTGAAAAACAAAGGCGCCAACATTGTCATCTCAGGCACCAATGAATCTGCACTTAAACAAGTGGCGGATGAACTGGGTGGCCGCTATGTGGTGGCAAACCTCAGCGAAGCCACAGGGGTGGAAAAACTCATTGCCGAAGCTGGCGACATTGATGTACTTGTTAACAATGCAGGCATCACCAAGGACGGTTTGTTCCAACGCATATCAGACGATGACTGGGACGCTGTTTTAAACGTCAACATGAAGGCGACCATCAATCTTTCAAAAGCGTTTGCACAAAAAATGATGAAAAAGCGTTTCGGTCGCATCATCAACATCACCTCGGTTGTGGCGCACATGGGCAACGTGGGGCAAAGCAACTACATCACATCCAAAGCGGCGGTCACAGGGTTTAGCAAAGCCTTGGCGCTGGAAGTAGCCAGACGAGGGGTGACCGTAAACTGCGTGGCACCAGGGTTTATCCAAACCGATATGACAGCCGAAATGACCGAGAAAGCCGTGGCGGAAATGGCGGCCAAAATTCCAAGCAAAAAATTGGGCGAGGTGGACGATATTGCCGGCGCCGTCGCTTACCTTGCCAGCCGTGAAGCGGGTTATGTAACAGGCACAACCTTGCACGTCAATGGTGGTCTTTACCTTTAAAATAGGTTCGGTTTAACGCATCAAAGCATTCTCATTTTTTTGAGGGTGCTTTTTTTGCGCAGTTTTGTTTTAAGGCTTGTAATTTCAGCGATATGTTCTTATAACAAGCTTGTTAATTTTTTACCAAAACGTTTCCTGTGCCGTTTGGGCACAAAATTCTCTCACAACCCCTATGGGCTAAGGAATTTAAAATGAGAAATCAAAAATCTGAATGCGAAAAACTTTATGAAGTGGTGGAATCTGGCGGGGCGGAGGCTTTGCAGGCCTATCAAAAATTGCTTTGTTATAACACGGCTGAGGCTGTTTTTTACCAAGGATTATGCCACTACTTTGGACATGGTGTCACACCAGTAAACAAAGAAAAGGCGTTTGAGTGTTTTAAACAAGCTGAAAGTCTAGGTGATGAAAATATTCTCTACAATATAGGGGTTTTTTATCAAAATGGTTGGGGTGTCGCTCAAGACGATCATCAGGCGTTTGTTTATTTTAATCGTGCCGCCGAGCAAGGCCATGATGATGCGGTGTTTCAGTTAGCTGCTTACTATTATGAAGGAAAAGGTGTTGCTCAAAATTATGTAAAGGCCTTTGAGCTTTATAAACGATCTGCCGAAAAAGGCAACATAGTTGCAATTAATGACCTTGGAGTTTGTTATCTCCATGGCAGAGGTGTGTGGCAAAACTATAAGCAAGCTGTTAAAATGTTTAAAATAGCCGCGCAACAAGGCCTAGCAGAGGCTGAATATGCATTAGGTGTTTGCTATAAAGACGGTGCAGGTGTTGTTCAAAGCTATGAAAAAGCAGTTGAGTATTGGACACTGGCGACAAAGCAAAACCATGCAAAGGCTCAATATGCATTGGGCTGTGCCTATTACTACGGCCAGGGTGTTGCTGTTAATAAGTGGCAAGGCGTATCCTACATGGCATCTTCAGCCGCCCAAGGTTATGAACTTGCTAAGCAATCACTGCAAAAATTAGGAGTTTCTAATTAAATCTCAACATCCTGTCACTTAAAAATCGACCAAAGCACCCTCATTTTTTTTGAGGGTGCTTTTTTGTGTGGTTTCGTTTTAAGGCTTGTAATTTTAGCAGGGTGTTCTTATAACAACTTTGTTAATTTCTTTACCAAAACGTTTCCTGTGCCGTTTGGACACAAAATTCTCTCACAGCCTCTATGGGCTAAGGAGCTTAAAATGAGAAATCCAAAACCTCAATATAGAAAACTTTATGATATGGTGAAGTCTGGCGGGGTGGAAGCTTTGCAGGCCTATCAAGAACTGCTTTGTTATAACGTGGCCAAGGCTATTTTTTACCAAGGATTATGCCACTACTTTGGGCATGGTGTCACACCAGTAAACAAAGAAAAGGCGTTTGAGTGTTTTAAACAAGCTGAAAGTCTCGGGTCGGTAGCAGCTCTCTATGGTTTAGGGCTTATTTATAAAACTGGTGGGGGTGTCGCTCAAGACGATCGTCAGGCGTTTGTTTACTTTGAGCGTGCAGTCGTGCAAGGCTATGCAGAGGCGGAATATGCATTAGGGGTTTGCTATCACCGTGGTGAAGGCGTTACCCAAAGCTTTAAAAAGGCGGTTAAGTGCTTCAAATCGGCGGCAAATACTGGGGTTTCTGGTGCTCAATGCGCTTTAGGTCTTGCTTATTTCGAAGGTCGGGGCATTGCTCGAAGCTATGAAAAAGCAGTTGAGTGTTGGACGTTAGCGGCAAAGCAAAACCATGCAAAGGCTCAACTTTTATTGGGATGTGCCTATTACTACGGCCACGGTGTTGCTGTTAATAAGTGGCAAGGCGTATCCTACATGGCATCTTCAGCCGCCCAAGGTTATGAACCTGCTAAGCAATTACTAAAAGAGGTAAAGCTTGGCGATTAAATCTCAACACCTTGTAACTTAAAAATCGACCAAAGCACCCTCATTTTTTTGAGGGTGCTTTTTTTGTGGCTTTATGTTGCTATGGTTTTATTTTTTTGTATGGAAAGACTAGTGATTCGTCTTTGATGCATAACGTGTGATTTTGGAGTTGATTTTTGCAACTTATGATATTTAAAATAGGGTGTTTTTGCTGTTTTTTGCTAAAAGATTCAGAGTTGATGCGTCGTTATGCGTCGTCAATTCGTATGTTTTGCGCATTTAATTCGCCGGTTTCAACTATTGATTGTGGTGATTTTTGCAAAAAAAGCACCTGCAAAAGGGGTGCTTTAAACGGCTGGGGATTAACCTTTTTAAAAGGGCTAGTCAATGTCAAATTTCACGCCTTGCGCCAAGGGTAAATTGCCAGAGAAGTTGATGGTACAGGTCTGGCGTCGCATGTAGCCTTTCCAAGCGTCACTGCCGCTTTCACGGCCACCCCCAGTTTCTTTTTCGCCGCCAAAAGCACCGCCAATTTCAGCGCCGGAAGTGCCAATGTTCACGTTGGCAATGCCGCAGTCCGACCCTGTGGCCGCTAGGAATTTTTCAGCGTTTTCTAGGCTTTGCGTAAAGATAGCGCTGGATAAGCCTTGCGGTACATTGTTTTGAATTTCAATGGCTTCTTCCAAGGTTTTAAAAGGCACAACGTACAAAATCGGCGCAAAAGTTTCGGTCTGCATAATCTCCAAAGGTTGCGCGGCTTGAATAATGGTCGGCTCAACAAAAAAACCTTCTTTTTCAATACATTTTCCGCCACAAACCAGCTTGCCACCTTGCTTGATCGCTTCCGCTACGCTGGCGGCAAAGGCGTCCACCGCAGGTTGGTCAATCAGCGGACCCATTAAAGTTTCCAGCTCAAGCGGGTTGCCAATTTTTATGGTTTTATATGCTTTTTTAAGCTTTTTAGTAACGGTGTCTTGCACCGATTCATGCACCAAAAGTCGTCTTGTTGTGGTGCAACGTTGCCCTGCTGTGCCAACGGCGCCAAAGGTAATAGCACGAATGGCAAGGTCTAAGTCTGCATCATCCATCACAATCAAAGCGTTATTGCCACCCAATTCTAAAATGGATTTTGCAAACCTTTTGGCGGCACTTTGACCAACTTCTCTGCCCATCGGCACAGACCCGGTGGCGCTGATTAGGTTAACTCTTGAATCATCCACCAACTTTTCACCCAAAGCCTTATCGGGCGATGTGATTAAACCGCACAACCCTTGTAGGTTATGCTGTTCAAGTACTTTATAAACAATGTGCTGCATGGCAATGGCTACCAGCGGTGTTTTTTCGGAAGGTTTCCACACAACGGCGTTGCCGCAGACCAAGGCTAGAGCGGCGTTCCACGCCCAAACGGCGCAGGGGAAGTTAAAGGCGGTAATCACGCCAACCACACCAAGCGGGTGCCATTGTTCGTACATGCGGTGGCCTGGTCGCTCGCTGTGCATGGTTTTACCGCAAAGCTGGCGTGATAGGCCGACCGCAAAGTCGCAAATGTCAATGGCTTCTTGAACTTCGCCAAGGCCTTCAGATAAGATTTTGCCCATTTCAAGGGAGATTAAGGTTCCAAGTTCTTCTTTGTGTTCACGGAAGGCGTTGCCAATTTGGCGGACAATTTCCCCACGCACAGGGGCTGGGGTTTCACGCCATGCCTGCGCGGTCGCGACAGCGTCCTCTAATACTTGGTGATAGTCTTCTTCTGTGGTGCATTCTACATGGGCAAGCAGTGAGCCTTCACTGGGGTTTACTGTCGGCAATTTATGGTCGGGGTTGTTGTGCCACACAGCACCGCAAGTTCCGCTGTTGTCCATTTGAAGTCTTAGTTTTAGAAAGACTTCTGCTGAAGTTTTTTGTGCTGTTTTTGTCAGACTCATATCACTGTTTACCTTGTTAGCTCTTGCAAATTTAAATTGTTTTTTTTAACGTAATACAGATTAAAATTATAGCATGTCGCTGAAAGGAAAACAAATGCAACATTGGAAGGTTAACGGTTTTCTTTTTATGGTTTGTTTGTCATTTTTCAATGTGTTGTCACAGGTTTCAACTGCGGAAGAGGATGTATTTTGGCGCATTGAAGGCTGTAAAGTGGTTGGCAAAAGTGCGGATGTGACACTTTCCACCGATGGTCATTTAAGTCATCAGTCTATTCATTTTCGCATGGTGAGTGATGTGCCGTTGAAAGAAGCGCCTTTGTTGGAATTGAACACCGCCAAATTCACTGGTTTTGACATTGAAGGCACAGGCCGAGGCTTTGGTTTTGAAATGGTTTATACTCCCAAGCAGGTTTCTTATCTGTTGCATGAAAACGCGGCGCTGATTGTGGGTTATCAACCCGCTTACACCGAAGCGGATGGTCGATATTACACGTATCACGCCATGTTCCCTACCCAAAAACTGCCTGAGATGATCGCAAAGCTTTCTAAAGACTGTAGATAGGGCGGTTTCGTTGTTATTTTGTCGCAGTTGTTTGGCGTGATGAATGGCTTTGAATGCACGTGAAATGCCTTATGGTTTAAAAAAATGTTTTCTTTTGTTAAGGTTATAGCGTATACCTGACAAAGTTAAGTAATGATAAGGGGCAGTACGTTGAAGTTTCAGAATCTTTTTATGAGGTTTTTAATGGCAATGATCGCGTTGATCGTTTTACTTCAAGCTGTCAATTTCTTGGCTATTCGCCTTACGCCTTATGGTACTAAATTTGTATTTATTCCGCTGTTTTTAGGTGTGGTTCTTGGTTTAGGCGCCGCTTATTACTTTGCTCGTTACTTAAGTGATGACATTCGTGGGGTCCTTAAAAAATTGATCAACGGTGCACGCGCGGCTGAGCATGGTGAAAAAGGTGACCCAATCAACCTTGCCCGTCATGACGAATTTGAAGCATTGGCTGATGCCATTAACGGCCTGATGGACCGTGATAAGGCGATCCGTGATGCTAATGAAGACCCTTTAACAGGCTTGGCAAACCGCCGTTATATCATGCAACGCTTGGATTATTTTATTGGTCAACAAGTGCCACTTGCTGTGATGTTTATTGACCTTGATGGTTTTAAGCCTATCAATGATGAATATGGCCACGATGCAGGTGATGAAGCCTTGAAGATTGTGGCAGAGCGTATGACGGCATGCACCCGTGAAAGTGATATTGTTGCCCGTATTGGTGGTGATGAGTTTATCATTCTTTTCAAAGGGCTGGAAGATGAAGAAGTCCTTAAAGAGCGTGCGGATAAAGTGCTTGAAATGGTTGGTACACCAATGTGGATTGATGGCAACCGTTTGCGCATGGGTGCTAGTATTGGTATTGCGGTTTACCCGAAAGATGGTGAAGATAGCGAAAGCATTGTCAACGCATCGGACGAGGCGATGTACGCTGCCAAGCAAGGCGGTAAAAACGCTTACAGATTTTACTCTTAAAATAAACCTCAGATTTTTCTAAATTTATTAAGCAGAAAAGCGAACATTGAACACCACTGTGTTAAAAAACGCACTTCTTTGTATTGTACATTTTTATAAATCTACATAAGTTGTTGTTTTGCAATAAAATTAATAGTTGCAAAAAAACACACTAGGATGTTTTCAAATGGATATGAGTTATTGACCTTTTGACAATGTCGCTTTAATCTTAACTACATGGTTAAATATGACGAACAGAAGCAGATGGACAGAGTTTTTCACGCATTGAGTGATACGACTCGTCGTTCCATTTTAAGGCGCATTAAGGAAGAGGAGTTTACGGTAAGTGAGCTGGCTGAACCTTATGACATGTCCCTTGCGGCGGTTTCAAAGCACTTAAAGGTTTTGGAAAAGGCTGGGCTGATTGAACGTACCAAGCAAGGCAAAATTCATTGGTGTGGCCTTGTGGTGGAGCCGTTGGTTGAAGCAGAGCTTGTGCTGCGTAACCTATCTGGCCGTTTATAATTCTTTGCAGACTAGTGCAAAATTTCAGTCGGCATCACTTCAATTTTAACGTCGGTGACGCCTTGTTTTCTAAAGTCCAGCGCAACAGCCGCTTTGAGTGATAAGTCGATAATGCGGTCACTGGTGTCGGTCCCTAGGTCACTTCTAAAAGGTCCACGGTCATTAACGCGCACAATCACAGATTTACCATTTTGCAGGTTTGTCACTTTCACGCAGGATGGAATGGGTAGGGTAGGGTGCGCAGCGGTGTAGCGAAACATGTTGTAAGTTTCGCCATTGGCTGTTTTACGACCGTGGAATGGGCGGCCATACCATGAGGCCTTGCCTTCTTCTACAAATCCATTGGCAGAGCGAAGGGGGGTGTATTTCACGCCCTTCATTTTATAAGTGCGTGTGGATGCACGTGGATATTTTTTAGTGAGAACGGCAACTTCGCCACTTTCATTTTGCTTAATGTTGCAAATTGCATGTGATGGATGGCTTGTTACAATTGCTGTTAAGGCGGTAAGCGCGACAATCCATTTTGTCATGTTGTGTTCTCTCCACGTCATTTGTGTTTGTAGATAAATAAGCTTTTTTATCAAAAGGTCAAGTGCTAATTGCATAATTTTTAAACAAGTGGTCGCTTAGGTGGCTGTTTTTATAGTGTTTTAGTAACTTTTTTATTTGTGCTATACTTTGAATATGTAGTTAAAAATAACCACGGCGGATGGTTGTGTGAAAAAGGAGTTTTTATGGAAAAGTCGCTTATTATTCAAAGGGAAGAGGGCGTTGCGACGATATTTTTAAACAAAGCAGGGGCTGGCAATACCTTTGATGAGCAAATGGTGAAGGACTTGACAGAGGCTTTGCTTGAGCTGGAAGAATCGACCGATATTAAAGTGATTGTGCTAAAGGGCAACGGGGTGGACTTTTCTCAAGGTGCTGACCACCAGTGGGATGAACGTCGGAGCCAACTTTCATATGAGGACTGCCATCAAGACTGTATGGAAGTGGCTAAAATGTTGTATGTATTCTTTAGCTTAACCAAGCCAACCGTGGTGGTGGCGCACGGCCATGTGCAGGGGCTTGCTGTGGGGCTTGTGGCTGCGGCAGATGTTGCCATGTGCACCGAAAACACCACTTTTGCGATGACAGATGTCCGCTATGGCCTTATTCCGTCCCTTATTGCGCCTTATGTTGTGCGGGCGATTGGTCAACGTTTTATGAAGCGGTACAGCTTAACGGCAGAGCCATTTTCGGGCAAAAAAGCGTGTGAGATGGGCTTGGTGCATAACTGTTATGCAACGGCGGAAATTCTCACCAGTCAACTGACCAATGCCATTGATCACTTATGTAACAATCAGCCCGAAGCGATGCGTTTGACCAAGCAGTTAGCGGAAATTGTGTCCGAGCATTCCATTGATGATCAAGTTTTAGAGTCGACATCGGAATGGTTAAGCAACCGTATTCAGTCAGATGAAGCAAAAGCGCAGTTGAGTACTTTGATAAAAGATAAGATGTAAAAGTTGCAATGTGATGAAAGGGCGACAGCTGTGACAAGTCATTCTGCTTGTTGTAAGGCTGTTGAGCCTTGGTTGTTTTTACGGCATTGCTGTATTTTGTATAATTTAACGATATTGATAGGGTAAGTGGGTTTGTAAAATTATGTCTGAAATTGTTAAAATTGTTGAAGTAGGGCCACTAAGTGGCTTGCACCATGAACAGCAAAAGCTGACCGCTGAACAAAAAGTTCAGTTGATTCGCTATCTTAAAAATGCGGGTCTTCAAACAATTGAAGCAGGTGCCTTTGCGCCAGCGCATGTTATGCTTAACTTGGCGGATTCCTCTTACGTTGTGGAAGGTCTGTCCTTGTTTTCGGAAGGTTTAACCCTCCCCGTTTTGGTGCCAAATTTACAAGGTTATGAAAATGCCATGGCCGCGGGCGCTGAGGCTGTAACCATTCATTTATCCGCAACAGAGACTTTTGCACAAAAACACTTAAATTGTTCAATTGAAGAAAGTTTGGGGCGCTTTTTACCCGTTGTGGAAAAGGCTGTGGCAAATCATATTCCAGTACGGGCGAGAATTGCTTGTGTTGCAGGTTGTCCTTATGAAGGCACTGTGCTGTCCAGTCAGGTTGTGAATTTAGCCGAAAAACTGCACAAAATGGGCGTGGGGGAGATTTCTCTTGAAGATACCATTGGCGTGGCGAACCCTGCACAAATTAAAAGGTTGTTGTTTGATGTTACTTCCTCTGTGCCACTTTCAAAAATTGCTTTACACATGCACGACACTTACGGCCAAGGAATGGCCAACATATACGGCGGATTAGAATTTGGTGTCCGCACGTTTGACAGCAGTATTGCGGGCATTGGTGGTTGTGGCTTTGCTAAAGGTGCTGCTGGCAATGTAGCCACAGAAGACTTGGTTTACTTACTGGATGGTTTGGGATACGCCTCGGGCGTAGATTTGGAATCTTTGGTGCGTGTTTCCCATTATGTAGCCGACCTTCTAGAAATAAACCCACGCTCAAAAACAGCGCATGTTTTATAGGGCTGGTGACTGATGGATTGCGTTAAAAAATATTACAATGAGCATGCGCAGGAGTATGCCCAAAAAACAGCCGAAGTTTTTGACCTTAAGGCGTTAGATTCGTTTATGAGCGGTTTACCTAAAGGTGCTAAAATTTTAGATGTTGGCACAGGGAGTGGTCGTGACGCATTGTATTTTAAAGACCGTGGTTTTAATGTTGAAGCTATTGATGTTTCGAGCGAGCTGTGTGAAATTGCTTCTCGTACGCTGAATCAGCCTGTTTATAACAAGTCTGTGTTGGATATAGAAGGTGAGGGCGTGTACGACGGTGTTTGGTGTTACGCCAGTTTACTTCATTTATCTCGTGAAGATATTCAAAAGTCTATCGACCTTATGTTCAACGCTCTTACAAAGGGTGGTTGTTTGTTTATGTCCTTTAAACATGGGGAAACAGATGGTGTAACTCATTGTGGTCGTTTTTATTTTGATATGAATCATGAACGGTTAAAAAAGTTTAAAATGGATAAGTGGCAAACAATGCAGGTTTGGATAGAGCCTTGTAAAAGGCAAGGGGGCAATCGACCGGATTGGTTTTGTATATTATTGAAAAAATAAAAAAGCCCTCGTAAAAGGGCTTTTTTGTTCGTGGTTAAGACTTTAGAATTTCTTCTTCAATTTTTTCTGCGGTGGGAAAGTCTTTTAAGGACTTTTCAGCCTCTTCATTGAGGTGCGCCCACTCTAAAATGATGTTGAGAATCGGCCGGTCTTTTGTAGTTGTTCCAAACTGGTAACGCACTTTGAAGCCTTCATCTTTCAATTTTTGAATCAGTGCTTTAAAGCTTTCATGTTGTTCAACTTTGCACATCAGGGTGATAGATTCTTCAATGCTGCTGAGTGTTGGGTCGGCCTCTGCCTTTTTAAGGGCGTCTTCCAGCCAGTATTCTATCATTTTGACAGAAATTTTAACACTGCGGGTTAACGCTTTATTGGCACGGCATTGCGCTTTACTCAGTTTTAATGCACGGCTTTGGGGCATAGCAATTTCCTCAAGGTTTAAAAGGTAAGGGAGGTGTGAATTTCTAATAACTAAAGATAACACATTGAGTTTGGATGTCAAATGCCACTAAAAAAAGCCCCCTGAAAGGGAGCCTTTTACAAAGAGAGCGTTTTTATTACGCAGCGCTGTGCTCGGGCTTATAGCTCCACCACATAGCCCAGCCCACAAAGGCAAAGCCAACCCAGAAGGAAACAGCCCACTGCCAAGCGTCCATCGCAGGAACTTTACCAGCAACCCAAAAGCAGCCAAGGGCAATGGCCCACATGTAGGTACCAAAGCGTACACCTTCCCACCAGTTTTTACCTTCGTAACCTTTGATGAAGATAAATGTCAACGCAAGGGAAAGCCAAGCGTAAGAAACAACTGTTTCCCAGCTGAACCAAGCTTTTTCAGTCCATCCCCAAGATGCGATCCAGGCGTCGTCCGCCAACCAGTTTGAAAAGGCCCAGTCGCCCAACCAGCTGATTAAAAATGCGCTTACAGCAACAAGCCACCATGATTTCCAATTGTTCATAAGTATAATACCCCTTAAAATGTTGTTTTCATTGAATTTGTTAACACTTTAAAGGAAGTTGCATTAAAAAACCACAGTTGATTAACTTAAAATGCACAAAACAAAGGCTTGTTGATGCAAGACTTGTTGCTTAATTGCCAAAGTTTTGCCAAAGTGTGGTGGTTATTGAACTTAAAAAGAATTGGGCCATGAAGCAAACAGTTTTAAAATGGGTGGAAAAGGCAAGTTTTCAAAACTTTATCTTAACAGTGATTGTGCTGAATGCATTGGCATTGGGAGTAGAAACATTTCACGGTTTAAGTGAAAATACCTTTAGCATGTTGTACACCTTTGACCAATTGTGTTTGGTTATTTTTGTGGTGGAACTTCTGCTTAAAATTTACGCTTATGGATGGTCATTTTTCAAAATGCCTTGGTGTGTTTTTGACTTTTTAATTGTCGCTGTGACCTTGGTGCCCAACACAGGCAACTTGTCAGTATTGCGTGGTTTGCGTGTGCTGCGTGTGTTGCGTTTAATTTCCTCCGTGCCGCAATTGCGCATGGTGGTGAATGGCTTTTTGGATGCCATGCCTGGCATTGGTGCGGTGGGCTTGTTGTTCTTTATTATTTTTTATGTGTTTGCTGTGATGTCCACTCAGATGTTTGGTGCAGCGTTCCCTGATTATTTCGGGCAAATTGGTACCACGATGTTTACACTGTTCCAGCTGATGACCCTTGAAGGATGGACCGAGATTGTTAAAGATGTGATGGCGGTGCACTCTTGGGCGGGATTTTATTTCATTGTTTATATTTTAATTGCCACGTTTGTGTTGCTGAATATGGTGATTGCGGTTGTGGTGAAGGTGATGGAAGATGAGGGGCAAGCCCCTCACACCCAACAGCTCAATGAAGTGCTTGAGCGTTTGAAAAAAATTGAAGAAAAATTGAAATAAAATTTATTTCAGGGTTTAACCGTCACGTCCAACCAGCGGTGCGCGACAAAGAATGTTTTTTTGACGCTTGATGCGTGGGTTGTGTGGTTCGGTCAACAGTTGTAAGTCGTCCCCTTCAATGTGGAAGTGGGCGTCCGGCAGGCTGTAGCTGTACATTTCTAAAATTTTATTTAATGTGGCTACTGCACGTTTAAATTGACGTTTGTCCTTAGGATCAATTTCCATTCATTTACCTTTCCGCTAAAATATGTTTTGTTTATAGCAAAGTTTCAGTGTAAAAACTAGAGCGAGAATTCAATGAAAAGGTAAATTTTTGATGAGCGACTTATTGCTTTGCCGAAATCTAACAAAATATCTAGGGGATAGGTTGCTGTTCAAAGGTATTGATTACAGCATTAAAAAAGGCCAGCGTATTGGCTTAATTGGCCCCAATGGTGTTGGTAAGTCCACCTTTTTAAAAACGCTTGCAGGTTTGGTGGATTATGACTCTGGCGAAATTGTAACCACCAAAAATTTAAAATTTGTTTACATCCCTCAAGTGGAAGAAATTGACCCCAACATCACCGTGTTGGATGCTGCCGTTCAAGCAGCGCAAAATGACTTGGGCGACGAGTTTGAAAAACAAACACAAGCCAGCATTTATCTTTCAAAAATTGGTTTTGATGACTTTGAGCAAAAAGTGGGTGACCTTTCTGGCGGTTGGGTAAAGCGCTTGTGCATTGCACGGCAAGTGGCAAGACAACCCGACTTGCTGTTGCTGGATGAGCCAACAAACCACTTGGATATGGAAGGTATTGAATGGTTAGAAAAATTTTTGAAGACAGAAAATTTGACGTATCTACTGATCAGTCACGACCGCCGTCTTTTACAAAACGCAACCAGCAGCATCCTTGAAATTAACCATAAGTTTAAAAACACTTATTGGAGCTATGAAAGTGATTATAAAACTTACCTTGGCAAGCGTGAAGATTACTTTGAAACCGAAAAACAGCGTGCCAGCAATTTAGCCAACAAGGCTCGTGCGGAAGACGCATGGCTCAAAGCTGGGGTTAAAGCCCGTGGCACCAAACAAGAAGCACGCAAAAAAAATGCTTACGACCTTTTTGATGAAGTGAAGGACCTTAAAAACCGCACCAAGGAAGAAAAGAAAGTCAGCCTTGAATTTGAAACCAATGAAAAGAAAACAAAGCGTTTGTTGGTTTTGCATAATATTTTTAAAAACTATAAAGATAAAAAAATCCTCGGAGGGTTAGACCTTACTTTAACGCCAAACATGCGCATTGGGTTACTGGGCAAAAATGGTGTGGGTAAAAGCACATTGATGGACATTATCGCAGGCGACCTAGAACAAGACTCTGGCAAGCGGAACTTGGCCGAAGGTGTTAAAATTGTAAAGTTTGACCAAAGCCGTGCATTGTTGGATAAAACCCTAACCTTGCGTGAAGCGTTGACACCTGCCGGTAGCGACTATATTGACTACCGAGGTGAGCGGTTGCACGTAGCCTCTTGGGCTTCAAAGCTTAAGTTCCGTGCGGACCAGTTGGAGTCGCCTGTGCATCGCCTCAGTGGTGGTGAACAAGCCCGTGTTTTGTTGGGGCAATTGATGTTACAACCCGCGGACATTTTGCTGCTGGATGAGCCAACAAATGACCTTGATATACCATCCATTGAGCTGTTAGAAGAAAGCTTGGTGACGTTCCCTGGTGCGGTGTGCTTGGTCACTCACGACCGTGAAATGTTGGAGCGAGTTTCCACCCATATGTTGGCATTTATGGGGGGCGGGGTGACAAAGTCGGTTCAAAGCCTCAGCCAATGGCATGCACTTGTTAAAAATGGCTCTGAAGATGTGCAAGAGGAGACAGCTGTTAAAGAAGAGGTGAAGCCCAAACAATCGCCTAAAGCCAAACCACAAAAATTCACTTATAAAGAACAACAAGAGTGGGATAAAATGGAGGAGATGATCCTCGAAGCGGAAACAAAGCTGGAGGCGTTAAGCGCCAACCCAGTGGATGCGAATATGTCCGACGAGTTTCAAGTGTATTGCCAAGAGCTTTCAAACGCGCAAGAGCAGGTGGACACTTTGTATGCCAGATGGGAAGAGTTAAGCGCAAAACAGCAAAGCTTCGAAAAATAGTTTTGAAGTTGCTTAGTAGGTTTAGAAGCGTTTAGTTTGTTTGTTGCGCCTTGCCACGTTGTGGGCGCAGCTCAAGCCTTGTTCTTAAAAACTCCAAACGTTCTTGCACACGCTTTTCAATTTCAGGGGTAACGTCTTCAAACATCTTTTCTTTTTCTTCTTCTGTCATCAAGCGCCATTTATCATGGGCGGCGATGCGACGTTCTTTTAAAGATGGTTTGTGGATGTAAATATCTTCTGTTGGAGATGTGGCGGTTACAGCGAGAGGTGGAGGTAAGTCTTCTTCCTCGATGCTCGGGTCTATGTTTTTTTCCTCAGCCGCAGGTTCTTCTGGTGCTGAGACAATGTTGTTTTCAAGCGCTTCGATGCCATGCTTAAAAACATTGCTACGCATGTCCTGAAAATCTTGCAGGCGTATGAGGTCAGAATTGATGGAAAAGTCAATATCTTGAGCGCTACTAGGGATAGCGCACAGGCTCGTGATAGCCATAGCCATCAATACTTGAAATGCTCTTTTATTGCCCAGTGTTCCCATAAAAAGCATTCTACCCGTTTTGATATTAAAATCCAGCAATAAAAAGCACCCTCCATGAAGGAGAGTGCTTTAATTATCGCTTATGCCGCAAGTTTAGGTTGCGGTTTTTTGGTTGGGTTCCATGCAAATTCACCATCAATGATGTTGATCAGCATACGTTGACCTCCGCGGAAGATCAGGCAATGGGTGTTCACCCAAGAACTTAAGCCTTTGGTGTATTGAACTTTAAGATGGGTAGATGTACCCACAGTCCAAACCAAACCTCTAATTCCTGGTGTGTGCCTGTGGCCCACAACACATTTTATGCCTAAGTTATGCAACTGAGTGTCTGACCCGCGGGAGCCATTGGCGCCCAGGTCCCCGTGCATATCCACCTTTATACCTTCGCAGTAGAAATCTTCGTCACGCTGTAAAAAGCGTAAACGTTCATTTTGTTCTGTGCTCAGGTGTTTACGGGTGTAACCTTCAAGCGGTTTGAAGAATGGGTCATTGGCCGCCTGTAAAAACAGCTCCATACCAAGTTTTTTGTTGATGTTGTTGTAAGCCTTGCCGTTGTTATAACGTTCCTCTTGCAACCAACGATAGAGGTGCTCGGGGTGGTTTGACGCAACATCGTAAAACTTCGCCTTGGTGCTATTTAAAATAGACGCGTATGACTGGTGATAGTTATCAAGTTCGGAGCGTAAGCAAAGCAAACCTGCTTCGAACATGTGCTCTAGTAAGAGCGCTTCTTTCTCATTGTGGTGGCTAATGCTGTGACCGTCAAAAGTGTCGTGCATAAACACTTCTGGGATCTGCAACGCGTTGATCAAACCTTTTTTACCATAAGTGGCTTCCCACACTTTCGGGCAGGTACCAATTTTCCATGGCAGGTCGATTTTTGGCTTTGTTGCAAAGTGCGAGTCACCGGTTACAATGCCGCTTACATGGCCTTGCGCATCTTCCACACCATTGGGTGTGAATTTTTTGCAAACCAGTTTGCCACGCTTGGTGTAGAAAATATCGTAAAAGCAACCATTTTTGTCGGCCACAATGGGACGCATATGGAAGATTTTGTCATCAACAATTTCAATCACCCAACCACCAAAGACATGTTCACGTTGTGCCAGTTCACCTGTTTTATCTTGCTGACCTAACTTATTACGTGAATAGTCAGGGATTGTGCAAGACGCTGAGGTCAGTTTGGCGCGCGGCAACTTGTCCGAGGTTTGTGCAATGTATTGCAGTTCATTTTTTGGGTGGAAATAAACTTCCGTTGCATTGCCTTCGGTTGAACTTAACCCTTGAATTGGGTTACGCAACGTTGGGCGTAAGCGCATGGTGTTAAGCACAATGTTGTCATTGAGGTGGATGTTCTTGTCTAGGACAATATGACCGTAAAACATTTCATCCATCGAACTTTCAATGACACCATCTTCTGCAATTTTAAGTGTGCCATAAGTTGATGACCCTACCCAAATTGCACCATGGCGATGTGCACCCCAATTTTTGATAGACTGCCACAAGCTGTCCCAACCGTCGGCGCCAATTTGTCCTGAGGTGACAAAGTGGACACGTTTCTTTTTTTGCTGCGAAACATTCGCAAGCTTCATACGGTGTTTGTAACGCAGTTCAACGTTACCGTTTTTGGGTCTGTCAATCAGTTCTTCTAAGTTTGGAATCTTAGGGAATTCTGGTTTAACAGGTTTTGTTGGTGCTTGCTTTTTAGGCGCATCCGAAGCTTGGAATTTTTCCATCTTCTTTTCATAAGCGACCATGTCAGCTTCGTATTTTAGAAGCTGTTTGTCATAAGCTTCTTGCGCTTTTAAATCCTTTTCAAGCTGGTTGGCATAAAAAGCTCGTGCGCGTGTTTCCAACGCTTTTAAGCGGCGTTGGGTCATTGGGCTTTCAAGGTTAAAGTCACTTGTTAAAATGCTGGCAAGATGCTTGCGTGAAGCAAAGTGCACATCATTCCAACGGCTTGCAACACGTTCATAGTTGCTGACGTTCATATCTATGCGTATAGTCATGGAGGCTTCCTCCGCATATCGGTTAGGTAAAATGTCATAAATTTTGAAGTTAAAACCAAAAAGGGTTGTAGAAAGTTTAAATTAAGAATTTTAATTTAGAAACATTTAGGTGAGTAGCTTAGGCTACGATTACGCAAAACAGTATAAAAAAATTAACCTCATTTGTATAGCAATAATCCAAAAATTGTTTTCTTTGCATTGGCAGGTTTTTTGGGTATACTACAGAACTCACTCAACTGCTTTTACAGCAGTTTTTTACATTCACAGTGATTAAGAATTTATGTGCGATGATATGCTATTTACCAGTTCAAAAGGTAAATATGTTGCGTTTCAAGCCCCTTAAGCGACACTTCACCATAAGGTGTGTAAGAAAATGTTTCCTCTTGATTGGTCATGCCGTGTAGATGTTCGGTCACGGCAATTTGTTGGCCATCAATTTTATGCATCATCCTAGCTGCAAGGTTGACGGGGGTACCAAAAATATCATTATCTATGGATACAATATCCCCCGCACTGATGCCAATGCGCAATTTAAATTGGCGGTTGGGCATGGACTTGTTAAAAATCTCAACACCACGCTGGATTGTGATGGCGGCATGCAAGGCTTTATGAACATTGCTAAAGGTTATCAGCATGCCATCGCCCATGTGTTTAATTTCGTGACCACCAAAGGAGGATATAATTTGACGTGTTAGGTCATTATGGGCATGAAGTACATCCACCATCCAGGCTTCGCCATTTTGTTGTGTTTGCTCGGTGAATGATTCAATATCCGTAAAAAGAACAACGGCAAAAAAGCTTTCAGTGTCACGTTGTTTGTTCAGTTCGTGCCAGCGTTCTAAAGCGTCGTCATAATTGTAATAAGCGTTGCCATTGTCGGCGCGTAGCTTGGCATCGGTTACGCCACGGTCAAACAATATAGCGTGACGTGGGGTGTTGATGTAATGGCTCAGCTGCTTCATAATGCCTTCAGATTCGCTTGGGTGAACATCCAGCCTTGTTAAAAACAAAGGCACCATATCCCGGATTGTTTTAGTGGGTAAGTCCAACGTTTTTGTTAAGTAGCTGGTGGCACCTGCTAAGTAAAGGGCCGCAGGGAGAATGTGTTTTTTGTCCAGTGATTGAGTCGCATTGTCATAAGATGTCAATTGTATCGCTTCACACATTTCGGTTAGAACTTCTTTTAAGCTTGTTTGTGCGAGCGGGTTTTCTACTTTTGGCTCACTGTCGCGTTCATCAAAGCCGCCCGTGTTGTTGATCTGTTCTTCAGTAGGTATCTCTTGTGCAGGTTCAATTGCAGTTTGAGCCGAGCTAGCAGCTTGTAGGGCGGGGTTGCCCTCAACCGCTTCAATGCTTACTTCATTTTCATCCCTTTGCACAGGAGTTGACACTTTTTGCGGCGTGTCACTATCTTTGTTCGTAGTGTGCCGGCTTGCTTTTTGTTTTTGATATTCTGCTTTGCTTTTATCAATGTTCTTTTGAACGTCTGGCGTTGCTTGAGCAAGTGCTTGCTCCATTTCGGGTGTCTTTTTTTCCTTTAACTTATTAAGCACATCTTTGCTTAAACCTGCTTTACGCCATGAGGCGTCATGTTCAAAGTCTTTTTCTTTGTTTTTATCTCGAGCTGTTTGTTCGCACAGCTGATAAGTGACAGCGCAAGCAAAACTGGTGGCACCAATGGTAATGAACACAAGTAAAAGTTTGATAGCGGTGGCAGTGTTTTCAGGTAAAAATGCGGGGATGATTCCGGATAAAATCAGGCCACAAAATCCCACAATTAAGGTTGTGATAACAGCGCTTCTTTCGTCTTCCTTTGTGAAATGCGGGTCTTTAGGTTCTATTGGCTCTGGTTTGGGTTGCTTGAGTTTTGGAACGCCACGAGCCACATAAGTGCGTGGAGAAGAGGGCTTTTTGCTTCCCAGTTTTAAATCACGACGAATGTCCATATAAGCCGGTTTTTTGGTTCGTGGGTTTTTGTTCTTATAGAACACAACCTGCATTTTGGCAGGGTGAAGCACGCAGACAGCTTGGTAATTGTTGGCAATGTCCTGTGCTTGGTATGTTGCATCATCTGGCTGGTCTTCATCAAAGAAGGAGTGGACCTCCCACCTGTTGTCTTTGAAAATGCAAACTTCATAACCAGAATTCATAATGATTGTAATGCGCTTTATTTAATTCTTTTATGAATGTTATATTAGTCTTATTGGTGTTTAGGTGCATTATAAAAATGCCAAAACCTTAACAAGCATGCGGTAATGCAAGCAGGGTCGTTGTTTTTTAGCATGTTTTAATATGGTATTGTTACTTGCTTAACACAAGGCGCATGCGCTTAAAAGTGGGCGTAAAGCGTTTTTCCCAGTCTTTCATCTTGATGTTTATGTTGTAGCGCTCTTCAACGGTTTGTTTTTCACTTAATTTACTTTGGTTGACGTTCATTAAATATTCACGTTCTGCACCGTATTGCCTCACAAAATAGTCAATGGTGGATTGATTTAAGGCCACTTTATAATATTCTCGTAGGTTGTAAGCCAAACGGTGCGCTACTTTTTTACGAGTTTGTTGGAGCTCTTCAATGGATAAAATGGCCAAACCTACCTTGGTACGACTGGGTGAGTTAATGTCAATATGGCTCAAGCAAGGCATGTTTGAAAATTCAATGGCAAACATTTCTTCTGGTTGGCTAAAGTGTAGCATCTCATCTAAAATAAGCACGTATTCCATGGCAAGGCGCTTGTAAGCATTGGGCGAAAGCTCAATTTGAATAAACTTCTTATGTTTGATTTTTTGTTCCTTTAAAGTGTGCCTGTGTAATGTTATCAATTTGTTGGCGAGGGTTACCTTTTCCATGTCGTCTAAGGTGATGTAATCCTCACGAATGGAGATGGAATCCTTAGAGGATCCTTTTTCGTCACCCAAAATAAGCTCAATGGATTTTCCGTGTTTACGCCATTGTTTGTTGTAACTTTTTTGAATGGACTTAAACGCCGCAAGGTAACGTTCTGCGCGCCTTTGGTGACGGTTGACCTTTTCTTGAAACTTAAAACTGCTGGTAAGCACTTTTTTCAAACGGCGCAATTCTTTTTTGTTCTTATCCTTAATGGCGTTGTTGATGGCTTTACGATATTCCTTGTAAAGGTTCTCAATCACTTCCACAAGTTCGTCACTGCTGAACATAGCGGGGATCACAATCTCTGTTTCCAGCTCTGACGATAAAAGCTCGGCCAACGCTTTGAGGCGGCTGTTACGCTTGGCGATGGATTGTTTGAGGTAAGACCGACTTCGGTCCAGTTTATCTTGCGCAACCATGTAATCTTCGTGGCCTTTGAATTCTGGGTGTAAAACAGGAATTTCACGGCCGTTTAGCATTTCAAACGTAAAGGAGAAAACAGCAGAAACGTCTTCAAATGTGACAATGTTCAGGTCATTGTGCTCAATGGCGTTCAAGGTACGCTCTAAAAAGCCTGGGTTACGGCTTAAACCGTCTTGCATGTTGGGTGCGTAACCTTTCATACGGTCCATAAAAATTTGCGCCGCTGTTGGGTAAACTTCATAAAGTTGGTTAAAGTGTTGTTCTACCAAGTCTGCAATGTTGTTGTATTCATCGGCAATGCGCGCCATCATCCCATGGTGGCGAAAGCTTTCAATACGACAAACCGCTTGGGCAAGGGCAGTGCTGTCGGTCAGGTCTTGTACTGCAACCTCAAGCTCTGAACTGCTGGACTCGGGGTTTTGTAAAATGATCGTTGCGGCGTAAATACGGCGCTGAGTTTCGTCCATGTCATCCATAAAGCAATTGCGTGACTTGGTAATAAGGTGAAAGATGTGGTTGTTGCACCGCAATAAACTGCGCTGTGTTTTTTGCTCTGCTTCTTTTTCGGCGGTGGTTTTAAACATTCGCATCAAGGCGGTCATTACTACGGTGAACGCGGTGTAAATGCCGAAGTATAAAAACAAGTTGTTGTCGGGCGACTTACCAAAGCCAATGTTGTAAGCAACATATAAACCAATGCAAACGGAAACAACAGCCATCCACACCAGTTCAAAAAAGTTTAGCTTCCATGACTCTTTTTTCATGGCTTTGGTCACTTTTTTTGTAAAGTGATCACCAGTGCGTTTTACCTCATCGTTGAGGTCGCTTATTTTGTCTTTGTGTGTAAAAACTTGATTGGACATGAAAACAGCAGAGCCTTAAACCTATATAAATTATTTTTATTCTTTATAGGTTAAAAACTCTGCTGTCAAATAGCAAGTATTGCTTGCTCAAAATTAAATTTTCTTAATTTCTTGCAAGAACACGTTTGATTTTTCGGAAAGCTCGCCAACCTTGCTCACAGATGAATCCACAGTGTCGGACATTTGTGAGAAGACTTGCTCGTTCACGGCAAGAATATCAACCACTTGCTCAACAGATGCACGGACGGTGTTGGTTGCGTCGGATGCGTCGGTTGCGTTAATGGCAATGCTTTCTGTTGCGGTGGACTGCTCGGAAATAGCAACCTGTACCGAAGACGAAATGTCACTGATACGCTGAATTTGGCTGGACACTTCGTTGATAGAAGATTGTGCATTGCGGCTTTCAGTTTGAATTTCTTCCACGAAGGACTGAATTTTAAGCGTTGCATTTCCAGTTTCTTCTGCCAAGCTGCGCACTTCTTCCGCGACCACGGCAAAGCCACGTCCAGCTTCACCTGCACGTGCCGCCTCAATCGAAGCGTTGAGCGCAAGTAGGTTTGTTTGGTCGGCAATGCCGTTAATGATGTTAATGGCGTCGCCAATACGTTCACTAGCACCGGCTAATTTTTCCATTAACTCTTGGGTGTTGGCCGATGTTTGGGTGGCGCCTTGGATCATGCCTGTAACTTTTTCCATGTTGTCGTTAATTTCAACAATCGAGGCGTTCAGCTCGTGAATGGCGCTTGCAACGGCTTGAACGTTAACATCTGTGTTGCCAGCAGCGCTTTCTACGCCGTTGACATTTTGTGCCACCGTCTCATTGGCTTGCATAATTTGATTTGCACTGTTTTTAACGCTTTGAATTTGAGATTGAACTTCATCAATCAGAGCCTTAACAGAGCCTTCAAAGTCTTCACGGAGCACTTTTTGCTTGCCAAGTGGTAGGATAATTTTAAGCTGAACAAGCACTGCTGCACCCACTAAGAAGACTGCGAGCAGGGCGCCCATGCCAATGATTAAGCTTTCTTTAGCATTAAGCTCTTCAATTAAAATGTCCATTGTTCTAGCCGTTGGTTGGCTGACTGCCATGGCAACGTCTTCAATGCTTTTGTCAACCTTTTGTGTGATGGCGAGAAACTCTTCAACAGATGGTTTTGCACCAAATCCGAACAGTAATGTGGTGTACAAGCTGCGCTTTGTTTCCTCCATTTGTTTGAGGGCTTTGTCCATTACTTCAATTTTTTCTACCACTTCAACAGGGACTAAACCGGACTGAGCAATGGTGGAAAGTTTGCGAATGTCGCTTAGGTAGCTTTGGCGAATGTTAACAATAGACCCCTTAACTTCAGGTGTAAGCTCACTGCCGTTTGCCAGTAGGTCTAAAATGTAGCCTTTTTCTTTGCTTGTTAAGTTGTGAAGGTCTGCCACAATTGGTTTTACAACAATGTTCAAGTAAATACCTTTGTCAGCCACAGATAAGGGTGATAGAAGCGCTTTTTTGGAAGATTCTAAAGTGGAAAGAAGGTTTTCAACACCGTCCACCCATTCAATGGCTTTAATTTCACTGGAAAGGACTTTTTCACGATGCTCGTCGAGTTTTTTGTGTTTTTCTGTCAGCGATTCTACCATGAGAGAAACATATTTTTCATCCGTGTAAGCAGAGTTTGTTTTAAGGATGTTGAGGTATTCGTCAAACTTAGCATCGCTCACTTTAATTTGTTTTTTGAATTTTGACTTGTCAGCATCCTTAGAAAGTGCGGCAATACCAAGTGTGCGTTCTTTGTAAAGTTGACCAGAAAGGTCATCGCCAAGGTCAATAAAGCGGTTTGCTTGGACAATATATTGGCCGTTTGATTGCTCTTTGTTGACTTGGTTCATAATTTCATAAGCCAGTAGGGCGACAATGGTCACCAAAAATATACCAACGACAATGAGGATGTTTCTAGCATTCATAGAGAAATCTCTTTATTAAGTTTATTATTCTTTTTATTTATGGGTGTAATTGTTAAAAAGTGAGTATTTATTCTGACATTTTTTTTACACCTACAATCACAAGTAATTATACAAGATAAAAGGGTATGGTGTAAACCTAAATCCTGTGCGCAATGCCTTGATATGCACAAAATTTTACGTGCGTATCTCTTAAGTGTTATACAAAAAAAACGCCCTGTTTAAAACAGAGCGTTTGATGATTTGTAAGACAATCGACTTAGTACTTGTAAGACAATGTTGCAAGTACGGTACGGCCAAGAGAGTTACCACCAGCAGAGCTGCCTGTAACAGTTGCGGCGTGCATCCACTCACGGTGTTTGTCTACAAGGTTGTAGCCTTCAATTGCAAGGTCGATGTTGTCATTGTACGCGTAACCCGCACGGGCGTTTAGTACAAAGTAGCTGTCAATATCTTCGCTTGCAGTTGGGTTTGTAGATACAGAGCCTAAGTAAACATACTCTTGCTCAGAACCAGAGATGTAGTGCAAGTCCGCATCAAATTCCCATTTTCCGTGGTCAAAGCCACCCAAAAGGGAAACTTGGTGGTTTGCTTGCGCATCTTCATAGTAAAGATCTGCGCTGTCATCTTCCGTGTTCAGGTAAGTGTAGTTTACACCCCAACGTAGCCATTGGTCATAAACACCGTCTAGGCCCAATTCAACACCCCAAGTTTGGCTGTCGCCCTTGTTGTCAAAGGTGTATTGTGCTTCAGGTCCGGCTACGACGTTAATGGTATCGCCCAAAACATTTTCTGCTTTTTGCATGAAAATAGCAGAGCGGAAGTTACCATCAATTTCAGGTAGTTTACGGTCCCAACCAAGTTCGTATGCCATGATACGCTCGGTTTCTAGGCTTGGGTTACCATGGAAGCCAGCTGCAATAGCAAGGCCGCTGATGCTTTGGCTAGAGCCAAGCTCGATCAAGCTTGGAATGTGCAAGCCACGGCTTACAGAGGCACGCAAAGTGTCCGCACCGCTTAGCTTGTATGAAAGACCAGAGTTAAAGCTGAACTCTTCAATTGTGCGGTCGTAGGCATCAATGTCAGAGTTTGGACCAAAGGTTGGTACTTCGTCACGGCCAAAGTTTACCATGTCGTAACGTGCAGAGTTTGTCCAGCTTAGGTTATCGCTGATTCTCCAGTCCCACATGGCGCTTGGTGCGTAAAGGTCGTAGTCAAACTTGCTGTCACCGCCGCCAACAATCTGCCCTTTAAGGGAGTTGTAACGGTATTCAGCAGCCAAACGCACGGAGTGGTCAGCGCCAACTTTGAACAAGTTTTCAACTTTTGCAACTGTTAGGTCATTTTCGTAACCAATGGTGCTTGTTGTTAAGTTGTCCGAGATACGGTAAACATTTACACCCCACAAGCCAATGTCACTTGCCAAGTTGTAGTTGGCGTGAATGCTTGATGTGTCTTGTCTTGTTTTAACAGGAGATAGGTAACCAATCAAAGAGTCTGCTTCTGTGTTGGCATAAGAACCTTGCAGGCGCAGGTTAGAGCTGTCTGTCAATTGTGTTTCATAGTCCACGTTTGCACGGCGGTTTGAAAGTGAGTTGTCAGAGCCAACGCCGATCATGCTGTCACGGTTGTAACCGTCAGACGCAACTTCACCAACAGAAACACGCACGGCATGTTTGTCAAATTGTGCGGTGTGAACTGCATCAATTTCTTTGTGGTGTTGTGTACCAACTTTAACTTCAGCAACGTCAACATCGTCTTTCAATGCACTGAAAGTGATGATGTTTACCACACCAGACTCAGCGTTAAAGCCGAATAGAGATGAGTTCGGGCCTTTTACAACTTCTACTTGACGAATTTCGTTCATAGAAATTGGTAGGTTTTCCCAGTTTACCTGACCGAAAGCGTCAGATAGAACTTGACGACCGTTGATAAGTACCAACAGGCGGTTCGCGTATGGTTTGTTGTAACCACGGATAGAAACATCCGCACGGCCGTTGAATGCACGTTGTACTTGTACACCAGCCACACGCATTAGAAGTTGTGGCAAGTCTTTTGCACCACTACGGCGAATTTCATCGTGACCGATGATGTCCATTGTAACAGGAGCTTCAGAAGCACGCTGTGGCTTACCAGTAGCAGAAGCTGTTACAGGTTCCCCAAAGATTGATTCCATCGTGCCATAGTCAATGGTTTGAGCATTGGCCAAACCTGAAATAGCAGTCCCAAGAAGCAAGGAAGGGATGAGTAATTTTGTTTTTGTCATTATTCTCAGTCCTTATAGTTCTTTGATCATGAATTTAAAGGCAGCGTCAAAGTCTAGGTTAGACTTACCGAACGCTTCACCGTTCATGATAATGTTTACGTTGTTTCCTACATCAACTCCAAGTACGCAGTTGCCGTTTTCGACATAAGGTAGTGAAGTTGTGACTGTCAAAGCTTTGTTTGCAACACCTTGGTTCAGTGCAGAAGACTGATCACCAGCGCTTAGACCATCTGTTAAAAAGATGATTTTTGAGCCAATAGATCCAATACCTGAAACAGGCACTTCTTCAAGCTTAAAAGTGTGCTTTGGTGCGCTGTAACCGCCACCGATTAGAGACTTCAAACTTTCTAAGTCCGCTTTAGAAGCGTCACTGCTTGGGTCGTAAACAACGCTGAATGTTGCATCGCCCGCAGGGATATCCTTAGAAAGAGAAATGATTTTAGCAATCGCCGCCATCTCTTGATCAGAAGTTACGGCCAAAGCTTCAGCTTGGACAGCAACGAGAGATGCAAATGACAACAAGCCAAGTTTAAATTTGCTTTGCATATTCTTTTCCCAATTTCTTGTTCTTGTTAATAGAATGAGTTTCAACATAATTTAAATATAAATTAACGTCTTTGTAAAATGCCGATATGGGTTTTATGGGTGTGTTTTAGAGTGTATTTTGAGTATTTTGCCAAGCAAGGCATTGTATATAAATGATTTTTTTGTGTTTTTACTATTTGGTGGTATGGCAAGATTTTTTAACGACTTTTAAAGTGTATAAAGTCTTTTGTCATACAATTTAAAAGGGTTTTTGTGTGGGTTAAGTTTCTGTTTTTAAATAAAGTGTAGGAACTGTGACACAATGGGCTTTTTAAGTGGTGGTTATTTTTGATACTGTTTAATGGTTTTGTATTGAGCTAAGTTTATGGATTTTTGTTTTGTTTTTAAGCGTGGTATGGCATAAACAGCTTTGTATAACATTTATTTATTTTAAAGGTGGTCAAACATGCTGAACATTACAGGCTTAACGTACCGTATTGCGGGTCGAACAATTTTAGAAGATGCGTCTTTAAGGTTGCAAGAACGTTGGAAGGTGGGTGTTGTCGGCGCCAACGGTGTGGGTAAGTCCACCTTGTTTAACCTTATTTCTGGCGCATTGACCATGGACGCAGGTGAAATTGAACTGCCAAGTAATGCAAAATTTGGCTGGGTGAAGCAGGATATCCCTTCCGACAACACATCCCTTTTAGATGTTGTGTTGGCTGGGGATGAAGAGCGTGCAAGGCTGATGCAAGCCAGCGAAACAGAGGAAGACCCTTATAAACTGGCCGAAATTCACACCCGTTTGATGGATATTGATGCTTATAGCGCACCGGCAAAAGCGGCGACCATTTTAAGTGGTTTGGGTTTCAAAGAAGAAGAAATGTCCAAACCCATTTCGGATTTTTCAGGCGGTTGGCGAATGCGTGTGGCATTGGCGGCAGCTTTGCTAAATGAACCCGACTTATTGCTTTTGGATGAGCCAACCAACCACTTGGACATTGAAGCCATTATGTGGTTAGAAGAATATTTAATGAACTATCCGCACACGTTGTTGATTATTTCTCACGACCGTGACCTGTTGAATAAATGTGCTGACCATATCGTCCACATTGAAAACAATAAACTGCACACATACACCGGTAATTATGATACTTATGAAAAAGAACGTGCCGAAAAACGCATGAACCAGCAAAAACTTCACGAAAAACAAATGGCACAAAAAGCCCACCTTGAAGCGTATATCAACCGCTTTAAGGCCAAAGCTTCAAAGGCTAAGCAAGCACAAAGCCGTGTTAAACAGCTTGAAAAGATGGATATTGTCAGCGCTGTTATGGCGGAAAGAAGCCGGCCATTCATCTTCCCAAAACCGGAAGAGCTATCCCCACCGATTTTATCCATCGACCATGCCTCTGTCGGTTACGAAGCTGGTAAGCCCATTTTAACAGATGTGAATGAACGCATTGATATGGATGATCGGATTGCGCTGTTAGGTGCCAACGGTAACGGTAAATCCACCCTTATTAAGCTGATTGCCGACCGTTTAAGCGCCATGCAAGGGGAGGTGATTCGCCATGAGAAATTACGCATTGGTTACTTTTCACAGCACCAAGCGGAAGAGCTGGACCTCAACGCCACCGCATATGAAGAAATGAAACGGGTGATGAAAGGCAAGGACGAAAAAGAAGTGCGTGGCTTGCTGGGTAAATTTGGCTTTAACAAAGAACTTTCGGACAACCGTATTGACGACTTAAGCGGTGGTGAAAAGTCACGCTTGTTGTTTGCTATTATGAGCTATGACGCGCCACACCTTATTTTGTTGGATGAACCGACCAACCACCTAGATATGGACGCAAGGGAAGGCTTGGTGCAAGCGTTGAACGGCTACAACGGTGCGGTTATTTTGGTGAGCCACGACCCATCAATGGTGGAAAAGGTGGCAGACCGTTTATGGCTTGTGAAAGATGGTGCATGCTTGCCTTACGATGGCGATTTGGATTCTTACCGTGAGTTGGTCATTGAAGAGCGCAGGCAAGAGAAAAAGGCCGAAAAGCAATCTAAGCCCAAAAAAGAAGGTAAGCTCAGCAAGAAAGAGTTGCGCCAACTGGCTGCTAAAAAGCGTAAAACATTCCCCGACGCTTACAAAGCGATGGACGAAGCTGAAAAGAAAGTGAAGGCCCTTGCAAAAGAAAAGAGAGCCTTAGAAACTCAAATGGCCGAGCCTGGATTTTTTGACAATAAACCACTGGCGGATAAAACCCAGAGGGATCACGCAGAACTTCAAGTGAAACTTGAAGGTGCGGAGGTTAACTGGTTGGAATTAAGTGAGAAGTATGAATCTCTTTCAGTGTAACTGCAAAGCTTTGAATAGAAAGTTATCATAAAAAAAAGCCCCATCTGTGAGGGGCTTTATCGTTTAAAAAGTGGAAGCTATACCAATGATGCGTTGGTCGGACTGAATGCCCTTGTGAAAAGGCGACAGTTTTGGCGCAATGCCTTGACCGTTGTGCATGGTTTTGCCTTGGGTGGTTATTTGATAGGTTATATTTTGCTTACCCTTCACATAAGGCAGGGCGGCTTTGTGGTGCAGGTCTGCTTTTAGGCAATTAAAATAACTTGGCACAAATACAGCGCCGACATCTACATAATTGGCTAGCAAAATACGCATATTACCGTCTTGATGCAACACTGGTGCAAAGTTTGCGCGTGTTTCATTGGTTTTCTGGCTGACAATTCCCGAAAAGAAGCCTCCTCGGTAACCCGGTAGAGACTTTTTAACCAATTCAAAGTTAATGTTAATCTCTTCTAACAGTGCTTCAGCTAGCAAGCTGCTGTCATCACTGTTAAAACTTTCTAACCGGTCGAGGTATTCCTTAATGAAAGCCACAGGTTTTTGTTTTTTTATGTCAATCCGTTTACCATCTTTCATGTAATGGTAAAGATAGCCATAACCTGGCGAGTGGCTTTTTTCTATGTAAAGGTCTTCGTCTAAACTGGCGAGTTTATCAAAAAGCTGTTGTACGTTATGTGTCAAGTTTTGTTGTTCACACATGGCAAGGTGTGAATAATTCTCCTTATCATCATTTCCAAGGGTGTGTATCAGCTCTGTTGTAGAAGCGACAGCCACAGCTGTGCTGTCGTTTACAGGTAAGCGTGACATAAAGCTCTCCTTACCTACTTTGTAGGTGGTTGCAAAAGAAAATGTATTCAGGTTTCTAAGATGAGGCCTGATCGATGAAAAAGGTATAGTAATCAAAAGCACGTTTTTCAAGGGTGCTATAAACTGCACAAATAAAAACCCCTGCAAAAGTGCAGAGGTTGGGGTCCGAATTGAATCGGTCGATTTTTAATAAACAAATTGTTAAAGATCAAAATAGGTTAATAAATTTTTATACCGCGACCAGGGCCTTGGTATGTGTTTTTATGTTGCGCTTCAAGTGCTTTGACTTGTTGATGGTGTTTATGATGTAAAACCAGAAAAAGTGGTAGGTTTAAAAAAATCAGCAAACCAAAGCTTATGGCGGCATTTGTCCAAAGCGTTAGTTCTGGCCATAGATGAGCTGTAAGCTGTATGGCACCCACAAGTAAATGAGCATTCAGCAATATCAAACCAAACTGCTTGTTTTTGGACTTAATAAGGCCATGGTAGTGAATGTGAATGACGGCTAAAATAAAAACTTCGGAAGTCAGCGCTACAACGAACAATGTTGCAAATAAGGCTTCTGTAAAAACGTAAACGAACAGAACAAATGCTTCATCGGGTAAAAACAGCACACAGAGAAGAAAAGCCATAAGCGATAAAGACATGCCGAATGAAATGTAAGGTCTCATATGTTATCCTCCTTTAGGGGATGAAGAGAATCTCTAGTTCGCTCTTTAAGCATCTAAATGTATCAATTTCTCTTTTATGCCTACCAGGCCGTTCCATCATGCGAATGTGATATTCACCGAGTGCGCATGAGCTTAAATAAGCTTTTTGAAGCTCACGGTAAGCTATGGAATAGCTAAGAGTCATAGTGACACTCCTGTTCAGGGTGGGGAAAAGTCGATGTGAATTTGTTTTAAATTGTATGCAGTTTTAGTGTGCTGTCAAGCTTTTTCCAAGGATTTTTGCCATAAACTATATTTCTTAAACAACTGAGAAGTGGTCATTTGTGGTGTGAGAGTTTGTTCCACTTGGTTATTCCGTTCAATATCATCCAAGCTTTGGTATAGCCCACATTTTAACCCAGCCATGTACGCTGCACCCAAGGCGGTGGTTTCAACCATTTTGGGTTTTTCCACTGTTATGTTGACCAAGTCCGCTAAGCGTTGGCTAAACCAACTGTTGTGGGTCATGCCGCCGTCCACTTTTAATTTTTCAACTTTGGTTTTGGCATCTTCCTCAAAGGCGGATATCAGGTCATAGGTTTGTAAGCACACCCCATCCAACGCCGCACGAACAAGGTCGGCTTTTGTGGTGGAAAGGGTCATTCCGCTAATGCTAGCTTTCACGGCACTTTGCCAGTGTGGTGCACCCAAACCTGTAAAGGCGGGGATAAAACACAGATCATCTGCGTCCAAACTTTCCTTTGCCAGTGCTTCCGTTTCTTTTGCATGGTGGATGAGCCCCAACTGGTCACGCAGCCATTGCACCACCGCCCCTGCAATGAAGACACTGCCTTCTAAAGCGTAGCAGGTTTGATTGTTGACTTGATAACCCACAGTGGTCAATAAGCCATTTTCACTGGTGGTTACGTTTTGTCCTGTATTCAGCATGACAAAGCAACCTGTGCCATAAGTGCTTTTAATGTACCCTTGTTTAAAACAGGCTTGGCCAAATAAGGCCGCTTGTTGGTCGCCAATCATGCCATAGATGGGTAAGGGGGGTAACTTGGCAATGTTAAGATGGCCAAACTCCTCACTGTTGCTGGTCACTTGCGGTAAAATGGCGCTGGGAATCTTAAACAGTTCTAACAATTCAGGGTCCCACTTTAAGGTGTGAATATTCAACAGTTGGGTACGGCAAGCATTTGTTACATCACTTTTATGGGACTGTCCACCCGTTAGGCGGTAAAGCAGGTAGCATTCCATGGTGCCACACAGCAGGCGTTTTTCAGATTTTGCGGTTTGAACCGCCTGAACATTTTCCATCAGCCATTTCAGTTTGCTGGCACTAAAGTAGGGGTTAACAGGCAGGCCTGTTTTTTGCTGAATTTCAATGCCGTGTTTGCGGTGCAGTTTTTGGCAAGCTTGTTCTGTTCTTGTGTCTTGCCACACAAGGGCGTTGTGTAATGGTGCGCCTGTTTGTTTATCAAAACAAACAATGGTTTCCCGCTGGTTGGTAATGCCAATAGACTTTATGTGAATACCTTGAAGCTGAGCATCTTGTAAGGCGGCCTTTAAAAGACTCACCGTATTGTTGAAAATTTCCTCAGCGTCGTGTTCCACCCAGCCAGATTGGGGGTATATCTGCCGATGCTCCTTTTGGTGCTGGCATAAAATGTCCCCCGTCTTGCTGAAAACAATCACACGGGTGGACGTTGTCCCTTGGTCAATGGCTAAAATGGCGTGCATTAAATACCTCTTGGTGTTTTTTAAAGGTATTATAAAGCTTTATTGAAGTTCAGGCAAATGGCTTAGCACCACGTCGGAAGGGAGCTTGCGGCCTTTTTTATCTAAAAATAAGCCTTTTAGGTTGGCAACGGCAACTTCACGGTTGTTCACCATGAAGGTTTGCTTCATGTGGAAATATTTGTCGTCATGGCCAGTCATTTCCGTTTTGAGGGTGAATTTTTCAAAAGGGCCAATGGCACGAATGTAGCGAATGTCAATTTTAGCGACCACTGGCATCCACTTATGTTTAAAAACTTGCCTTAACAAGCCGGCTTTGCCCATGTGGTAAATGCGCCCTAAATCCATGATGGATAAATAACGGGCGTTGTTCATGTGAATGTTAATGTCCATGTCCAAGGGCCACACTCTAAAGTTTGCGGTGGTTGGCTGGTAAGGATCCTGCCTTGCACGGTCACGCCACAACATAAACAAAATGCGTAACAGTCTAAAGTATAAATTCATTTTCTATCCCAGTAATTTGAATAACAATTGGCTTAGCCTTTGTACCTTTTTACCATAAAAAGTGTCTTTATAAAATTCACTGGCCACTTTTTTGTTGATTTCACTGTATGTGGGGTAGGGCACTGTTACGGCACTGAGGTCGGCCACTTTGCGCTTGTGGGTCATCAGCGTTGTCCAAGGGGTGATCAACTCCCCTGCATGAGGGCTGACAATGGTCACACCTAATATGTAACCTTTGCGGTTGAGCACTGCTTTTATGAATCCATCTGTTTCACCTTCGCACACCGCACGGTCATTTTCGCTTAACGGAATGTGAACACAGCGCACGTTTTGTGCCCCGTGTTTTTGGCTGGCCTGTTGCTGGGTTAAACCAACCGATGCCACTTCGGGGTGGGTGTAAAGCACCTTCGGCACCATGCTTTGACTGTTTTTGTGCCAAAACATGCCAAAGAGCAGACGCTTGATGACCACGCTGGCCTCAAAGGATGCATGGTGGGTGAACATGTTTTGAGAGGCACAATCGCCAATGGCATAAATATGTTTTTGGCTGGTTTGCAGTTTGTTGTTTACTTTAATTTTTTTGGCTGTTTCCACTTTGGCTTTGGCAAGGTCTAGGTTTTCAAAGTTGGCTTGACGGCCGGTTGCCACCAACAGGTGTGAACCTTCGATGACGTTATCATTTAAGTCAACCGCCACACCTGACTGCGTTGCCTTGGTGGATTCTACCTTTGCATTTTCATAAACCTGAATGTTTAAATCTTTAAGTGTTTTTTGCACCTGTGCCACGGCTTCAGGTTCTGACCCGAATAAAATGTTTGGCGCACCTTCCACCACGGTCACTTCTGACCCCAGTTTTTTAAAAGCGAAGGCCATTTCCAAGCCAATGGCGCCGCCACCAATAATGACCAGATGTTTGGGTTGTTGTTGAAGTTTAAAAATGGTTTCGTTGGTCAGGTATGGCGTGTCTGCCAACCCTTTAATTGGCGGCACAAAAGGTGCTGACCCCGTTGCAATTACAAACCTTTTGGCCTGAATTTCATCCTCACCCGCTTTTAAAATGGTGGGGCTGATAAAACGGCCTTGGTGACGGTAAACATCCACACCCATGCCCTCAAAGCGGTTTTGGCTGTCGTGCGGGGCAATGCTGGCAATGGCTTGCTCCACTTTTTCCATGGCTTGGTTAAAAGACAGTTCTTTTTTAGCTGCCGCCAACAACGCTTTGGAAGGCACACAGCCATAATTTAAGCAATCGCCGCCCATTTTGTCCCGTTCAATTAAGGCGACTTTGTGCCCTAAGTTAGCGCTGACTGCGGCCATGGTTAAACCAGCGCTCCCCGCACCGATGATACAAATATCATACTTTTTTAGTGGCATGGTCAGCCCCTTTCTTTTTGTATTTGCTGCGAAAATATTTTACCGCAATGGGCAAAACAGCCAACACAGCCAACACCCCCAATAAAGCAATGGCGGTGACCACTTGTGGTGAAATTAAACCTTGTAAGCTTTCCACCTCCACAAAAGCATCGCCAAGGTAGGTGTGGGCAAATGTGCCGGGGATAATGCCAAAAAATGTTGTGAAAACGTAAACACGGGTTTTGACGTCAAAAAAGGCGGGTAAAATGTTGACCACCGCAAAGGGGAAGAGGGGCACCAAGCGAATGAAGAAAAGATAAGACAAGCTATCCTCCTCAAACTTATCTTTGACTTTGTGATATGTTTTTTGATAACGCTTAGGCACCACGCCACCCAAGGCGCGCTTGCTGATGAGGAAGATGATGGTTGCACCTATGGTTGCACCAATGGTTACCACTAGCAAGCCACCTAAAGCACCAAACAAAAAACCACCCAACACGGCAAGCACAGTGCCAAAAGGTAAAGAAAAGGCAGTGGCTGTGGCGTAAAATAAAGCATAAACCACCGCACTTAGGTATGGGTTTTGGTTTTTAAGGGCTTCAATGTTTTCACGCTGGTCTTGAATAAAGCTTAGCGAGAAATAATCACCATAAAAAACGTAAACCAAAACGCTTAAGGTTAAAATACCCCACAGTGGCAAACGCTTTTTGTCCAAAATTTTGGTCATGCTGTTTACTTTTCTTTACTGGCTTGGTTTAACATTGGAAACTGACGGTTTTCACCCCATAGGTCATCCAACCGACTGTCCCGCCCGCAAGCATATCGGTAATATTTGTAGCGGATTGGGTTCTTTTTGTAATAATTTTGGTGATAGTCCTCGGCTGGGTAAAAGGTTGCCGCTGGGGCAATTTCGGTGGCCACTTTAAGGCCAGACTTTTCCACCATGCGTTTGGTTTCTTCCGCCACTTTTTTCTGGGCTTCACTGTGGTAGTAAATAATGCTGCGGTATTGCGGGCCCACATCGCAAAACTGTCTATTTTTAACCTCGGGGTCAATGTTCACCCAAAAGTTTTTTAAAATCTCTTCATAACTGATTTTTTGAGGGTTAAAGGTTACTTGCACCACCTCCACATGGCCGGACTGTCCGGAGGATACATCCTTATAAGTCGGGTTCGGGGTGTGGCCACCAGTGTAGCCAGAAACCACACTTTGAACCCCCTCTAGTGCTTCGTAAGGTTTCTCCATGCACCAAAAACATCCACCGCCTAAAGTGGCTGTTTCAAGCTGTGTTTGTGCGTCCGCTGTGTTCATTGTGAAGGCTCCTATCAATATCCATACATATTTTAGCATAATCGTTATCCTTTTTCATGGGGGACAAACCTCAAAGCTTCCCCGTTGTTGCACCAGCGCTGGCCTGTGGGCTCTGGTCCGTCTTTGAAAACATGGCCTTGGTGGCCGCCGCATCTTGCGCAGTGATATTCGGTGCGTGGTACAATCAGCTTAAAATCCAGCTTGGTTTCCAGCGCATCTTCAATGTGGGTGTAAAAACTGGGCCAGCCTGTACCACTGTCATATTTCATCTCAGACGTAAAAAGCGCCAAGTCGCACCCTGCGCAGTGGTAAACACCTTCACGTTTTTCATCATTTAAAGGGCTGCTCCACGGTTTTTCTGTGCCTTCTTTGCGGAGGATTTTAAATTGTTTTTCGGTCAGCTTCATGCGCCACTCCTTATCACTTAATACAAGTTTTTCAATTTTTTGTGCCAGCGCCATGCGTGCAGGGGTCAATGACAGCACTGTTACAAAAGATGTCAACAAAAACAACCGTCTCGACTTTTGGTTTTTTAAGGCTTTTTGCACAGTTTGTTCCTTTGTTTTTATGGGTTCATTGTAACTATTCGCATAAGCTGTGGCAAAGGTTACATTGAGAATATAAAAATTTGTGCTAAAGTGATGGCAAACAAAAACAGGGCAAGGAATATAAAATGAATTCTGTCATAAGTACGATTAAAAACCAGCTGTGGGCAAAGGTGATGTTGGGGCTTTTTTTAGGCGTTGTTGTAGGAGTGTTTTTTGGACCTGACTTTGCCTTGGTGGAGCGTGAACTTGCGCTGACCATTTCCAATTGGTTGGCTTTGCCGGGTTATTTGTTTTTAGCCATCATTAAAATGGTGGTTATTCCACTTATTTTTTCATCCATTATTTGTGGAATTGCCGCAGGCGACAGTGTGGACACTGTTAAAAAACTGGGTGTGAGCGTTGTGTTTTATTTTATTTTCACCACCACCGTTGCGGTTTCCATTGGTTTGTTGTTTGCAAACCTTTTACAGCCGGGCAGTTACTTAGGTTCAGAGTTGTTGGGCTTGAGCAATCAGGCAACCGCCACCAGCGTGAACCAAGCCTTGCTGGACAGTACCAACATTCCCAAAAGGCTTGCAAGTATTATTCCGTCTAATCCTTTAAGTAGCATGGCTTCAGGGGAGATGTTGCAGGTGGTTATTTTTGCGGCCGCTTTGGGTGTGGCGTTGGTGGTTATGCCACAAAATAAGGCCAAGCCATTGGTCAGCGTTAACCTTTCCTTGCAGGACGCTTGCATGGTGATTGTGAACTGGGTGTTAAAATTGGCACCTTATGCGGTGTTTGGTTTAATTGCACAGGTGATGGTTCAAATGGGTCTAGATGCCTTATCGGGCATGCTTTATTACATGAACACTGTTATTTTAGGGTTGTTGGCGGTGCTGTTGTTTTATCTATCTTTGGTTGTTTTTGTGGGCAAGCGTTCAGTGTTGGACTTTTTAAAACAAATTCGCAATGCGCAGTTAATTGCCTTTTCAACGTCCAGTTCATCGGCGACCATGCCGGTTACTTTAAAAGTGGCGGAGGAAAACGTGAAGGTGAACCCGACAGTTTCCCGCTTTGTGATTCCTTTAGGGACGACCATCAACATGGATGGTACCGCTCTTTATCAAGCCATTGCCACGGTGTTTTTAGCGCAAGCCTTTGGTATTGATCTCACCGCGACAGACCTGTTGTTGGTGTTGGTAACGGCCATTGCCGCTTCGGTGGGTACCCCCGGCACACCGGGTGTGGGTATTGTAATTTTGGCCACCATTTTAAGCACGGTTGGTGTACCGATTGAAGGAATTGCAATTATTATTGGGGTGGATAGGTTGTTAGATATGTGCCGCACCACCATCAACGTAACGGGGGACATTACCGCCGCGGTGGTCTTAGAAAAGTTGATTAAAAAATAAAGAAGGCAATCGATTGATGAATGATCCTATTTTATATTCCTTCCGCCGATGCCCATATGCCATGCGGGCGCGGATGGCCATGCGGTTGGCTGGGCTTCAGTATGAACACCGTGAAATTTTGTTGCGTGATAAACCACAAAAAATGCTTGAAGCCTCCCCAAAAGGCACGGTTCCTGTTTTGATTACCCCATCGGGCACTGTGGTGGATGAAAGTTTGGACGTGATGTTGTGGGCACTTGCGGAAAGCCAGCACCCCATGCTTGAAACGGTGGCAGACTCTAAACCTTGGGTGATGGAAAATGACACTGTTTTTAAACCACAGCTGGACCGTTATAAGTATCCCAACCGCTACCCTGATGAAGGTGACGTAGAGGCGGTGCGTGAACAAGCTTTAACCGAAAGCAAGAAGTTTTTTGAAAAACTGGATGACGCACTCACTCAAAATGGTGGCTTTATCCTTGGGGATCAGTCCTCTTTGGCAGACATTGCTCTTTTCCCATTCGTCCGACAATTCTCAAAAGTGGATGAAGATTTGTGGTCCAAAACGGCCAGTGAAAAGTTAAAGTCTTGGCTTAACTGTTTCTTAAAATCTGATGATTTCAAATATATTATGACCAAGTACGACTTATGGCAGGAAGGTCAGTCCCCACTCATAGTCGGCATTGAATAAGGATGCATCAAAATTCAAATTGTGTTTAAAATAGACTCAAACAATTTAAGAAAATTAAAATAACAATAAGGATCAATCATGCCACTGCAAACACAAGCTTACGTTGCCGTTGAAAAGGGTCAAAAACTGGTTCAGCAAACCATCGAATTGCCTGAAATTCAGCCGGGTCATGTCCGCATTCAAGTGACCCATTGCGGTCTGTGCCACAGTGACCTTCACCTGATGGAGGACGACTTGGGCATTAGCCAGTATCCCATGGTTCCTGGGCATGAAGTTGTAGGCATTGTAGAAGCCATTGGTAGTGGTGTGAAGCATCTTAAAATTGGTGATAGAGCAGGCGTTGGTTGGCTTTCAAATAGTTGTGGTAAGTGCAAACAATGCGAACAGGAACAAGAAAATTTATGCGCCAACAATGAGCCCTTGATTGTGGCTTCCAAAGGTGGTTTTGCCGATAAGTTGGACGTGAACGCCCATTTCGCTTATGAAATTCCAGCAGGGATCACTTCCGAAAACGCTGCACCTTTACTGTGTGCAGGTATCACCGTCTATAACCCGATTAAGCGCTTTTTTGAAGAGGGGATGACCGTGGCCGTGGCCGGCATTGGCGGTTTGGGGCACCTTGGGTTGCAGTTTGCCAAACAAATGGGCGCTCGTGTGGTGGCCATTTCCCATTCGGACTCCAAGCGAGATGAGGCTTTTAAACACGGGGCGGACATTTTTGTCAACAGCGCCAACCCTGAAGATGTGGCACAAGTCCACGGCGAGATTGATCTGATTATTGACACCATCAGCGCCAAGCATGACTTTGTAAAACTGTTTGACATATTGGCGCCCAACGGCACGCTGTGCGTGCTGGGCATTACCAATGAAGAACTCAAATTCTTACCTGCACACCTTATTTTAACACAAAAGAAAATTACCGGCAGTGCAGTGGGTAGCCCTAAAGAAATGGCCGAAATGTTAGACTTTGCCGCCAAGCATGACGTGGTTACACAAACCGAACTCATGCCCATGGAAGAAATTAACGAAGCCATTCAAAAATTGTTGCGGAATGAAGCACGTTACCGCATTGTTTTGGAAAATAAATAAGTTTTGACGGGTTTAAGCACTTTAACGAATCTCTCACAATCCAAAACAAAAAAACCTCTCTTTTAAAAAGAGGGGTTTTTTATTCATCATACCAAAGGACGTTTTCTTCGCAGATGTAAACTTTTTCCATGCGGGCATCCACTTTGTGGAACAGTTTTTCACAATCTGGGCAGTTTTTGTGCATCCCAATTTGGCTAAATAAGTTGGCAAGGCGGTTCACCTTCATCATTGCTGAAACTTCAGGTGACCCGCAAGCATGGTCGTGCCTTTTCCATCCCGTGTAAAGATTGCTGGATATCCCTTCAAAAAACAGCATAATGTTGTTAAAATCATTGCCGTTCATAAGTTGTTGTTCAATGTCATACTCAATGTCACGGTTGGTAAGGGTTAGCGCAAGTTTTAAGGTGGATTTGTCAAGTCTGAGGCTGTCTTTACAGCTCTCTAATAATTTTAAATAGTGGTCATAAATCTCCACCATTTTTGTGTGGAGTTTTTTGTTTTGTATGGTTTGTTTGTGTAAGTTGTCAATAAAGCTTTCGCTGCTGCGGCACTGCCTGTCCAATATGTCTTCTGTTAGTTGCAGAGCATGGCTGTGTGTTGCCGCCCAGCACAAGGTGGTGATGATGGTGAGAAGTCTTGCCCAATGCTTCATAATTTTGCCTAATTTTTTATTTACCCATATAACCTTATGTCATATTCCTTTAATTTTCAATAATTTAAAATGTCATGTAATAAAAAACCCTGCCAAAGGCAGGGTGGGTAAGTTTGGTTGCTGCTTAACTGCTTTCACGCAGTTGTTTGGCCAAGGTGTCCAAAATGCCGTTGATAAAACCAACTTCCTTGGGGTTAAAGTAACCTTTGGCAATGTTGAGATATTCATTGATGACCACTTTGGTGGGGGCGCTTTTGCCGGATAATTCACTAATCGCCGCTAACAAAAGGGACTTTTCAACCAAGCCAATGCGGTCATAGCTCCACTTTTCATTCAAGTTGGCGGCAACCATTTCTTCGTAGCGTGCTTGATTTTCGGCCACATCATCCAAAATTTGGGTCAGGATTTTTTTGTCCGCACTGTGTTGCTTGACATAATAAACCAAAAACTCGTCACGCACTTTTGTCAGGTTTTGGTTAACAAAAATGTGTTGGAAAATGGCTTGCAGTGCCAGCAGGCGTGCTTCGGTACGACTGTCGCCAGTGATGCTGCCTTCATCGGGGAAGGCGTCATTCTGGTTTGTGTCAAAGTCGTCTTTAATCAGATCATCAAAAGTTGTCATTGTTCAAGCTTGCCTACTAATTTATAAAAATCATCTAAGTTATCAAATTCGTTATAGACGGATGCATAACGGATATAACCAACAAAATCAACATTTTTTAATTTTTCTAAAACAAGATCACCAATCTCTTCGGACCTGATTTCGGTCTTACCTTCTTCCGAAAGGGATTGCTCAATTTCCGCAATGATGTTGCTAACCGTTTGTTTTGTAACAGGTCTTTTGCCAAGGGCAATCAGCAAACAACGGGTGAGTTTTTCAGGTTCAAATAGTTCTCGCCTGCCGTCATTTTTAATGACAAACACCTGCTGAATTTGAAAACGCTCAAACGTTGTAAAGCGTCGGTCGCATTTCGGGCAACCACGACGACGGCGAATCACACGACCATCTTCTGAAGGGCGAGAGTCTTTCACCTGTGTGTCTTGGTTGGAGCAAAAAGGGCACTTCATTTTTTTATGGGTCTACTTATTTTTGTTGTTTAAAGGGCGCTGTCATAAATGGGGAATTGATCGCACAAGGCTTTCACTTCCTTGGCAATGCGCTGTTCCACTTCTGGGTTGCCATTTTCGCCCAATTTTGCAACTTGATCAAGCACTTCGTAAATCCACGCACCCACCTGTTTAAATTCAGCTTCTTTAAAGCCACGGCTGGTTGCCGCAGGGCTACCTAAACGAATGCCGGAAGTGACAAACGGGCTGGTGTCATCAAACGGTACGCTGTTTTTGTTGCAGGTTAATCCGGCACGTTCTAAGGCGTGTTCTGCAGCTTTGCCGGTAATGCCAATTGGGCGCAGGTCCATCAACACAAGGTGGTTGTCTGTCCCGTCGGAAACAGCACGCAAACCTTTTTGGGTGAGGGTGTCGCTTAAAGCTTTGGCGTTGGCCACCACTTGTTGCATGTAGTTTTTATAATCGTCGCTCAGCGCTTGTTTAAACGCCACGGCTTTGCCGGCAATCACGTGCATCAGCGGGCCACCTTGAATGCCAGGGAAGACAGCGCTGTTCACTTTTTTAAACAATGCTTCGTCGTTGGTTAAAATAATGCCACCACGTGGGCCACGCAAAGTTTTGTGGGTGGTGCTGGTGACAAAATGCGCATGAGGCACAGGGTTGTTGTGTAAACCTGCGGCAACCAAGCCTGCAATGTGCGCCATATCCACCAGTAAAAATGCGCCGACTTTATCAGCAATTTCACGGAAACGGGCAAAGTCAATTTCTCTTGGGTAAGCGCTGGCACCTGCAATGATCAATTGAGGTTGAACGTCAAGGGCAATTTGCTCCACTTCGTCCATGTCCAACATTTCAGTTTCTTTTGAAATGCCATAAAAATGTGCGTCAAACCATTTACCGCTTTGGTTTACTGGTGAACCGTGGGTGAGGTGGCCACCATGGTCAAGGGACATGCCCAAGATTTTATCTCCCGGTTTTAAAATGGCATTGAAAACCGCTTGGTTGGCTTGAGAGCCTGAATGTGGCTGAACGTTGGCAAACTTGGCGCCAAACAATTGGCACAAACGGTCCTTGGCCAAGGTTTCGGCATTGTCCACAAATTCGCAACCCCCGTAGTAGCGTTTGTTGGGGTAGCCTTCGGCATATTTGTTGGTCATCACAGAGCCTTGGGCCTGCATCACGGCCTTAGAAACAATGTTTTCAGAGGCAATCAGCTCAATTTGATCCTGCTGGCGCTTGAGTTCCGATTCCATGTTTTGAAAAATTTCAGCATCGGCGCTGGCAAGGCTTTCATGAAAAATGTTGTTCATTATTTTTTGGCTCCTTCATTTTCTTCTGTGACCAAGGGGGCGTCTAATTTATCCAATCGGCGTTGGTGGCGGCCACCTTCGAATGTGTTTTCTAAAAATATCTTTAAATAACGCAGAGCGTCTTGTTCGCTGGTAATGCGTTCGCCAAAGCACAAAATGTTGGCGTTGCTGTGTTCTTTTGCGGCTTTGGCAGAAAAGTCATTGGTAATCAAGGTGGCGCGAATGCCTTTGTAGCGGTTGGCACGCATGGAAACGCCCAAGCCTGTGCCACAAACCAAAATGCCCATGTCGGCACCGCCTTTAAGCATGGCCTCCACCGCATTGTCCGCCGGTTCGGGATAGTCTGCGCTTTCGCCATTGTCGCTCACGCCAAGGTCATGGGCAAAATGCCCTTGTTCTTCTAAAAATGCGAGGAGCGCTTTTTTAAGCTGTACGCCAGCATGGTCTGATGCTAAAACCCAGTTCACGCAAATGGTCCTTATTGTTCGATTTATGCCAAATTCTATGCGGTTTGTATTAAAGCACATTGTCAAAAAAAAGGGAAGGTTAAAACCTTCCCTAAAGCTGTGTATGCTACGCAGCTTAAACGCTTAAGGCCACCCGTGCCGCACGTTCATTGACCGAGCCATTTTCCGCCGAGCCACCACCTTGACCGGGCAGTAAAACTTCGCCAATACTGTCCAGTGCTTCTTGTGGGAAGCTGGCAATTTTCTCGGCTAACTCACCCACGGCGACACCACCGGGTAAGGGCAGTTCTGGCACGCCACGGTCTTCAAGGGCGGCAATGCGCGCCGCAATGTCCGATTCTATGTTGCTGCCACCGGGCAAGGCCACTTCTTCAAAGTCGCCAGACCCAAGCACGGGGATGTCTGCCGCCGCACCAGCGCCGGGCAGTGGAATGTCCACCGCAGGGGCCGCACCGGGGAGTGGAATTTCCTCGCCACCGCCAGACCCTGGCAATGCCAAGTCTTGCACAGCTTTGGCATTGGCGCTGATGTTAACTTGGTCGCTCACCTCAAGGTTGGCCTGCGCACTTTGGCGACTTTCGGCCAAGGTTGGCAATTGTTGAACCTGTACCCCAGATTGTTTGGCCACGCTGGCCACACTTTGGCTGAAAACAGCCTGTACATCTTGTTTTGGAATGCTACGCTGCACTTCCTCCAATGAAATTTGTTGGCTTTGTTGTGGTAACGCTTCCACACGTTTTTGAACGTTTTGAATTTGTCTTTGCAGTTCCGCACGGTTGCTTGAAGCTGGTGGTGAAACCTGCTGTGTTTGTTTGTATTGTTGCGTTGCTTGTGTCACATCCACGTTTTTGCTTGGTTGGCGACCGCCAAAGCGCTCTAAAAATAATGTGGTTGCTGAAACACTGTTTAGCATTTTTGTACGCAAATTGCCCTTGGCGTATTTGTCGATCAAGGCAACGTTGCTGATGAGGCCAGACTTTTCAACTTCGCTCAATCGATTGGAGTTGGCGATCTTCGCCACAATTTTGAAGCTGTCATTTGGTAAGACAGTGGAATCTTTGTTGTTTTCGGGTGTTTGCTTGGTCTGCGCGACGCTTACAAAACTCCCAGCATTTATATCATTTGTCATTTTAGCACCTCTCTAGGCTTATATCATTAAGCCATTTTCCCCCAGTACTTAACATGTGGCCTTCCTGCCCATGTATCACTATATAAGTATTATGGAGATATTTCTTCTATATTTCAAGTGTTTTTGTAAAATTGTCACCACCTTTAAGTGCAAAAAGTGCTTTTTTTTGCATGTTTGGCCGTATTAGGATATAAAGTAGAGTGTATAAATTCAAAGAACATAAGTCGTATCAATTGTGGTAAAGGAAGGTTAAAACTGTGAGAAATCAAAGAAGAAGGGACTTTTTTGCGTCACTTGCAGAAGCGAGTTTGTCCATGTTGGGTGAAAATGCGTTCCATGGGTCTTTAGATGAAGTTTCATACACCTTTATCCCCAGCAATTACCGTAACAAGCCCACTCTTTTGGTGGCCGGTGGCCTGCGATTGAAGGAAGGTGTTTATAAGGACCATTTTAACCTTATATATATGGACAAGTGGCCGACCAACCAGCGTGATGTTTCATTTTGGCGCCGCTTGTTGTTGCGCCATGACTTAACCGACCAAATGTTTGTGCTTTGCAAAACTCTGCCTGAAAGTGCACCTTCATTTATGATGAAAGCCATTTGCTTGGATAAAAACAGCGTGGCACGGATGAACCGTAATTTAAAAACATTGCCTGTGATGTTGCTGGTGGGTGAGGATAAAGCGCACAACATGCCAACTGTAGATCATTACGGCCATGGCAGTGACCTGTTTGTTTCCAACCCCAACCTTTTAAATGTGGAAGGCAGTATGGCCTTTAACCGTTTGATGCAGTTTTTTGACCAAGTGTGAAAATAATTTTCTGGCTAAGTTTTTCTAAAATTTGAATAAATTTTTTTAAGGGCGTTTTTTTGAAAAACAGCCCTTTTTTTGTGGCGCTCCGGGCCCTATAACATTTCTTATAAGCTTTGCTGTATACAGCTTGTGTGATTTGATTAAAAGTTGTGCAGATTGTGTGAATGCAATTTTGGTTGTTTAGTGGTTCATTCTAATATTAAGTGCTTAAAATGACTGCTAAGCAAGGCTTGAGAGGTGGCAAAAATAATGCAAGGAAAAAATGATTATTTTTTGGGCAAATAGTGCTTGATTTTCATTTTAGACCTCGCTAGTATGCCAAACCTCAAAGGACATCAAAAACGAATTAAGACGAAGGGTAACGTGTTGGACTACACGCTTAAAATTGCTGACATTCAACTTGAAAACAACGTCATCTTAGCACCAATGTCTGGTGTGTCGGATGCACCATTCCGTCTCATTTGTAAGCGTTATGGCGCTGGGATGGTTGTCAGTGAAATGGTGGCTTGTGAAGCGATGATTCGTGACAATGTGGTCTCCAAGCAAAAGGCCTCGTTCTTTGAAGGGCAAGGTGTCATCAACGTGCAAATTGTTGGTGCGGACCCTAAAAACATGGCTGCTGCCGCTAAAATGAATGAGATGGCAGGGGCAGAGATTATTGACATCAACATGGGTTGTCCTGTCAAAAAGGTGGTGAACACCATGGCGGGCAGTGCTTTGTTGAAAGATGAAGAATTGGTGCGAGAAATTTTAACAGCGGTGGTAGAAGCGGTGAGCATTCCAGTCACGCTTAAAATTCGCACAGGCTGGTCGGAAGACCTTAAAAACGGTGCTAAAATTGCCAAAATTGCGGAAGAGTGCGGCATTCAAATGCTAAGCGTTCACGGCCGTACGAGGGCACAGATGTACCGTGGTAAGGCCGACTGGGAATTTGTGAAGAACATTAAAGACGCTGTCAGCATTCCTGTGAACGTGAACGGGGACGTGGTGACAGTGGAAGACGCCAAAATGGCATTGGAACAATCTGGTTGCGACGGTGTGTTGATCGGTCGTGGCTGTCAAGGGCGCCCATGGTTCTTTGGGCAGGTTGTTCATTACTTAAAAACAGGCGAAAAATTGCCAGGCCCAACCTTAGAAGAACAAAAAGAAGTGGTGTTGGATCATTTTAATTTATCCATCGAACACTACGGAGAACTGCGCGGTGTGCGCCACATGCGTAAGCATCTTGCTTGGTACTCCAAAGGCTTTAAGCACGGCAATGAGTTCCGTCGTCAAGTCAACACATTAACAGATGCAGATGTGATACGAGACCTGATCACCCGATTCTACGATCAGTGTATTGCATCGGGCTCAACTTGGGTAAACCCACACTTGATCCAACCAACAGGGCAAGAAGCGGCGTAACAAAAAACGCACCTTCTTACATTGAATGAAAAGCTAAAGTAAAAAGAGTAGGTAGACGATGTCCGAAACATTTAATCATTCTTCTATGATTTTAAAGAAAAAGAAGGAAGGCTTGGTAAGTCTTTCCCAAACCAGTAACGAATGCTTAGAGCGTTATTTTGAAGAATTGGGCGGGATGACTCCTCCGCCAGACCTTTATGATAAAATTATGTCACAAGTTGAAAAGCCACTGCTTGAAAATGTTTTACGTTATGTGCGTGGCAACCAAGTGCGTGCGGCAGCCATTTTGGGCATCAACCGCAACACGTTGCGCAAAAAAATTGCCACATTGGACGTGGACATGGACATGATCCTCAACCGCAAGGTTATCACCCGTTAATCTGGCAAGAAGATTTTTTAAAACCTCCTCCATTTGGGGAGGTTTTTTTGTGGTGTGGAATTAATCTGTCTTATTCATTTTTTTGCGTCACGTTTTATTTGTTTGTTTGATTTATACGGCGTTTTTGATGTCTGTTTGCATTTGTGGCTGCCTTGCTGTATATTCTTTTTAAATCAAAACTTTTTCTTTTCACTTGTTGACCTTTCCATAACCTTGCGAGGTGTTTTTTATGAAGAAATCAAAGGCCTTTGCGGCCATATTTATTTTGTTTGCAATTGTTTCTGCTTTTAACCCAGTGTTAGCGGGTCTTTGTTTTGCTACTTTGGCAATTTGGGGCGTTGCATATGTAAATAGCAGTCTTGCGCACGGGACCATGCCTTTAAAAAGCTTCCGCGATAAAGTGCTTGTTGTTCTGATATACCTTACCTCACCGCTGTGGTTTTACATTGTCTTACGCTGTTATGACTTGCTGGTTTAACCATAACGACGAATAAGAAGCCTCCTGAATAAAAAGGGGGCTTTTTTGGGGCTTGTAAAATGATGCATAAACACCATAAATTTATTATTCAGTTGGAACATCTTTTAATATTTAATAAGGAAAAATTATGAGCACTTTTGCTTATGGTGGCCGTTCGTGGCTTGCTTTTTTGTCTGCGTTTTTCATCATTTCTGGTTTTGCAATCCTTTATTCGGGTAGCAATTGGGGTGTTGGTTTCGCAGCGGCAGGTTTTGGTTTGGCGGTTTTGCGCAACGTACGTTATGGCAGCAGCTCTGGCATGACACAGCTATTTACGTTGGCTATGTTTTTGTCTATGGGTTTTATAAGCCTTTTTGTAGCGTAACTGATATCGAAAAAGCCCTCGTTTTCGGGGGCTTTTTTTGTGGGCTGAAAGCAAAGGGCAGAAAATGAAAATTCCATTTCATAAAAAGCCGTTCCTGTTGTAAACTGCCCCGTAATAAAAAATTTAAAAAATAAATCAAGCTAGGGGTTGTCTGTATCTCATGTCCATCAAGGAAGAAATTCAAAAAAATCAGGCAGAAAGTGGCAGCGCTTTAGGGGCGAAAATTTTCAAAATCTTTGTTTGGGTTGTCACCTTGACGATTATGGGCTTTTTAACCTTGTTGATGAGCAATGTTATTTTAAACCCAGCAGCCAAAGGGCCGATATACCTAGCGCTTATCAATATCAACATTTTGTTTGCGGTACTGTTTTTGGCATTTATTGGCCACCGATTTGTTCACATTTTGCTGGAAAGACGGCGTGGTGTCATTGGCACAAGGATGAACTTGCGTTTTGTGGCACTGTTTAGTGTTTTTGCCGTTGTGCCGGCCTTTTTGGTGGGTGTTGGCTCCCTTTGGTTGTTGAACCAAGGCATTGAAGGCTGGTTTTCCAACCGTGTGACCACCGCTTTGGATGGCTCGGTTCACGTGGCACGTTCCTATTTAAAAGAGCATGAGAAAAACTTGCAAATTCGCACCGATGTCATTGCTAAATCGCCAGAGCTTGCAAGCTCTGCTATTTTGGCGGACCGTGAGTTTATCAACCTGTTTCTTGAAAAACGGAAGCATGAAAACTTCTTTTCGAGCCTTAGGCTATATAACGACCGTGGCGACTTGGTGGCCCACGCCGACCCGTTTCCACCCACAGCTTTAAACAATGACCTGTTGCGCTTTATCCGCCGTGGTCTCAGCGGTGGGATGACCTTGCAGGATCTACCATCTGGCCAAATCTGGGCGCTTTCAAAGGTGGATGATGTCCATTATGTGGTTGCCGTGAAATTGATGGACCCACAAGTGCTGGAACAAGTGGCCGCCACCAAGGAAGCTTACGCCGAGTATGACGAGCTTCACGCCAGCAGTGCTGATGTTCGCTCTGTGTTTGTGTGGACCTTGCTTGCACTGTCCCTTTCATCATTGGCGGGTGCCATTTGGTTTGGTTTTAAGTTTGCTTACAGCATTACCAAACCGGTGACAGCGCTGGTGCATGCCACCAACAAAGTTTCTGCGGGGGACTTGGATGTCCGCCTGACACCTTTAAACGATGACGAGCTGGGCATTTTAACCCAAAGTTTTAACCGCATGGCCAGCCAGTTACAAAACAGCCAAAACCTGCTGGAAAGTAAAAACAAGGAAGTGAACGAACGCCGTAAAATTACCGAGGCGGTTCTCACTGGAGTGAGTGCAGGGGTCTTCAGTTTGGATGATGAGGGCTTGGTGCACATGGCCAACGTGCCCGCTTTTGAAAACTTGCACCTTAAGGTCGGGGAACGGTTGGACATTAAACACCCTGAACTAGGCCAATTATTTGACAGCTTTATGCAACGCCCGATGCAACTTTATCAAGAAAAGTTATCCATCCGCATTGGCGATGAAACACGCAAGTTCCTGTTCCGCCTTGTGCCGCAAATGGTTTCAGGCGGTAAGGTGCAAAACGTGGTGGTAACCTTTGATGATATTACCGAACTTTTAAGTGCGCAAAAAGTGGCCGCATGGTCAGACGTCGCACGCCGGATTGCCCATGAAATTAAAAACCCACTGACCCCCATTCAGCTCAGCGCCGAGCGGATCAAGCGCCGTTACAGCAAAAAAATGGAAGCACCGGAAGATAAAGAGCTGTTTGAACAGCTTACCGGCACCATTGTCCGCCAAGTGGAAGAAATGCGCCGCATGGTCAATGAATTTAGTGACTTTGCCCGCATGCCTGCCGCGGTGATGAAAGAAGAGGACATTGCGCCACTGCTTAAAGAAATTGTTCTGTTACAGCAACAGGCCAGACCGGACATTCAATTTGACCTGCAATTGCCACAAGAAGGCACACTGAATGTGATGTGCGATGCGTCGCAAATTTCCCGCGTGTTCACCAATATTGTAGAGAATGCGGTCAATGCCATTGAAGAAGACGAAAACCCCGACAAAAAAAATGCACCAAAAGACATAAAAATTGTTGTGGAAATGTCACAAAGTGGTAAACTGGTAACAACAGTAAAAGACAGCGGTAAAGGCTTACCTGCTGATGTTGACGTAAGCAAGCTATTTGACCCTTACGTCACAACCCGCAAAAAGGGCACAGGGCTTGGTCTTGCAATTGTAAGACGCGTTGTTGATGAACATGGGGGGCAAATTCGTTTGTCGCGCCGAGAAGAGGGCGGCACCTGTGTGGAAATAATATTCCCTCTCACCAATAAGAAAGAGTAATTATGGGATACGAAATTCTGATTGTGGATGATGAAGCAGATATCCGCTCTTCCATTTCCGGCTTGCTTGAAGATGAAGGCTACCGCACACGCACAGCGGCCAGCGGTCAAGAAGCATTGGACATGGTTGCCGAGCGGTTGCCAAACTTGGTACTGCTAGATATTTGGATGGATGGAATGGACGGGTTGGAAGTGCTTTCACGCTTAAAACGCCGTGTGCCTGACTTGCCAATTATTATGATCTCTGGTCATGGAACCATTGAAACAGCCGTGCAAGCCACTCAAAAAGGTGCGTACGACTTTATTGAAAAACCACCACAAGCAGACCGTTTGATCCTGACTTGCTCACGCGCGGTGCAAGACGCACAGTTGCGCAAAGAAAACTTGTTGCTGCGCAGCCGCAATGGCGATGTTCAAGAGCTTTTGGGTGTTTCTTCCGAAATTGCAACCGTTCGCCAAGCTGTTAAGCAAGTGGCACAGGGCGACAGCCGTGTGATGGTCACAGGTGAAAGTGGTGCAGGTAAAGAAGTTGTGGCTCGTTTGATCCACAAAAACTCCCAACGCCGTGAACGTCCATTCGTTTGCCTTTCTCCGGCAGCTGTGAGCGACACAACATTTGAAATGGCTTTAAACAGCATGTTGGCACAGGCCACAGGTGGTACTTTGTTCTTGGATGAAGTGGCCGACCTGCACGGCCCTATGCAAGCACGTTTGTTGAAGTTCTTGCAAGAAGGTTTCTTGGTGGACCCACGCAGTGGCGCGCGCATTGAAGCCGATGTGCGTATCATCAGTTCGACTTCTAAAAACATCAAGTCATTGGTGGAAGCTGGCACCTTTAGAGCCGACTTATTCTACCGCTTGAATGTGGTGCCAATTGAAGTGCCGGCGTTGCGCATTCGTTCGATGGATATTCCATCCTTGGTTCAGCACTTCTTGCGTATCTTGTCGCCCGATGCGGCAAGCATTCCAAAAATTGCGCCTGCAACCATGGCGGTGCTGACAAGCTACCAATGGCCAGGCAACGTCCGTCAGCTTAAAAACCTGATTGAATGGCTGATCATCATGCACCCAGGCCGTATGATTGTGCCGGACATGTTGCCACCAGAAATGACGAAGAGCGAAGCCCTTGACCTGAACATGATGGAAAAGGTTTCCACCTTGCCACTGCGTCAAGCACGTGAAATCTTCGAAAAAAGCTATCTTGCAAACCAGTTGCAACGTTTCAGCGGTAATGTATCCCGTACCGCCGACTTTGTTGGCATGGAGCGCAGTGCATTGCACAGAAAGTTGAAGTCTTTGGGTGTTGAGTCCCGAGACTTGACTGGCTTGAACTAGCAAAATTAAAACCCCTTGCTTTTGGTTAAGCAGGGGGTTTTTACCTTAAATAAACAAAATAATAAAAAAGCGTAACAGGTATGAAAAGTATCATCATTGGTGCTGGGGACGTCGGGTTAAACATTGCCCGTCACTTGGTTCTCGAAAATAGGGACGTGGTTGTGATTGACAGCTCGGCTGAGCGGTTGGCCGTTGTGAATGAAACGGTGGACGTGCAAACCATTCATGGCCGTGGTTCCCACCCCGATGTGCTAGAACGTGCTGGCGCTGGCAATGCGGACATGTTGATTGCGGTCACCCAGTCCGACGAGGTCAACATGGTGGCCTGCCAAATGGCTTACAGTTTGTTTAACGTGCCTAAAAAAATTGCCCGTGTCCGTCATTCCTCTTACCTTAAATTGGTCAAAGGGCACTTGTTCACGCCCGATAACATGCCCGTGGATGTGATTATCAGTCCCGAAGCTGAGGTGGCGGAATCGATTATCCGTAACTTGGACATCCCTGGCGCTTTTGACTCCAACTACTTTGCCGAAGGCGAAATTGCCCTCATCGGTGTCAACATTCAAAAAAAATCGCCCGTTTTAAACATTGCTTTAAAACAGCTGACCAACACTGCCGACATTGAATTTGTCGCAGTGGCCATTTACCGTGATGGCCGTGTGATTATCCCACGTGGGAGCGACCACATTGAAGAAGGCGACGAAGTGTTCTTCGTTTGCCGCAGTGCGGACATTGCCGACGTGATGCACCTGTTTGGCTATGAATCACAGAAAAAAGTGCGCCGTGTCTGCGTCATTGGTGGTGGTCACATTGGTTTTGAGGTGTGCAAGCGCTTGGTCAAACGGGGTGTAATCACAAGGGTGATTGAAAGCGATAAAGAACGTGCCAACCGCATGGCGGAAATGATGGAAGATGTCACCGTGATTCATGGTAGCGCGGTTGACCGTGACCTTTATGAAGAAGAAAATTTGGGTCAGATGGATGCCATTTTAGCTGTCACCAATGACGATGCGGCGAACATCCTTTCCACCGTTTTAGCCAACCAAATGGGTGCGCAAACGGTGGTGACAAGGATCAACCATTCCAATTATATGCCGCTTATTGACGGCTTGAACCTTAAAAAAGTGGTGTCACCGCTGGAAATTACCGCCTCGCGCATTTTGCAACATGTGCGCCGTGGTTTTATTCACTCGCTCCACACCATCCACGAAGGTCAAGCACAGGTGATTGAGGCGCAGGTTACAAGGTCCAGCAAGCTTGTGGGCTCGCACCTGATGGACATTGACTTGCCAGAAGGCGTGACCATTGCCGCCATTTATAACAGCAAAAAGGGCATGGTTCTCCCCCGTGAGATGACGATTATCCGTGAAGGTGACCGTGTGATCTTCTTCAGTTCGGTGGAGAAGATTGGCGAAGTGGATGAACTGTTTTAAAGGGTAGGGTCAAGGCATGCATTTTCCACTTATTTTTAACATACTGGGTTGGCTTTTAACGGCCTTTGGCCTCACCATGTTTGTGCCGGCCATTATTTCAGCCTTTTCACAAGGTATGGCGGTGGACAGCTTTGTGGTCAGTGGTTGTATCACCATTTTCTTTGGTGTGATGTTTGTTTTTATGACCGCAGGTTCCCACAAGATACTGTCCCACCGAGATGCTTTTTTGATGACTTTTTTGGCGTGGTTCGCCTTGTCGCTTTTTGGGTCATTTCCGCTTTATTACGCCGAAGTTGTCCCCACCTTTGCCGATGCCTTTTTTGAAAGTGTTTCCGGCTTAACAACCACCGGTGCCAGTGTGATGAGCGGGCTGGACAAAATGGACTATGGCATTTTGTTTTGGCGTGCTTTGTTGCAGTGGTTGGGTGGTATGGGTGTGGTTGTTTTGGCCACCGCCATTATCCCGTTTTTGGGTGTGGGTGGTATGCAGCTTTACAAAGCGGAAATGCCAGGGGTGGAAAAGGATAAACTTCAACCCCGTTTAAAGGAAACAGCCTCCTTGCTTTGGGGTGTTTATATGATTTTAACGCTCGCCTGTGCCACGCTTTATAAATACGGCGGGATGAGCGGGTTTGACGCTATTTGCCACGCCTTTACCACGGTGGCCACAGGTGGATACTCCAACCACGACGCCTCCATGGGTTACTTTGACAGCCCCTTTATTGAAGGCGTTTGCATTGCCTTTATGTTGCTGGGTGCGTTTAATTTTGGTTTGCACTTTTTGTTTTTACAGCGTCGCAGTTTTAAGGTGTATTACAAAAACACCGAATTGCGTTTGTTTTTTGCCATTCTAGCTGGCATTATTTTAATTGTTGCTGTGCGTTTAACAGGGGCGGAAACAGGGTATGAAACCTTTGGCGAGTCCCTGCGGCACACCATGTTTAACTTCACAGCAGTGATGACTACAACAGGTTACGCCACCCAAGATTATAGCCAGTGGCCGTTGGTGGCATCCATGTTGGTGATGGTGCTGATGTTTATTGGTGGTTGCTCGGGTTCCACCGCTGGCGGGATGAAAGTATTGCGGATTATGCTGATTTCCAAACAGGGCATGCGTGAACTTAAAAAGATGATTCACCCCCATGCTATTGTGCATCTTAAATTGGGTGGCCGCCATGTCCATGATAAAATTGTGCAAGCGGTGTGGAGCTTTGCGGGGCTTTATATCATTTCGTTTATTGTTATTGCGTCGGCGTTGTCGCTCCATGACGGGTTGGACCTTGTCACAGCGTTTAGTGCGGCGGCTGCCACCATCACCGGCCTTGGCCCAGCTTTGGGCGACTTAGGGCCTGCCTCTAATTATGGAGGATTGCAGGAGCAAGCCAAGTACCTGCTATGTTTTTCTATGTTGCTGGGGCGTTTGGAGCTTTTTACACTGTTGGTTATTCTCACACCCGATTATTGGCGTAAATAAACCATTAAAAAAAGCCCTCATGTGAGGGCTTTTAAATATCGATTTTCAAACGGGTTTAAAGGATATAGCAATCCGAATAATCATCTTTGAATGAGACGGTTACTTCTAGGCAGTACCCCGTAATTACATCGCTTTTTTTAATGGCAATGTCAATGTTGTAGCCAGCGTCCTTAAAATACTTTTTTAAGTTTATAACGCTTAAGATGCTGTGTAGGTATTTGTCAGCACCCAGCTTTATAAATTCATCTGGCACAATTGGCATAATATTGAAAACGCTGCTAAACACATCATCTTCGCCATTTAATTCAACATTTCGGCCTTTTACAAGGTCTTCTTCAAAGTCATGAATTTGATCACACAGTTTGTTTTGTATGTCGGCAGTTGTTTTGTCAATCCATTTTTCAAAGTCACCTAAAGGGCCGGTAATGACCTTTTGAATTAACGCATGGCCTTTGGGTAAGGGTTTGTTGCTTTGCATGTTGCACGCTCCATCTATGATAAAAATGTTAGGAATAAAAGAGAAAAAAGCTTAAAGATCAAGCTCGGCTATGAAGTTGATAATTGGGTAATAGTAATAGCCATCACCAGACTCGCACATGTCGTCCGTAATATGGTGTCCTGAAAAGTCAAAAGCTATATAAACATTTTTCAGTCCATATTTTTCAGCCATCCGTAAACCAAATTGCTGAAAAGACGTTTTGTTCTCTTCATAAAACTTTGATGACTTGTCAACAAGTGAACGATCACGCGATCTGCCAAATGGATATGCTGTTTCAACTGTTACAACACTCTCCGGGTCGCCGATCAGTTTATACATCGCTTCGTTGATAAAAGCGTCAAGGCTCTCTTGAATTTTTTCCGCCTCACTCAAAGATTTTTTTCTCAATTTTTTTTCAGCGATCTGTGCACGCTGTTGTTTGACCAGTTGCGCTGTGAATATGGTGTTTTTGGGGTTTAACTTTTTAGATTTCATAAATCCCTCCAAAAGGGGTTGAGGAAAAGAAAGTGTCGGTGTTGCTGTGTTCTATTATTTACCTATAACACTGTTTTGTATACATGTAAAGTTCCTTGCAAAAAAAGCCAAAGTTGGGTAAAACCAACTTTCAATCGAGAGGAGAATTTTTATGCCTGAATTTAAGTATGAACTTTTAGCAAAAGATGGTCGCGCACGTCGTGGTCGCTTGCACACCGCACATGGCACGGTGGAAACACCAACCTTTATGCCAGTGGGCACTGTGGGTTCTGTCAAGGGTATGAAAATGGAAGATGTTAAAGCCCAAGGTGCCGAAGTGGTGCTGGGTAACGTTTACCACCTGATGCTGCGCCCAGGTGCTGACCTTGTTGAAAAAATGGGTGGCTTGCATAAGTTTATGAACTGGGAAGGCCCTATCTTGACCGACAGTGGCGGTTTTCAGGTTTATTCCTTGAACGATATTCGCACCGATGACGACGACGGTGTAACCTTCCGCTCTCACATTGATGGCAGTTTGCACCGTTTGAACCCCGAAATTTCAACCGAAATTCAATATAAATTAGACGCCACCATCACCATGGCGTTTGATGAATGCACCGAATTCCCGGTAACCTATGAACGTGCGAAGGAAAGCTTGGAGCGGACCATCCGCTGGGAAAAACGAAGCCGTGATGCATTTATCCCCCGTGAAGGTTATGGCCAGTTTGGTATCATTCAAGGCGCACACTACAAGGACCTGCGCAAAGCGTCCATTGAAGCCTTGGTGGACATTGGCTTTGAAGGTTACGCCTTTGGCGGTTGGCTGTTTGATGAAACAGGCAGCAAGGACACCTACAACGAAACGGTGGAACACTGCGTGCCATTGATGCCGGAAGACAAACCACGCTACATGATGGGCGTGGGCTACCCCAGTGACCTGATTTACAGTGTTCAACAGGGGATTGACATGTTTGACTGTGTTATCCCAACCCGAAATGGCCGTAAAGGGCAGGCCTTTGTCCACAACGGTGTGGTTAAAATTAAGCAAGCCCAATACAAGGAAGACCCAGCACCGCTGGACCCAGAGTGTGATTGCTATGTGTGTAAAACATATACAAGGTCTTACATTCGTCACTTGTTTATTGCGGGTGAAAGTTTGGCCGGTCAGCTGATTACTGAGCATAACTTGTACTTCTATCAAAAGTTGATGCGCTTGATGCGTGAAAACATTGAAGCAGGGACATTCCAGCAATTTGCGGCGGAATGGTTGCCCCGTGTGAAGTAACGTTCAAACACAAAAAAGCCCGCAAATGCGGGCTTTTTTTATGCGCTATTTAAATTCATAAAATATAATAATTTTAAAAACATGCGGGTCAGGGGCAGGGGTGTCGGCAGTTTGTGCCGAGCTGTCTCCGGTGCCTGCATGGGCTGGGTCTGCTGTTTGAGCAGAACTGTCAGCTGGTTGTGAAGCCGTTGGCGTAGAAGACGCTGACGCTGTGGCGTCTGGCGCGGCCTGCGCTTTTTCCGCAACCGTAGCCGGTGCTGGTGATGATGCAGTTGTATCAAATGCCAGCGGGCCGCAAGGTTCAATGCATGAACGCTTACACTTTTCTTCTAGCTTAAACTTTTTAGCTGTTTCCGCCAGAAGAGTATCCATTTCTTTTTGGTTCAAAAGGTCCAGTTTGTCCAAGTTGTAGGCTTCTTCGGCTGTCTTGCAGTCAAAACCGACTTCAACATCAAACCTGGTGGACTTGTCTTCTTCAATGTTTTGCATGAAATAGAACAATTTATTGTTGATGGCTTCGTGAAGGTTCTGCTTAAAAAGGTTTAAAAGCGGCACCACAATTTTTTCGTGATGCTCTTCTTTTGCTTTTGCAAGCTCTTCTGCTTTTTCAGTTTGTTGCTTTTTACGAGCATCAATAATTTGTTCGCTGGTCAGCGATGTTGATCTCTTTTTGGGGGCTTTCGCATTCATAGGTGGTTACCTCGCGGTGAGAAAGGAATAAAAAAATGATGTTGCATTAAGTTTGAAATAACTTAGCATAAGCCATGTTGCCCTGCAAGTTTTACTGCATAGAAATTTTGTAAGTTGTTATGCTTTATGCGCTTTTTATGCCATAAAAAAAAGCCCCGAACTTGAGGCTTTTTTGTTTTTATAAGCTTTGCCTTAAATGGAATAATACATTTCAAATTCCACAGGGCAGGGTGTGTGCTCCAAGTTGACCACATCATTCATGCGTAGGTTGATGTAAGCATCAATCAAGTCATCATCAAAAACGTTACCATCTTTTAAGAAGTCACGGTCTTTGTCCAGCTCGCTCAAAGCTTCACGCAGGGACCCGCAAACTTGCGGCAGTTTAACCAGCTCATGCGCGGGCAGGTCGTACAAGTTTTCTTCATGGGCTTGACCTGGGTCAATTTTGTTTTTAATGCCGTCTAACCCTGCCATCATCATCGCGGCAAAGGCCAAGTAGCTGTTGGCACCACAATCGGGGAAGCGCACTTCAATGCGTTTGGCTTTGTCACCGTGGGATGCTGGAATACGAATGGCCGCACTGCGGTTGCGGTTGGAATAAGTTAAAATAACGGGGGCTTCATAACCAGGGATCAACCGCTTGTAACTGTTGGTCAGTGGGTTGGTAAAAGCGTTTAAAGCTTTGGCATGCTTGATGATGCCGCCAATGTACCACAACGCTTCTTGGGAAAGTCCGCCGTAAGCGTCGCCCGCAAACAAGGGCTTACCGTCTTTCCAAAGGGACTGGTGAACGTGCATGCCACTGCCATTGTCACCGCGCAATGGTTTGGGCATAAAGGTGGCGGTTTGGCCGTAAATGTCCGCCACGTTTTGCACCACATATTTATACATGTGGGCATGGTCGGCCATTTTAACAGGGGTGTTGGCATCCATGCCAATTTCGCACTGGCCTGCGGTGGCCACTTCAAGGTGGTGCAAGCGCATGCTCATGCCCAGCTTGCTCATCACGTCTACCATTTCGCTGCGCATGTCCTGAAAGCGGTCAATCGGCGCCAATTTAAAATAACCACCCTTAGCACGAGCAATGTGACCTGAGTTTCCAGCTTCGGGCAGTTCGCCGCTGTTCCAGTCCGCATGGGCGGCATCGATGGAGAAGAAACTTTCCCCCATGGATGTGCTGTAGCTGACATTGTCAAAAACAAAAAATTCAAGCTCTGGGCCAAAAAAGGCGGTGTCGGCAATGCCTGTGTTGCGCAAGTGCTCTTCTGCGCGTGCCGCAAGACCACGGGGACAGCGGTTGTAAACCTCGCCACTTTCCGCATCCACAATGTCGCAAAGCAAAACCAAGGTGGGGTGGTTGGCAAACGGGTCCACAAATGCTGAATTTGGGTCGGGGCGGTAAAACATGTCCGACTTATTGATCTCGCACCAACCTTCCACCGATGATCCATCAAAGTTTAAACCTTGTTCAAAGGTTTCTTCTTCCAGCATGTGTACGGTGTTGGTAATGTGGTGCCACTGGCCTTTAAGGTCGCTAAAGCGAAAGTCCACAAAGCGAATGTTTTGAGACTCAATGAGGTTAAAGACATCTTGCACAGTTTTCATGTTCTGGTTTCTCCCACAGGTTTGCCTGTTTGTTATTTTTATAGCTGATAAAAAGGATATCATACAAAGTGACCAATGCCACCAAATTCTAAGGGTTGCCCTTTATTTTTTGCCAATAGTTTGTTGTTTTTGCGCAAACTATTTCTAAAGGTATAGGCATGTTTTTACTTATGATTGCTTGAATCCACCACCTTAAATAACCATATAATAATTAGGCGAGCTAATTTTTAGAAATTCAAACAAAGAAAGGTTGTCGTATGGGAATAAACCACGCTGTAAATGAAGAATTGCTGAAGAATAATTATCAGTACAAAAAGCTCTATTCTGAGCATGCGGCCACAAAAGAACAACTTAAGGCCGAAGCTTCAAGGCCGGCGATGGATGCAACAAAAGTTGCCCTTTTAAAACGTAAAAAATTAAAACTGGCAGATGAGATGAGTTCAATTGAAGCGGCCATGTTGTAAATTAAAATTAAATGCATGAAAAAAGCACCCCAATGGGGTGCTTTTTTAGGTCGTTATCAAACGTTGCTGAAAAATAAATTGAAGCCAGTTATCAAAAACGCAGCGCCAAAAATTTTAATCAGGTAAAAGGTGACTTTGCCAAATTTTTTACCAAAGAATATCCACAAGCTCCACATGCTAATGGTGGCAAGAAAAATGGGTAGAACATATTCTAAAGCCACATTCACTTGGGTGAGGTCATGCCCCAAACTTTGCACAAGAAAGCAGATAACCACATAACTTAAAATATGCGCGGGGTGAAAAGCCGACCATACAAAAGTGGCTAAATAAACAAAGCGGTGGTTTTGAACCAGCTTTTTGTAAGACTTTTTAGCCTGCTGCCCCTTAAAGCCCACAAATTTCAAGGCTTGGATGGCCAAGTGCTTAAGCCCAGAAATTTCAGACTTTTGCACCTGTTTGTTGGGGTTTTTCTTAAATAAGAAGAACAAACCAAAAACCATCATCATCACACTGCTAAAAATGTAAATGCTGTTTTCGTGGCTTTGCAGCCAGGGGTAAAGATCCTTAAATTTATAGGCGGTGATGGCGGCCACACATGCATCGGCCAATGTGGCGGTTAGGCCAATTAAAAAACCGTGTGGACGGCCGTAAGTTTGGGTTTGTTGCATAGCGAAGATGGACCAAGGCCCAACCGGTAAAGCCAAAATGGCACCAAAAATAAAGGCCTGTATAAAAAGGGATTGAACTCCAAGGCTTGTTAAATAGCCTTGGCAAAGGGTGAGAATTTCCTGCATAAGCAGCTCCAAAAAAGGTAGATTTAAAAAAATGAAGATAGATCTTGATTGTTATTATGGTGATGGCTGTAAAAATGTCCAGCTTTGTTTTGGAAAATGATTGCAACTGTATGCAATTGTGGTATGATCCGCGTCCCAATAAATGGGAAACATCTTAATCTTTTTAAATTTATTTTTCTAACAAGGAACTTTTATGCTTTCTACGCCAAAGGTTGTGGTGAATGTTGATCGTATCGTTTGTAAAAACCAATCTTTACAAATTCATACCCAACAAAACATGGACTTGTCAGGCTATAAACTGTCATTCACAGCACAACAAAGGGGTGGTTGCTTTCAACTTTCTGTTGACCTGCAACCCCCACGCGATATGGACATGTTTGCCAGCTATATATCTGCACAAGATGTGGATCAAACGATGGAATATCAAATTGACTTGCCACAAGGTGTTAAAACTTTGCGGTTGTTAAATCCATATGCTGAAAAACGCCAACATAAAAATATCAATGTGCCACTGCGTGATGCATCGTTCCTTTAAATTTGAAACAGGGGTATTAAACCATGACTATTCAATCATTTGCAGACCTTTATGTGAATAAGGTGCAAGTCAGATCGGGGTTTGTGGAGGTGTTTTACATCATCCAACAAACAGAACCAAGGTATGAACTGGACTATGACTGTACCTGCAAGGACGGCGTGATGACTGTGGAGCTTAAGTTTACCGAAAACCAATCACGTGAACCGCTTCTTGCACCTTTCCGCCCGGAAGAGGACATTAAAAACCTCTTCCTCAGGGAAGGGGCGAAGAAAGTGGTGGTGCGTAACCCGCATCATCCAAATGGTCTGGAAATTAAAGATGTTGATATCAAATAATCAACATAGCGATTAAAAAAAGCCCTCATTTGAGGGCTTTTTTCTGTGCTAAATAATTTGGTTAGCCTTTGGGTTTAAAGGACCCTTTTTTGCCTTTGCCGCCTTTAAAGATGCCTTTACTTTTACCCTTGGCAGGCCCTGCTTTTTTAAAGTCCTTTTCTTGGCGCTTGGTGGAAGCCTTTTTACCAAACAGTTTGCCGCGGCGCCCTTTTTCGGGCTTGGCATCCTCTGGGTTAAAGTTTTCAGGCGCAAAGGTGAGGCGACCGGTGACAGCGTCAGCCTCAATCAGTTTCACCATCATGGTGTGACCATTCTTGATGACTTTTTTGGTGCGGCGACCGTACAGACTGTTTTTCTGCTCATTAAAAATGTAATGGTCACCAGTCATAAAGCGGTATGGCATCATCCCTTCAGCGGCGCCGTCATCAATGGCGAGGAACATCCCAAACTTCATCAAAGATGTGACACGGGCTTTAAAGGTTTTGCCAACAAATTCGCTGTAATAGCGCACAGTTAGGCGGTCCTTTACTTCCCATTCTGCTTTTTGGGCTCGGCGTTCGGTCACGCACAGATGGTCAGCCGTGTTGATAAGGTTTTTAGGTTTGTCGATGTTTTTAAAGCCGGTTAACTTCAAACTGTTGATCAAGCTTCTGTGCACCACAAGGTCACTGTAACGTCTGATGGGGGAAGTGAAGTGCGCATAACGTTCCAGCGCCAAGCCAAAGTGGCCCACATTGTCAGGGTCATAACGTGCTTGTTCCAAACTGCGTAGAACGCTCATGTACAAACCGTCTTTGTTTTCGTCCCTTGCGTTTTTCAACGTAGTTTGAATGGCAAGAGGGGAAACATCGCCAGAAAATTTCAAGCCAAAGTCCTTAAAGGAGAGTTTTAAAGCTTCCATTTTAAGTTCTGACGGTTCGGGGTGAATGCGGTAAAGGCAAGGCGCACCTTTTGTTTGCAGTTCTGACGCGGCGGCAACGTTGGCTAGCACCATCATTTCTTCAATCAGTTGGTGGCTGTCAAATCTCGCACGTTTTTCAAGGGTGGTAATTTCACCGTTGTCGTCCATTAAAATCACGGTTTCTGGCACGTCAAGGTCCAGCGCACCACGTTTGGATCGGTTTTTAAGCAACGCTTGATAAGCCATGAAAAGCGGTGTAATGGTGCTTTTCATCACTGGTTCAACAACGCTTGGCACGTCGCCATCAAGGGCTTGTTGCACTTGGTTGTAGGTTAACCTGGCATGGCTGTGGATCACCGCACGGGTGAACTTATATTTTTTCAGCTTTCCGTCACGGTCAATCCACATATGTGCCACCATGGTTGGGCGGTCCTCATGGGGGCGCAGGGAGCATAAATCGTTGGATAACTTCTCCGGCAGCATCGGAATAACAAACCCAGGGAAGTAAACCGAGTTCCCACGTTTGAAGGCTTCCTTGTCCAGCGGTGACCCTTCTTTGACATAATGCGCCACGTCGGCAATGGCCACAATAATGTGGAAACCACCTTTGACTTTATCGGTCTCCCAAGGTTCTGCCCACACCGCATCGTCAAAGTCCTTGGCGTCTTCACCGTCAATGGTTACAATGGGAATGTCACGCAGGTCTTCACGGTCTTTTAAGTCGGCATCCAAAACGGCTTTTAAATTGTTCGCATAATCCAAAACGTCGTCAGGGAAGGTGTGTGGCAGGCCATGGTTGCGAATACCAATGGCAATTTCGGTGCCTTTGAGTTCGGTGCTGATTACTTCCACAACTTCAACAGGGGTTGGGCCAAATTGTGGCCTTTTACCTGGTTTAGCCATTACCACTGCGCCGTCGTTCAGCTTTAAACCTTTGGGCAGGTTTGGCACCGCAAATTCAATTTTTGAAAGCTCTTTAGAAAGGGCAATAAAAGCGTTTGGACCGTTTACCCGCTCACGGTAAATGCCCATAATGTGGCTGTCTTCTTCTTTGGGTTTTGTTTGGTTTTTAACTTCGGTTGCCAAAAATTCGCCATCGTTAATGGGGTGAAGGTTGGCCACCAATTTGTCGCCCACGGTGGCAGCGCTTTGCGTGTCCAATACAATGGTGGGGTAATCTTCTCTTAAGTGGGCTTTAACAGGTTCGCATAAAAGTTCACCATCGTTATTGGTTTGGGTTACTTTTAAGTGAATGCTTTCCGCACCTTCTTCAAGGTGTTGTTTCTTCGGCAGGCAAAAGGTTTTGGCTTTGTCGTGGGTAATCAAACCGTCTAGCACCATGTCCTTAAGCAGGAATTTCAGGTCCACACGTGCTTCTTGCCCTTTTATGCGAAATTCCTTTGCAATTTCACGCTTGGAGGCGGGTTGCCCTTCTAATTTGGATAAGAATTGAATAATTTCTGCTGCGGTGGGCAACTTGCCAGATGGCTTTGTCATAAAAGAGGTCTCTTCGTTTTTATTTTGTACCCTATTAATATAACCAATTCTAAAGGGTTATGAAAGGCTAAACTTAAGAGCCTGCTTTATAAAATTAAGTGTAAGATTCATTGTGAAGAGGGTGAAGGCTACTTAAAATTTATATGAGATAAGGAGGCGAGAGAAAATGAACATTCAAAAACTTGTTGGCAAAAGTGAAGAGGCGCAAATGATTGTGAACATTATTATGAACACAGAAGAGGACGCCCAATATATTTTAGAAAAATTGGAACAGGAAGGTTTGACGGGGGACCGGTTAACCTCCTATTTTGAAGAGTACTTTGCCGACACCAACCCCACATTTGAGGTGGACGTCCATGTCATGGCGGAGAAAGTTCGTGAAAATATGTTCAGTGGCAGGCCATAAAACTTAAAAATAACAATGCCCTTCACTTGACAATTGCTTTACAGGTTCATATATAACTTGATGAATATCAATATAACATCTTTTATCTTTTAGCCATTTTTCTGGAGGGGCTTTTATGTCTCGTAAGCAAATTGATACAATTTTAAACCGCCTGCAAACTGAAATCAGGCAACTTACTTCACAAACATCAAAAACAAGGTTTTGGGTTCATGTACCCATTGTTTCGTGTTTTGTGCCAGCTGAATCTGTAAATAAGGTGAATGAACGTCGCACCAAGCAGGTGATGTACGCAGACGTTTGCGCCTTGTTAAAGGAAAAACAACTGGATGACAGCAACTTTGTGGAACATGTGAATGACTTAATTGAAGCTAAAAAACAAGCTGCTTTAGATCGTCTTGAGTTTGCTAAATCAGCACCTTTTGCTGGCATGGCTTTAGACACTTGCGACTTTAGCGAAGAGCCAAGACTCCCGTCTTATGCGGCCTTTGCTTTAATGTGCTTTAAAGGCACTTTAACCAGTGAGCAAGTCTCAAAATTGAAGGCTTATTGTTAAAACGCTTTATCTTAAATTCATTTTTTGAGGAATTTATTATGGGGAAACATTTTATTTTCATTGGTGTTGTTTTATACCTAATAGCTTCTTTGCTTGATCAGGAAATGCACAATCCGTTCATGCAAGAATCTGAACAGTTAAACCAGCGTTATCAGGAATTTATCAATGACCCTGACAACCCTTGCATGCAGCTTTATCGCGCAAATCATCAAGGCGAGTTGGAGGGTGATTTGGCAAAATCTTTTAAGGGTTTGCTCGCAGAGTTTGACAAAGACAAGGATGCCATTTTCGATGAAGTGGTATCTTATGGAAAGAGCAGCTCCTCCTTTAAGCAATTTGAAGAAGGCATGTTCTTAAACAGGTTGAATGAGCGTATGGCAAGTTTTGTGGCAAGTTGTGAAAATCTAACTGCAAATTATTCTAAGTAAGGAGTGGTGATGCAACAAAAAATCAACAAAGTCTTTGCCTTAAATGCAAGGCATATAAAAAGGTTAACGGGCGTTGTTTCGTCATGGGCGTTCATGTTTTATGGCACGTCTTTTGAAAGGTTTATCCCTAAAAAAGCGGTCAAAGCCATTCAAAAAATTGACGAGATGAAAGAGTTTGATCAATTAAAGCATGATATTGCCATGCACAAATTCACCGATGACAATATTCGTGCAGAACTGGGTCAAAAATTACTGGACTTGGAGGCGCAGGCGGAAAAAGACATTGCGGATGCAAAGTTTTGGGCAGACGAGACTTATTGGGGGCCGCCCACGGACTCCAGTGTAGCGGTTATGCATAAACTTAAAATAAACCAAGCCAAGCTGAAACAGTTTTGGTTGTTGGTTGTTCGTGTTGAAAATTTATAGCGATAATTTAAAAAGCCCCCTTGTGGGGGCTTTTTTTGTGATGGCATGTTTGGTTCAAAGTCATGCGAGAATTTGGTCTGATTCCGCTTTGATGCGTAGATGACGAAATTGCCTTCTAAAAATACAATCTTTGATTGGTAAAAATGGTCTATTTGGGTTGTCTTTACCTATTTTTGAAAATTCGATGCGTCATTATGCGTCGTCAATTCGTCTGTTTTTCGCATTCAATTCGCCATTTTCAACTTTTGATTGTGGTGCTTGATGGGTGAGAGAGTAGGGTAACAGCTTAAAGTTTGGTGCATAAAAAAATACACCCGCAGTAGGGTGTATTTTTATCAAGGTAGTCGCTTATAAAAAGCTTAGCCTTGGGCGTTGGCAATGGCGTCGTTCGCTTCATCGGCCTTGGTCTTCTTCTTCGACTTAGGCTCGGGTTTTGGCGGGTCCTGCCAGTCACACTCAGGGCATTTCATTATGGTGCCTTGGCGTTTGGTTTCCTTCTTCATAATAAAAGGCCATTTGCAGCTTGGACATTCCGTGTCCTTTTGAGGTTCGTCCCAAACAGCGTACTGACACTTGGGATAACCATTACAAGCGTAGAAGATTTTACCACGGCGAGACTTCTTCTCCACCATTTGGTTTTCTTTACATTTCGGGCATTGCACGCCAGTGTCACGCGGTGGTTCTTTGGCTGCATTTTCGGCCATTTTTTCCTCGGCATTGTTGCCGGCCAAGTTTTCAATGTGCTTACATTCTGGGTAGCGGCTGCAACCTTTAAAGCGACCATAGCGACCCAAGCGAATCAGCAGTTCACCTTCGTTACAAGAAGGGCAAGTTTCGCCTGTTTTTTCAGTGGTTACGTCACTTTTCTTCACGGTTTCCATTTTGTGATCAATGGTGGATTTGAACGGTGACCAAAACTCTTTAAGCATTGGTTTCCACTCTTTTTCACCACGGGAAACTTCATCCAATGTTTCCTCCATGTTGGCGGTGAAATTATAGTCAACATACTGGTTGAAATGTTCCACCAAAAACTTGCTGACAATGCGCCCAACATCTTCAGGGAAGAAGCGTTTTTTCTCTTGTCTTACATAGCCACGGTCTTGAATGGTGGAAATAATCGCCGCATAAGTGGATGGGCGACCAATGCCTTTTTCTTCCAAGTTTTTAACCAATGTCGCTTCACTAAAACGTGGTGGTGGCTCGGTAAAGTGCTGGTCAGGGTTGATTTTAATCAAGTCCATCGCATCGTCTTTTTCCACCTTTGGAAGCAGGTTTCCGTCATCGCTGTCGCCAGCTTTTTCGTCGTCCTTGCCTTCTAAGTAAACTTTCATAAAACCTTCAAACGCAACAATAGAACCTGTGGCACGGAAGGTGTTTTTCTTCGCATCTTCAATGACTAAGGCTGTTTGATCCAACACCGCTTTTTCCATTTGTGAGGCAATGGTACGCTGCCAAATAAGCTTATATAGCTTGTGCTGGTCTTCTTCTTCCACGCGCAGTTTTTCAGCTTTAAGAGTCATGTTAGTGGGGCGGATGGCCTCGTGCGCCTCTTGTGCGTTTTGTGTTTTTGTTTTGAACACGTTGGGTGATTTTGGCACAAAGTCCTTGCCGTACATTTCTTCAATGGTGGCACGCACGGCGCTTAATGCGTCGGCGCTGAGGTTTACGCTATCGGTACGCATGTAGGTGATGATACCTTGCTCATACAAACGTTGGGCCGCCATCATTGTGCGCTTGGCACCGAAGCCTAACTTGCGTGAAGCTTCCATTTGTAATGTGGATGTAATAAACGGTGCGGCTGGGCTGCGGCGTGTTTTCTTCTTTTGAATATCTGTGATGCTGTACTGACCTTTTTCAAGTTCAGCCACAGCGTCCTTGGCAGATTTTTCATTGTTGATGGAGAATTTTTCAAGCTTGTCGCCTTCAAGGTGTGTCAGCTTGGCTTTCAGGTTTTTGCCTTCAGGCGTTTTAAATTCACCTTCAATAGACCAGTATTCTTCTGGTTTGAAGTTGTCAATTTCGTCCTCACGGTCGCAAATAAGGCGCAGCGCAACGGACTGAACACGACCAGCCGATAAGCCACCCTTAACTTTACGCCATAAAACAGGTGAAAGGTTAAAACCCACCAAATAGTCCAGCGCACGACGTGCCTGCTGCGCGTTGACCAAGCTCATGTTCAAGTCCCTTGGTGTGGAAACTGCTTCTTGCAAAGCTTTTTTGGTAATCTCACTAAATGCAATACGCTGCACTTTGGACTCTTCAAAGCCTTTGATGCGTTGTTTAAGTTCTTCTAAAACGTGCCATGAAATGGCTTCTCCTTCGCGGTCCAAATCAGTTGCGAGGAAGATTTGGTCGGCTTTTTTAGCTTCAGCGACAATGGCTTTAATGTGACGTTCTTTGTCTTTAGAGGTTTGGTAGTTCATGTCAAAGTCATGTTCAACATCAACGGAACCATCTTTAGAAGGTAGGTCGCGGATGTGGCCGTAAGAAGCAAGCACTTTGTAGTCCTTACCTAAGTACTTTTCAATGGTTTTGGACTTAGCAGGAGACTCCACAATAAGAAGGTTTTTCAAATGATAATTCCTCGCACAATTAAATTTTATCTATCAACTGATATTATGGGAACCTAAACTTGTCAAGTGAATGCTCGATGCTTCTTAAAGGAGTGTGGCATTATTATATTTATATATAATAAATTTTTTGTTGCAAAATCACCTGTTTATCTGACCGATATAAAAAAAATGGAAAGATTGGTCATTTTATGCTTGACGCTAAGCGCTGTTGTGCATATATTCCACATCGGTTGGGGCCTGTAGCTCAGTTGGTTAGAGCACTGTGTTGATAACGCAGGGGTCACAAGTTCAAGTCTTGTCAGGCCCACCATTTTTTAAAGTCGCTGTTCAGCGTCTTTTTTTTTACATAAAATGTTTGACGGGTTTTTTCTTCCACTCATTTTCCAAGCCTTCAAGGGCGCTGAAAACTTTTTTGTGCTTTGGCTTTTTGTTGGCAATGCGCGCTGTGTTGTGGCCCAAGGCTTCCATCAGGTCGTAAAGGTAAATTTTGTCGATCGACTTGGTTAACATAATTTCCTGTTTGCCGCTTTCATCAAAGTGGATCAGATTGTTAGAAGACAAGGCTTCAAGTGTACTGATCGCAAAAACGTGGCTGCCAAGTAACTTGCCCAATTGGTTGGCGGTTAATGGTTTTTGACCTTCCTCAAATTTTTGAGCCACTTCTTTTAAGGTGACAAGGGCGTGGTATAGCCTATCCTGAGGGTGGAGGCTGGCACTTCTAAGTGACAGTTTTGATTGCTCGGGGTTTTGAATGTAAAAACACAAGCTGCCACCAATGAGGATGATGAGCCAATTTAAGTAAAGCCAAATAAAGACCAGCAAGATGATGGCAAAGGAAGAATAGATCGCATCATAATTACCGCTGTTTGCCATAAAAGTGCCAAAGCCTTTTGCGGTGGCTTGCCATAAAAATGTTGTAACAATCCCAGCGACGAGGGCAGGCAACAATTTAACATTTGTATTGGGGATTGTTTTGTTCATAAACGTAAACAAAGCAATGGGCAGTGCCACGGCTGAGATTGTTTCAATCAAGGATGGCATAAAGCCTGTGCTGGTAGCGACACCTAAATATTCAGCAACCATAGGGTTGGTGGTGAACTTTGTTTTAAGGCCAATGATGCTAAACAGTACAATGGGCCCAAGGGTGATGACACTTAGGTAACTTGTAAAGCGCTGAATGTGTGGTCTTGCTTTGTCAACGTGCCAAATTTCATTGAAGGCGGCTTCAATTTTTTGAATGAGCGAGATGACTGTGTAAAGCAAAAACCCAAGGCCGATGGCACCCAAAACACCCACTTTAATGTTATCTACAAACATTAAAATGCTTTGAGTGACTTCCGCCCCTTTGGCGCCAAGGGGTGCAAGTACATTTTGCAAAATGGGCGCAAGTTGGTTGTGAACGCCAAATGATTTTAAAACCGAAAAACTTAAGGCAAGCAACGGCACGATGGACAAAATTGTGGTGTAAACCAAGCTGGTGGCACGCAAGGGGATGTTACCTGTGATAAAGTCCTTACCAATTGCCCCTGCGATGGAACCAATGTGAAGTGTGACAGTTTTTACAAAGCTTTGTAACAGGGTGTGGGCTTGGTGGATGATTTTTTGCGGGTTCATAGGGCTTCTCATTATTTGTTTTTATATATTTAAGCATAAGTTACGGCTTTTCGCCAGCATTTGCAGTTGGTACTCAATGGGGGAGGTGTGGATGAATTAAAGTTATTTGGGTCACATTTGGGTGGACGCAAGCGGTGATATCTCGTAAACTTGGGGCTATGATTTATTTTCTTAAAGGTATTGTTGAAGAGCTGGGAGAAAACTTCTTAGCGCTTGATGTGAATGGTGTAGGTTATCAGGCCTATTGCTCGGCTAAAACATTATCCATGCTAGATGTGGGAGAGGTGACCAAGTTGCACATTCACACCCATGTGCGTGAACAAGAATTTACCTTGTTTGGCTTTGCCTCAACCGATGAGAGGGAGTGGTTTCAGCTGTTAACATCTGTCAGTGGTGTGGGGCCAAAGGTTGGTCTTGCAATTCTATCGGCCTTGACCACCGATGAAATGGTAGGCGCTGTTCAAAATGGCGAAGGCAAGGTGATGGCACGTGCCAATGGCGTTGGCCCTAAACTGGGTGACCGCATTGTGCTGGAACTTAAGGGTAAAGTAGGTGCTATGCCAACCATGAGTGCTAGTGGTGCTTCAACCCAAGCCACTCTTGCTGTGAGTGGTGTGAATGCAGAGGTTTTGAGCGCCCTTTCAAACTTGGGATACAAGCCGGCGCAGGCGGAAAAAGCTGTCTTTTCAGCATCTGAAAAGTTGGATGCTGAAGCTATGACTTTTGATAATTTATTTAAAACATCCTTACAAGAGTTGAGATAATTAAAAATGGCGATTGAAACAGTCAACCCACAGCCGATTCAGCAAACACCAGAGCGTGAAATTTCTGCCGAAACGAAGGTGGAAGATAAAGGCGTGGACAATGCCTTGCGCCCACAAAGTTTGGACGATTTTACAGGCCAATCTAAACTGCGTGAAAACTTAAAAGTGTTTATCCAAGCAGCCAAAGCACGCAGTGGTGCATTGGATCACATTTTATTTTACGGGCCACCAGGGTTGGGAAAAACATCGCTGTCACAGATTATTGCTAAAGAGCTGGGGGTTGGCTTTCACTCAACCTCTGGACCGGTGATTGAAAAAGGTGGCGACCTTGCGGCGATTTTAACATCTCTTCAGCCGCACGATGTGTTGTTTATTGATGAAATACACAGGCTTTCCACATCTGTTGAGGAAATTCTGTACCCAGCGATGGAAGACCATAAACTAGACATTATTATTGGCGAAGGCCCAGCCGCAAGAACAGTGAAGGTGGACTTGCCACCCTTTACATTGGTGGGTGCCACCACACGTGCAGGGATGCTATCTTCACCTTTGAGGGAACGTTTTGGCGTTCAACAACGTTTGGATTATTACAACACAGAAGAGTTGGCGTCTATCGTGAAACGTGCCAGTGCTTTGCTGGGTGTGGACATTGACAACGCCGGTGCCATGGAAGTGGCGAAAAGAAGCCGTGGCACGCCCCGTATTGCCAACCGACTTTTGAGGCGTGTGCGTGACTTTGCGGTGGTGAAGGGCGACGGTGTTATTCATAAAGAATTGGCGGATATGGCGCTGACGGCTATTGAGGTGGACAGCCTTGGATTAGACCGCAATGACCACAGATATCTAGAAATTTTGGTTGAGAAGTTCGGCGGTGGTCCTGTGGGGGTGGAAACCATTGCAGCTGCGGGCGGCGAAAGCAAGGACACCATTGAAGATGTGATTGAGCCATATCTCATTCAACTTGGTTTTATTCAGCGTACGCCACGTGGCAGGCAAGCGATGGAAGGTGCATATAAACATATGGGCATAAGCGTACCGCAAGATGAATCATCGCAATTGAAGTTGATGCGTTAAGTATTATTTTATTGAAAGTGGAGGACTGGTAAATGACAAATCCAACATGTGCTGTTGTTTTAATTGGGAATGAGCTTCTTTCAGGCAGGACTGAAGATGCGAACATGAACCACATTGCAAGACGCATGGCGGACATTGGAGTTCGTTTTTTGGAATGCCGTGTTATTCCTGACGATAAGGATGTGATTGTTGCCACACTCCGTGAATTGAAGGAAAAATACACCTATGTTTTTACAACAGGTGGTATTGGCCCAACGCATGATGATATTACAGTGGAATGCGTTGCCCATCTTTTCCAAGTACCGGTGGAAAGAAATGCCGCCACAGTCAAGGCTTTTGAAGCTTATTATAAAGAGCGTATGAATGAAGGTGTCCTTAAAATGGCGGACTTTCCCAAAGGGGCTGAGTTGATAGCCAACAGTTTGTCCATCGCACCGGGTTTCCGCTTTGAAAATGTCTATTGCATGGCAGGTGTGCCTAAGATTATGCGTGTGATGCTTGAGGGTATCATCCCATCCCTTCGCAAGGGCAGTGAAGTGTTTTCTAAGAGTGTGGATGTTTACGCAGGCGAAAGTGTTATCAGTGCAGAGTTTGAGCGTGTGCAAAAACAATTTTCAGATGTGGAAATGGGGTCGTATCCCTTTGCTTTTGAAGGAAAAGGTTGTACAAGTTTGGTGCTACGAAGTGACAATACCGCATCGCTCCAACAGGCCTATCAAAATGTAATTTCATTTTTAGGTCATTTAGGGGTGGAATATCAGTAAAAATGGTGCTATAACCATTTCCCGTGACTGGGCATGTATTCCAATTGGTAGAGAAACACGACTTAAAATCGTGACAGTGACGGTTCGAGTCCGTCCATGCCCACCACTTTTATAAAATAACGCCCTTACGGGGTGTTTTTTTATGAGTTAAGGTTGGTTGTTTATAAGGCTGTGTCCTGCCCCCATATATTGAGTC
>DCXM01000002.1 GCA_002328405.1 Proteobacteria bacterium UBA2136 | reverse complement strand
CAATATACGGGGGCATGACAAACTGGCAACAACTGTTTACATGCTACTTCTGTTAGAGGATAAAGCCTAGATCCCGCTCCTCCAGCTAACACAATACCTTTGATGAAAAACCCTTTTATCTTTTATTAATAAACATAAAGCACAAGCTATCTAAACAGGACAAATTAGTCAATTTAAAAGAACTTTACCCCTATGAACAACAACCTATTAATCTTCGCACAGCTCAAGAATCTTTTCAGCGGCTTTATCGGAGGTAAACGCACGTGCCCTATTTTTATAAAAACTGCGTTCTTCTTTATCTTTTTTTACATATTCAACAATAGCGGCTGCCATTTCACTTGCCGAAGATTCAAACGGGATAAGCGCACCGTATTTACCACCCTCTATCATTTCACCTACACCTCCGGGGCAATTACTCGCAATGCAAGGGGTCCCTTGAGACAACGCCTCGCCAATAACAATAGGCGCTCCCTCAAATCTAGATGTCATCCAGAAATAATCCGCATGGTACATAAAAGATCTCACAGATGTGGTTTGACCATAAAAGTCGACAGCATCATTAATTCTAAGGTCGTTTACCTCTTCAAGAAGGTCCTCTTTTAACGGACCATCACCCAAAATTAGTAAGCGAGCATTTGGTAGCTTCTCATATACATGCTGAAAGCTTTGCAACATTAAACTAAAGTTTTTTTCATATGCTAAACGCCCGCACGCAAGAAAAACCAACATATCACCATTTTCTAGCCAAGAGTGCGAAGGACATTCAGGAACATTTTTAAGGTCTTCTAGCGTGCAAATAGGATTATAGATATGTGCAATATCCTTCACCCCTAAAGATTCTTGTGCATCGTTGGCAGAATTTGCAGAATCACAGGCGATCACAGTTGCCCTTTTAAGCATAACAGAAAGCAACTTTAAGCATAAAACCTTAGCCTTTGACTGAGTTTTAAAATACTCCGACATGGTGGTATGAAGATTAACGACAGCCTTTGAACGGTGCACTGTTAATTTATGTGCTATCAAAACAATAATGGCAGGAATAAGAGAGGTAATATAAATACAATCTAAGCTTTTCTGCCTTTTAAAGAACGCGAGTAATTGTTTTAAAACAGGGAATACATGCTTCAATCCAAATACCTTATTTGTCGTTTGAACCAACGTTACACCATTTTTAGAAAGAAATTCTTTTTGTGCATCGCTTGCAGTACATGACAGGCTAAGCAGAGTAACTTCAAAGCCTTTACTCTTAAAAGCACATGCATAATTTTCACAAACAGTTATAAGTCCACCTGCCTGCATTGAAGGAGTTATAAAGGCTATACTTTTCGGCAACGCTTTAACCTCGACAGAATCACTATCCATACTAGAGTTTCTCATTTTATTGTACAGTAAAAAAAGTGCCTCTAAAGTCAAAAACTTACTGACCCACAAGCAGATATTCTCAAACATTTGTAACATTGTCAAGCCCGTCCTGCCCCCGTATATTGATACTATAGTATCAGTTATGTTGAACCTCAATCTATTCATCATCGCCTTCACCTCCAAACATACCTTCATCAAGACGGTTGAGTAGCTTCTTCGTGTGCTCTTGAGATAAATGTGCGTAGCGTTTAGTTACCGTTAGTGTTTTGTGATTGAGAACTTCCGCAATCTCACGCAGAGAGGCACCTTGCATGGCAAGGTAAGAGGCTGTTGTATGGCGGAGATCGTGGAAGTGAAAATCTTCCAACCCTGCCACTTTAACGGCGTGGTAGAACCTTTTTCTGAAGTCTAACGGCTCTTGCCCATCTGCGCGTGGGAACACCCAATCACAATCTCGCCTTCTCACTTTGTGCATTTCGAGCAAGATTTTCATCGCTGTGTCAGGTACAGGGACTGTTAGAGGTTCACCGTTTTTTGTTTTCTTAATGCGAATGATGCCTTCATCAAAGTTTATTTCGCTCCATTTGAGGCAGCGACCCTCGGTTGGGCGCATGCCTGTGCAAAGACGGATAATCACCAAGTTATAAAGCCATTCAGGGTGATAACTCGTATATTCATTTTGTCGACGGCAAGCATCAAGGAGTTTCTCACGTTCACGAACGCTGAGGAACCGATCACGTTCGTTGCTTACTTTCGGTTTTCGTACTTTGCTCATAGGTGATTGATCCAACCATTCCCATTCTTTGACGGCAATATTCAGGATAATCGAGAGTGTTGTCATGTACTTCCAAATGGTGGCGGGCGCTTTTGTTTGTGGGTTACCTTTCTTGTCATAACGACCATTTGGCTCTTTCATCAATTCGTCACGACAGCGAGCAAGCTCTGAAGGTGAGAGGTTTATCAAAATGAAGTGTCCTATACGTTTGCGCCACCATTCAATATGAAATGCGAACTTTTCATGATCAGAATTACGTTTAGGAAGTTCGTCAGCTATGTAGCGGTCGAACATTTCACTAACCGTTCTGACTTTTGCGTCATAGTTTTTGAAATGCTTCCGATTACGCATTTCCGTTTCTTTTTCTGCTGCCCAGATTTTAGCATCGGTGATGCGGTTAAATGTTTTACTAATGGTGCGCTGACCCTTCATTCGAATTTGCACCCGATACGTTGTTTCGCCTTTAGCATTTTTTCTAGGTATAATTGCTGCCATTTGATAATATCCTTTAAAATCAATCCATTGTTTACTTATGGACATCCTTTTTAGCAAAGGTTTTTTGGTGCACCAAAAATGCATTCTTGGTGCAATTATGGTGCAATTGCTTCCAACATCCATCAATAACGCCCAACAACACTCTATATTTTTCAATATGTTAGTTATTTCAAAACTGACATATATATGTGGCCTAACTTTGAAGCTCCTTGTGTCGGGGGTTCGATTCCCTCCCTGCCCACCATTCTTTATTAAATCAAACAGTTACAAGTAGACTTACCTGAGTGAGACAAAAAGGTGAGACAAACTTGACTTTTAACCCTTCTTATATCTTTAGATCACGTCATGGCGTGTATTACTTGCGCTACCCTATTCCCATAGAACACCACCCGTTAGGGAAAAGAGACTACATCAAATTAAGCTTAAAAACATATATCAAGAAAGAAGCCTTGAACTTGGTTAACATGATAAGGTATCTTGATTCATCAAGCATAGGGAGGTTTTATAACATGTATGGTGGGTTGACATACAAGGAGTACAAAGAAAAGCTCACAGGACTGTTTAGAGAGGCGCTAGAGGTTAGAAAATCCAAGCTAGACGAGCAAGGGTTTTTCTCAGACGACTCTATTACTTTAACCCCTGATTGGTTTTACAAAGACAATGATGGAGATATATCTACAAGCATTTTAATCGAAGAGAATTATAAGTCCTTATGTGAACGTGCAAACCTACCTTACATCCCTGAAGATGAAGAGGGTCGAAAAAAGGTAAGCCAGTTATACAACGCCTTATGTTTAGAGATGAACAAAGAGCTTCTCAATTACAACAACAACCTTAAAATGCCTTCATTAACGCAACGTCAAGTTATGCAAGATAATGTAACAGATACACCCAGCTTAAAGCCATTATCTGATTATAGTGTTGAAGACGTCATTGAGAAGCACTGGAATGAGAACTCGCCAAACTGGAAACCTCAAACAATCAAAAGCTACACTACATATAAAAACTTTTTCCTCACATGTATTGATGCACAAACAAGCTCCTGCGCCTTCAACATAGAACACGCTAGAACCATCAGAAACAAGATTGGTGAACGCACTATCGCAACCAAAACAAAAAACGAATACCTTACATACTACAGGCAGGTTTTCTTATGGGCTTACAATAACGGTTACACCGATAAGGAATACTTCCAAGGTATGAAGTTCAAAGGGAATGCAGGTGATAAAAAAATGCGTGAATACAAGCCCCATGAGTTAACTTTGATATACAAAAGCCTGCAAGAACAAAAGAACAAAATAAAACCGCATTATTACTGGGTAACAATGCTTGGTATGTACACAGGAGCAAGACAAAGCGAACTTACGCAACTATACAAAGACAACTTTAAGCAAGACAAAAATGGTATCTGGCGTATTGAAATTAGCGAACGCTTTGAAAATCAGAGTGTTAAATCAGAAGCAGGACATAGATATATCCCTATACACCCTGAACTCATAAAACTCGGTTTACTTGACTATGTTAACCAATTCAAAGATGGCACACACATATTCCCCCTCCTTAGATATTCTCCAAGAAGTGGTGATTACTCCAAAAATGTTTCAAGGTGGTTTAACCAAAAATTCTTAGTTGATATTGGACTTAAAGAAGCGTCACTTGACTTTCACAGCTTCAGACGGTCTATAACCACTATACTGCATCAAAAGAACGTAGATAGTCACATTGTAACTGCTCTTATAGGGCACAGCAAAGAAGGAATTACACAGCACTATAACACGGGTGGTTACACATCTGCACAGCTTAAAGAAGCGATAGATAAGTTTGAGTTTTAATGCAGGTGCAAGAGCTTCATTTAATGCCGTCAACTTCCACCCCCTGTGACAAGGTATTTAAAGCCTCTCAGAAGGTGCTGAGACCTTTTTATGGTACTAAGATGGACATTACCAACCAAAGTGCATAAAAAGGGTTTAAATCCCTCCAAAAAGCATTTATCTAATCCCACCCCTACGGGGGAAATCAGCCATCACGAATAATTATTTATACCCTCGCATAAATTTATAGCAAATTTTGAAAATGTACTATAACGCCCTTTTACTATCCCTAGTAATTGCTATTATTAATAATTTGCTTTTAGAGGTTGGGGCATAGGTTTCCATTATTATTGCAAATGCTTATTGCCTATGGTAGGTTGTGTTTATGAGCTGAATGCTCTGGGGCTTGATAACCCCTTAACAGATGGCTAACACCGTCATTATTGGTGTTTTTTTGTGCGCTGCATTAAAGGCGTGCTTAAGAGGTATTTCGTACCTGCCAGAAGGCGGTGTTATGTCCAAGGCTTTGCCTAAAAACACTGCGCCATTTCTGTTAATGGTTATCAACTTCTGGCAGGTTTTTATTTCCTGCCATTGTTTATTTAAATAAGTAACAATTAGGAAGTTTGAAAGATAATGAAAAATCAAATTACAATGGGGCTATTAGGGGTAACTGTAGCACTTCTTACAACAACAGCAAACGCAACTGAACTTAAACCGTATGTTGGCTTAGACGTTTCAGGGGTTTCTTTTGAGATGGACTCTGATGTATCAGCTGTATTGCCTGATAGATACACTGCCGTATCGCCATATGTGGGTGTTGAGCTAAGTGACAAATTCGCTATTGAAGGTGGTTACATCAAATCATCAGAAGAGTCTAAAAACGTAGGTGCTAACCAAGTACGTCTTAAATTCTCAGGCTTTTACCTTGATGCGGTTGGTAAGTATGCCGTAAATGAAAAAATCGACCTTTTGGGCTCTGTAGGTCTGCAGCGTACTAAAGCGGAAGTTGAAGTCTTACCTGCAGGTACTACAGGTGATGATACAGCAATTGATCTGCGTATTGGCGGTGGTGCGGAGTACGCACTTAACGATAAAGTAGGCTTGCGTGCTAACTTACGTTACATCAACTATGAAGACGGTGCGCTTCAATACGGTGTAGGTGTGAACTATAAGTTCTAACACTTCTCACAATCCTAGGGTATATAAACGGTGCATGTCATATGTGCCGTTTTTTTATTAAATTGACAATTGTTGTACATAAATTCTATATTTATTAATATAAATAATTAAAAGTCAGGTAGAGCCAAATGAGAAGCAAAGTGCAGGTTGTTAATGAACATTTAAAGAACCCTAATTTTGTTAAAACCATGAACAAAGCCTTGAAGGAAGCTGCAGAAAGGCATTGCAAAACATACGGAGTATGTCTTGAAGGTATTAAAATACAAAATCAATCTAATATTATAGCATTTGAAAAAAAGCCAAAGGGTTCATCTAAAATTGTTCCATACATATTGGAGTGCATGTTAAAGGATGATGATATAAGCAAAACTCAGAAGCAATATATTGAGCAGGCCTGTGAACAGTTCCCAGAACATAAGATTCCTAATAACATCTGGAATAAAAAACTCTATAACACAGACAAGTTGCAGAAGATTATTGATAGTTACTATAACGGTAAAAGACCTATAGATGTTGAAAAATGTAAAAGCTTATCAGATGTACGTAAAATGTGGAAAAAAGCAAAGTCTATAAACAGTGCCAATATAAGCTTTAATGCCAAGGTGGTACTTTCAGGTCGCTCACTTTACATTGGCAAAAAGCATTATAAAGTTGAACCCCGAGATTTAAAAGGCAAGAAAGTTGCAAGCATACGAGTTAAAACAAAAAACAAATATCAATGGATTCGCCTAGACGCCCTTTTATGCTTCCTTGATTCAGGTAAATAACGACGCTAAAAACTTGACAAACATATTGTTTTATAGTATGTTAAGGATACTACCTTTTCGGACACCCATACACAGTCTAAGACAGCTCTTTGGTAGGTTCGGTAGTCAACAGGAATCGCATCGTATTTTGATGTTGCCAGATGCTGGTAAAGCTGAAAGCAATAACAGGGTACCACATGCAAATCTCAAGAGTGAACATTGTGAACCCTTGGGAGAAACAACTGAACAGGTCTGTGTTTTCTCGGTTACTTAGTAAATCTCCTCCGAGTGACAGCAGCACATAGCTAGGAGCCTTTCTTGAGCGCACTCGAAACTATTGCACGTATAGGCTCTCAAAAGCCTTCAGACAAAGAAATATCCCTTCGCAAGGCTTGGAGCAGTCTTAAAAGCAGAACATCTTCATATCGCCGTACAAACACATCTGGTTGCGATTGTATGACCATGAATGACTTTGCTCTAAATGAAACAAAACACATAAAAGAACTATCTAACAAGCTAAAGTCCAAAACATACAAGTTCAACCCCCTTAAGGTACACCTTATTCCAAAAGGTAATGGCAAAGACCGAGTTATCTGCATCCCAACAGTCATGGATAGAATTGTACAAAGGTCAGCATTACTATACTTAGAACAGCGCTATGCAAAGTACGGAAAAGACAGTGACATTAGTTACGGGTTAAAAGGTGTTCATGAAGCTGTTAAAAATGGAACATCATTTCGTAAAACCCACCCTTATGTTTACAAGACAGACGTTTCATCTTTCTTTGATAAAATTGAAAGAACTCGACTAGAAAAAGAAATTAAAAGCAAAATATCAGCTCGTTCACTGCACTGGCTTTTAATCGCTGCATCAAGGTGCGAAATAGAAATGTGCAGACCTGACAAAATGCGTAAAATTGAAAAGGCAGGTATTAAAATAAAGCGTGGTGTAAGGCAAGGTATGCCCTTATCACCATTTTTTGCAAATTTATTCCTAGCAGACTTCGATGCAGTTATGGTTTCTAAATCCAAAGAGCTAAACTTTAAAGCGATAAGGTATGTTGATGATTTAATCTTCTTTGCCAAAGATGAAGATACTTGCCATAAGATTCATGAGCTGTGTAAATTAGAACTTGAACCTATAGGGTTGGGTATACCCCCACTCAGCCAAGATGGGAAAACACGAATTTATAAACCAGAAGAAGACTCTGATTTTTTAGGCATTGCCTTAAGGCGTAAAAAGTCGGGAGCTTATGATGCCATTATACCAGAAAAACAGCGCTTGAAGATTAAGGAGCGAATTATGAACCTGTCTGACATAGCGTACTTAGATAAACAAGGCATAACAATTACCAAGGTTTTGTCACAGTTTAAAAATATGACTGCAGGCTATGCCGAAGCATACAAAATGTGCAAGGACACTGAAATAAGTTCACTTATAAACAGCATGAACCAATGGTATAAAAAGTCAAAACACAAACTTTACGAAAATTTAGGTCTAGATGTAGGTATCTTGACAGATAAACAGAAGCTGTTTTTAGAGTTAAAGGATAGATAGATGAACTTCAAATGCAAGGAGCTAGATTAATGAGTGGTATTTTAGAATTAGATAAATTACTACTCTTTGTATTGTTTGTAATACCTGGGTTTATATCACTAAAGGTTTACGAGCTCCTTAATCCTGCGATGCGTACAGATTCATCTAAACAGTTAATAGATGTAATTGCCTATAGTTGCCTGAACTATGCTTTACTATCTCCATTCATATATTGGTTATGTAACGTAGAAAAGATAAACCCGAACCTTTTATATCCTTCTTTGGTTTTCATGCTCTTTATTGCTCCATTATTATGGGTTGCCTTATGGCAAGGAATTAGGCGCAAACACTTTATTCAAAAATTTATACCCCACCCTACTTCTCAAGCATGGGATTTTGTTTTTTCTAAAAGGAAGCCTTACTGGATAAAAGTTACTTTAATTAGTGGCAGGCAAATAGCAGGACTATATTCAAGCCAGTCGTTTACATCAAGCTCTCCACACCCTCAGCAGATATATATGGAGGAAACATGGATTCTCAATAAAGACGGTGGTTTTGACCGTCCAAAGAATCAAACGGCAGGAGTGCTAATCTTAGCTACGGATATAGAGTGCGTAGAATTAATAGACTATATATAAAGGAAATGATTATGTCAGAAAAGAAAATTATCAATAATGGATACCAACCCTCCAATAAAGGTTACCAACCTTCACAACCAGCACCTCAACATGAGCCTAGGCCTCAAAGTGGCTATCAACCTACAAATACAGGTACAAACCCTGCAAATAAGCCTACACCACCAAAGTCAGAATAACTAATTTGTTTATTGCTATGGGCTCTTGTCATACGGAAGTTGTTCCCCTAATAATAAAAATAGATTAATGTAATAATGAGCTAATGGAAGCTCTATTAATCAGTTACATTAAAAGCAATATAGAATTAGACCGAATTGGTTATATTTTATTGTTATGGCTATGTTTGCACTATTATGGAACAATAAGGCAGTTAATTATTGATATTTATCACCTATTCAAATCTATATCTTGACCTTACCATTAAAACTAGTACAATTAAGTGAGACAAATATTAAACGTACTTTGTGTAAGTTACTGATAGTTTGATATGTGGTGGTTAGTGATTCCAGTCCCTCCCTGCCCACCATTTATTTCTCCATAAAAATCAATACAACATTCATTTCTGGGATGAACCTGTGTTAAAACTGGTATATGCTTTAATTTGAAAATATAATTCGTAAGGAATGTTTAACATGACCAACACCATAAACGTGACAGACGCTGCCAGCAAAATTAAAAATGGTGAGGCCATTTTAATTGACGTACGCGAACCCGACGAATTTAAAGCCGAACACATCGCTTACGCTTTATCTGTTCCTCTAAGCTCTCTTGAAGGCGGTTTTCAAATGCTGGAAATCCCGAGCGATAAAACCATATTATTCCAATGCCTAAAAGGGTCACGCGGACAAATGGCTTGCCAGCGCATTCAAGGCATGGACTCATGCAAGAACAACGTCATGAACATTGAAGGTGGTATTGAAGCATGGAAAGCTGCTGGCCTGCCTGTGATTGGCGCTTCCGCCACAACAAAGGCGGCTAAAATTTCAATCATGCGTCAAGTGCAGATGATTGTTGGTTTTTTAATTGCCCTTTGCGTTTTAATGGGTTTTACAGGCATGACCTTTGCCTTCATTTTGGCGGGTGTATTTGGTGCAGCACTTTGCTTTGCTGGATTATCCGGATGGTGTGGCTTAGCAATTTTACTTTCAAAAATGCCTTGGAACAAATAAGCTTACAGCCCTTAAAATGCAAAAGATTTAAGGCTGTATCCACACAGTCAATATCACCTTTTAGTTACTGCACCACTACTTTTTGAAAATTGGTATAACCCTTTGTAACAACCATACCTATTACATAACCCCCTCTTATTAAATAAAGCGGAGATTGTACATGCAGGTTATACAAAGTGAAAACATCAATACATTTATCAAAATAGCCAAATCCATTGAGAAAGAGTTTGCGTTGTGGCGGTCCATCATCATTGAAGGGTTGCCCAAGTCAATGGACAATGCAGTTTCATACATAAAGCCTGTATTAACGAGAACTTTAAACCCCGATCATATTACAATCACCGCCCTAAAAAGTGGTGATATTTTTATTTTAACCAAAGGTGACCTTACGGACATCACAACTGCGGTCGAAGCCCTTAAAAATTCATTCCAGAAAATAACACTCATGCCAGATATAACATTTTTAGACCTGAGTGTTGAATGGGAAACCTTTGTGAACATTATTAAAGTACACAAAATAAACGAAACCAAAGAACAACAAAAATTAGCAAATGAAGATAACAATAAAAGCAAAAAACTTAATTATAAGCTAACTCAACAGGACTTGGACATATTTAAACAAAAACGGCAAAGCCAAACATCCACCAGCATTTTACTTGTAGACGACGAACCACTGACGTTAAACATCATTGCCCAGTCACTCCACGACTTTAAAACCATTGCAGCAGAGTCCGCAGAGGATGCATTAGACTTCTACTTTAGCAAAGCACCAACCATTGTTTTTCTAGACATTGATATGCCCACATATTCAGGTTATGAAGTTTTAGAAACCATTAAGAAATACGACCCAAACGCATATATCATCATGCTCAGTGGGAACTCCTACGCCGACCAAATCAAACAAGCCATCACAATGGGCGCCAAGGGGTTTGTAAGCAAACCCTTTAGTCGACAAAAATTGATAGATTACATCAACAAGCAAAGGGTTGCTTCATGAGTAATTTATTCCAAAAAAGACTACACTACAAAATTAGTTTGTTGAGGTTTATTCGTTCAATCATGCTTGAAACAAACAAAACTTCTGACTATAAAACGGCACTAAAATCCGTTATGAAAGAAATATCAGATTTTACCGGTTGGCCCGTTGCACACACCTATTTTATCAAAGATGGTGAGGCTGTCACTTCTAATTTATGGCACATATCTAAAAGCCCAAGCAGATATAGAGATTTTATCAAAAAAACACGTATGATAACCCAAAACAAGCAAGACACGTGGATAGGTAAAGTTTTAACCGAAAAGAAGCCAGAGCTCATCACAGACCTTCATGATAATCGCTTTTTAAGGCAAGAGGCCGCATCGCAATGTGGCTTCACGGCAGGCTTTGCATTTCCCATCATTCAACGCAACAAAGTTATTTCCATTATGGAGTTTTTTTCAGACGTTGCAAAAGAATATATTGATGAACAGTTTTTAGAAATCATGGAACAAGTTTCTGTTCAAATAGGTTATGTGGCTGAAAGACAAGAACATGAAAAAATACTGCTTCAACAAGTTAAAAAAGCAGAAGAGAGCGCCAAAGCGAAAAGTGAATTCCTCGCAAACATGAGCCATGAACTTAGAACACCTATGAACGGCGTGATTGGTATGACCGAAATTCTTATGGATACCCAGCTTAACCCAGAACAGCAAGATATGTCTAAAAACATTCAAAAAAGTGCCAACAACTTGCTGGTTCTTTTAAATGACATTCTTGACTTTTCAAAAATTGAAGCTGGAGAATTAACATTGGAAAAGATCCCATTCAATTTAAAAGAAACTATTTATGACATCTCAAAACTATTCAAAAGCAAAGCCCTCGAAAAAAAGATAGAACTGCTTGTTGAGTTTGATGAAAATATTCCAGAATTTTTGTTATCAGACCCAGCAAGGATACGACAAATTATTGTGAATTTGGTTGGCAATGCCATTAAATTTACATCGATCGGCTATGTTAAAATTGGCGTTGAATACTTAGACAGAAATTACAAAAATGACAATGCACACCTGCACTTTTTTATTGAAGACACCGGAATTGGCATTAAAGAACAACACCAGAATCTCATTTTCCAAAAATTCACACAGGCAGATTCCTCTATCACCAGAAAATTTGGTGGCACAGGGTTAGGACTCGCCATTACAACCCAACTTCTATCAATGATGGGCGGGCAGATGAAGCTGGATAGCCAAGACGGTGAAGGCTCAACATTCTCCTTCTCGCTTGAGCTTCCCATTGCAAGCGACATGGATGTTAAACAAAGCCCTATGGAAGTTTTCAATAAACCCTTGTACGATAACGATTGCACAATACCAGCTGAAGATGCGCACATTTTAATTGCTGAAGATGATTCCATGAACCAAGAAGTTTCTATGAAGCTTTTACAAAAATTTGGTTTCAAAAACATCGACATCGTGGAAAATGGTGAAGAGGCTGTAAATGCCTTAAAAAATAAAAATTACGACTTGATTTTAATGGATTGTCAAATGCCAAAAATGGATGGATTCAAAGCAACCAAAGCCATTAGAAACGAACTAGGCAACACCAATATCCCCATCATCGCAACCACAGCAAACGCCATGGTAGGCGATAAAGAAAAATGTTTAAAATCTGGTATGAATGCTTATGTTAGCAAACCCATAAGAAGCAAAAAACTGGCAAACGCACTCAAGCTTTGGATTGATATTCAAGTAGACGAAGACCAACTAAAAAGCACGCATGTGTTCAACCAAAACAGCATAGTAAACCTCACAAACTTAGACATGATTACATCCGGAGACAAAAAAGAACAAGTGCGATTGTTTGATCTATTTTTCCAAACCGCAACAGAATGCTTGTTTGTGTTAGAAGACAATTGCTCTGATTTTGGTGAAGACGAACCTTGGCGCAAGGCTGCACATCGCCTGAAAGGTGCATCGGGCAGTTTAGGCTGTAACAAACTATTCGACATATGCCAAGAAGCTGAAAAAGGATTTGCCGCATCCAAAGACATTAAAGAAACATACTTAACCGAAATTCGGAATCTCTATCAAAAAATACAAACATTTTTTGAAGAAACCTACGCAACAATTTAACCATTCAGGCACAGTATTTAATAGCATTATTGGCTAAACGTAAAAGATAGTGTGCGCCTTCAAGCTTGTTGCTCTTGTCAATAAACCTGTTGCATTTTGAATGGTCATGTCAGCATGGGTTACAACAAACCACATAAAAAATTAAAATTTTTACTCGCATCTGTGTACAACAATCCTATATCATTAAATGAATTTTACTTTAAAGGCACCTATATGAATATTGAGAATAAAAACCAGATCCACTTGCTGGAGCAAGCAGAAAAAATTGCAAAGGTAGGTCACTGGCAAGTCAACCTTGAAAAGCAAGAGCTTTACTGGTCCAAAGAAATTTATCGCATTCACGGTGTAAAACCTGAAACATACCAACCTTGCCTTCAAAGCGCCGTAAATTTCTATTGCAAAGATGACCAGCCACGCATTGAAAAAGTTTTACAAAAAAGCCTTGAGACTGGAGAAGATTTTACATTTGAAGCCAAGGTCATACGTCCCACAGGTGAAATTCGACATGTTCGATCTTCAGGCGAGTGTGCAACAAACAACAATGGTGAAATCTCTGGTCTTTTTGGTGTTTTTGTTGACATTACAGAAGAAGCCAAAAGCAAAGCTGAATTAAAAGACAACTATGATTTCTTAAACTTAATTATGGAAAACATCCCTGATTTTCTATTTGTTAAAGACAAAGACTTTAAAATCATTCGTGCAAACCATGCGTTTATTTCTGCCTACCCAAAGCACATGCAAAACCGTATTATCGGACATACAACCGTTGAAAAATTCAACAAAGTCGAAGCCGATGCTTTTTTATTACAAGATAAAATTGCTTTTAAAAACGGATTTTCAGAAACTGAAGAGCATTTAACACTACCAAATGGTCACAAATCCACGTTATTTACAAAAAAAGTTCGTTTTGAGGACTCTAATAGAAACCAATTTATCTTAGGCCTCGCGCGTGACATTTCTCAAATAAAAAAGACAGAAACCGAGCTTAAAAACCTCAACAGCGAATTAGAAGAATTTGCTTATCGAACATCGCATGACTTAAGGTCACCCCTTTTATCTTCCATTGGGCTTTTAAACATTGTGAAAGAGTACCTTGAAGAAGGGAACATTGAAGAGGTTCAACTTTCGATCGATGCGATTATTTCCTCACTTGAAGGGTTAGAGCGCTTGGTGCAAGACATATTGGACTTAACACGCACTAGAATGATTGACGAAGATGTGACTGACATTCACTTTTCTGAAATCATTCACCACTCCATTCAAAAATTTAAAGGCATGGAAAACTTTGACAACATTGACTTTCAGGTCAATGTGGACAAAAGCATCCAGCTGATGAGCCTAAAAAGCCGTGTTTCCATTGTGATAGAAAACCTCATTTCAAACAGTATTAAGTATGTAGATACCACTAAAGATCAAGCCTTCACGGCCATTTCTGTTTTTGAGAAAGAAAATTTCGTGTATATTGAAGTGGTAGACAATGGGCTGGGCATTCCAAAAGAAAAACAGGCAAAACTGTTTACAATGTTCCAAAGGTTCCACCCCAAGGTGGCGTTTGGTTCGGGGCTTGGGCTTTATATTATGCAAAAAAGTGTCGAAGTTATGGGCGGCGAAATTAGGTTTGAGGACACCGGAACTGGGTCTAAATTTATTGTAAAACTGCCCTACAAATAATTTAAAGAAGAGAGCGTAAAATGAAACGTGTTTTAGTGGTAGACGATGACGTTGTTTCGCAAATGTTGGTGGTAGCAGTCACCAAACGGGTTGACAGCACCATTGAAGTAATCAAAGCTTCTGACGGCTTGGAGGCCATGCACATTATTGACCAAACAAACAACAATGTGGACGTAATTTTGCTGGACCTTAACATGCCGAGAATGAATGGATTTGAATTTTTAAAAGCCTACCATCAAAAAACAACAACACCGGCCAGCGTCGCCATTTACACATCTTCTGAAAAGGAAGAGGACCGCAAGCAAACGTCTATCTATGATTTTGTGAAAATGTACTGCCTAAAACCATTACATGCCGACGATTTGCAAAAAATCTTAACCACTTCACTGTAAACGGTGAATAAGGCTTCCGGTTAACGACCCAAAATACTGCCAAGCAACGCAAAGCCTACAAAGGTAATAGCCAAGGCACCGCACAGCTCAATCCAACGTGGTAGTTTGCTCTCAGTTTTTCCGCCACTGAATTTATCTACCACATGTTTTTTACCTGTGATGCACAAAACACCAATCAATGTCATGGTCATGGCCATACCAAGCGCAATGCACATCACCATAAAGAACCCAAGCCACAACACGTCATACGCCATGGCATAAACCAAAATAAGCAGCGAACCAGTGCATGGCACCGCGCCAACCGCCCATGAAAGCAATGTTTCCTTGGATGAGGACTGCTTATGATTATGTGATGTACAATGCCCGCAGCTATGGACAGATTCATGCTTATGCACAAGTTTACGCACCGCCTGCACCGCCATATAAACACCAATCAGCATAATCAAGCTATAGCTGACGACTTTCACCCAAAAAACTTGCATTTCTGGCTGGGTGAGCACTTGTTTAAGCGCCAAATTTGTCAGTAAGACAATCAACACTGCACCACCAACATGGCTTAAAGCCACCTGTGCACCAACCCAAGCACCACGGCGGAAATGTGCACCATGGCTTAAAAAGTAACTGGCCACCACCATTTTACCATGCCCAGGCCCAAGCGTGTGTAAAACACCATACACAAAAGCGGCCAAAATACTGGCCATAACCACTGGCCATGAAGGGTTGTTTTTCAGCTTTTTCATCCGTTTTGGAATTTCACGGTTGATGACAATACTCCACTTGGTAATCTGACGCTGAATCGGCGCAAAAATGCCTGCACTTTCCTTTTGAGTGGAGGATTTAATGACTGCTTGCTCCTGCGACGGTGCGCTTAAAGACGGCAAGGCCTTGGCTGGCTGGGTGCAAAACAAAAAAATGGCGCAAAACAAATAAAAATATTTCATAGGTTAGCTCTCGCAATTTAAAGTGTAAGTTTCTGGGTGAATGAGACCATCGTAAATGGTTATCTTTTCATTTTCTTCAAGTGCTGCCTTGCAGTTTGAATCTGTTGGCATTCTCAGGTCATAATTCTGCTCAAAGGAGACATAAAATTCAGGGTCAAAAAAGCCAATTTCATGCACACCTTTTAAAGGCACGGGTTGGTCCAGCACAATGTCAAACTGGTAGTGTAAAGTTTCATCTTCGCTCATCCAAATTTTAGGGTTTTGAATGGTAAAATCCCCTTTGGTTTGATTGAATTGAATGTGCATAAATGGGAAAAGGTTGACCACATTGTCACCGAATACTGTATCAACAGTATGTTGCAGTTCATTTTGCGACAAATGACGGTCGCCATTTTGATCGGCTTCATGCATAAAGGATGCGCTGTACAACTCATCAAAGTTCCAATGCACTTTTAAACCTGTGGCAAGGCCGCCTTGTGCCAGCACTTCAACGTCGGTATAAACCCAAATATGAGGGTGTGCTAACGCAACGCTTGGCACACACATTAAGAGTGTAACTAAAACTTTTATGAATCTTGACATGTCCCACACAACCCTGTCATTTCCACATAGGTTTCTTGCGGTTTAAAGTTAGATGCCTTGGCGTGAACCATCAATGCAGAAAGTTGACTGCTCAGATCCACCTCTTCCACTTCATGGCAATTTGTGCAAATAAGGAACTCTGCCACGTGACCTTCTTGGTGGTGATGGGCACAGCCCACGTAAGCATTGATGCTGGCAATGTGATGTGCGAGACCCACTTGAGTTAAAAACTCCAACGCACGATAGGTGATGGGCGGCTGACCATTGTTGATTTTTTTCATCACTTCTTTGGCTGTTAAAGCTTTGTGCGAGGAAATCAACACGTCAAACACTTGGCGACGGCTGTCCGTGAAGCGATAACCCTTTTGCGCACACAGATCTTCCGCAAATTGCCAAGCTTCTTTTGCGCAGTGGTGATGATGGTCACAGGGCATATCGTTTCCTTTCATATTCGTTTTTGTATCTTAATGTTAAAGCACAGCAATTGCAATTGTTAATTTTTAACAATTGCAGCAACGTTAGGGTTAAAAATTATTGCTTAAACACACACCTTTCTCAAAAAGAAATGTAACTCGAGTAAATAGAAAAAAATATCGCCATAAGAAAAGCCTTCCATAATTGGAAGGCCAAGTCGCACCCCTGTTTGCCCAGAGAATTTGCAACGTTGCTGACTTATTGAGTGGTATGGTGTTAAGCAAGCAACGTTATGCTTGATATGATAAGAACAATCGTAACAGTTGTCACCTGTCAAACTTTACAGGTGACGGCACAACAATGTGAATAACTCATTGTTTTTAGCTATCGTTCATGTTTGTCCAGTTTACAAATTGCTCCTTGGTGGGCTGGAACAGCTCTTCACACTGCTCAATACTGGGCTTAAACTTCTCCTTAAACTCTTGCGGTGGCAAGGTCAAACTATCACGGCATGCAAGTTCCAGCTGCTTAGCAGCCTCACCTAATTTAAATGCACCCAACTGGGCACTGGTGGCTCCCACTGTATGCGCAACACGGTAAACGGCCTTTGCGTCACCACTTTCAAGGTGATCTTTAAATTCTTGCATATGTTTTTCAGTGGTGGTGATGTAAAGATTTACAATTTCCATATATGATTTTGGCGCAGCTTTTTTAAGGCTTTCAATCGCGCTAAAATCCACATATGAAACGTACGGATCGGCCTCAACCTCCTGAACCTTACCGTTTAACTTTTCTGGCTTTTGGTGAGTTTGAATGATATGAGTATCCGCAGGTGGTGCTTTGCTTACTTCATCCCTAAAATGTTTACGCCACTTATGCAACGTTTTAAAAACATCAGCGCGTCGCACAGGCTTGCTTAAGTGGTCGTCCATGCCCACTTCCTTACACCTATCCACGTCTTGCTTCATAGCGTTTGCTGTTAAGGCCACAATCGGCAGATCACGCCTTAATTTACCTTCATTTTTCATTTCCATCATAAAGGTTGTGGCGTCAAAACCGTCCATAACCGGCATTTGACAGTCCATAAACACCAAGTCAACTGCCTTCTCTTGCACTTTTTGCATCGCAATTTCACCATTGTCCGCAAAGGTTACTTCACAACCGACACTCTCTAAAATTTCTTGTATTAGCATTTGGTTAACGTGGTTGTCTTCCGCCACCAAAATGTGAACACCTTCAAAGTTAAAGTCTTCTTCTTTCATTTCTTGCACGGTGGCTTCAATAACTGGTTTGCTTTGCAGCTGTGTTGTTTCAAGTCGCAGGCTATTTTTCATAACCATCAGCAAGTCATTCAAGCGAGCCGGTACGGCCAGTACCGCAGCGTAACCCTCGTTTTGAAGTTCTGTACTTCGTAAAATATCATCTTCATCACCCAGTAAAATCACTTTACTTTGGTTGGAAAATTCGCGCACCACGTCAAACAACTTATGGGCAGTTTGCCTGTCCACTTTTTCTTCCGTAAAGATAATGTCAAATGGTTGTGATGATATCGACTCGTCCTTAATAAGGGTGCAAGCGGTGGAAATGGATGTGGCCGTTTTGGCTTGCACGCCCATTTCTTCAATTTGTTCAGCCACTGAGATTGCCGCTTCCTTGTAGCGGCAAACCACCAACGCTTTTTTGCCTGACAATTCATCGGAGAATGTCAGCTCATTGATCATGCGTTTTCTGTCCACCGTGAAAGGCAGTTTAAACCAGAAAGTTGAGCCTTCGCCCACTTCACTTTCCACGCCGACTTCACCATTCATCATGGTGACCAATTGCGCACAAATGGTTAAACCTAAACCTGTTCCGCCAAACTTACGGGTTGTGGAGCTATCCGCCTGTGAGAACCTTTCAAAAATTTGTTTTTGAACGTCTGGTTCAATACCAATACCGGTGTCCTTAACGCTAAACTTCACTTCCACTTCGGACACGTCTTTCACGGTTAATTGCTCTATGTGCAACTCCACATACCCTTGGGATGTAAACTTAACTGCATTGCCCAAGAAATTGGTGATAATTTGCTCCAGACGCACAGGATCGGTAATCACATGGCGCACGGTGCCAGGCATAAACCGCACAATCAGGTCAATGCTCTTTTCTTGCGCTTTAAAGGTAAAGATGTTTGACAACCTTTCCACCACGTCACGTAAGTCAACCGACTGCGGTTCAATGGTCATACTGCCAGCTTCAATTTTAGAAAAGTCTAGAATGTCATTGATAATTTTAAGCAAACTTTCGCCCGAGCTTAATATGGTGCGGCTGTAAGTTTTAAAACTTTCATCAATGGCAGAGCTATTCAAAATTTCGGCCATTCCAATAATCCCATTCATCGGTGTACGAATTTCATGGCTCATATTTGCCAAAAAGTCCGACTTCATCTGGCTGGCTTCTTCTGCTTCTTTTTTAGCTTTCATTAAGTCTAACTGTTTTTCTTGAACGTACTGCGTGATGTAAGCAAACATTAAACTGATCATCACACCCACAGCAAAAACCAAATAAGCTAAATTATTGACATTTTCTTCCAGCCATTCTTCATTTTGATAAAATGTTATTTGTAATGGCATTGTACCAATTTCAAACTTTTTAAATTGAGCTGGCAACTTTGAATTTACTTCTTTATCGCGGTAAATTGGCGCCATATGAGTGCTGGAAAGCAAGTGCACAACTTTGGCTCCCACAGGGCTATCATACCCTTCAAATGTGAAAATATCTTTAAGTTTTACACCCATCAACAAGTACCCTCTCACCCTACCGTCAAAACCATAAATTGCACGAATTTTAGTAATCACACGTTCATCGCTTTGAACCAGCGACAATGGGTCTCCCAGAATGGTGATTTCATCATTTTTGGCTTTTTTGGCATTTTCTAAAATAACCTGCCATGTGTCTTCATCTTCAGGTTCAATGTTACGTTTAAAGTCACCGTTTTGATAAACCATCACTGAGTCATCATAAGCGCCTTTTGCACGCAACCAACCTACACCTTCAATAAAGTTTTGATCCAAACCCCAGCCAATGTGATTGACATAAGATGCTAATTCCTCGGCCTGTACTTCGCCAGATGACATGTAAAGTGCGGTGATAGAATTTTGAACAGTTTTTAAGAAGATTAATCGATTGTTTACATCCTCCCCATGCTCTTCAACCGCTTCTTCAAACAAGAACTGACGGTTATCGTAATACTTTTCTTCAAAAAGAGTGTAACCCCAAGCAGAGAGAAGAACACCTAAAACAAATACAAAGAATGAAAGGGGTAATTTGCTCATATTATTTCTCCTGAAATGCTGATTGTAATGACATATGAATCGGCTTAAACAAGTACGACATGATGCTGCGCTGACCTGTGACAATGTCCGCCATCACGGTCATCCCGGGGATAACCATATTACGACCCGGTTGCTGACCAACGTAGTTTTTAGCAAGCTTCACCCGACCCTTGTAATAACGTGCACCATCTTCGCCCACAAATGTGGTGGCAGAAAGGGAGAAAAGTTCACCATTCAAGCTACCATATTTTGCAAAGTCATAGGCGGAAACCTTTACTTTTACATGGTCCCCCACTGTTAAGTTTCCCACATCACTGGGTGCAATTTTAACCTCGGCCGTTAGGTTATATTCTAGGGGAATAATTTCCATCAACACCTGTGCGGGGCGCACCACACCACCAATGGTGCTTACCGCCAAACCTTTAACCACACCACGTTCTGGCGCACGGATCACAAGGCGTTTAATGCGAGCCTTCAATTTTTCTAACTGTTCTTTGCTTTGCTGCATTTCTGCCTGCACACGCTCAAGATCTTTGTGAACAACATCTCGCTGGGTTGCGTTAATGGCGTTTAATTTATCCTTAAATTCTGAAACCGCACTTTGCGACTGTTTAATTTGGTTTTCCAATTCTTTTTCTTGGCCTTTAAGTACAATCAATTCATCCTCAATGGCCATCAATTTTACTTGTGGGAAGTAACCTTGATCAAAAAGCTTTTTACGTTTTTTATACAAGTCTTCCAAAACTTTCAGACGGGATTGAATGGTATCCCGTTTTGTTTTTAAAATTTCAATGGCCTGCTGTTTTTGATTGACCTGCTTTTGAACCATCGCCATTTCGGACGTATTTGCGCCTTTCATTTCCTTATACATTTGATACTGTTTTTGCGCATCGCTAACAGACAAACCTTCCACATGGCCCAGCTGTAAACCTTCACCGCTGATTGCGGCGCTGTAACGTGCTTCTTGCAATTCCAAAAGTCTAAGTTTGTGCTCTAATCGTACTTTATCTGTTTCCAACCCTTCCTTTGAAAGGGTGACCAGCGGTTGACCCGCTTCCACCAACATGCCTTCTTGCACGAAAATCTCTTCAATAATTCCACCTTCTAAATGTTGGATACTTTGCTGGAAACCTTCAGGGATAATTTCCCCCGGTGCGCGAGAAACTTCATCCACCTCCGCAATGGAGGCCCACACCACAAAAAGCAACACAAAAGCACTGATGAATAAAACAGTTATACGCACCAACCAAGGGTTACCCGACTCCTCCAATTGTGCCGACTGTGAAAGGTAACGCAACTGAGCCTCTTTGTTATAATTCCAGTCTTGAACAATACGGCTTCTAAGCAGACTATTTTTAAGTTTAGCAAACATTTTACTGCTCCTTTTCTTGTGATGTAACTTCAGTGGGCAAACCGTTTTTAAAAGTGACCGTGTGATGCGCCAGCTTTAAAATGTCTTGACGGTGGGTCACAATAATCATAGTGCGTTTGCCAATAGAGTTTTTGATATATTGCACCAACATTCGGCCGGTTTTGCTATTCAATGTGACGCTGGGCAGTTCATCAATAATGACAATTTTTGCATTCTGCAAATACAGCCTTGCCAGTGAAAGCTGGAACTTAAAGTAAGGCGACAAGGGGTGCGCATCTGGCTTGCAAATAACAGTGTCCAGTTGATGTGGAAATTCTTCTACCAACTCATCAATTCCTGCAATCTTCAAGGCTTCCCAAATCTCATTTTCTGAAGCTGTGGGGTTGGCCACTTGTAAGTTCTCAGCAATCGTGCCATAGAAAAAGTCAGGTGCTTGCGGGGCATAGGCAATATGCTGTCTCAAGTCAATCGGGTCAATTTGACGCACATCAAAACCATCAATACGAATGGAGCCTTTGCTGGGTTTATATAAGCTATGCAATGTTTTAAGAAACGATGTTTTACCCGCACCACTGTCCCCCGTGACGGCAAGTAATTCACCTGCTTTAATCTCACAATTTACATTACGGTACACAAAGTCTTGGTTTTCGTCATAACGCAAAGCCAAATTATGAAGGGTTATGTCGCCATGTATGCGTTTTAGCTTTACCTTGTTTTTGCTTTGCTGAAATTCATTTTCAATGTCCATCAGTTCGTTGATTTGCCGTACACTGTTGTCCAGCTGTTCAATGCGTGGAATCATGGTGCACATGCTGTAAAGCGGGGTTAACACACGCCAAACAAGAATCATGGATGCCACCAACGCACCGATGGAGATTTGCCCTTCCCAAACCATAGAGGTTCCTAAACCTAAAATGCAAACCGCACTTAAAATGGTAATGGCGTTGGCTAAAATCTCCGTCAAATTACTGTAATATTCTAGTCTAAAATGTGCCCAGTATTCTCTACCAGAAAGTTCTCTAAATTTTTCTTTCCAGGCTTGTTCTAGGCCATATGTTTTTATATCTTCCAGCTTTTCTAATGTTTCCATTGTAAACTGCTGCTTGATAGAGCTTGCCTTCGCTGAAGAGCGAATCAACACACGGATATACCGTCGCATAATATAAAAAAGCACAACATAAACAAGGGACATTGAAAGCGGTACCCAAACCAAGTTGCCAGCCAGCAAGGCAATCACGCCTAAAACAATCAAAATAAATGGCAGCTCTAACATTGATAAAAATACAGGCCCGCTAAAAAAGTCCCGAACATATTCAAAGCTACGAATCCTTGAAATTTGTGAAGAAACCGAAGCTTGCTCAATGTAACTGCAAGGCAATTTAATAAGATGAGAAAAAACAATATTCCCCACCAAATTACCCAATCTTGCCGCCAACCATGACAAGTTCTTGCTGCGCAAATAGCGCAATCCAGCTTCAAAAACAACCGTTAATAATATCCCCGGGATGATGTAATAAAGCGTGTGGATAGACTCTGTACTGATCACTCGATCATACACAATGATAATAAACACAGGCATAGCCAAAGAAAGAATGTTTAAAAAGAACCCTGTTAAAGTGACCTGATAAAAAACACTGTTAAAGCGAGACATAAGCGCCCTAAACCAACTGTAACCCGTGCCCGCACGAATAAATTTTGAGGTTTTGCTTAATTCCTCTTGAATACGTGGGAAAGTTGCGGCAATGCCAGGCCCCCACTCATTCACCGTTTCATAACTTATAAACAGCGCCTTTTCTTGTTTGCAATCAAACACACTCAAACGCTTTTTATTGTCATCTTTGCCAATAATAACATATGGGTTTTCTGGCCATTCAAACTTATCTTCTGGTAAAACATACAAACAAGGTAGCAGTCTTTCGTCAATCTCATGGGCCTTTGCACGCAGTTTTCTAAAGTTATAGCCTAAGTTTGCCAAGCTATTTTCAATGTCAATCATGTTCATCCAAACAGACCGGTATGGCAATGCATCATGCAAAGCACGCACCTTAAAATTAGGGTTCAACATTAAAATAATGGCGCAAAAAGCAGATTGTAGCGGACTTGGCTGGTCGTAATTACGCCACAAAACGTGCACCAATTTAAGTTTTAAACCTTCAAAGTGCCTTGTAAAATTGTGTAAAGCTAACCCGTTCATGACACCTGCCTTTCAATAACATTCTTAATACTTTGAAGTGTTATTTTTTTGTTATGAATCAGGTAAAAACGGTTTGCCAAACTAATCAACACCGGATCATTGGTTGAAAACACAATGGCCAGCTCGTCCTTTCTTTTGCGGATATAGTCAATCAAAATGGCGTAGGTGCTTTTGTCAAACGCATGGTCTGCATTATCAAAAACAAGGACATTGGGGCGCGAAACCAGCGACCGTGCAATCATAATTTTTTGCCTCAAACTGGGTGGTACAGTATCGGCTTTTAAACCTTCTAGATGTGTATCAAAACCAGACGGTAACTGAGCAATGTCCCCTTGCAGGTCAAGGTCTCTCACAATTTCCATCGCCTCTAAGTTGCTGCGTTTACCAAATAAAGTGATATTGTCTCGAATAGTGCCACGAAAAATAGTATTCGCATCTGAAATGTAAGCGACATGATTGCCCAAAATTTCACTGGCATTTTCTGCCACATTCACACCATCCACTTCCACAGTGCCCGCATCAGGTAGGTACAAACCCGCAACCACTTTTAACAATGTACTCTTACCAACGCCTTCACTACCATCAATGTGCACAGCTTCCCCTGCCGAAACAGCAAAGGTCACATCTTCAAACACAGGGTCTTTTGAGTTGGGATAGTAAAAAGTAACGTCCTGTAATTTGACCGTACCTTTTTTCTCAATTGTTTTAACAGCCTTATTTTTTGAAAGTTTAGGTGTCGCTAAAACAGATTCTACATTCTTCTTGGCAATGCGATGACTTTTATACTTCAGCCACACTTGCAACATTTTTTGAATGGGCTGCATCACACGGCCAGAAAGAAGGATACACGCCACAAGGCCACCCACTGTCATGTTTGTATTCACAACCAAATAAGCCCCCACAGAAATGACACTGGCCAACATCAGCTGTGAAAAAACGATTGATAAATTAAAAACAAAACCGCTGAGTTGCGCCACTGTGATGTTTGAAAAACCAGACTCTTGCTCCATGTATTCATAGCGTCTGCAAAAGCTTTCTTCTAACCCAAAGGACTTAATGGTGTGAACACCCGTTAAAGCCTGAAACAAGAAATTATAACGCCTATCGTCACACATACTACGCAATGACATACTGCCATCTAAATGCATGCTAAACCGTGAAATAACCAGCAAAAACAACCCAACAAGAACCATTGGCACCAACACCAATGCCCCGCCGATATACCAAACCAATGCCAAGAATATTGAAACAAACGCCAGCTCAATCAAATTGCACAAAACGTCACCGCTGTAAAAGTCCTTCATACGGGTAATGTCGGCCATATATTGTAAACCTGCACCAACACCAACCCGTTTTAAATGCTTAATATCGGAATTTAAATAAGTGTCCATCAACTGGTTGGCAATGGCATGCTCAAACGATGCCCCACTCCAATTGATAATGTATGAACGGGCAATTTTTAACAACGCCTCTAAAGTGACCAAAACGCAAACACCAATCACCAATACCTGCAAAGTATTGTAACTTTGGTTCGGTATCACCCTGTCATAGACCTGAAGGGTCATAATGGGCAACGCAAGGGATAAAAAGTTAACCGCAAGCGTCGTAATCACAACGGCTGTTGTGTTAAAACGCACTCCTGCTAAGTTCATTTTACTTTCAAACATTTTTTATTATTACAATTCTTATTTTTATTTTCTTCTACATGTTTTTATTTAAGTTATGAGTGGAAACCGAACCCTCCTGGCATCACAAGGTCAGCAAGTTCTTGCCCTTCGGACAGTCCACTGTTTACATTGCCAATTGGCTCTGGCAAACAATCACCCAACACCTCGCCATAAGATGAAACATCGGCCACCAAATTATCGCTTTGAACCAGCACGTCACCAAAAGCACTTTCCCCAGCAATTAAACTTTCTTCTGGGTTAACCATGGTGCTTTCACTCAAATCATTCACAAGCAAGTCACCTTCTTGCGGTTCCAGCAGGCTAATGTCCGCAAATTCATTTAAACTAAAAGCATCCAATTCGTTTAGGTTCAGGTCGGTAGTTGCGGCCACATCAATGTCGCCGACAAGGCTTTCAACAGGGTCGAGCGAGATGTCTTCCACCACATCCAACGTGCCGTCACCTGCGATCACGCCAACATCAACGCTTAAGTCTTCATCGCCGCTGTTGCCTTGATCCAGCAGGCTATTTAGACCGTCCACCAATGGGTTGGTAATGCCGTCCGCAACAGTATCTACACCGTCCAGCGCATCACCTAAAACACCTTGTACCGGTGACAACACATGCTCAACAGTATCGCTGGCGCCAGCAAGCACATCGCCCACCGTTTCGCCTACGCCGTCCAGCACATAATCCACCGCTGGCTCTAACACTTCATCTTCAAGCACAGCGTCGGTAATTTCCGCAGTGCTGATTGCGAGATCGCCAAGTTCTACTTGCACATCTAGCTCTGATAAGTTTTCGGTATCCGCAATCACATCGGCGTTGATATCCACATC
>DCXM01000010.1 GCA_002328405.1 Proteobacteria bacterium UBA2136 | reverse complement strand
GGACCATATATTGGGGGCTTGACATGTTATGCTTTTTAATTTGCCGTTGGAGTTCACCTTTAAAAGAGCTGGCATTTTCGGGGTCATCTAGCTGGGTGTAAACAACGTGATGACCATTCTTCTTGAGCTCTTGGGCAAAGTGACGCATGGCCGAAAATAAAAACACAATCTTTTTCTTGTGATGCTTGACGTAAGTTGCCTCAGACATCACCTCGCACATAAAAACAATGTCCTCACCTTTTTGAGCTTGGCTCAAACTGGAAATGTTGTGCGAAAGTTGATCGCCAAGTATAAGCCGCAGCGTTTTCATGGTGTTATTGGTCCTGTTTGTGATTGAGCTATTGCTGATGATATTATAAGTAGGGTGCTACTCGCAATTTTTATTCTCAAAATTTTAATAAGTTTTAATCGTCTGCTTCAAGGTTTTTTAATTGACTGGCAGGTGCTGTTTCTATACTTTTATCATTCAAATTAGGAGGTGTGGAATGAAGGGTATTGTATTAGCAGGTGGTACGGGGTCTCGTTTGTATCCTTTAACGCAAGTTATGTGTAAGCAGTTGTTACCTGTTTATGATAAGCCAATGATTTGTTATCCTGTAGCAACTTTAATGTTGCTTGGTATTCGTGATATATTAATTATTACAACTCCAGAGGATGTTGATCCTTTAAAAGCATACCTCAAAGATGGCTCGCACTTGGGTGTAAACTTTAGTTATGAAGTGCAAGAGGAGCCGCGTGGAATAGCTGAAGCATTTATTTTAGGTGAAGATTTTATTGGGGATGATAGTGTTACTTTGATTTTAGGTGATAATATCTTCCATTCCCCAAGTTTATTTAAGCAAATTGATTTGAAAAAATTTCAATCTCAAGACGGTTGCCAGTTGTTTTCATATCGAGTTAAGGACCCTGAAAGATTTGGTGTTTTAGGATTTGATAAAGAGGGTAAGGTGACATCAATTACAGAAAAGCCCGAACATCCGAAGTCAAATTATGCAGTTGTCGGTTTGTATGCTTATAGTAATGATGTGGTGGAAAAAGCAAAACACCTTAAGCCATCGAATAGAGGTGAATTAGAAATTACAGATTTAAATAATCAATATTTGCAGGAGTCTCGTGTGGTGAACTATGCCATGCCTCGCGGATCTGCTTGGTTTGACGCAGGTACACCAAGGTCGTTATTGGCGGCCAGTCAATATGTTGCAACTACGGACATGTACCAAGGTCTAAAAATTTCTGCACCAGAGGAAATTGCACTGTTTAAAGGTTACATTACCCGCAGTCAATTTGAACAACATATCGCTTCGGTTAAAAGTTGCGAGTATACAGAATATTTGAGAGGTATTGCCCATGAAGCATAACTGTCCAACTCTTGTTGATTTGTTTAGCGATGAACGTGATGGCGGTTTTTTAGGTGCGGTTGAAACGCGTCAGAATTGTGGTTTTACATGTCGCCGTGTTTACTACATTCATGGAGAGCTTGAAGGTAAAGAGCGTGGCTGCCATGGGCACAAACGGTTAGAGCAGTTTTTGGTGGTTTTAAAAGGTCAAGTAGAAATTACCCTTGAAGGTGCAACGGGTGTCCACACCTTTGTTATTAAGGATACCAGTCAAGGCCTTTACATACCAGCTGGATATTGGCGTGTTTTGGATAAAATGACGAATGATACGGTTGTGATGGTTATGGCTTCTGACCCTTATGACGAAGACGATTATTTAAGGGATTATGACGAATTTAAACTATGGTTGGCGGATCAAAGTAAAGTTTCTGGTGTTTCTTATTTAAACTTTGACAGAATGCATTATGACTTACGATTTGACTTGGATTGCGCGCATGATGCTGTGATGGAAAGTTGTCATTATATTAACGGTCCACACCTATCGCAGTTTGAAAATGACTTTGCTAAATATTGCCAAGGTCAATATTGCGTTGGTGTTGCTAATGGCTTGCAAGCGCTGGAAATTATCCTTAGAGGTTGGGGTGTAACCACTGGAGATGAAGTGATTGTTGCAGAAAATAGTTACATTGCAACAGTGTTAGCGGTAAGTGCTGTGGGTGCGAAGCCAGTGCTCGCAAAAATGGACGAAAAAACTTTCAGCATTGATGCTTCGGCTATTGAAAGCATGATTACAGAGAAAACCAAAGCCATTGCGTTGACCCATTTGTATGGTATTCCAGCGCAGATGGAAAAAATTGTAGACATTGCTAAGCGCCACAATATTAAAGTATTGGAAGATTCTGCACAGGCACATGGTGCAACAATTGAAGGGCAGCCTGTTGGATCCATGGGTGATGCGGGTGCTTTTAGTTTTTACCCAACCAAAAATTTAGGTGCATATGGTGATGGTGGGGCCATTGTAACCAATGATTCAAACCTGGCCGAGTTTGCAAGGAAGTATCGTGACTATGGTCAATCCCAAAAGTATAAAAATGATATTATTGGTACTAATTCACGCTTAGATGAATTACAAGCAGCTTTTTTAACAGCTAAGCTGAAGCGTCTTGAAGGTTGGAATAAAAAACGCAGGCAATTGGCTGAAATTTACTGCCGTGAATTGGCTGATATTTCAGGCTTATGCTTACCAGAGTTTTATGAAAACAGTCAGCCTGTGTGGCATGTGTTTGCAGTGCGGGTGGTAAACAAAAAACGTGATGCTTTACAGCGCCACCTTCACAGCAAGGGTGTAGGTACGAATATTCATTACCCGATCCCCGTGGATCAGCAGGAATGTTATGCGGAGCTAAAAGGTTTGTACAACACCGCATGCTCCGCCAAGTGGGGGCAAGAAGTTTTAAGCTTGCCACTTGACCCATACCACACGGAAGCGGAAATTGAATTTGTCTGTAAACATGTAAGAGAGTTTTTTTAATATGAAGCAAAAAGTTGCACTGGTTACAGGTGGTGCCGGGTTTATTGGTTCGCACTTAGTGGACGAATTGTTGGCGCAAAACTTTAAAGTTGTGTGTTTAGATAAGCTGACATACGCTGGGAACCTTAATAACGTTGCCGATCACCAAAAAAATGAGAACTTTGTTTTTGTGAAAGGGTGTATTCTTGATGAAGCTTTAGTAGCGGGTTTGTTAAACATGCATGACGTGGATGTTGTTTTTCACCTTGCGGCAGAATCTCACGTGGATAATTCAATTTCTGGCCCAAAAGTTTTTTATGAAACAAATGTGACAGGGACATTTAACATGTCGTGGCAGTCATATTTATATGCAAAAAATAATGATAAATTAGAAACATTCCGCTTTATGCACATTTCAACAGACGAGGTGTACGGTGAACTTGAAATGAGTGGTGACAAACGCTTTTCAGAACAGACTCCTTATGCGCCGAACTCCCCGTATTCAGCGTCAAAAGCAGGGTCGGACTTTGTTGTCCGTGCTATGGTGGAAACTTACAACTTCCCTTGTATTATTACAAACTGCTCAAACAACTATGGCACACGCCAACATGCTGAAAAGTTAATTCCAAAAGTGATTAGGTCTTGTCATGCAGGACAACCCATTCCTATTTATGGTACTGGCGAAAATATTCGGGACTGGCTGTATGTAAAAGACCATGCTAAAGCAATTATGCTGGCTTATTATAAAGGCAAAGTTGGTGAAACATATTGCATTGGTGGTAACAATGAAAAAAGCAACCTTGGACTAGTTGAAACCATCTGCGAAATTATGGATAAGGTTTACCCTGCACAGGATGTAGATAGTTATAAAGAGCTTATTTCTTTTGTATCTGACCGAAAGGGGCATGATATGCGCTATGCCATTGACCCCAAAAAAGCAGAAACGGAACTTGGCTTTAAACCGACACCTGATTTTGAAGAGATGTTAACGCAAACTATAACTGCCGAGTTGGCGCACATAACAGAAGGGAAGGCTACATGATTAAAAAATCAAAAAAACTTGTGATTGCAGGGGCTGGGGAGTTTGGAGAAATTGCCTATGAGTATTTTACTCATGATAGTGAATATGAAGTTGTAGGTTTTACAGTAGAACCTCAATATAAAAATGATGATACTTTTTTAGGGTTGCCACTTGTTTCCATTGAAGAGATTGAAAGCCAGTTTGGTCTTGATGAAGTTGAAGTGCATGTAGCAATTACATATACAAAGCTTAACCGTGGTCGTGAAAAGGTTTATAACTTACTTAAAAACAAAGGGTACAACTTCGCCAATTATATAAGCTCTCGTGCGTTTGTTTGGCACAATGTCGAACTTGGTGAGAATGTATTTATATTTGAAAATAATGTTGTGCAACATAAATGCAAAATTGGAAATGGGGTTGTTTTGTGGAGTGGTAATCATATTGGTCACCAAAGTAAAATTGGAAACTTTTGTTATCTCTCATCACATGTTGTTGTTTCAGGTTATTGTAATATTGGTGATTATTGCTTTGTAGGTGTAAATGCTGCCTTTGCAGATAATTTAACTTTGGGTGCGAATAGCTTTGTTGCGATGTCCTCAAATGTAACAAAAAGCCTTGAAGGTGGTTTTGTTGTTAAAGGTTCGCCAGCAGAAAATTCCAAACTATCTGCACTTAAATATATGAAAGTGTGATGGATGAGCTGGGTTAAAAAAGGTTTGATTTATACTGCAGGTGGTGAGTTTGATTGGAATAAATTTGGCTTTATGACGCCTTGTCCAGTTTTGATGAGCGATGATGTAATTCGTATTTACGGTGGTGTAAGAGATAATGAAGGTGTATCTCGTATAGCGTACGTGGATGTGGATGCAAATAATCCAAATAAAGTTATTAATAAATCCGCTCAGCCAGTACTGGATATTGGTGAAGATGGAATGTTTGATGAAAATGGTGTTATTCTAGGTGATGTCATTCGATTGTCTAATGGAAATATACGGATGTATTACGTTGGCTTTCAATTAGGTGTAAAGCATAAGTTTAGCGCTTTTTCAGGTGTAGCAGAAAGTAGTGACGATGGTGAAACTTTTAAAAGGCTAAAGAACTCACCTGTTTTGGATCGTTCTGAAAATAGCTTGTTTATATCTGCTATTCATACCGCCATTTTTGAAAATGGTGTTTGGCGGATTTGGTATGCAACTGGAAATGGCTGGCGTTATATTGATGGAAAGCCGTATCCTGAATATGAAATTCGATACATTGAAAGTGTTGATGGTATAAGTTTTGATCAATCTAAATCTAAATTGTGCATATTACCGGAAGATGATGAGTATAGAATTGGCAGGCCTCGCGTTACTAAAACTGATAATGGTTACATCATGAGATTTACATACGATACCCTTGCAAAAGAATATACTGCAGGTCGTGCATTTTCAAGTGATGGATTGACTTGGGAACGAGAGTATAAACCTAACCCTGAAATACAAAAAGGCTTTGAAGAATGGGATAGCGAGATGGCTTGTTATCTGTCATATCTATCATCTGGTGATCATGAGTATTTGTTCTATAATGGAAATGATATGGGTGCTACAGGTGTAGGCTATGCTATTAAGAGATCTAAAGGTAGTTTGTAATGCTTGTTAAAAAGTACGACAGTAGCGCTCAAGTAGAGTGGGATGAATTTGTTAGGAATGCACGAAATTCGACATTTTTGTTTATGCGTAGTTACATGGATTATCATGCGGATAGATTTACAGATCACTCCTTATTGTTTTATTCCGAAAATGGTCGCTTGATTGCAATCTTGCCTGCAACCCAACATAAAGATGGAACAATTAAATCTCATGGAGGTTTAACTTATGGTGGGTTTTTATTAGCGCCAAAAACTTCAGCAATAGATGTTGTGGAGGCATTTAAGCTATGTATAGATTATTATAAAAATAAAGGATATAAGAAGTTAATATATAAACCTATACCTTTTATATATCACACATCACCATCACAGGATGATATTTATGCTTTACACACACAGAAAGCAGAAAAAATACAATGCGGGTTATCATCAAGTATTGACCTTTTGAAGCCAAAAGCTTTTTCAAAAAGTAAAAAGCAGGGCGTTAAAAATGCTAAAAAAAATGGAGTTGAGGTCTTGGAAGCAGGGTTGAGCTCGCTTGATGATTTTGTAAGGGTGTTAAACTATAGGCTGGAAGAAAAGCATGGTGCACAGGCTACACATACATTAGATGAGCTTATATTGCTAATGGAAAGACATCCCAAAAACATCAAGCTTTATGTTGCAATGTTAAATGATGAAATGGTAGCAGGCGTTCTTATGTTTTATACAAATAGCTGTGCTCATGTACAGTATATAGCAACAACTGAACGAGGGCGAAATATCGGAGCACTTGACTATGTGATAGCGACAGTTATGTCAAGCATAGAGGGTTCTCTCCGTTGGTTTGATTTCGGGGTTTCTACAGAAGGTGAAAATTGTAAAGTGAATGGTGGGCTTTTGGCACAAAAGGAAATGTTTGGAGCTCGTAGTGTCGTCTATGAAACATATGAAATTAACCTAACTTAATTGCGATAGCTATCTGTCTTTTCAATAGTTCTTTACAGTGTGAAGACAATCTGTTATTTTTCTACGTCACAATGAGTGGGAAGTTTTTTTATGATTTATAACGCAATTTTTATATTACTAGCTTTTGGTTTAACATCTCTTTATTTAAATAAAGCTGGCGTTGCTGTGTATATGGGTTTAGCCTTTATATTGTCATGGGTTCAGGTGTTTTCAAAGCGTCGAACAATTGTACGAAAGCCAGCACTTAAAGTTTGTCATGCCCCCGTATATTG
>DCXM01000006.1:443778-802700 GCA_002328405.1 Proteobacteria bacterium UBA2136 | reverse complement strand
ACACCCTTTTTTCACTTTTTTTCACTTTTTTTCACTTTTTCCATTAAACATAGGAAAACTAAAGGGTTTTTGTTTTCACTTTTTTTGTAAATTGTCCCACATTCAGCGTATAGCCCAATATAAGCCCGAAAAAAAGCAGCCATAAAGACTGCTTTTTTCAATTTTATTTATAAATTCTTCTACAAAGAATGACCATCTCGCTCCTTTTCAGCTTCCATACAAAGGTCTTTTGGTTCAATTGCACTTAATTGCTCTTCCATGGCTGATGAATATTCGTGCACTCGATCTAGAACATTTTCCTGTTCAGATTTTTCTGGAGCTTCTAAACCAACGCGCGCTGCTGCAACGTGGGTGAGTGTCTCCACCTTGTCTTCAAGGTCTACCTCTGGATGCTCCACCATATCCAGCGCACCAGCTTCTACCAATTCCTGTTCCGCGACCGCTTGACGCACCTTAATACGGTAAACTCCTTTCACCTCTTCTTTGGCGATGACATCAAACTGCTGTTCGAGATCTTTCTTATAAACTTCTTGAGGGGACAATTCCTCAACAGGTTCAAGGTCAGGCTGAAGCACAACTTCATCTGTATTTAACGCAGCATTTTCTTCCTTATTATATAGGGCTTGCTCGGCACGCTCATTATACTGCTCTAAATCGACACCTGACTTCTCGATATTTTCCTCAATTTGAGAAAGTAAAAATTTTGCATCTATCAAACTCACATTTTCAGGTGATGCCTTTAACATTTCATTCAATTTATCAAACCCTCTAAACACGCGTTCCGATGCCAGCGCATGGGCAGGGTTCATTTTGCTTAACATAGAACGTTCGCCAGCCAACCCCTTCTGTGCGAAGAATTTCTGCTCCACCTCTTCTTTAAGATCTTCCACACTTTGTGTGTGCTGTTCCAGTTGTTCAGGCGTACGTTGAATTGGCTCCTTTGGGAATTTAACACCTGATCGCGCAAGAAGTGCCTTGGCGTTACCGTAAGCCATAGCAAAGTCACCACCGTTACCATTTTCATGTGCAATGTCGTTTGCGATGGACAGCTCATCCATAGCTTTAATCTGCTTGTAAAGTGAAAAAGGGTTATAGCGATGCAAAAGACTTACATCTTGCTCTGCTTGCTCCCGTAACTTAGTAATTAAATCTACGCGCCTCTGCCTTGTTTGCTCTAAATCTTTATCGCTCATAGTTCCCCCTGCGGACCTTTATTGGGTCATTAATAATTCTTACGAGTATTTATAAACATCTAAACAATTTAAAACTGTCACATAGCTGACACTGGCCTAAAAGACACAGCGAAACCCGCCATCCCACCACATAGATTGACATCTAAAGTAAATTTGCGTTTATTTAAGTTATGCGTAATACAAAGTGGCAAGTTTTAGCTTTTAGTTTGTGGGTGGGCACATGCCTGACCCTCATTCACCATTCCGCTTGGGCAAAGCCACACAGCGATGACCCTATTGGTGCTGTAATTGAAGCGGCACAAATGCAAGAAGGTTCACAAATTAAAACCTCCACAACAGGCGACAATTTTGAAGACACCCTACCGCCTATCTATTATGAAAAAGAACTCAAGCTCGGCCGCCGGGACACCCTTTCAAGCCTTTTGATTGAAAACCAAGTTCCCAGACAATTAACAGCAAGGGCTTTGCATAAATTACAAAGGAAGTACAACGTCCGCCAATTACGACCTGGGCAAGAGGTGGTTGTGTCCTTTAAATATGAAGAACCGAACCAAGCCAAACTTGATAGTATCTTCTTTTATGGCCCTGACGATAAAAAAGTGGAAATCAACCGCACAGGCGCAAAGGACTTTGAAGTCCACATCGGCAAGCGCACGCTCCAAACGGAAACCGTCGCCATTACAGGTGTAATTGATGACTCTTTATATATGTCCGCAAAAAAGGCCAACCTGCCGGTTGCGCTTGTGCCGTCCTTTGCAAACCTATTCGCTTGGGAGCTGGACTTCACCCGTGACATTCGCCCAGGGGCAAGCTTTAAAGTTATTTACGAAAGAATTCTCGATGAAAAAGGGCAGTTTCTACGCAGTGGCAACATTCTAGCGGCAGAGCTGACCACCAGAGGCAAAACATATGACGCGTACCGCACGGTTGAAAATGGCTGGGCGGAATACTTCAGCTCCAAAGGTTACAACAAAAAACGAACATTGCTAAGAACACCGCTGGAATTCACACGCATTTCCTCCCATTACAACTTAAAACGTAGACACCCTGTGCTAGGTTACACCCGTGCACACAAGGGCACCGACTTTGCCGCACCAACCGGCACACCCATTAAAGCGGCGGGTGACGGCGTGATTGAAAAGGCTTCATGGTATGGCGGTTACGGGCGCTACATCCGCATCAAGCATGACAAAAAGTTTAAAACCGCATACGCCCACCTTTCCCGCTATGCCCGTGGCATTAAGGCTGGCAAAAAGGTGAAGCAAGGGCAAACCATTGGCTATGTTGGCACCTCTGGCCGGTCCACAGGCCCGCACTTGCATTATGAAGTGCTGGTTTACGGCAAACAAGTGAACGCCATGCGTGTTAAACTGCCAACTGGTGGCCGTGTGAAGAAAAAAGGTCTCAAGCAGTTCAACGCCATGGTCGCTAAATATCAAAAGATGTGGAACGAAGCACAACAAACCAATTTAGCTGAAATTAAAAATTGATTTTATAATCAGAAGCTTGTAACGTAACCTTATAACAAAAACATCAATCCGTTTTCACAAACCCAGCAAGCCTAAAGCTTGCATCAAGCAAAAGATAACTCTTTTCTTTCTCTTTAAAGGAGGTCTTTATTATGACAAGACTTTCAATTGCCGCCATCATCATAGCCTTAATTTGCTTAAGCGGTTGCGGGTCGACCCCAGCAGAAAAAACAGCCGAGGTTTACGCAAACTTTTACGACTGCCAAGCCTTTGACTACAAACCCTTGCAAATTAAACAAACCAACAGCGACCACAGCCAAAACATTGGCTCCGCTTTTTATATTGGTGACTATTTTAACAAACACATTTTTGTGACCAATGCCCACATCCTGCAAAAGGATGGCCCTGCCACAAGTTACCACTCCGAAGCACGGATTTACGACCAAAATGGTAAACATATCCGTGTTAAAGTGGTTGCCACACGAGAAGTGAGAGCGGTGCGTGGCCAAGGCCCTCACAAGGACACTTTTTTGGCACAGCGCATTGCAGACCTTGCCATCTTAGAAGCCAAGGCGCTGCCTGATGACTTTGACGTTCAAATTGCCAAGCTGCCATCCAACCAAACCGTCACTGCATTTACAGAAGGCGTTGATTATAAAAACCAACGCTGGAACGGCTGTTTTGACTATGCTTATCAAAACACCACACCATTGATGCTGGGTGGCAAACGCCGGGCAGTGCAGTCCTTTTCGGGCACACCTGCTTTTGACAAAGATGGTGTCATCATCGGTGTCATCACCGCAAGTGGTCATGTTGTTCGTAACCAGAAAAAGGTTCCGTTATTTGTTTATAAAGATGCCGACGATTTTACTGTCATCACCAGCAAACAAACAGCAGACAGTCAAATTCTGTTCGCCATCTTAACCCCTGTTCATGAAGTAATAAGCTTTTTAAACGAAACCTACCAAACCCATATCTTTTGATATCGAAACAAAAAAGCACCCTCTTGCGGGTGCTTTTTTTATAATCGGCACTTATAGCGACACCACCTTTTTATGGCTACCATCGCCTTCTTTATGAACCACAAGCGCATCGTCATGGCTGTCCACCACCACATTGTCGCCCGCTTTAAGCTCATCCTTTAAAAGCAATGTCGCAATTTTGTTTTGCACTTCTTTTTGGATGACCCGTTTTAAAGGTCTCGCACCGTACACAGGGTCATAACCTTCGTTACCCAGCCATTTTTTAGCAGACTCGGTCACGGTTAACGTAAGTTCACGGTCTTCCAACAGCTTTTCTAACCAGTGCAATTGCACATCAACAATACCGGTCATCACGTCACGGTCAAGGCGGTTGAACAGCACCACATCATCCAAGCGGTTTAAAAATTCTGGCTTGAAGGATCGGCGCACCACTTCCATCACCTGACCGCGGACCGTTTCACTGCTTTGGCCTTCTTTTAAGGAAGCCAAATGCTCTGCCCCTAAATTAGAGGTTAGAATAATAACGGTATTACTAAAGTCCACGGTGTGGCCTTGGCCATCGGTTAAGCGGCCATCATCTAAAACCTGCAACAACACGTTAAAGACATCATGGTGCGCCTTTTCAATCTCATCAAACAAAATCACATTGTAAGGTCGCCTGCGCACAGCTTCGGTCAAGGTACCGCCTTGCTCGTAACCCACATAACCAGGAGGCGCACCCACAAGCCTTGCCACGGCATGTTTTTCCATATATTCGCTCATGTCAATGCGCACCATGGCGTTTTCATCGTCAAAAACAAATTCGGCCAGCGCTTTACAAAGCTCGGTTTTTCCGACACCTGTTGGCCCTAAGAATAAAAAGGAACCAATAGGGCGTGACGCATCTTGCAAGCCAGCCTGCGCCCTTCTCACCGCCTCAGAAACAGCTGAAACTGCCACATCTTGGCCAATCACACGTTTTTTAAGCAGGTTTTCCATGTTAAGCAGTTTGGTTTTGGTGCCTTCCACCATTTTGTCCACCGGTACACCTGTCCAATGGCTGACAATTTTGGCAATGTCTTCGTCTTTCACCTCTTCACGGATGATCGACTGGGCTTTGCTTTTATCTGCTGCTTTATCCGCTTCGTTAACACGTTCCAGCTCTGCTTTTAGCTTTGGTAAAAGGCTGTACTGAATTTCGGCCACCCGTTCCAAGTTGCCTTGACGTTGGGCAATGCCCATTTCTCGTTTCAGGTCGTCCATTTCCTTTTGGATAGTTTTTGCACCTTGTGCCAAAAACTTGGCGGCTTCCCATTCCTTATTCAAAGTGTCGGATTTTTGTTGCAATACGCTGATGTCCGCACGCAAATCCTCCAAGCGCTTTAAAGAAGCATCATCTTCTTCTTTTAACAGCGCCGTCTCTTCAATTTTAAGGTGCATCAGTTTACGGTCCACATCGTCCAACTCTTTAGGTTTAGAATCCATCTCCATCCGAATATGCGCTGCCGCCTCGTCCATCAAATCAATGGCTTTATCGGGTAAAAATCGTTCATTGATGTAACGGTCGGACAATTTGGCCGCCGCCACCAGCGAACCATCGCTGATACGCACCCCGTGGTGCACTTCATATTTATTTTTAATCCCTCGTAGGATGGAAATCGTCTCTTCCACGGTTGACTCTGGTACATAAACACTTTGGAAGCGGCGTACCAAAGCCGGGTCCTTTTCAAAATATTTGCGATATTCATCCAAGGTGGTGGCACCAATGCAGTGTAACTCACCTCTTGCAAGGGCTGGTTTAAGCAGATTAGATGCATCCATTGCGCCTTCCCCTGTTGAACCGGCACCCACGAGGGTATGAATTTCATCAATAAACAAAATAACCTGTCCGGCCTTTTCCGAAACTTCGTTGAGCACGGCCTTCAAACGCTCCTCAAATTCACCGCGGAACTTAGCACCGGCCATCAGTTGCCCCATGTCCAGCTCTAACAGTTGATTGTTTTTGATATTTTCGGGCACATCTTCATTGACAATGCGCTGAGCCAGCCCTTCTACGATGGCTGTTTTACCAACCCCTGGCTCACCAATCAGCACCGGATTGTTTTTAATACGGCGGGAAAGCACTTGCACCGCACGTCTAATTTCGTCCTCACGGCCAATCACTGGGTCCAACTTACCGGACCTTGCAAGGGCTGTAATATCCTTGGTGTATTTGTTTAAGGCACCTTGGGCATCCTCCGCTGACTTTGAGCTGGCCTTGTGGGAGCCACGTTGATCCAAAATGGCTTTTTCCAACTTAGCAGCTGTGACGCCGTTTTTCTCAAAAATATCTTTAGCGGTGCCGTTTTCTGCCGCAAGTGTATAAAACAATGCATCTGCCGCCACATATTTATCGCCCCACTTTTCCGCCGTTTTTTCGGCATTGGCTAAAACCTTGGCCAGTGACTTATCAATAAACAGCTCGGCGGCGGCACCTTCCACCCACAATTCTTTTTCCAAGGCTTTTTCCACGTCCGCCTTAATCTGGTCGGTGTCCACATTCAGTTGACGCAGTAAGCGCAAACCATAACCTTCCATGTCATTTAAAAAGGCAAACAACAAATGGACAGGCACAAGCTTTTGATGCTCCTCTTGCAGGGCTTTTGTTTGCGCCGCTTGAATCAACTGAATCGACTTTTCGGTAAGTTTGTCAATGTTCATCATTTTATGTCTCCTGCCTTGTCTGTTACGGTTTGTTTATATCTCATTTAATTTTCAACCTAAGACTATTATGGCGCTTTAGCACTCATTCGTCAAGAGTGCTAATTTATTTTATTGCAGAACCCTTGAAAGCCTTGCATACTCATAAATAAAAAACAAATCTTATGCTTATACTTGGACATCGAGGCTGTATTTTAAAAGATCAACCCTACCAAAATTCGTTGGAGGCTTTTAAGCTGGCCAACAAACTGGTGGACGGTATTGAATGTGACGCCTGCTTAACGGCGGACAATGACGTGGTCTTCATCCATGAGGAGGTGACGCTTTCATCTAAAGACAAGCCACTTTCGTCCATGCCCCTTTATTTAGATGAAGCCTCCACCCAAAAGCTGAGCAACCGAACCTTACAGGAGATTGACAGCGACGAGGTCCGCTCTTTTCGCTTAAAAGACGGTTCAAGCATTCCCTTTTTTGATGATGTTGCCAAACTTTTCCACCACAACACCAAAACTTGGAACATTGAACTGAAAGGCCATGGTGTCACACCCTTTGTTATTGAAAAGTTAGAGCATCAGTTTAAAAACGGCTTCATCCAGCCTGCACAGGTTGTTTTATCCTCCTTTGACCATCTGGCCTTGCATGAAGCGGCTCAAAAATTACCGATGGTTAAAATTGGTGCCATTTTCACCGCCAAGGTGGATGTGCCCAAGCCGTTAAACCCATGGCGCAACGATGCAGAAGGATTTTATTTCCCTCTAACCGCAGAAAATTTACAGCGGGACACTGTGCAAAAACTGAAGCCACACTTTATTATTGCCCCCCATACCGAACTGAACGACCCACAAATGAAGTTGATTCAACAACAATTTAAAAACAGCCAATTGATTGTGTGGGTTTGCGGAGAATATAACAATTTTAGCAGTGTTGAATTTGATAAAAAGCTGACAAAATTTGCAAACAACCAAACCCTTGCTACAATTATTGTAGATGATATTGTGAAAAGGCAAAAATGAAACCCAACAACATTTATGACATAGCCATCATTGGTGGCGGCATCAACGGCATGGCCATCGCAAGGGACGCGGCAGGCCGAGGCCTTAAAACTTACCTGTGCGAAAAGGACGACTTTGGCAGTGCCACTTCAGCGTGGAGCAGTAAAATGTTGCACGGTGGCTTGCGGTACCTAGAGTTTTTTGAATTTGGCTTGGTGCGCAAAGCGCTTAAAGAGCGTGATGTCATGCTGCGTCTTGCACCTCACATGGTTAAAGAACAGCGCTTTATTGTACCGCACCTGCCCCACCTGCGCCCAAGCTGGATGATCCGTTTAGGTTTATTTTTGTATGACCACTTATACCACTCCGCTTTTTTAAGAAGAAGCCACAATGCCAACATGGAAGGCTTGTCCATCCGACCGCAATACAACACCGGCTTTGAATATTCCGACACTGTGGTGGACGACCACCGGCTGGTGATTGAACTGGCGATGGAAGCCCAAAATTTAGGAGCTACATTGCAAAGCCACACCATCTGCACCCATGTTGACACCGAAGGTGGTTTATGGAAGATCACCACAGAATCAAACGACAAAAGCCAAAGCCATTTTGCCAAACAGTTGGTCAACGCCACAGGACCATGGGCGGAAAGCTTTTTAAGCCAAAAAACTGAAACACCGCCCAGCAAACATTTGCGGTTGGTTAAGGGCAGTCACATTGTGGTGCCACAATTATACCGTGAGCCCTATGCCTACACCTTTCAGGATAATCAAGGCCGTGTGGTCTTCACCTTCCCCTATTTAAATAAATACACCTTAATTGGCACCACCGAAGAACCCCACGACGATGACCCAAACAGCGCCAAAATCAGCGATGCTGAAACACAATACCTTGCCAGCGTGGTGGAACAGTACTTTGGCAAAAAGATTTCTAAAGGTGACATTATTTGGCATTTTAGCGGTGTCCGCCCCTTAATTGAAGAAGCCCATAAGGACGACCGCCAAACATCAAGAGATTACAACATTGAAAAAATCAGCCATCAAGGCTGTGAGATGGTGAATATTTGGGGCGGTAAGCTCACCACCCACCGGGCTTTGGCCGAAGATGTGTTAAAAACCTTAAACCACACCCAACACTGGACCAGCACCCTGCCGTTTACAAGTGCCGTCAACCCGGGGGTTTTTCCAAGTAAGCTACAAAGAAAATTCCCATTCTTAACAGACGATATGGCAAAAAGGTTAACCCAAGCCTATGGCAACAGGTGCTTAACCTTGCTTAAAAACTGCCAAACAAAGGCCGACCTTGGCCAGCACTTTGGCAATGACCTTTACGAAAAAGAAGTGCGCTACCTGATACAACATGAATGGGTGCAAAGCGCTGAAAGCGTACTATTTTTTAGAACCAAGTGTGGTGTCGGGATGAGTGATAATCAAATTAAAACATTCAAACAAGCATTTGAGAAGATAAAACAAAACTCATAAAAAAGGCGCTTATGAGCGCCCTTTTCATTTTACAGTTCGTGCAGCTTCATTAAGCAACCTTCAAACCTTGGCTGTTGGCAAAACGGTTTGCCAGCGGTGTGAGGTTTGAAAGGGACATCACATGGAACTGGATCCAAGCCAAGTAACCTGATTTAAACAGCTCATTCACTGTTTTTTCGTCCAATTTCGAAAGCTTTTCTTCGTCCACAACCCACATGCCAGTCAGCTTAAACTTCTCACCATCTTTAATGGTGAATGTGCCTTCAATGTCTTTGAGCAGCTCCAACTCATTCAACTTAGCAATGAAGTTTTGAGTCACTTGGTAATTGCGCTGAAACTCATTTAAAAAGTGAATGATGTTTTGCAATGTTTTGGTTTGCTTGCCTTCAGCATCAAACAATGGGTTACCGCTGTCGCCTTCAAAGCAGCTGCTCGCTTCGTCAAAACATACAGTGTAGTCCTCTTGGCCTTCCGCTTGGGATAAAATGAACGGGTAACGGCGCATAACCGCTGGCACGTACTGACCCAACCATTCGCCATTTTTACCAACAAACAAGTTTTGATCCCCTTTAAGAGACAACATCGAAACAGCGTCCCAGTTGTCATTCTCGCTCTTAACAAACACAATTGGGTATTCTTTCGCCACCATCATAAACTCGTGCCCTAAAAGCAGAGCACTGCCCATGTGCGCTGTGTGTTTGTAGTCAGCTACCGCTTTAAACTTAAGCGTTCTGTGTGCTTCTGCATTGAGAACTGTTGGTTTTTGGTAAAGAGCTTTATTTTTTGCCGTTTGTTGCTTGGCCATGTTCACCTCTTAATATTTATTTGTTAACTTTTGCAAAAAGCGTAACATTTTTAAAAACCTAGCACGAGTATTAAATCTTGTTCTTTCTAAAACTTTTCAGAAATTTTTGGGTGAATTCAATGTGTAAAATGCGTCAATAATGCCATAGACCGTTGGGTTATGGTGGCTTGAGCCAGTGCAACTTTTTAGTAATTATGGCAATTTAAAGTCAGCCATGCTTAAATAAAAGGCATGATGAAATTTATATTCTTTTTTTGCGCCAGCCTGCTAACCTTCACTTTAAGCGTGAAGGCTTTTGCCATGGGCTTTGACATTCAAACCGACACTTTACCCCACGCCTTTATGGGGGTTTTAGGTGGCATTACCTTCTTGCTGTACGGGCTGGATAAGATGACATCCTCCTTCAAGGCACTTGCCGGTGGCAAATTAAAATTTATTTTAGCCAAATTAACCACCAACCGCTTTTCGTCCCTTTGTACTGGTGCGGGTGTCACAGCTATTGTTCAGTCCAGCGCGGCAACCACGGTGATGGTGGTGGGCTTTATTTCCGCCAAATTGGTCACATTGCCGCAATCTCTCGCGGTTATTTTGGGTGCCGACATTGGCACAACCCTGACCGTTCAGCTGATTGCGTTCCGCCTCAGTCAATATGCACTCATTTTCATCATCCTTGGGTTTTTAATCAAAGCCATCTCAAAAAGTGAGAGCATGTGGAACATTGGCCGTGTGTTTATGGCCATTGGTATGGTTTTCTTTGGGATCTTTATGATCAGTGAAAGCATGGTTATTTTACAAAACCTAGACTACGTACAGGACACTTTAAGCCACATTTCCAACCCCTTAACCGGCATTATTGTGGGCTTTGCCATCACTGCGTTGATGCAGTCTAGCGCCGCTGCGTTGGCCATTGTTATTGCCATTGCCGATCAAGGTTTGCTTTCCATCTCCGGGGCATTTTACCTTATTTTAGGGTGTAACATGGGCACCTGCCTCACCGCCATTATTGCCAGCACCAAAAGCAACCAAGATGGTCAGCGTGCGGCGGCGGCACATGCATTTTTCAAGTTTAGTGGCGCATTCTTCTTCCTTGTGACTTACGCTGTGTTTAAAGACCACTTCCTTCTTGGTATTGGCGCATTGGACAGCAACGGTGCTAACGCTGACGCTGTCACCCCTAGACAAATTGCCCACATGCACACCATTTTCAACATCACGCTGGCTGTGCTGTTCCTGCCGTTTATCAACCCGATTGCCGAAGCGCTGACCAAAATCATCAAAACCAAAAAGCCAAAATGGCGCTTGCAAGCCAAATATCTAGACACTTTCTTGCTAGACACACCAGGCCTTGCCTTAAATGCCATCCGCATTGAAACATCCTTGATGAGCAACCGCATCAAGCGCATTCTTAAAAACTCCTGCCAGATTGTGCTGGATGGGGAGATTGACCAGTTGAACAAACTCCGCAATGAGGAAAAAAATGTCGATGCGCTTTACAAGCAAATTGTCTACTACATGACCCAATTGAGCAGTCAAAACCTAACCCGAGATGAAAGCCGACAACTTATTTGGTTGATGAACAGTGTTAACCGTCTGGAGATTATCAGCGATTTGATTGGCGAAGAGCTATACCAAATTGGTCAAAAAAGGCAGAAAAAAGGCCATGAGTTTAACAAAACCGCCCGCAACCACATTTTAAAAATTGCCGATGCCAGCTACAAAGCCTTTAAGTACAGCACCAAGGCGGTAGAATCCTTTGAAGTGGAACTGGCACGCAACGCCAAACCGGTGGATAAAGCGGAATTTAAGCGCACACTCGACCGTGCCCATAAATACCTAACCAAGCGTTTAATTTCAAACGTTACGGTGGAAATCAATGACTATTCCATTGAAACGGACATCATTGACAAGTATCAGCGTATCTTTTTCCACTGCCGTAAAATTACCAAAGATTCTTTAAAATTGATTGAAGAACGTGCCGGCAAAAAACCGAAAAAGAACCTTGAGGCAGAAATTGTCGATGAAATTTTGGATGCCAACATATAAGTAAGGGAACCTCCGTTGAAAGCAAACCTTAAAAGAACAAAACGCACCATGAAACCATTTATGATCGCCCTAAGCCTTGCGCTAACAACCTTTGCCCACACAGCGCACAGCGCGGATAGCTGTGTACACGAGAAGGACCTACTCGCCAGCGCCGCTTTGATTCAAAAGGAAGGGCGTGGCAAAGGCTCTGGCGTGGTTTATCAAGGGGACATTGTCCTTACCAACCATCATGTGATTGCGGATATCCCTAAGGTTTGGGTCCACATCCCAAGGACTGACCAAGTGATTGAAGCCGAAGTTCTGCACGCCACCCCTAAGCCAGACATTGCGGTGTTAAAGCTGAAAGAAAAGGTGAAGGACGCTAAAGAACTGCACCTCGCACGCCGTGCCCACCGCCGTGAGGAATTGCGCCTTGTCAGCTTCCCCTTTGCTGAAAAACACAGACTGGGTGCAGTCCAAGCACGCTTTAACAACTTTGCCCGCTTTAAAAGCGACAGCCGACTACTTTATTTCAACGCCCTCCTTTCAGACTGGGGCTTCGCTGGGGACAGTGGCGGCGGTTTTTACAACTGCAAAGGCCAGCTGGTGGGTATCAACTTTGGCAACCTTGCCTTGAAAGGCACGCCTGAACATGTTTACGCCGTGAACATGCGCGCCATTGAAGACGCTTTGCGTGCCGCAGGTGTGGAAGCTCGTATCGAATATTAAAACTGAGTCAGCTTCACCACATTTTAAAATAACCTTTAAAGCCTGTTTTCTTACACTTTAACCTTGCAATGTATACAGCAAATATTTATAACCAATCTTGAAGTCATTCACACACTTTTTCTTTTTTAGGAGGCCTTATGCCTAACAAAACCTTACTGACTGCTATTCCAACAGCAAACGACCTGAAAGATACTGAAGCCATGGCTAAAATTTTAGCTGAAAATGAACAAGCTAATTTAGAGGCAGAAGTGGCAGAGCTAATTCATGTTTGCATTACCAAGATAATGCGGAGGGGTCAGCCTTGGCATAAAGAACTTCTCGTTCATGCAAATTCTTTCTCAATGAAAGCCATTGATATAGCAATAAAAAACCTTCGAAACCAAGGTTGGAACGCCAAGTTTTTAAAAAACCATTTCGTGGCAGATAAATTTCAATACCAAATTGTAATTAATACAGCATCTGATGGCCAAGAACCTTCCATTCCAACTCCTGAAGAGTTTCTGAATGGTGCTGATTTGCCTGTATTCCCTGTGAGTATTCTAAACAATCGTGAAAGTCATGAACATCGACTTTTAAATAAATGCTTAGAAGGAATAAAACAGCAGCAAAAAAGCAGTGACAAAACAGCATGCATTGACCGTAAAAACATGAGTGATGAAACAGCTGAAGATGTCGCTAGAATTCTAAGACGTTCAGGTTGGGAAGCCGAGGTTAGATACCCTATGGATATTGATCACCACGATAAGGTATCACCGAATATGGCAGCAGCTTCTGCTAGAAAATATATAACAATTTCATTACCTGCTTAACGATAATACCCTCTTTTAAGAGGGCATTTTTTTGTTTAAATAAGGAAGCTTAGGTTCACTTAGGCGACGTAGCATAAAAATAAAAAGGTCGCCTATAAAGACGACCTTTTTAATAAGGAAGCCTAGATACTCCGCTAGAAACCGCAGGTTCGTCAAAGGGTGATATTCAGATGGATTTTTTATTTTTCAAAAGCGACGACTACAAGTAGTAGCCGAGAAAGCTGAAAAATGAAAAAGGCGCTGAAGAGCGCCCTTTCCTTGAAACCATGCTCAATAGTGTTTATGCAGATAAAGCCTGCATTTCACGCTTCATCTTCTTACGTGAATGAGTGTCCAAACCTTTTTTGCGCAAACGCACGTGGTTTGGTGTAACTTCCACTAATTCATCGTCTTGAATGTAGGTTAAAGCATCTTCCAAGTTCATACGACGTGGTGGTGTCAGCTTCACAGCTTCATCCTTACCAGAAGCACGGACGTTGGTCAGCTGTTTACCCTTCACGGGGTTCACTTCCAAGTCGTCTGTTTTGGCGTTTTCACCAATAATCATACCGTCGTAAGCTTTCACACCCGCGTCGACAAACATCACGCCACGCTCTTCAAGGTTCCAAAGGGCAAAGGCCGCTGTGTCACCTGGAACCATGGAAATCAACACACCATTACGGCGACCCGCAGGGGCAGACTTAATAGGACCATATTCCTTAAACTGACGTGTTAAGATACCAGTACCACGGGTATCGGTTAAGAATTCACTACGGTAACCAATCATACCACGGCTTGGCGCTTCAAACACAAGGCGTTGCTTACCCCCATGGTCCGAAATCATGTTGGTGCATTCTGCACGGCGTAAGCCCATTTTTTCCATCACGGCGCCAGCGTATTCTTCATCCACGTCCACCACAATTTCTTCGTAAGGCTCAAGCTTTTGGCCACCCTCTTCCTTAAACAACACTTCAGGACGAGAAATAGAAAGCTCAAAACCTTCACGGCGCATGTTTTCAATCAACACCGAAAGCTGAAGCTCACCACGCCCCATCACCTTGAAGGATTCCGCACTGGAGCCTTGCTCAACAGTCAAACCAACAGAAACTTCGGCTTCACGGCGCAAACGTTCGCCAATTTCACGAGAAGTCAACTTGTCGCCATCTTCCCCTTTCAGTGGAGAATCGTTCACAGAAAATGTCATCGCAATTGTTGGTGGGTCAATGGCCAAAGATGGCAACGGCTCGTTCACTTCTGGAGAACAGATGGTGTGCGAAACATATGCTTCGGACATACCGGCAATCGCCACAATGTCGCCTGCTTCTGCTTCTTCAACGGCCACACGGTCCAACCCACGGTATTTGTAAAGCTTGGTAATTTTACCCGTTTCAATCACTTTACCGTCACGGTTAAAGTCCTTAATAGGCATGTTCAGCTTGGCGACACCTGTTTCAATACGACCTGTCACAATACGGCCAACGTAAGGGTCACGGTCAATGGTTGTGGCCAACATTGAAAATGGCTTGTCCTTGTCGCAAGTTGGCGCAGGGACATGGTCTAGCACCAAGTCAAGCAATGGTAGCACCGTGTCACCATGTTCATTGTAGTCATGGTCCACCCAGCCGTCACGGCCGACAGCGTACATAATTGGGAAGTCAAGCTGCTCTTCGGTTGCACCCAGCATGTCAAACAGGTCAAAAGCTTCGTTAACCACTTCGTCTGGTCGTGCATCACCACGGTCAATTTTGTTCACAACCAAAATGGGGCGCAAGCCAAGCTTCAGCGCTTTACCCAACACGAATTTTGTTTGAGGCATTGGGCCTTCAGCTGCGTCCACCAGCAGAACAACACCGTCCACCATGCCAAGAACACGTTCAACCTCGCCACCAAAGTCGGCGTGGCCTGGGGTGTCCACAATGTTGACAATGTGGTCTTTATATTCAATGGCGGTTGTTTTGGCTAAAATAGTGATCCCACGTTCACGTTCAATATCGCCACTGTCCATCGCACGTTCGTCCACTTGCTGGTGACTGTCAAATGTGCCAGATTGCTTCAACATAGCGTCTACCAAGGTGGTTTTACCATGGTCAACGTGTGCAATGATGGCGATATTACGTAATTTTTGCATATATTTAGCCTTTAATTTGGTTTCGTTATCAAGGTGGTTTATAAGGTGCTTTGGGGTATATTTCAAGTGAATAACGCCCCGCGACAAAAAAAAGGCACCCAACAGGGCACCTTTTGTTCGATATAACAGCCTTATTTAAGCATCAATTTGCGTTTTAACCCTTGGACTCGGCTTTGCCGTTAAAGTTGCCTTCTTCGTCCAAGTCATCAAAGGTGATAGGCCGATCCACCAGCCGCACAGCCCGCTCTTTTTGCTGCGCTTTACTTGGCAAGCAAAAACTGATGACCGCTGCGGCAAACAAGCTGAGGCCAACAATGGGCAAATTATTATAAAATATAAATGAGCCAGACGCCGACGCTTCAACCATATTGACAAAATAAGGGATGTAAGACACGGCCATGAACACCGTAAAAGCCGACGCAGCACCGCCTGTAAAAATGGCGCGTATTAAACGATTGACCCCTGTGATCAACAACACAGCCATCAAAAGCGACAGGCTCATGGTAAATGACAGAATGGAAAAACCACTGGCCGTACTGGGTTTCAAGAAATCTGGCAGTAGGGGCAAAAGCCAGGAAGCTGTGAAGTCTTCGGCTAAAATGGGTGGTTGCATGTGAACAGTGTATAAAATATCTGCGCTAACAAAAGCAAGCCCGCACAGCATACAAAACAAGAGAAATTTGTACATAGGTTTAAAACCTCAATAAAAAGTATAAAGTGTTGCGTGGAAAGAGAAAACCTCTCATCGAACAGCGCAGTTATAGCTGAATAGCACCACCTTGTCAAACAACAAGCACTTGAAATAAAAAAATGTTACCCTTACTTTAAATTCAATGAAAAAATACATCTTCACATCCGTGCTTATGCTCAGCGTCATTTTGGGTCAACAAAATGCGATTGCAGGGCCACTGCTTCACCTTTTGGGTCACAAAAAAGCCAATGAGATTAAATTTGTGCTGGAAACTTTTGGTCCCGCCACGGTCAAATGTTATTACAAGGTCACCCGTGGGGCGGACTTAACGATTGACCGTTTTGAAAAAGCACTGAAAAGCGGTTATATTTCACAGTGCTTGCAACAAACTGCCGCCGAACAAGCAGAATACCTCACCCGTTTTACCGGCGGTGTCCACAAATAAAAAAGCCCCCACAGTGTGAGGGCCTTCGCTTTAAAGGTCTGCTTTTTTCAATTCATCCATAATGGACAAAATGCCAAAAGCAAAATAACTCGATTTATTCCAGCTTAATATTGCGTGGAAATTATGGTGAAGGAGATAGCCTTCCAAACCGGCTTGGTTGCCATGTGGCAGGTAAAGGTAAACCACGTCATTTGAATTAACATCTTGCGGCAGTGGCACGCCACGCTTTGCAAACACCTTTGCCGGCAAGCGGTATGGCGCATATTTACGGACAACCTTCTTCCCCTTATGGTAAACAATTTTGCCGTTTTCACGCTTAAAAACATATTGCTTGGACAAACCCGTATCATAAAAAATACCTTGGCGTATTTTTTTTGTTAACGTGAAGTCAGACTTCCAGTTTGCGCCCTGTTGCCACCTTAAAACCTTAAGGTAATTGGCAGCGGATGCAAAAGCGTCGCCCAAGTTGTTCCAAATGTCTTTCTTGCCGTCACCGTCATAATCCACCGCATATGCCATAAATGTGGAAGGCATAAACTGCACTTGCCCCATGGCACCGGCCCATGAACCGACAAAGTCAACCGGCTGAACATGACCTTGGCCATAAAGTTCAATGGCGTTTATCAGCTCCCGTTTAAAAAACGCCTTACGCTTGGACTTCTTGTACCAAGCAAGCGTTGCCAAAACCTGTGGAATGTTGTGACCCCCTTGGTTTGAACCAAAGGACGACTCTATGCTCCACAAGGCGACAATCACCTCCTTGTCAACGCCGTAGGTCGCTTCAATATCTTTTAAGATTTTTAACGTTTCAGGGTCTTTCAACCAATTTGTCGCCGTTTTCAAACGAAGGGGTGACAAATAACGGCGCTGATTGTCAGCAAACTTAACCGCATCAGGCACTCTAGCGCACCCACAAGGTGGCCGTGGTCTATAACGGTCAATCACAAAGTCACTGGGTGTAGGGTTTGCGCCAAAAAGCTCATCCACCCAAACAGGGTTTAAGCCTTTTTGCGCCACCTCCACCTTCAGCTTGGCAATAAACTGCTGGTAGGACTGGTCGGCCGAAGCCAAAGGCACACATAAAAACAAACAAAATAAAAGTATAAAGGTACGCATAAAGCCACCTCCATAAGGTTATGGAAAATCAATAGATAGAATGTAGGATTTCCGTGAATGAAAAAGTTAAAGTGAATGTCATACTTATAATATTTTTAAATATACACAAAAAACCAATATCGCACAATTTTTTTTAGATATTTTCAAAATAGTCCTACAACTTTGAAGGCATTTCAGTTACCCTAAATAAACAACAATAAAGCCATAACAAAGGGGCAGCCAATGCTTGTGAACAGCGATACACTTAAAACCTTGGAAGAAACTGTCGGCCAAGAAACGGTACAAGAATTGGTGGACCTTTATGTTGACACCTCACCGGAAGTAATCGCTCAGCTGGAAACCTTTGCGGATGAAAAAAACAGCCAGCAAATGGCTTTTTGGAGCCACCGCCTCAAAGGGTCATCGGGCACCCTTGGCTTTGACGACATTCACGAACTATCTAAAAACATTGAAAAACTGTGTTTGGAAAACAAAGTGGACGAAGCTGCAGCGCTTTGCACAAAAGTGCGCCCCCTTTACCAACAAACAGAACAGGCCATCAAAAACCTTTAAAGCTGAATTTTAAATTTCTTAATTTTACGGTCCAACGCAGGGCGAGAAATGCCCAAAATGTCGCAAGCTTGACCTTTGTGACCACCGGTGCGCTCTAAGGTTTTGGTCACATGGCGTCTTTCCAGTTCCTCTAACGACACCAGCGGAATCGCCTCATGGTCAAGGTCATGGGCGCCAGCACTGTCCGCACCATATTCAATCACAATTTGATCGGCGCTGATGATACCGGTCCGGTTCATGGCACAAGCACGGGTCAGCACGTTTTCCAGCTCCCGCACGTTGCCCGGCCAACTGTGCGCTTCAAGTTTGTAATAAGCGTCGTCGGTCATCCCGGTAATGTTCTTGCCAATTTTTTGATTGATCTTCGCCAACAGGTAAGGTGTTAAAAGCTTAATATCCTCCACCCGCTCCCTCAGTGGTGGCACATGCACCGTCATAATTTTCAGGCGGTACATTAAATCTTCACGGAACAAACCATCCGCAATCATCTGGTCAAGGTCACGGTGGGTGGCCGCCACAATGTGAGCGTTGGTGGTCAAGGTTTCACTACCGCCCACCCGCTCAAAGGTGCCTTCTTGCAAAACACGCAATAACTTAGATTGCAGTTTGGGCGAAAGCTCGCCAATCTCGTCCAAAAACAGCGTACCATTTTGAGCGAGGGCAAACTTGCCCTCTTTACGTTCCGCAGCACCGGTAAACGCCCCCTTTTCATGGCCAAACATTTCACTTTCCAGCAAATTTTCTACAATAGCACCGCAGTTGACCGCCAAGAACGCTCCTTCTTTACCGCTGTGGTAATGAATGGCTTTGGCCACCAGCTCCTTCCCTGTGCCTGTTTCTCCTTGAATCAGCACCGTAGCATCATTGGTGGAAGCCAGGGCAATTTGCTTCACCACGTCAATCATCTTACGGCTGCTGCCAATAATCCGTGGTTCGCCCGCTTTTTCATCATGGGTGGTGATGGTCATATCCTTCTTGGTGCGCTTGGGCGACAAACACTTTTCCACCGAAGCGTTGAGCTCTTCAATATCAATCGGCTTGTGAATATAATCGGTCGCGCCCAGTTTAATGGCTTCAATGGCCAGCTCCATATCGTGCTTGCCTGTAATCATCAACACTGGGGTTTCGGGGTACATGTCTTTTAGTTCTGGCAACAATGTAATGCCCAAAGTATCTGGCAAATGCTGGTCTAAAAAGAAAATTTTGGGCTTAAGGCCTGCCAATTTTTCTTTTGCTTGGCGGCCACTTTGCGCACTTTGACAGCTGTAACCCAAGTCCTCAAAGTGGAGGAGCAACATTTCCGCCAAGTGAGGGTCATCATCTATGATAAAAATATCCAGCTTTTGTTTTGCCATTTAATTTAACTGTCTTTGTTTTGCCATTCTTGTTCGGTGTAAAGCTTCATGCGTAGGGCGTGCAAACCTTCACGGTTTTTATTTTCCATCTCCGTAGACAGCAGTTCATAAACTTTGCGCTGCCGTGCCACACGGTTTAAACCTTCAAACTGATTGCTCACCATCACCAAGTTAAAGTGGCTTCCACCACGCTCTTCCACCCCTGCGTGACCCGCATGAAGGTGTGACTCATTTTCAAGCGCCATCCAAAAAGGTTGAAAAGCTGCTTGCAATTTTTGCTCTAATGCTTTTTGATTCATAGCACAAATTTTAACAAAGCAAATTTAAAACACCAAGGTAAAAGAGCACAAGTCATATGAAAGTTGTTAGCTGGAACTTAAACTCCATTCGCGCAAGGTTAGAACATGTCCAAAATTGGTTGGCGGAAAACAAGCCAGACATTTTGTGCCTGCAAGAAACAAAGGTGCGCGATGAAGAATTCCCACGGGACGTTTTTGAAGCCATGGGCTTGAATGTTTACACCCACGGCCAAGCCGCGTACAACGGCGTAGCGTTTATTACCCCCCACACCTTAGAAGACGTGCAAAAAGGCTTCCCTGAAGGAGACATGAACGACCAAAAACGGGTAATTGCCTGCACCTTAAACGGCGTGCGCATTGTCAATGTTTATATCCCCCAAGGGGACAACCCAGACAGCCCAAAATACGCTATGAAAGGCATGTTTTACCGCCGTCTGCGTGAATGGATGGAAGACGACTTCACCCCACAAGACAATGTGCTGATTTGTGGCGACTTTAACATTGCCCCAACCGACATTGACGTCCACGACGTTGAAAAATGCGCCAAAAAGTGCGGTTATCTCCCCGAAGAGGTGACATGGCTCAACCATTTGATGGACTGGGGCTTTAAGGACAGCTTCCGCCTGATTCACCCAGACAAACCACAGTTTAGCTGGTGGGACTACCGCATGAATTCATACACCCGTAACAAAGGCATGCGGATTGACCATGTGCTCACCAGTGAAGGCTTAAGCAAAAAAGTGGTGGACGCAGGGGTTGATGAAAGCCCAAGAAGCTTGGAGCGCCCGTCCGACCATGTGCCAGTGTTTACAACATTCAAGCTTTAAAACTGCCCACCTGTGATTGCTGTCAGCTTTTCATAAACTACAATTAAAGATTGTATACATAAACCCTTACGCAAATTAAAGTCAAAGGGTATGGTGATGCGTTCTAAAAAGGACAGGGCTTTTCAGCCACGGTTAATTGATGCAAACATTCAAATTGAGCGAGACATTTTTCAGGACCGCCTTCAACGGCAGGACTTGATCAAAAACCATTTTGGTCTCAAAGCGGTGCCCACCACCTTACCTGAAGAATCACTCCTGATACGTGGATTTGCCACAGTACTCAACCAAGCACAAGGCGACATTGTTTTAAAACACCCTTTTTACAATTTGTCGCTGGTGGTCAACCAAACGGTGGGTGCAAAGTATGGTTACCTCATCAGCTGTGGCGATTACCAAGCCCAACTGCTGGAAATGCTGCACCGCTATTTAAAACCGAAAGACAAAGTGCTGGAAATTGGCGCAGGCCTCGGTGTAACCACCACCTTTATGACTCAACACACTGGGCAGAAGGTTACAGCGGTGGAACCACAGTTAAACCTGCACCCGATCATTGAAAAAAATGCCCAAATCAACAACGTGGCGGTGGAAGTGATTCACGCCACCCTCACCCCTGAAAACAGCCAAGAAAAGACCGACTTTTACATTATGCAGGACTATCTCACATCCTCCATTTTTGAAAAGTGGGGACAAGTGGACAAAACCCTCAAAGTCCCACAAACAACATTTGCTGAACTGGCACAAAAGAGTGATGCCAACACTTTGGTTTTTGATGTTATCGGCGCCGAAATTGCCTTTGTTTACGATGATGAAATTGCAAGGTATCAAAAAATCATTTGCACCCTCAACACCCCGTTGATTGGCGAGGAGAAGACAGCTCACATCATCAACCACCTCATTCAAAAAGGCTTTAACCTTAAAAACATCTTAGGGTTAACCTTTGTTTTTACAAAAAAATAAGGAGCCGGAGCTCCTTATTTTGTAAAAGTGTGGTTGAGATTACTTCAACTTAACTTCTTTGAATTCTACATGCTTACGCACAACAGGGTCATACTTGTTGAAAGACATTTTTTCTGTTGTGTTCAGGCTTTTTGGGTTTTTAGTGGTTACGTAGTAAAAACCTGTTTTGCGACCCGTTTTTGGGTTAATGGCTGTAGATTCTAGCTTGATGTAAATGCTGTTACGGTTCGCCATCTTGCAGTCCTTCTCTTCAATCAATTACAATATAAATTACCCTTTTGGGTGCGATTAGATGTGTTATATACGTTACTTTCTAAGCCTTGTCAATGCTTTCATGAAAAAAAATAGCATATTCCCCCTCTCAACACTTCATTCATATGATGTGAAATGGGCAAACACCCCAAACGCCTTAGCTATCAAGGCAAAACACAACCCTTGGTAACCGAATCGCTTAAAAAACACACATTTAAATCGTCACACCGGCAGAAAAAAGCCCTGTTTACAATGATGTTTTTATAGATTTTTAATATTATTTATGCCATAACTTTAAAAGTAGTCAAAAAAATTAAAAATGACAAGGACATGCGCATGCAACAAAGCATCCTTTTAGTAGACGACCACGCCTTGATCCGCGAAGGTGTCACCTCCCTATTAGACAGTGAACAATTTACAGTTGTTGGTGAAGCCAGCGACGGTGATGAAGCTGTAAAACTGCACAGCGAACTACAACCAGATATCACATTGATGGACCTTAAAATGCCAAACATGTCTGGTCTGGAAGCATCAAAAGAAATCTTAGCAAAAAACCCAAACGCTAAAATTGTTATTTTAAGTGTTGAACTGACTGAATCCGACTTGATGCGCTCTGTGGATTTAGGCGTTAAAGGTTACCTGCTTAAAACATCCAACAGTGAAGCTTTAAACCAAGCATTGCACTTGGTACTGGCTGGTGAAAGCGTATTCCCTTCGGACGCATTGGTACGTGGCATGGCCAACCGCCAACAAGCCAGTGAAGTGGGCCTTACCCCCCGTGAAGAAGAAATTTTGCGCCACATTGCCCGTGGTGAGTCCAACAAAGGCATTGCCCGCAACTTGGACGTGACCGAAGGTACCATTAAGGTGCATATTAAAGCTATTTTGAAAAAGCTGGATATGAACAACCGTACCCAAGCCGCTATTTACGCTTACGAGCGTGGCTTGGTGTAACATCCCATGCATTTAAAAAGCGGCCAACTTGGCCGCTTTTTTGTATCTTCAAATCAGTTATCACTCATTGTCCTTGGGCTTTTCTGGAAGCTCTAACGCTTCCTCGTCATCACCCCCCTCTTCATCACCCCCTTTAATGGCAAAGCTGTAAACAACATAACCAAAAACACAGGCACCCAGCACAATGGCCAGTAACATCAACACCCCAGATGACGAACCACCGGAACCAAAAATAACAAAAAATGCCAACACCGCTAAAGGCAACACAATGACATAAAGCCACCAATATTCATTAAAATGACCATCACGCAGAATATCCTTCGCACGCGCTGCATTTTTACTTTCGCTGTCTTTCAAGCAAGCTTTTAAAGCCGCTTTGGCGCGGGCTTTTAAACCGTGGACTTCATCGGTCATCACACGGTACACCCCTTGAAAAGCGGCCACAACTTCATGTGGGGATATAAAATGACCATTTTCCGCCATTTGCAAAATAAGCTGTGAAGGCAGTGGACCACGCGGTTTGTGGGTCACCCACGAACGGTAAAAGTTTAAATAATAAGGGTTATCTGGCACCTGAAACGCGTCCGCCCCGGCTGCAATGTGAATAAAAATCCCATATTCATAATCGGGCATGTAAGGTTGAATCACCTCCCATTTTTCATCAGGGATAACTTCCTTTTCAAAGGCGGTCAATGTTTCAAGCATACGATCAAATTGACGGTAAATTTCCGCATGGGGCACAATGTTCTGCACTGGCAGCGTACGGTTGCTGCCCTTACCTTCTTCCGCCGTGATCGCCAGCGACCAAACCCGCCAGTAATTCACCTTCGGCAAGCCCATAGCCGGCATGGCTTTGTTGGGGTACACGTCTTCACTGTGCCTTTTTGCGTCCAAACTTGTGTAAAGATAAATCTCATCAAACTTGGGCAGCGGTGCCGCCTTTAAAAGCTGGCTTAAGTAACGGTTTTCAAGTGTCCAAATGCATTGGCTGGCTGGCTGAAGATCCATTTCTTCATTGTAGTTTTGCTGAATTTCTTGCACAAGCTGGTTATATTTGTGATAACTTTTCGCAATCATCAGCTCAATGTCTTTTAAAGGGGCAACCACCGCATCATCTTTATCAGACAACCTTGGCAAAACAAAGGGCCTAATAATATTGAGGTAAAAATTCACACCCGATATGCCAGTTTTAGCAATGGTAGCAATGCTTTCCACTTCATAATTAGTGAGGTGGGATGGGTCCATCATGCTCACCAAAACCCATGCTTTCAGATGCACGCCGTCATGCACGCCCAAGCCACGACTTTCGGTTAAACTTTCTGGGTTTAGCAAATAATATTCACGGATCAAGTGCATCGCCCGTGCTTGGTCATAATTGGACTCATGCAACACATAAGCATAGCGGTACTGCATCAACTGGTCTTTGTTTACTTCCTCTGCGTAAAGAGAAGCCTTCTTCGCTTCCGACCTTGCTTCTGGCAACAATTCTGACGCCCCTTGCGCCACTTTATAAAAATAAACTTGGCTGACCATAAAAGCCAGAGACCGGTTGTTGGGGAAGTTTTTCTTTGCGGTGCGCAACACTGTTAACGCGTCACTTAAGCGCCCCACAGCAATGGATTCCACCACGCTTTTCATTTTGTTCACCGCCGCTAAACTGTAACCCAAACTGGCCATATTTTCCGTGGCGTAGTCCAGCTCAGTGTATAGCACGCCTACCAAGTTCCGCTCCGCTTCTTTCAAGCTGTACGGGTCAAATTTATTTGGAAGCTTCTCCATGCTATATTTGAAGATAGAATAGGTGTTAATTTGGCTTAAAAAGTCAGTTGCATAGCCATGGTCCACCTTTTTAGGCTTGAACATGTCCTGCATTAAAGGCTTTTCTTCCGCCTTATTTTGCCCTTGCCCAAAAACATTTTGTTTTTGCTGTGGTTGTTGTGCTTGCCCGCTTTCGTTTTCAACTTCAGGCTCGGCTTTTGGGGTGTAGATGCTCTTTTCATACAACACCTCATCCTTCACAGATTTAAACACGCCATCAATAGTTTCGGTAGTGGCATAAGTGGGGTATGGCGGAAAGTCAAAAGCAACCTTTTGATCATAAACACTGGCGGCCAACTGATTGTGAACATCCACAACGGCGGTTTGCGCTTGTTGAATTTGCTTTTTCAGTTGGTCGGACATGGCTATAGACTTCTTTCGTAAAGTTTAATTTCATAATCCATTAAGGACTCTAATTGTTCTAAGGTAATGCTGCCGCCAATTTTAATACCGTTGACGTAAAGCACAGGCGGTTTATGCTCCCCCATGCTTTGAACAGCCGTACGGTCGGCATCCAATTCTTTGTAGTATTGTCTGGCGTTTTTGCGGGTCATCCGGCGTATCTCTTTTTCTGGCACGCCCACCGAAATCAGCTTTTCGGTGAAGATATTATCGGTGGCGGATGACACATTGTACAAACTTTGGCGGTAATCCCAAAATTCACCAGCGCCAAAAGCCAAACGACCATAAAACGCCGCAGCGTTGGTAAAGTTATATTTATCCACTGGCAAATGCATGAAAAAGTGCTGAATTTTGCCTTTGTATTTGTCCTTCTTAAAAATCTCATCAATTTTTTGGGACAAGTCTTGGCAGTAGAGACAGCTCATGTCGTTCATTTCCACCCAAGTGATGGGGGCAGCCACAGGCCCTCTAAACGGGGTGTGGTTCCAAATTTGAATCCGGCGTCTGTTTTCAATGGCCATTTTGGTGCGGTCATTTTTTAAAGCTTCTGGCAGGTCCGAATCCACGGTGTTGTGTTTCATCTGCTCATTGGTCAACACCTGTTTACCGCCAATGGTAATTTTGGGCAATCTCCCAGAAGGCAAGTAGTTTTGCGCCACCGCAACGGCAGACACCACCACACTACAAAGCACCACGCAAGCCCCTAAATAAAGCTTGTATGCTTGCTTGCCCTGATGTGTTTTTATATTTTTACAGTTCATCATGTGCCAATATCTGTTCTTCCCTTATATATACTAGCGAAAATAAAAACATTTGTATAATTTACACAACCAAAATACGTTATTGCCGAACGACAAAAATTTTATGCTGTTGCATCCAGCCCACCCATCATGTATATAGAAAACAGAGAACAGAATAAAAGGAACATAAAAATGCCCTTTGTTGTAACAGGTAAATGTATTAAATGTCGCTACAGCGACTGTGTGGAAGTGTGCCCTGTGGAATGCTTTTACGAAGGTGAAAACATGCTAGTCATCAACCCGGATGAGTGCATTGACTGCGGTGTTTGTGAACCCGAATGCCCCATTGAAGCCATTAAGTCGGACGAAGAGCTGACCGCCGATGAGCAAAAATGGGCTGGCATCAACGAAAAGTTCAGCGCTCTATGGCCAAACATGACCGAAAGCAAAGACCCACTGCCCGATGCGGACAGTTGGAGCGAAAAACCTGTTGCCGAAAAAGAAGGCTTGTTCAGCGAAAAACCTGGCGCCTAAGCCCGCCACAAGAAACGCCTCGGTTGAGGCGTTTTTTTATGTTTAATATTCATAGACATTAAAGGGACTGATACAGCCGGATATATGACGTCAGCATGTCCTTAAATTCATGCTCTTTTTTAACAAAAGGTCTGGCATAAAGGGCCTTACCTTGACGGAAGTTGGGGTCGGACAGCAATTTTTCCACCGCACCTTTGGCCAAAGCATTGTTGGGGTATAACACCACCCCTGTTTTGTTGCCATTGGTCAGCGCCAGCGCACTGTTGGAAGATTCCAGCACCACAGGCAAGCCACAGCTTTGCGCTTCTAAAATGGTGCTTTGTCTTTTCTCCACCCCGCCCAGCAACATAAACACGTCGCAAGCGCGTAAATAATCTTCTGGGTTCATCACTGCATCCCTCACAATGACATAAGGCTCCACCGCGGTACGACGCATCTCCTCTTTCAATTTTTCAAAGTAGGCCACGTCCTTAACCTTGCCTAAAAAAATCACTTGCAGATAGTCACCCAAAGGCATGCACATCTTTAGTGTTTCCAGCTGTTTATTGGCCGGTTCAATGTCCGCCATACAGCAAACAATGGTGCTGCCTTCTGGCAGTTCTAGTTCACGGCGGATAGGCCGTTTGGAGAGGACCGGTTTAAAGCGGTCAGTGTCCACACCCTCTTTAATCAACAAAATGTTATCAAGGTGAATCAAATTGGCTTTTTCCAACATCATTTGATTGCTGACGACAATCTGATCCATATAATCAAGGTGCTTGAGGTATTTTTTACGCAAGCCAAAGGGCTGTTTGTTCAATTCAAAGCAACTGTCACTCAGCGCTGTGGCTAAAAACGGCACGTCGTAACGTTGGCAAACCCAACCTAAAACCATTGTGTGGAGGCTCATGCCAATAAAATGCACATGGCTGATTTGAGTGCCCGATTTAAGCGCACGGCGCAAAGCCACCAAAGCGTTGCCACCCAACATGGCAGGCCATTTGCTTTCCACACTGTGGAACACTTGGATGTCCTTGTGAATGCCCTCAAATTCCGACCCCTCAACCGCATTGGTTAAAATGGAAACTTGAATACCTTGGGCACAAGCCGCCAAGGCCAATTGCCCTGTGGTTTTCAGGGTTTGACCATCCGCTTCATCCAAACAAACTAGTAATACATGTTTTACGCTCATGGGTTTGAATATATCAACCTTTTCAAATTATACAAGCCTTGCTAGCGGGCATGTTTGTTTAACGGCACATGCTCCACCAATTGCCAATCTTTCATGCAGGTGGGGCCTGCGGGTGTCATTGCACTGTAATAAATATAGTCCAGCTTCACCATGTCGCCTTTGGCCATATTGTCCTTGATGCGGTTGCGCCATTTTTTACTTTGAAAATCGGCCTTGAATTTAAAATGACAATACTCGTCTGGCGCATCATCGCCGTTTTCATACAGCGCCACAACTTTATCCACCAAGCCGTCACACTGCTGGTAATTATAATCCGTGTTTTGGGTGGTCAGTTCATTAAAGCGCAAAATACGCACGTGCATTTTGTTAAAATAGACATCTTCCACCACCGCCAACACACGGCATTGGCTGTAACTGGACGCATCGGCCTTAACCGCCACAGCGCCAAGCATCAAAACTGCCAAAACGCCACCAAGCAGGCGCATTAGTCCAGCCTTTCACTTTTGGCAATTTTTTGGCGCATCCATTGGGTAAAACCAGGAGCAACCGGTTTAAAGAAGTCGGCAAAGTTGTTGAGCTGACTGCGCAAGCTTGGGTTTTCCAAGTCGTTCACAACCATGCCTTCAACATTCGCACCCGATTCTCGCAACTGTTTCACTGCTTTGTGCACTTTGTCCTTGTGGGTGCGGTTGGCCATCATCACCAGCACCGTACGTCTTGCCGCGGCGGACAAGGTCACAGGGTCTACGTTATAACGGTTCAGTGAACCAATGGGCGTGGTGTCCACCACAATGTGTTCAAAACTTTTCTCCAATGCATCAAAGAACGCACCGGCGTGGGACATGTCCTTCAAAAATTGGACGCTGACACTGTCTAAAGGTGCAGGCATGAAAAACAGGTTCGGGTCAGACGTTGGGTGAATCAAGTCCCCAAAACCTTCAGCAAAGTTGCGCCCGCCTAGGTTCCAAGCAGTACGGTCTGGCAACAGGTTGTTTGAAAGTTCGGTGTTGCGCATGTTCAGGTCAACCAACAAGGTTTTGCGGCCGGCCTCGGCACTGCGCTGTGCCATTAAATGCGCCAGCAAAGTTGTGCCTTCGCCCGCTGTGGCGGCTGTCACCACCATACTTCCTTTTAAGGTGGACAATGCGCCACGGTGAATACGGCTGACTTCGGTGTAGGAAGTCGGCTGAATGATGGACGTGCCCATGGTGCCAGAAGCACGGCTTTTGCGGTTTTTCTTCGCAATGGATGCCAACTCTTCTTGTTTGATATCTGTCATCTTCTCACCTCTTATAAAACTTTGGATTGCGTGGTAATAATCAGCTTACCACCTTCATTTTGCACATGGCCTAAGTTGGGAACGTGACCCAAAATTTTAAGGCCTAAAGCGTCGTAAATCTCTTCTTCTGTTTTCAGCGTTGCGTCGGTAAACTTGCGGTAAAGCACCAACACCAAGGCCAACACTAAAGCCGCTTGCAGCGCAATGAACAAAATGTTGATGTGATAGCTCATGTCACGCTTGGCACTTAAAGAAAGCGCTGGATCCACAATCCACAAAATGGCGTTTGGCTCATTGTGGAATTGGCCACCCATCAAGGAGCGGGACTGTAACAACAGCTCTTCATACTCGCTTTGCGCCAAGTCCTTTTGGGCAACCGCTTTTTGCACTGCAAATTCCACGTTCACAAGTTCTTTTAACAAAGCTTCACGGGCTTTGCCTGTAGTGCGGGAAAGCTTGGCTTGCATCACATTCAAGCGTTCAGTCGCGCGTTTTTCTTGCTCGCTATAAAGTTGCACTTGGTTACCAAGGGAAGACAAAAGGTCCCCCACGCGGACACGTTCGGGCGCAAGCACTTCATCAATAAAGTTGGAAACCAAAACTTCTAAGACATTTTCCGCCTTTTCGGGGCTGGCACCTTTGTAATTGATGCGCACCATATCGTCGCTTAAAATGGTCATGCGGATGCGGCTTGTAAACTCACGCAGTTCTTTGTTGCGCTGTTCTTTATCTAGCAGGTCAAAACCAACCACGGCGCCGGTGTCCAAAATGGTGTCCCTCACCACAGACTCGCTTTTTAAGCGGCGCTCTAAAATCAGGCTATTACTCGGGTCGGAAATGTTCATCAACACAGGAGAGCTGGCTTTTGCACGGTTCACGCTGACCGTAGTCGTCGCTTCGTAAAGAGGGTTATAGGCCAAACTTATGCTTAAAACTAACAAAGGCAATAAAACAATCGGCAACAAAACTTGGTATCTATAGTTCCAAATTTGCACTAAAAAAATGGCAAGCCTTAACATATTCTCTCCACATATTTAAAAAAATCTTTGTTGTAGATGCCTTGTTTTTCAAACTTTTTACACCTATTCTATGTTAAAGTGTAAAAGCGAATGCCAAAATGTTTAAGCGTTTTTTGCATTTACCATAAGAATTACAAAAAATAAAGGGTACCTCCTGTGTCAAATTTGCGAGATCGTCATGCAAAAATTCTAGCCACCATTGGCCCAGCCTCATCCAGCTTTGAAATGTTGGATAAACTTTTCATCGCCGGAGCGGACGCTTTCCGCCTCAACTTTTCCCACGGGGACTATGCCACCCACAAAACCAACATTGAAAATATCCGCAAGCTTGAAGAAAAGCACGGAAAACCCATCACCATCTTGCAGGACTTGCAAGGCCCTAAAATTCGCCTTGGCGCATTTAAAGACCAAGCGAAACACGACCTTGAAGAAGGGGACTTTTTTGTCATTGACGACAACCCTGAAGAAGGGGACAAAAACCGCTGTAACCTACCCCACCCCGAAATTTTGGACATTTTAACCAAAGGCGACAAGGTGTACATCAACGATGGCATTGTCCGCATGAATGTGGTGGAAAAGCAGGGCCGTAAAGTCACCTGTAAAGTGTATGAAGGTGGCACTGTTTCCAGCCGCAAGGGCGTGAACCTCCCTGGGGTAGACCTGCCCATTTCCTCTGTCACCGAAAAGGACTGGCAGGACCTTGAGTTCGGCCTTGAAAACGGCGTGGACTGGGTAGCCGTTTCCTTTGTCCAAAAGGAACAAGACATCTTAGATGTGAAAGCCAAGGTGGATGGTAAAGCCGCTGTCCTCGCAAAAATTGAAATGCCCAACGCCGTAAAACGCATTGAAAACATCATAGACGCGTCGGACGCCATTATGGTCGCAAGGGGCGACTTGGGCGTAGAATGCCCCATTGAAGACGTGCCATCTATTCAAAAGAAAATCATCCGCAAGTGCCGACAAGAAGGCAAACCGGTGATTGTGGCCACCCAAATGCTGGAAAGCATGATTGAAAACGCATCCCCCACCCGTGCGGAAGTTTCCGACGTCGCCAACGCCACCTTTGAAGGCGCTGATGCCTTGATGCTCAGTGCGGAAAGTGCAGCTGGCAAGTTCCCCGAAAAGGCAGTGCAAACCATGCACAATGTGATTTGTCGGGTTGAAAAATCTAGCGCATGGTATGACTTGATCCACGCCCGTGAAGTTTCCACCATGCCCAACACTGGCGACGCCATTACCCACGCCGCGGCGGAAACAGCCTATGCATTGAAAGCCAAGGTGATTGTGACCTTCACGGAATATGGATCGACCGCACTGCGAATGTCCCGCCAGCGCCCAAGACGCCACATCATTGCGGTGACACCGCACCTTCACACCGCCCGCCGTATCAACTTGGCTTGGGGCTTAAACTGTCAAATCAAACCCAACCCCACCAGCCAAGAAAGCTTGAGCGACCTTGCACTCAGCGCGGTTAAAGACGCCAAACTTGAACAGGTGGACGCACCGATTGTGCTGACCGCTGGCCTTCCCTTTGGCGTGGCCGGCACCACCAACATGATTCGTGTGATTTAAAAAACCCACGCCACCACTTTAACAACTTTGTTAGGGCTTCACTTTTGGTGGAGCCTGCGCTAAACTTTAGATATAACCTATAAAAAAAGAGGCTGGCACAACCCATGCAAATCAAACCCTTGCAACAATTACCAAAAAAACACCTTTTAATGGCCGCAGGCCTGGTGGTAGCTCTGTTGGCTATGCTAATTGTTTATCAATACATCCAGTCCCTCACCACATCTAAACCATCCGAAACCATTGACATTGCCGAGCAAAAACTGCTAACCCCACAAACCGTGGCGGTTTTTTATGCCGATATTGAACGCAGTTTAAGCCTTGCCGAAACAGAGGGGGACCTTTTAAGCCAAGCGCCTAAAATGTCCGTTGGCAACCCCCTTGGCTTTTTACAAAAACTCAACAGCGCTGGCGCACCCATCCACAAACAAGCTGAAAAATTGCTGTTGGTGGCGGAAGCAGCCAGCACCGAAGCAAGTAGAACCACCTTAGACGTCACCTTGGTGTTGACTGGGCAATTTAACCCCGAAAAACTGGCCAGCGCCATCAAACAAAACGCCCTCACCACCGCCATTGCCAAAAATGCCCATATTTACCGTGTCACCCCACCAGAGGATGTGGAAACCTGTGGCAAAGTCCCTAACTTGGATATTTCAATCCAACAGGACAACATCATCATCACCGCCGAAGGTAAAATCAAACAAGCGCTTAAAAAACTGACCAATCCAAAAAACAGTGACCATGCCGCACCGTGGAAAACTTACCGCCAAAACAAACTGTTTGCCGCCGCCATTTTCAACCCAGAATTAGCCAAAAAACAAATTAAAGAACCGATGACACGGATGATGCTGGCGCAAGCCCCCACCGAAGACTTTACCAAAACCTACTTTGGCGCCGAGGTGAGCCTGATGGATCGTGGCGTGGCGTTAAACCTTCAGTCATGGACCACGGCCGAACAAGCCAAAGAACTGGCCACCAACGCACAGGAAAAAAGGGACGGCTTTGTGAAACTGTTCCCCAAAGAGCCGGCAAGCATCCAGTTTTACAAGGACATCCTTGAAAGCATGGAATTTGACGCCAGCGGCAACAAACTCACCTTCAACATGGCAATATCTGGCGACCAAATCAGCCAGATGAGTGACATTCAAAATCAAATTGCCACCTTGATTCAGTCCCAATTCAAGTTTCAATCCACAACCGAATCAGAGTCCGAATCCACCGAGCCAAAAGAAGATGTATTGGCGGACCCAAGGCAAATTCCTTACTATCAAAACAATGCAGACATTGACAACATTGACACCAGCAACATTGACCAATTCAGCCAAGACCTTGGCGAAAAGTTTGGCCCATTTAGAGTGCTGGTTGGCGCCGAAGCCCAGTCCTTCTCCAATCGCAGAAAACAAAATGACAGCACATTATTTGTCCATGTTAAAAGTGGCATCATCCCCAACATACCCGCCAGCATGCACAGCAATGACGAAAACGCCCGCGCCAAAGTTACCATCCAAAGGGTGGAAAATAGCCAAGGCAACAACATTTTAAAACTAGAAACCTGCGGGAAGGACCGCAACAATAAACCCCAAGCTTTATCAGCCTCTTCCCATATGACCTACCAAGGGGACAGCGCCCTATACCAACACACCGTAAAAGGTGAAAAAGCCCTAAGACTGGCCGACGGCTATACCACGGATGACGCCACAACCGTCCACGGCATTTTAGAACTGCGCATTGCCAATGTCATTCAAGAGGATGTGATACCCGCAACGACCGACAAACCGCATAAAGTGGGCAAAGCCTTGGTGCATATTGAAAAGGCAGAATACAACAACCTCACTTACAAGTTAGAAGACCCTGAGGGGCAAATTCTCAATGTGTTACCGCTTAGCGGCAAAAAGCAAGTGCTGAAAGCCAACATGAAAACTAAATCGGGCGACAGCATCACGCAATACGCTTCAGGCACACCTCAATTTGTAAAAGTGGTCTATTCCACCCAAGAACAGTCCCGCACTTACCCCTTTAAATTGGAAATCAAAAGGTCTGAAAACCCATAAAAAATAAGGCTGTCCAAAGCGTGACAGCCTTTTTTAACTCTTCTGTGCTCAGTTATGCCGCCATGTCAAAAATGTAAATCTCGGCATCTTCACCGTTTGTGAAGGTCAGCCGTTCTTCGTCCATCACCGCCGCACCGTCCCCTGCTTTGAGGGGGTGACCATTCATATGGCATTGCCCTTTCGCCACCTGCACCCAAACCCGACGCCCCGCAAGCGTGACATAATCAAAACCTTGACTGGAGTGCGCCAATGTTCCTGCGTAAATATCCACATTTTGATGGATGGTTAGCGAGCCGTCCCGCCCTGAAGGTGACACAATCAGTTGCAATTGCCCCATCCGCCCTTTTTCATCGAAGGACTTTTGGTCATAACTTGGCGCCATCCCTTGCTTGTTGGGCACAAACCAAACCTGCAAAAAGTGGACAGCCTCATCGGCTGATGGGTTAAACTCGCTATGGGTCACCCCTGTGCCAGCACTCATCCGCTGAACATCTCCCGCTTGAATGCGAGAGCCGTTGCCCATGCTGTCCTTATGTTCAAGGGTGCCGCTTAACACAATGGACAAAATTTCCATGTTGCGGTGTGGATGCTTGCCAAAACCCTGCCCTGGTGCAACAACATCTTCATTGATCACCCGCAAAGTGCCAAAACCGTTATGATCAGGGTCATAATAGTCACCAAAGGAGAAACTGTGCTGACTTTTCAGCCAACCCAATTGGGTTAAGCCACGGCCATCTGCCAAGCGAATTTGAATCATAGTCTTCGGCCTTCTTTTTTCTTACCATTTCACTATTTACTTATGGAACCACGCAACATGTTACACCCGTCATCAATGAAAAATCAAGGTGTGGTGCGTGAGAATGATGCGCTGACGCTTACCCTTGCGGGCGACCAAGCTTTCGCTTGTCGTCTGCGTCGGGCAGGTTATCTGCCCTCCTGTCAAACCCCTCTTTTTACGAGGGGCGTGACCGAACCGGTCACACGAAGGCTGTCACCTTCTTTTCGCTTCCCCTCCCTTCTCACACCATGCCAAAGCGAAGCCTGACCAAGGGCATAACTTATTTTTAACGCTGGGGGTAAATTGGAGCGGGATAGGGGAATCGAACCCCTCTAGCTAGCTTGGAAGGCTAGAGCATTACCACTATGCTAATCCCGCATAAGATGTTTAATGTTTACCACGGGCTTGCTGCGCTTTCAAGCAAAAGTCGCACCGTTTTGCATATTCTGCCATAATTTTATGCAAGCACGCTTGAAAAGCAAGGATGGCCACCCCACACATTCTTTTTGTCAAACAACATCTTTCACCTTTTTTCACAACCACTGAACTGGAGGGCTTATGGCTCGAAAGAAAAACAAGCGACGCAGTGCAAAAGCACTTGAACGCCGAAAACAAAAGCGCATTCAAGAAGCTGTAAGTGGCAACACGCCGCACCGCAACATGGCTTACGTTGACCCAGAGATGATGAAACAAGCTGGTGTTCACGGCGAACGGGATAAAAACAAAAAGTCCAACCGCCGGAAGGACAAACTAAAACTGAAAAACGACATTAACAAAGGCTCCTACACACCGTAGGGGCTTTTTTATCAAAAAATTGACAATTACACATAAAAAGTGATACGATAAGTCATCTTTTAAAAATCTTCTTTCCAGTTTTTAAGTTTCACAACTCAAAAATATGATAGATGCATAAAATGCGTATTGATGCACATTTATGCGTCATTTTTCACTTTTGATGCGCAATTTACGCATCGGACATCCACCCCCTATTCCTGACATTTTTTGAAGGTGACACCATGAAGAAGTCAAATTCTCAATTATTTAAAGACATTGTGGCCAAGCGCCCCCGCGCGCTCCACACCTTAACCAACCGCTCCCTAAAAGGCGACTATGACGCCTGTTACCATTTGGCGTTTGCGCACTTAAAAAACTGCATGACAGAGCAAGGCAAAACCAACGTTGAAGCAGCTTCAAAAGGTATCGCCTTTTTACAAAGAGCGGCTTGTGGCAGCCACGCAGGCGCCCTTTTTGCCCTTGGCAAGCTTCACCTCCACGGCGTTGTTGTGGCACAAGACCCTCAAAAAGGACATAGTCTTATTGAACTGGCAAGTCACGCTGGACACAGCGATGCACAAGGCTTAGTCAGCCAAAAAATCTTAACAAACGCCACTTGTGATGAGGACGTTTTAACAGCTATTCAGCTGGCCGAAATTTCCGCCAACCACGGCAGTGCCGAAGGAGACTACGCCTTGGGACACTGCGCTTATCATAAGCTTTTCCCCGACAAACAAAAAAACCAAAACTTTATGGCGTTTCTTGAAAAGTCGGCAGAAAAAGGCAATGCCAAAGCCATGTACGCCCTGTTTAATGCCCAACTGGAAAGTAAGCAAATACCCGAACTTGCGTTACTGCACAAAGCGGCGGAAAAAAGCCACCTTTTAGCATGCCAGCAACTGGCCCTTTGCTACCTAACTGGCAAGCATATCAGCCAAAACATGGCAAAGGCTTGCATTTATTATAAATTCTCCCAAAAAGAAGCACCACCTCTTGTCAACCAATGGTTGGCCAACTGCGGCGAAGGTTACCAAAAGGAGGTGGAACTGGAACTTATGCAGCGCCGCACAGCGCAACAACAAAACCTCATCGCAAGCTTACACCGCTTGAATTAACCCCCAATCGCAAAGCAAACACCCTTGAACAAAGGGTGTTTTTTATTGGCTTTTACACGGTGGCAATGCTAAATTAACAACCATGATACACACCACGCCAGAAAGCCAAATCCCATACAGCATCCGTGTCAGTAGCCGCTGTAAGTATGGCCGTATCACATTTAAAAATGGCCTTTTTGAAGTGGTCATACCCCCGCATTTAAAAGAAGATTATGGCCACAAATTTATGGCCGAAAAACAGGCTTGGGCGCAAACACAGCTGAACCTTCTGCAGCAAAAAACAGCAAGTTTTGAACCACGAACCGCCATCCCCACAACCACAGAAGGTTGGCTAGAAGCCAAATGCCAACTGAAGAAAATTGTTAAACGCTACATTGCCAAACACCACAATACATTAGGCGCGCCCAAGCAATTAAAAATTAAAAATATGACTTCACGCTGGGGCAGCCTTTCATCCAAACAAAACATGAACATCAACCTCATGCTTTATTTTGCGCCCGAATTTGTGATTGAATATGTGGTGGTGCACGAGCTTTGCCACCTGACGCATATGAACCATTCCAACCGTTTTTGGCAACTGGTCGCCCAAAATGACCCACATTACGCCAAGGCCGAGCGCTGGCTTAAAACCTTTGGTAACACCCTTTTAAGCATGCACCACAAAGCGTCACTCAAAAACTGACATTTATCCCCCTCAAAAGCGCTTATAAAAAATATAGTTACATAAGCCTCAATACGTTGCTATTCGCCTTCAATTCTGCTAAATTCTTGGGGCAATAAAAGAGGTGAAATGATGAATTTAATTGAAGATTTACAGTGGCGCGGGCTTATCAATCAAAGCACCGATTTAGAGTCCCTTAAACAACACTTAGACAGCGGCGTTTGCACCGTTTATTCAGGCTTTGACCCCACAGCAGACAGCTTGCACGTTGGCCACCTTGTACCCCTTTTAATGCTGAAACGTTTTCAAGATTATGGCCACCGACCTGTGGTGTTGGTCGGCGGTGCCACCGGCATGATTGGTGACCCCAGCTTTAAAGCCACAGAAAGATCCCTCAACACCGCACAAACCGTACAAGAATGGACCGAAAAGCTCCAGCAGCAAACCAGCCAATTTGTCCGCTTTGATGACAGTGAAACCTCGGCCCTTGCGGTTAACAATTACGACTGGACATCGTCCCTCAATGTGATTGAGTTTTTAAGAGATATCGGCAAACATTTTAGTGTCAATATGATGATGAACCGTGAGAGTGTAAAACAACGCTTAAGCCGTGAAGACCAAGGCATTTCCTTTACAGAATTTAGCTACACTTTGCTGCAAGGTTTGGACTATAAAGTGCTGAACGAACAGCACAACTGCACCCTGCAAATTGGTGGTTCTGACCAGTGGGGCAACATCATCAGCGGTGTAGAGCTAACCCGCCGCATGAACAACAACCAAGTGCACGCTTTAACACTACCACTTGTTACAAAATCGGATGGCACAAAGTTTGGTAAGACCGAGTCTGGCGCAGTTTGGCTTTCGGCCAACAAAACATCGCCTTATGCATTTTATCAGTTTTGGTTGAACGTTGAAGACAGTAAGGTGGAAGAATACCTTAAACTCTTCACGTTCTTATCACCAGAAGTGATCATGGGAATTATGGCCAAACAGCAGGGCGAACCACACTTAAGACATGGTCAAAAAGCATTGGCCAATGCCATGACAGAATTGGTGCACGGCGCTGAGGCATTAGAGTCTGCCCAGCGTATTACCCATGCCCTATTTAAAGGCAACCTAAGCGACTTAGATAGTGCGGACATTGCTCAACTTAAGCAAGATGGCATGCCTTACAAAAAGTTGTCACAAAGCAGCTGCACCTTGCTACAAGGGTTGGTTGAGGCTGAAATTGCCCCTTCCAACAATGAAGGTCGTAAGCTGATTAAAGGCAACGCCATTGCTTTAAATGGCGACAAAACAACCGACTTTGAGCACAGCCTTGATGCCAGCAACACCTTACACGGTGTTCATGTGATCAAAAAAGGTAAAAAGCATTGGTTCATGCTGGAGTTAGGCAAATAAAAAAACACCCGAAAGGGTGTTTTTTTATTTAAGAGATGGATTACCGACCACCCACATCCGACTGATCAAGGTCCGACTGCCAAGAGTTGATCACCAAGTCAATGTCTCCGCCGTAACGGTTCATCGCACTGTCAAACTGGTTGACATATGTCAGGCCTAGGTTGATGCCGTCGACAATCATATTACGGGCCTGCCAGACACCTTCTTTGCTTTTGCGCATGGAGTAAATAACCTTGTAAACCGTGCCATTTTCGGCGGTAACATGGCTGACAATTTTGGCTTTTTTAGGGCTAATATCTTCTGCCGATGGCTCTAACACTTCAATGCTTTTGGACTCGAATGAAATAAGCGCTTTGGCGTAAAGCTTAACCATTGTCTTTTTAAAGGTTTTAGCAAATTTTTCAATCTGCTCATCACTTGCATCTTTGCGGTAGCGACCCATCACACCAGAGGCGATAGAATCAAACGCCACCACAGGGTCTAAAATCACAATCATCTCATTGGTTAACACATCCGGGTTTTGATCAAACGAGTCGCGGTTCACATCAATTGACAACATCACCTTATCAATGGACGTTTTCACAACAGACACCGGGTCATTTTCTTGACTGATCGCAGATGTGGCGCTGAATGCAAGGAGCACAAAAAGCGACCATAACTTCATAAATTTAAACATCATTGTTCCTTTATTTATAATATTTAACAAGCAAGCTTGGTAAAATTGTTAAATTTGCCAGCAATGCTAAAATCATGGCAATGGCTGTTAAAATACCAAAATACACCGTTGGAATAAAGTTTGAAAATGCTAAAACTGAAAAACCAATCACCACCGTGATGGAGGTGAAGTATAAAGCACTACCAATGGTGTCGTGGCTGTTTTTAACGGACAGCTTAACGTCCGCAGTTTCTTTAAATTCTGCCTTAAAGCGGTAAAGGTAATGAATGGCATCATCCACCCCAATGCCGACAATAATGGCCGCAATGGTGATGGTCATCATATCCAGCGGAATACCAGCAAAGCCCATGATGGCCAAAATAACCATGGCCGCCAAAATGTTAGGAATGAGGCCAATGATGGCCAAACGCGCCGAACGGAGCAGAATCCAAAACATTAAGAAGGTGGCGCCAATAACAAATAACAAAGTAGAAGCCTGTGAAGAAAACAGCTTTTTCAGCATGCCGTTGAAGAGCACTGTCATCCCCGTCACGTGGATGTCTTCCGGTGCAATGTTCAATTCTTCCACAGCGTAATCTTTGATGTCTTGAATCAATTCATCACGGGAAAATGGCTCACCTGTTTCATGAATTCTAGTGGTGATACGCATCAAGCCTTGGTCTGGTGCAGCATAAGGTTCAATCAAGTCCTTACGGATAGATTCTGGCACCAAGGACAGTGTGGATACCAATTCCACCGCACCCAGCGGTTGACCTTCATTGAAGTTACGGGCGACACTTTCAAGCGTTGCCAGTGAAACAACTTTACCAACCTCTGGCCTTGTATCAAGGTAGTTTTGCATTTTATTGAGCACTTCAATTTTATCAGGTGTGAACCAGTAACGCTCGGGATATAGGTCCTCCTCATCGCTGAAAAAGTCACTTTCAATGTCCTGAATAGGTGCGACATAAGGTGGGAACTTGATGACAATATCCAAAGGAATGGTACCGCCAAAGTTTTTATCAATAAAGACGAGACCTTCGTTAATTTCGGTACCTTTTTTGAAATAGTCAATAAAGCGGCTGTCCAAGCTTAACAGTGCCATACCCACAACAGAAATTAAACCAATACCAAAGGTAAACTTGATAATTTGTTGGGTGTGGTCAATCGTATATTTACACAGTAAGCGGATGGCTTTTGGTGTGGTGTCCAGCGAATTGGTGGGCGTCCCCTTAGGAATCAGCATCAGCGCCACTGCAAAGAAGCTGTATGTCACGAAAAATGCCACCATCACACCCAAGCACATAATCCAACCAAAGTCGATCACAGGGATGATATCACTGGTCATCAATGAACCAAACGCAACCATTGTGGTAAGCGAGGTGTACAAACATGGCTCCACCTTTTCGCGCATGGTGCGCACAATAATTTCTTCATGTGGAGCGTTTTTATATTTCCGGATCAACTCATGATATTTATTGATCAAGTGAATGGTAAAGGAAATGGTGGTAATGGAAAGCAACGACACAAAGTTTGACGAAATAACCGTGGCTGGTTGGCGGATAAATCCTAAGATACCCACCGTGATTAAAATGGTGATAGCTGTGGTTGCAATGGGGATAAACACCCAACGCAAACGCCTAAAGAAGGCAAAAAGCACCAAGATAATCAAACCGAGGACACTGGCACCAAAGGTGGTGATATCACTTTTCACATAGCGTATCATGTCCGACGCAACAAGGGTGACGCCACCCAGGTGCACCACTGCTTCTTTTTTCAGGTCGTCACGGATTTCACGTACCTCTTCTAAAACCACATCACGAGATCGGACAAAGTTTTCCTTCGCTACCCGGTAGGCCGATTCCACTTTTTTAAGCTGGGCGTAATCATCGTCGCTTTTATTGGGTTTTAGGCGTAAAAGGTCACGCTGTTTGATCAAAGTTCTCAGCTCTTCGTCTTCTTCCAAGCGGATCCGGATCAGCGTTGTTTTACCATCATCGGAAATCAGTAAGTTTTTAAAAAGTGGGCTTGTTGTCAGCTCCTGATGGGCCATTTTTAGATTCACATCTTCTGACTTTAAGGTTCTAAACCCTGTTGCCAATTCAGACAGTGGAATGGGCGGGCTTTTAAGCAATGGCGCATCCACCACAGAATCCACCCCTGCAACACCTTCAATTTCACGCAATTGGCGACTTAACAGGTCAATCTTTTCAATTGCCTCTTTAGAAAGTAGGTCATCATAAATGGGTTTGTAGGTAAGGAACAAAAAGTCCTCCTCGCCAAAGTAATTGACAATTTTACGGTAGTACAAAAGGTCGGGGTCGGATTCAGCCACCAAGGTATCTGCCGAGGCATCAAAAGTGAACTGCTTGGTGAAGTAACCTGCTAAGGTACACAGCGCAATAATGACCATAAACATGACCAATGACTGCTGAATGCAACGTCTGTAAATGTTAAAAATAAAGCCTTTCAAGCCCGTAACCCCTTTAGATCAATTGATTATTTCGATTATTCCCCGTCCAAAAAAGGGTCACTATTGGTATCATAGCGACCATCGTTGATCAGGTCTTGTCTTTTTTGTAAGTAAGCATCACGCACAAACACATAACGGTCACCCGAAACCAAACGTTCCACTTTTAAAAGTTGGGCACGGGTGTGGATGATATCCAACGCGCGCATTTGGTTTTGAGTCGCGTCACGGTCATCAAAATAGTCGGAATTCATGGGGTCAACGTGGTAATCCGCAAAGCGTCCCACAACGCCCCTTGTGGTGGCCGGACCTAACAATGGCAACACAACATAAGGCCCTGAACCCACGCCCCACACGCCCAATGTTTGACCAAAGTCTTCTTTGTTTTCTTTTAAGCCAAAATGCTTGGCCACGTCCATCACTCCAGCCACGCCAAAGGTGGTGTTGATGAGGAATCTAGTGGTATCCTGAAAACCGTCTTTAACCTTACCTTGCAAAAACTGGTTGGCAACAACCACAGGATATTTAAGGTTGCTGAAGAAGTTACCCACACCGGCTTGTGCAAATTCTGGCATCACCGCATCATACCCTTTGGCAAGTGGCTTAAGTAGGTATTTATCGACTTGGTCGTTAAACTTCATCACCGCACGGTTGACAGGCTCTATCGGGTCATTCACAGCCAAAGCAGGAGACGTTGTAGACACAGCCACAGCAAGGGCCAGCAAGTAGATTGTTCTTTTTAGCATTTTTTTCATAACTTCTTATGGTTTTGATTACAAATAAGGTAACTCAAACAATCAGAATGTAAAGATAAAAAAGGCTTTGATCTAGCTATCGCCACGTTTTTTAGCGCATATTTCACATTGCCCAGCTTCAAAGTCCGGTTGTTGTGGCACATAATCACCACAATAAGGGCATTTTTCAAGCGCGATCTCACTGTCAGTTTGCTTGTTTTTTGCACTCAACTTTGGGCCATGCCCTATAAAAAAACGTAACAAAGCACACAAAATTGCCAACAAACCGATGATGATAAAAAACAGTTTAATCATCGTATTTCACTTTGTACTTATTGAGAATTTTAACAACCTCGGCGTCGCTCAACCAGTCCTCCTCGCCCACAAAAACATGGCGGACGGTGGCGTCACGGTCCACCAAAAAGGTCATTGGCAGGCCTTGAGCGTTCAAACCACTGCGTGACTGCTTGCCAAAAGCGTCGTAAAAAAACTGAATTTTTTGATAGTCACCATCGGCAATAAATTTACTGACCACTTGTTTGTTGGCATCATTGGAAATGGCGATGACACGGTAATCACCTTGCCTGGCCAACTCTTCTAAGGCTGGCATTTCCTTAATACATGGCTTACACCATGTTGCCCACAAGTTGACTAAAGCTGGTTTATCAAAGCCGTGTGGTTGCATACGGGTCACCGCACCCATCATGTTTTGAATTTTAAGATAAGGCATTTTCTGGCCTAGAAGCGGGTGCTCTTCCGATTTTTGTTCCACACAAGCAAGCAGCGCAAAGGCCACCACCAGCAAACAAGCAAACTTTTTAAGCTGCATGCCCTTTGATCCCCAATGTGGAAACGGCAAACGCTTCCCATCTACCTTCCACTTCAACCATTGGGAAGCCATAAACTTGCGCCATAGCAGCAGAAACCAACATGCCGTAGAAAATTTCTGTCCCCTGTTCTGGCGACAGGCCGTCTAACAAGTGGCCTCGGCTTTGCCCTGTGCGCAAAATTTGTGCAACTTGTGAACGCATTTTGGCATGCAACATTTTAATACGTTCTGCCACGCCTGATGCTTCTGTCGCACCGTGACCAAGATAAAGACGTGCAAGGCCTGGGTGCCCTTCAAGGAAGTCCATATAATGATTAAACACCTCGTGCATCCGCACCGCGGTTTCGTGGTTATCACTCTGTTCGGCGTTAAGCGGACCAAGGAGGTTGGTTTCCATATAAGCCAAAAGGGAAGAAAAGATCTCATCTTTAGATTTATAATGACGGTAAATAGCCGCATCTGTCACATGGACAGTTTTTGCAATTTTACTAATGGTAATGCGGTTTGACGGGTCCTCTAACAATGTTGAAACCGCACGCAAAATACGCAATTTTCCATCTGTCATTTCACCTAAGCTCATGGCACAACCTCTTTAATTTTTAACGAACTACCCACAATTTAACACAAACATTTGCCACTTAACACATTCACGTTAATAACCACTAACATCGGTGTGATATTATCGCCATAATAAACTTGAACATGCATGGCAAAACCTTTATCATCAGCCTTACATTTCCCATCTTGCGAGGTTTTACCCCTATGCAGCTTCACTTTTTAATTTTAATACCCATTGTCGTTTTGACATTTTTTGCAGGCTATTACGTCCACCAAAAACAACTTAAACGCAAAGCAAGCAGCAAAAGCGCATTGCTTTCAAAGAAAAAACACAATGCCCTTGCAGGCTTAGCTTTAACCAAATCTCTTGAAGCACTCGAAAAAGAAGCGCTTGCCGGTAATTTAAGCGCCATAAAAACCCTTTTTGTAGCGCATAGAGACTACCGACTCTATTACAAGGATATCCCAATTGAACACAGAGATATCAAACACCAACACCTCATCAACCCGCCCGACATTTACATTACCGTCGTTCACAAAAAGTGGCCGATAGATGAATGGGTCGAAACCTTGTGTAAAATCCAATATTGGCCAGCCATGGTTTTTAAAGCGGAGCGTTTGTTAAAACAAAACACGCCGCAAAGCAAACAACAGGCGGTTCAATTGTTAGAAGGCATCAGGCGTTGAATAACCAAAGCAAGCTAACCACCCCACACGTTAAACATTCAAAAGCCCGCAGTGCGGGCTTTTTTTATTTCATATGTTCTTCTAACCACTGGGTAAAGGTGTCTTTTTGATTATGGATATAATCCAAGTGGCGGTAACAATCCGGCTGGTTCACCAACACAGTTCCCATGCCAAGGTTGTGGGCTGTTTCCAAGTTGTGGAGATTATCTTCAAACATCACACACTTTTGCGCTGTCGTTTTCATCTTCTTAATAATCTCATGGTAGATATCCGGGTTGGGCTTAAAGCGGTTTTGGCGAATGTCGTTTTCGTCAATGGCAATCACTTCATCAAAGTGGTTTTCCAGCCCGAGGTGCTTTAAAAATTTATCCGCATGGCTGGGGTGACCGTTGGTAAAAAGCACTTTATTACCCGGCAGGTCATGCAAACGCTTTTGAGTTAAAGTGCAAACCGGCACGTCGGACGCATCCACTTGATCAATTTGATCCCACCAATGTTGAATATCAAACTGTGGCAGTTCTTCCAGCCATCCTTTCAAATAAAAACTTCTTTGTGAGAAAACCTTGTCCAGCTCGGCCGCCTTTTCCTTTGAAACACCGTAATGCGTTTCAACATATTGAAAAAAGTTTTCAAAAGCACGACGCTCCCACTTAAAAGGACCTGTGTAAAGTGTGCGGTCTAAGTCAAAAATCCATGTATCCACACCTTGGTAACCTGCAACCATCTTCTCTCCTTTTAAAAATTATGTTTTATTTAAACACATGCTGACACGTTTGACAAAAAACTCTTCAAGTCGGTATGTGCAATGTCAACATAAGGCGGTTTTTGCCCTTCTGCATACACGCTGACCGTAGTCATGCCATAATCTTTCGCCACTTTTAAATTGCTTAAACTATCTTCAATCATCACGCAGTTTTCGGGTGCCACTGCAAGCTCGGCCAACACAAATTCAAAAGCTGATTTTTTCGGTTTACTTTCAAAATTTAAACGCACCACGTCAAAAATGTCCGCCTCGTCAAAAACAGAATTTAAGCCTAATACCTTAAGCACCTTTTGGGCGTGACATTGAGGGGAATTGGTAAACACCACTTTACGGCCAGGCAACACTTTTAAATAAGCCAGCACATCCAAATCGGGCTTCAAGCTTGAATAGTTTAGGTCAAAACCCTCTTCAATAAAGCGATCCATGTCAATCACCTTCGTTTTGTGTAGCCCTGTAAAAGGTGCACCGCCGTACTGCTCCACCAATCCTGTTAAAATTGGCTTCACTTCAGTAACCGTTACATTCAACTGATTGGCCAACGCCTGATGCTGAACCAAGCTCATTGCCTTTGCAAAGCCGGTTTGCGGTGCATAGAGCGTATCATCCAAGTCAAACAACCAAACCGTTTTACCCGAAAACATTGACCAACCCATCACAAAATTTCACAAGCTTTAAGGATGGACAGGCGAATATCGTCGATACCCAAACCCTTTTCCGATGACGACTGCAAGATCAACTCATCCACAAAATAATCCACCGTTTCCGCTTGAACACTGCGCACAACAGCCTCAACACCCTTGCCGCGCACTTTGTCCATCTTGGTTAAGATAATTTGGGTTTGAATGCCCATTTCGGTCAAAAGTTGCAGGGCGTTTTTGTCGGACTCTTTCAAGCCGTGACGACCATCCACCAACACATAAACACGTTTAAGTAACCGCCTGTCCGAAAAGTATTGCTCGGTCATTCGGGCAATTTTAGCGGACATTTCCTTTGAAATTTTGGCATAGCCATACCCTGGCAAGTCCACCAAGTTAAAGTCATCCTTCACTTGGAAGAAATGAACACCTTTGGTGGCCCCCGGGTTGCTGGATGTGCGTGCCAGTTTATGGCGCCCCATCAAAGCATTGATCAAAGAAGATTTACCCACATTGGAGCGGCCAATAAAAGCCACTTCTGGCAAGCGCTCTTCCGGAAAGGCCACGGCCGAGACTTCAGTGCCCCAAACGTGGCTGACGTCTCCATTAAAGTAGCTTTTAACCGACTTTGCCATGGCTCAACAACCTTACTTTTCTTCTGCTTTTTCAATACGCTTGGTGATGATCCACTGCTGGGCAATGGAAACCACGTTGTTCACCAACCAGTAAAGCACCAAACCCGCAGGGAACAAGGCAAACATCACGGTGAAAATAATCGGCAATGCCTGCATAACCTGACGCTGGACAGGGTCAGTCGCTGGTGGGTTAAGCTTTTGTTGGAACCACATCGAAGCACCCATCAACACAGGCAGTACGAAGAATGGGTCATTGGCGCTCAAGTCGTCAATCCACAAGCCCAATGGTTCATGTCTAAACTCGAAGGAAATCAGAATAACCTTGTAAAACGCAAAGAAAATAGGAATTTGAAGCAACATTGGCCAGCAACCTGACGCAGGGTTCACCTTGTGCTGTTTGTAAAGCTTCATCATTTCCAAGCCCATTTGCTCACGGTTGTCGCCGTAACGCTCTTTCAAAGCTTCCATTTTCGGTGTCAACTTCTTCAAGCGCGCCATAGAACGGTAACTTTTCGCCGCCAATGGCATCAGCAAAATTTTCAGACCAATGGTCACCAAAATAATGGCGACACCTAAGTTGCCGACATAGTCATATAAAAACATCATCGCTTTATAAATGGGCAAAGCAATAGCGTGGTACCAACCATAGTCCACAGAGTCTTCAAGATTCACACCTTCTTTCGCCATTTCTTGACGCTTGTTTGGACCCATGTACACACGGTAGGACTTGGTGAATGTTCCACCATTGGCCGCCACAAGATTCACCATTGGTGCTTGGACGATGGCGCTGTAAAAGTCTCTTTCTCCGACTTTGCTGTGCTTAAACTGCCATGTATTTTCAGACTGTTGGTCTGGGATAACCGCTGTGACAAAGTAACGTGACTTGATGGCTGCCCAACCTTTTTGCCCCGTGTACTTAAACACCTTTTCTTTTTTAATGTCATCGTAGTCATGTTCGTACTTAATGCCTTCAATCAACGCTTCCGGACCAATGAAGTTATAAAAAGTGCTGACTTCTTCTTCATAACCATCGCCACCTTGTTCAATGCCATCAGCGCGGTGAATTTGCGCATAGTGACCTACCTGAATGTCCCGGTTTGATTTGTTCATCACCTCGTCAATAATGCGGACGGTGTAACCCTTTTCGTCCATGGTAAAGGTTCTGGTAAAGGTTTGACCTTCATCATTCGACCATGTCAAAACAAGGGGAGATTTTGGAGTTAACTTATCGCCTTTGGCTTGCCAAGTGGCGTTGCCTGTTGGCACAGGCACGTTCACACTTTGCCAACCGGCATCAAAAAACTGCACACGCTTACCAGAAGGGCTTAAAAGCTGAACCGTTTGAGAACCTTCTAAGGTGACGGTGTAGTTCTTCAAGTCCAATTCATCAATGCGACCACCGACCAATGCTACACCACCAGAAAGGGATGCACTTTCAAGGGCAATGCGCTGAACACTCGGACTTGCCGCATCTGCATCAGAGCTTTGTGCGCTGGCCATGGCTTGACCAGCAATCGCCGCTGGCGCACCTGGCATGCCATTGATGGTGCTTTGCTCCGCCACGGGTTGAGCGACACTGTTTTGTTGTGGGGCAAAGTAATCCCAGCCCATCATAAACAACACAGCAGCCAAAGCCGCCAACAATAGCCCGTTGTTACCTTCCGGTTGTCTGTTTTTTCTTGGATCAAAAGAACTCATTATCCGTTAATTTCCTTATTTTTAACATTTTCGTGACAGCATTTTGAGCTGTTTGGTGGCGGAACCATGTCAACACCACCGGGGTGAAAAGGCCCACACTTTAAAAAGCGCTTTAAGGCAAGCCAACCACCTTTGAAACCACCATGTACCTTTAAAGCCTCTACGGCGTAAGTGGAACATGTTGGATAAAACCGACACTTGCCACCCGCTTGCCTAAAAAGGACTGACAAGAATGTACGATAAAATACAACAAATTTCATTAAGATAAATTGAAAAATTTTATCTAAAAAAGACAAAAGCCTAAAATGCACGGGCTAACCCTCAACCTTCAGCTGCTTCAAAAGCTCTTTTTCAGTTTCTTTCAACAGCTTTGAAAAGTCCCTCGTTAACAGATAAGGCCTTGCTATCCAGTTCATAGAAAGTGCGGGGCCGTCATATTTTTCAAGCAAGCCACCCTTTTCAAACAACTGATGAAAAACAGCCCTCATCCGACGTTTTGCCAAATTACGTGCCACCGCATTGCCCACCTTTTTACTGGCAGTGTAACCAATGCGCACTTCATCGCCAGTGTTGTTGTGATGCAATAAAATAATAAACCCTGGCAAAACCAAACGCTGGCAACGGTTGCCTACTGCCAAAAACTCGGACCTTTTTTGAATTTTTTTAAACTTAAACATACACCATCTCAAAACAAAAAACCTGCCTAGCAAAGGCCAGACAGGCTTGATAAAGTCTTTACATCAATTAAGCGGATAGACGCTTACGGCCTTTTGCACGGCGACGACGCAATACTTCACGACCACCTGTAGTCGCCATACGAGCACGGAAACCGTGACGGCGTGTACGCTTAGTCTGACTTGGTTGGAATGTACGTTTCATGCTTCTATCCTCTTATAAAACTCAAAATTTATTCAATTCAGATGGGACTTATATCCCCTCTCACCTCACAAGTCAAGCACAAATCAAAAAAAATTCACACTCAACACTTGCCCGAAGGTGGACTGGTATATTATATCAATCCAAGGTACAATAAAACCTTAACAATAAAAAGATGCTGACTAAAGGAACAAGCACCCCCATGGCACAAAGCACCACAACCACATTAAAGTTATACACCCGCACAACTCTCACAACCCTTTGGGCTGGCTTAACCCTTTTTGTTTTAGCGCAGACATCCCACGCCCAGCAAAATGACAGCGTCTATCAAAAAATGCCTTTTTTAAAAAGCTATGAAGGCTTATTGGCAGAATATGTTCAAGCCCACGAAAAAGGTGACATGGCCGGCACAGGCATCAACTATCTTGAATGGCAACGCGACCCGCGCCACAAAATTGCCATGGAAGCCTTAGAAAGTACATCCTTAACCGAATTGACATCCAAAGAAGAGAAACTAAGTTTTTGGATCAACGCTTACAACCTGTTGACCATTGACCTGATTATTAAAAACGGCGAACAGCAAAGCATCCACAACCTTGGTGGATTGGTAGGTGACCCTTGGAACGAATTTTCATGGGTGATTGATGGGTTAGAAACCACTTTAAGCCAAATTCAGCACCAAACACTGCGCAGCATGGGCGAACCACGAACACACTTTAGCTTAACATGCGCCGCCCTTTCCTGCCCTGACCTTAAAAATACACCTTACTGGCCAAAGCGCATTTACACACAACTGGAAAAACAAACCCGCAAGTTTTTACGCAACCCCCACAAAGGTGTGACCATTATAAAAGCCGCACCCAAAAACACCCGCATTCAACAAACAGACAAATACAAAGTTTCGCAAATATTCCAATGGTTCAAAAATGACTTTGAACACGGAAACATCCAGCGATTCATTCAACGCTATGTATTTTTGTACGGTGCGGAGTTTGACGGCTACCTGCCCCACAACTGGCAACTGAACAGCCTAGAGGGCAAAGAACCATTAACCATAGAAAAAGAAAACACCCAACCTTGAAGTTTAAGCAAAGCTATGCCATAAAGACAAAAGATCAAGGCAAATAAGGATTGACAACGTGATTCAACATTACCAACAAGCTATTTTACCCCAAACACTTAAGGTGGCTCAAAAAGCAAAACATGTTCAAATTCACGAAGACGCCATGCTTAAACTTGCCAACAAAATTCGTGAGTCTAACGAAAGCATCAACACAGGGTGGACCGAGCTAGACTTTAATTACCATTACACAGGCGACGCCGAAAAAACAGCACAAATCCTGTTCCTTTCCAGCGCGCTTAACTTTTCATTTTGGGATGGCAAGGCTGAAGAACTATGGGCGGTCAACTATCAAGGTGAATGGGTTAAAGGCTACTGGGCACTGACAACCGCTTTAAAAAAAGCTGTTGAAACCCATGACATTTGCAACGCCGCATTTTGGACCAAAATAACCCAAGATGATTTGGCGCAGATTTTTGCAGGTCAAAACACTCCGCCTCTGCTGGAAAAAAGGGTAGAAGTTTGCCACAACATTGGCCGCACCCTACTTGAAGAATTTGACGGTCAGTTCAGCAACGTTATTAAACAAGCCAATCAAAGCGCTGTTACTTTAACAAACTTGGTAGCCAACCACTTTGAAGACTTTAGAGACATTGCCAGCTACCAAGGCATTGAAACCCCCATTTTAAAACGGGCTCAAATTTTAGCGGCTGACCTTTGGGGCGCCTTTAAAGGTGAAGACCTTGGCACCTTTCACGACATCCACAAACTCACCATTTTTGCTGACTATAAACTGCCCCAGTTCCTCAACGCCCTTGGAGTGATGACATATAGCCCTGAACTGGAAGAAAAGATCAACAACTACATCGTCATTGAACATGGCAGCGATATGGAAGTTGAACTGCGTGCCTGCACCATTCAAGCCGTGCACCAGTTAAAGGTGATGCTCAACAATCAATTTTCGGATATTCAGCTGGATTGGTGGATTTGGAACAACTCCTTCAATGCGGAATATGAGCAAAAGCCACACCACCTGACAAGGTCGATCTTTTACTAAGCAATCGTATTTTCAACAGAAAAATTTAAATCTGAGCGGAAATTTAGCGGATGTAAAACCAGTCCGCCCCACGACCTTTTTGGCAAAACAGGCCACGCACCTTTTCCTCACGGCCTTGGCTTAGGTTCACAAAAACCCCATCACGGCAATTGCCACCGCTGTAATAAGGTTGGTAAACGTCAGAATTGGGCATAAAAATAAAACGGCTTTCACCCGAACGCCACTTGGCTTGACTGCCAACAGGTGTAGTGCTCAACGCATCATTAAAGCGCTTGCGGACACCTAAATTCATAATGGTAACACCCTCGCCAATGCTCCCCAGCGGTTTCCCCCAAAGAGACGACAGGGACGAACCTTCTAAAGATTCATATTCAATTGCATCTTCATCGCCCAACCCTGCAATAAATTCATCAATCGGATTTTCATAAGAAGGTTGAGACTTTGCAGAGCTTTCCTTTTTCGCTTCTTCCAGCGCGCTGACATATTCCTTGTAACTGACAGAATCTTCACGGGAAATATACTCCCCCGCACCACGAGAAGCAGAAACAACTGGCACAGATTTTTGATGATAACGGCTGTAACCCTGAGGCATGGCGCATGACGCCAACGCTGTACAACACAAAACACTGCATAAAAACCTTTGAAAGCTCACAGAAAAATCTCTTTTTAGCTATTTTCTGTTAATATAGCAAAGCTACCTGATGGGCGCAAGTTTAGCGATCATAATATTGGCACAACACCGCATAAGCCTCATTGATGTCGGACAAACGATCCTCCGCCTGCTCCACATCTTGATCCGTCCCACCCGCACCGCGCACCTTGTCAGGGTGATGTTCCCGAATCAGCTTTTTGTAAGCCTTGCGCATTTCCTCATAAGTGGCCGTGCCCTTCAACCCTAAAACCTTGAAAGCCTTGCTGTGGTCCAACCACGGTGCGTCGTTATAAGCCCCTTCACTCTGACCGGATGACGCCCCAGCTGTGGATGCGCCACCCACCTCAAACTGCAACCGCACACCGTCCATCAATTTTTGCAAATCCGCATCCGCAATGGAAAATATCCGCGCCACCGCTTGAATAAACGCCTTTTGGTAAAGGTCTGCACCTTGACCTGTGCCATACATGACATAACACAAAGTCTCCACCACATGATTTTTAGAAGATGGATCAAACGCCAACATTTCGGACAATCTCACAGCCACATGCTCAAAACCGTCCGAACTGCGGCGGAATTGGTTATAAACCGCACGCACGGCAGGTAAATCTTCCTTTGAAACAGCAACCACATTTTGAAACAACCGCACCTCATCAGCAGTCACTTGACCGTCCATTTTGGCAAACTTTGCGTGCAAAACCGTCACCAAGTATGAAAATTCAGTTTGCCAAGCGCCACGCTTCCGATACGGTTTTTCCACACGGGCAAAGTGGGCATCAAAAAGCGCCCCAATCAAAAGCCCAGCCACAGCGCCAATACTATCTTGCGTTGCGCCAAAACCAATAAATAAGCCTAAAAATTTACCAAGCAAATGCACATATACCTTTATTTAATTGCAACAAGATAAACGAATTATGATTGACGGGCAAGGTTACATCCGTCTATATTATTCACCGATGAGATAATTATAACAATACCGAGTTTCATAACCTAAGCATGAGAAATTTTGAAAACAAGTTTATCGTCGCTGTTTTTGCAGCCAACTTAATTGCCATTGTGTTCTTTGGCGGCCGTTACTACCTCACAGGCAGTGTAGAATCTTCTAAGGACCAGCCAAAGCTTTTGGTTGAGGTGGAAACTGAAGAAGCCGTGGCCGTTAAAACAGTGAAAGCCCCTGTGGAAGACTTATCAAACTACGTTGCAAGCGCTGACCGAGGTAAAAAAGTTGCAGGTAAATGTAAAGCCTGTCACGACTTCAACGCCGGTGGCAAACACAAAACAGGCCCAGCACTTTGGGGCATCTTCGGCTCGCCGATTGCCAGCCAAGCCGGTTACTCATACTCCTCTGCGTTTGAAGCAAAACAAGGCGAAATCATTTGGAATGATGACGAAATTGACGCCTTTTTACACAAACCTAAAAAATACATCAAGGGCACAAAAATGGCCTTCCCTGGCATTCGCAAAGCCAAGGACAGGCTGGACCTGATTGCTTGGATGAAAGAGCAACGCTAATGATTAAAAAAAAGGGGCTTCGGCCTCTTTTTTAATGCGCGCTTAATGCGTGACGAAATCCACACAACAACAAAGTGCGATTTCACACCCTACCGCTTAAGTTCTTGCAAAAAACTTGCAAACAAGGCGCAAATAAACATACATTAAAAGACAAATTAAAATTTAAGGGCTTTAAGATGTTGTTATTTAAAAAATTAAAATCTCAAACAGGTGCATTGTTTGGTATGGATGCACGGATCACCTTGGCCATCTTCAGTGGTTTAAGTGTTATTGCAGGTACCGCTGGTTACGGCTACATTCAACAAACCCAAGTAACCGCCCTTGCCACCGAGCTTGACAACATCTCTAAAGCTTATACAAACTTCCAGCTTGATACATCTGTCAACACCAACACCTTTTCGGATCTATTGAACAACGACGGTGGTCAGCTTGGGTGGAGCGGCCCTTACATGATCATGTCCTCAGAGAACCATGTATCCTTTGGTCGTTACAGCTTAGAATATGGCATTGAAATGCGTAAAATTAAAGGTCGCAGCCCGCGCCCATGTGTGAACCGCCGTGACATTTGCTTTGTTTGGGCCAAACTTACAGAAGTGCCCGCCAACCTTGCCGCATCGGTTGATGAACACATTGACGGCGCCTTGGACGAAAAAGGCTCGCCAGACAGTGGCCGCTTGCTGGTGGACATTGACCAAGCAACCGACAAAGCTACCCTTTATTACCGCCTGACCAGAAAATAAAGAGCTATAACTTTTTAGAGTGTGTGAAAAACAACGCATCGCTCTGCACGCTCTTTGGTTAATTTAAGCCCATTTAAACGCCAAGTCTTTTATGTTTGGCGTTTTTTAGTGTAGACTACCCAAGGATAAATCTATTTAAACAGGGGGTTTAATTTTGGACATTGTCGATTTGATGATCAGTGATCATATTGTAACAATTGGGGACCTACAAGGTTTCCCTGTTACGGTACAAAAAGATCCTGACGCCTTGATTGAAGCCCTTGGTCGTGCGGGTAAATTGTCAGAAGTGCAGCAAATGCGCTACCGTGCCATTGCTTATGACTACACTATCAAAAGCGATGAAGAAATGATGGCCACCACCCCACACCAGATTGACGGCATTGACCGTGAGTTTATGATGTTTTACACCGCCTGCCCGATTGAGTTGGCACGTGGAACCATTATTTGGGCCGCTGCCGATCTGCCGAACAAGCGCTTGGTCAGTGAAATTGTGTTGCGTCACCGCAAGTCCCGCCACGAGTTTGTTTGGGCAACGCCTAAAGCCATTGAAGGGGCGATTGAGCGCATGTCCAAGCGTGAAGGTCACTCCCTAAAATTCTTGGTTGAGAATGCTTATGCGCAAATCAACCAAGGGAATGATGACGCTATCGTTTCACTAACAGACGAAATCATCCGCACCGCTTTTAAAAACGGCGCCACCGATTTACACATTGAAATTTTAAACCGTAAGCCAACGGTTCTTGCCCGTATTGATGGCGAACTTGAAGAGCTTGTGCCCCTGCCTGTGGAAGTGTATGAGCGCGTTTTGGGACGCTTGCGCCACATTGCCGGTGTCCGTGCGGAAAACTACAAAAAGCCACTTTACGGCCGTATGACCTTTGACCTTTCATCAAGGCAACAGGTGGATATTCGTTACACAACCCAGCCCATCACCTTAGAAGGTACAGCCAAAATTGCTATGCGTTTCTTAAGGTCCTTTGAAGGGAACTTGGACAGCTTTGGTTACTCCAACACCACCATTGAAAAAATTGACAACCTCATGCGCTTTGAAGAAGGCTGTATCATCTTCTCTGGTCCAACAGGTTCAGGTAAATCCACCGCCGCACGTTTGATGATTCGCCGTGGTCAACGCCCAGGTCAAAACGTTATTTCGTATGAAAAACAAATTGAGGAACGGATGGACAACGTCATCCAAACAGAGGAAGACACATCCGCCGGTTTAAACCTTGAAACATTTATGTATGCAGCCCTTGGCTTGGACCCTGACGTGCTGTTTATTGGTGAGGTGCGAAGTCCTGAGGACACCCAAAAGGCGATTGACGCTGGTAACCTTGGTCACCTTGTTATCACCACCATGCACGCCAACGATACCTTTATGACGCTGGATCGATTGATTCAACGTAAAGTGCCGCCAGAGCAGATTTTCACCAACGTCCGTGGGATTATTTCGCAAAGATTGGTGCGTAGACTTTGTTCTAAATGCAAAATCCCCACAGAGATTGATTTGGAATACGCCGACAAATTAAACAACTTGCGCAAAGTAGGCTTTAGAGCTGGCGACATTATTTACAGACCCAACCGCAACGGCTGTGAACATTGCCGTTACCGCGGCTACCTTGGCCGTATTGCCATTGAAGAGGTTTTAGAACTTTGGCGCAAGGACATCAGCCGTAACATTTGGACAAACACCCGTTTGCGCCCAGACTGGCTGGACATTATTCGAGAACAAGCACGCTCAAGCGGTCATATGATTGACATGCTTTCAGGCGGTTTGTTGCATGTTAAAAATGGTATTACAAGTTTAGAAGAACTGGAGAAATTCTTTAGTGCAGATATGGAAACAATTCAGTAACGACGGCATTGGCCCTAGATGTCGAGAAATCAGCGCGCGTGACCGCGAGCGCTTGTTTTTCTTGATGCACCAAATGCTCAAAAGTGGACAGCCTACCGAGGCTTGTGTCCGCGCTGTTGCCCGTGCCTTCCGATCTGAGAAAAAAGAAGAGCTGAGCGCCGCCCTCCACGGTATTGCCCAAAAAGTGGCACAGGGTAAGCCGCTTAGCCGCGCATCTGAACATGAATATGTCCTGTTTACGGATATTCACCGCGCTGCCATTTTGGCAGGTGAAGCTTCTAACAACATGACCCAAGCGTTCCAGTTATTACAACAACTTGAAGACAAGAAGATTAAAAACCAGCGCAGTGGTATGGCGGAAATTATCACGCCTTCCATTCTCTTCTTTATGAGTTGCATTTCCCTTTTTAACACCGGTTTAAACACCATGCCAACCATGGCACAAATGCGCCAAGCGCAAGGCAAGCAAATGGCTGCCATTCCACAAATGATTATGGACTTTACCGCAAGCATGGCAAACTACTGGTACTTTTTATTAAGTGGATTTATTATTTTTTGTGTCACAGCTTACAGTGTGGCCAAGTCCGCCCAAGGCCGCTTTTGGATTGACAGTTATGTTTTACGTATCCCTGGTTTTGGTAAGTACATCACATACAAAACATATGCCAGCATGTTGCTTTACTTCCCACATTTAATTGCCAGTGGCGTGAAACCAAAGCAAATGATCCCCATTATGGAAGCCTTGGCCACCAACGCCATTTTAAAAAGACGGATTGACCTGTTTAATCAGGTTATTACCACAGGTGGGCAAATGTCCGACGCTATGGAAAAAGCTGGCTTCCCAATGATTTCTGTGACACCGGTTAAAGTTTCAGAAACTTACGCTGGTAACGAACGTGGCATCAACGATGTGATGATTGAGGGGATGAACCACGCCTATTCTATTCTTGAGCGTGAGCTGAACGACGCTTACACCAAGTTTATCAGTGTATTTTCAACCATTATGTGGTTGTTAGGTGGCGCTGTGTTGCTGTTGGAAATGTTGGCTATTGTGATGTCACAAAACTAAAAAGGGAAAATAAAACATGTCAAAAAGTTTTGAAATTGGTCAAAAGTTCAAGAACATCTGCTTTCTTGGCTTAAACCGTGTTGAATACTTCCCCGAAAGTTCAAGCGAGTCCATCTTTGCGGACACGTGGCAGGACGTGACCGATGAACAGTCACGCCGAAACTTAGCGCTACTTTTCTTTGCACCACGTGACCTTGACGGCGAGCCGATTGACCCGTACATCTACCTTACAGATTCTGAAGAGGAAGCCGACGAACAAAGCATTTTAATTGCACAACAAGCCTTTGGGGACATTCCATTGATTGACATGTGCCGGATGCGCAGTAACAACGCCAACGAAGTGCATATTCTCGTCACCGCAGACATCATCTTCCACTGGGACAGCAATGACAGTTATGTTCAGCCCACCTCCCCTGTTTCATGGGTGCGGGACATTCAAAACATTTTAAAGTCATACCCACGGACAACGGAACGATTTTTATACACCTCATGGGAAAACAACCGCATTAGCGAACTGGGCGTTAAACTGCGCTCTGTGAACGATCTAGAGATCACAGAAGATGCTTGGGTTAACATGCCAAGCTTCCAAGAAAAGTATGGCTTTGCCTTGATGTTTGTTTCCATTCTTGTGGCGATCATGGCGTATATCGTTATCTTCATTCAAGGCAGTGAAATTGACGACCTTTCACAAAAAATTCGTACGGTGGACCTTGAAACACCATCGGGTAAAAGCTACCTAGAGCTTAACCGTGCCATCACCGAGCAACAGCAATTTATGCGTTACCGCAATCTTATGTCATTCGTGGCGACCGACGTGGCCAACGCCATTCAACGCTCGGGCATGAAAATTGCTAACTTTGAAATTAAAACACCGGACGCGCAAGAACCTTCGGACATCTTACTGGTGACCATCAAAGCCCAAAAAGATGCTTACAAAGGCTGGCTGGAAGAAGAGCCGATTAGCAAGGCGTTGTTGGGTCAAAGCGTGACCATGTCCGGTATTCGCCGTCCACCAGGTGGCAACCAATTTACCATTGAAGGCTTGGTAGAACTAGAACCTATTTCGGAAATGCTGGCCGAATACCAAGAAGATGTGAAGCGTGCGCAACAGCAAACCATCAGCACGGCCACCAGCGAAGGAGAATAAACCCCATGATGAAATTCACACTCGGTATTGCTATCCTTGTTTTTACAGCCATTGTCGGCAGTTATAAATACATGGAAAATGAAGACCTGATTGTTGCCAAAAAACGTGGCCTCATTGAAGCAAAGGACAAACTTGACCGCTACCAACGCATTGAACAGCGCAGCAAGCAAATTCCAAAATTTGCCGTGGTCCGTGGTGACGACAAGAAAAACATCATCGAGCGTTTACTTGAAATTGGTGAACCTGGCCTGAAATTTAACTTCATTGGCCAAGCCAGAAGGCAAGATGCCCACCTTGGCATCATTCGCCACACCTTTAAAATTACCGGCCCAGCCACATTTAACGAAACGCAAGAACTGCTTAAAAAAATGCAAACCTTGCCGTCATTGCCAGGCTTTGTCATTTACAACCTGTGCTTTGGCTGCGGCGCTACCAACGAACAACTGGCCGAAGACCAACACATGATCAATATAGAAGGGTACCTCTATGCGTATGATCCGAACATCATTTAACATTTTACTGGCGTCATCTATATTTATTTCCACCGCAGTGGCCCAAGAAGGTTTACCATGGCCAAAAACCTTTGTTGGCCAGCCAGACTTTGAGTTTTTAAGGCAAGATGTCATCAGCGAATATGAACGCAAAAAAGGCGACGAGTCCGAAAAGTACATTGCAACTTTAAAGGACCTGTTGACCACCAAAAACATTGACCCTTACACCCCCAAACCCCTGACATCCGACATTGGGCGCAGTAAATACAGCCGTGACGTTTTCGAACAAAGGTTCGGCCTTAAAAAACAAAACCGTAAGTTTAAAGAAGTGTACCCCGATGTTGAAATTGGCAGCGGTTTAGAAGTGCGCTTGTCCACCGGTGCTGTGGCACAAGCCGAACTGGTATCCAGCAATCAAGCCAGAATTTTGGCCGACAATCGCAAAGTTAAAATTGAAGTCGATGATGAAGGCTACGTGGTGGAAGCTCACCGCGAAAAAAGCATTGCCGAATCATTCGACTCCATGCTAGGGGAAAGCAATCAATATCTTAAGTCCAGCGACCTTGCAGAGGAAGAAGAGCAAACACCCGACATTACCGGATTGCCTGAGTACCATATTTCTATCAACGACTTGCCAAACCTTGATAAAATCACCACCGAACAAAGGCAAGGGTTGGACGCATTTGCATCCTTTTTGGAAAACATCATCACCCAAGCCACCAAAACACGGGATGCAAACATCAAGGAAATTGACTTTGAAAGCGAACTTGCAAAGCTAAGCATTCAAAGCATTGTTACCTCGCCGTACCCTTATGCCATTATCAACAACAAACGCTACACCGAAGGGGACCGCATCCCCATTCGTGTCACCTATGCCGAGCAGGACACATCAGAAATTGAAGCATTGATCGAGTCTTACATGCCGAACAAGGAAGCTATTTCAGAAGAATCCTACAACCAGTACCTGCTTTTAAAGCAAGAAGCGTTGGATCAATTTGCTGAACGTGCCGGTATTTTAGGGCAAAAAACTCAAGGTAACTCCCATAAGATTAATGCAACGATTAAAGAAATCTTATCACGCAAAGTTGTGCTTGATATGTTGGACAACCAATACGTCCTAGAAATTAAAATTGCCTTATAAACAAGGAGGTTTGCATGCTTAAAGGTCTTCAAAACCAGCGCGGTGCTTTTTCCCCTTTTATGTATGGTATGTTGATGGGGGTGGCTGTCTTTAGCGCCGCCATGAACCACTGGGCCAAGCGTGAAATTGTCAACATTGAAGAGCAAAACATCCAGCAAGAACGCCAAAAGGCCGAGCAAATCAAACAAGCCCTTGAAAACGCGATGCTGACAGAAAACGTTGCAACCACAGGCTTTAGCAATGACATCAACCTTGAGCGTGCGCAACAATTTTTAAGTGGTAGTACAGGTAAAACAAAGTCTGGCGAACAAGCCTTTTTAAGCAGTGCCGTCAAAAGTGGTGCTTTTAACACCACCAACAAACGGGTGTTGATCACCACATCCGACGATGAAAGCATTCAAAAAGAAATTGGCACACTGGGCAGTGACGCTATGGCCGATTATAACACCGCAAAAGACAGTGTGGTGATGTTTGACAGCGAAGATGTACGCAAAAAACAAATTGCTGAAAGCAAAAAACTGCTAGAGCGTGAAACCTCGGTCATTTACCGCTCTTACATGACTTACGGTTACAAGTTCCCATCTAATGAAGAATATAAAACACAAGTCAATGCCGCCACAGGCCTTAAAGACGTGTGGGGCCAACCTTTTAAATATGACCGAAAGTCAGACAAGGTTGTTGTGCTTTCATTTACGGCGCCTTGGGGTTATACTTATAAAAAACGTTTAGATATGAGGTAAAAATCAACGCATGAAACCATTGCTCAAATTGAATCACTTTTTAGCCAACCAAAAAGGTGCCATGTTTGGTATGGATGCGCGTATTGCGCTGATTATCGCCAGTGTGCTGGCGGCCACAGGTGGCGTAACCATGATGTCAAAACTTGAGCGAAGCCGCGTTGAAGGCGCTGAAATTGGCCTACAAATTATTAAAGACGCGTTAGAAAACCATTACAAAGGCAAAGGCTTTACAGCCCTTGCACCTGACGTGCGCACCCTTTTTGAAACAGGCTACATTGAAGAAACCACCCTTTTAAAAGACCCGTGGGACAATGAGTGGCGTTACAACACCTTAACCCGCACAACCCGCATCAATGACTTTGAGGTGACCGAAAACCTTGCCACCATCCACTCTTCCGGTAAAGACGGTGTCGACGACACCCCTGCACCAACTTTTGAAGCCGAGTGGAACACATGGCAACCTTTAAACGATGACATTGGCATTAAATACACTACCTTTGAAGTGGAAAAAGCCCGTGTGAACGAATATCAAGGTCGTGCCCAATTGATTATCAGCAAGCTAGAAGATTACAGCTCAGCCAACTTTATTGAAGCGCAGGCCGAATGCCCAGAAGCCGCTTGGTGCTACAACTTCCCACTCGATGGTGACAAATACACCGAATTTAACTTTTACCCACAATCCAACACCGATATTTCCGGCGCCACTTACTATGACGACGTCAAAACCGGTGGCAGCAACACCATTTACGTTTCCGGCGACAGCTTAAGCATGGCCGAATTGATGAAAAAAATTGGCTTGCCTGAAGAGTTTGCCTTTGACCCTTGGAAACGGGTTTTAAAATATGACTCCAACTTTATCCAAGACCGACCAAACCCAAACAAACCACCGTTTTCTGCGTCCATTATTTATGAGTGATATGTGGCCAATTGAAAAGCGGTTTATCCCCCAAGCTGAAATTGATAAAGGGCCTTTTCATCAACTGCCCCTCAACAAGCTTTGGCTGGGCTTATGGTTGCTGTTCATAACCAGTTTAACATGCGCTTTCAACGGTGCAATTTTAAGCTTAGAGGCCATGGTTCTCTGCGCCATTTCCCCCTTACTGGCACGGCTGACCGCCCTTGACCTTAAGCACCTTATTTTATTGGATATTTACACCCTTCCACTGGCTTTAATTGGTCTGATTTACAGCTTTTGGTCAAGCCATGTTACACCCGTAGAATCCTTTTTTGGGGTTGTGGTTGCTGGCTTTAGCTTGCTGATACTTAACTTCATTTCAGAAAAAATGGACAAACACAGCGGCATCGGCGGTGGCGACATTAAGTTTTGCCTTGCCGCAGGGGCTTTTGTCGGGGTTTTAAATCTACATTACTTTTTTTGGTTGGCATTCTTTTTTGCGCTTTTACTTTGGCCAGTTTTAAGGGCATATAACAAACATATTTCCTTTGGACCTGCCCTGATTTTGGCCTTGTGGAGCTTTATGCTTTTTAAGCACCTTCTATAACAAATCAATCACTTGCTTTATCGGGCAAACCGCCCTATAACTAGCACATGAAAAAATGTGCATGGCCAAACTGTAAGGAAGAAGGAACTTTTGCTGCTCCCAAGAGCACGAAGGACATTTACGACCGTCAATACTTTTGCCAAGAGCATATTAAAGAATTCAACAAACGATGGAACGGCTTGGATGGCATGAGCGATGACGATATCTTCGCCATGCAAACAAAGTCCACATGGAACCGACCTACAAGACGCTTTGGCATCCACGGTGTCAGCGCCAAAACAGCACAGTTCACCTTTGCCAATGCCGAAGACTTGTTCACCTTTTTCAAACAGCGCCAGCGGGAAGAAAACATCCGTAAATCATATGGATTTTACACAGAAGAAGAAGCCGAAGAAGTCACCCCAGATGTGCAAGAGGCTTGCGATATTTTAAGCATTAAACTGCCCATTGACTTTGCCACCTTAAAAAAGACATACCTTGCGTTGATGAAAAAGCACCACCCAGACCTTAACAAGGGCTCTAAAAAAGAAGAAGACCACGTTAAAAAAATTAACGTAGCCTTCCAAATTATTCAAGATTACATCAAAAACTTAAAGTAACCTTCACCAAGCGGAAGCTTAGTTTTGCAACTGTGGCGCAACGCTACCCAAGTAGCTTGAGATCACGCGCACAGCCATGTTCTTATCGCCTTCATTGATGGCAGAATTTAGGCGAATTTGCACACCCATGGTTCTCATAATCTCGTCAGCGTCCTCAAAACGCTTTAAGCGATCCACTTTTTGCATGCTCAGCAACGCTTCTAGCATGGTTTTGCTCAGGCTGTTGCCAGCCACTTCCGCAATTGCCATGTGCCATTGACGCTCTGTTTCTTCAATTTCTTCTGCGTTGCCTTGGCGGCTGATAACGTAAGACTGTAAAATCTTTTTCTTTTCAGCAGAAGCTTCACAAGCAAGGCGAACCATTTCCACTTCTAACAAAACACGCAATGCTGCAACGTCTTCTTTATCCATGGTGCTGTATTGCCCCAAAAGCGCAAGATCCTTCATCAAAACACCAGGGTCTGGCAAGCGAATAAAGCTACCGCGACCGGGTGTCACATCCAAAAGGCCAGAAACACGCAACATCTGAACAGACTCACGCAATGTGGTGCGAGATACACCAAAATGCTTGCATAGCTGCTCTTCTGTTGGTAAGCGGTCACCTGGTTTTAAGGCACCTGTAAAAATCATATTACGCAAGTGATTGGCAATATAGGTTGAACGACGTACACGTGGTTGACTATCTACCATTGGTAGATCTACTGATTGATTCATTGAATTTTATCCTCTCTTATTTTTTTCGGTTCAAACACACCTGACCAGGGCATGTCTGTTATAAAATCTCACAAAAACAACTTTAAGTTGTCTAAAGATGTAATATTTTTCACAAATCCAAAAACAAGATTATGCTATATCATAACAATGATATTGTAAAGATAATTGTAATATATAGACTTATTTACAACCAAAAGTGTCCATAAATCAGTTCAATAGATATTTAAAATTGATAAATTTTTAATCGCCAGAAAGTTGCAGAGACCTTTTGTAAACAGCATTTACAACCATAGATAATCGTTCATCCACCTTATTTTCTGCCAAACAGTCCAAACCCGCCTGAGTTGTTCCACCTTTACTGGCGACGCTTGCAATCATGTCTGACAAATGTTTAGCCTCCCCCTCCTGCAACACATGCGCACCTGCACCTTGACAGGTCATCGCAGCCATCTTTGTCGCACTTTTGCGGTCCAACCCCATCGCCACTGCTTGGTCTACAAATGACCTTATAATGTAATAATAAAAAGCCGTGCCAGACCCTGCCAAGGCAGTCACCAAATGAAGATGTTCTTCTTTTTCAACAGCCACCACGGCACCACATGGTTCAAACAACGCTTCCAATTGAATGGCTAACGACTGCTTTGGCATATAATATCCCACAACACCTTGGCCAATAGCACATGGCATATTGGGCATAATCCGCACCACGGCTTGACAACCAAAGGTATTTTGTAAAGTTTTACATTCCACCCCTGCCAACATGCTAATAAGCAAATGCGACTTTGAAACTACTTCTCGATGTTCTGGTGCAATGCTTTTAAGCGCCTGCGGCTTAACCCCCAGCATCACCACATCAAACGCCATGTCATCATCTGCGCTATATGTTTGAATATTTAAATCAGCAATTTTTTGACGGCTCTTTTCACCGTGGGCCACGGCGTAAACATCTTCTCGATTCAGCGTACCTTGATCCAACATCCGAGAAATCAGGGCATGTGCCATATTCCCCAAACCAATTACCAAAACTTTAACAGCCATCAAAACACTCCTTCTCTATCCAATCATTTTATCATAGTATCACATCTCAACAGATATCTTAACTTTGACAATCTCGCCCCAGCGCAGTATATTTCTCACACAAATTAAATCATTCAAAAGGAAATAAGATGTATATTGTTACAGGTGGCGCAGGTTTTATTGGTTCTGTTATTATTGCGGAATTGGAAAAGGCATTTCCCCAACAGCGAATTACAGTGATTGACTGGTTGGAAGAAGATGACCGCTGGAAAAACCTAAACAAACGCACCTTGGCTGACATTATTTTCCCAGAAGATACGCTGGACTACTTAGAAGACCACAAAGATGAGATTAAAGCCGTTATCCACATGGGCGCCATCAGCACCACGACAGAGCGCAATGTTAACCGCATTGTCGAACAAAACATCGGCTACACCTTAGACCTTTTTGACTGGTGCGCTGAAACTGACACGCCGTTTATCTACGCCTCATCTGCAGCCACCTACGGCCAAGGCGAGCACGGCTTTAACGACAGCACTGACATGAAGCACCTGCAAAAACTGGCACCTCTCAACGCTTATGGCTTTAGCAAACACATGATCGACAAAGCGATTATGCAAAAGACAAACAAACCAAGCCAATGGGTCGGTTTAAAGTTCTTCAATGTTTACGGCCCTAACGAATATCACAAAGGTGGTCAAAAAAGTGTAGTGGCCCATGCCTTTAAACAAATTCAAGAAACAGGCAAAATGAAGCTGTTTAAAAGCTACCACCCAGACTATGAAGACGGCAAACAACTGCGTGACTTCGTCTCCGTCAAGGACATTGCACAAAACATTGTTTGGTTTATTCAAAACCCAACAGTTTCAGGTATCTTCAACCAAGGCACAGGCGAAGCCCGCAGCTTTAAGGACCTTGTGGCAGCTACATTCAAGGCGATGGATGTGCCCGAAAACATTGAGTATATTGAAATGCCGGACAGCTTAAAAGACCAGTACCAATACTTTACAGAAGCGAACATGAACAACTTTAACCATGTTTACAAAAGTATTGAAGGGCGTGACTACACCCCAACATCCCTTGAAGATGGGGTGACGGACTATGTTCAAGAACACCTGCTTAAAGCCGACCAATACCTGTAAGAGTTAGATCATAAACCGTTATGGACTTCCCAACAATAAACCCAGTGGCCTTCAGCATTTTTGGCTTTGATGTCCACTGGTATGGTTTGGCATATGTGGCTTCATTTATGCTAGGCCTCAAGTATATTGAACGTGCCTTTAACAAAGCACCAGCGCATACCAACATCCGCAAAGAAGACGCTGATCGCATTTTCACATGGGTTATTTTTGGGGTTATCCTTGGTGGTCGACTGGGTTACGTTTTGTTTTATAATTTTGACTTTTACCTTCACAACCCTGTGGACATTGTTAAAATTTGGCAAGGCGGCATGTCCTTCCACGGTGGTTTACTCGGCGTCATTACCGCCATTTTACTTTATGGCAAAAAATACAACATACACCCACTAAACTTAACAGACCGTATGGCGCCAGCCTTTTGCATTGGCCTATTTTTAGGGCGGATTGCAAATTTTATCAACGGCGAACTTTACGGCCATGTTACCCAACATCCATGGGGTGTTATTTTCCCCCATGCCGGCAGCTTGCCACGTCACCCTTCCCAACTTTATGAAGCCGCGCTGGAAGGTTTCTTACTGTTTTTCATTCTTCACTTTACGCTCAAATATAAACCGAGCATTGGTTTAACCAGCGGTTTGTTTTTGATTTTTTATGGCCTTTTCCGCTTCTTAGTTGAATTTGTGCGGGTGCCAGACCCTCAACTTCAAGACGGGTTTTATACCTATATTTCCATGGGGCAAATCCTAAGCTTGCCAATGATCGTTATCGGTTGTATACTCATATTCCTTTTTAACAAACGGAGCACTTAAATGACTGCTGTTAAAGACATTCTTGTTCAAAAGATACAAGAATCAGGCCCAATGAATGTGGCAGAATACATGGAAACATGCCTTTACCACAATGAACACGGCTACTACATGAGCCAAACACCATTTGGGACCGAGGGCGACTTTGTCACCGCACCCGAAATTAGTCAAATTTTTGGCGAAATGCTTGGCGCTTGGGTTGCCGATACATGGATCAAACTGGGCCGCCCACAAAGCTGGCAACTGCTTGAAGCTGGTCCTGGCAACGGCACTTTGATGAAAGATATGCTCCGCACCCTAAAATATGCCCTGCCAGAATGTTATGAAGGTGCGGCCATCACCTTGCTTGAAATTAGCCCAATGCTCAAAATCAAACAGCGTGACAACTTGCTAGATCATCACATTTGCTGGGCCAACAGCCTAGATGATGTCAATTTTGACTTACCGACCATTGTTGTTGGTAATGAACTGTTGGATGCCTTTCCTGTACGTCAATTCACCAAAGTGGCGGACCAACAATACCGCGAGAAACTGATCACCTACAAGGACGGTCAACTTCAGTGGCACAACAGCGAAAACACAACAAATTTGCCATTTAACAGCGAAATTGTTGAAACATCCGACGCGATGGAAAGCTTCCTTTGCAAACTCAAGGATAAGCTGACAAACGGTGTCGCCTTGTTTATTGATTACGGCGACCACGCCACAGGCGACAGCTTACAAGCCATCGAAAAACACCAAAAAGTGGACATTTTCCACAAACCTGGATTGTCCGACCTCACCGCACATGTCAACTTTGACAATGTCCGCCGTGTCCTTGGTGCAGACCGCACAAGCTTTGCAGAGCCTATGGGGCAATTTTTAAACAGCATTGGCTTACCCATGCGTGCCGCCGCCTTATTAGAGCGTGCCGAGCCTTCACAAAAGGCAGAAATTGAGCAAGCGACTTACCGGTTGATGCACCCCGAACAAATGGGGCAAACTTTTAAAGCCATTGCCTACCGAACCGACAACAGTTATGACGTGGCAGGCCTTTACTTTGAAAGCCAACCCAAAAGCCACGCTGCTTAATAAAAGCGTGACAAAGCCCAGATAATACCTTGCAAATAAACTAAAAAATAAATAACTTAAAAGCCATGAGATTATTAGAACTAGACCAACAATTGCAACATGCCGAACACGCCTTTGGAACCATTTCAGAAGGCGAAAAAACAAGTGTGGATACCGATGATATGATCCGCTCTTACACAGAGGTTTTGGGACCTATTGCTCACATGCGTCAAGTGCATGGCTCACGCATTGTTTACACAAATGAAGCCGGCTGCATTGAAGAAGCGGACGCCATTTACACCGACAACCCCGATCTTTGGCTTGCGGTCAAAACCGCCGATTGTGTGCCTGTTTTAATCAGCACGCCGCACGCTGTAGCCGTTGCTCACTGCGGTTGGCGTGGCCTAGAGGCGGAAATTTTACCGCAAACCATTAAAACTTTGATGGATGAATATAACATCACCGCGGTGGACGTTTTTATTCACATTGGCCCTTGCATTAGCCAAAACAAATACGAAGTGGAAGAAGACAAATATAAAGCATTGTTTGACGAAAAACACTTTAAACCTGCAGGCAAAAAAGGCTTTGTTTTAATGGACTTAGTAGGCATTGCCATTGACCAAGCAAGGGAAATGGGTGTCCCCAAAAACCACATTGTTGACAGCGGATTGTGCACCTATCAGGACAAGGATTTGTTCCATTCTTACCGCCGTAATAAGCAAGAAGGCGTGGACGGTTACAACGTTCAATGTTCACTTGTTAAACGCTTTGAAGGCTAGCCTAGCTACACACCAATTTATTGGTAAATGACGAATTAAAAGCGCATAATATAGGAATTAGCGACGCATATTGACGCATCACAAACCTGAATTTTGCCTAAAACAAGCAAAAACAGTCCATTTTACCAACCTAAGGTTGTAAAAATAGAGTGCCTTTTCGCATCTGACGCATCAAAGCGGAATCAGCTCACTTAAAAAAGATGCACCACAAACAAAGCTGTCTAAACCCAGCATAATATCCCTTGCCCCAAAGTGTCGACGCAAATTCTCTTGCCAATATCAAAGCCGTGGTTCAACCACCGCAGTTTTCAAAAAGCCACCACTTCAAAAACCCATGCAAAATCCAATAATGAGCCGGAGCCTGAATGGCGGTGTCAATTCAAGACGGTCAACACCTGAAACTGCCAAGGATTGCGTTGAAGTTTGCCATAAAGTGGACACTAGAGGGTTGAATGGCGCAAAACCAATGACTGACTGGATGAGACCACCCGTGATTATTTCATAGATTTCTTTGGGCGAAACACCTTGAGCGTTCAGCTATGGCGGAGCAACAAAAGCTTGAGCAAATCACCTGCCAACAAAATTCCTCGCATTTTCCTGACTGTGACATAGCAAGCCATGAAAAAAGCACTAGGCAGGCATAAGCCTTGTGTTAGAGTCATCCGCACAATGTGTTTTGATATCCATCAATCAAACGGCGTTATCACAATGACCGATTGACGCCCCACACCAAAATAAACCTACCTGACTTGATGCCCTCGCAATTTAAAAGCCAGCGTTGCTGGCATGGCAAGTAGGCAACCCAAAACCCATGATTTTTTTAATGATTTACGCACAAAAAAAAAGCACCCCTTGTGGGGTGCTTTTGTTCGAGAGATTAAGGACCGACAATGTGTGAGCCAGAACCTTCTGCTTCATGTTTATGGCGTGTACTTTGCGACTTTGGTTGAACTTTAGGGTCTGATGTTTGTGCCTTTGGGCAAACAAACACAAACCACAGCCAACCAATAAACGCTTGGGTAAAGGACGCTGCCAAAACACCTAACTTTGCTTGATCGGCAAAGCCAGCACCACTGGTTAGATAGGCCAAGTCCGTCACAAAGATGGACATGGTAAAACCAATGCCCGCCAACAAACCAATGCCAATCAGATGGCGATTGGTCATACCGTCTGGCAGTTTGACGTTAAACAGCTTGGTAACCAACAACACACACAACACAATGGCCAGCGGTTTACCCAACATCAAACCAAGAGCTGTGCCCATGGTCACTGCTTGGAAAACATGGTCTAAGGTTACATGACCCAGCACAATCCCTGCGTTGGCAAGGGCAAAAGCTGGCATAACAAACCATGCATTGACCGGTGAAAACCAATGCTCCATGGTTTTAAGCATAGACCAATTGTTGCCAAACTTGGCTGTTGCAGGCACAGCAAGCGCTGTGATAACCCCTGCCACCGTTGCATGGATACCGCTGTTTAAAACGCAGATCCATAAACCCATACCAGCAACCATATAAAGCACAGGATTGCTTGAATTGGAACGGTTGAAAGCCAGCAAAAATGCCAATGGCACCAGCGCTTTCAACAGCCAAATGGTTTGAATATCCCCTGAATAAAACAACGCAATAACAGCAACGGCAATCAAGTCGTCTATCACCGCAATGGCCAACAAAAACACCTTCACAGAAAGTGGCACTTTGCTTTTGGGCACCAACATCAGCACCCCTAAAGCAAAGGCAATGTCTGTTGCAGTGGGTATGGCCCAACCGTTCATGGCGCCCACCACTTTATAAGTGAAGAACGCAAAAATGGCCGCAGGCAACATAACCCCGCTGACGGCAGCAATGCCAGGTAGCAACGCACCTTTGATTGTGTTTAAGTTCCCCTTTGGGTCACAAATTTCCCGTTTTACTTCCAAACCAATGGTAAAGAAGAAAATGTACATTAAACCATCGTTGATCCAATGGTGGACCGTTTTGGTAATGGTAAACACCGTAAATTCATGGTGTAGGAAATGTTTGTACCCTTCACTAAACGTGACAAAACTTTCAAATTTACCGCCCATGCCAGCAATCAAACCTTCCATATAAGGGATGTTGACCACAAACAGGGCGAACACCGTCGCCAATATCAAGTTGATACCGCCAACAGCTTCTGCACTAAGCAGTTTTGCCAGCGTTGTGCTGTTATTATTATGACTCATAAAAAGCCTCCAATAGCGTGGAATGGAAAGAGAACTTATTTCAGTTCGATGAATAAAAATGTTTAAAACAAAAGCAAGAATACTCTTGGTTTGATAAAAGGTATGTAAAAATCTGCTTTCGCTTCCATTGTTATATAGGCTTAGTATACGATCTTGTCAAGTTAACATACCTATAAAGTGAACTTATGCGTTTAAATAATCATAAATTTGCTGTGCCAAAGCAGCGTTGACACCTTCCACCCGTTTTAGGTCCTCCACCGAAGCCTTTTTAACCCCAGCGACACTGCCAAAGGTGAGCAACAGTGCTTTTTTGCGTTTTGCACCCACACCGGGGATGCCATCTAACGCCGATTTAAACGTTTCCTTCGCCCGTTTTTGGCGGTGGTAGCCAATGGCAAAACGATGGGATTCATCCCGGATAATTTGCAATAGGAATTTTAACGGCGAGTTATAGTCAATTTCAAGGGGTTGGCTGTGGCCCGAGCGGAAAATGGTTTCCAACCCTTTGTCCCGGTATTCCCCTTTGGCAATGGCCAACAAAATGGGGCTGTCACTGCCTTTTAGGCCCAAGTCATCCATCACTTTTTCAAGGGTGGAAAGGTGCCCCTTTCCGCCGTCCACCATAATCACGTCCGGCCATGTGGGGCTGGCTGTGGCGCCAGCTTTGGCTTTTTGGGTTTCCTTTAACAGTTTGCCGTAACGGCGGGTGAGCACTTCCGCCATCATGGCGTAGTCGTCCGGCGTATCCTTACCTTTGATGGCAAACTTGCGATAGTCCGACTTTAACATGCCCCCTTCGCCAGCCACCACCATGGAAGCCACGGCCTGCTTGCCCGAGATGTTTGAAATGTCAAAACATTCAATCCGCTCCAAGGTGCCGTCAAATCCCAAAACTTCACCAAATTGGCGCATTTGCTGACGCCATGAACTTTCTTCCGACAGTTTGCGTTTTAAGCTTTGTTCAGCGTTGAGCAACGCCTGCTCCACCAAGTGTCGTTTTTCCCCTTTTTGTGGGGTGTAAAGGCGCACCACCTGCCCCGACTTGAGGGACTGCGCCAAGGTTTCCGCATCTTCAACGGGGTGGGAAGTGGCAATTTCCTTCGGCACGTCTTTGCCGGCATAGTGCATGGCGATAAACAGCCGTAAAAGTTCGCCGTCTGTCAGGTCAGCCGTTTCTTTCGGGTAAAACTGGGCGTTCCCCACATGTTGGCCATTTTTGTAACTGAAAATTTGGACACAGGCATGGGGCGGTTGACGGTAAAGGGCGACAACATCGCCATTTTCTATCGCCGCACCGTAAGTGGACTGCACCGCAAGGGTTTGAGCAATAGCTTCCAATCGGTCACGGTACATCGCCGCTTTTTCATAGTCCAACGTTTGGGCGGCGGTTGTCATTTTTTGTTGTAAGTCTTTTTGAACTTGGGTGCCTTGGCCTTTTAAAAACTTTTGCGCTTGTTTGACCAAGTCGTCATAGTCGGCTTTTGAAATACGGTTGACACATGGCGCACTACACCGCTTAATGTCATATTTTAAGCAGGGGCGGCTGCGGTTGGCAAACTCACTGTCCTTACAGGTGCGCAGTAAAAAGGCTTTTTCCAACATTTCCATGGTTTTATACATCGCCCTAGCGTCTGGGTATGGTCCAAAGTATTGCCCTTTAGGTTTTTTAGCACCACGGTGCGCAGTCAGCCTTGGCGCATCGGCTTTTGTGAATAATATGTAAGGGTATGACGTATCATCCCGGAAAATGATGTTATATTTCGGCTTTAAATTTTTAATAAGGCTAATTTCCAGCAGCAACGCTTCGGATTCGGACGCCACTTCCACCAACACCACTTGCGCGGTTTGGAAGACCATTTGGCGAATGCGATTAGAAAGACCTGTGCCTTGGGCATAGCTGGTTAACCTGTTTTTAAGGTTTTTGGCCTTGCCGACATATAAAACGTCGCCATTTTGGTTCAGCATACGGTAAACGCCGGGCGTTTCGGGCGCGCGCTTTACAATGTCCTTTAAAATGTGAATACCGTCTGCTGTCATCTTGCAAAGTAAGGTATCACAATCCCTTAGCAAGTGAAACGGCATAATTTACCCGTGTGGGGTTAAAAGTGCCCTGCAAAAATTGCCCCGATAAGGTTGTGATTTATAGGATAAATCATGTTATCCCCGAAACCTGTGGATAACTTTGTGGGTAAGTTGGGGGTGTGTGATAATAATCCCCCACACCCATTCAACTTCTTCACTTTGCACAAAAAGTGTGCAGTTAATTTATATATTAAAAATCAATTACTTAAACGTAAACTCAACAACTTACAGAGCATTTAAGGGTAAAAAAAAGCTTTTGCATACAAAAAATGTGGATAATTCAGACTCGTCGTTCCAACTATGCGGCAAAAATGGTCTTCATCATACAAAAAAACACACCACTTTTGAGTAGGTTACCGCCCTGCTGGGCAAAAAATTTCTAGCAACAGGGCGTTTTACACCTTGTAATGCACAAGAACAGGCATTATTTTACCATTTAGAAAAATACCCACCTTTTCTTTTCCTCTGATTGATAGGAGACGGCTGATGTCATTCATCATTTCCGCCCCACGCAGTAACAGTAAACTTTACACCATTGAAGACGGCGACGGCAGACCCGTAAACGCAGGCTACTTTTGTCACATCAGTGACTATGACAAAGTTGCATGCTGGTTTAACCTTATGTTCCGCGCAATTGATAAACTGAACGACCCTAACCTAAGCCAACAATGGCAGGAAATGGTCATTACCCCCCTTTACCCCACACTCCCCAATGGCCCCAAAAAAGAAAAGGCCATTAAACATGCTGAAAATGGCGAATTTTATGACTTTATTTCACAAGCGGCAGACTGTTATAGCATAAGCGACTTTGAGGCATGGCAAACATTCACAACCCTTGCCTGCAAGCTTTATCGGGCATTTTTGCTGACCCATTTTGAAAACACAGGCCCCGTGCCTGCTTGGCATGATGAGCCGATGTAACACCCCCCTTTTTTATTCCCTTTTAGGAGAAACTTTATGAACCTGCCAAAAACTGAACAAACCGCACCTTGCAACAGCATTGCTTTTGATACCAACGCAGGAACACTGTCTGGCCCTTCGTTTAACATCAGGGTCAATGGCAAAGCCCTGCAACCAAAACAAATCACTCCACAAAATATTTTACCGCTTGTGGCGGTTTATTTAAAAGGGACGATGTACGGTATTAACTTACCTATTACAAAGAGGGACATATTCAACTTGCCAAAACACATTGTTGCCGACCAAGAACTTCTACGGGTCATACGCAAAACTCAAAAGGATGAATTGGTCATACAAAGTTATAAACATCTGTTTGAACAAGGCGACTATTTACGCTGGTTGCGCAAAATTGTCCCCAACGACATTCAAGCGCTGGAAAAGATATACCAGCGCTTTGAAAAGGTTTATGACAGCATCAACCCCCATTACCGCATCGACAAAGATGGTAATTCAAAGCGAATGTGGCAAAATTAAAGCGCATAAAAAAGGAAGCTTCGGCTTCCTTTTTTGTTTGAAGTTTTTTATCATCTTCATACAATGTAAAAAATACAAAAACTTTAAAAATGGTGTGTGATGCAATTAAACTTTATTCAACTGGACCAAACCTTCAACCAAAAACGTCAGGAACTTTGGCAACTGATAGAAAGTGACATTCAACAAACGTTGGATAAATTTTATGTTGTTTTAAACAGGAGCAAAACATACGGCCACTTGGTAAAAGGGCAAGAGGACCGTTTAAAAAAAGCCCAAAAGAACCACTGGGCACAAACTTTTAAAGAAGGCTTTACCGAAGACTTTTTTGCCCGCACCAAGCGCATTGGCATGGCCCATGTTAAAATTGGCCTACCGCCAGAGCCTTATATTGAAAGTTACAACCTGATTAAAAACGAACTGACCCAAGTTATTGTGGAAAAATGCACAAAGCGCTTTAACACGGACAGTCAAAAAATTATTCAGCACATTCAAACGTTGGACACCGTCATCACTGTGGACATGGCACAGTCCATCAGCTGTTATGAACAACACCTTAAACACTTAGAAGAAGAATTTAAACACAACGTGATTGAAAGCTTTTCCAACAAAATTGCCATGTCCATTGACAGTGTGGCCAGCGCAGCCGAACAGTTTAACAGCTCCTTGCATGCCATCAGCAACCTCACCCAAAACAACAACACGCTGATTAACCAAACCAGCAGCAAAACACAAGAAGCTGCAGAAACCATTGAAAATTTAAACAGCCATGTGGAGCAAATTCACGAATTTATTAACATTATTGGCGGCTTGGCCAAACAAACAAACTTGCTGGCCTTAAACGCTTCGATTGAGGCGGCGCGCGCTGGCGAAGCGGGTAGAGGCTTTGCCGTAGTGGCCGACGAAGTTAAAAAATTGTCCCACAACACGGAAAATGCGGCCAGCAGCATCAGCCAAAAAATCAACGAAATTTTAGAGTCCACCGCCAGTGCGGTCAGCAAAGTGCTTTCCAGCAATGAAAACACATCTAATTTAGCCGACAGTTTCGAGCAAATTAGCATGGCGCTCTCCCAACAACAAGACGCATTTCAGGACATTAACATCAACATCAACAACATTTCCGCCAATGTCCAAGATTTTTCGGAAGATATTAAAAATCACTAGCTTTTTAAAAGCCATCTCACCAAAAAAGGGGCTTCAAGCCCCTTTTGAATTTTCGTGCAGACATTTTATTGGAAATTCAGCGCTTTCCAGTCCGTTCCGTCGCAAAGTTCAGCCACTTTAGTGGTGCTGTTGTACCGCAAAACACCTTCCACCGTGCCGCTGCATGTGGCGGTGGATGACTTAAGCTTTAACGTGCCAGAAACGTCCATCAGCCCCGTTTGGGTCAAGCGCATCACCTCATTGTTGTTGACTTCAAAAACCATGTCAGCCCCTTGGCTGTTCATCTGTGCTTGCGCTAAGGCTGGTGCCAGCAACAACAAAATCCCCATAGACATAGACATCAACTTCATTTTCATCACATTCCTATTCTGCGTTTACTATACAAATAAGGTGCCTATCAGCTAAGCAGAGGGTATTACTTCCACTGATATAATAGCGTTCCACTTCATTACCAGAACTTACAGTACTTGTTCCATCTTCACCCTGTGATCCGAAGGTAGCATCGGTCCACCCGCTACAATCTGTTGCAGGATCCCCTGGGTTATGGCTCCACTGAGTAGAGCTCCCCTTTAAACCTGTCCAATACAAGTATGTATCACCAAAATGAGTTGCATCATCCCAAGTATCTAAATTGTTAGGCCCCAAACGTGACACCGATGTATAAAAACTTCCGCCACCTATTGTTGGACTACTCGCCACAGCAAAATTATACGACGTTTCCACCTTAAATTTAGAAATATTAGTCCCAATAAAGGCTTTTACTGTACTGACCGATAAATTGGCTGTACTTTTGCCCATCCAGTCTTCGTTGGTTAGCTCGGTCAAGCATTTGGCATCTGCACCGCTGAGGCCGCCTAAATCACCATTCCAAGTGTTTTTAGTGAGAACAAAGTAATGTTGATAGTCTGGGGTAAATTGAATGCTCCGCCATAATGTGCCATTGCACACTTGCAGGGCGCTGCCATTGTAGCGAAAAGCACCTTCGTTGCCAGCATTGCAAGTAAGCGAAGAGTCTTGCAGTTTAACTGCGCCAGAAACATCCACGACATAATCGTCTTGCAAGCGCATCGCTTCATCGCCCGAAATTTGAAAAACCATATTGCTGGATAGATCGCGGATTTGTGCAACGGCTGGCAGACTTAACATCAGCAACACTGCACCCATAGCCATCCATATTGATCCTTTAAACCTCACGACACACCTTTAAGCTTCATAAAACACTGGTTAAATTATAGTTACATTAGCGTAATTTATCAACCATACACACCAAAAAAGCGACAAACCATTTTAATTGCAAAATTAACACCAAAGCACAATAAAGCTGTAATCAAACACCGCCAAGCTTCATGTGCGCCTCTTCCAGCTCCCGGACTCGGTCGCGAATTTCAGCCGCCAGTTCAAATTCTAGGTTTTCGGCATAAGGGCATTTGGTGGCTGTGTGCCTCAGCCACCGAATTTCATGTGCGCCTCTTCTAACTCACGGACTCGGTCGCGAATTTCAGCTGCCAGCTCAAATTCTAGGTTTTCGGCGGCGGTCAGCATTTCCCGCTTCAAGGCGGCAATGTCCTTGGCAATGTCCACCTTGCCTTTTTTGTTGAGCTCGCCTTTGGCAAGGTTGATCATGCGGGTTTGCTGTTCGGCTTCATCGCTGGCCTTTTCCACCACTTTTTTAATGCCACGGCTGGCCGACCTTGGCGTGATGTTATGTTCTTTGTTATAGGCCAACTGAATTTGACGGCGGCGGCCACATTCATCAAAGGTCGCCTGTAAGGACTTGGTCATGGTGTCGGCATAAAAAATAACCCGACCGTCAACGTTCCTTGCTGCACGGCCCACAGTTTGAATTAAGGAGGTGGTGCTGCGGAGGAATCCTTCCTTATCGGCATCCAAAATAGCCACCAGACCCACTTCGGGAATGTCCAACCCTTCACGTAAGAGGTTGATGCCCACCAACACGTCAAAAGCGCCAAGGCGCAAGTCACGGATAATTTCCATCCGCTCAATGGCGTCAATGTCGCTGTGCATGTAACGCACTTTAATACCATTTTCGTGCAAATAGTCGGTCAACTGTTCGGCCATGCGCTTGGTTAACGTGGTGACCAAAGTGCGGTAACCGTCTTTGTTGACTTTGTGGACTTCCGCCATCAGGTCATCAATTTGGCCTTCCACGGGTCGCATTTCCATTTCAGGGTCCACCAGCCCTGTGGGGCGGACAATCATCTCCGCCACATGATCGCCTGAAAGTTTCAGCTCATAGTCTTGCGGGGTGGCGCTGACATAAACGGTCTGCGGGCGCCTTTGGTCCCATTCTTCAAAATTAAGGGGGCGATTGTCCCGCGCGGAAGGCAGGCGGAAGCCAAATTCCACCAAGGTTTGCTTTCTCGCCGCGTCACCTTTGCTCATCCCGCCAATTTGTGGCACGGTAACGTGGGATTCATCGACAAACAGCAATGCATCCTTTGGTAAATAGTCAAACAAGGTAGGCGGTGGCGCACCGGGTGGTCGCCCTGTTAAATGCCTTGAGTAATTCTCAATACCGTTGCAAAAACCTGTGGCTTGAATCATCTCCAAGTCGTAGGTGGTCCGCTCCTTCAAGCGCTGGGCTTCCAGCAATTTATTTTGCGCTTCAAGTTTGGGCAGGTGGTCCACCAATTCCGCCTTAATGGCTTTAAAGGCTTTTAAAACGGTGGGCTTGGGCACCACATAGTGGCTGTTGGCGTAAATGGTCACCTTTTCAAGGGACTGTATTCTTTTGCCTGTTAACGGGTCAAATTCGTATATTTCTTCAATTTCATCGTCAAAGAACATAAAACGCCACGCACTGTCTTCTAAGTGGGAGGGGTAAATGTCCAACGTGTCGCCTTTGGTGCGGAAAGCCCCGCGCTGAAAGTCATGGTCGTGGCGGCTGTATTGCAGTTCCACCAAGCGTTTCATCAAGGCGTCACGCTCCATGGTGTCCCCCGCTTCAATGGGAATAATCATCTCGCTGTAACTTTCGGGGTCACCAATACCATAAATACAAGAAACCGAAGCCACAATAATCACGTCCTCCCGCTCAAACAATGCACGGGTGGCGCTGTGGCGCATCCGGTCAATTTGTTCATTGATTGAAGCGGTTTTTTCAATGTAAGTGTCACTTCTGGGCACATAGGCTTCGGGCTGGTAATAATCGTAATAAGACACGAAATATTCCACCGCATTGTCGGGGAAGAACTCTTTAAATTCTTCATAAAGCTGTGCGGCCAAAATTTTATTGTGCGCCAAAATTAAGGCGGGTTTGCCCGTTTGCTCAATAATTTTAGCCATGGTGTAAGTTTTACCCGAGCCTGTCACCCCCAGCAAAACTTGGTCACGGGCATTGGCTTGAACCCCTGCCACCAGTTTGTCAATGGCTTGTGGCTGGTCCCCTGCGGGTTGGTATGCGCTGTTTAACTTAAATTTCATAAAAACCATATTGAAACCAAACACCCCAAAATTGCAAGAAAAGAAATGTTTTTAACCTAAAACGGTTGACAAAACACCCTACCGTACGCATACTTTCGTGTATTGTTTTATTGACCGAAACTTTTTTAACCTTAAACACCTTTGTTTAAATTTCACCCTTTGTTAACTTACCCCATTTTAAACACTGAAAATGGCATGTATGCTGAATATATGCATTACATTTGACGTGTTTTAAGGAGCCTACTATGAGCGCGTTCATGAAAAGCTGGGTGCCACAAGAGCACCAACTTCGTAAAGAAGTTACCACCGCTATGGCAAAAATAAACACTTGGTTAGACAGTTCTTACAAACAAGACCTGGAAAACTTTTTGAAGTATGCTGCCAATGACCGCAAACTCCGCAAAGCCATATCTGGTGCAACAAAAATGGTTAAAATCAACCTTAAAGTTGACCAAAACCGTAACTTTGCTGCCCTAAAAGCCGTTTATGAAAACTTGAAAGCCCGCGTAGAGCAACTTGCTGACGATGTGACAGACGACAGCGATTTGGCGAATTTTGTTCTCCTAGAAGAGATTTTGTTGGATTACCTCAACCATTGGACACCACGGATTCACACCGAAAAACCGCAAGTTGGCAAGAACATCCCCGTTCACAGCAAAAACAACGGTTCGGTGAAGCGCTTTAAAAAAGAGCGTGCGGAAAAACGTGCTGTGCAACGTCAATTTATTGACAGTGCACCCACTGACCCCTACATCGGTGACGATTCTTTTAGTCATGGCGTGGTGGGCAACAGACCCTACGCTCATTGCGCCTAAAAAACACATCACCCCTTCCCTTTAACGATGCGCCTCAACCTTGAGGCGCTTTTTTTATCAGGTAAGTCTTATGTCTGAACACAAGCCCCCTAAAACGCCACGCAAAATTCGCTTGCGTTGGCTTTATCAACCCTTGCACAACAAAGCCATTGAAACGCGCTTGCGCAACAGCATTAAAAACTTCAAAAACGCTGGTCTTTCATACGAAGCTAGGGTTATTGAAAACTTGTTGATTGCCCAAAGCAATTATCAATCGGCGCAGTTTGCCTTCAAGCAAAGACACTTGCGGAGTTTAAGCCCTTACAAACATTCGCTCCACAAAGCGATAAAAGAAGGGCAAAAACTCACTGAAATGTTAAACGCCTGTCCCTGTGCCAACATTTTTGGCCTTTCCACTGACCTTGCGTTTTTAACAAACCAAGAGCTTGGAAAATTATAACCGACCACAACCCTTTGTTTTTAAACAGAGGGTTGTTTTTTGCTTTAAAATAACCTTGATTTTATAAACAACCCTCAGCATATTAAGGGACAGTTGTACAGTTCATACCGTTTTTAACCTGATGAGGTTTATTTTATGAATAAACGTTATTTCGAACCTGTCCACCCCATCGAACTGAAGTTTGGTGACGTCCCACCCAAAAACAACATTCTGGCTCAGCGCTTTAACTCATACATTCGTTTGTTAAAAAGCAATAAGTTGCAAAATGAAGCACAGGTACTGATTAACCTGCGCATCGCGCGTAGCAACTATTTAAAAGTTGTGGCGCACAACAGCAACCGCAAAAATGGCAAACCTAAAGCCAAAGGCCCTTACACCACCAGCTTTAAAAAAGCCAAAAATGCAGCTTTAAAGCTGGCCAAAAGCTTTGAAGAGGACCCCAACTACCCCCTGCTTTGCTCCCCCCGTGTGATCACCGATTACTTAAGCATTGAATGCACAGCCGTGGGTTATTAGCGAAATAAAGCCTTTGTTTTTAAAAACAGGGGCTTTTTTTATGTTTTTAAGTTGACAAAACAGCTGATCATGCTTAAAAACAAGGCAGTTGTGGTCCACTTGGTGGGGCGATGTTTGCAAAAACAAAACCTTTCGACCAAGGCGGTACATGAAATTACCACAACAATAAGCCGGCAACGCACTGAAATGATGCACCGCCAGAAAGTGTAGATAAATATTTATATTTTGCTTTTCAAAACGGAAAGCTACTTGTTTGTAGCTGACGTGTAAAGAAAAGTGAAATAGAATTCTTTAGATATACTTTCCTAAACATAAAACAAATGTAAATAAGGATTAAATTGATGTCTAACGTTCGTCAAACTCCGAAGTATAAAATCTGCCGCCGCTTAGGTGAAAACCTATGGGGTCGCGACAAATGCCCAACTAACACGAACCCAACTGGCCCTGGTATGCACGGTGCCCGTCGCAAGAAATTGACTGACTACGGTATCCAGCTACGTGAAAAGCAAAAGCTTAAAGGTTACTACGGTGACGTGAAGGAAGGTCAGTTCCGCACAATCTTTAAAGAAGCTGTGCGTCGTAAGGGTGATACTTCTGAAAACCTTATTGCTCTGCTTGAGTCTCGCCTAGATGCGATTGTTTACCGCTTGAACTTTGTTCCAACTGTTTTTGCTGCACGTCAGTTTGTAAACCACAAACACGTGACTGTGAACGGTAAAGTGGTGAACATTCCTTCATACCGTTGCCGCCCTGGTGATGTGATTGAAGTACGCGAGAAGAGCCGCCAGATCCCAATGGTGATCGAATCGCTTGAAAAAGTTGAGCGTGAAGTGCCTGCTTACCTTGCTTTCGAACCATCTAACTGCAAAGGTACATTCAACCGTCTTCCTGTGATGGACGAAGTTCCTTACCCAGTTCAGATGAACCCGAACTTGGTGGTAGAGTTCTACTCTCGTTAATTTGTTACATTTTAGCGACAAAAAGGCACTGCAATCGCGGTGCTTTTTTATACCTAAAAAACCTCAACACATTGACTTTTTAATGTTTAATATCCATAATTTATACAAAATCAAAATATTAGGTGATGTGTATGGCGTTTAATCCACTCCAATTTTTTTGCCGCCCTGTGGCCGCATTTTTATTTTTATTTTTTACTGTCACCCTACTTTCACAGACAACTTTGGCGGTAACCGAAGGAGAAGCCTGCTCGGTTACGGGCCAAACTTCAATGGACAATAACGGCAACACCTTTAGTACTTTTATTTGTGATGGTGCCAATTGGGTTATTTTAACCCAAGGGACGACCAGTGGATATTTAGGGATCAACAAATCATCGCCTGAAGCACCGTTAGACGTAGCCGGTGAAATTAAAGTCGGCGCATCCACAGGCATTTTATGTAATAGTAGCAATGAAGGTACACTGCGATTTGACAGCACGACCAAAGTTTTAGAAATTTGCACAGGCGCCACTTGGGACAGTTTAAACTTAAGTTGTGACAATAGTCCAAGCGGCTTTGATATCCCCAACACGACCGGAGCCAGTACAAGCACCAGCTACCCTTCATCCATTGTGCAAATTACGGATATCTCATGCCCGACCTTAGTCAGCATTTCAGGGTCACCAGCGCCGGAATTTCGCATTTGCAACGACGCCACATGCTCCAACGTGGCAGTGGCTTATGGTTCAACCTCTCAAAACATCACCAATGGTCAATACATTCAAGTACGCAACACCTCTGACAGTGCGGACGGTAAGGTAACAACCGCCACTTTAAACGTTGGCTCAGCCGTGGATAATTATAATATTTCAACAACTGACAACGCCACATACAAACGGGTTTTTATCACCAGCAATCGTTACCGTGGTAACTTTGGAGGGGTAACAGCTGCGGATAACATTTGTATGTCCGAAGCCAGTGCTGCAGGCCTTTCTGGTACTTACTATGCTTGGGTTGCAACAGACGCCACAAACGACCCCGAATCACGCTTCACCCGCGCCACTGTACCATACCGCTTTGTTGATGGTACAAAAATGGCCAATGACTGGACAGACCTTGTTGACGGGGCTATTAGTGTAGCCAACAAACGTATGCATGCTGATGGAAATGTAACAGGCTTTTCTTCCAGCCCTTGGACAGGCGTTAATCAAGATGGTACTGCCTACCTTACTAATGGTGACCCACTTTACGATAACTGTAACAAATGGACCACAAATGGTAGCGCCTACACAGGGCGTGATGGCGCCAACAACACCACAGGTACATGGTCAAGCGCTAACGACGAACAATGTGACCAACAAAATTGGCTTTATTGCTTTGAACAATAGAAGGTGACAAAATGCAATACAGTTCATTTAAGATTATAAAACTTGTTGTTTGCATTGCATTCAACATGGCCCTAGCATTGCCTGCTCATAGTATTGACAAAGCACCTGGTAGTGCATGTGCCACCAATGGCGCCATTAAAGTCAGCAGTTACAACAACCGTTTTCACCGCCTGATTTGCGATGGCGGAACATGGGTTTCCCTTAGCCGTCATGACTCATCTGGTAAAATGGGTGGCCGAACAGACGGACAAAAACCTTTAATGGACATTGCGGGCGAAATTAAGGTGGGCACATCAACTGGTTTGGCTTGCAACACCAACACCGAAGGAACCATTCGCTACAACGACACAACCAAAAAATTGGACATTTGTAACGGCACAGCTTGGTCGGTCATTGAAAACAGCTGTGATGATAGACCCGACGGTTTCACCTTTGGTGACGAAGTCAATCGCAACAGAGAATCCACATCATACAGTCGCATTGTGGAAGTCACTGGCATTTCATGCGCAGTAGATGTCACCGTCAGTGGCGCCCCTGACCCAGAGTATCGTATATGCAGTGACTCAAATTGTAGCAGCACAATCCACACCTGGCGAACAGGCACCCAAACAATTGATGACGGACAATTTTTACAGTTACGCAATGACAGCTCTGACCAGTATAGCACAGACACCAGCATGACAGTTACGGTTGGTAGCTATTCAACCAGCTTTACAACAACCACAAAAGCAGGCCCACCCGCACATAAAAAAGTTTTTAAGGTAAGCACCAATAATGGTAATTTAGGCGGTGTTGCAGGCGCAGATACCACATGTAACAATGCAGCAAGTGCAGCAGGCTTAACTGGCACATTTATGGCATGGGTCGCCACCGACGCCACAAATGACCCCGAATCGCGTTTTACAAAATATAGCGATACACCATACTACTACACCAACGGCTCACGCATGGCTCACAACTGGATTGACTTAACCGATGGTGACGTTAACATGGTGGATGTTTACGCAAGCGGCAATAAGTTTGGAACTTCCGTCAATGAATGGACGGGTGTGAACGGTGACGGCACAGCTGTTGATACGGGCGACCCCTTGGTGGACAATTGTAACGGATGGACTTCAAGTTCCTCTTCACATTCAGGTCACCGCTATGGCACATGGTGGGGAACCAATGCCTCCAGTAGCTGTAACACCAACAACCTTGTTATTATGTGCTTTGAACAATAAAAAAAAGCCCCAATGTTGGGGCTTTTTTTATTCGATGATTAAGCTTTGGGTTTCAGGCCGAAACATTCTGACTTGGACTTAAAATAGCTAATGGCTTTATCCAGCTCACGTTGACAGTTCAAATTGATAGAATCTTCCACCAGTTTACGTTCACGCTCAAATCCTGGTGCGTCAGCCGGGTGACCATATTTATCAAACAAACTCCGAAGTTCGGACTTTTTGTCTTCAATTTGCTGACTTTCGTAGCTTTCCGACCATTCCTGACTAAACTTCTTAAAGAAACAGCGGCCAAGCACCTTACACGTCACAAGGAAAGTGACCAAGATAGCAACAAACACAACCAGCCCCGAAACATTGACGTAAGCGTCACGTTGAGCCAAAATCGCAAAAGGGGCTAAAGATAGTATAAAATCACCAAGATATATCAATTCCGCAAGCTGTTTGGAATAGTTAAAGCATTTGTGATGTATCCACACCAGCATTATATAAGCACTGGCCACAATTGTAACAATGCTCACAGCAATAATACCAGGTAAGGTGGTCGGTATCGCGAATGATACCAGCGCACAGCAGAACATCACAGCAAGCGATATGTAAAACCACATCACCCGTGCTTTAGCCATTTTTTTTAAATCAGACATGAGAATTTCTCCTATTTTTAAGTGTAAATAACTTTAATACAGCTGATATCGGTCATAACATGACCTTTTTGTTGCAACCACAAAGGCTGAATATGTTGTTGGTAAAAGTTTGTAACACCATGGTCTAAAGCACCTTGCGCTGACTTTAAAATGTCATCATGAATACACATGTAGCCATCACTCATCACCACAAAACTTTCTATCGCATCGGTGTGAATATTAAAATAATCCACCTGAACACAGTCCATCAGGTCCATGTCGCCATTCATCACCGCCATGCCCATGTTGTTGATGCTTTGGCACTTGTTGTAAACACGCTTGCGGTTTTCAAGCACGCGGGCTTGTTCCCGCTTGGTGGCTTCTGCCAGTGGCAAACCTTTGTTAAGCCAGTCACTTAAAAGTGGGCTACGGTTCAACAAACCACTGTTGACCACCGCGTCTTCATCATAATGAGACCAACTTTTAAGGTCACCTTGCAGGCCTTGGGTCACCACATAACAGTCTGTCGCTTGCAGCATCACTGCATCGCCAGACCTTTCATCCACCAGCACCAGCGCAAAAGCACAAGCACCGTTGAAATAGCGGTAATCTTCAGTGTGATATTGAGGGTGTTGACGACGTACCACGTCAAACGTGTTACGGTACGAACAAATAACCGACTCTAACGCAAACTCCCACTCATCCAAGTTTTTCAGCACGCCAAAGTTTAGCTCAACCAATTTGTGCATCAGGTCAGACGCGTAAGCGTCATTCGCTTGGCCGTTTACTTGATAGTCAAAAGGTGCTTTGGCACCGTCTATCACGCCAAAAATGCGAATACCGTTTGGTGTTAATATATTAACCAACGCATCACCGTTTTGAAAAAGGGTTGGTTTAAAGTTGTTACCTGGGTGTGCACCCGTTTGGGTAAAGGTTTCAATTTTTGTAGGGGTATACATAACACCACCTCCATTGAGAAAATATAAAAAAGAGTTTTTAACGAACGTTAAAAGATGAAACAATTTAACCAAACCTTACCACAACCACCCACAAAAAAAAAGCCCTTAAACCAAGTTAAGAGCGTTCGTTTAAATGGTCAATCAAAGTGTTATAGCGCCAAGTCAGCCACAAAAAAGCCATGAAGAGAAAGCCCGAATAAAGCAAACTTTGCTTTATAAAAAAGGCCAGCCCCATCATAAAACACACCGCACAAGGCAAAAAAACAACCAAAGAAAGCGGTGCAAAAAATTGTGCCACCTCGCCCCTTTCCTTTAAAATTTCGGCCACTTCAGGCACGGTCGGCAGCGAATAAACAAAAAAGTCATTCTTGCGCTGAACCATCAACATGCCCACCACGCCAAGGGCCAACATCACAAGCCCCAACAAAGCCAACGGTCGAAACACAAAGGAAAAAAAGAAGGCAAGGTAAAGCCCTTGCAACACAAAAAAGCGATTAGAACGGTTCAAGTTTACAAGGTTATGGTAACAACCTTTAAATAAGTTTAAAAACATGGCAACACCCCCTAAGGTCAGGTGAACGTCAAAAGAAAAGGTCAATCACTGAAGTTACTGTAACAATTTGAACTGTAAAATAAAAGCACAAAAAAGCTTAGATATTTTGCGCAGAAACGCGGTTGCGACCATTTTGCTTGGATTTATAAAGCTGTTCATCCGCCTTGCGGATGAGATTTTCCGGCGTTTCTTCCACCCCAGGCTTGCAAGCCGCTAAGCCAACACTGATGGTCACAGGGAACGCGCCATCCTTAAAGTTTTCCTCCACCGCTTGGCGCAAACGTTCGGCAAAAATGAAGGCGCTTGTCTCTTCCACCTCGGGTAGAATGACGGCAAACTCTTCTCCACCGTAGCGGGCTGCAGTGTCCATCTTACGGGCTTGTGCCAACAAAATGTCCGAAACTTTTTTAAGGACAATGTCCCCTTCGGCGTGGCCAAAAGTGTCATTGATTTTTTTAAAATAGTCCAAGTCAAACATCACCAAGGTAAAGGGGTTTCCGTAACGTACTTGGCGCTCCATTTCCTCTTTAAGGCGGTGCTTGAAAGTGGCATGGTCAAACAAACCTGTTAAACCGTCCTTACTTGCGGTGGAAGCAATGGAAGACATTTTCGATTCTTCAATCATCGCAACACCTTTGAGGAGGTTGGCGACATTGCTTAAATAGTCATGGGTGGCGACGCTGATGCCAACATCCCGCCCCAATTGACTCTTAAGGTTGTGGCGGTGGTTGGTAATTTCGTCCCACAAGTGTTTGGCTTGCTTGGATGGGAATGACCGATAGGTTAAAGCGTACAAAAGGTCGCTGTATATCCCCTCACCCCGCTCTTCTTTGAGGCGGATCAGGGTGTGTTTTTCACGCTCGTTTAAGGTGCGGTCCCCCGCCAAAGCGCTGACCATGCGAATGTCCAAGTCTGGGCGGCCAGCCATATCCGCCAGCTCGCTCTTGTGTGTATTATTATTTTCCATTAACATAGTCATAAGCTTTATTTTACAACCTTTTGACCCAAACACCAAGAAAAAGAAGACAGCAAATGCCGCAAATTGAAACCTTCAGCCACATTGGCTACAAAACACCCCACCATGAAGTGAAAATGTGCGAGGACCGCTTGATTGTGAACAAATCCCAGCAAATTTACGGTGTTTTTGACGGGGCCACTTCGGCCAGCCATGTGGAGATAAACGGCTTAACCGACGGTGCTTACATTGCCGCTTTTTTTAAAGAGCAGATTGAACAGGGTGATTTTACAAACCAAACCGCGGCGGAGATTTTGGCGCAAACCAACCAAGCCTTTGGTGAACACTTGGCCAGCCAACACCCAAAGGTGCACCAATTGGGCAAAAATGGGCCTTCGGGTTCAGTGGTTTTGGTGAAATTGCAAGGCGATGGTATTGCAACCTATGCCCAAGTGGGTGACTGTATGCTGATTGAACAAACAACCCAAAACCATTGGCATGAATGGACGGTGGACAGCCGTTATGACGATGACTTGAAATATTTAAAAATTGCTGAGCAACTTGCACAAAAGCGAGGTTGCGGCATTTTAGATGTGCGCCAAGAGCCGGAAGTTATGGCCGCTATTAAAGCACACCGCGCCATGTCCAACGTTCAAAAAGGGGTGGCCACAGGCGAGCTTGCGATGAATGATTTTATACATCAAGGGCGGATAGACCTTCAAAACACCCAGTCCCTCATTATGATGAGCGACGGCATGGCCGACCCCGATTATGACCTTCAAAACACTTACATTGAAGCCGCAAAATACATGAAAATGCACAGCATTGAAGGGTATTACAACAATCTAAGAGACCGCTTTGAGCAAGACATTGACTGGCACAAGTTAAAATACATCCGTGGCAAACACATTGACGATGCCAGCGCCATGATTTTAAACTTTTAGCTGTTTTTAAAGGTGCCTTCCATCACGTCCACCACTTGCATTTGAACACTGTCCCGCCCTTGCCAGCTGTTGCGCTTTAAAGTTGCCAACACTGACACCGATTTTTTAGAGCGCTGTGCCGCCAGCAAAAATGGTCCAATGTCGTTTTCCATCGCCCTAAAGGCAATGCCACGCAATTGGTCGCCCGTTGAACTGCTGATGGAAAGGGAAAGGTGCGACCCATCGGCGCCCACCGCTTTGGCATAATTCACATACACCCCACTGATGACAAATTTAGGTTCATAATGGCCGTTGCCGTAAGGTTCCAACCTGTCCAATTCATCCAGCAGTTTTAAGTTAACCCCTGCCAAGCTGATACAGTCATCGACATACAATTTTTGGGTCAACAAATCGTCTTCTGTGTTGTTGATTTGCGCTGTGACATGTTGTTCCATGGCTTGCCTAAACGCTTCAATTTGCGTGGTTTGAATGGAAAGACCAGCCGCCATCTTGTGGCCACCGCCTTTTATAAGCAGGTGCTTATTGTCAATAATGGCTTTGCCCAAGTCCACCCCTGAAATGCTACGCCCTGAGCCTTTGGCCTCTTCCCCATCGATGGCGATGACCACGGTGGGACGGTGGAATTTCTCCTTCACACGGGAGGCAACAATCCCAATCACCCCTTCGTGCCAACCTTCGCCAGCGACAATTAAACAGTTGGGGTTGTCCGCCATCAATTTTTCGGCCTGCGTTAGCGCTTCAGCCAACACTTCAGATTCAATATTTTTGCGCTCTTCATTCAGCAAGTGAAGGTGCTCGGCCAAGCGCATTGCCTCTTCTTGGTTTTCAGTGGCCAGCAGTTTGGCGCCCAAGTCACAGTCGCTGATCCGCCCACCGGCGTTGATGCGTGGGCCAATCATAAACCCTGCGTGGTAAGTGTTGGGTTTTTCGTTCACGCCCGAAACATCCGCCAAGGCCGCTAAACCAAGGTTGCGGCGGGACGCCAAGGCTTTGAGCCCCATGGCCACCAACACCCTGTTTGGGCCCAGCAGTGGCACCATGTCGCACACGGTGGAAACGGCGACAAGGTCTAACAAATAGCGGTTGTCAGGCTCATTTCTGTCATCGTTAAAAAAGCCCTTTTCCCGCAAGGCACGGGTAAGAGAAAGCACCATATAAAAAGCAACCCCCGCCCCTGAAAGCATGGTGCAGGGTGACGTTTCATCCACCCGGTTTGGGTTGACCAAGGCCACACATTCGGGCTTTTCGGGCACGGTTTGGTGGTGGTCAGTAATAATGACATCCAAGCCAATTTTTTGGGCATAAGCCATCGGCTCAAACGCGACAGAGCCACAGTCCACCGTAATCACCACATCGGCGCCCATTTCCTTTAGAGTGTCCATCGCTTGGTTGTTAGGGCCATAACCTTCAGTCATCCGATCGGGAATATAAAGCAAGGCTTCTAAACCAATGGACCTAAAATAGCGCACCAATAAAGCGGTGGCGCAACCACCGTCCACATCATAGTCGCCAAAAATGGCAATTTTTTCATTGTTTTCAATGGCAACCATCAAACGAGCGACCGCCTTGTCCATATCCATCAAATGGTTTGGGTCTGGCAGGTCGGACAGTTTGGGCGTTAAAAAGGACAAGGCAATGTCGGTTTCCACAAAACCACGGCTGGACAAAATGTGACCCACAATGGGGCTAATACCCAACTTTTGGGACAAGTTTAGCCCACCCCGCACATTGGTGCTTTTCATTTGCCATAATTTACCGGTGATGGACGCTGTCATGCTTTAGCCTGCCTTCTTCTCAATTGCTTAAAAGCAATATGCCACAGCGCATTCAAAGGTGCAATATGCCACAAAAAAAAGAGCACTCACGTGCCCTTTTCCAATCGATTTTTGAGTTATTTGTAAAGATCCGCCTTATAAAGATATGCCAAATGTGGCAGTTGCGGGTTTTTGGCTGCATGGTCAAAAAACACTTTTTCACGTTTGATGCGTGCTTGCTTGCTGCTTTTAAGTTTGCGAACCTGCTCCAAGCTTTTGCCATTACGGCTGCATGTTGCACGTCTAAATTCGGCAATACATTCATTTTTAAGTTCTTGCGTAATGTGTAAACACATAATCTTTTACCTTTAAAAAAATTGTTAAAACTAAATTAAGTAACGACGCTTTAAGCAATACCGCTTTAACTTTGACTTTCCCGCCATTTCGCAACGACGTTCATTTTCAAGCTCTTTACCTGTTATGGGGCCTTGATTAGAACCCAACACCCATCCATCCGGCAGACCTGACAAGCCACAAAACTTTTTGTTCAAATAACGCCGAACCATGTTATCAATGTTGGTGTTAGCATCAACCATGAACGCAAATTCATTGTAACTAAAGCTGACCGACCGAGCTTTCGCCGTAAGCCTTTTGCGGTCCACATAGTAGGTGACCCCTTTAATGGTGCACACCCTAAAGCGCCCCTGTTTTGTAAGCAACGCTTTTGCTTGGGTTAAAACCTCTAAAACACTTTGTGAAAAAGCATCGGCCAGTGTATCACCTGACAAAATTGACATAAATTTCCTTAAACGCCATGTGCGTTGGTTAAAACGAATGAAGTGAGACTGTTATCATTTTTAAATATGTGCTTATTTTTAAAAATTTCAAGCGCAAAACAAAAGAAATTCAACCCCTGTGTAAAAATTACTTAAAGCGTGTGGCACTTGGCTTCAGCGCTTGGACAGTTTCGTCTGAAAAGCTATGCTCTTCCCCACGCATCAGCGCCCCTAAAAATTTGGCGGCACCTGCGGCATAAGCGTAGCTTTTACCATTCATTCCGGCGGCGATGTAGGCATTTCCCACCCCTTCTAGCTGGCCGATATAAGGGTTTTTATCCGGTGTAATGGCGGTGGTCACCACGTTAACACTGCGCATTTGCGCATGTTCTAGCGATGTAACCATTAAGCCTGCTTGGTGACGCAACCAGTCAATCAGTTCAGGGTCTTGGTCGGTGGACCAAGTGGCTTGGGCAGGGTCCATCGATGCGGTGTACATCACCAAAGCACGGCCATTGACCTGCGACTTGATGACAATGTTACCAAATTTTTCGCCACTGCTTAAAATGGCATTGGGCATCGAACCTGTGGGAATCAGCTGCAAAATGTGGACTCTGGCTGGGCGAATGGGTAATGACAAATTGATCTTTTTCAAAAATTCGCCGCTCCACACCCCTGTGGCGATGATATAATTTTCCGCCACGCATTCTTCGCCTGTGTCGGTCACCACTTTGGTGATGCGGCTTGCATCCATTTCAACTTTTTCCACCACATCGCTGCCCCAAATGCGCACACCGGCTTGAATGATCATCTTACGCAGACCATCTAACGCTTTAGCAGTGTCAATCGCGCCTTCGCCTTCACTGTAATTGATGGCGGTAATGTCTTGAGAAATACGGTCCGTGCCCAAAATTTCCATCACCTTGTCGTGGCCTTCAATAAAGTTGACGTCAAAGCCATGCGCCTTTTCCGCCTCGGCCGCTTTGCGCAAAATTTCCGCATGGCCTTTTTCGAGGGAGAACCTTGCCACAGCACGTTCTTCATACCCCAAATTTTTGCCAAAACTTTCCACCGCATGTGACCATTGTTCACGGCTAAACTGGGCAAATTCTGCAATGCTTTCGGGCAAGCCTTTTAGGACAATCTCCCCCATATTATAACGAGAAGAACCGTTGTATAACTTGTCGATCACGCGGACAACTTTGCCCTTTTGTGCTTGCTCTAACGCACAAAAAAGACCAACGACCCCGCCGCCAATGATACACACATCCACTTTTTCTGACATTTTGCCCTCAATTCTTTTTTTATATAGTATCTTATACTTGACAGCACAAGCAATGGTTTCTATTGTCAACGCAGCTGTTTTGACATGAATAACCATAGGTCTATTGCACTTGACACACATTCTACGCACCCGCCCACTCCACGACCACTTGCTTGCGCAAGTTCAAAAAGAAGCCGAATCATTAGCGGCGCAGGGTTTACAACCGCACATGGCGGTGGTGCAAGTGGGTGAAAACAAGGCGTCCAGCGTCTATGTGCGCAAGAAAAAGGAAGCCTGCGAAAGCCATGACATTGCCTTTAGCCACATTCATCTTAGAAATGACATTTCGCAACCACAGCTGATTGAAGAAATTCAAAAACTAAACAACAGCCCTCAAATCACAGGTTTGATTATTCAACTGCCGCTACCCGCACACTTAAACCGTGAAGAATGTTTGGACGCCATTGCCACCGCAAAGGATGTGGACGGCTTGGGCCCAACCAATGCAGGTCGTGCCAGCATGGGCATGACTAGTAAAACCATTTACCCCGCAACGCCTTTGGGCATTATGCGCATTTTAAAATGGATTGATTATGACTTAAAAGGCAAAAACGCCGTGATGATTGGGCGCTCTAACCTTGTGGGCAGACCAACGGCGGACCTGCTTGGCGCGGCAGAAGCAACGGTGATGGTGTGCCACAAAGAAACGAAGGGCCTGAAGCAATTTACCCAACAGGCTGACTTGGTGGTGGTGGCCACCGGCGTGCCGCATTTGATTGGGAAAGACCACATTAAAAAAGGCGCCGTGGTGATTGACGTGGGCATTAGCCCCAACCCACAAGGCGAAAAAACAGTGATTGGCGATGTGGACACAGCGGCCGTTGCCCAAGTGGCATCTATCGTCACACCCGTGCCTGGTGGCGTAGGCCCGATGACGGTTGCCTCACTGCTCACCAACGTGATTGATGCAACAAGGTTGCAAAATAACATGGAAAAAGCAAGCTGGGACATCCCTCACTTAATGCTTGATTTTTAGATCATCAAACTGTATACATTAAACTGTCAAGTGACACACCTTTTCTTTTTTAGGAGGACTTATGTCTCAAAAATCACCTCTCAACGTAATTGCGTTACCCACCACCGTACAAGAACTTGAAGAGCGTGTTAAAGCCACACTCGAACACTACCAAAGCCATTTACCAACATTTTTTGCTTTGGAAATGCCCAACACACAGGTGAACAGCCCCGAAGTGGTCGCTTATACAGCACAGCTTAAATCATCATTTTCAAAAATTCAAGCCAACGGCTTACCAAACCCCGAGGACCTGAATTTTGAGGAAATTAAATTCGACCCTAAAAATGCGGAAGACTTCTTAAAACGTTCCTGCATTTTAGAATGCAGCGTTATCCACGCACTGGCCACAGGTGTGATTGATCAACAAACATTTGACAGCGCCGGTGTTTCGCTTATGTCCGGTTTAATGCTCCCTTTAATATTTCATTTCTCTGAGGAGGTTGGGGTATACCCACTTTCTAATTCCGATTGCGCTTAAAAACAGCGTACGAAAAAGCCCTGCATTTGCAGGGCTTTTTTTGTGCAAATTGAGATAATGCAGGGGTTACGAAAGGCTTTCAATGTGGCCTTTCATCGCATCGGAAATTTGAGCGACCGCACTTTCTACCACCGCTTCGTCCGCTGCTTCCACCATCACACGCACCAAAGGCTCGGTGCCACTTTTGCGGATCAACACACGGCCGTTACCTTCAAGGCCACGCTCTACCGCTTGAATGACATCTTGTACCGAACCGTTTTCAATCACCTCATTGGCCAATTCTCGGCTTGGTAATGTAACATTTTCCAATTTTTGTGGGAATGGTTTAAAACGGTGACCCAACACAGAAGCACGGGTGCTTTCCGCACGCATCACTTCCAAGAATTTCAGGGCCGCCAGCAAACCGTCACCTGTTGTGGCATGGTCAAGCACAATCATATGGCCAGAAGCTTCACCACCAAAGTTGTAGCCACCTTCTAACATGCCTTCCATAACATAGCGGTCACCCACTTTGGTGCGCACCAAGTGCATGCCTTCACTTTCAAGGTATTTTTCCAGCCCCATGTTGGACATTTGCGTGGCCACTACACCTTGCCCTTTTAACAACCCCTTGGCATTCATGTAAGAACCAACGGTTGCCATAATTTGGTCACCATCAATAATGTTGCCAAGCTCGTCGCACAAAATAAGCCTATCCGCATCGCCATCTAGGGCAATACCAATGTCCGCCCCGTGGGTAAGCACAGCTTTTTTAAGACCATCGGTGTGCAAGGCACCGCAATTGCGGTTGATGTTGTAACCATCTGGCTCCACACCAATGCGAATCACCTGCGCGCCCAATTCCCAGAGAATTTTTGGAGCAATTTTATAGGCCGCACCGTTGGCACAGTCCACCACAATGCGCATACCGTCTAAACGGAAGTCCGAAGCCACCGCCATTTTGCAAGATTCGATGTAACGGCCAACCGCATCTTCAATACGCACGGCTTTACCAATGCGTGCTGCATCTGCCAAGGCAATGGTCTTGTCGCTGCTGCCATCCATTAAGGCTTCAATGTCATGTTCGACACTGTCCGGTAATTTAAAGCCATCTGGGCCAAAAAGCTTGATACCATTGTCCATAAATTCGTTGTGCGATGCACTGATCATCACACCCAAGTCTGCCCTTAAAGAACGGGTTAAAAAGGAAACCGCAGGGGTGGGCATTGGCCCGACCAACAGCGTAAAGAAGCCAACAGACGTAAAACCTGCCTGCAACGCCGACTCCACCATGTAACCACTGACACGGGTGTCCTTACCAATGACAACAGTGGGTCTGGCATGTTTTGTTTTTTCAGCAAAAATGTGCCCTGCTGCTTGGCCAACTTTCATCGCAATTTCAACACTCATGGGAAAAGCATTCGCTCTACCGCGAATACCATCGGTACCAAAGTACTTACGTTCCAAGGACTTAACTTTCATTGTTCAAATATAACGGAGGGACTATACCACAACTGCTGATGAATGCAAAACAGTGGTCTTAGCCTAAAGAAAAAGCCCCGAGGGCATCGGGGCTTTGTGTGTGTGCTGTGCAAGGGTTTAAAGGGGTACGTAATCTTCAAACTCTTGTATACAGTAATTGCAAGTGCCGTGCCAAAACAAAAAATCACACAAAATCATAAGGTTACTAACAATCGATCATTTTAATCACCCAAAAAACAATCGTAACAATGTATCAAAACAATCAAAATGTAACGAATCGTTATATTTTTTTCTGTAAAAACAATGTACAAAAACAGATTAAAAAGTGACGGCAGATGATTTTTTTGGCAGAATAGCCGCAAGATAACGAAAAAATGCCGAAATAAAAGGAATTTAAACCTTTGAAGCGCACACGCAAAATTTTTATCCACATGCCTTACAAGCTAAATTTGCCCGAGGCCAGCGCACGGTCACGGGTGTTGTTAAGCATGTTCCATGTTTGCCTTTTATTTAATTGGCTGTTTGTCACAGTGGGTCTGCTACCCCTTGCTGGATTGCTACCTGTGCTGATAATACTACTATACGAGCACCAGAAAAAGACCGCTTTTACCCAAACAGCCGTGCACTTTGCTTGGAAACGCTTTATTTTTCATGTTATTATCATTTTGTTAACGGCCTTGTATGCCCTAATCTCCAGCTTTAGCGAGCCACAACTGATTCAGGCATACATCTTGCAAGCATATGTACTTATTCCGCTTGCAGGTTATGACGCTTACCAAACATTTAAAGGTGGGCTTGGTCTTGAACTTTTAAAGCCTCTTCGGGAAAAAATAAGAAAAATAAGGGGTTAACAGGCATACAATGTCACCTAAAGTAGAACTGATTGCAAAAGATATCTTTCCTCGTTTTTTGGGGATTGCTTTGATCGCCGTCATGGCGTGGATTGTAACCAGTTACATGAACAAGTCGGATGAAGACACGTGGAAGCGTGAAATCAGCAATTACAACAACCGCGCGGTGGAGGCCTTTTCGGGCACTTTAGATCGCCGGCTTGCATCTGCCGAAAACTTGGCGAGAGACAACCGCTTCGACCCCATCCTTGACCCTTCTTTTAACAGCAATGACCCGAAGCCTGCATCCGCAAGGCGTGCGATGTACGAATTTAAATACATCAACGAGATTGACCATGCCTACATTTACAGCTCTATTTTAGGGGAAATTGTGTTAAGTACAGCGGGATCCCCACCCTTACCTGCTGGTACCCTAACCCCTTTTTACAATGCCGCAAACCAACAACTTGAACGCTTGACCAACCTCACGATGATTGGTGGCCAGACATACATGTTATTTGCAAAAGCCATCAGTGGTGACACGGGCAGAATTATTGGTTACGCCATTTACACGGACACTTTAAAGTCCTTTTACCGTGATGCCAGCACCCCATTGCGAGGCATTAAACATGTTGAATTTTCAAGTTATCTAATTGAAGGCAGCAAAGCCCTTTCAGTTTCGGATTACAGCAAGCATGCGGGTTCGGCACGCATTGTTCACATGAGCGAGAGTGTTTACCCCATTTTTGATGGTAACTTTGGCTCTAAAAAATTTACACTGGTTGATAAATCACAAAAAATTGCAGCTGGTAACTTTGTGGTGGATATCCCTAAATGGCGGATTATTGCCGAGGTGGACATGAAACACGTACTGGCAGATTCTGGCCACAAAAAAGCCATTTTGCTGGCTACCATTGCCCTTGGCACATTGATCATTATGATGATTCCCATCACAGGCCCTTACAGCGAGGCGCTGAGAGAGCTTTACCAAAAAGCCGGAATTATCTCTGCCGACAAACAACAACGGCATGGCATGGATGTGGAGGACATCAACAGGATGCGGTTGGACCCTGCACCTGCTATTCACTCCAGCATTGACAAAACCAAACAAGAGCTGAACAAAAAAATCAACCAAGAGCGCACAAAAACCAAGGACGATTACCGCCCAAGTGACGCTGTGATTGCCTATAACATTCGCACAGGCATTAAAAACCGCCGCATGAAATTGCTTTACCAACCTGTTTTTGACAGCAAAAGCAACAAAGTTTTAATGTATGAAGTTTACCTGAGAATTGTGGATGAAGATGGCAAGGTGATGGCCCCTTCATTGTGGTTACCTGTTGCGAAAAAAGAGAACTTATTCTCCCTTATTGACGAAACAGTGGTAAGCATTGCAGTGGAAAAATTCTTCGCTAAAGATAACCCGATTAAACAGTCACTGGCGTTTAACATTTCTGGCAGCACTTTTGGCAGTTTGGAATTTTTAGAAAAGTTGATGAAAAACTCTGCCACCAAGCACCACATTGCCGAGCACACCATTTTTGAATTGCGCTCGCGTGAGATTATTGAAGACAAACGCGCCATGACCTTTATTAAAGAGTGCCGTGAAATGGGCTTTAGATTCTCCATTGATTACTTTGGCGGTGGGCCACAAACCCTTAAAGCGGCAAAAACGTTGAAGTTTGACTTTGTGAAGATTGACATCTTGCGTTTTGACTTGCGCAAACCGTCCGACCAAAAGGAGCTGATCAAGCTGATTAAAACAGCCGAGGCCATTGACCTGCCCGTCATTATTGAAAAAATTGAAGACGAGAAGATGCTACGCTTTTGCAAAAAAGTGGGCGCAGACTGTGTGCAGGGTTATCACCTTGCAGAACCCAATGTCGACTTGCTGAAATAATTAAACACAGTTTTTCAGATAACGGTTAATCCTGCGTGATACGCTGATAAATATATTCACCCACATGGCTGACAAGCTTGGCTTTGTGCACGAATGATTCCACCTCTTCTTTGACCAAGTCTCCCGCCACGTCACGGGCAAAGTTCACGTCGCCATCCACACCTTGGTAACGCTGTTTAAAGGATGCCATTTGTTGGTCGGTAATTTGGGTGGGGCTGTAACCGGCACGAATAAGCAGGTCCCGTGCTTCTTGGTCGGACATCACTTTTTGACTGCCATGCTGTTTGTAAAGCGTGGTTTCCACTTCGCCAAGGGCTTGCTTATTTTCCACAACTTTTCCAAATTGGCTTAAAGATTGTTCAAAAGCAAGGGTGTTCATGGCCATCATGTCCATGGTTTTGGCAAGCTTTTGCTGGCCATAACTTAAGCTTTGATTGTGGTGTAGAGCACCTTGTACCGTGCTTTGTTTTAGTTTTTGGTTTAAACCAACAGTCACAGCCAGTAAACTGACCGAAATAACCACCAACCAAAGCTTGGCTCTAGTGGATTGGTAAGGCTTAAAGCTGTGCATATGAATTTCGGGCGAGGTGTAACCTTCACCGTAATAGGCGTGATGGGCGTAGCTTTCTTGGCTTTTAACCTCGGCCACGTCACTGTGCGCTGTAACACGCACTTCTACAGTGTCTGCTTCAACGTCCAGTACATTTTGCTGTAAATTTTTATCCATCTTGCCTTTCTTAAAAGCTTAATTAAGGTTCATTAACGTTACATTTGCTTATGTTACCTCACCCAAATTGTATACTTGACACCCCCTATAAACATACTTATGATCAAAAATAATGTATAACTTTTCTTTTTCAAGTTTCTATATTCTGTAGAAACCAAACACCCTTGTGGAGACAAACATGTTTAAACAAAAGCATATTTTACGGGATGACTGTTTTGGGAGCGATAGCATGCGCCCTGGTCCTGTTGTAGAACGTAAAAAAACAGCGTTATCTGACAAAGAGCGCATTCAAGAATTGGAAGCAACTGTGAAACATATGAATGTGCAACTTGAATATCATGAAAGAAAGTTCAAGCTTTATGATGAATTGATAGAAAAACTTTCCAAACGTTAATATCGAAAAAAGCCCCCCCCTTTTTGGGAGGGGCTTTTTTTATATCATTATCAACTTATTTTTCTCGCCCGTTTGAAGCATCACTTCCGCACCGTATGGGAATGTCAGCAACGTTTCCTCATGGCCACATTTAACGTTCATCACCGCAGGAATGTTTGGCAAATAGCGTGCTAAAATATCTTTGGTTTTAAAGCCGAAAGGCACGGCATTGTCGGCCAGCTTATCCATTTCCCCCAATATCACACCTCTCACATGGCTTAAATAACCTGCGTGTTTTAAATGGAGGAGTTTTTTATCCAGCTCGTTGATTTTCTCATCCGTGGTGTCTTCTAAAAAGAGAATGATATCATCGGCCATCGGCATGTATTCTGTGCCAATGAGTTGGTCAAACACCGTCATATTACCGCCTAGCAAAACACCCTTTGCTTCACCGCTTTGTATAGCATCTCCTCTTAAATGAATGGTGCCAGATTCCGCCAACAACATTTGCCACATACTTTGGGTTGTTGGTTCATTTTCCTTATCGGTCATAAAACAACCCATTGGACCATGGTAAGTGACGAGGCCTGCTTTTTGGTAAAACGCCGCCAAAAGCGCTGTGATATCGCTGTAGCCTACAAAAACCTTTGGGTTTCGGCGAATCAGCTCATAATCCAGCTGTGAAAGCAATTGCAATGCACCATAACCGCCAGCAGCGCAGAAGATACCTTGAATAGAATCGTCTAAAAAGGCCTCATGGATTGCGGTAACCCTTTCTGCCACCGTGCCGGCAACCTGCCCCCACTTAAGGGCGCATTGTGGGTGGGTTTCCACCTCAAAGCCATGGGCATTCAAAAAGTTTTCCATAGGGTAAGTGCGTGCGTCTCCCTTGTGCCAGGACGGTGAAACAATCATTACGGTATCACCTTTATGCAAAACAGGTCTCTTCATCGCCTTATCCTTTTTATTTTTGAATTGTTTTAAAATATCAAAATTTCATAACCCTGCATATAAAAAGGCGCTGAAAGCGCCTTTTTAAGATTGTTTTAAACTTAGCTTCGTGACACACGCAACAAGACCACAAATTCTGTATCTTCTTGGGTGTTGTTGTTACGTTGCATAATTTCGCCAAAGGCTGGAATGTCCGCCAAGCCGGGGATATAGTCCTTATCGGCGTTGACGTTGCTTTCAATCACTTTAGAGATAACGTAAGCACGGCCATATTCCAGCACCAAGTCTTGGTCAATCACGTTGGTTGTCAGCTCTGGCACCAAGTTTGTAATGGCATCATCATCGCCTACACGTGTTGAAATGGCTGTGTCACCGCTTTTGCTTGAGATGCTTAGGCGAACACGCATTTGCACTTTGCTTTTACCAATGTAAGGGAACACACTTAAAACTGTACCCGCGTTTTTGTATTTCGGGTTATCGGTTCTGGTACCAATCACCACGTCACCACCAGATGTTGTGTTTTGCTCTACCTCAGTTTCAGCGTAACCCAATTGACGGGTTAAGCTGACACGGGAAAGCTGGTTGTTACGTGCGATTACACTTGGGCTTGTCACCGTATGTACGCTACCCACATTTGAAAGGGCTTGGTAAACAAAGCTTAGGTCACCATTTGGCGTAGCGGCACTTAATACAGCACCTTGAGCAGTCAAACTGCTGAGCGCTGTAGATGGCGAAAAACCAACACTTGCAAGAGCGTCATCTAATTGAATGCCTGATTTTTCCCAGTCTGTACCACGGTCCGTTTTCTTATCTTTCACCACCGCAATAATGCGCATTTCCACAAACACTTGCTTTAAAGCGTTTTCTTGCACTTGTGACAAGTAACCTTCAATTAAGCGGTGCGCTTCTGGCGCTGCACGCACAGTGATCAAACCAGCACCTTTGGTTAGCTTGTACCATGGCTCGGCCTTCTCTTCCGGCTGTAGATGGTCTTGCGAGCTCACTGTATCGACACGGTTCGGGCTTAAACCACCTGTTTCCGTTAAAGCACCGAACAGGTCTTCTGCGGCACTGTCTTCCGTTTCAGTTTCTGCGGCTTCTTGTGGCGTTAAAAAGCGGCCTTGGGTTGTCACACCGCCGGAAACATTGCCACCTTGTGCAGGTTCCACATTGCCCACTTGAATAAATTCAGACAAAGCTTCTTCCACTTGCATCCAAGTATCATCGTTGTATTTCGTGTCCAACTCATCAGATGTGAATTTGGTTGCAGCGTTTTCAGAAACTTCTGGTGAAAACTCATTCATAGAAACAATACTACCACCACGGTCACTTTGCCCCAGTTCAAGTGCATAAGTTTTCACGGGGTAGCGTGTAATGTACCAAACACCATTGACATAGTTGTAGTGGTAACCAATTTTGGACAAAATAATTTCCAACATTTCTCTAAAGTCGGCACCGCTGTGAACCACCGTTACCGTGCGGTTACGCACACCTTGTGGAATCACAATAGACTCACCCGCTGCGTTGGCAAGTTCCAGCAAAATACTTTCCACATTGCGTGAAATGTAAGCCACGTCAAAAGGTGGCAAATCCGGACGTTTCAGCGTAATACGGTCTTCAACCAAAACTGTGTTTTGTGAACCAATGCGCTGCATGTGGAAAATACCATCACGCATCGAACTTTGTGGCTTCAAGCGGCTGTATTCCTCAACCTCTTGATCGCTCATAGGTTTCACTTCATCTGCGTAGTATGTGCTACAAGCGCTCAACAAAAGCGCTGCAGATAATCCAAGAAGTTTATTCGTTATGTTTTTCATCAGTAGTAGGTATCCGATATTACTATAATTCGAGACTTATCAAAGACAGTTACAAAAAGCTGTATCCCTGTCATATTATTCACTCTATCTACAAGATAGGTCATAAATTCGCTTAAATTCGTTTCTGCAATCAAGTTCACACGCTCAGATAGAATGTAACTGTTTTCTGGCTTAACACGCCACTTTACATCCCACTCACCAGCTTCGTCACGGGCTTGGTTCACAATGTGCTGAACCACTTGATCAAGGGTTTTGTTTTCAAGGTTGACTGCCACCACAATATCTTCAATCGGGGCATAGGTATCAAGTGCCGAGTCGTCAAATCCGTCAATGTCGTCTTGGTCAATGGTGTCCACCGCTTCGCTGTCTACCCCTTCTTCAGCCAACTCATCATCTTCTAAAAGCTCTTCATCTGACATGGCTTCAGTGCCTTGTTCCACATCATCATCTTCTAGGACATATTCCGCTGTTAGAGGTTCTGAAGTTCCTTCACCCTCGTTAGCTTCAGCCTCAAGCTCACCACTATTTTGACGATACATCTTCGCCGCTTCCTTGAAGTTTTTCAGCGCTTCGTCTTCACTCATCATGTTTTGAGCATTTGCCACAGGTGTCGCAAGGACCAAAGCAACCAATATCTGTACAGTCAATAGTTTCATTTTTATCTCTAATAAAATTTATGCTTAATTTAAAGTATCCCAAAGTACACAGCAATCGCAATCTTGACCCAGCAATTTAAAGCCCCTATGATGATATTCATAGAAGGTGCATTGGCAATATAGCCACACTTTAATAATAACAACAACGAAAGACAGTCAGCATGCATGTTGAACAGCGCATTCAGGAGTTAGGCCAACAAATCCTTAATCACAAAACCACTGGCCTGGGCATTTTAAACATGAGTGCGTGGAGCCAGAACATGCTCAACCGCATGATGGACAACGAATCTTTCCGTGTAGCATCCTTACGATTCACTGACGTAGCACCCACCCTTCAAAATGACCAAGAATTTGTTAATCACCTCAAAGCTTACTTTAACAGCGCTGAAGGTGCGGCCAGCTTTTTGGGCAAAAGCATTCCATCCAGCGGTTTGCTTGCTAAAATCATCGCACCCATTGGCCGCAAAAACATTGAAAGCATGGCCAAAACATTTATTGCCGGCCAAAACATTCAAGAAGGCGTTACCTTTTTTGAAAAACTTCACCGCAAAGGCCTTGCCTGCTCGATTGACATTTTAGGCGAAGCCGTGGTTTCAAAAAGTGAGGCTGAAAGCTTTATGAACGCCTACGTTGAGGCGATCACTCAAATTTCATCCGCCGCCAGCACTTGGGGCGAAAGCACCTACCCCGAAGAAGATAAAATTGACAAAACGGTGCGTGCCAACGTTTCCATCAAGCTTTCCGCCCTTTACGAACACACTTCCGCCACCGCCTATGAGGACAGCAAAAAGGCCTTGTGCGCAAGACTTTCAAAACTGCTCGACCTTGCCATGACCTACGACACTTTTATTAACGTCGACATGGAGCAATTTGAGCTACTCCCCCTCACCATGGACGTATTTGAGACCGTTTTAATGGACGAGAAATACCGAAATTACCCCCACATCGGCATTGTTTGCCAAGCTTACCTCAAAGAAGGGGAAGAAATTTTAGAAAGATTGATCAACTTTGCCAAAAAGCGTGGCACACCTTTTGGCATTCGCCTTGTTAAAGGTGCTTACTGGGATTATGAACAAGCCTACGCTGAACAACAACACTGGCCATGCCCTGTTTTTGACATTAAAGAAGACACCGATGCCAATTATGAAAAACTCACCGAGATGTTGATTCAAGCTTTCCCATTGGTGCGACCAGCCATCGGCTCCCATAATGCCAGAAGCTTGGCCTTTGCCCTTGCCATGGGCGAAAAGTACAACCTTGATAAAGGCGACCTGGAGTTTCAAGCCCTATTTGGGATGGCGGACAATTACCGCGACGCACTAAAACACATGGGTTACCGTGTGCGACAATACTGCCCCGTGGGTGAATTTATCCCCGGGATGAGTTATTTGGTGCGTAGGTTGCTGGAAAACACCGCCAACCAATCTTTTTTAAGAATGAGTACGGGAACAGATGTGAACGTGCAAGAACTTTTACGTGCACCACAATTTTCAGAACATGCACATGTGCACCCCTTTGAAAAAAGTGATTATTTCAACGCACCCGATAAGGACTTTTCACTCCCCTTCAACCGTGCACAAGCCAAGGACGCCATTGAAGCCTTGCGCCGCAAACTGCCTTTAAGTGTTGGCAAAGGGTCAAACAACTTTGAACATGTGTGTCCGTGGGATAAAAACCTGCTGGTTACAAAGGTGCAAGGTGTCAGCGCTCAGGATGCGAAAAACGCCATCCAAGCCGCCAAAAAAGCGTTCCCTCAATGGCGTGACACCGGCCACGAAGCACGGGCAACCATATTAGAAAAAACGGCCGACCTAATTGAACAAAACTGGGACGAACTGTTCGGCTTACAAGTTTTTGAAGCTGGTAAAGACTGGCACCACGGCGATGCAGACATCACCGAAGCGATTGACTTTTTGCGTTACTACGCCGTGCAAATTCGCCAACTTCCCAACAACATGCAACCCATCAGCGTTTGGGGTGAAGCCAACAACACTATTTACGAACCCAAAGGCGTTGTTTCTGTCATTGCACCGTGGAACTTCCCCTTTGCCATCAGCGTGGGCATGACAGCCGCGGCTTTGGTGTGTGGCAACACCGTGTGCTACAAACCAGCAGAACAAACATCTAAACTGGGCGAAGTGATGGTGAAGTTGATGCACCAAGCAGGCATCCCCAAAGATGCACTCCACTTTTTACCGGGATCTGGTGAGGAAGTTGGTGCAGAACTGGTCAAAAGCCCAGACGTCAACATGATCGCCTTTACAGGGTCAAGGCCGGTAGGTTTACACATCTTAGAAGAAGCCGGCAAAGTGCCCGAAAATCAAAAGCATGTTAAAAAATGCGTAATTGAAATGGGCGGGAAAAATGCCATTATTGTGGACACCAGCGCCGATCCTGACGAGGCCGTGCCAGGCGTTGTTCACAGCGCATTTGGTTTCCAAGGGCAAAAATGCTCAGCTTGTTCACGGGTGATTGTTTTAGAAAGTGCATACGAAACCTTCACATCACGCCTCAAAGAAATGGTGGAATGCTTGCGTGTCGGTCCAAGTGACGACCCCACAAACGATCTTGGCGCTGTGATTGACGAAGAGGCTTACAACAAGTGCCAAGAATACATTCAAATTGGACAAAAGGATGGCAAACTTCTGGCTGCGGCACCTGATGCCACAGCGGAAGGGTTTTATGTGACGCCACATGTCTTTTATGACCTGAAAGAAGGCTCAAAACTAACCACAGATGAAGTGTTTGGCCCTGTTTTAGCCGTTTATAAAGCCAAAACACTGGAACAAGCCGTAAACATGGCCTTAGACAGTGATTATGCGTTAACAGGTGCCATCTTCACCCGAAACCCAAATAGCATTGCCTACGCAAGAGAGCATTTTAAAGTGGGTAACTTATACATCAACCGTGGCTCAACAGGTGCATTGGTGGGTCGACAGCCGTTTGGTGGCGCAGGCTTAAGTGGCACAGGGACCAAGGCGGGTGGACCAGACTATCTGCTGAACTTCCTAGAACCCCGCAGCATCACAGAAAACACCATGCGCCGAGGTTACGCACCGAAGGAAGCGTGACCTCAAAAAGTGCAAACGTTGAAGGTTTCGTACCCAAAGAAGCATGAATACGCTTATGCAAAACACCAAAAGGGCAAAGCCTGAGAGCTTGCCCTTTTTAGCTTTTAAAAACTGCTAGATAAACAACCAAAACCTGTGTTAGCATCCATAGCATGATCAACCTGATAACCAACTCAGTCAAAATTCGCTCACTCACGCTCCACGTGGTGACCTGCTGGCTTTTAACCTACATTCTCGACGACAAATTGGTCATGCCTTTTATTGCTTGGTGGTTTGTGGTTGTAAACTGCTTTGAATTTTTAATGTTTGGCAAAGATAAATTACGCGCACGCATGCAGTGGAGCCGAACGCCCGAATCAACCTTTTTAATTATGGGGCTTTTAGGTGCATTCCCAGGGATTTTTATAGGTCGATACCTATTCAACCACAAAACATCCAAAAAGAAGTTTTACATCCCCATGTGGATTTTATTCTTCATACAGCTTATTTTAGCCATTGCATGGGTGGAACACACCACTGTTAAAGGTCCAAAAGTGTTCGACTTCATCCCCTTTTAAGGCTTTATTGGTTGCCTTTTTCTTCACAAATGCTGCGACTTCGATTATGATGCGTAAGTTGAAAATTTTTAATTAAAAGGCGAAGGCTTGTTTTTATGAATTCTGAAGCTGTATCTGTTATTGTTCTGGCCGCTGGTAAAGGCACACGAATGAAGTCAAAAACCCCAAAGGTTTTGCACAAAGTTGCTGGCCGAGAAATGCTGGGCCATGTGTTAAATGCAGGTTTTGCAACACAGCCAGAAAAGTCGATCGTTGTTTATTCTCACACCGAAGTTTTAGACTATATCCAAGACAACTTCACCCTTCAAAACACATTCTGCGTTGAGCAAAAAGAACAATTGGGCACAGCACATGCGGTTATTGCCTGCGAAGAAGAACTGCAAGGCTTTGAAGGTCACGTGCTTATTTTGTGTGGCGACGTGCCTTTGCTAACAACCGAACTTGTTGAAAGGTTTGTTACATCCCACAAGTCCCAAAACAATGACATTACATTTATGACCGCATTTGTGGACGACCCAACAGGGCTTGGCCGTGTGGTAAGAGACGATCAAGACGAAGAAGTTCGCGCCATTGTAGAACATAAAGACGCCACGGAATCCGAGCGTCAAATTGATGAAATTAACGCTGGTATTTACATTGCTAAAGCCCCTTGCCTTTTTGACCTTTTACGCAAAATTGGTGACAACAACGCCCAAGGCGAATTTTACATCACAGACATTGTTGCCCTTGGCCTAAGAGACGGCTTAACCGTTGGCACTTTCACAGCAGAAAATGCCGATGCCTTAGGCGGTGTAAATTCCCGTTTGCAGCTTGCAAACGCAGAAGACTTGTACCAAAACGCATTGCGTGAACATTTTATGGAACACGGCGTCACAATGGTTGACCCACAAAGCGTATTCTTTAGTTATGACACCCAAGTGGGCGCTGACTGTGAACTTGGCCCTAACGTTCGCTTTGGCCCTGACGTAAGGCTTGAAAACAATGTTTTCGTGGAAGGTGATTGCTACATTGCGGATAGTTACATCAACGATGGTGCAAAAATTTATTCCTTTTCACACATTGTCGGTTCAGAAGTGGGTCACAAGTCAAAAGTTGGCCCCTTTGCACGCCTTCGCCCAGAAAGTGACATTGGTGATGAAGCCAAGGTTGGCTCTTTTGTAGAAATTAAAAAGTCCCGTTTAGGTTACAAAACAAGCGCTGGCCACTTAAGTTACATTGGCGATGCCATCATTGGCAATGAAGTAAACATTGGCGCAGGCACAGTTTTTGCCAATTATGACGGCGCTGCCAAACACACAACTCATGTAGAAAACAATGTGTTTATTGGCTCAAACACCACCATTGTTTCGCCAGTTCAAATTGGCGCAGGTGCCACCACGGCGGCCAGCAGTGTCATCACCAAAAACGTCGACAATGACATTTTAGTGATCAGCAAAGTTAGCCGACATGACAAGGCGGACTGGACAAGACCCGTCAAGCGTGAAGATGACGAATAACAGCTAAGAAATTTATTAAGGAAAAAAATGATATGTGCGGAATTGTTGGAGTTGTAGGCTCAACCACAGCGGTAAATGATGTGTTAGAAGGCTTAAAACGCCTTGAATATCGGGGCTATGACAGTGCGGGCATTGCGACCCTTTCTGGCAAAGAAGTTGCGGTGCGCAAGGCCGTTGGTAAAATTAAAAATTTAGAATCACTGCTACTCGAACAGCCCTTCACCAACAACCTAAACATTGCCATTGGCCATACCCGTTGGGCAACACACGGCGAACCAACAACCACCAATGCTCACCCACACACAGCAAACCCTGTGGCCGTAGTTCATAACGGTATTATTGAAAACTACCTCGGACTGCGCAAAAACCTGCAACAACAAGGCTTTAACTTTTACTCCGACACCGACACCGAAACTTTACCGGCGTTGATTTCCAAACACATTAAAGAAGGCAAAGGCGAGCTGGATGCCGTTTTGGAAACTGTAAAAGAAGCAGAAGGTGCATTTGCTTTTGCCGCCATTTTTGAAAGCGATGCTGACACGCTCATTGCCACAAGACGCAGTGCCCCACTCGTGGTCGGCGTTGGCCAAGGTCAAAATTACATTGGCAGTGACCCCATTGCATTAGCGGCCTACACCAGTGACTTTATCTTCCTAGAAAATGATGACATTGCCCTTGTCACAGCGGATAGTATTAAAATTTACAACCCTGAAGGTGGGCTGATTGAACGCCCTGTTAAAACATTGGACATGGACAACACCGCCGCAACAAAGGGCAACTATCCACATTATATGTTGAAAGAAATTTACGAGCAGCCAGATGTGATTTCTAAGACTTTGAGCGCCTATTTAAGCGAAGATTTGACAGACATCATCATCCCAGACCTACCCATTGACCTTGCAACCGTACCGCAAATTACCATTGTGGCCTGCGGCACCAGTTGGCATGCAGGGCTGGTCGGTAAATATTGGCTGGAAAGGTACACCCGTATCCCTGTAAATGTGGATGTGGCATCCGAATTTAGGTATCGCAACCCACCGCTGGCCAAAGGCGGTGTCACCTTGCTAATTTCACAAAGTGGAGAAACAGCTGATTCCCTTGCGGCACTTGAGCATATCAAAGAAAATGGTCAACATGTGATTGCTGTTGTCAACGTGCCTGAAAGTTCGATTGACCGAGAAGCAGACGTGAGCTTTTACACCCACGCAGGCCCCGAGATTAGCGTCGCTTCCACCAAAGCATTCACAACACAGCTGACGGTATTGGCACTTTTAACTTTAAAAATTGCCGAGCAAAAAGGCCTGATGAGCAAGGACGAACAACTGGAACTGCTGAAAGCCTTGAAAGAGCTGCCCAACCGTATGAACATTATGGATGCTTTGAGCGAGCAATGTAAAGAGGTGGCGCAAACATTCGTTGGCGCAAACAGCAGCCTTTATCTTGGACGGGACATTATGTACCCCCTTGCCCTTGAAGGCGCTTTAAAGCTAAAAGAGATTTCATACATTCACGCCGAAGGCTTAGCCGCAGGTGAAATGAAGCACGGCCCCATTGCTTTAATTGAAAAGTCGGTGCCTGTTGTGTTTGCTTCTCCTTACGACAAACTGTTTGAAAAAACCCTTTCAAACCTCAAAGAAGTTGAGGCACGCAAAGGTGAAGTTGTTCTATTTACCGACTTTAAAGGTAAGGAAAAAGCCGGCGAGAACGACACCCGACGTGTCATTACCTTGCCTGACATCCCCGAATTTATTGCACCGATCATGTACAGCTTGCCCATGCAATTACTGGCCTACCACACCGCAGTTTTAAAGGGTACGGACGTGGACCAGCCACGCAACCTTGCGAAATCGGTCACAGTGGAGTAACGCCATCATGTTTCGTTTCATTCAACTCATACTTGCCCTAACACTGACATTCACAGCCGTGCAAAGCCACGCACAGCGTGTATATGCCCCTGAAATTACCGGCAGTGGTCACGTTGAATTTGACAATGAAAAACTTATCTTCAGGTTAACTCCTGACAAGATTAAAGAAATGGAAGCCAGCGAAAAACAGGTTCACATTCAAATGACCCAAGCGGCCAGAGAATATTTTTACACCCTAACAAGGTTAAACGTTGGCAAGGAAATGGTCATTAAAAGCGGTGGTGGCGAAACCATTCAAGAAGGTATCATTCAACAGCCGATTGATTCGGGCATCATCATCTCCAAACCGATAGAAAGTAGAATGGAGCTGAAACACTTTTTAGAGCGCGTGAGTACAGGTCGTGAGCCTAAAATCATTGAACCGAGAGAGGAATATGACGCACCGGAAGACCTTTACGCCGCTGACCGGAAAATTTACGAACAAGATGAAGCCAAGTCGGAAATTGTTCAAAACCTTGAACAAACACTAGAAACCAAAGATGACGAAATTATGAAGCTCCGCAAGCAATTGTTGGAGTATCAAGATTACGAGCGAAAAATTCAAAACATGACCGCTGAAGAACTGGAAGAAGCTGGCATTGAACTGCCAAAATAAAAAAGGGCTCAACAGCCCTTTTTTATTGAGTCATCAAAATCATCACTTTGCTTGGCGGGCCTTACCACCAACTCGAGGTCCAAGGAACTTACGTTCTTCCGTTTCCATGTAAACCTTTACAAAGCTTGGCCTTGGCTGTTCCATAAAATAACCTTGCTCAATTGAAAATGTATCCTGCTCAGCTTCTTGCAGGTCATAAATATAACAACCCAATGCGCCTGCTAAAGTGCCTGATGCGCTGTCCTCATTCACACCCACAGCTGGTGCGAAGACACGGGTTGAAAAATCACTGTCTTCATGAACGGTCTCTGCGGTGTAGAAAATAAAGCCTACCACTTCCAATTCCTCGGAAATGTTTTTTAATTTCTCAAAACTAGGTTGAATGGCCTTTAACTTATCCATAGACTTCACGCCCACGACCATGGATTTATTACTGGCGAGGACAAGCATTGGCATATGGTTGGGGATCAGGTCCGCAAGAGTTAAGCCCGTTGCGTCCAAAATGCTCATTATATCTTCCATTGAAGGCTCTTCATACACAGGGTGTTCTTGCTCCAAAAAGACTTTACCATCTTTGTAAGCCACATAAACAATGCGCCCGTTCACCAGTTCGACAGAATACGCACCTTCCGACATTGAGCTGTTTTCGTACATACAGACAAATGCCGCAATGGTGGGATGTCCACTGATCAAAGTTTGCTCACCATCCATGTAGTATTCAAGCTTATAATGGGCACGAGCCAGTGTTGGCTTGCTGACAAACACAACATCTTTGAGCGATGACTTTTTGGCGAGACTTGCCTTATCTTCAGCCGTTAAGTTGTCCGCATCAAGGTAAATATGCGCTGCGTTACCGCTGTTTTCTTCACCTTCCACCACAAATGCATCATATATAAATTCTTTTGCCATATAATTTTTAACCTTTTATTTATCCTTGTGGAAAGCTTCCACCCACCTAACTGTGCCTGTTTTAGAGCGCATAACAACACTGTGGCTCATTTTACCACCAGGAACATTGTGGATGCCTTTAAGCATTGCACCTGCTGTAATACCGGTGGCCGCAAAAATCACCTCGCCGCCAGCCATCTCATCAGTTGTATAGACTTTTTCTGGATTTTCAACCCCCTCGGCCAAAGCTTTTTGCTTTGAGATGTCATCATTAAAGTGCAAGCGCCCTAATATATGACCACCTAAACACTTTAAAGCCGCCGCTGCAATAACCCCTTCGGGGGAGCCACCCATGCCCATCAACAAGTCCACACCGCTTTTTTCACGGCAGGTTGCAATGGCACCAGCCACATCGCCATCACCAATGAGTTTTATGCGAGCACCAGCAGCTCGAATTTCAGAAATTAACCGATCATGCCTTGGCCTTTTGAGAACACAAACCACAATGTTTTCTGCCGTTGTACGTTTTTGCTTGGAGGCTTCATGGATAATCTCGGCAGTGGACATATCTAGACTAAATTTTGAGATATCATATTGAGGGCCCATGGCCAACTTCTCCATATACCAAGCATCTGGCGCTTTTAAAAATTGACCACTTTCACTTAAAGCAATCACACTGATGGCGTTCTCGGTACCTTCTGCAACAATGGTTGTGCCATCAACAGGGTCAACCGCAATGTCTAACTTGGGGCCATACGCTTGACCATCGTCCGAGCCAACAACCTCCCCTTCATAAAGCATAGGGGCTTCATCCTTTTCCCCTTCACCAATAACCACGGTGCCGCAAATTGCCATTTCGTTTAAAACTTTGCGCATCGCCTCAACAGCGGCGCCATCTACGGCAATTTTATCTCCTTTACCTTGGTGCTGAACAGCCGCCAATGCAGCTGCTTCGGTGACCCGCACCATTTCAATGACAATGTTGCGGTTTACTTTGGTTTCACCTAGCGGCAAATGCACGGGGTTGTTTGTTTTGAGTTGGTTTTGATGGCTCATCATTATTCCTTAAAAACATCCATTAAATAATATTCACTTTGCATGTTACCATGCTCAAAAAACTGTATCAGTTCATTTTTGGGCATGGATGTTTCAAACACACACCCTTTATGGTTTTGCCCTTTAAGCGTTACAAAACATTCTTCTATCAATTGAAAATGGTTGGATACAGTAACAACTTTTGCATCTTCCTCGCTTGATCTTAAGAAATAGCGTTTATACTGACTTTTCTCTGGAGCTGTAACATTTCTTTCAACCAATTTCCAAGGGCGCTGGCCTTGAGAAATTTTAATACAATCCCCTACAAGGGCACTGGCCACGCCTGCATCATCAGCGGCGTGTGCACAGGTAAACACAGGCCCCGCACTTGAAGATTCCACTACAACACCTGCCAATGTGCCTGACAAATTACCAATTTGGGCATATTCCTCAAGCAATGCAGGCGCAACTGTGACGGCTGATCCGTCGGTTTGGGCCAGAAGTTTAATATTGCACCCAAGTTTTTGGGCAAGCTTGATATCAACATCTTTCACACCTTCAATTCCCATAACGCGTTGCGCACTTATATTGCACCAGCGACCAAAAGCAGCAAGGTGCAACAGTGAGAATCGATACAAACTGTCTTTACCTGTTACATCCACATAAGGATCTTTTTCAGCGTAGCCTAATTCGGCCGCATCGCTCAATGCGTCTGCAAAGGTGTCGTCATTGTCCTTCATGCGCATGAGCGCATAGTTCGACGTTACATTGATTGAACCATAAACTCGGTGAACACCCTGTGTTTGAAAATGATTAAACAAACCATCTAAGATAGGCGCACCCCCTAAAACAGCCGCTTCAAAACGCAAATGAACGTTTTTATCAGCCGCCAATCTCCATAACTTTTCGCCATGAGCCGCCAACATTGTCGCGTTATTGGTCACCACATGTTTACCCATTTCTAAAGCTTGGCGACACATGTCATACGCAGGCATAACTCTGGCCGTTGCAACCACCACAATGTCAACCGCATCGGAATTGATAACATCATCCACATCATGACTAGCTGCACCTGTGTCGGCACTTTCATCAAGCGCCAAGCTTGCCATGAGTTTAAGGTGTGAACAAACAGCTTCTTGTTCTAATTGCGAGGTCAATTGCTTAAGTAACTTACCTTCACCAATTACACCCAATCCACACAAACGGCTTGCCATCTCATTTCTCTTTTTGTTGTTTTAATTTGTATTTCAGCTCACTGACCACTTGATCGTGATCATGGCTGGTTGGTAACTTAGTAGGGAACTGTGTAAGCTCACTTTCAACATTCGGCCTTGCACAGCACAACAGGCTTAGAGCAGTTATCCCCATAACAATGCTGAAAGCCCAATTTTTTATAACCCTACCCTTCTACTTTGAAAATGCCCAATTTTCATCATTTAAATCATACAGGAGCACCCCTCATTCAGCAAGAAAAACGGGGATAGTTTTAAAAATAAAACATAAATACAACTTGACAAATTGCATACAAAAATACAATCTATAACCCACACTTTGAATCACCTTAATGTTTTCTAACAAGTATTTCTCACTTTCTTAATTCTACCTGACGAAACCCTTGGAGGTTTTATGAAACTTCAGCAACTTATACACTCTGCTGTTAAAAACCAAAGCATACCCGATACCTTCCCCCATAACGCACTAGAACAAGCTAACAACATCCAAGAGCCCTTAGCGCATGAAAAAAGGCATCGCAAAAATCTTTGCAAACTGCCTTTGGTTACCATTGATGGTGACACTAGCCAAGACTTTGATGATGCTGTTTACTGCGAACGCTGGCGCAAAAATGGTTGGTATCTGGTTGTAGCCATAGCGGATGTTGCACATTATGTAACACCCAACAGCCCACTTGACAATGAAGCCCAGTTGCGGGGAAATTCAGTTTATTTTCCTGAGTTTTGCATCCCCATGCTGCCTAAAAACTTATCCAACAACATTTGTTCACTCAAGCCAAATGTTGACCGGTTAAGTATGGTTGCACATCTGTACATCAACGCCAGTGGTAAATTATGTAAATACAAATTTGAGAATGCGGTTATACATTCTCACGCACGGTTAACTTACAACGAAGTTCAAAACTTTTTAGATGGCGGTACGTTTAACCACGCACCGAGTATCAAAAAAAGCTTAAAGAACTTACACGCACTTTACCGCGTTTTAAGTAAAGTACGCCGTGGACGACACGCCCTTGAGTTTGAAAGCAACGAGCAACAATTCATCATTAAAAACGGTTGCCCTGTCGGCATTCAAGCCGCCAAACGTGGTGACAGCCATAAAATGATTGAAGAAGCCATGATTATTGCCAATGTTGCATCTGCGATGCTGCTGAGCAAAAATAACATGCCTTATGTCAGCCGCTTTCACAACAGTCCTCAAGGGAAAAAGCTGGAAAAACTGGAAGAGCTGGTCCGTGACTATAAACTACCGTCGCTGCCCAGCACCGGGGTAACACCTGAGGTGTTAAGCCGTTACATCCAGTCTTTACCGTCACATTTGCAAGATGATTTTAAAAAGGCATTGCTGCAAACCAGTGAAAAGGCCGTATATTGCTGTGATAATGAGGGGCACTTTGGACTTGCGCTTGATTTTTATGCGCACTTCACTTCGCCCATTCGACGTTATCCAGATGTTATTGTTCATAGAATGATATATACCGTCTTAAAACTGCCCGGTTGGCAACGTTGTGGCTATCGTATGAAAAAGTCAAAACTAAGCCTTGTCTGTCAGCAAACCACCAAAACTGAAATCCGTGCAAATAACGCAACCACAAAAGTGCATAACCAACTTTTAGTGAGCTATTATAAGCATCAAAACCATAAAAACCCAACCTACACCGCTGAAGTTGTTGCCATTCACAAAAAAACAACAACTGGTGGCGCCTTAAAGGCATTGGGTCTTTATACCACTTTTGACAACGGCTTTGGCCGTGCTTATGTTCCATTAGCAAACTTTAAAAATGGTTTTTACATCTTAGAGAAAAATGGCAATAGCCTTTTAAATCGACAAACGAATCAGTCGATCAAGATAGGAACAAAGCTTCAAATTAAGTTAGCTGGCTTTAACATTAAAAATGGTCAAATAAAAGCCATACCAATTGAAAAGCAAACACCGACAAGCAAGGCTTTAAGCAAGATGATTGGTCAGGTTTATTCTGGTACCATCAAAAACATAAGTCGTGCTGGTTTTGAAATTTCACTCCCGCAAGTGAAAGAAATTTGTTTTTCACCCATTGGTTTTTTGAAAGATGATTACTACCGCTTTAACAAAACGGAAAAATCTTTTACAGGAACGCACACCAAGCGCGTTCTCAAAAAAGGTGACTCTGTTAAAGTTAAGGTTGTACGCATCTCGCAAGAGCGTCAAAACTTAATCGTAGAGCTGATATAACGAAGAAAAAGCCCCTCAACAAATGAGGGGCTTTAACTTTTTAAAAAACGTCAGACTAAACCCATTTCCAGTTATTTGGGTTCTCTAAAATAGCACGCAATAAACGGTTGTTCATTTCATGCCCAGGCCTTGTCAGGTTAAAATGGCCAACCAAACGGTAGCCTGCAATGTAAAAATCCCCCATTGCGTCCAGCGCTTTATGGCGCAGAATTTCATCTTTATAACGCAAGCCTTCTTCATTTAAAGGTTTGCCATCTTCATTGAAGACAACAGCATTTTCCAAACTGCCTCCTTTGGCCAGCCCCATTGAATGCATATATTCAATATCACGCTCAAAGCAGAAAGTTCTTGCCTTCATCAACTGACGTCTAAATTCAAATTCTGTGCCTTTAAAGTCACCTTTTTGTGGCGGCACTTGGCTGCCATAATGAACAAAGACGTGCAGGCCAAAGTCACCAGCAGGTTTTACGCTGGCCACGCTGTTACCTTCTTTAACCACCACTTCTTTTAAGATTTTAATTCTTTTTCGTGGCTCGTCTTGCTCCACGAATCCAGCTTTATCCAACAGCGCTACCCATGGCTCACTGCTGCCATCTAAAACAGGTACTTCTTCCGAGTCCAACTCAACAACCACATTATCCACACCCAGCGCATACAAAGCCGCCATCAAATGCTCTACTGTGCCTACTTTTACTTTGTGCTCATTTTCAAGTTGTGTGCACAATTGAAAACCCGAAACTGCAGACGCACAAACTGAAATAGAACCCGCACCAGGTGTTACATCTGTGCGGTGGAAAACAATCCCTGTATATTCTTCAGCTGGCTTTAAAGTGACCGAAACATCATCACCCGAGTGCAAGCCAACACCTTTGATTGAAACAGATTTACCAATTGTACGCTGCATTTGCATTGAAATTCTCCTCTTTGAACAATTTATAACAAATACAAACTTGAAATGATAGTTTTTTGACCCCATACATGATACATTCATTTTGAAAATTATTGAATCACCTTTCTTTTTCCATCTACTCCAACTTACTCTCTACCTTTATGAGGTTACCCTTATGTTTAATTATTTATGGCCCATGAGCTCATTGGGCGTTAATGCACTGTTTTACTATCACAACAAAAACAATAACGTTATTTTGATGATGCAGCGTAGAAGCTTAAAAATGAGCCACGCACCCGGACAAATAGCCACCACTGGCGGCTATGCAAACGCAGGTGTCACTGGCTGTGGAGAATATGAATGCTTAGTCGAAAGTTTGCGTCGTGAAATACGTGAAGAAATCGGTGCTGAATTTGAAGCAACCATCCCCCAAAATGCAATACGTATGGATAATATTGCACAGATCAGGCAAAAATTTGAAGACCGTGCACCAATCCCTTTGAAAGGGTATCAAAAGCTTCTCACACGGGCTGTTCAACTCTTCACACGTAAACCTAAAGCCTTGCAAAAACAAATGAACATCAATTTCATTTGGGTGATTAAAGTCACACAAGAAGATGCGCAGAAAGCCATTGTTGCCGACCCCAATGAAGTTGGTGAAATTGTGCACATTCCACTTTCCAATATTGACAAAGTTCAAAACATTCGACCATGGATACCCGACGCTGTTAAAGAATTTAACCGCCTTGGATTGTTCTCGTAAAAAAAAGCCCTCTCAAGAGGGCTTTTTTTTACGAGAATAGATATTAGTTTGCCTGACGACGTAGAAACGCAGGAATATCTAGATCTAGATCATCAAACATTGACTTTTGCTCTTCTTTTTTCTGTGCAGCCGCTTCAAAATCTTTAACATTTTTGGAAGGAGTAGAACTTTCCACAGTTGCTTCAAGTGCCGCTTCTACAGTATTTGTCACAGACTCGGCTGGCGCTTTTTGTGTGGTAGACAAGCTTGTTTGGCTTGCTACAGCAGATGTTGAACTGTGTGTTGTTGTGCCACGTCTTGAAGGTGTTGAGCTTTGCAAGCCTGTTGCCACAACGCTGACACGGATCTTATCGCCAAGGGCAGAATCTGTCGCGGTACCAAAAATAATGTTGGCATCAGGGTCAACTTCTTCACGGATACGGTTTGCTGCTTCGTCCACTTCATAAAGTGTCATGTCGTCACCACCGGTGATGTTGATCAACACACCACGTGCCCCTGCCATGGAAATACCATCCAACAGCGGGCTAGAAATAGCCATTTCCGCAGCCATAATTGCGCGGCGCTCACCTTCTGCTTCGCCTGTACCCATCAATGCCTGCCCCATTTCAGACATCACTGTTTTAATGTCATTGAAGTCCAAGTTAATAAAGCCTGGAACAATCATCAAATCAGTTACGCCACGCACACCTTTATAAAGCACTTCATCAGCAAGCTTGAAGGCTTCTTGTAGGGATGTACGCTCTGTTGCAATACGGAATAGGTTTTGGTTTGGAATAACAATCACAGTGTCTACACATTGTTGAAGCTCTTCTATGCCAGCTTCGGCAACACGCATGCGGCGTGAGCCTTCAAAACCAAACGGCTTGGTCACCACAGCAACAGTTAAAATACCTTGGTCTTTAGCAGCACGTGCCACAACAGGCGCAGCACCAGTACCTGTGCCACCGCCCATGCCAGCAGTAATGAACACCATGTGAGAGCCGCGGATCGCTTCGGAAATTTCTTCGTAGGATTCTTCAGCGGAAGCCGCACCCACTTCAGGGTTGGCGCCTGCGCCTAAACCTTCAGTAATTTTTGAACCAAGAGAAATTTTCTTATCAGCAGGGTTATTGTCTAGCGCTTGAATATCAGTATTTGCAGCAATAAAAGAAACGCCTTTTAAATCAGCTTCAATCATATTACGCAGTGCATTACAACCAGCACCACCACAGCCTATTACTGAAATACGTGGTTGATGTGGATGTTCTTCAATCATGCTGATATTCAACGACATAGTTAAACCTTCCTTGCTGTGTTCGTTTAAATTTATTTAACAGTAACAAAACTTATTTAAAATTACTCGAAAAAAATTTAATTATCCAGCGTGGAATGCGTCCTTTAACCATTTATTTAAATATCCAAAAAAGTCAGTAAATTTGCGACTTACAGCCTTATTCCTTTGCTGTATTGCATATTCTTTTGCACCATGAACAATAAGTCCACTTACTGTGGAGAACTGTGGCAAACTTGACATATCTGTTAAACCATCTAACTCGGAAGGGCGTGCAAGCCGCACATTTTTATCCAAAATTACTTCAGCCAGCTGTTTCATCCCATCCAAAGAAGATGCACCACCTGTTAAAACAACACGCCTTCCAATGGCAGACTCAAAGCCGCTTTGCTCAATTTTTTCTCGAACCATTTCCAGTATTTCTTCACAACGTGGCTGAATAATTCCTGCCAATGCCCCTTTAGTGACGTGACCTGACGGACTCTCTTCATCTTCACCTACATGTGGGATGTCAATGTTATCGTCCCCTTGCACCATGGACGCGAGTGCACAGCCATAAAGGTTTTTAATTCTTTCCGCATATGAAATAGGTGTGGATAAACCACGGGCAATATCACTTGTTATGTGGTTGCCACCAACCGGAATGACACAAGTGTAAAGCAACACACCTTCTGCGTAAATTGCAATGTCGCAAGTTCCACCGCCAATATCCACCAAGCAGACACCAAGTTCTTTTTCGTCAGGCACAAGGCAGGACAATGCAGAAGCGTAAGGCTGAACAATAATATCTTCAATATCATAACCGCACCTTTCCACACAGCGGACCACGTTTCGCACTGCTGAAGATGCCGCAGAAATAACATGCACCTCGGCTTCCAAGCGTGATCCTGTCATCCCACGTGGGTCTCGTATATCTGTGTGGCTGTCTAAAACGTAGCGTACAGGTTGTGCTTGAATAATCTGGCGGTCACCCTCCAACTGTTTAGCACGTGCCACATCAATCACCTTATTGATATCCACATCTGTAATTTCGTGGTTATTCAAAACAACCAAACCGTCGGTCATGTGGCTTCGCAAGTGCACACCACCTAAGGAAACATATAGCCCTGTCACAGTCACATCTGCCATTTCTTCGGCCGCAGCAACAGCTTCCTTAATCGCTGTTTCGGTGCGGTCCATGTCAATAATCATGCCACGCTTCATACCGTGAGACACATGCTGACCATAACCAATCACACGAGGGTTAAAAAACTCATCCAATTCTGCAATAAAACAACTAACCTTACTGCCACCGATATCCAAACCAGCGATGTAGTTCCCCTTAGCCATTTTTATAAAACCCTCTCTTCAATCTTTTTATTTGCTGGTAACCTCAGCACAATGCGGTCCGTTAACCTTAAGTCCACCACCGTGCCATCCAAGGTGAGGACATTCTTATATTCGTCCAACCTTTTCAAAACATCTAATGACTTGTCCGAACCGTGCTCTGGTAACCTTACCCAAACGCCCGAGCTAAAACCAATGTCCCAGCGGCGGTTACCAATATACCGCGCCTCGACAACGTCAGCCCCTAATTTAATTTCCTTATCCATCAACAACCCAAATAATTCCGCCGCATTTTCCGCAGCATTATCACCACGAAGCAGTGGCAGGTGTTTAAAAGCCGCCTCGTCTACTTCTGTAATTTTATGACCTGTTGAATCCACCACAAACACGCCCGAATCATCGTTCAAACGTGCAATGGGCTTGTATTCATAAATAGATATTTTAACTGTCGATGGGAGTTCTCTTTCCACCACAGCTTCTTTAACCCAGTCAATTTCCGATAACACATCCCGCAACTCAGCAGCTTTAAAGCCAACAAGGGAATCGCCTTTTTTAAGTGGGAATTTGCTTAAAAGCGTTTCAGATGAAATGTTCTCCACACCTGAAACCAAAACCGTTTCAAGTTTTGCATCAATTTTCTCAGCAATAAATTCTTTAAGCTCATATTGATGGGTGGCGGCAAAATAGTAGAAAACAACCGCAGACAAAAGAAATAAAAACAAAAAGGAGCCGCGAACAATCAGCTTTTTTTGAATTTTTAATGGTTTTTTAAGTTTTTGCCTTGGTGTGTGCATTTTCCGTCCTTCATCATCATCATGACAAGTTCAGGGAAGGTAATATCATTATGCATCGCCACTTCTGGCACCAAGCTTGTTTCAGTCATGCCTGGCAAAGTGTTCAACTCTAAGACAACGAGACCTCTCCCCTCTGCGTCATACCTAAAGTCTACTCTTGTTATGCCTGAACATCCAAGTGCTTTGTGTGTTTCAAGTGCAATTCTCTCTGCTTCTTTTGCGACCTCTGTTGCAATTGGAGCAGGGTACACATGTCGGCTTCCTCCTTCTGCATATTTTGATTCATAATCGTAGAAGTCATGCGCCCCTGTTAGAATCTCCATCACACCAAAAGTTTTATCGACAAAAACTGGCACTGTCAGCTCACGACCGTGGATAAACTCCTCCATCAGCATATCCTGTGGGGACTTTTTCAAAAACTCTTGCAATCGTTCTTTTGCAGCGGGCCAAGCATTTGCACTCATAACAATTTCAGTACCCACTGAAGACCCACCATTGTTAGGCTTCACAACCAAAGGGAAGTCAAGGCCTGTAGTGGTTATTTCCGCTGGAAAATCACACCCCTTTGTCAAAAGGAACTCACCAGCAACCGGCAAATTTAGAGAGGCTAAAACTTTTTTAGTTAGAGATTTATTCATGGCAACAATCGATGACTGCATGCCACTGCCATTGTAAGGCAATCCTAGTTCATCCAACACCGCTTGCACTGAACCATCTTCCCCTGGTGTGCCGTGCATGGCATTAAAAACAAATGTTGGATTTATATCTTGAATATCTTTTACCCATGTAGCCACTTGATATTCAAGCATTTCACACTCAACATTCAAACCTTTATATGCTTTTTGAACAGCCTGAGCTGTCATTTTTGAAACTTCGGACTCATGGCTTGGACCACCAAATAAAACAACCACTTTTTCTGGATTATCCACCCTGTAAACCCCTTTACGCGTCTTCGCCAACAAAGCGCACTTCACGCTCCAACTTAATACCCAGTCTTTCCTCAACTTGAGCTTCAACCTTTTCGCTTAACAGCATCATGTCTTCAGCTGTCGCCTCACCCAAATTCACAAAAAAGTTACAATGTTTCATGCTTACCTGCGCATCACCCACACGCATACCGCGACACCCTGCTTCGGAAACGATTTCCCATGCATGCTTCACCGAGCCATCATCGTTTATAACATTTTTAAACCAACTGCCACTGCTTGGTAGGTTGAGTGGTTGGCTTGTTGCACGGTTTTTATTGATTTCCCGCATGCGGTTGCGAATCTCTTCCTTTTCGCCATGACGAAGTGTGAAAACAGCTTTAACAAACAAAGACCCTTGAGGTAGCTGACTGCTACGGTACGAAAAATCAAGCTCTTTTGGTTTCAATTTTAATAATTCACCATCCCTCGTCATCACTTCCACTTCAGTTAAAATATCAACCGTTTCATGGCCGTACGCACCGGCGTTCATTTTCAATGCACCGCCAATTGAACCTGGGATACCGCATAAAAATTCTGCGCCTGTCAAACCATATTCCCTCGCAATGCGTGCCACTTTTCCGCCAGTTGCACCAGATTCTGCAATCACATTCAAACCTTCAACTTCAACCGAATTCAGACATTTACGCAAGCGGATCACAACACCACGCACACCGCCGTCTTTCAGCATAACGTTGCTACCTTCACCCAAAATCATAAAAGGAATGTCTGCTGGCAAGCCTTTTATGAAGACTTGTAGATCAGTCAAATCCACAGGTTCAAAAACAACGTCAGCAACACCGCCCACTTTGATGGTTGTCAGCGGTGCAAGCTGAACATTTTCTTGGTATCTACCTCTCACTTCAGGCAGTTTTTTAAGAAGACTCATTCAACACCTTTAGATTGCTGGACAACATACTGCCCCCATGCGTTGATATTACCTGCACCCATGCACAGAACAACATCACCTTGACTGACTGTGGATTTAAGCAACTGGTTCAGTTCCTCATGGTCCTTTACCACATGCACATTTTGAATTTGATTGGCACGCATTTTTTGGGCAAGCACTTCACGGTTGACATTTTCAATCGGACGTTCGCCAGCAGCATAAACAGGCGTGACGATCACAACGTCGGCATCAGCCGCGCAAGTTGCAAATTCATCCATCAGACTCTCTAGTCTAGTGAATCTGTGTGGCTGGATAACTGCCACGACCTTATTATCAGGAAAGCCTGATTTTGTGCCACGAATGGTAGACTCAATTTCAATAGGGTGATGTGCATAGTCATCAATCACCATTGCGCCATAAGCGTCACCAATTCTAATAAATCGACGCCCGACACCTCGGAATGTTGCAAGCCCCTTTTTAATAACCTCCATCTCCAAGCCTAACTGCAAGCCGACAGAAATGGCCGCCAAAGCATTTAAAACATTATGTTTTCCTGGCATGCTCAACTTAAAACCTTCATAACGATTACCACCGTATAAGACGTTAAACATCATCGCTGCACCTTTTTGCGTAATGCCTTCTGCCGAGATATCACTTTCAGGCAACAATCCATAGGTCACAACTTTTCTGTTGGTCACACGGCCAGCCAATGCTGCCACTTCATGATGGTCAATACCGCAAACAAGAACGCCTGTACCTTCTGGTGTATTTGCCGCAAAATTTTCATACGCTTGGCGTAGGTTATCCATGCTTTTATAATGTTCCATATGCTCTGCGTCCATGTTGGTGACCACGGCAATTTTGGGGTGGATATTGGTAAAGGAACCGTCTGATTCATCAGCTTCTGCCACCATAAGCTTATTCGGGCCTGTGGAAGCTTTAATATTGCTACCTAGTGCGTATAAAACCCCACCGTTGATAACACCAGCGCCAGTTTTTGCATAATCTAAAATTGTGTAAATTAGGGACGTTGTTGTTGTTTTACCATGAGTCCCTGCCACAGCTATACCATGGTGTTGCCTTAGTATTTCCGCCAAAATTTCACTGCGGTGCATCACACGCAAACCCAACTCCCTTGCCGCTACAAGTTCTGGGTTGTCATCAGGGATGGCAGAAGAAACCACAACCCTAAAAGCGTGTTCAACATATGCCTTACCATGCCCATAAAAAACCTTAACACCCTTTTTTTGGAGCCTTTTAACATTGTCATTTTCGCCTTGGTCTGAACCTTGAACCTTAAAGCCATTATCGTGCAAAATTTCTGCAAGGCCGCTCATTCCAATCCCACCAATACCGATAAAGTGAACCAACCCCAATGTGTTTGGATTTTTCCCGAACAGTTCTAACATCTTATTTTTCCCTCTCGCTTTCCACCTGTTTGGCAAGGTGCAACAAATCTTCTTCGCTTAACTTTTCAATTTCAATGGATATCTTCTCAGCTGCATCAATTTGCGCCATTTGCTGGGCAGCTTTTTCCATTTTAGTGAGGTACACCCCATCTTCGTACAGCTCAACAATCTTACTTGCTAATTTTTCGGGTGTAAAATTATTTTGCTCCATCACAATGGCAGCACCCGCGTTTTCCATCACCTTGGCATTTTGAAGTTGGTGGCCATCCGCCAAGCGAAGGGGCACATAAATTGCAGCTCTACCTAAAATGCTAACTTCATTGATTGTACTAGCACCGCTCCTTGCAATAACAAGATGGCATTGCTTGATGTGAGACTCAAGATCTTCAAAAAAGGACTGAACCGTAAATTGAACATCTTCGGCATGGTATAACGCTTCCACGCGGTTCACGTCCTCTGCGCGACACTGCTGCACAATTTCAATATTTTTCTTAATTTCGTATGGTAAAAGCTTAATGGTATTTGGAACCACATCGGAAAGGATTTTTGCCCCTTGAGAGCCACCAACAATCACAATTCTAAAATGGCCATCATCTTTTCTCACTTCATCTTTGACGGATAAAACTTTTTTTCGGATAGGGTTGCCTGTCACCGTCATCACACCATCTCTAAACTTCAAATAATGCCGAGAGGATTCGTAAGTTAGACAGACTCGGTCCACCCATTTAGACAAAAAACGATTTGCACGACCGGGTAAAACATTTTGTTCATGCACAATGGTTGGGACCCCTGCCAACTTTGCGGCCAACATGGACGCAACTGTGGCATAACCACCAGTACCAAAAACCACGGACGCATTGTGTTGATGAATCAACCGAAAGGCAGCAACAAATGCCCTGAGCAGATTAAACACTGCTTTAATTTTTTTAATTGGGTTTTTAACATTCCACGGGCTTGCAGGAAGGTCATGTAAAGGGTAACCAGCATCTTTAACAATCCCAGAAAACTGACCGGCCCTACCAACAAACAGGCATTCGTAACCTTTTTCTTTAAGTTGGTCTGCAACGGCCATAGCAGGGAACAAATGCCCGCCAGAAGCACCTGCTGCAATAATGACTGTCTTCTTCGATTTAGGCAACTCTTCTTCCTTTCTTCCTTGTAAAGGCCAACAAAAAACCAACTGTTATACTCATTCCCAACATAGCAGAACCACCATAACTAATAAATGGTAAAGTCATACCTGTGGTTGGTAGCAAGTTCATAACAACACAAACATTGATAAGCACTTGCAATGAGATTGTAAACAGCAAACCAAAACCTGCTAAAAATACGAACCTATTTTTATGGTCGAGAACTTCACTAAACCCTCGAAAAACAAAGAACGAATACAAGAACAATATGACAACACAAAAAATAAGGCCAAACTCTTCCGCAATCACCGCAAAGATAAAGTCCGTATGTGCATCTGGCAAGTAGTGCTTCACAGTTCCCTCACCTGGACCTTGGCCAAACAGCCCACCATTTAAAAGTGCTTCTCTGGCTTGATCTACTTGATAAGAATCACCTGAAGCGGGGTCAAAAAAGCGTTCAATTCGCGATTTAACATGAGGCAGAAAACTGTAAGCGCTTAAAACAATGGCAACGCCACCCATCAACAGCCACAAAACCCAAGACAAAGGCAAGCCAGACAAATAAACCTGCACCGCCCAAACGGTACAAAACATTAAAACTGTACCAAAATCTGGCTGCATAATCGTAAAAGTACAAACCAACGCTAACAATAAAAATGAATATAAAAAGTGGCGCCACCATTTTTTTTGGTCCGTTGTTTGTAGCAAGGCCGCAGTCATCACAATCAAGCTCGGCTTCATAATTTCTGTCGGCTGAAGGGAAACACCAAAAAGTCTTACCCAACGGCTTGCACCTTTAACATCTTGCCCTAAAAACAAGGTTGCTAAAATACCGAGTATGGAACATATGCCAATTAAAAAACCAAGCTTTTTAAGCATTTCATATGAACAGCTGGACAATAACAATATAATTGGTATGGCTAAAAATATAAAAATGGTTTGACGCTTGGTAAAGTGGAACGAGCTTGAATCTAAGTCATAAACATCATTCACACCCAAAGATGCCAACATCACAGCGGCAAGACCAAAGCCCATTAAAGACAAGATCAGAAAAAATGACACATGGTCCAAACTGCGCCACCAACGCATAAAAGGGTGAGACGAAACATGTTTAGCACTTCTTGACATTATTGCTGTTCCGCTTGCAAACGGTTTACCAGTTCATGACACAGGTTTACAAAGGCGTCACCTCTGTGTTCAAAGCTGTCAAACTGGTCCCATGATGCGCATGCCGGAGAGAAAAGGAATACCGCATCATCCAAACCAGACACTTTATATTTACGCCATGATTTATACACTGCTTCTTCTAGTGTACCGCATTCCACAGTTTCCACATGCCCTTGCAACTGTGAAGCAATCACTGGTGTTTGCGTACCAATAACAAAGGCACATTCAACATCAGACAAATGCCTCAAGCAAGGGTACATACCCTCATCTTTCATCTCGCCACCGCATATCCAAAATATATGCTTAAAACTTCTTAAAGCCCTTATTGCAGAATCGGGATTGGTCGCTTTAGAGTCATTGTAAAACTTAACACCATTATACTCAGCCACTTTTTCCAACCTGTGAGGTAAGCTTTTAAAAGTAAAGACAAATTTGCAAATCAACTCAGCCGAAACAATTTCCTTTAAAATGGCATAAGCACAAGCAATGTTCTGCCAATTGTGACGACCCGGAAGGTGAGAAAACTCTTTCATGTCCATCACTTCATTTTCACCTTCAACCAACACACCTTCAGGGTTCACTTGAAGCTCGGCAGTAGCTCCTTCTGTGCTAACCGTATGAAAATCACCCGCGGTGGAAAGTGCCAATAATTCAGGATTATCTATCCCCAGCACGTGAAAACCATCCTCGTTTGAAAAAACCTTTTTCTTCACCTCTAAGTAATTGGACATATCACCATGGCGCACCAAATGGTCCGGCGTGATGTTTAATAAAACGGCGTAATCAATCTTCATCTCATGCATGGTTTCCAACTGATAAGATGACAATTCCAACACATAATAGTCCTGACCTACAGGAAGGTTTAACACTGCCGTCCCAAGGTTTCCGCCGGTTGCAACTTTTTTCCCTGCCTTTTCTAGAACATGACCAATCAATGCCGTCGTTGTGGACTTACCATTTGTGCCTGTAATCGCAACGAACTGTGCATTAGGCTCGCGCCTGTATAACAAGTCAACATCACCCATAATATCAAGGCCGGCTGATTGCGCTTGCTGTACCACCACATCCTTCATTGAAATGCCAGGTGACTTAAAAAAGCCCTTAAAACTTTGAAAATCAGCCGAGCCACCGTCCACAAAATAAACCTTAGGCTTGTTTAAAAGGTTTTTAATACCAATGGACTGCAAAAGCTCATCTAACGGTGTTTTGTCGTAGATATAAACCTCCGCACCATCAGCATATAAAGCGGCGGCCATGGCCTGACCACTACGCCCTAAGCCATATACAAAAACCTTTTCACCTTTAAAGCCTAAACCAGCCATAATTTTCCCATACCTTCTTTAACGTAGTTTTAAAGTCGCCAAACCAATGAGCGCTAATATTATAGAAACAATCCAAAACCGTACCACAATTGTGCTTTCTGGCCAGCCTTTGTGTTCAAAGTGGTGGTGAATCGGCGCCATGCGGAACACGCGCTTACCCGTCAACTTAAAGGATAGGACTTGTATGATAACCGAGAATGTTTCAATCACAAACAAACCACCAATAATGGCCAGCAACACCTCCTGCTTTAAAATGATGGCAGAGGTGCCCAACGCTGAACCCACAGCCAAGGACCCTGTATCACCCATAAAAATCCTTGCAGGCGGTGCGTTGTACCACAAAAAACCAAGCATAGAACCGGCCAAGGCACTGCAAAAAACAGCCACCTCACCCGCACCTGCAACATAAGGGATATGCAAATAACTTGTAAAATCAGTACGTCCAACAATGTATGCCAGCAACGCAAAACTGCCTGCCACAACAGCCGCAGGCACACTCACCAACCCATCCAAACCATCTGTAATATTTACAGCGTTTGCGCTGCCCACAACCACAAGGGTGGAAAACATCACAAAACCAAACACACCTAAATCAAAGGCGATGTCCTTAAAGAATGGGATGTATAGATTTGTTGTATCATCCGAACCAATGTTCAAAATTGCTACTGAAACTGCGATCACAATCAAAGCTTCTAAAAGAAGCCTTAACTTACCAGGGATTCCACGCTTGATACCTTTAAGGCTTAAAAGGTCATCTACGAAGCCAATGGCAGAAAAACCCAACACGGTTGATATCAGCAACCAAACATATGGGCTTGTAAGGTCCCCCCACAATAAAGTAGAGCCAATCAATGTCGCCACAATCATCATACCGCCCATGCTTGGCGTGCCTTGTTTGGATGAAGTTGTCCCCTCAGGGTGGTCATCCCGCACCGTTTTTCGCCCCACTTGTACGGTTTTTAATTTCTCAATAAACCATGGAAACAAAAAGACACTTAAAAAAAAGCTCGTTGCCAGCGCCGCACCACTACGAACTGTCAAATACTGAAAGACGTTTAAAAAGCTCCAAGCATCTGCATACGGGTAAATAAAGTTATAAAACATGTTATACTTTCACCTAAATATTATTCACTTTGTGCGCTTGCGACAAACGACCAACTTCTAAGACCAGACGCTTCACAAAGCCCCATTTCCAAAAAACACTGTTAGAGCCTTTAACCATAACAACATCTCCGGCGTCAAGCTGCCTTGCTATTTTTTGCAAGTTCACTTCCTTTTGTGAAGGGTAATGAACTTTTTGAACACCTTTCGGCAAGCCATCAAAAACAACCTTCATTTCATCACCCACCGTGATGACAGTATCCACCCCTTCAAGCTGAGGGATCAATTCTAGGTGATAAGTTTTAGAGTCCACACCCAGCTCGGCCATCTCGCCTAAAATGGCCACGCGCCGGCCAATGCCCAACCTGTTTTTCAAAACACTTAACGCCGCTTTCATGGATGTCGGGTTTGCGTTGTAACTTTCATCCACCACAATCACACCGCCTACTTCGTGGACCAGCCCACGGCCTTCGGCTGGCTTTTGAACACCAATGTTATTCACCGCTTGTGCCAAATCCCCACCAACAAGCTTAACCGCCGTTAGCACTGCTAGCGCATTTTCCACCTGATGACGCCCGTGAAGGTATAAATTAAAATTCACAGTTTCGCCCAAAACACAGGCCACAACCTGCTGACCTGTGACATTTTCTTTAACAGCTTCGACATATGTATCTGCCTGACCAAACTCATCTAGCGAAAATGTGTAAGGCTTCACATCAAAAAAGTGCTTGTACTTCAAATAAAGACTGTGCGGCAAAATCAGATTTTTCTTATCTGCCAAACCTTCCATAATGGCCGATTTTTCAACCATAATATCATCCACACTATCAAACGCACCGATGTGGGCAGGTGCAACCGTTGTGATAATGGCAACATCTGGCTTCACCAGCTCACTCAAAGGTGCAATTTCACCTGGTCGGTTCATCCCCACCTCAAAAACAGCAAATCTTTCATCCCGTGGCATGCGACATAAAGTCAAAGGCACACCCCAATGATTATTGTAACTTTCAACACTTTTGTGGCAACCAAGCGCCGCCGCCAATAAATCCTTAACGGAAGTTTTACCGCAAGACCCCGTCACCGCAACACGCTTGACATTGGTTGCCCAACTTCTTTGAGCATCTGCCATTTTCCACAAAGCTTTAAAAGTGCCCTCAACCACAATTTGTTCAATTGCGCACCCTTCAACAACATGATCAACCACCGCACAAACAGCGCCCATCTCATATGCTTTTTGCACATAGTCATGGCCGTCTTTTTCATTCTTCAATGCAATAAAAAGGTCACCTTTTTGCACCTTTCGACTGTCAATGCTCACACCCAGAATGTCACAATCTCGGCCTTTGGTCGGCACGCCACATGCGCGTCGAACATCTTTTACTGTCCACAAATAATCCATACACTCGTCACTTTTTAAGAATTTTTCTAGCATAATCACAGTCATTAAACGGTACTACCTCTCCCATTATGTACTGACCCGACTCGTGACCCTTGCCTGCCAACAAAATCACATCATCCACACCAGCTTTTTCCACCGCCAATTGAATGGCTTCGCCTCGGTCTCCGCATTCTATCGCATTCGGGCAAGCAGATAAAATATCTTTTCGAATCGAAGCTGCATTTTCCGTGCGTGGGTTATCATCGGTCACCACCACAAAGTCACTCAACTGATGGGCAATCAAACCCATCTCTGGCCTTTTAGTTTTGTCACGGTCACCGCCACAACCAAACACGGTCCATAACTTGCCTTTAACTTGCGGTTTCAGCGCCTCAATCGCCGTGCGTAAGGCATCTGGCGTGTGGGCATAATCAACCACAACAACTGGTTTATTTTCGTGGGCAATTACCTCCATACGACCAGGAACACTTTGAACAGCGTCAAGCCCTTTCACAACGCTTTCCCACGCTACACCACTTTTTAAGCACAAGGCAATTGCAGTTGCAAGATTTTCCGCTTGGAACGTGCCCACCAATGGCAAGCTTTTCTGAAGGACATGTTTATCATATTTAATCTCAAGGTCCATGCCACGCGCGGTGGCACCTAAAAACTTAACCACCAACTCTGCGTTCGCTGGACCAACCGTTAAAAGACTTAACCCTCTTTGCTTAGCAATGGAAACAACAGGCCAAAGCTGAGGCTGTGAGATGTTAATAACCGCAGCCGACCCTTCAGGTAAGCATTCTGCAAAAAGCCTTTGCTTTGCCATAAAATATGACTCCATTGATCCGTGAAAGTCCCTGTGGTCTGGCGTTATATTGGTAAAGGCACCCGCACAAAAAGAAACTTGCTCACAGCGGTGAAGTGACAGTGCATGACTTGAAACCTCCATACAGCAATAATCCACCCCAGAATCTGCCAAGCCGTCCAAAATCTCATGCAACACCAAAGGTGTTGGTGAAGTATACCCTGTCTCTCTTAATAATTCTTTACCTTGACAAACGCCTAATGTACCAATGCTTGCAGCTTTAAAACCTGCACCGTTTAAAATGGCATTGTAAAACCAAGCCACCGACGTTTTTCCATTTGTGCCTGTCACCGCCACAATATTTTTAGGACTACGCTTATGCTTATCAGCCGCATATTTACCTGAAACATCGACAGGGTTTTCAGCATAAAAAACACTTTCTTCTACAAGATCTAGGTTTGTCACTACAGCGCGCGCACCATTTGCAAGTGCATCGCGGACAAAACGTTCGCAACCCTCTGGGTGAACACGTTTATCAATCACAAAAACATCGCCTTGCGCAACCTGACGGGAATCTTCCTTGACACTTTGAACTTCAAAGTCACTGTCTAAATCCTTACCAAGGAGCTTGCTGAACTTCATTTTGGACAACCCTTTTTGTTACTTCTTTATTTAAGTCATACGGTGTTATTTTAGGCCGTAAACCCACCATTGGCGCCACACGGCCCACAAACTGACGAAAAGCAGGGGCTGCCGCCGAACCGCCTTGATTGTTTGGCGCCTTGGGTTCATCCACCATAATCAAAGCCAACAACTTCGGGTCATCCACTGGCACAACCCCCACAAATGAAGCTAAGTTATGGTCCTCGTCTTTACTGTATCCCCCTGCAATCGACTTTTCCGCAGTACCAGTCTTACCGCCAAGGGCATAACCTTCCAGTTTCGCGCGCCGACCAGTGCCTTCCTCTACCACATTTTGCAATAAATTGCGCACTTCTTGTACTGTTTCATCACCCACCACGTAAGAAGGCTCATCCATGTCAAAGCCTTTGACAATATGTGGGTGCTTATAATAGCCATCACTGACAATTGCACCAATCCCAGCAGCCATTTGCACAGGCGTTACCGCGATACCATGACCATAAGAACGTGTCATTGTTTGAATGCGCCCCCAGCGATTTGTATAAATAGGCCGACCAATTTCTTTTAAGCCAATATCAAGCGGTGTTAGCAAACCCAATTTGGCGAAAAAGGCCTCCTGCGCTCCTGTTTCAAACATGTCCGAAACCCTTGCTGCACCAATGTTAGATGACCGTCTAAACGCCTCACGCATGGTCATCACTTTATACCTTGGGTGAGAATCATTGATGGTAAAGCGACCAATTCTTAGCGGCTTCGTAATATCCAATGGCGTTTCAGCGTGAACATAACCTTCTTCCAAGCCTTGCGCCATGGTAAAGACTTTAAAGGTCGAGCCCATTTCATAAGCACCGTACACAGCTTTGTTAAACCAGCTTGCACGCTCCGCCTCACCAAAATGATTAGGGTCATAGTCAGGCAAACTCACCATAGCCAACACTTCACTTGTGCGCGGGTCCATCACAACACCCCATGTTGACTTAGCACTCACACGCTCCATGTTAGATTGCAGCACATGTCTTAACTGCCCCTGCAAACCCAAATCAACGGTTAAGTAAACATCCTCACCTGCAAGCAAATCTTCATTATAAGAAGCCTCCACCCCTGCAATGCCATTGCCATCCACCGTAACACCGCCTAGAATGTGAGCCATCAAGCTTTCATGTGGGTAAACACGCGCATATTCTTCCCTAAACGAAACTCCAGGCACACCCAAATCATTCACCTGCTTAACTTGACTGGGCGTCAACTGCCTTTTCAACCACACAAAGCGTTTGGTTTTAGAACTGAGAGATTTTGACAGAGCTTTAAAGTCCAACGTCGGCACCACCGTTGCCAGCTTAAACAAAGACTCCTGCACATCCACCATCATCTTCGGGTCAGCATAAAGCGACTTCACCTTCAAAGTTGTCGCCAACAACACACCGTTTCTGTCGTAAATATCGCCACGTATGGGCATGGACTCAGGCACACGTGCAAATTTCAACTCCGGCTCATCAATTGGCACCAAACCAAGCCACAGCAGCTTAACACCTGTAAAAATAAACCCCGATAAAAGAAGCATCACAACAAGAAGCGAACGAAAAGATGCCACTTCCGCCAAACGAACCTGTTTGGACTTTTTTTTGCGCATACGAAGTTTTTTATATTTGACCCCGCTCACAACTTAATACCCAGAACTCAAGAAATTGGATTGATACACCTGCCGAGCGTCAACCGCGACCATACCAGCCTTACCAGCCAAAGCCTCTAAACGCATGGGCGATGTGAGATATGCCAATTCAGCCTGCTGAACACGAATATGCTCCCTTAACATAGCCTGCTCACTCAGCAAAAAGTCACGCCGGTCATACAAACCCGCCACATCTGTTTTTAAATACAACATTGTTACAACGGAAAAGATACAAAACACGAAAACGCTAAACACCACCGAAAGCCTCATCTCAACCTCCTCAATCCACGTAATTTTGCCGAACGGGCACGAGAATTATCTGCAACCTCCACAGCCGATGGCAATATTGGCTTGCGGTTCACCACCTCAAAGCTCTTTTCATCAACACCCTCATCATCAACGGCCTGAGCATATTTGTTTTTAGCCACAGGACGACCAACCGACCGAAAGAAGTCTTTAACAACCCGATCTTCTAGGGAGTGAAAAGTCACAATGCCCAGCACACCGCCTTTTGTAAGCAAATCCAAGGCATCTGGCAACACGCGCTCCAACTCTTCCAGCTCCTTGTTAACATAAATACGCAAAGCCTGAAAAACTTTCATAGCCGGATTTTTGCCCTGCACCTTCCAACTTGGGACAATCTGCCCAACCAAGTCCACCAACTGCTGAGTGCGCAACAACGGCTCCGCCTCACGGCGCTCCACAATCAATTTAGCAATTTGCCTAGATTTTCGTTCCTCGCCGTATTTATAAAAGATATCCGCCAGTTGACGCTCATCGTATTCTGCCAACACATCCGCAGCAGAAACACCAGAGCCACGCATTCGCATGTCTAGTGGACCATCATACTTGAAAGCAAAACCCCGTTCATAATCATCCAACTGATCAGAAGAGAAACCCAAGTCCAAGACGATTCCATCAATTTCATTTTCACCAAGCTCCTTTGTTATTTTTTTCATCTCTGAAAAACACGCATTCACCACCTGCAACCGATCGCCGTAGAGCCCTCTCCAGCTCTCAGCTCGCTTTACAGCTAACGGGTCTTGATCAATCCCAATAACTTTTTTTGCACCAGCATCCAACAGAGCCCGTGAATAACCACCACCACCAAACGTACCATCCACAATCACCTTGCCCTGCAGGTCGCCCATCATAGAAACCACCTCCTCAAGCAAAACAGGAACATGCACCGTTTCATTTAGATTATTCAACATTCCACTCCGCACTTAAAGTTTCAATGTCATCCTCATAGTGAGCCCAATCAGCCTCTTGCCTTTCCTCGTAACGCTCAGGGTTCCATATTGTAAAATAATCCCCCTGACCTGCGAAAAGCGCCTTACCCTCAATCCCAGCTTCTTTCAATAAAGGCTCGGGAAGCAAAATACGCCCCTCACCATCAAAGCCAACTGGGCGAGCCGCTGCCAAAATAGTCCTCGCAAGACGCTGCCTTTCCTTAGACATCGGCGGCAACTTCTTAATACGCTCAGCAAACTTCACAAAGTCATCGTAGCTCCATGCATATAAGTAACCCTCTTTCGGGGCTGCATATACAACCACAACCTGACGGGAATGATTTATCATCTCACCACGGAAAGACGCCGGCACGCTCACGCGCCCCTTTTTATCTACCGTATTCACGTAAGATGACAAAAAAACCGTCATACTTCACTACCCTATCTCAACAATTTTGCTAGCTGAGCCCCAAACCTTAAGGTTGTATTTGGGACACAATGGTATGTTATGGGATGTCATGGGATAAATCAACACAAAAATGGTAAAAGGCTATATTTTTTCTCACCTTTGCCTGTGGATAAGTCTGTGCACAACGTACGAAAAATATGCGAAATTAAGCGAATTCAGAGAGAAAAACCATTGCCGTCCCAGAAAAACCCATGAAAAAGCACCCTAAAAATGCATTTTTTTGAAAAAGGGGCTTTAAAAGCTATGAACAATGTACTATCTAAAGAAACGCAACAAGCAACACCAACGCGTTTTATTTTGATTCTTTCGAATCCTCACTCTTGTTCATTGGAGAACAGTATGAAAAACACCCTAAGAAAAATTGCTTTAACCTGCGCACTAGTTATGAGCATGGCCACCAGCGCCCTTGCGGCACCCATTTTTTCTGGCACAACACTGGTCGACCCCGACCTTGTCCGTGAAAATGTTACGCTCACCAGATTTGGTGACCTGACCCTCACAAACACCTCCTGGGGCTTCTGGGACGGCACATCACAAGACTTTCTTGAAAGTTACAATGTGATTGTGTTCGACATTCCAATTACGGAATTCCCGTTTTTGACAGCTCTACTTAGCTATCAAAACAACCCAAGCGTTGCAAACCCTTACCTAACAATGGACAAGCCGTTCAACCTCAATAACTTTGAAGCTGCGGCGTTTTTTGAAGACGGTTTCAACCGCTTTAGAATGCAACTTGTCGGCGGCGCAAATGGCGCACCTTACAATGGCCAAAACTTCTACTTAGAAAACATCTACCTCGGTAATTACACCTACGAAGCACCGCCTGCCACCAACGTCAGCGAACCTGGCACCTTAAGCATCTTCGCTTGCCTTGGCGCACTTGCCCTCTTCAGAAGAAAGGCAAAGGCAAGCTAAACAACACCCCACACGAAAAAGCCTCCACTAAGGAGGCTTTTTTATTTGTTAAGGGTCAGGTCACTCAAATCAATAGCGGTCCACCAGTTTTCTATCCAACCCCTTATAACCAAAACAAGCATAAACCGAAGCCCGGCGCATCAGAAGGTGCTCACGGCGAGACGCTACCTCACCCAGCTCTGCACAGCCTTCAAACCCTGCTAAAATACCAGCGTCCATCCCGCCATTTTCACGGATATAAATCACAGGCTTCTCACCAACATCGCTTGGCCAAGGCCAATAGTCGTACTGATTTTGACGACGATTACCCAAATTTACATATAAAACCTTCGGATTACCTTTCATGTAAAAGGATAAAGAACTGGCCGTTTGATAGCGTGAAGTCAACACATAATAGTCGCCAGTTACGTGACTTTCCACCAAAGCAGACGCCGCTTTACCCAAACCACGCCAGCCCAGCGCTGGCTTTAACGGGTCACGCTTAAATGACAACTCATAACCAACCCCCATCCACTGCAAAGCATTGCGCAATATAAAGGTATCGTGGGAAATGACCGTCAACAACAACGATAAAGCCATACCAAAACCAGCCAGAGACTTAAGCCACACACCACGGCGCCAAACCCAAACAGCCATTAACACCAAACCTGGGAAGGTGGCCATAACCGGCCAGTTTGGCTGAACCTTACCAAAGAATGAACGAGAAAAGAACAGCACAAAAAGCGTGAAACCAAACACAAACAGCACCCGCTCCGAACGGCTGATTGCCCCCAACCCCTTTTTAAAGACGACATAACCATAGCCACACCATGACGCAATCATCAATATAAATGTAATCGGTGACAAAACACCCGCCTGACCACCTAAAAAGTTGGTAAACGTGCGGACAAGGTCATAACGGCTTGATGGCGCATTTTGCCCTAAAACATGCTTAAAACCTACAAAATCATTGATAAAGTTCCAATAAAAAACAGGCATCTGCATCGCAAGGGAAACCAAGCCAGCCACATAAATATGCGGCTTCATAAGCCAGTAGCGACCACCAGGCGTGAACCATAAATAAAGCGCAAGCAGTGGGTAAAACGCCGCCGCTGTATATTTAGACAAACCTGCAAAACCAACCACAAGCCCAAGCACCACAAAACAGCGCATGGAAAGTTGTTTTTGGCCAAAATCAATTAAAGAAAGTAAATAAAGTGCAAACACCCACAACGTTAAAGAAGGGATATCCGGCGTCATCATCAAACCACCTGCGGCAAACAAAGGAGTGATTTGAACAAAAACAAAAGCCAACCAGCCAGCCGCCTGACCTGCTGCATTGCGTGCCATCAAAAAAGCCAGAAAACCAAGAACAGAAATAGCCATACAACTGAAAAAGCGCACCCCAAGATGAGTGTGCCCAAACAAAGAGGTTGAAACATAGTTCAACCATGCCGTCATCGGCGGTTTGGAGTAATAACTCCAATCTAGGTAGCGTGACCACTCCCAGTAATGGGCTTCATCGGGTGACAAATCCACAGGACCGAGTGACACATAAACAAGCCTCAACAAAAACAACAAAACCGAAACAATGGCAACGCCACGCACAGATTGAGGTACATAAAAATAATCACTTAACGTGTTAAAGTTTTTTTTCATCTTCATTTTTCAGCTTTTTATGTTAAAACATCTTTTGTTTTTAAACGAGAGAAGAGAAAGTGTCAAACATCATGGGTCGCGAGTTCAAAAAAGATATTACATTCATCCTCATCACAGGAGCCGTTTTAACCATTTTTGCACACCTGCTTCACATTGATGCCCAGCTTGCGGCCGAACTGTTCATGCCTGAAAGCCAGTTGGGTTGGTATTTAAGGCAGTATTCTCAAATGCCTATGATCATTGTGAGTGTTGCTTTTCTCATTTTCATTATCATACCGCCACTGCGCAAAAAGTTCCCCCACTTGAGGCAAGTGGCCCTTTTGTGGTTGTTCACCCTACTTTTTGGCGCCGGACTTTTTGTTCACACCTTTTTAAAGGACACCATTGACAGACCACGCCCCCGCGAAACCTCTTTGCTGGGCGGTTCCCAACAATACACCGGCGCATTTGGCATTGCACCACACCAACAACAGCATGCCCATGCAGAATTTTCGGGCAAGTCCTTCCCGTCCGGTCACGTGGCAATGGCCGCAATGCTGATGGTGCCTTATTTTTCACTGCGACGCCGTAAACCGAAAACAGCTGCGGCGGTGCTATCCCTCGGTGTGGCATACGCCGTGCTTGTGGGTTATGGCCGAATGGTGCTGGGCGCACACTTCTTCACCGATGTGGTGTGGGGCATTTTGTGCGTCGCCCTTACAGCCGCCATTGGCGCCACATTTATTAAACCACAAAGCGACTTTAAAACACGTTACACCTTTACCTTGATGGCCGTGGCCATTTTTGCCTTGGCTTGGTTTAATAAATTTAGCCTCACCTTGCACCACACATCTCAAAGTGCGGAAATTGCCTTTGCACCGCAATGCAAAAAGGTGGAAATTGAACGTGTGGCAACAGATCAGCCATACAAAGCACAAATTAAAGTTTACGGCTACGGCGGGCCCACCAGCTGGCTGACCGCCACTGAAACATCCGGCACTATTGACTACACCACAAGCTTTGGTATTTTTAGGGACTTGGAATGCGAAGCCAAGTTACAAATCCCTGAAAACATCAAGCACGCAATTGTACAATAATGAAAAATTGAAGGGTTTACCTTATTTTTTATTAAAAAGGAGTTGACAACAAAACTCTTTTAGGGCTAAATGCCCAAAGTTGTGGCATAGCCACTTAAATTGACAGAATTAAATAGGAAGTTAGTATTATGTCTCGCGTATGTGAAATTACAGGTAAAAGCCCAATGACGGGTAACAATGTGTCTCACTCTCAACGTCACACAAAACGTCGTTTCTTGCCAAACTTGCAAGAAAAGTCTATGTTCAGTGAAACTTTGAACCGTATGGTTTCTTTGAGACTTTCTACTAACGCAATGCGTACAATTGACAAGTTTGGTGGTTTTGACGCCTTCATGCTTAACGTTAAAAACCGCAACACAGAAACTTTCTCGACTGCAGCTAAGCGTCTTCGCAAGCTTGTGATCAAAAAGAGTTCTGAAGAGAACTAAACTTCCTGAATACATTTAAGCCGCCCATCGGGCGGCTTTTTTTATCTTAAACTTCACAATAAAAGTTGTTACAATAAGCAAAACACACTAAAAAGCGAAAGACTTTTACCCATGAAAACCCTTTTCTCACTCTTCACATTCGCCGCAATCACAGCCATCAGCATTAATACTTCCGCCCACGCTCAAGATGAAAATTATTACAACCTCATCACCAGCAAAACCATTTTAAACTTAAATGAAGTGGCTGAAAAAGAGGTGCAACAGGACAGAATCCTCGCAAAGCTGAGCATTCAATTTGAATCAAGAGACAACACAACCGTGCAGGACAAAATCAATCAGTCCATGCAAAATGCATTAAATGAGCTGAAGAAATATCAAAATATCAAGGTTTCAACTGGCCATTATAGAATCCACGAACGTTACAACAGCAAGCTAAGATCAAACGACGGATGGAAAGGCTCTCAAGAGGTTATTTTAGACAGTGACAACAAACAAGAAATAACCAACGCTGTAAAAACCTTGCAAAACTTGGATTTTAACATTTCCAGCATCAACTATTACCTCAGCCGGGATGCCGCTTCATCCTACAGAACAGAACTGATTAACGAAGCCTTGAAAAGCGTGCAAAGCCGTGCTGCAAGCATCGCCAATCAGCTTAACGCCAAACATTGGCACATTGGCGTGGTTGATGTTTCTAACCAAAACGCACCTCACCCCACACAAAGAAATGTTCAGTTTAATGAAATGGCAATGGGGGCGATGACAATGTCCGATACTGTTCCGTCTGTTGAAGGGCGAGATGAACGTGTCAGCATTTCAATCAGCGTCAAAGTTATTTTGGACATGAAGGACTAACCACCTTCAGGCCATAAAATTTTAATGTAAAAAGTGGCCAAATTTGATACAATCTAACACCTAACTTATAAACAACTTACAAAAAACCAATAAGGAAAAAGCAATGACCTTCGAGAAAATCCAACTACCCGACAGCGGCGAAAAGATTACTATGGAAAACGGCAAGCTTACCGTGCCGGACAACCCCATCATCGCCTTTATTGAAGGAGACGGTATTGGACCTGACATTTGGAAAGCCGCCCAACGCGTGCTTGACGTTGCCGTTATGAAAGCCTACGGCGGCAGACGTCGCATTTCATGGATGGAAGTTTTTGCAGGTGAAAAAGCCAACAAAGTTTACGGTGAAGACCTGTGGCTACCAGAGGAAACTTTGAAGGCATTTGATGAATACCTTGTTGGTATCAAAGGCCCGCTGACCACACCTGTCGGTGGCGGCTTTAGGTCGCTCAACGTGGCGTTGAGACAAGAGCTTGACCTTTACACATGCTTACGCCCTGTGCGCTACTTTGAAGGCGTGCCATCACCCGTTAAACGCCCTGAATTGACTGACATGGTCGTTTTCCGTGAAAACAGTGAAGATATTTACGCCGGTATTGAATTTAAAGCCGGCACAGATGAAGCGAAAAAAGTTGTCAAATTCCTCACAGAAGAAATGGGCACCGAAAAAATCCGCTTCCCGCAAACTTCTGGCATTGGTATCAAACCCATTTCTCAAGAAGGCACTGAACGCATTGTAAGACAAGCGATTCAACACGCTATTGACAACAACCTTCCTTCTGTAACCATTGTTCACAAAGGCAACATTATGAAATACACCGAAGGTGCATTTAAAGAATGGGCCTTCGACGTTGCACGCAACGAATTTAGCGACAAAGTGGTTGTGGCAGAAGACGTGAACTGGAACATCCCAGAAGGCAAAATTGTTATTAAGGACGCCATTGCTGACGCCTTTTTACAGCAAATTCTCACCCGCCCGAATGAGTACAGCGTTATTGTCACCATGAACTTAAATGGCGACTATGTGTCCGACGCACTTGCCGCCACTGTTGGTGGTATTGGTATTGCTCCAGGCGCAAACATCAACTACACCAGTGGCCATGCCATTTTTGAAGCCACTCATGGCACAGCCCCCAAATACACCAACTTGGACAAAGTGAACCCTTCATCGGTGATTTTATCGGGTGAAATGATGTTGCGTTACATCGGCTGGAAAGAAGCAGCCGACCTTGTGATACGCGGTGTGGAAGGTGCGATTGCATCCAAAAAAGTTACTTACGACTTCGCCCGCATGATGGAAGGATCAACCGAGGTGAAGTGTAGTGAATTTGGCGAGGAAATTGTCGCCAACATGTCCTAATCAAGGCCAATATTCAGGGTGAGTCACTTGTTCAAGTTATTTAAAATTCAAAGCTTAACACTTGCACTCACCCTTTTAACCCTAGCCAACCTTAAGGCACAGCCCCTAAAATTCCCGCAAGACCCTGCGTTTAGCCCTGAATATCAAGTCAGCCTCATTGCGTCGCCTGACCTTGTGACACCTCAAAACCTTGTTTTAACACAAAAAGCAATCAGAGTTTTACCCTCATACATCAATGAAGTGGCACATGCTGAAGCCAGTGACGTGGTGATCCCAACCCTTGAAGCAAGAATTCTACTCACCCTTACCAATGGTGCAGACGAAGCACCTTGCAACGCAAGCCAACTGTGCTGGCCGAAGAAAATTGAAGTGTCGAAGGATTTTATCATCATCCACACCCTTCAAGGACAAACACAGCACCTGAAAGATGTCTTTGGCTTGTATGAATTTATTTGGGAAGCAACGCTTGACCCCCTCAAAGAAACACAAACCCAAAAATGACAAAAACGGAAATATTGGCAACCCTTACCCTGCTGACAGGGCTGCACTTCACATCCTCACAGCCCGCCCTTGCCAGCATCAATATCCATGCCTTTGGCCCAGATAATGTGGCCCACAACATCAAAGCTTCACAGTGCAAACTGGCTTTTGATGGCGAAAACCATTTTAAATCCAGCCAAAACTTTTACAGTCTCCACATTTATAGCCATGACGGCACCTGCCTGCGTTTTAAAAGGCTAGAAACGCAGTGTATACCATCGCTTTACCATTGCAAAACCGCTGGAAATAAAGCATACGCACAACCTGTGGCGATCTTTGAAAAATGCTCTCACCCTACCTTTAAAGGCAAAGTTTTTAAGCTAAAGCAAACAGCGGAACAGGCTTGTACCGATAAAAAAAGCGCAATGCCTACGAATCATTAGCATCGATTTGAGATCTAAACTCTTTAAACATTGCTTCATAAGCGTCCTTACGGAAAGGCTCAACCTCGCTCAAAACCTCGTCCACACTGGCCCAACGCCAGTCACTAAATTCTTTATCTTGGGCGGAGGCTAGGTCAATTTTGCTATCCTCTTCCAAAAACTCAAAAGAAAACCACTTGTGAACCTGACCCTTAAAACCTTTTTTCTGGAACTTTTCAGGCAATGTGTAATAGGTAAAGGAAGAATAAACGCCGGTGAGTTGGACCTGGTCCTTTGCAATACCTGTCTCTTCAAAAAGTTCTCTTCTGACGGCGTCCAACAAGTCTTCCCCTTCATCCACACCACCTTGAGGCAACTGCCATGAACCCTTAGCATCCGCCCTTTCTGCAAAGAAGACTTTGCCACCTTTGTAGATGACAGCACCGACACCACGGCGGTAGTCAGGATTATCCATGTATTGTTCAAGGTCGAGCTGTGTCATATTTCATTTCCTTTATCAGTGCTGTAATTGGCACCAGTTGTATGTTTTTTTCTTGCAAGCCTTTTGACCACTCCACCAGCACATCGGTTGTCACATCATGTGGGTGGCCGATGGCAATGGCATAGCCTTGCTGAGCGGCGATTTTTTCAACCTTCGTCAGCGCTTCTTTAATTTTATCCTCTGCAATCACATGGTCAAGAAAAACGTCTCGTCTAAGGGTTGGCATTTGCGGATAATTTTTTGCCAGTTGCGAAATAACACTTTTGGATGTTGTTAAACTGTCCAGATACAGCATTTCATTTTCAGCGACATGGTCCAACACAATCTCCATACCCTTGGACCACTCTGTAAACAATGAACCCATGTGATTGTTGACACCCACCGCATAGTCCAGCAAGCTGGCCACATTGGTTTTAACCAGCCTTTTAACGTCGTCGCCCGTTTGGTTGACATACAGCGCATTGGGGCCTGGGTCAGCCACATAGCCCGATGCGGATGTGTGTGCCTCCATTGGCAAATGCACCAAAATTTCATGACCCATGTCATAGGCTTTTTTGGTCAAATCCTGCGTACTTTCCCCATAAGGCAAAAACGCCAAGGTCACTTCCTTAGGCAGTTCTTCAATAGACCGAAGCGACCTATCCTTCACAACGCCAACATCGTCAATGACAATGGAAACATATGACATTCCGTCATTCAAATGCACTGGCTTTGAATTTTTCACCCACCTTGGAAAGCTTGCCATATCCGGCAAATCAACCAGCTGGCTGGCTTGCATGGACTTTGACACATCTGACTGACTCATGATTAAAGTTGGGATATCTTGAACCGCCTCTAAGGCTTCCGCATCTTCATACGCGTCCAACACTTTATGAGCCTCCACCTCAACCGTGGCGATGGCCGTATTTTGCTTTTGGATCATCACCCATGCAAAAATGTAAGAAGCAGCTGCTAAAACAATAGCAGCTGCAACTATGTACGTTGATTTAGATATCTTAAGCATCACTTCTTCACTTCAGACCACAAGCTTAAAGCTTTAACCATGCCAATTGCACGTTGAAGTTGATAATCACGCTTACGTTTTTCAGCCTTTTCATCTTCTTCTTTTTCCGATGCCATTTCTTGGCGTTTTTTCTGATCAACCTTAGCGTCGCTGCTTTCATCTTTCACATCCGCAGGGAGTTCTAGGTGACCTTTTAGTGAAGCCTCGCCAAAGTCCTCATCGCTGCCTTCAAGCTCTTCCACTTTGGCAGGTTTTACAATGATGTCAGGGTGAATACCATCTGCCTGAATGGATCTGCCCGATGGTGTGTAATACAACGCCGTTGTTAAGCGCATACCGTTACCACCTGGCAGTGGCATAACTGTTTGCACGCTCCCCTTACCAAAGGACTTTGTACCAATAATAACTGCACGCTTATGGTCTTGCAGGGCACCGGCCACAATTTCAGAAGCGGAAGCACTGCCTTTGTTGACAATCACTACAACAGGTTTACCATTCAATGCATCGCCAGAGGTTGCACTAAAACTTTGATTTTGGTTTTGGATACGCCCTTTGGTAGAAACAATTTCACCATCTTCTAAGAAGACATCAGCCGCAGCCACTGCCTGTGTTAACAAGCCACCTGGATTATTACGAAGGTCAAGCACCAAGCCTGCAAGTTCTTTGCCGTCATTTTCTTTTGTCAGCTGCGCAATGGCATCTTTTAAAGTTTCATCCACTTTGGCATTAAAGGTGGTAATACGCACATAACCAACTCCACCCTCTTCTAGGTGGAATTTCACCGGCGTTACCTTAATGCGGTCACGGATAATTTTAACATCAAAGGCTCTGCGCTCGCCCTCTCTGTAAACTTTAACAACAATGGGAGAACCCACCTTACCGCGCATTTTTTCAACCGCTTCGCCCAAAGAAAGCCCTTGAACATCTTCGCCGTCAATTTTAATGATAAAGTCACCCGCTTGGATACCAGCCTTGTCTGCTGGGGTATCATCAATCGGCGAGACAACTTTTACAACACCACGCTCCATTGTAACCTCAATACCAAGGCCACCAAACTCACCGCTTGTTTGCTCGCGCATGTCTTTAAAGCTGTCAACATTCATGTAAGAAGAATGAGGGTCGAGCGACACCAACATGCCGTTAATCGCTGCTTCTAGCACGTCTGTATCGGTAACATCTTCAACGTACGCGGACTTAATACGCTCAAACACATTGGCTAAAATGTCTAATTTTTCATATGCATCTTCGCTTAAGGAAAAAGCTTGTGTTGGCAAAAGCAAAATGGTTAAAAATGCTAAAAGTGCGTTTTTAAATGTTGTAGGAATCATAATATTCTTCTTTTTATTTAAATCGTAACAAAATCAATCTTACAGAAAGTCTCCTGCAAAAAAAAGGCGAAAATGATATAATCTAGTTTAACGCCAAATACTTTACAGGGTCGATGGTTTTACCGCTCTTGCGCACTTCAAGGTAAAGCTCTGGCCTTTTGTTTGGAGACATAAAACCTAAAACCTGCCCAGCGGGTGCAAAGTCTCCCACCGTGATCGAGCTTTTTTCCATACCACTGTATAAGGTGTGCGAACCGTCGGAATGTTCAACAATCACCATAAAGCCATAATCTCTAAACGTGTCGCTGTAAATTACCCGGCCATCCTTTAAACCCACCACTGGCTCTTTGGCCACCGTTTCAATACGTATTCCCTTGGAGAATAGACCTGACGGTTTTCTTTGATTATAGGCTTCCACAACCTGACCCTTGACAGGCAACTTTTTGAGAACATGGCGCACAGGCGGTAAATAATCATCCCGCCCCTCATAACGCTCTAACAGGTCCGTCACCGTTTTAGATTGTTTTGTTTGTTGGGCTTTAAGCATCAAATCAGCCTTTAAAGAAGAGTCCTTAGAAAGCAATTCAACTTGTTTATCGAACAAGTTTTGAACACTTTTTCGCTCGGCAAGCATTTTATGTCTTAAGCCTTCAATCTCGTCCATCTTGTCTTGGCGCTGCATGCGAATTTCTTGTATTTTGTAAATATCATCACGATTTTGATAAATAATACTGGATAAGGACTTTCGACCACTTTCAACAACGCTTTTGCGGTCATAGCCTGAACGCAAGTTTGTTGCGGCGGCCATCGCCTCCAGCGGCATTCTCTCCAGCCGGGCAATTTGCATGGCGGTGGCATTAAACAATGCCAATTTACCTTGCAACTTCAACCTTGCGGCATCCTCTTGTTCGTACAACTGGTCAATGTCTTTTTCGATGGCGGACATTTTATCGCTCAAGCTCATAATCAAGCTATCGGTTTGCGCCATTTCAGCTTCCAGCTTTTTAATTTTAGCAACTCTTTTGGCAATGCGTTGTTTGCGCTTGCGCTCTTCTTCTTGGCGTTTAAGTTCCAACAAGCGCATTTCTTCATCGCTTGTACCTTGCGCCACAGGGCTTACCACCGCATTGAGCGACTTGGCCTGTTCAGCCACACAAACAGGTGCCATTAAAGCCGTTGCAATCATGAAGCTGAGCAGTGCAAGTACATTGCGCATTTAAAGAACCTTTCTCATTTTAACAAGCACCTCACCTGTCATTTGCTTGGGGATATCCAAGCCCAGTAAAGAGAGCGCCGTGGGTGCCACGTCCCTCAGCGAGCCACTTTCAACGCTTGCCCCTTGTCGCCCAACATAAAGAATGGGCACTGGGTTTAACGTGTGAGATGTCATCATTGAACCATCGTTTGCAAACATTTCTTCACAGTTGCCGTGGTCTGCAATCATCAACATTTCACCACCTACAGACTTAAGCTGTTTTACAAGTTTCGCAAGGCATTTGTCAATATGTTCCACCGCAGTCACCGACGCTTCAAGTGAGCCACTGTGACCAACCTGATCACCATTGGCAATATTCAGAACAATCAGGTCATAGCCACCATTTGATATGGCGTCCGTCAGCTTTTCGGTTACCTCTGGCAGAGACATTTCAGGTTGTAAGTCATATGTTTTAACTTTAGGCGACGGTATGACAATGCGGTCCTCCCCCTCAAAGGGTTTTTCACGCCCACCGTTGAGGAAGAATGTCACATGGGCATACTTTTCACTTTCAGCAATCCGCAATTGTTTGCCACCCCTACCGGCCACCACTTCACCCAAGGTCATCTTGGGTTGGCTGGGTGGGAAAAGTACAAAAACCTGACCTTCAAAAGCTTTATCATATTCCGCCATACACCAAACTTGAGGCAAAGCATTTTGTTGCGGCTGAAGCATTGGCACAGGTAGGCCAATAAAGCTACGGACAATTTGGCGCATCCGATCCGCCCGAAAGTTCATAAAGACAACAGCATCACCTGTTTGAATTTGACAGTTTTCGAATCCTTCAAGGAGACAAGGTTCAAAAAATTCATCGGTCAAATCTTTGCCATACTGGCTTTGCACAGCCTGATCAATGTTGGCAAATTTTGTGCCTATCCGCCTTGTGTAAAGGTCATAAGCTTTTTGCAATCGATCGCCATTACCGTCCCTATCCATGGCATAAAACCGACCAATCAAGTCCACAACATGGACATCTAACCCAGACACCTGCTGCTGGAAGTTTTGAATTTGTTTGAGCGCGTCCTGCGGGGCGGTGTCCCGACCATCTAAAATGGCATGGACATAAATGGGCTTGCCTAAAGCGCTGAGCTTTTGACACATCAAAACAAAATGGTCCGTATGGCTGTGTATCCCACCATCACTGAGCAAGCCGATGAGGTGAACATGGCCTGAACCCTCCACAGATTGGGTCAATTGACTCACGTCCACATCGTCCATACCCTGCCTAATTTCGTCCAGTTTTTGCAAAATGGTGCGCCCTGCGCCAATGGTCATGTGTCCGACTTCGCTGTTACCCATTTGACCTTCTGGCAAACCCACATATTCACCGTGGGTCCACAATTGTGCGTGGGGGCAAGTTTGATACAATTCATCCAAGGTTGGCGTGTTGGCAAGGGCAACAGCGTTACCTGCCTTTTCTTCACGCAGGCCAAAGCCATCTACAATACACAACAGCAACGGGCCAGAGATGGGTTTTAACCATTTTTGAGATATTTTTTCCATAACGTGGATTTTACAGCCGCAAAAACAAAACTGCAAGGAAGGAAAATGAACTATGTCAGAAATTTTATTTTTATAATTTGCTATCATATGCATATAATTTACAAATATGAATACAACTTAAAATTCAAAGGGTACGTTTTATGGAGCATGACAACACTTTTGATATGGAACTAGAAACGCACAACAGCGAAGCAACATTGGAATCTATGTTTGAATGTTGCAACCAACTGCGTGAAATTGGCAGATCCTCCGACGATTCATACATGGACGACGTGCAAGCCATTTTAGAAGAGCATGACGAATTGGGCTACGGCGTGTTTGTTGTAGGTGGGTATGACGACCTTGCAGACGCCATTGAAGACGATGACAAGGCCAGCCAACTGCTTCAAAGTGCATTACAGCGCCGCAAGGATGAAGGGATCGACATTCAAGCCACCCACGCCATTATCTCATCTTGTGGCAATGTTTTGATTATCAACGCCAATGATTTGTCCCAATGCACCTTGGTGCGTCACGTTGGATAGCAACACACCAAGACAATTAAAAGCAAAATCCACAAAAACAAAAAGCGAAAAGCCAAGAACAAATAGACGCTATTATTTATAGGCGTCTGTTTGTGCGGCCAATTGCTCTGGTTCAATTTTCATAAACGCAATCAAAACATCATTACGGCCGGGTGTATATTCACTGTCCTTGGTGTTGAATATAATTTTACCTGTTTCAGTAATCGCCATGATTGGAATACAATTTTCACCTTTTTGCTTAAGATAATCCTTATAGGTGTATGTTTCCGTGAGTCGCGAACTGACAAAGCGCCAACCTTGCGCATGTTTGCGACCAAATTTATCAAAAGCCATTTCCTCACCCACCAAGGTTTTACCACGCAACGTGTTGGTGTAAGCGTGTGGATCATCCTCGTCTTCTTTTTGCCTTGCAAGCTGGGCAATGTTCTCACGACCAAATTCATGCACATAACGCGAACAAACAAGCGAGTTATACGCCACACTGTCGGTCAATGCCAGTAGGTAGGAAAACTGGTTAAATTCCAACCGGTGCTCTGCCTCTTCGCTTAAAATTTCACCGTAATAGGTGCGAATGTTAGCCACGCGGATAGGCTTCAGCTTATTCCAGTTATTGTCCGCAACGATGACAGGGATATCGCGTGACTGAATCACCTCCGCCAAGTCAAAAGCCATGGGCGATGCACCCACCAACATAATGCCATTTTCCTTTTTGGCGACCAAGTCGAGCTTGCGCCCCAAGAAACGGATGGAAAACCCGTGCAAAACCACAGTCACAAAAACCACGGCAAAACAAAGCGGAATTAACTTGTTGGCATCTTCATAGCCATAGGCCATCATGTCCGGTGCAAAAATACCAGCCACAGCCACACAAACCACCCCCCTTGGCGCAATCCAGCTGACCATCACTTTTTCTTGCCAAGTCAGCTCGGTCCCTGCGGTGACAATCATCACCATTAAGGGACGTACCAGCACCAACAACGCCACAATAAACATCACACTTTGAAGGTCTAACACAGCCAATTGCTCAGGCTTCAAAGTGGCGGACAACACCACGAAGACTGCTGAAACAAAAACCAATGTTACAGCTTCTTTAAAACGTCGAATTTCCTCAATAGATGCAAGGCGCATGTTACCCAAAGTCACACCCAAAACGGTGACCGCAACCAAACCTGCCTCGTGCTGAAGTTGATTAGCCACAACATATGATGTGATGACCGATGTTAAAATAACTGGGACCTTTAAAAAGTCTGGCACGTAACCTTTGGTGAAAACCCAACCCATCAAACGCGCAAGACCATAGGACGCCAAAAGAACCACCACCGTACTGCCAAAGAAAGCAGAAAAACTGCCTGCCATAGAGCCGGCTTCCCTAAACAATGTGAAATATTCATATGCTAATACGGCAAACAGCGCACCGATTGGATCATTCACAATACCTTCCCACTTCAAAACCGAGCCAACGCGGGTGTTTAACCTTGCTTGGCGCAGTAAGGGCATAATCACAGTGGGACCTGTCACCACCAAGATACCGCCAATTAAAATGGCAACCGGCCAAGAAAGGCCAGCAATATAATGAGCCGCGACCGCTGTTAAGAACCAAGAAAGTGGCGCACCTAAAATCATCCGGCGCACAGCCTTCTTTGTTTCTTTCAGTTCTTGTATTTTAAGGGAAAGGCCACCTTCAAATAAGATAATGGCAATGGCAATGGAAACAAAGGGGCGTAAAAAGTCTTCGAAAACCATTGAAGGGTCAAAAACACCTGTTATAGGGCCAACAAACAAACCTGCCAAGAACATTAAAACAATGGCAGGAACCTTTAGACGCCAAGCAACCCACTGGCTACTCATCCCCAAAACCATAACAATGGCAATGGCTGTGATAATATCGTGCATTTGAAAGCCTTTTATTATTGTTTAGCCTAAAATAATGATAACAATTAGAAAAAATTGCAAGAACAAAGAAGATTACACATTTAATTTTGTCGCATAGATTGAAAGGTCGCTGACCACCCTTTCCCCTTTACCTGACAAAATCATCGGGAATGCTGCTGAAAGGTCGGCGCATAAATCTTCAAAACAGGGCGTCTCAACCTTAGAAAAGTCACTTAAAACGTAACCAGAAACGCGGTCTTTTGACCCAGGATGACCGACACCAATCCGAAAGCGATAAAAATCTGCCGTACCAATGCGTTGCTGGATAGACTTTAAACCGTTATGGCCACCATTTCCACCGCCTAGTTTATAACGCACTTTAAGGGGTGGCAGGTCCAGCTCGTCATGCAAAACAATGACATTTTCAGGCTTTATCTTAAAATAAGCCATCGCCTTTTGCACAGACTCACCACTGTTGTTCATGTAAGTCATCGGCTTTAGAAGAACAACTTTGCGTTGGTCGATGGAACCCTTTGCCATATCGGCATTAAATTTTTGCGACCAAGCAGAAAAGGAAAAGCGGTGGAATATATCATCCACCGCTTTAAATCCTATGTTATGGCGATTGTTTTCATATTTGGAACCAGGGTTACCAAGCCCAACAACTAAAAACATCACCAAAAACCTTACTCTTCAGAAGCTTCTTCGCCACCTTCAGATGATTCTGCTTCTTCGCCTTCATCCATGTCAGACATGGTAGAAGTACGTGTCGCAAGAACAGAAGCCAATGTGAAGTCACGGTCAGCAATTGCAGGCTTAACACCTTCTGGCAATTCAAGAGATGAGAACTTAACAGCTTCACCCACGTCAAGACCGTCCATCGCAACGTAAAGAACTTGAGGGATAGAGTCCGCACGGCAAAGAAGTTCAACTTCTGTACGTGCAAGTGAAGGTACACCACCTTTTTTAACACCAGGAGACTTCTCAATACCTGTCATTTCTAGACCAACAATAGCCTTAACAACACGCTTCGGATCGTAGCGCAAGAAGTCTACGTGCATGATTTTGTCAGATACTGGGTCTGTTTGAATTTCACGTGGCAAAACTTTTTCAACTTTACCATCAACGTTTACTTCTTGTGGTTTGGTCAAAAAACCACCTTTTTGGATAGCCATTTGCAAGCTGTGACCAGTAACAGCAACCTTTTGAGGCTCCTTCTTAGAACCGTAAATCACTGCCGGTACGTAACCTTCATTACGCATGCGACGAGCGACCCCCTTACCACCTTCAGCGCGAGCTTGAGCTTCCATAACATATACTTCAGACATGTTTAAAACCTTTCTTAAATTATATAACGGTATTGACCTCCAAGGGTGTCATATACCTAACTTTGATGGAAAGTAAGCAAAAACCGCCACGCTGTCAACAATTTAAAGCATTCAGGCCAATTTTTGCTGAAGCACTTCTACAAACTTCGCTTGTGCTTGCGCACCGTAAGGGATGGCTTTTGTTTTACCCCAAACAGGTGCTGGCCATGCCGCGTCATCTTCAAAGCGTGCAATCACATGAACATGAAGCTGTGAAACCACATTGCCCAAGGTTGCCACATTCATCTTATGGGCACCTGTTAGTTCTTTTAAAACTTCACTCACCTGAACCATTTCAGTCATTAAGGTTTGCTGATCCTGTTCATTAAGGTCCGCCAATTCCACCACGCCATTTTGCATAGGCACAAGGATGAGCCAAGGGTAAGCCGTGTCATTCATCAACAACACTTTAGAAACCGCCAAATCGCACACTTCAAAAGTGTCCGCAGCAAGCCTTTCATTCAATTCAAACACGTCAAAAACCCTTTTTGTTACATTTCACAAAACAGCTAACACAAAAAAGCCTTTGATATCAACCAAAGACTTCTTTGCTGCCCTTAACTTGTTTTAAGTTTAGTCCTCTTCGTAGGCGTATTCAGAAGGTGCGTAGCAATATTCTGGCACATCTGAAATTTTGGACATCTCACCCACAATGGCACTTAACATGGTGCTCTCAGAGTTGACACTGGCGTAAACACCACCCGTAAACTCTGAAATGCAAGACAGCTTAGAGTTATTGGACAAGTCCATCACATTGATGACAAGGCCTTCATTTTCTTTTTTCAAGGCCTTTGCCGTGTCACAAACAGACTTCATCGCAACCGCTGAATCCTTACTGACACAGGTGTCCTCACCATCCGTCACCAATACAATATAACCTTCAGCGTTCACGGTCTCACTCTTAATCTTCATGTTCTCGGCTGCAATTAACATCGAATCCACCAACGGGGTTGAACCTGAAGCTTCAATCGCATCCACTGCTTTAAGCAAGTCCGTACGGTCAGCATCTAGATAAAAACCATGGTTTACAACATTTTCACAACCGTTAAATACAACCAGACCAAGCTCTACAAAGGTTGGCGCTTTTTTAATTGAATCCTTCACAGCTTTTTTAGCTGCACCAATTCTCGGTTCAGGCTTAGCAGTGTTCCAAACTTTATTAAAGTCGTTCACGCAAGTTGTATATTCTTTATACTGCTCATTACGGCATACCTTATAAGGTTCGTACACTTCATTTTTCCAAACCTGATAAGCTTCGTTATACGCTTCAATCTCTTCAGACAATTCAGCACTTGCTTCAGATTTACATTGGTTATATTTGTTGACACAATCCGTTTCAGCATTGTGCTGAACGCAGTTGTCATATTTTTCTTTTTTATCCAAGTACTTTTCCCACTCTGGACCTTCAGTCACAAACTGATAACCGTAAACTTTCTCCTCCAAACCTTCACCGTTGATAATGGTATCAATCACGACTTTTTCTTTTGGAGCAGCTGGTTTGTAACCACACCATTTACAGAACTTGGTTGAGGAGTAGTTACCACATTCTTTTTTAACAGGGTGTTGCTGCTTAAAGCTTGGGTAATATTTACTGCCACACTCATCTACATAGCGCTCATAATAAGGCTTACAATTGTGTGGAACTGTTGGAGGACTATATGTTTGCTCCATAGAAGAGGATGCATCAAAAATAAACACCAACTCTCTCGATTCAATCGGGTTTTGAGGCACAGGAACGCAATTACGTGTTAAGGTGACACACTTTCCTTTGCCATTGTCCCAAATAGCGTAACTGTCAGGGTCTGTTGGCGAGTCCTGTCTTGCACAGGAAATCACACCTTGCTGATTATCCTCAACATTCTCTAAACGACGGAACATGTCATCGATTGTACTTTTTGCCTTATTAACCGCATTGTCCAGCTGCGTTTGCTGGTATTTAAAATCAACGGCATCTGTCACAGCAACCGCACGATGCTCTTGCGCATGCACGCTACCTATCACCGAAAAAGACAATAATATAAAACTAAAAAAGTACCTACCCATCATCATAACCCTTATTCACCTTCTTCTGGCGCTTCACACAACTCACACGGAGCTGGCTTCACCTCCACACAGCCTAACAAAGAACCCGCGTAAACAGTTGGCGGGTCCATTGCTGCACATGCATTGATCGCTGCATTCACAAGCTCTGCTTTAGTGAGGCGATCGCCCAATTCTTTCAGGTTGCTGTTCAAGTCCTTAATAACCAACTTTAAGGATTCCACCTTTTCTTCCAAAGCCTTCACCTGACCCGCAGACGAAGCAACACTGCCCTGCACAATAGTTGCCTGCTGCGCATTTACCTGCCCAACAAAAAGCATTGTTACCAATAAAGACGTAAAACCAACAAATTTAATTGAACTCATAAAACCCCTACCCTCTGACGTTAAAAATAAAAATCTAAACACTTATAGTTGCATGTAATAATAAAACTGACACTTTGCAATAAAGCAATAGCGATCAGCTTAAGACTTTCCTCATAGAAACCGCTACATGGTCAATCAAATCTTCTGCAATCAAGCCAGCACCAATATCAATTGCCACATCACCGTGCAACCAAACAGCCATTTGCGCAGATTTAAAGGCTGATACACCTTGCGCCATCAAACCCACAACAAATCCAGCCAGAACATCCCCTGTTCCACCCGTTGCTAGGTAAGGAGACGCATGCTTATTCACCACCACCTCACCTTGAGGGGAGGCAATCACAGTCTCGGCCCCTTTTAAAATGACCACACAACCGGCACGCTGCGCTGCCGCCATGGCCATTTTTTCTTTGCTGCCACTAATATCAGGGAAAATCCTTGAAAATTCACCCAAGTGCGGTGTAATAACACAATTTCCATGCAAGGTTTGGATCAACTTCTCACTGTCATTTTTAAAAACATTCAAACCATCCGCATCCACCACAGCAGCCTTAGCAGGTCCCATTTCAAGGGTGTAGAGTATTTTTGACTTCAAATCAGAATCCAAACCACCACCAGGGCCCAGTAAAAAGGCATTTTTACGCTCATCCACCAAGTGCTCGGTGTAACGCTTACCCTCGCCAAGTGCATTCACCATTGTTCCCGGCCAATCTTGTGACAACACTTGATAAGCATTAGGCTCACACACAAGGGTTACCAAGCCTGCCCCAATACGCCGAGCCGCACGTGATGCCAACTTTGACGCACCTAGCATTCGACCTGCAACAATCACTACATGGCCTCGCATGTATTTATGCGTTTCTGCTGTTGGAACAGGGAAGTCATCGCGCCACAACTTTGGAGAATTTTCAGTCAACATACAATTAAACCTTTAAACTTTTATTATTCAAATTTGTGGAAATTCTAGCTTGCAAAGACCTTTACAATCAAGGCAAAAGCGTCACTCAACAACAAAGCTTGTTAATTTTCAATTGCACTGCTACCCACACAGCACACTTTAAAAAGCTGCAAACAAAGCAAATAACAGTGCATTTTATTTCAGCACTTTCATTTTATTTATAAAATAATCCTTTAAAGCTAAGCCTCACAAGGTTACAATGTCAGCTAACAAAAGCTAAAAACAACTCAAACAAAAAGTAAGAAGGTAAACACCCCATGAAAAGAACAACACTTGCTTTGTGCACAGCATTATTTATCAGCCAAGGCGCATTGGCAGAAGAATCCTTCAAACAAGTTCCTGCGGGAATTTACACCCTTGACCCAACCCATGCCAGCATCACATGGCAGGTTAATCACCTAGGCCTTTCCAACTACACTGCACGCTTTACCAAATTTACAGCCGAAGTTGACTATAACCCCAAAAACCCAGAAGAAAGTGTGATCACCGCCTCTATTGATCCGACTTCTATTAAAACAGACTACCCTTACCCACAAAAAAAGGACTTTGACAAAAAATTAGTGGAAAATGAAGACTGGTTCAATGCCTCTGCATTTCCCAAAATTGATTTCAAGTCCACAAAACTTGAAATGACTGGCGAAAAAACAGCCATTATGACGGGTGATTTAACCCTGCTTGGCCAAACAAAGCCTGTGACCTTAAATGTCAACTTTAACGGCGCTTATGAAGCTCACCCATTTACAGGCAAGCCAGCACTTGGTTTTTCGGCTAAAGGCACCCTTAACCGTTCCGACTGGGGCTTCACAACTTATGTTCCCAACATTGGCGACGAAGTGAAGCTGATCATTGAAACCGAGTTTGAGAAAAAATAAACAAAAATCTGGCGACAAAAACCATGCCCTTAAAAAAGAGATATAACAGCTTAATGATTGTTCTACACTGGGGCATGGCCGTCGGCATTTTAATGATGCTGGGCAGCGGCATTTACATGGAATATTTCAACATGGACAATGCGCTTAAATTTAAAATATTCCAGTGGCATAAGTCCGGTGGTGTTTTATTGCTCATCGCCCTTGCCATTCGTATTTTAATACGCCTTTTGAGTGCCCTGCCACCTTTACCTCAACACTTCAACAACCTTGAAAAAAGATTAGCACATGCTGGGCACATGGCTCTTTATGTCGCCATGATAGCCATGACATTGTCTGGCTGGGTGATGGTTTCCAGCAGCATATACGGACTTCCAACCATTGTTTTTGGCTGGTTCCAGTGGCCCCATATCCCCAATATTTCAGCCAATGAATTGTGGAACAGCACTGCAAAGACCGTCCATTTTTATGGCTTTATCTTCCTAGCCACTTTAATTGTTGGTCATGTTGGCGCTGTGATTGGCCATTATAAAAAAGACAAAATCAACCTCATAAAACGTATATGGTGGAAACAATAAATGAAACATATTTTGACAACACTTTTAGCTTTAACAATCATGGCAACGACACCTGCCTTGGCCTTGGAAATTAACAACCAACACAGCACAGTCACATTTGAAGGTACTCACGCAGGCACACCTTTTAAAGGCCATTTTGAAGAATGGAGCGGACAAGTAAACCTAACCGAAAACAATGGCATTCAAGCGACATTTCACACCAACAGCGCCCAAACAGGCAACCCAATGTATGACGGCACACTGCCAACGGTTGACTGGTTTGACAGCAAAAACCACTCTAAAGCCACATTCCAAAGCACAAAAATTGAAGAGGTCAGCACCAACAACTTCGAAGTTACGGGTGAGTTGAACATCAAAGGCATTTCAAAGGACATCACATTCGACCTCACAACAGAAGATTTGCCTGATGGTCACATCAAAGGGCAGACCACATTCACCATCAACCGCCTTGACTACGCCATCGGAAAAAAATCCGACCCTTCTGGCGAATGGGTCGGACTTGAGATTCCGGTCACATTAAAGTTCACAACCAAGCCGTAACAAGCTTTAGCTTTCAACTTTATGGACATGAACGTCTCTTTGTGGGTAAGGGATAGAGAATCCTGCTTTATCAAACTCCAACTTCACCTTTTCGGTAATGTCGTGCTTTAAAGCCCAGTAGTCTTCTTTTTTAACCCACGGTCGCACCTTAAAGTTAACACTGCTGTCGGCCAATTCATCCACCGCAATCAGAGGTTCTGGGTCTTGCAGCACTCTTTCATCATCATTGATAATTTTGGTAAGCAACTTTTTAACCTTGCGAATATCATCATCGTAGCCACAGCCAAACACCATGTCCAACCTTCTGGTTGGTTTTTCAGAAAAGTTTACAATGTTTTTAGAAATGATAGACGCGTTGGGAATGATAATCACTTTATTATCCGGTGTTTTTAAAACGGTGTTAAAAATGTGAATGGCTTCCACCGTGCCAGAAGCTCCAGCCACTTCAACAAAGTCCCCATTTTTAAAGAACTTGAACATGATAATCATCACACCCGCGGCAAAGCTGGAAAGTGACCCTTGCAAAGCCAAGCCAACTGCCAAACCTGCCGCCGCAATAATCGCCGCAAGGGAGGACGTTTGCACACCCAATTCACCCAAGGAGGCAATGATCACAAATGTCAGCGCAAGGCCGTAAACAATGTTACAAATAAAACCCGCCACCGTTTTGTCCACATGTGCTCGGCCAAGCGCACGGGACAAGGTGCTTGTTAAAAGCTTTGCCACAAACTTACCAATGAAGAAAATCAGCAGTGCAAAGAAAATGTTTAAGCTATATTCGGTGAGATATTGCTCAACCACAGCCATATCAATGTCAAAGTTAAAGTCTTGCCACATTTATTGTTACCTTTTTTATATTTGTTCAATAAGACGTTTAAAAATGTACCACATAACAAACAAAAGGTTAAGCTTTGTAAAATAAGATGGCTTTACCAAGCGCTTTACAGGCTTTATAATAAAGGAAGAATTATTTAAAAAAATAAGGCACAGCAACATGTCCACAGCGTCCGAAATTCAAAGCTACTTCAACAAGTCCTTCCCACATGCCAAGTTCACAGTGGTAAGCGCCCGCAACGGTAAAGCACACTTAACCCTTGAACCAAGCCCGCAGAACAATCGACCCGGCGGCAATGTTTCCGGCCCAACCTTGATGGCGCTGACCGACGCCGCGCTTTACACCGCCATCGCCAGCCAGATTGGCATTCAATCTACAGCTTCCACCACCAACATCAACATCAACTTCCTTAAAAAAGTCCCCGGCGACCAGAAGATTCACGTCAAAGCCTCACTTCTTAAAGAAGGCAAACGGTTGATAACCGGCGAAGTCCACATTCACGGCGACGATGAAGGCCAGACCCTTGCCCACGCCGTGGGCACTTTTGCAGTTGTCCGCAAGTAAGAATCACAGCTTTAAAACTTTTTACTTTCAATGAAAAGTACGAACATAAGTATAAGCAACTTAACCACAAAAAACCCTAAAAAAAAAGCACCCTTACAGGTGCTTTTTTCGATTTTTTAAAATTATTTAATCAAATGCGTCCGCAATGCAGACAATGTAATTTCATTGTTCAATGGAAACAGACGGCAATTTTTAAACATAACTTGTGCTGAGCCATCGCTGGCCGCAAGAGACTGAAAAGTTTGCATGTTATTCGGCATAATAAGCATGTAAAGCGGATAATTTGAATTTGAGGTTTCCACCTTACAAGCCAACAAATCATCATTCGGGTTACTTATGCGATAAATATCACCAACAGCTTGGCTACCAATCTCTAATTCGTAATTAGATTCATAAGTCACATCAGCGCCCAATACGTTATCAAGAGTACGTGCATCGTGAAAGCCACTTTTCCCATAACGAGACCGTACAGATGCTTGCCCTTTTTTCCATTGCTCAACATCATAACCATCTATTGCATAATTTTCATTATACGCAGTACATGTAATTTTATAGCTACTTTTATATTCCCCATCAATCTTTTCAAAACCTAAATCAAAACCTGTTGATCTATCAGGGAAAACCATAAAAGTAAAGGCGCCATAACCATCATTTTGAGAAACCGAGCAAACAGAAATTTTACCAGCATATTCATATTGGAATGTGTATTGATGACCCGCATGAACATCAAAAACATATTGATCCGTTTTCATTGTATTATAGTTTTCATCAAAGGTTTCAGCATTTGCCGAAAGAGCTAACCCAGCAAACACAATTGCCACAGTAGCCATTTTGCATAAATTTTTCATAAAGATAAATTCCGTACAGAAAAGAAAAAGAAAGGTGTTGCATTCACAGCAAGATGCAAACTATTTCAACCTCGTATACATGTCAAGGATTATTGAAAAATAAAGATAAATTAAACTTCTTTGGACGTTGTTGGATTGTTAAATGGTGGAGGCGGGGGGAGTTGAACCCCCGTCCGCAACAAAGTTTTGCGCCAGGCTACTACATGTTTAGTCACTCTTTAAAAATCTCTTAACTGCTGTCGAGTGACCTACCACAATTAAGCCGTCCGCTTAAAATTTAACATCACAGTCACGGCATCCTGATCAGCGAGTGTGTCTCAATATGAACCAAGCATAAACCTCAACACACGAAAGTTTAGACTCGGCCAGGGAGGTTATAGGTCCCTGTTTAAAAAGAATACTAACTACTTAATTAAATTAGGCAGCCATTGCGTATTCAAAGTTGTCATCTGCAACTATATTTTTTAGACGTTTTGTAAGGTGGGCCGTCCTCCCCGCCACATGCTCCTAAACACTCATTTATCCCGTCGAAACCAATGTCGCCCCCAGATAAAAAATGCTTATCTAGGTTATTTATAAGCGCATATCGCACAAAACTCAAGCTTAGACTTAACAAAACCCTACACCAACCACAAAAAAAAGCACCCAAGAAGGATGCTTTTTGCTCGATTACACATTTAAAAGGCTTTGCCAAACTTTAAACCGTGATGGGTTGGACAGCATCAAACGTTGAATATCTGCCTGTGAGATGTAAGAATCGGGTCGCAAAAGGTGCGGTTGATATTCTAAATGAACCGCCAACAACAGCGCCTCACCCTTACCGAATTGACAGCGCACAGCGCAAGCTTCGCCAGTTTCATAACGACCAACAACCTGAACATTCGGCAACGCTTCAGGGTTTACAAAAATACCACCACCATTCAAGTAAACTGGTAACGTTTCACCCAAAACATGGATATCCACACATTGAAAGCCAATGTTGTTTTGGGAAGCATAACGCCCATTGTAAGGCCCTTTTTGCGTGCCAGCATAAAAACCAAGCGGTCTTTTTTTGACCAGTTTCAAATCATCACTTTGAAAATCCACCACGCTCGACGCCAAATAAGCACCTGCGCAAATGCCAATGTAATAACCACCATTTTTTACGTAAGATGATATAGCCTGAATGCCTTGGATGCCCAGCTCCTGTATCATATCTGTGGTTGCACCACCGGGGACAATAAAATAGTCCACCGTTTTATTTAAGAGACCATTTTGAATGGACCGACCGTCCAACAAAACAATTTCATGTTTTATAAAAAATTGTTCAGCAAAGCTGTAAGCATGTTTGCGGGTTTCAGGCGTTGTACCTTTGGCACCGCAATAAATTGCAATTTTCATAAGAGGAAACCTCTTTAAAAAAGTAAAGTGTGAAAAATTAATAACCGGAAGATAACTTAATTTAACTACAGTTTCAAATAAAACAAAAACCGCACAAGGCGGCTTTTACTTTCGTCTAGGTTCTTCCAGTTTGTAAGTTGCTTAGGGGTTAATCTTTAGGCAATGCTGCTGTTCAGCATCCATTTGTTTTTGCGGTGAACCGTCATTCGGCCGACCATGGCATCCACCACCACGTCATCGCCAATTTCTTCTGCGGCGTCCAAGGTTTTTTGCAAACTGTTTTTAACAATTTTCTCTTGATCTTCCGCCAAATCTTTCACCATCTCATCAGCGCTTAGAGTTGCATCACCGTCTTTAATCACAGTCAAGGCTTCGTACTCTTTCCATGTTCCGGGTGCAATTTCACCCAAAGCGCGAATCAGCTCGGCAATTTCATCAATCGAAGCAGCAAGGTCTTGATATTGCCCTTCAAAAAGCAAATGCAACGAGTTGAAATGCGGGCCTTTCACATTCCAGTGGTAGTTTTGCGTTTTCAAATAGAGTGCGTAGCTATCAGCCAGCACATTTTTCAAATTCTCAACAACTTTTTGACTCATTATTTCTCTCTCATTAATTCAATTTAATTTTAGGATTGATGGCTTATGGGTGCCAGCTTTACAGCCTTCCTTTCCCACAGCCATTCATGCACTGAAAACACAACTGTTTGCACCAGTGGCTCAACCAGCCCAATGCCCACTGCAATCAGCATGTTCCCAGTTAAAGCGTAAGCAACGGAGATAGCTACAATCACATGCAACACACCGTAAGAAGCTGTTTTCAAAATCAATCTCATTGACCAAACTCCTTTTTAGTTACTTACAATCAAACTCACTATAATTAGTATAAGACATTCAAAATAAATAAAAAATATATTGTTATTATATTAACAATAAGAAAAATTTATCAACAAACCAAACCCACGGCTCACAGGCTAATCCGCAGGTTTTGATAAGCTGTAATATGTGTAACTGGGGTGCGGATAAACTTGAATCAGACGCAAGCCTTTGCTTGTCACTTCAAATAAATAAGACCGGTCCACTTTTAAATAACGGCCAACCCAAGCACGGTCCTCCTCAACAGGAGTGTGCAGCCAAAGGTACTGAAAATTATTATTCATCAAAGCCATGTGGAACAGCCCCATATCGTTCACACTTTTCCGGAATAATTCATCAACATTTAACACTGGCGCTTGATGACCTTTTAAGCCGTGTTTTAACATCGCACTGTAATAGCCTTCAATGTCATGCACGCCATGTTCCAAAACAGCGATAGAATCACCCTTTGCCACATATGACTCTTGCATATCTTTCGCAATTAAAAGGGTATGCTGGCTTGGGTCATCATGTCTTTGGGTTAAACTGTCGGCATACAGGGTGGAAAATGAAACAAACACCACACCCAGCCCCAGCGCCAAAACCCACGGATGGTCATAGGCCAAACTGCGCCACTTGGAGCCTTGATACCATGACGTGGCCAAAAACCAAACTGGCACCAAAGCCAAAAACTGATAATGTTCCGGCGTAATGCGGTGCTGACCTAAATATAAATCCGCCACGCCAACAGCCACAAATATAACTGGTACCATCAGCCATGACTGCCGCACCAGCAAGTCTTCTAAAAAATTGGCACGAGTGGACATAAACTGAACCACAAAAACCAGCAACAGCAAAACCAACCATAAAATTTCAAACACATTCAAAGTGTAGATTTCGGCACTCACAATGGTTGCCTGACCCCAAAGAAGGCCATAAATTGCATGCGCCATCAAAGGCACACACACCACCACCACGTTGCCAAAAATGCTATCAAACCAACGTTTATCATCCACCAGAGACCGCAGAACATAAACCACCACAGCCACAATGCTCATCAAGTAACCTGCTGCACCAAAACCAGCGGCCAAAACCCCAAGCAACGCCGCAATGGGGAAAATGCCATAACCATAAGGCAACGGTTTTTCACGGCAAAGCGGGGTCACAACAGTTAACAAAACAGCAGCAAACAAAAGGTCACTGTTAAATGATGCAAGACTTTCCAAATTCATAAACGGATTTAACACACACAACCCCATCAAAGCACCCACCGCAAGCAATGGCAAGTTGGACCAACGCACCTGCAAGTTTGTCACTTTAATCATCGCATCCGCCACCATCGCCAAAAGCAATACGTTGAACAATGCAAAAACAGCATCATAACCACTTAAAAATGTCGATAATGGGTACAAAAACAAACCAACGGTTAAATTCCCATTCACGGGCGCAACAGCGCCAACCGCCCCCGCATTGAGGGATTCAAAGAGTGGATAATCCACTAACAATTCATGCATTTGAACAGGCACATCCGCCCACACGAAAAAGAACACCGGTATCAAAAACAAACAACTTACGAACGGCAAGGTGAAGCTGTGTTCGCTGGGCAAAGCGTCACGCCTGAACGCCCATGAAAACACAAGCCCAGCCGCGCACACCGCCACATAAACCCACCACATCACGTCCAGTGAAACACCTAAAAAAAGCGCCACCAAGGCGGCTAAAAACCAAATAGAAAAAGCACTTAAAACATTAAATAAAATGGAAGAGGCAAAATAACGCCCAAACAATGTGTGGGTTGCCACCACACGGCCCACCACAAAATAAAAAAGCACCAAAGCACTTAAACCGATAAATGTTTGCAAGCTTTCAGTCATCCAGAACCCCAAAATTTTATTTTTTTACCAGTTTATGCTATAAACACACTTGAAACAAAGGCTTTTCTGGCATATGTTTTCGATGAAAGGAAATTTAAATGGCATTACTTGATATTTTAGTTGCACCTCACCCCACCTTGGCTAAAAAGGCAGAGGATGTAACAGAAGTGACAGACGAAATTCGTGAAACCTTGGACAACATGCTTGAAACCATGTACAAGGCACCCGGCATTGGCCTTGCTGCCAACCAAGTGGGCATTTTAAAGCGGATGATTGTGGTGGACGTGGCCAACCCAGAAGAGGAAGAACCCGCCCCCATCAAACTGATCAACCCCGTGATCACTCAAAGCAGTGATGATTTATCAACCTACCAAGAAGGTTGCTTATCGGTGCCAACTTTTTATGAAGAAGTGGAGCGCCCAGAAAAAATTACGGTTGAATATTTGGACGAAAACGGCCAAAAACAAAGCCTTAAAGCCGAAGGCTTGCTCGCCACTTGCATTCAACATGAAATTGATCACTTAAACGGTGTTTTGTTTGTGGACCACTTGTCCCGCTTGAAGAAAAACATGATTGTTAAAAAGCTAAACAAGCTTAAAAAGCAAGGCGCTTTTGACAAAAGGCAAGACACTCACACCCTTTAACTTACTGTAAAGAAAGGCGGATTTTATGAAAGTAATTTTTATGGGTTCGCCCGACTTTGCCACCCCCACCCTTGAAGCGCTGGTAAAAAGCAACCATGAAATTTTGGCGGTTTACAGCCAACCACCACGCCCTGCCGGCCGCGGTCAAAAAATCAAGCCGACGCCTGTTCACCAGCTGGCGCAAGGCCATCATTTAAGTGTATGCGTACCAGAGAAATTAACCCCTGAAGAGGTGGACAAGATTTTAGCGCAAAAACCCGACTTGATCGTAGTGGTTGCTTATGGCCTAATACTACCAGAAAGACTTGTCAATTCAGCCACTTGCATCAACTTACACCCATCCGCTTTGCCACTTTGGCGTGGTGCAGCACCGATGAATTACCCCATTTTGCACGGCGCGACAAAAACGGACATTTGTATTATGCAGATGGAAAAAGGGTTGGACACTGGCCCCGTTTATTTGCGAAAAAGTTACACCATCGGTGCGGACGAAACCGCAGGCGAATTGCACGATAGATTTAAAAAAACGGGCGCTGAATTGATGTTGGAGGTGGTCAACAACTGGTCGCACTACCATGACCAAGCCATCCCACAACAAGGGGAAACCACATACGCCCACAAATTTACCACAGCCGAACTCCCCACCCTGCGACCGATTGACTTTGGACAACCCGCACAGGAAATTCACAACAAAATTCGTGGCCTTTCACCTTGGCCTGGCGCCACCACAACGCACAATAACAATGAAATCAAGGTGTTAAAAAGCACCCTCACCACCAACAAGGATGATTCGCTTTTGTGCATAATGGACGAATTGAAAACGCAAAACGGCGAAAACCAACCCCAAATCGGCCAAGTGATGCACATAGATAGCACCGCCGTTTGGGTGCAAACCAAAACTGACATAATTGGCCTGCAAGTTTTGCAACGGTCAGGGAAACGCGCCCTACCCGCCAGCGAGTTCGTCGCCGGCTACTCCCTTAAAGTGGGTGACATTTTTAAATGACCACAAGACGCATTAAATTAACCGTTGAATATGACGGCAGTGCATTTTACGGCTGGCAACGCCAACCCAACTTGCCCACCGTGCAAGGTGCCATTGAAGAAGCCATTTTTAAGCTTACCCAACAAAAACCAAATGTTTACACCGCTGGGCGAACCGATGCCGGTGTCCACGGCCTCAACCAAGTTTGCCATTTTGAATTGGAGCCGTGCAAGCACCGCCTACTCACTTTTAAGGACGGCATCAACCGTTTTACGCCGGACAGCATCTCCATTTTAAAAGCAGAAGAAGTGAGCGACCATTTCCACGCCCGTTTTAGCGCCCAAGCCCGTGCTTATGAATTTCACATCCTCAACCGCCGTGCGCCCAGCGCTATTTACCGCCACCATGCGGTGCATGTTCCCTTTAAATTGGATGTGGGATTGATGGCAACCGCCTTAAAAGACCTGATTGGTGAACATGACTTTAGCGCTTTTCGCACCACGGAATGTCAATCCTCCACCCCCATGTGCAACATGCAAAAAATTGAAGTAGTTCAAGAAGGTGACCTGATTAAGTTTCACATTCAGGCCGACCACTTTTTGCATAATATGATCCGCATCACCGTCGGCACTGCGGTGGACATTGGCCGTGGCCACCTGCCAGCCGATACATTTAAAAAGATGCTTCAAACCGGCAACCGCAAAGACGGCGGGGTAACCCTTGCCCCGCAAGGTCTTTATTTTAAGGAAGTGATTTACGACACAAGCAGTTATGAAGTGATTGACAGCACCGAGAAATAAAAAAGCCCTCACCTGAGGGCTTTTACATTGACACTTTTAGTCAAGTTTTTCGTAAACAGGCACCAAGGCACAACCACCCACATAATGGGGAGATTTAACCTTGTTCTCAACAGTGATGGTGATATCGGTCACCACAAAAGCTTCGGCATCAGGGTTTAAGTTTATTGCATTTAAAACCATCTCACTCACCACCAAATCCAGAAAGCGTCCTTGGTCTCCACAACTTGAAATGCTGCGATAAAAACCCGAGCGGTAACTTTCCCATGCAGGGTTAAACTGAAAGTTCACACCGTGGGCACGAAAACCTTCCAGCTCTGTTTGATTGATCACACGCGGTAAACACTTGACTGTTAACTTGGTAAAGCGGGTATTACTACCCATGAAAGGGCGACCAATGCTGTCTTCCTCTTCCATCAAGTAAACAACGTTATCTTCACGGAAGTCTGTCACATTTTGGGAATCACCATTTAAAAACTGGTCCTTCACCGCCTGCGGGTCTTTAAACGATCCCATCGGCAACACAACAGAAACATCTGTTTTTTGGTAAATCATGCCATAACTTTGACGCAGTTCCATCTCAGCCTTTGTTAAAACAATTGAACCCATAAGAGTTTCTCCATAAAAAGTGGGGGAAAAGGGAATGTGTTACAAAAATTACTAACATTTATATAAGCACCAAAAAACCGACTTACAAGGGCTTTTGAGCGTTTTTTTAAACCTTAAAAACGGATGCCACCGTGAATGTCATTGCGATCAATCACTTGCATGCCCTTCGGCAGTTCAAACGGCGCTTGCGCCTTGCGCAGTTCGCTCTCAATCAAGTTCATCATTTCCGCACTTAACCAGTCCGAAAGGCCGGCTTTACCGGCAATTACCTCACCTTTTCGGTTGATCAGGTAACTGGTAGGCATGGCTTTAGGCGCAAAAGCGCGACCAACCATTTGATGGGTATCCACATACGGGGTGATGTAATCCAAACGGTTTTGGTGAATAAATGCACTGACCTTTTCAGGCGTGTCGTTGATGGCAACAGCCACCACTTCAAAACCACCTTGTTTGTAACGCCTTTGCAAAAAGTTGAAGGCCGGCATTTCAATCTGGCAAGGTTTGCACCATGTCGCCCACAAGTTTAACAACACCACCTTGCCTTTAAAGTGCGCCATGGAAACATCCTCCCCTTTGGGGGTTTGCCACACCAAATTGGGCACTGACACCGGCTTTTGGTAAAAGTCCATCACTTGGGCGTGGGCCGAAAAACTGAATGCAGATAAAATTAAACTGAAAATAAATTGCCGCATTGCGCCCACTTCAAAGTTATTATAGAGTATGCTTTATATTATATGAACCAAAGGCGAGAACATCAAATGTTTAAGGTAAAAACTTTCAAAATTCTTTTAGCGCTCACCCTGTTATTGCCTTTGGCGGCTTGCGGCAACCGCACGCCCATTGAAAAACCAGCCGACCGGGTGATGGACTCACAGTCCTTTTAATTTTTCACAATTTCACACAGAGATTCAACCGCAGGTCACGGCGTTGACAACAAACGTTTTTACTTTAAGGTGAATTATTTAAACTGAATACGGTGCTCAAACACGCTGTCCAAGTCTGGGTTGAAGAAACGGCAAACCCACTTTGTTTCCTCACCTGGGTTCAGCTTTGATTTTTCTGGATAAGCTGGCCAGCGGTCAATTTCCACACCTTTATCATCGTGCAGGGTTACAATAATTTTCGGGACCGAAACGCTGACGGTGTTGATGTTGCGGACAACGCCTTTAAAAGTGAGCACCAACGGTTCACCATCTTCGAGGGATCTTTCTATACGATCCTTTGGAATGACCAACCCTGTGATGGACTGCGTTTTAGCCACCTCTTCCGACTTTAAGCCGATGAGCGCATAAAAACCTTTGGACGCTGGGAACATGTCCTCAAAAAACTTTTGCGCCAGCAGCATCACACTTAAAATGGAAAGCAACAGCACCGCGGTGCTGATAAACGCCACCTTAAGGCCTTTTTGACGGCGACGCATCTGACGGGAAAGCGCTAAACTTTCACCTTCTCCTTCACCCCTTGCTTTGGGTGCAAGTGGTGCTTTGGTCAAAGGCACTTCGGCGCGGAAAGCTTCAAACACAGGCATTTGGTGCCACACATGCGCACAATGGGTACAACGCACATAACGACCAGCTTCATAAATCTGGTCATTTTGGACGCTATAAGCCGTTCTACACTTTGGGCAGCGAATGATCATGGGTTTTTGAGTACTCTATTTCCTATGCAAGTTTCTTTCACATTATGTCAACCAAGGGTTAGATGCAAATAAACTTTTACGAAAATGCCACCAATGATGATAATTGCAACAATTAGGGTGTCACCTTCTTGCAAATATGCGCTGTTTTATGTAAAAATGCACCCAACTTATTTTGGACGTGAAAAGGATAGCAAATTGATCAACTTCAACCATGTGGCTTTTAAATACCGCAAAACCGATGGCTCGGCCGACATTGAAGCCGTGAAGGACATTAACCTCAACATTGAAGAAGGTTCTTTTCATTTTCTATCGGGTCCTTCTGGCGCTGGTAAAACCACCCTTTTCCGCATGATGTATGGCGACTTGTTGCCAAGCGTTGGCTCGGTCACGCTGTTCAACAAAAACGTTTCAAGGCTTTCAAGGGACGAAATTGCCCACACCCGTCGCCGTATGGGTATTGTCTTCCAAGACTTTAGACTGCTGGAGCATTTAAACGTGCGCGAAAATGTGTCGCTGCCGCTTTCACTTCACGGCAAATTAACCTTTGAGCAGGAAAAATGTGTCGATGAAATTTTGGACTGGGTTGGCTTAGGTGACAAACTGGACAAGCACCCCAGCTTTTTAAGTGGCGGTGAAAAACAACGTGTGAGCATTGCCCGTGCGGTGGTCAACCGCCCGCGCCTTTTGGTGGCGGACGAACCGACAGGGAACGTGGACGCGGCGATGGGTCAGCGCATTATGCACCTGTTTACCGAGCTGAACAAGCACGGCACCACGGTGGTGGTGGCCACCCACGACAAGGACTTGGTCAACAGCTTCCCCTACCCTTGCATTTACCTTAAAAACGGCCGCATTGTTGCCGAAAACTTGAAGGATGTGGACGCACACCCCCAAAACAAACCCAACTTAGACCCCACAGGAAAGGTTGCTTCATAATGTTAAAACCTCTTGCAAAAAGCGCTAAAAAAGCCCTGAGCCTTAAAAAAGACAGCGTCTTCAAACTTTTGGTGGTAATGACCATTTTACTGGGTTGGCTTTCAGCCGTGGGCAGCGGTGGCTTGGTGGGCCTTGAAAATTTATACAACAAGTGGAAGCTTGAACAAAGCAGCCAGATCAGCGTTTATTTGCTGGCGGACAGCAACGCAGGCGAAATCCAAAAGCTCTCCCGCTCGTTGGAGATGGTGCAAGGAGTGATCAGCGTCAAAAAAGAATCGAAGGAAAACACCAAAGCGTTGTTGGCACCTTACTTTGAAGACGAAGGGGACTTTCCACTCCCTGTCATCTTAGATGTTAAAGTGAACGACACTTTAAAAAGAGACGTTTTTGACGCTAAAGTGGCGCAAACATTCCCCGAAGCGGAAATTGATGACGCACGCTCTCTTTTAACCACGGTCAGTAAAGGTGTGCGTTTTGCCCAGGCTTCTACCATTGGTTTTGCGCTCATCCTCTTCACGGTGATGGCACTTTTGGTTTCCCTGACAGTTAAAGCTGGCTTGCGTGGCCAAAAGGATGCTTTGGCGGTGTTGCAATATGTCGGCGCAACCGATGGATTCATCACCAAATTGGTGGTGCGCCAAGTGTTGATGCGCAGTTTGGTGGGTTGGTTTGTGGCCAGCGCTTTAGGTTGCTTAACCCTTTATGTTATGGGCGAAGGTTACCCTAACTTTAAAGAATTTTTAAATCAGGACGTTTATGTGGGCGCCTTGCTCACCCCTGTGGCACTGGTTATCGTGGCGGTAACCGCCGCTTGGTTGACCAGTCACAGCGTGGTGCAAAGGGCGCAAAAAAGTGCATAAAATTTTAAAAGCACTCACCCTCACAGGTTATGTGGCCGCCCTTGGCTATGTGGTGCTTTTAATTCAGTTTGCAATGCTCCTACCTCAACAAAGCAAGCCATTGCCAAGCCAAGTGGACGGTGTTGTGGTTTTTACCGGTGGCAGCAACCGCATTGAAACAGCGTTATCCCTGCTTGAAGATGGCCTAAACGTGCCGGTGCTTATCAGTGGTGTTCACCCTGCGGTGCAAGAAGATGACCTTTTAAAAGAGGTCACGGACAGCAACTTAAGTTACATCACGCTGGATTACAAATCCCTCTCCACCCGTGACAATGCACAAATGACCAAACAATGGGCCAACGCCAATGACCTTGAAAAAGTGGGTGTTATCACCAGCCACTACCACATGCCCCGCAGTTTGCTTTATTTAAAACGTGCCAACTTAACCCAAACCATACATCCGATGGCTGTATTCCCCGAACGGATGCCCATTTCATTCTTGGTGCGGGAGTTTCATAAGTATCTCCTCACCCGTCTCCACATTCTTTAAAGTTCGTTGCCTGTTTTTCTGGCTTGGTTCTTGCGTTAATCATCATAAATAGATTGACAGGTATAAAGGTTCCAACCAAACTAAAATGATGAAGGTAAATATGACCAAAACATCTTATTTGTTAAGCACTCTGCTCCTTGTGGGTTGCGTTTCAAGCACGCCCCATTTTTCGTTTTTAAAGAACGACAAACCCGAGCAGGTGGAAATTACCACCAACAACACCATGAACGAACCTTTACCCAGCGCCACGCAAACACCTGAAATATCCGCAGAGCAACTGCCAAAACCCGCCAGCCGACCCATTGACGTTGCTCCCCTTCTCAGCAATTATCTGGCCGCCAAACTCAGCGAGTATGAAGGCAAGGTTGCCGACGCCGCTTTTTTTTATGACCGTGCGGAAGCCGCCGACCCCGAAAACAAAGACCTGAAGGAAAAAGCCTTTTCACTGCAACTGGCACTGGGCAACTTGGAAGAAGCGGTGCGCCTTGCTAAAGGTATGATCACCAAAGAAGACCCTGCACCCATTAGTTACATTTTACTAGGTGCGGATGCCTTGCACCAAAACGCACTGGCAGAATCGAAGCGTTATTTTAATCTCGCCAAGTCCATCTCCCCTGTGTTGGTGCAGTTCCATGTCATTCAAGCGTACCTTGACCTTGAAATGGGTCAACCCATTGACAAAGTGGTGGAGCAAATTAAAAAACTGCCACCGATGGAAGGCTTGGTTGCGGTGCGCCATTACCACTTGGGACGCTTGTATGAAAAAGCCGGCAAACTGGAACTGGCACAACGTGAATATGAATTTTCGATGGAGACCGACCCGGCCTCCTCCTTTACGGTGCTTGCGCTGGAACGCCTTTACCACAAAACCAATCAAAGTGAAAAGACACCCCACATTTACAAAGCCTTCATGGCCGAAAACCCCGACAATGTTATGTTAAACTTGTCGCAACAGCGCTTGGCCGAAAACACCCCTTACACTTTGGTGGAGCCCACCTTAAAGCAGGACATTGCAGCAGTGGTGTTTGAGCTTTCCACTTTAATGTCCGCCCAAAAATTACAATTGGCGGCGGCGCAGTTGTTAAACACCGCCTTGCACATTCACCCCCAAAGCGATGCGTTCAAGTTTTATGCAGGGATGTTGCAAGAGCAAGGGGACGCTTATGACGATGCCATTCAAACCTACAACAGCATTGAAAAAAATCAAAACACTTGGCTGGGTGGTCAAATTCGCATTGCCGACATTTACAACAACCTTGGCCAACATCAAAAAGCCATCAACATGGTGGAAAACTTGCGCAAAGACAACCCACACAGCATTTTAAAACGTATCTTGGCGGAAATGTACTACGCACAGGAAAATTATGGCAAAGCCATCCAACTTTATGACGAAATTTTACAATCTGAAAAAGAGGATGAAGTGGCGCACCTTAAAAACGATTACTGGGTTTATTTTGCCCGTGGGAGCGCATATGAACGGTTAAAAGAATATGACAAAGCCGAACAGGACCTTAAAAAGTCCCTCGCCATTCAGCCCAACAATGCCACCGTTTTAAATTATTTGGGTTACATGTGGCTAGAAAGAGACCAACACATTGACGAAGCCATGCAACTAATTGGCCGTGCCTTGGTGATGCGCCCCAACGACGCCGCCATTTTGGACAGCATGGGCTGGGTGCTTTATAAAAAGCAAGAATATGCCAAAGCGGCCGCCTTCCTTGAAAAGGCCAACCAAATTCAAAGCAATGACCCCACCATTTTGATGCACCTTGGCGACGTTTACGAAAAACTCAACCGGATGGAAGAAGCCCACCATTACTGGACCAAAGCGTTGGAATTCAACCCCGAAACAGCGCAAGACAAAGCCCACATTCAAAACAAACTGAACAAATTGAGCAGAAAACTAAAAAAATAACAAAAACTGTGTTGACAAAAGCCGCGTTAAAATATAACTTAACCCTCGCTTATGTAGCTTACATTAAGCAACCCATGCTGGGGTGTAGCCAAGCGGTAAGGCAACGGTTTTTGGTATCGTCATGCGTAGGTTCGAATCCTACCACCCCAGCCATTTATTTATTTTTCCCCGTCCGATAAAATCCACTAGACATAAGTAATATAAGGCTTTATCCTTGTTTGTTAGTCCGAGGTTGTCCATTGCGACCTCGTGGTATCCAGCATAAATGCGGGTACAAGTGCGGGTACATTTTCAGATATACCCGCAAAAACGGAATTAACGAAAAGGATGTACCCGCAAAATGAAAAAAAATATTGTAAATAAACATGTTTTAGCATTAGAGAAATCGCTGCTGACGGATAAGGTTCGTACCTCTAAGGCACTCTTGAATGAATTATTGCATGATAATTTCAATGAAATCTCGCAGTCGGGTACTGTGTATGGAAAATCTGAGTTTTTAGAAAACTTGCCAACAAAGAGTAGTTCTTCAAACTATGAGGCCTATGACTTCACTGTTCAGCATTTAAGTGATGACCTTGTTCAGGTGCGATTCGAAACGCTAAGTAATCGTGCTATAGATGGTGTTAGGTGCAAGTCTTTGAGAAGCTCTTTGTGGAAGCTGCATGACAGTAAGTGGCAAATGATATTCCATCAAGGAACAGTAAAGAGCGAGGAGTTATAATATGGCTCTAACTGATATTCAATGTAGAAACGCTAAAGCTCAACCAAAAGCCTACAGACTGCCAGATGGAGGCGGGTTGTTTTTATGGGTAACCCCTTCAGGAGGAAAAATATGGCGTATGCGTTACCGATTCCCTAAAGGTGGTAAAGAAACAACGATAGCTATTGGCGAATACAAGTCCTTTTCTCTTGCAGAAGCCCGTGAAAAGCGTGCAGAGATTAAGAGAATGATTGCCGAAAACATTAATCCCATGACTTCTAAGCGTGAAGAACTTGAGAACGTGAAAGAAGAGCTAGCCAATACCTTTAAGGATGTGGCAATGCTGTGGTATGAGCATAATAAGGATAATTGGGTTGAAAGGACACAAGGGTACGTCCTACGCCGTTTGGAACAAAAGATATTTCCACACATAGGTAATATTCCTATGAAGCAGATTAAGCGTAAAGACATTTTAAATGCACTTAGAAAAATAGAAGATGAAGGCAAGAGTAACCTAACTCATAAGATTTATAGCTATTGTAATGGTATATGTAAGTATGCTTGCTATGAAGAGATTATTGAGGTCAACCCAGCATCTGAATTATCTTCATCACTTAAAAAATATAAAACAACACACCATGCAGCTTTAGAGGCTCATGAGATACCCGCTTTCATCAATACACTCGAACGTAATAATGCAAGGCTGTATGAAACAACTCGCAATGCAATTAAGTTGTTAATGTTAACATTTGTACGTACTAGTGAGCTGATTAATGCCCGTTGGGATGAGATTGACTTTGAGAATGCTCAATGGACCATTCCTGATGATAGGATGAAAATGGACAAATCCTATATTATTCCTCTATCGAGACAATCTATAGAGTTGTTTAAATATTTTTATGAATTACATGGGAATCGTGAGTTTGTCTTCCCCAATAGAAATGACCCTAGAAGGACCATGAGTAATAGTACGATCCTTAGAGGGTTATATCAGTTAGGTTATAAAGGAAAACTCACAGGCCATGGATTCAGAGGCACTGCAATGAGCGTTATCATGGAGAAATTAGGCTATCGTTATGAAGTTGCAGACCTTCAGCTTGCTCATGCACCTAAAGATAAAATGCAAGCCGCATATGCTAGGGCTATATTTTTAGATGAGCGCACTAAAATGATGCAAGACTGGGCCGATTGGCTAGATAAAGCGGGACTTAAAGGATGCTAACACTAGAAGAAATACATGAGAAGTTTCAGAAGAAAGATGAGGTTGATAGGTTTGTAAGGAAAATTTTATCCATTGTAACTGACACAGATGATGAAGGGGCTCTCAAACTTTTAGAACATTTCGTTCAGAGAGTTCAGTTGTATTCCTTAGAGCAAGAGAATGAAGATTCACTACCGCCGATGCCTACAATTAAGCGTGAGATTGAATCTGCTCTTAGTTCAATTCATAAACTAAAAATCTTTGCCACTAAGTCAATGAATGATGATGCATTTGGACGATTTATAAGTGTTTTATGTTTAGAAAAGCATAAAGATGATCTTAAAAAACTACCTGTTGAGTGGGATAAAGTTAATAGGTATGAAGTATTTAATAAAATAGTGATGCAAGATTTGCTAAGCTCTTTAGATTATGTGAAGACAGCACTCGATTCCTTTGGCGTTGATAGCTCTGCAACTATAGGAAGAAGGCAAAACTGGGCAAAAGATGAACTTGTCCGTTGGCTAGATGACTTATTATTGGAGGCTGATGAAAAGATTGACAGGTCTTACTCAGGAAAGTTTTATCAACTATTGTCTTTGTTGTTTGAGATTTGTGAAGAGCATGTTTCATCGGATATGATTGAAAATTTAATCAAAAAACACCTTAGGGGTAAAAAGTAAAATAAATTCATTAGTTTTTACCTCTGTATGGATTTCTGCCTCTTAAGGAAAACTGTTAACTTCTAATGGACGTTAATGTTCATGATAGGAGTTAAAATTTATGACAAATAATAATATAGGCCTGATTAGGCTCCCCGAGGTATTAGATATACTTCAAATATCAAAATCAACTTGGTGGAAAATGGTGTCGGAAGGTAAAGCACCAAAACCCGTGAAGTTGTCAGTCAGATGCGCTGCATGGCGTGTAAAGGACATCCAAGAGTTTGTTGATAATCTTGGAGGTGATGATGAGTAACGCAAATAAAAAGCAACCTGACGTCTTGCAGGATCAGCAGGTTGCTGAAGAAAAATCTAATAAGCTTAAGAATTTTACTTCTTTATCAGATTATCACAAACAGCGAAAAGATGCACTAAAACGTGAGATAAAGGGCTATCTAAGTCAAGGCTTTAGTGTTTTACCTCTCAAATCTAAGGATAAAAAGCCATTCATTAAGTGGAAGAGTTTGCAACAAACTCAGCCTGACCTTGATGAAGCCATAGACTGGGTTGATAAGTTTGATGATATGAACCTTGGCCTCGTTACGGGTTATGCCAACAATCTTATTGTGATTGATGTTGACGGACCCAAAGGATTTGATGTCCTAAAAGGGCTTGGTATCAAGTATGAAGATCACCCGCATGTCATTACAGGTAAAGGTGTGCATGTCTATTTTACATGCGATGAAAAACTTTCAAACAACGCAAAGGTTTTAACTGAGATCGATATTAGATCTCAAGGTGGATATATCACTGTACCTCCATCTCTACACCCATCAGGAGGACGTTATAAATGGGGGAATGACCTCAGGGCAATAGATGCCACACCCTTACCAATCCATATTGTAGAACTGCTTAAAAAAGGAAAAGGAAGAATGAAAACAGCAGAATTAAAAGTTAACCACCCGTACATACAAGCAGCTATTGATGAAAATCTAGAAAGTTTAGGATGGGCTTTAGAAGGTTCAAGGAACGATGCTTTGAATAAATGTTCTTATACGATTGGTAGCTTAGTACCTTCATTGGTAGATGCTGATGAGAACGCACTCAAGTCCGATATTAAAAACATAGCCCTTCAGATAGGTTTGGGTGAAGATGAGATTGATCAAACCATGAATGCAGCTTTTCAAGCTGGTGTCGAAAACCCTAAAAACTTAGATCATGTAGTTGAGAAACAAACTGCCAAAACTGACAAAAAGAACCATATGTCTGCAACAGATCTTCATGAGGCCTCGTTGGTATGGGATGAACCCGTCCCCTTAGGGAGTGATCTTCCTGATGTACCAAGCATGGATCTTGATGATGTACAAGACATGTTGCCAAGTGCTCTGGGGCGATGGATTGTTGATGGCTCAGAAAGGTTGAGCGTGCCTTATGAGTTTATGGCTGGACCTTCACTGGTTATGCTTTCAGCAGCAATAGGAGCACGTTTAAGAATATACCCTAAACAGCATGATAAGAGCTGGCTTCAAACGCCAAATCTTTGGGGAGTGAATATTGCATCGCCCTCGGCTAAAAAATCCCCTGTACAAGCTGCAGCATTAAAACCTTTGAAGATGGTTGAGAATGGATGGATAGAGGAATTTGCGAACGCATCTGATGAACGTATGCTGGATTTAAAAATCCTCAACTCTGAAATTAATAGTATCAAGCGTAAAATATCTAGTGATAAGCATAAGAAGGACAGGAAGAAACTTAGAGAGGAGTATGCGAGCTTGGAGAAGCAAAAGGCATTTCTTGATGCTCAAAAGCCTAAAAGAGCCATTGTAAACGATATGACGGTAGAGATGCTCGGTGAGTTAATGAATAAGAACGAACAAGGTTTACTTCTTGTTGAGGATGAAATGAGTCGCTTGTTGAATAGCTTTGACAAGAAAGGCCACGAAACGGATAGATGCTTCTTCTTAACAGCTTGGAACGGTGACACAAGTTATTCTGTCGATAGAATTTTGCGTGGTAGCCTCTATATTAGACAAGCAGTCTTATCAATTACTGGTAATATTCAGCCTGATGTCATGAGTAATTTTACCGCTAGATATCTTAAAACATCTAACGATGGCTTCTTGCAGCGATTCCAGATTGCTATTTGGCCTGATATTGAAGCAAGTAGTGATTTAGTTGATAGAAAACCAGATGATGAAGCTCTGAACCATATATGTAAGTTGGTTCGAGATATCATCGATGAAGTACCTAATCAAATCTTGGAGTTAAAGCTAGGAGAAGGCGTTCATTTAGACGTAGAGGCTCAAAAACTTTTTGATGAATGGCAGAAGAAAAATAAAGAAGCTGCTATTTACTACAGAGATATGGAGTGTACAGCATTAGAGGCTCATTTATCTAAATACCCATCACTTGTTTCAAGTTTAGCGCTCATTTTCTGGGTGGTTGACCTATTGGACAATGCAGTAGAAGGCTCTGCGGTAAATGCAATTAACATGCAAAGGGCCATTAAATGGTGTGATTTTCTAACGGGGCATGCGTTTAGGCTTTTTAGAATGCAACTAGATCCAGCACGAGCAGCAGCATTCATTATCGCTGAAAAGATAAACTCTCGAGTTCTAACATCAGGCGAAAGTGTTCGTACTTTGAATAGGTCTAAATGGTCAGGCCTGACGGATAGCGCGATCACAAGACAAGGATTGCAATACCTTGAAGATAGAAATTGGCTGAAAGTTGAAAAAGTTGTTGAGGACCAACAACCCCTTAAAGGTGCTGACGGTTCTCAGGATGATTCAAATAATCAGAAAGGAGGTGGTCGCCCGAAGTATTTAATTTTTATAAACCCTGAACTTCAATAAGTTGAGGTATTAACAACGAACAGCAAAAAGGCCTTCTCCATAGGCCTTTTTGTCTTGATGTAACAATCTCTTCCCTGTAAGGTTATAAGTGGAGTGATTAAATCACTCTGGGGCTTGATAACCCCAATCCAGTGGCTGGCACCACCGAATTTGGTGCTATTTGTGTTTTTGCACAAAGTCTCGACTAGATTCTTTCTAGCCGGGTGGTGGTGCTATGTCCAAGGTTTTACCTAAAGACACCACGCTGTACTGGATACGGTTATCAACACCCGGCTGTTTTATATCAATTAAAGAATGTAGAGACCTTGCTATGAGCCGTTGGATACTGACCTTACTCACCCTTTTATTCACCTCTAATATTGTTCATGCAGAGGACGATGCTCAAACATCCTTAGAAAGCCATTTTAGGCAAAAGGATGAACAGGAGCTTCTACCTAAAGCACGACGAGGCGATCCTATTTCTCAATACGTGCTAGGTATGAAATACATAATAGAAGGTAAATCTCAGCTTGGTCGCCCTTGGGTGATGAAGGCCGCAGATCAAAATCACCGCTTTGCACAAATGACAATTATCAAAGGTTATGCTAATAAACCTCAAAAAGCTTCTGAGCTGTATATTAAATATAAAGCCCAAAAAGCTGATATAGGCTTACATGTTCTCAATAAAGAGTATGTTCAACCCATTATTGATGAGATAAAAAAGAGGGCTGATGCAGGATCTCTTGATGCTCAGTATGCCCTAGGAACAACTTATGTATCCTCTGCCTCAGCAGAAAATCCAGATCCTTTTTATGCAGGTGTAAGATATTTATCAGATGCAGCATCTAATGGGCATGTACTTTCTCAGGAATTTTTACAGTCTCTGCATTATCTATATGGTCATAAATATTATACATTCAGAGAGCATTTTTATGGGGTAGAAGTTGATGAATAACCGTGTTATTAAGATTGATAGTAACGACACAACACGATCACTTCAAAGCAATATGGTATTGGTTTATATGGAAATATTAAGAGATATTGCTGAACAGGACTCTGCGCCGCTAGACATTAAAAATGATTGGAAGATTATAACCAAGTGGCTAGACACTTCATCAGGGTTACTTAATTCAAAGCAAGAGGAATTGTTGCAAAAGGCTTGGTTAAGTTATTTGGCTAGAGGTAAAAGCCCTGATCGTAAACTTAATGGGGCATTTTCTTTCTATAATGAAACATCTACAGATGAGAAATGGGAATCTATAGATGTCCCTCAAGAGGTTGTAGGCGTTTTTGATAGAATGCTTAGCTTATCTGCAAGTAAAGCTCCTAAACCTTCTAAAAATCTAATACCAGTTATATATACATTTACAATAAAGAGTTTTAAGCGAATCACGCTGGGTGCTTTACCATTTTTAGCATTCTTCTTCACGGTTGATGGCACGCCAGTCAAGGCATTTTCCTTCATCGGCAAGTATCCTATCATGTTTTCAGTAATGGCTTTATCAGCTTCATTGGTCACACTATTCATTGCATATGCCTGTATCTTCCCACTTTTTGAATGGATACGTGCTAAAAAATGAAGATTATCCTGACACTTATTATCTTGCTGCTTTCGAAAACTGCATATGCAAATGAATCTGTAATATCAGCCACTGTTTTACGCATCATTGATGGTGACACTATAGAAGTCAAAGCCCACCCGTGGCCCGGATTTAACCCTGTTATCAAAATCAGGTTGCTAGCTATAGATACGCCAGAGTTGAAAGGTAAATGCCCTCAAGAGAAAAAGCTGGCCATTCAGGCGAAAGAGTATCTAACAAGTATAACACCTTCTTCAGTGATGTTGCATGAAGTTCAATATGGTAAGTATGCTGGACGGCTTCTCGCTGAAATTCACGCTGATGACATAAACCTTTCAAATGCCTTGATTGAAAAAGGCTACGCAAGAGCTTATGATGGTGGTCAACGTCAAGGATGGTGCCCATGATTTGTACAGAAAATTAAATTGAGACCTTCCTCAACCAAGCCTGATGAGCTTCTTCCGCCTTCTTGAGCTTGATTAATGACAGTTGAGTAAATCTAGCTGAAACTTGCTCCCATTTGGCTAGGTGCTTGAGGTACGTCTTTTGGTGCATCCTCTTTGGTTTGCATGCAATCACCCCATTGCAGCGTTCTTTAATTAACATCAGCTTTTGATATGTACGCTCATATTCACCTGATGTGTTTTGAGATGGATAAGCCAAGTTATGTCCTTTGGATGTTCCAAACGTGTGACCGATCGGGGGTAGGTAAAGCTTTTGAGCTTTTTGGCCTGTGACAGGGCATATAAACCATTTACGTTCACCACCAAAGGTTTGTTCAGTGTATGTACACCTAATGAGCTGGGAATGAATTGGCTGGCTGTTGGCATATATAATGACTCTCATGTGAGTTCGGCTTACTTGCTCAGTGTAAGTACTGTATGAGCCTTTCACATATTGCTGCCCTTGCTTTGCCTTTACAAGTTGAATGGATATACATTGATCTGTTCTATAACGCTTCATACCCATTTATTTTACCGAAATACTGTGCAAAGTCATGACATTTCTCAGCATTTCTATACATAAATAGGTTTTGGCAGTTTTGGCAGTTATACTTTACAGTTCATGATATTGTTTACAACTATAAGTAACCACTCCAAGTTAATGTTCAACAAAGAACTGGATATATTCCAATAGATTTTATATATTATTAGCCATTCAAATTTATACATTCAGGGGTTAAGGAATAATGACAAACAACTTTTCATCAATCGCAGCGCACATGTGGTCAGTTGCAGACCTTCTTAGAGGTGATTTTAAACAAAGCCAATATGGCCGAATAATCCTACCCTTCGCACTATTGCGTCGCCTAGAATGTGTTCTAGAGCCAACAAAAAATGCAGTAATAGAAAAGTTTGAAAAAAGCCCAAACGTGGACGAAGCAGCGCTCGAAAAGGTTTTAACCCACACAGCTGGCCTTTCGTTCTACAACACATCAAAAATGGACCTAAGTAAACTAGGTGAAACAAATGTACTAGCAAACCTAGAATCCTACATTCGCTCATTCAGCCCTAATACACGTGAAATCTTTATTCAATTTGACTTCTTTAACACCCTTGAAAAGTTACAAGAAGCAGACCTTCTGTATAAGGTTGCTAAACGTTACGCAGCGACAGACCTTCACCCTTCAAAAGTTTCAAACCATGAAATGGGCCTTGCATTTGAAGAGTTGATTCGTCGTTTTGCTGAAAGCTCTAACGAAACAGCTGGTGAGCACTTTACACCACGTGATATTGTCCGCCTTACAACATCCCTTGTTTTTTGTAACGATGATGACGTTCTAACAAAGCCAGGTACAATTCGCTCTATTTATGACCCTACAGCGGGTACAGGTGGCTTCCTATCTTCAGGTATGGAGTACATGCATGAAATGAACCCTAAAGCGGATATTCGCGCATTCGGGCAAGAGCTTAATCCTGAATCATACGCTATCTGTAAAGCAGATATGCTCATTAAAGGCCAGAAGGTAGATAACATTAAACTGGGCAACACATTGTCTAATGACCAGTTAAGCAATGAAAAGTTCGACTACATGCTTTCAAACCCACCATTCGGTGTGGACTGGAAGAAGGTTCAAAAAACAATTAACGACGAGCAAAGCCAAAAAGGTTATGACGGTCGTTTCGGTCCAGGCCTGCCACGTGTGTCTGACGGCTCATTACTGTTCTTAATGCACCTGATCAGCAAAATGAAAGACGCGAAGACGGATAACGGCTCACGCGTAGGCATTATTTTAAACGGCTCCCCTCTTTTCACGGGTGGCGCCGGCAGTGGTGAAAGTGAAATTCGTCGCTATGTACTAGAAAATGACTTCCTAGAAGCAATCATCGCTCTGCCAACAGATATGTTCTACAACACAGGTATCGCCACATATGTTTGGGTGCTTTCCACAACCAAGGCAGCTGACCGTAAAAACAAAGTGCAGCTGATTAACGCCGCGGTGGACGATAAAGAAGATACGTCTAATAATTTCTACGCCTCTATGCGTAAGTCCTTGGGTAGTAAACGCCGCTACCTAACAGACGAAAGTATCGAAGAAATTGTCCGCATGTACGGTAATTTTGAAGAAAATGAAAATAGTAAAATCTTCGACTATACAGACTTCGGTTTCCGTCGCATCACAGTAGAACGCCCATTGAAGCTGACAATCTACCCGAAAGATGTTGAGCGTGTTGAAGCTTTAACAGCTGACAAAGCATGGGCGAAGTTAGACGACACTGTTCAAACAGCTATTATAAATGCACTAAATGGCATGAGCACAGATAAATTCATGGCACGTGATGCCTTTGTAGATGAACTTAAAGGCAAACTACCAGGCGTGAAGCTAAGCGCCGCACAAGTGAAAATGCTATGCAAACACCTTGGCGAACATGACGACGAAGCACAGACATGCACAGACGCTAAAGGAAAAGTTGAAGCAAACCCAGAACTACGTGACTATGAAAACGTGCCTTTAAAAGAAGATATTCACACATACTTCGCACGCGAGGTTACACCGCATGTGCCAGACGCGTGGATAGACGAAAGCAAAAAGGACGAAAAGGACGAGAAAACAGGTATCGTCGGTTATGAAATTCCATTTAACCGCCACTTCTATGTTTACCAGCCACCAAGAGACTTGGGCGAGATTGATGCCGAGCTAGACATTGTCAGTCGCGATATTATGAACCTACTACAAGAGGTTCATGTATAATGGCAGCTTACGATGATTATAAAAATAGCAATATAGAATGGGTTGGAGAGATTCCTTCTCACTGGCATGTGAAACCAGCGTTTTCAGTTGTAAGTGATGGCGCGGTTAAAAACTTAGACGGATTAGAAACTAATGTATTATCGTTAAGCTACGGTAATATTATCAAACGAGACGTTGATAAAAACCAAGGATTACTGCCTGAATCTTTTAATACATACCAAATTGTAAATGATGGTGAGATTATTCTACGATTGACTGATTTGCAAAATGACAAGAAAAGTTTACGTGTAGGACAATCTAAGCAAAGGGGTATTATTACATCAGCGTATTTAAAGCTTGCGATGAAAGACATGTTGGTAAGTGATTATGCTTATAGGCTTTTACATTCTTATGACACAACGAAGGTCTTTTACAACATGGGTGGCGGTCTGCGACAGTCAATGAACTTTGTAGACTTTAGGCGTTTAGAGTTTCTAGTGCCACCTAAAGAAGAACAGCAAAAAATTGCGGCGTTTTTGGATTATGAAACGGCGCAGATGGATGAATTGGTGGCGAAACAAGAAAAGCTGATAGAGCTGCTGAAGGAAAAGCGTCAGGCGGTTATCTCCCACGCCGTGACCAAAGGCCTTAACCCCAACGCTGAAATGAAAGACAGCGGCGTCGAATGGCTCGGTCAAATTCCAAGGCATTGGGTGGCTTCTAAGTTTGCTTATTTAAAAACAGTTCTAACAGATTATACAGCTAATGGTTCATTTGCTGATTTGAAAAGTAATGTTCAATACTTGGATGAGCCTAACCATGCCAGATTAGTACGCTTAACAGACCTTCGAAAGAATTTAGATAATGAAGATGGTGTCTGGATTAATGAGCACTCATATCAATACTTGAAGAAATCGTCTCTACATGGAGGGGAATTTTTACTTGCAAATGTCGGGGCGTATGCAGGTCTTTTTTATGAAATGCCCTTTGATAAAGGTTTAGCATCTCTTGCTCCTAATATGTTCATGGCCAAGTTTAATTCGAAAACTGTATTACGTGAATACATGGCTTATATAGGGCAATCAACCCCTATCAAAGAGCAGTTGATCTTGAGTGCTACTGCGTCGTCAGCTCAGCCTAAGTTAAATAAAGATGATTTTAAGGCTGTAGCTTTTTGTTATCCATTGAAAGATGAACAGCAAGAAATTGTCACATACTTAGACAATCAAACTGCCAAAATTGACAAAACTATTGAAAAGGCAGAACAGGCTATTGAGCTGCTGAAGGAGCGTCGTACAGCGCTTATCTCCGCAGCGGTAACAGGTAAAATAGATGTAAGAAGCTGGCAACACCCAGCAGGGCAAAAAACTAAAGAGGTAAATGTAGCATGAGCCATTTAGAAAATAAGATTGAAGCTAAGAACAGGTCTATCTTAGAAGTTTTAAGCAACAAAAAATACACCGTGGATTACTACCAACGTGAGTACAGCTGGAAACAAGAGCACATTGAACAGCTTGTTTCAGACCTTTGTAATGCTTTCCTTCTTAATTATTCCAGCGAACATAGCAGGCGCGATGTTGCATCATATAATAGTTACTATTTAGGCCCTTTTGTTCTAAGCGAAAAAGATGGCAAAAGAAGCATTATTGATGGTCAGCAACGTTTAACATCGATAACCCTTCTTTTAATTTACTTAAATAACTTAAGTGGCGAAAGCAAGTTGGAAGAAATGATCTTTTCAGATAAATTTGGAGAGAAATCATTCAACATTGATGTTCCTGAAAGAACTGAATGTTTAGAAGGTTTGCACTACAAAGGTGATTATCCCATTGAAGATAGTAGCAATGCTTCAGTGAAGAACATGGTAATGCGTTACAATAATATTGTAGAAACATTTCCTGAGGAAATTAAGGACCCTGCTGTTCTTCCATTGTTTGTTGACTGGTTAAAAGAGCTTGTTGTTTTGGTAGAAATTATTGCTTACAGCGACGAGAATGCCTACACCATTTTTGAAACGATGAATGACCGTGGCTTAAGCCTTACCGCGACAGAGATGCTAAAAGGTTTTCTGCTTTCAAAATATAAAGATGAAAACAGACGCAACACAGCAAACAACATGTGGAAAGATGTTGTAGCAAAATTAAAATCATTCGATAAAGAAGAAGACCAGAGATTTATCCAAGCATGGTTGAGGGGTAAATATGCCGAAACGATGCGGGCACGAAAAGCAGATTCTTCAAATGCTGACTTTGAGATCATTGGTACGCGTTTTCATAACTGGGTACGTGATAACCAAGTAAAACTAAACTTAACATCATCCTCTGAAGAAGGGTTTCATAAGTTTATTAACGAAGACTTCAAGTTTTATGCTGATGCATATAAACGCATTAAAGAAGCTGAACTTAACCTTACACCTGGCTTAGAGCATGTTTACTACATTGCACAGTGGGGCATTGCATCATCCCTTGCTTATCCGCTTATGTTGGCTCCATTGATGTTGGGTGACAGTGTTGAATTATCAAACTCAAAGATCAACCTTGTTGCAAAGTATATTGATGCATTCTGCGTAAGAAGATCTATCAATTTCCGTAACTTTTCAGCAAGCTCGATTAGTTACACAATGTATAACCTTATCAAAGAACTCCGAAATAAAAGTTATGAAGATTTGCAGACAACCCTTCGTATGAAACTTAGCGAGCTGGATGTTGACTTTGACGGTTATGACAAATTTAAACTTCACGGCCAAAACAAGCGATTTGTTAAGTATTTATTATCTCGTCTATCTAGCTATGTAGATGAGTTAGCAGGTGAAGAGTCCAGCTTTGTAAAATATTACAAACCAGTTAAAGGTAAAGCTTATGAAATTGAACATTTATGGGCAAATAACTATGAAGCTTTTAAGGGTGTGTTTGACCAGAGAAATGACTTTGAAGAGGCTAGAAATAGCATCGGAGGGTTAGTTCTACTTCCTAATGGGACAAACCAGTCATATAGCGACAAACCTTATGAGGACAAGCTTGAACATTACATCAAAGAGAACTGTTTAGTGAAATCTTTGCATCCTTTGACATATGAAAATAATCCAAACTTCAGAAAAATTGAAACAACAAGTGGGTTGAATTTTAGGCCACACACTACGATGACAAAGGATGACATGGCCATCAGACAAACTTTATATCGAGACATCTCTAAAAGAATATGGACGATATAAGCATAGATACAAATAATTAAGGTTAAATAACAATGGCAACGCTTAGGGCAAGAGCACAAACAATAGAAAACACATTCCAGAATGATGTTATAGAAGATATGTTGGCAAGTGGGTGGCAACTTGGTCAGCCAGCAAACTATAACCGTGAATTGGCACTTTATAGTGAAGACCTTATTACATACGCGAAAAAAACACACCCAGAAAGCTGGAAAAAGCTAGAGCAGCAATATGGTGCAGCTGTTGAGACTAGCTTCCTTAAAACGGTTGAACGCACCCTGAACAACCCTGACAAAGGTACACTTTGGCTGCTTCGTAATGAAATTAAGGACCGAGGCGCTAAGTTTAAACTATGTGCAGGCATACCTGACCACGCCTTAAACCCTGAAGCGAACGTGAAGTACGAACAGAACATCTTCCGTGTGGTGCCAGAGCTAGTGTACTCGCCTAATGGTTATCAGGGCCGTATTGACCTTACATTGTTTGTAAACGGTATTCCTGTGGCGACTTGTGAGCTGAAGTCCGAATTCAAACAGGCTTTAGACAATGCGAAAATTCAATACATGAAAGACCGCCTGCCGAAAGACCCTGAAACACGTAAAGTAGAACCATTGCTTACATTTAAGCGTGGGGCCTTGGTGCACTTTGCTGTGAGCCAATATAACGTTGCTATGACCACCCGCCTAGCCGGTAAAGATACATTCTTCCTACCGTTTGACCAAGGTACAAGTGACCATGGTGCAGGGAATGATATTCCTGCAGATGAAAACGAATATGCGACCAGTTACCTTTGGAAGGAAATCTTCGAAAAAGATAACTTGCTTAAAATTCTTCATCGCTTCATTCACTTAGAAAAAGAAGATAAAGAACAGCTTGACGGCACGATCAAGAAAAAAGAAACGATGATTTTCCCACGTTATCACCAATGGAAGGTTGTGAATAAACTACTAAACACAGTGAAGGATGAAGGCACAGGCCATAAGTACCTTGTGCAGCATAGTGCAGGCTCTGGTAAGTCAAACTCTATTGCCTGGCTTTCTCATCAACTAGCATCTCTTTACGATGGTGAAGATAAGTTCTTTGACTCGGTGATTGTGATTACTGATAGAACAGTACTAGACAGTCAACTACAAGACACAATTTACCAGTTTGAGCATAGCTCTGGCATGATTGCTCGTATTAACAGGGAAGAAGCCGAAGGGTCCAAGTCTGCTCAATTAGCAAAAGAGCTTAAAGAAGGCACGTCAATTATTATTGTAACTATACAGACGTTCCCTTACGTTTTGGATGCTATCCGTGAGGACTCTACCCTTGCTGGTCGTAACTATGCTGTGATTGCTGATGAGGCACATTCTAGCCAAACTGGTGCAACAGCTAGAAAGCTTCGTGAAGTTTTAATGGCTGAGCAAATAGAAGAAGATGAAGAACTAAGCAGTGATGACATTCTACGCTTAACACTAGAGGCACGCAAAGGCTCTAAAAATATTAGCTATTTTGCTTTTACGGCGACCCCTAAGGCAAAAACGCTTGAACTATTTGGACGTACACCCAACCCTGAACTTCCAGCAAGCAAAGACAACATGCCTATGGCATTTGATGTTTACTCTATGCGTCAAGCTATTGAGGAAGGCTTCATTATGGATGTTCTTCAAAACTATACAAGCTACAAAGTGGCTTATAAGCTTGCACATAAAAACCCTGAAAATGACAAAGAAGTTGATCAGCGCAAAGCTTCCACCAAAGTTGCTAAATGGATCAACACTCACCCTTACAACATATCTCAAAAAGTTGAAACGATCATTGAGCACTTCAAAGCAAAGGTTAAACATCATTTAGGTGGTCAAGCCAAGGCTATGGTTGTAACTTCTAGCCGCTTAGAAGCTGTGAGATACAAAAATGCTTTTGAGAAGTATGTGAAAGAAAAAGGATACCAGCACATCAATGCGATGGTGGCCTTCTCTGGAGAAGTGAATGACCCAGAAGTTCCTAATCACCCGTACACTGAAAACAACATGAATCCAGGCCTCAAAAACCGTGATATGAGGAAAGCATTCGATAGTAATGACTATCAGGTCATGTTAGTAGCCAATAAATTCCAAACCGGTTTTGATCAGCCAAAGCTTGTAGCAATGTATGTTGATAAAAAATTGAAGGGTGTTGAGTGTATTCAAACACTTTCCCGTCTGAACCGTATGTACCCAGGTAAGGACCAAACATTTGTGTTGGACTTTGTGAACGACCCTAAAGATATTTTAGACGAATTTAAGACATACTATTTAACAGCTGAAATCAACGATGTATCAGATCCAAACATTGTTTATGAACAATTCGATAAGTTAAATGCGGTAGGTATCTATCAATGGCAAGAAGTTGAATCTTTTAGTGAAGCATATCACAACAAACGTATCAACCAAGCTAAACTAACAAATATCTGCAAACCTGCGGTTGAAAGATTCCAGGTTCAATATAAAGAAGCTGCTGAAGCTATAAAACTGGCAACGGCAGAGTTAGACAAAGCGAAGGCCGACAATAATGACAAAGCAATCAAGTATGCAGAAAATACACTGAAAAATGTCAAAGAGGCTAAAGATAAGCTTGATGTGTTCAAGGCTGACTTAGGTGGCTACTGCAAGTTTTATGAGTTCAGCTCACAAATTGTTGACTTTGATGATGAAGATCTAGAAAAGCTTAACACCTTTGCTAAACATCTAACGCCAATGCTTCGTATTGAGATTACACGAGACGATGTAGACCTTAGCGATGTGATGATGACGCATTACCGCTTACACGAACAGCGAAGTCAAGATCTTAAGCTAGATGGCACTGGTGAGAAATTACGTGCGGCAAAAATCGACTCTGGAGCCAAACCCAAAGATAAGCAAACCGCATTCCTGCAAGAAATTATTGAACGTATGAATGACTTGTTTATTGAAGAAGACTTAACAGAGTCAGATATGATCAGTTACGCACACACAATTGCTGGCAAGATATCTGAGAATGAAGATGTTATGGACCAACTGCGAAACAATACCAAGGAGCAAGTTATGCTTGGCAAGTTCCCCGAGTCCATTCAACAGGCGGTAATTGAAAGCATGGATGCGCATGATAACATGGCTACCAAAGTACTTTCTAGCGAACAAGTGGCACGTGGTTTTGCTGAACTTATGTTTGATGTATTGATGAAGGGGATGAGTAAATGATACTCGATGAATACTCTATATCTACCAGAGCAACTAATATATATGATAGTAAAACCAAAGACTATTTTAACGAAGTGTTATCTAATTATAATGGAGGGAATTATAGGTCTTCCGTAGTTATGCTTTGGACGGTTATTGTTTGTGATCTATTGTTTAAACTTGAACATCTGCGTGACTTGAAAGGTGATAAAACCGCTGAAAAAATTTTAAAAGATATAAAGAACATGCAGGCAAGTAATACAAAAGACCCTAAATGGGAGTTGGAGCTGCTTAAAAAAGTTTCAACTCAAACGCAGTTAATTGATAATGTAAATGTAAAATACCTTGAGCGAATTCAAGAGGACAGACACTTGTCAGCTCACCCCGTGATTGACTCTCAATCTGATTTACATAGGCCGAACAAAGACACAGTAAGATCTCACATCAGAAATGCATTAGATGTCTTGCTTACAGTGCCTCCCTATCTAGCAAGGAATATATCATCAGATTTAATGGAAGATTTATCTCAAAATAAAGATAAACTTGGGGATATTAAAGAATTGAAGTCTTACTTAAATGCTAGGTATTTCAAAATTACTAATACGTCAACCCAAGAAAAACTGTTCAAAGACCTTTGGAAGATGACCTTTAAGGTAGTGAATGATAAAGCGGATGAGAATAGAAATATCAACAGAACAGCGTTAGAGCTTCTTTATCAACAAAACTCAAAAACATTTAAAGATTTAGTTGCGTCCGATAAAGGTTACTTTAGCAAAGTAGCAGATTCAGGTGATCCATTAGTGAGCCTTGTTAGCTTTTTGTTCAATACAGATGTGAGTTTCTATACACATTTAGATTGTGATGTGAAGGTGAATCTTAGAGCTTTATCGAGTATTAATTCTGATGTTAAATGTTTAATGTGGTTTGAAAATGGAAGTATAGAACAACACTATAGATGTATTAGTGAATGGGTTATAAAAGAAGAAGTGTCTGTAACAGAAGGTTGTTTGAAAAAGTTATTCACACTTTCTGACTCTGGTGAAGGGGGTATTTTATTTAAAGACTTTTTGATTAATTATTATATACATAGTCACTCATTTAATAATGCTGATGATAGATTCTTTGGTTTTATCAATTATCGACATATATTTAATATAGATGACTTTAAGGTTATTATGGAAGGTGTTGAAAGAAACTCTCAAATCTATGCTCGATATAGATTTAGTGATGATCGTAAGGGAATTATAAAGCAAGTTTTAGAGCTGGAATCTGGATTTGATTTTTCAAATTATGAACATTTTAAAGATTATTAAGAAATACCGTCATACCAGGTCTTGACAACCCTTATTATTTGTAACAATAATCAAGTTATGAAAAATCATGGTGGAAAAAGGCAGGGTGCAGGTCGCCCAAAGGGAACAGGCGCTTACGGTAAGGCTACCAAGGTTATGCGTGTGCCTGAAGATAAGGCGGAAGATGTAAAGGCTTTCCTAACATCTGGTGCGCAGTACAGTATCCCTCTTTATGAAGGGACGGTTTCAGCGGGTACTCCTTTTGGTGTGACTGACCATGTGGATAGAAAACTAGACCTTAACGAGCATCTTATCAAAACGCCATCAGCCACTTTCTTTGTGCGTGCGGCGGGTAAGTCTATGCTGAACGCTGGGATAGACGAAGGTGATTTGCTGGTGGTGGATAGAAGCTTAGATGTAAAAAACGGTAAAATCATCATCGCTGTGGTGAATGGTGATTTGACAGTGAAACGATACCAACGCTTCGGTGATAAAGTAACGCTGATAGCTGAAAATGACGACTTTGAAGATATCGTCCTAAGCGACGGTGAAGAGCTCGACACTTGGGGTGTTGTTACGAATATAATTAAGGGGGTTTAAGAGATATGTGTTTAAAAAAATTGAATGAAAAGTTTTTAGAGAGAAACCTTGAATTTCTAGAAAGACAAAGACCTTCCGAATCAAACATCCCTCGTTCTGGCGAAGTAGCTAAAGCTGTAAATTGCCATATACTGTTTATAGGCCACAAAGAGCTAGATGTGAATGAGGATGCCTTATTTGAGTCTTACAATAAAAACACAAAGAAGCTATCCGTTCGAGTACGTGCAGAGGCAGGTACAGTATATGACACCCCAAAAGAGGTTTCTATAAAGGGAATATCCTCGATGGAAATCACCCATTTTTACGGTCAGTACGATTTAAAATATAACAGTTATTGGCAATGGGTTTTTGAGGGTTGGACTAAATGGGATACCTTTAAAGTCTGGGCCTATTACAGGCACAAAAGTAACATAACTCGCTTTGCATCTTACTTTTCTAAAATGGATAAAACCGATGCTAGGATGAAAGTACTAGAGCATGCTGTGAACTTAAAAGTTAAGCACGATGGGAAAAATACGTTTTCTTTCCGTGATAGTTTTCAATTCAGTATTTATGATATAGCAATAAGCATCTACGGTAGATCCTTTAGATATAGAAAAGATGCTGAAGAGTTTCAAAGTATGTTGAAATTGTGCTTAGACTCACTTGTTGCAGAAGGTGATTTAGATAAGGGTGACTCCATCTATTATAAAATAGGGAGGAGTGCTATTAAGACTCTTGATGAATATAATCGTGGAATTGTACGTCATAAAGACTCAAAACGGGTTGCGGGTGGAATGCTCTGGTTAACCGTTATATTAGCGATATCAGCTTTAATTCAATCCGAATTAATAAAAGCACCTACATTATTAGACTTAACAGGTGAAGGTGGAGGGCTTTTAAACGATTTTGGTAGGTGTCTTAAAGCTGTTTACACTCATATAACGAACAAGTAATGTACGCCCTCGTAGACTGTAACAACTTCTTTGTATCTTGTGAGCGGGTGTTTAGGCCAAGTTTGAATAACCGCCCTGTGATTGTGCTGTCTTCTAATGATGGCTGTGCTGTAGCACGTTCGAATGAAGCAAAAGCGCTTGGTATTAAAATGGGTGCACCTGTCTTTAAAATTCAAGATATCGTTAAAAAGCACCGGGTGGAATGCATCAGCGGTAACTTGTCCTTTTATGGGGATATGAGCCAACGTGTGATGTCCGTTCTACGTGAGATGTCACCTGCGATAGAAGTTTACTCCGTAGATGAAGCCTTCCTCGACCTTTCAGGTATCCCTGAGCATGAGCTAAAGCCTTTGTGCCAACGTATCCGTAAACGTGTGAAGAAGTGGACGGGTATTCCCGTGTCTATCGGCATTGCACCAACCAAAACGCTGGCTAAAGCGGCGGCATCTGTGGCGAAAAAGTATGAAGAGGCGGAAGGTGTTTATTTGATGAACAGCTTGCAGGCGCGTCGTTCTGTGCTTCAGCGCATGGATGTGGGTGATGTTTGGGGTGTAGGTAGGAAGTTGTCTGAGCGGTTTACGTATATGGGTTTAAACACAGCGTGGAAGTTATCTGAATGTGACCCAGCACATATTCGTGAACTCACTAGTGTGGTGACACAAAAAACGGTTTTAGAGCTACAAGGCACACCTTGTTATGCCTTTGGTGAAGAACCCGATCACCGCAAGCAGATTATCAGTTCCCGTTCCTTTGGTGAACCTGTGAAGGATTTAAAAACGCTGAAAGAAGCTGTTTCTACCTTCGTGGCTACTGGTGCGGAGAAGTTGCGAAGTGAAGGCACTGAGGCACGTGCAATAACCGTTTACGCAAGCTCTAGCCCCTTTAAAGGTAAGTATTACGCCAATTCAACGCTCATCACTTTAGATAACGCCACAAGCGATACAGGCGTTCTGACTAAGCAGGCGATGAAAGGCGTAGATGAGATATTCAAACAAGGCGTTGGCTTCAAAAAGGCGGGTATTTGCTTGCATGACATTCAGCATAAAAGCGCGCATCAGGCGGACTTGTTCAGCGTTGTTGATAATAAGCGCAGCGAAAGCTTAATGACGGCTATGGATAAGCTGAATAGCACCATGGGCAAGCACACGCTCCGCTTCGGTACATCTAACCCCAACGGTAAATGGCGCAATCTATGTAAACACCAAAGCCCTGCTTATACGAGTGATTGGGCACAGCTGTTGGTGGTGAAATAATATTATTGAGCTAGATTAATGAGAGTGGTATTCTCATTATATTCTATTTTTAGTCCTAGGCCGTCCATCTACATCCAGTACTTTTGCGGTAACTTTTGCGGGTATATCTCTTTTGGTGAAGTTTTAAATATATTTATTATCAACAGTTTATAAGTTTAATACCACTCCTACCACCGTCTAACTAAATTCAAGTTGGCGTCTTTTTTCTTTTGTTTTCAATGTTTTTTATTTATCGACACTTTGTGAGATTTTAATAGACAGCACCACCCTTATATTTTGAGGGTAGAATTTAAATTATATTTCCGCAAATAAAAGAGGAGAGCGCGTATGCTGTCAATTTACAAAACTTCGCTGGTAGTTACAGCTGCATGTCTCATTATAATCATTGGCATGTTTTATTTTGATCGCACTATAAATACATGCTCTAAAGACCATTCCAATCTAATAACTTTATTAGATGTATTAGTTAATTTAATTATTGGACTAGCCTTATTTTGGGTAGCTTTTAAAGCAAACAACATTGCAAAAGCCACTCAAGAGAGTTCAAAACAAAAGCTTGAAGCTCATGAAAGGCAGATTGTTAAAGATAATTACGTAAAATTATTAAAAGCAATTGAAACAGCAATCGCATCTGGGGTCGTAAAAAATGAATCCATGTTTCAATTTTGGGAAGTTAATCAGTCTTCAAAAATAGAGCTACCTGAGGAGCTTCATGGATTTGTTGAATCTGTTGTTAAAATTGCTGAACAGTCTTGGATTGCATATACATATGCGTACGATCATGAAGGTAACGCCATTAACATGGATAAAACTGACCGAAGCGAAAAGTTAAAAACAGCATCTGATAAAGTTCAAGATTTATGGGAACTTTTAAAAGAATGTGGCATACCTGACAAGTTTGGTAAATACCTTCGAGTTAATTCCCTTGAGCGTGGAGCATAAAACTCACAATACCCCCCTACAAACGATAACCTACCGAAAGTGCGCCGAAGGTGGCGGAGGCGCCGCCATCAAACTCTCGGCTACGCCAGTTGATGGTGAATGATGTGCGCACACGTCCAAAAATCAGGCTTAAGCCCACATTGGCATCGCCGACGTAGGTTTTTTTACTCACCGATGGGCTATCTTGGTAAGAATTACCGTCTAAAAACAAATTGCGTGCCACAGCACGGCCTTCAAACCCTGCAAAAGCGGACCATGCAAAGGCATGATCTGGCACGTTAAAGTAGCCCGTCCCTGGAATAGACGGCTTCACCCGAAGGGGCATGGCCTGCCATTTGTACTTTTGAGGGGTCAGCTGGAAGGTGGAACCCAAGGCACCGTATGTGTAAACATTGCCCAAAGTGGCCCCCCAATAAGGCGCTGTTCTAAAGTAAAACGGCCCAATGTTACCGGCATATTTTTCTGGCCAGCGACGCTGGTAGGACAACATCAAAGCCGGCTCATCTTTAAGCTGATGGTCCCAACCCGCAGGGTCACGGGTGTCCACAAAGCTGTGCACCTCTTCTTGAATTGGCTCTCCCAAAGCGGACGGACCAACCAATCCAAGTGTCAAGTCCAAGTTGTTGATATGATCACCCGAAATGGTGGAAAGGCCAATGGTGCCGTATAAAAATGCGGCGTATGGTCTGTCCTTCGGGTCAGGCGTTTTAAGGGTGATATCTTTTGGCGTGTAAAGATTATGGCCAAGCGAATAAGCCACAGATGTCAGCTCGTCAATGTGGAAAAATTTTGAAAAATCCACAAATTCTCGCACCGAGTGCGGCACATCAAAGTCCGTGTCATAATAGGTGAACAAAACACCATTGGTGTAATTGGCGTCCTGCCCTGCAAACAGGTCATTTTCAAAAATCGCTGTGAAGAAACGTTCACGCTTCTCTTTCAGTTCTTGCGGAATCTTTTCCTCAAAGGTGGGTTCGTTCTCATTCGCAAAAACAGCATGAGCATGCATCACACAGGCGCAAACCAACAACAAAAATTTAAATTTCAAAATAACACTTTCTATGGGGCAAACAAGCGTGGGCGCGCTTTGTCAGTTTTTATTATCAAACAACATCATAAAGGATTACAGCAAAAATTCAAGAGGGTTAGACGTGTCCAAAAAAGGATTGTTAACAAAAATTGCAGATGGCTTTAAACACAGCCGAACCGGCATGTTAGGTGTCACATTTGCAGCCGGACTCTCATCCGGCAAATCGTTTGGGGCGGAAACCCCTCATTTTCAAGCTGTGGACATACAAAGCTACGCCGCCAGTCAAAACATAGAAACTGAGCTTTTAAACAGCGCTCAATCCAAAGCAGAAGTTTACCAAGCATTTGTGGCTGAGCATGGCCTTCAAGACAATGAAATTGAAAGCTTGTTAAATTATGAACCAAGCAACATAAACGAAACCCAAGCAGGCCACATTGTCACCGCTTATGAAGCCATCCAAGAACAGCACGACAACCGCATGATAACCTTACTTAGAACTGAAATGAAAAACCCCGACCTTGAAGGGCAAGATAAACTCAACATGTTGCAAGACCGCAAAGCCGAGCTGCAAAACCTTTACGGTGATGATGAACATTACCAGTACAAACACAGTGAGCATGTCCCCTCCTCCTTGCAAGGCGAAAATGCACAGTTTCAAAACTTATTCGAACAGTCCTTAAACGGTGAAGACATTTCGGGCACTGTGATTGTGAACAACATTACGGTTGAAGATGTGGGCGGCTTAGCCGTCTATGCCTCCTTGGAGCAAAACGTCCGTGATAAGGTGATTGACGGCTTCATTCAAAGTTATGAGCCTGTCTTTGAAGCCGAGGTGGAGATGGACCGTGTGGACAGTCAAATGCGCAGTGAAAACAAATTCAGGTCACCTTTTGGTGGCCCAAACAGATAATTTAAGTGGGTGAAAGCGATATGAACAAATTTAAAAAATGGGCAACGGGGATTGCAGTCAGCGCAACGGCCGTTGTGGGGCTTTCCTCCATGAAGCAAAATGAACTCGAAAACACCCAAAGCATTGACGCGCCAGATACCACAAGTCAAACTGTGGATATAGACACATCAAGCCCGGCACAACAAGGCGCAGAAGTTGGTGCAAACTTCAATTTAGACAAAGACAATCCTGAAATTAACACAAGCCCCACCCAAAAAGACTTGTTTGAAGAACTGGCCCGAGAGCTGAAGCAAAACATCATCCACAACATGAACAAAGATGATGTAAGAGAGCTGTCACTCGAAGACAGAAAAGCTGTGGTACACCAAATGGCAAAAGATTACCGCGCCTGTGAAAAAAGCATGGAAATGACCGGCGGGATTGACCCTGAACTGGTGGGTGAAAATAACTATTGCTCTAAATATTTTAGAGAGGACAAAATATTAGGTCTCTGGCAAGTTCAGCACTTACAAGAGATGGCAGAGCTGGTGATGACGGAGGAATACGCCCAACATTTAGACGGTCTACCCAAAACTGTTCAGCAGCAACCAATGTACGACAGTTTAGGCGAAGATTTTTCCAAAATATATCATGCGCATTCTGAATTTTCAGAGCAATCTGCAAATCAAGCCGTCGCTGATGCACAATCGTTCCTAGAATCTCACTTAGGGGATATTTCCCATTTAGAAGGCGAAGAGCTGGCCGACCTGCAAGAGCGTATAGACACTTTAAAGCAAGAATATTTACAACAAGTCACAGAAAAGCTAGATGCGCAAGACCTAAGTGATACGGAATACGTTTACCAAAAAGAACTTGCAAAGGGCAAGATAGATGCATTGTCCAAGGTTGAACGTTATCAAAAAAATTACGGCAAAGATATGACGGAACAAAAACCTCTTAGTGCAGAACACACCTTTGATGACCCTGTGGATTTTGCCCGTAAAATTCACTTGGTTGCTGAAAAGTTTGGCATTGATCCAAACAAAATTAAAATGAGCCAAAGCCCTGATGATAATAGCTTAATATTCAACGCCAACAACCTAGATGACCAAATTGACCTTGGTGACGATATGTCCCGATAACGGTCAAACAACCGAACAAGCACCTTAAAGACAAAAAACCCGCCAGTCTGGCGGGTTTTTTTATAGCTTGTGCATTACTTGCCTTCTAAAACGGCTTTCATTGTTTTGCCCAATTCGCCCGGTGTTGGCGCCATGGTCACGCCCGCCTTGGTCAATGCTTCAATTTTACTTTCCGCTGTGCCTTGGCCACCGCTTACAATGGCACCTGCATGGCCCATGCGTTTGCCTTTTGGCGCTGTTGTACCCGCAATAAAGGCCACCACAGGCTTGGTTACGCTGGTTGAAATAAACTCAGCAGCTTCCTCTTCTGCGGTACCGCCAATTTCACCAATCATGATGATGGCGTCGGTTTCAGGGTCATTTTCAAAAGCGCTGAGCACTTGAATGAAGTTGGTCCCATTTACAGGGTCCCCACCAATGCCGACACAAGTGCTTTGACCCAAACCTTCTGCTGTTGTTTGGCCAACAGCTTCGTATGTCAAAGTACCAGAGCGGGAAACAATACCGATGCTGCCTTTTTTGTGGATGTGGCCTGGCATAATACCAATTTTGCACTCATCTGGCGTAATGACGCCTGGGCAGTTAGGGCCCACCAAACGCATGCGACAGTCCGCCTTTTGCAAACGTTCTTTCACACGGATCATGTCCGCCACGGGAATCCCTTCTGTGATGCAAATCGCCAATGAAATGCCAGCGTCAGCCGCTTCTAAAATAGCGTCCGCTGCAAATGGGGGTGGTACATAAATAACTGTTGCTGTGGCACCTGTTTTTTCCACCGCTTCGGCCACTGTGTCAAACACAGGGAGGCCTAAATGTTCTTCACCACCTTTACCAGGGGTTACACCGCCAACCATGTTTGTGCCGTAAGCCAGTGCCTGTTCACTGTGGAACGTACCGTTTTTACCAGTAAAACCTTGGCAAATCACTTTTGTATCTTTGTTAATAAAAATAGACATTTTTTATTTCCTTTTTTATTCGAGCGCCTCAAGCGGGCTGCCCATAACTTTTTCACACTTTAGAGGCTTGCTGGGGTTGCTTAAGTCCTGACCGCAGTTAAAACCGCAGTAGTAAGCGTAACCACTCATTTTTGTTTGCACTTGCAAATGCTGCATGCATCCCGTCAAGGTGACAAATGGCCCTAAATAGTGACGGGTTTCGACATTGCGGCTCTCCATCACATAAATAAAGCCATGCCACGGGCTGTGGGCGTTTTCTTCCCCTTTAAACCAAGTTTCGGGGTAAAAAGCACTGCAACCAGTCAACACAACAAGCGCAAAAAAACCTGTAAAATGCTTTAATTTCAAATTACGCAGCCTTCAACTCTGCCACTTTAGCCACAACTTTTTGTGCCGCATCGTCCAAGTCATCCGCTGTGATGATTGGCAAACCAGAGTTGGCCAAAATTTCTTTACCAGCTTGCACGTTTGTGCCTTCTAAGCGCACCACAAGTGGCACAGCAAGGTCAACTTGTTTGGCCGCTGCTACCACACCGTTGGCAATGATATCGCACTTCATAATACCACCGAAGATGTTCACCAAAATGCCTTTAACATTGCTGTCGGAAAGGATAATTTTGAAGGCTTCTGTCACACGTTCTTCCGTCGCACCGCCACCAACGTCAAGGAAGTTGGCTGGCTGGCCACCGTAATGCTTGATGATATCCATGGTTGCCATGGCAAGGCCTGCACCGTTTACCATGCAGCCAATGTCCCCTTCCAAGGCAATGTAGTTCAGGTCAAATTTAGCGGCCTTCACTTCACGTTCGTCTTGTTGGGTTTCATCGTCCATTTCGTGAATTTCTTTTTGGCGGTAAAGGGCGTTTGAATCAATGTTGATTTTGCAATCCAACACTTTAATTTCGTCATCACCTGTCACCACAAGTGGGTTAATTTCCAACATGGCAGCGTCAATATCTTCATAGCACTTGTAAAGGTTCATCAACAATTTTACAAAATCGTTTACCTGCTTGCCTTTTAGGCCAAGTTTAAAGGCCACATTGCGGCACTGGTATGGCCACAGGCCAACCGATGGATCCACATTTTCAGTGAAGATTTTTTCGGGTGTTTCTTCTGCAACGGCTTCAATGTCCATCCCACCTTCTGTGGAGGCCATAATGAAGTTGCAGCTTTTTTCACGGTCTAGGGTGATGGAAAGGTAAAGTTCGCGTGCAATGTCCGAACCTTCTTCCACATAAACTTTGTGCACAGGCAAGCCTTCTGCGCCTGTTTGGTGGGTTACCAATTGTGTGCCAATCAGCTTTTTAGCTGCTTCCGCTGCTTCTTCTGGGGATTTACACAAAATAACACCGCCGGCTTTACCACGTGCACCACTGTGAACTTGCGCTTTCACCACGGTGATGGCTGTGCCCAGATCTTTCGCTGCGGCTTCTGCTTCCGCAGGGGTGGATGCAACAATACCGCGTGGCACTGCAACACCAAATTTTTCTAACACTTGTTTTGCTTGATATTCATGAAGATTCATATGCTTAAATCTCTTTTTATTTTTAAAATTTCATCTCTCCCCACCTTGATGCAAGGTGAACCATTAAAGTGTAGCGCATTTAACCGCTGATGTACAAAAAAGTTTACATTTTTTAAAGGTGACAGCTTGAAACGAACACCACTTACACCAATGATACAACGTGATAGACATACATTTGCTTTTTGAATGATCATACAAAAATTTATTTTTGCCTTGATATCAAACCCTTTGACCCACCCCCACCCTTCTTTTTTGAAGACCACTTTGGAGAAACTTATGCCAAGCAACAAACCCTTGTATGAACTCATATGCACACGCACCGCATTGGAAGGCTTACGAGCTCGTGGCCAAAACTGGCAAGCCATCGGAACTAAATGTATATCAGCACAAATCAATTCTATCATATATGATATGGGGAATATGAATAAAGCTATAGGCAAAAACCATAAAAAAGCCATTGAAACATACTTCGATGAAACACCGGAAGCTGAAAGCGAATTGACGCTGTTTGTTTTAGAAAATGAAAACATTTCCACAATCCGCACCGATGAAGGCCTTTCCATGATTCACAGGTTTTTCCTTACCCCTGTGCAAATTTACAAACCCGAAGAAGGCCAGAAAAGTCAACACCTTTCAGCGTAAATCACCAACAAATCGACAAGAAAGCCCGCATTTGCGGGCTTTCTTTTATTCTATAAAATCCAATTAAAAAAGGCGTAAATAAGCGAGATGTATTTGCGGCGCGTGATGTTGACGCCTAGAAACCTAGGCAAGACATCTCAAAACGTAAATAAAACCGCTTAAGTGCTCCTTTATTGGCCGAAGGCGTACTTTTGTGGCGTGTTTTTCACCACTTCACTTTCACGCACCTTGTTCAACGCCTCCGCATATTCAAAGAAGACATTTAATGTATAATCAATGCGCTCACGCATGTAGGCATCGTCTTCTTTAAAGTCATCCTTCACATCATCCTTTAAAACTTCTGCGGCATGGCGCACAACCAAGTGGTCGGGCATGTAGCAAATTTTACAGTTTTTTGAACTGTGGGAACGCATTTCAGCAATGGGGTATGCCCCATTGATAGAACCGCTGACACCCACCAAAAGCCCTGCTTTATGCCCAAGGTCGCTGCCGCTGGCATAGTGGAAAAAGTTTTTAAGGGCTGCGGGTGCAGTGCCGTTGTATTCTGGCGCAATCACAATGGCAGCATCGCAGGATTGAAGCTCTTTTGCAATGGGTGCGTAAGCTTCCTTGGCTTGGCCTTCTTGCCCCCACATGCTTTCATCCCACAGTGGCAACATGTCATGGGTCAGTTTTAAAACATAGGTTTGAGCCCCTGTTTTCAAGCTTTCAACACGGCTTGCCAAAAAGTCCGCAATGCGACCTGACTGCCCTGATGGCCTGTGCGACCCACTGATAATTGCAATTTTCATTTTTAAAACCCTTTTCTATTAACATAAATTCATTTACAAAAAACAAAGCAGGCACCTTTAAAAGCACCTGCCCTGCCCCGTTTTTAATGTTTATTCCGCAGTTGAAAGATCAATAGAATCCACCAATCCTTTAACGGCATTCACACTGTTTTCAAACTTTTCTTTTTCGTCGTCTGTGAGGTCAATTTCCACCACACGCTCAACGCCGTTTTCACCAATCACACAAGGGACACCCACGTAAAGATCCTTCACGCCATATTCCCCACTGAGGTGTGCAGCACATGGTAAAATGCGCTTTTTATCCAACAGATAGCTTTCCGCCATTGCAATGGCCGATGCCGCTGGTGCGTAAAACGCGGAACCTGTGCCCAACAGTTTGACAATTTCGGCACCGCCGTTGGCTGTACGCTCCACAATATCATCTAATTGCTTTTGGCTCATCCAGCCTTTTTTAACAAGGTCGGGGATTGGAATGCCCGCCGCTGTGGAGTAACGCACAAGTGGCACCATGGTGTCGCCATGTCCGCCCAATACAAAGGCTTTGATATCTTCCACCGCAATGCCCAGCGCTTCGCTTAAAAACAGCTCAAAACGGGAGGAATCTAAAACGCCGGCCATGCCCACAACTTTAGAATGCTTAAAGCCAGTTACTTCACGCATCACCCACACCATCGCATCCAATGGGTTGGTAATCACAATGACAAAGGCTTCTGGTGCGTATTTTTTAATGCCTTCACCCACAGACTTCATCACCTTGGTGTTGATGCCAATCAAGTCATCACGGCTCATCCCTGGTTTGCGTGCCACGCCAGCTGTCACAATCACCACGTCCGCATCGTGAATGTCCGCATAGTCGTTTGTGCCAACCACAGCGGCGCTTAAACCGTCCACCGATGTGCTTTGTGCAATGTCCAACGCTTTACCTTGTGGAATACCTTCTGCGATGTCTAAAAGAACAACATCACCCAAATTTTTAAGTGTGGCAAGGTGAGCAAGTGTGCCCCCAATGTTGCCTGCACCAACCAAAGCAATTTTACGACGTGCCATGTGGATAACCTTTTTTTGTTATTTTGAATTCATTTGATAAAAAGTATAAGCGAAATGCTAACAAATAAAAAGCCCCGTGTGGGGGCTTTTTTTGTTTAATCCGCGTACTGTGTTTCTTTTGTGCGGTTGTAAATGCGGTTTTGCGATTGGTCCGCCGTAATGCTTTTGCGACCATTTGCAAAGGTGCGAATAAGCACAGGTTCACCAATGTTAATCATGTTACCTGTTTGTGCCACGGTGATAATGCCACCTTCTTTTTGTTCCACTGTGTAAACAAAGGCCAGCTCGGTTTTTTCGGTTAATTTTTTACCAAGGTAAGAAGCACCTAAAGCACCAATGGCCACCGCAGCGTCACGTCCGCCACCTTGACCAACCTGAGAACCGGCAAGACCACCAACAATGGCACCTGCCACACCAGCATCGTCACGACCGTCAATGGTCACCTGTGATTGCTCAACGGCAATAATCACTCCACGTTCAACCGAAACAATCGACTGGGATTCATCATATGTCATAGCGTTTGGGTCAAGCGTTGCTTGGCGGGAGCAAGCTGTAATTGCGACAGCTAAAACTAAAATAAGAACTTTTTTCATTTAAAATGTTTACCTTTATTTTCAGAAATAATGACACTTAAATTATAAGATATCACCAACAATGACAAGCATGCAATTGACACTTAAGTATTTTTAATGATTGACGATCTACCTTTGATTCGTATACAGTTATCACATAAAAGAGAAACACCCTCAAATTTTTCCTAAACACCACCAACCTACTCAGACCTTTTTCGGAGGATTTATGTCCATCCACGTCACCAGCAATTCTAATACGTTGCATGCGTTTTTTAAGACACTCGTTTTAACACCGCACATTGCCCTAAATTGTGTGTTAGAGCGCTTGAACATTGAAGACAGGCAAATACGAGAAGACTTGGACAACCTGTTAAAAGAAATCAATTTAAAGCCAGGCAACAACGCTATTCATCAAAACTTTGAAAAGCTTGAAAAATTTGCCCAAGCGCAATCAAACAAAAAACCTGATGGTAGTTACAATATACCCATACACTGCCTTCAAGGCATTGTCCGCTGGGCCAAACAAAACAAGCTTGTAAAACCTTAAAATCACTTTACTTTATTGAGGTATACCACATGGAACACCAACCCCTTTCAAAACGTGATGACCAATCAATGGCAACAATTGCACGAGTTAGTTGCTATAAACTAGAGCACGCCCGAGAACTCACTGAATCCGCTCAATTTGACAACAGCTTCTTCAAAGACCAGTGCATAGATGTTTTCAACAGCATTAAGCAAGCAAAATTGGATAACAGCACACTTAAAAGCTTTTTTACCGAAGCTAATCATAAAAAGTTTAAAGGCAACATATTTTTTGGGTGGCTTAAAAGCTTTGCATTAAGGTCTCCACGAAACTACACAAATGCAAAAATACCGACGAGGCGATAACGATAATAAAAAAACCACCCCAATGGGTGGTTTTTTATTTGAATATATACGCTCATTATAGCCCTTATCTAAGCGATGAGAATTTTCTTAAAGCAGGCCAAAATGTCAATCTAGGCTAGGTATATTTTGTTCGTACATGCGCCTGTAACAGCCCGTATCTAAGGGATGAATATTTGCGTTATCACTAAGGGGAAAGCTAGTTTGACTAGCTGATACCTTATGAAAGCGTAAATAATCACTCTTAGATTTATTCGGTGATGACTTGATAAACGTCAATCGCCTTACGCTTCATTTCATCGGTCAAACTTTCGTCCCTTTCAGGTGCTGACTCAACTACTTTTTTGCGCCGTCATCTCCTGTGAAGATGCTTTTAATCGCATCGGCCAAGCTTTGGAAGATACGTTCGAAGAAATCGGCAATCACGTTCAAAATGCGGTCAATAATACCAATCACTTTATCTTCAGAATTAGCCGCAGCGTCGCCCACCACAAACGCAGTCGCCACAAGTGCCACAACAATAAATAGTCCTACATATTTCTTCATCCAAAAACCCCTTTTTAAATTAACCTAAATTTTTATGCCACACCACGGCTTTTAAACACTTTTTCAGGGTTCTGATGAAGCCTGTTGAAACCTAATTTTTTGTGGTCCAAGCCGAAGGCTGTGCCCACAAGCTGTGAAATACTCATCTCTGGCAGGTCAATTTTTTGCCCCAGATACTTCTCACTTCTGGCTTGGTAAGCACCCAGCGCCATGTCACACAATGTGCACGGGGAAACCATAATTTCGGCCCCTTCACGCTTGGCTTCTAAACTGTGCCCACCGGACATTTTAAGGAAGGTATCTTCTTGCACCAACATGGTGTGGAAGCCGCAGCACTTGTCCTTACCGTTATAGTCAACCGACTCACCGCCGATGGCGCCAATAATGGTATCAAGATATTGAGGGGACTGACCACCACGGCCGTTGAAAACTTCATAAGGGCGCAAAGCGTGGCAACCGTAAAACGGTGCTACTTTTAAGCCATTGAGTGGTTTTTCCACATGTTTTTTCACTTCTTCAATGCCAAGGTCATCCACCATCACCCAAATCAAGTGCTTAACATCAATGGTGCCCATGTAAGGACGCACGCCCGCTTTGGAAAGGACAGCGTTGATTTTTTCCAGCAGTTCAGGCTCATTTTTCAAACGTTCGTTGGCAAAGGTAAAGGTTTGCAAGCAAGTGTTGCAGATGGTGCAAATGTCCATCCCCATTTCTTCCGCTTGGGAGAAAATGCGCGCACAAACAGCCAAACCAGCAGCTGGGTCATGCTCTTGCAAGTTGCCCGCACCACAGCATGTGGCCTTTGGCATGTCATGCAGTGTGATGCCCATTTTTTCGCTGATCGCACGGGCAGACCAGTCCGCCTCTTTTTGAATTTGCTTTGCAGCACAGCCTGGGTAATATGCGTAATTCAAAGCTTTTTTTGCCATTTTGATGGTCCTTTTTATTTTTAACCAGTTATTTTTGAAACTGCATAAAGCTTTTTCAGCTCTAAGTAGCTTATATTTTTCAAATCATCGTCCCAAACGTCCGCATATTTCAGCAATATGTCCCACTTATGTTTGTTATAAGTGCTGTTTTGGGTTGCCGCCTTCAGGTCATCAAGGGAACCTGTTTGACGGAACTTCACCATTGCGGGGTCTTGCAGTGCAAGGGCGCGCAGGGCTTTCATAATTTTTGTTTTATTTTGGCGGAAGAGCTTTTCCAGCTTTGTTTCCACCTTTTCAACCTGTACAGGTTGTAACGGTTCTGCCTCAGCCACATCTTCAAAAACAGCGGCCAGTTTATTGTACTGATCATTGGGTTTTTGCGGTTTTCTTGCCCCAAAAACTTGACGCTGGTATTGGTGCGTCTTATTCATGCTGTCGTTGTTTGAAAATTTAGCCATAAACCTTCCTTAACCTGCACCTGGGCCTGTGTCTTCTTGTTTGGTTTCCACCTCAATTGGGTTGGCATCCAACTCTTTGAAGATGCTTTCCACTTCGTGCACATCGTCCACTTTATGCGGGAAGATAGAAGGGATTTTACCTTTTTTAGCCAAATGCAAAGCGTTACCCAATTGACCAACTGCACCTGCAACACCCAGTGTTTTCAGCAACAGCATTGGTTCGTTCAGCATGCCGCCTTTGGCAATGTCATTTTTAAAGGCAATGGCGTGGCGGGCACCTGGGTTATCGGTCACCCCAGCTTCCATCGCACGGGTACGTAATTTGGTAATGGCTTCCATTGGCGCCACATCTTTCGGGCAGGCATCCACACACATACCGCAACGGGTACAGTCCCAAATACCGTTCTTTTCAGAAAGCTCTTGCAAGCGCTCTGTTTTATGACCTTCACGAGGGTCGGCCACAAAGCGGAAAGCTTTGGCCAACGCCGCTGGGCCCAAAAAGTCTGGGCTTTCAACCATTTCGGTGCAGTCAGAGTAGCAGCAACCGCACATAATGCAGTTACTCACCATGTTCACCTGCTCAAAGGATGACTTGGTCACCTGTTTGTCAGCTTCTTTACCTTCTTGCACGTAAGGATCAATTTTATCGACCTTTTGATAAAACTCGGAAATATCGACAGCGAGGTCTTTAATGACAGGCTGATTTTTTTGCGGCGCAATTTCAATGACGTCAGAACCTTGAAGGTTCTTTTCAGGGATACCTTCCACCAATTCGCGCACTTTGGTTTTGCACGCCAAGCGAGAGCGGTTGTTGATCACCATACCGCAACTGCCGCAGATGGAAGCACAGCATGAACGGCGGAATGTCAAAGACCCATCTTGGTCAGCCTTAATGCCTTCTAAGGCTTGCAAAACAGTGGTCGAACGACCGTATTCCACTTCAAATTCTTCCACACGAGAGGCATATTGCCCTTGCACGGTTTCGCCACGTTGTACTCTAAATGTAACTTTTTTTGTATCAGCCATAATTTTTATTGTTTCGTCATTTTGATTACACTTAATTTATATGGGGCTATTATAGCCACATTTCTGACAAAAGTCACCCCATTTACATTTTTGCCCTGTGACAGCCGATAAACATTGACAAATCGGTCACTTATTTGTATACAAGCAATGAAATATCAGACATAATTTCCCTTTTCAATGCCCTTTACCACTCTCTTTTGGAGCATAAAACATGAGCCACAACCCCAAAACTCTGCTGGAAGCGGACGAAATTGACGCCTTGCGGGATTGTTTTAAAAACAACGCAGCCCGCCAACGCCAAAACCAGCTACCGAACCACCAAACCCTTATGGAAGAATCTTTTTCTGAACCGCTGAACCTTGAACCTCTAAATACCCTCAGCCTGCAACACCCCCTTGTTGCCTTGATGACCTTGCACCAATCCATCAGCGTGCAACGCATGAGCTATCAAGGTCAACCGGCTTTAATCATCCGAAGTGAAACAAAACCCACAGTCAGCGCCCTTTTGCACATTTTCAAGCAAGCGCCACCGATCAGGAAAAGTCATTGTTTTTACTTTGATATCAAAACTCAACGTTGGTATCTCGCTGGCAAAGATGGCCAGAATTTACCCAGTCCAAAATTAAACTTTTTGTTAAAAAGCCTGCTGCGTTTAGCCGCCGTGCCTTAACCTTTCAGACGATAAAAAACCTCCCATCTGGGAGGTTTTTTATTATGCTTAAAATTTAGCAACGGGCATTTTCCAAACACCTTTGTTGTGGTGCTGGTGCGCCTGTCGGGCGACCGCCTTGCAAACCGCCAAAGCCTGTAGATTCCTGTGCGCCGCCGCCAGTGCGGATACCCCCTTGAGGGCGTTCTTCCACCGCGCCATAGCCGTAAGCCGCCGCCGAATCGTCCCCTTCAACAGGGGCAAGGTCGGCGCTGTAACCCACATAAAAGGCCAGTGCAATCAGCATTAAAAACCCAAGCATCGACATAAAAAACTTCATTTTCTAAGCCTTCCTTCGCCTTTAGTACTTACGCTCAACCGGTGCGTATCTTGGGTTACCTGTTACACGGGTTGCTTCATAGTCCAAGCGCACTGTTTCTTTGGCATTGTCCCAAATGGCAAGGGTGTGCTTCATCCAGTTTTCATCGTCACGATCTGGGAATTCTTCACGGGTGTGCGCGCCGCGAGACTCGGTACGGGCCAAGGCACTGCGTACCGTTGCTTCACCCAATGCAATCAAGTTGCCCAGCTCAATGGTGGTCAAAAGCTCAGTGTTAAAGGCTTCGGACTTATCGTCAATGTAAACTTTTTTGTAAAGCTCTTTGGCTTTGTTCACCGCATCTAGGGCTTTATTCAAACGATCCTCATCACGGAAAACACTGCAGTTTTCGTTCAAGGATTCAGTCAATAGTTTATGAATTTCGTTACGGCGCACGCCACCGTCTTTCGGGCGGGCCTTCAAGTCAGCGATCATCTTTTGAACTTCCACCATGTCATCGGTGTTGGTTTCCGGCTCGCTGGAGCCTTCTTCGTTGACAAAACGCACCATTTCCTTACCTGTAATTTTGCCAAAAACAATGGTTTCAAGCAGAGAGTTAGCACCCAAACGGTTACCGCCGTGGACAGAAACGCAAGCCGCCTCGCCCGCTGCAAACAAACCTTCTAGCTTAGAGTGACCAAACTTGTTGGTGCGAATACCGCCCATGGTGTAGTGGCAAGTTGGCTTGACAGGAATTGGCGCATCCACAGGGTCCACCCCTTCAAAGTCAATGGAAAGCTGGCGAATTTGTGGCAGTTTTTCCAAAATCTTTTCACGGCCAAGGTGACGGACATCTAAAAAGATCGCACCATCTTCACCGTTGCCGTTCATAATCTCCATCATTTCCGCACGGGAAACCACATCACGGGATGCCAGTTCCAGCTTGTTTGGCGCATATTTTTCCATAAAGCGCTTGCCGTCTTTACCAATGAGGTAAGCCCCTTCACCACGCACACCTTCACTGATCAAAATCCCAGAAGACTTTAGACCCGTTGGGTGAAACTGAACAAACTCCAAGTCGGCTGCGTGGGCGCCAGCTTTCATCGCCAGGGCCACACCGTCACCTGTATTGATCATGGCATTGGTGTTGGATGCAAACAAACGCCCATAACCACCGGTGGCAATCAACACCGCTTTAGCCGCAATATATTCCACTTGGCCGGACTTAATATCCATCGCAATCACACCGCAGGCACGCTTTGTTTTTTCGTCCACGCAAACCTTCAGCAGGTGATATTCTTCATAAATGTGGGTGCCGTGCTTGACCGCTTGTTCCCACAAAGTGTGAAGCATCGCGTGGCCAGTTCGGTCCGCCGCAAAAGCTGTACGAGGGAATGAGGCACCCCCAAAAGCACGTTGCGCAATGGAACCATCGTCCTCGCGGGAAAATGGGCAACCCATCTCGTCCATGTCCAGCACCGCTTGTGGCGCTTCTTTGCACATCAGGTCAATGGCGTCTTCATCGCCAACCCAGTCCGCACCTTTAACCGTGTCATAGGCATGGTCTTCCCAGTTATCGTCTGCGTTGATAGCCGCATTCACGCCACCTTGTGCCGCACAAGAATGTGAACGCAATGGGTGAACTTTTGACAACACAGCTGTGTCCAAACCTGCGGTAATCCCTTCAAAGGCCGCTCTCAAACCAGCGAGACCAGCTCCAACAATAACAACATCATGACGACGCATAGACTTTTCCTCATTTTTTATTTTTTAAAACGCCTAACACTATAACAACAAACCCATAAAATGGGTAGCAAGAATTTAAAAGCTTTAATGACCTTGATTACCCCCTTCAAACAAAACCTCTGCCAGCAAAAATAACAACCCATCAAAAATGCCACTTATCACAAACATCTACCAAGCAAACCCCTTTAAAACCCAAGCCATCATCATGACATAAATGTGACAAGCATACCCCTATTTAGACCTGTCAAACCAGCCATTTTGGAGTGACACACTTTACTTAAGGCTTAGCCGTTCTTATAATACCAGTTAGGTATTTTATGATTTGTGTAATGGAAGAAAACTTAACGATGACCAGCCCCTTAAAGGTTTTGACTGTCTTTTTATTGCTGTGCCTTTTTACATTGGCCGTCAGTCAAGCCAATGCTCAAACTGTTTATCAAAAACAGGAAGAGGCTTGCAGCTTGATGATTGAAAAAATGGAAAACAACCTTAAAAAGGTTTTTGACATTGACCGCATTAAAGACAACAAACATATGATCAAAGCCAACCTATGGGCCAACAGTTACACCATGCACGGTTGCTCGCCCGAGCCTTATGTGAACTTATTGCGTCGCTACGTGAATTAACCAAGCGAAGCCATTTAAAAAAGCACCCGACTGGGTGCTTTTTTAAATCTATGACGCCTGTTGGCATTAAGCGTTGGACTGCATCCATTCTAAACGTTGCAACACTTGCATCGCCGCACCGGCACGCAAATTGTCGCAAGCGATAAACATTTGCAATGTGCCCGAACTTAAAGCATCTTCACGAATACGGGAAACAAACACCCCAGTGGTTTCCGCCGTGCCATAAGGCGTGGTGTATTCCATCATGTCAGGGTTATCAATCACGTTAATGCCGTGGCTGTCTTGCAGTAAACTGCGCACTTTATCCGCCGCCATCACACCCTCAAGCTCAAGGGTTACCGCTTGGCTCATGCCAATAAAGGTTGGCACAAAAACAGCGGTGGAAAGCACAGGCACGGGCTTTTCAAGCACACGGTTCAATTCCAACAGCAAACCTGTTTCCGCATCGGTGTTTGCTCCTTTAAAACCACCAACCTGTGGCACCACATTAAAGGCCACTTGGTGGGCAAACTCTTCGCCTTCTTCAATTTCCAGCCCTGCACCGCCAAGCAAGCCCGCACTTTGGCGGAACAATTCATCCATTGCCATTTTGCCTTGGTAACTGGTGGGGTACATCATGGTGCTCATCACCTTTTTTACGCCCACTTTTTCACACAAAGGCTTTAAAACTGTGGCCAGCTGAATGGTTGCAACATCGGCAATGGAAACATGGGCCGTGTCCGCTGGTGTGGTGGTGCCGTTGAGGTCATGCACCACCATTGGCACACCCTCGTCACCGCGGTAAGCGCTGGAAAGGTCAATCACCTGAATGTTTTTCGCCAACACTTCAGGAATGTATTTTTTACTGACCTCCGCCGGCGTTGCAAACACCGCCACCTGAACACCGTCTAAAGATGCACTGTCAAAAGTTTTCACTTCCACCGTTTTATCGCCGAAAGGAATCTCTTCCCCTTCACTGACGGTTGAAGCAATCAGCACAGGGGTTTGGTGCAGTTCCGCCAAAGCAGAACCTTCTAGTAAACGAATAATCTCACGTCCCACATTGCCCGTTGCGCCAAAAATTGCCAGCTTCATCTTTTATACATCCTTTTGTTTCAAAATTTGGTTCAAGGTAAAAAAAAGCCACACGACGGTCAAGCAAATAAAAAACCTCCCCCTTTTTAAAAGGGAGAGGGAGAGCATCGTTTATAAAGGGTGGGGTTAAGGCGTACAGCTTAAATCAAAGTTCAAAAAGTGTCGTTCGCCATTTTGAAACACCTTGGCATTTAAAGCGCCTTCACTGTAAATGAGGGTAACCACATCACTGCGGTAAACACCTGCAACATCTTGAAAAAGCAGCTTTGAAATTTGCTGATAATCCGCATCCGGCACGTTTAAGGCGCTTAAACCGTCCAAAAGCAAACCTTTTTGTGTCTGAATATAACTGGAACAAACCACATGCGCCTTCACCGGTATTAACCATGGTTGCTGTTCAGCACTTTTAGCCATGGCAGGCAAACAAGAAAGTGACAACAGCAAAGCGGCCGCCAAAGCACCTGATAATTTTGATATTTTCATAAAAAACAACCTCAAAAACAAAAGGAATTGTCGACAAAACAGCCCAAACAAAAAAAGGGCATCATTGCAGAACTCAAAAGGAAGCCCTCACACTTATAAAGGTGAGGTGTGTGATTTCACCGCCTAAAGTACGACAAAAAACACCCAAGGTCAACAAAGGGTTCTAAAACTTAAGAAAAAGCGTAACAAACACTTGCAAAGTGGGGCAATCAACCCTACATTCCCAAACATGGAAAACACAACACAGACACACATCCTCAGCTTCACCGTCAACAGCTTAAAACAAAAGCTTAAAGACATTGGCATGCCCAGCTTTCGTGCAGGGCAAATTTTGGGGTGGATTTACGACAAAGGCATTATCAACCCGTCAGAGATGAAAAACATCTCCCAGAAGGATGCGGAAAAACTGAAACAGCACATCAACTTTGAACCGCTGACCATGGTCACCGAACAGTTGGCCAAGGACGGTACAGTTAAATGGCTGTTCAAGCTCCATGACGGTCACGACATTGAAACGGTGTTCATCCCCGAGCCCAACCGTGGCACCTTGTGCGTGTCCTCCCAAGTGGGTTGCACCTTGAACTGTCGCTTTTGCCACACCGGCACCCAAGGCCTTGCCCGTAACCTCACCGCCGATGAAATTGTGGGCCAAGTGTGGATGGCGGCCAAACGTTTAGGCCAGTGGAGCGACCAACCGTTCAACCTAAAACTCCACGTTGAAAAAAGCGGTTTTGATGACCAGTGGATGCTGGACATGTTGGCCAACCAAAAGGAAAAAGGTGAAGGTGTGGAACGTGCCCGCATCATCAGCAACATTGTGTTTATGGGCATGGGCGAGCCTTTGTTTAACTGGCCCAATGTCGAAAAAGCGAACGACACCTTGATGCACGACAGCACCTTTGGTTATGGCAGTCGCAAAATCACCATTTCCACCAGCGGTATGGTGGACAACATTGGCAACATCGCCTCCAGCCTTGGGGTGAATTTAGCCATCTCCATCCACGCGCCGGACAATGAAACACGCACCAAAATTATGCCCATCAACAAAAAATGGGACATTGACGAGCTGATGGCCGCTTTGCGCGCCTTCCCTTTGAAAGAACGTCGCCGTATTACTTGGGAATATGTGATGCTCAAAGACGTGAACGACAGTGTCAAACATGCCAAAATGCTGTTAAAATTGATTGAAGGTATTCCGTCATTTGTGAACATTATTCCGTTTAACGAATGGCCGGGCAGCCCGTTCAAACGCAGTGACAGCGCCACCATTGAAACCTTTAAAAACACCATTGCCAAAGCGGGGATAGACGTCAACGTCCGTCGCAGTCGTGGCAGTGATATCTTGGCCGCTTGCGGTCAGTTGCGTGGTGAAACGTCCAAGTTCAACAGCATCAGCACCGAATTTCCAACCGTGGTGATGCAATACGGAACCGACAGCCAAAAGCAAAAAATCAGCGTGCAATTTACTGGCGACGTTGCTTAGCTACACCTTCAAGCACCCTACCCGCAAAAACAAAACCCCCAATCCATAAATTGGGGGTTTTTAACATCGCTATGCGGCTTTTACACCGGTGTGAATTTTGCTGTAAGCTTGCTCGGCTTCGCTGTTAAAGGCCATTTCAAAGTCGTAAAAACTTTCAATCGGCTTTAACGCTTGGCGCAGTTGACATTCCAGCTCTTTAAAACCCAACAACAGGGTCATCAAACTGGTGTGCATATCATCCGCTGCGTACTTCGCAAAGGTGATCACCATTTCAAAGGTTTCTTCCCCTTCGCATGGTTTGTACTGCATAAAGCCATAAGGCGTAAACGCCTGTTGTTGCCTTTCTAACAAGTCGGCCACTTCTTTGAGTGCTTGTGAAGCATAGGCTGCATTATGCACATCCATCAAAGCAGGCACATCAAAAACCAACGTCATTTGTGCGTCCCCTGCAAAAGCAGGTTTTTCAGATGCGTTTAAATTGTCAGCTTCCGCTGCGTTGCGCAGTTGATGTTGCTGATATTCCGCTTTATTGTGCTCGGCCAGTTCAACAGTTAAGGTGAGCGGTTGATGGTCTTGCGCAATGACGGCTTGAAGCTCACTTTCACTAAAGGACAAAAAGTCCAAAAAGCCACGGCGGTCTGCTTCGGCTTCAGTGCCAGAGTGCTCGTCACACGCCATTAAACGAACATGGGCTTTCACAAGCACATTTTCGTCGTCTGACTTATCAGCCACGTCCACTTCGCAGTAGTCGCTTGTGTCTTTCACAAAAACATTCACCATCGCCATCACTTCGGCTTTTAAGGTGTCCGCATCGCCCATAACAGCATTGGCTTGTTGAACACTTGCCGCAAAAGTGAAGGTGGCGTCGGCTTGTGCCACGGTATAGTCTAGATTGTTCATGAGATTGTCCTTATGGGCAAAGCCCAAGGTTCAAAAGAAAGTTTAAGATACAAAGTTTATGAATAAATTGTGGCACCTAAAAACCACCATTTCAAGTTTTGATGTGTTTTTTAATGAAAAATTTGTTATAACCAGCTTTGCAGCAGGCGGGGTTATCGCTGGTTTTTTTTAAACGAGAGGAAAGTCCGGGCACCACAGGTCAGAATGCTGGATAACGTCCAGGCGGCGCAAGCCGACGGAAAGTGCAACAGAGAGTAGACAGCCTTAGGCTTTTTAAGCTTTGTCTAAGCACTCTAACATTTGTTGGGTGTTTGGAAGGTGATGGTGAAACGGTGCGGTAAGAGCGCACCACCAAACTGGCAACAGTATTGGGTTTGGTAAACCCCATTCGGTGCAAACGCAAATAGGTTCTTCGTCCTTATTTAAAGGTAAGTGTGACCTGCATGAGAAAGAACGGGTAGCGTGCTTGAGCTTGTCAGCAATGGCAAGACTAGATGAATGATAACCGCCTTGGCGTAAGCCAAGAGCACAGAACCCGGCTTACAAGCCTGCTGCATTTTTTATTTTTACAAAGAGGCGACGCCTAATCGCAGTTTATAGGCCTTTTCCACCACCTGTTTGGAACCCACATAACCCAGATGCTTCAAATCTTCATAGCTTAACCTTGGTTGCAAGCTGAGCGGTTGCGCCACTTTGGCACTGTAAAGCTTGTTCCAGTCAAATTGTGGGCCCGGGTCATTTTTACGGTCGGGCGCAATGTCGCTGTGAGCTAAAACATGGGTTGGCGCAATGCGGTGGGCGGTCAACAAAACGCCCAACAATTCAATCAACGTTTCATACTGTGCTTCGGTGTAGGGTACGGTTACGTCACCGCTGTGGGCCAGCTCTATCCCCAAACTGCTCTGGTTGAGGCTGACATCGTCCTTCCAAGCGCTGATGCCGGCGTGCCAAGCGGCTTCACTGTCCTTCACCAGTTGGTAAAGCGCACCTTTTTCGTCAATTAAATAATGGCAGCTCACTTCCGCCGCTGGGTCACACAAGCGATCCAAAGCCGACTGCGCACAGGACATCCAAGTGCCGTGCAATACAATATATTTAATGGCTTGGGTGCGGGGGGAATGGTTGGGCGAAGGGCGCCAAATTGCTTTCATCAGCCCCGCTCTCCACGGCCGTGCAAGTTAAATTGTTCGGGCAAGGTTGGCATGGTGCCCACTGGTGCACCGTTGACATTTAACACAGGGCCATTGGTGGACAATGTAATAGCTTGGGTGCGCTCTTCATCACCGCCCAGTTTATCCAACATCCGCTCCAACGCGAGGGGGAAGCCACCCATCACCTTCTTAATGCCGGACATCATGGTCGCAAATTTATTGGAAGATAACGTGCCGTTGAGTTGCACAAAAAGTTCGTCATTGATGCTGAGCGGCCCTTGGTAAGAATACCAAACACCATCCACCACCACCCGTGACTCCACCACATTCCACTGGCTAAACAGTGAACAGCTTTTAAGGTAGTTATGAACCATACTGTCAAAAACATTTTTATCCTGCGCGCCGGATGCCGCTAAAAAGTAACCCATCGGGAAAGTTTGCGAGCCCTTGGATTGCAACACCAAGGAAACAGACTCCACCAGCGGCCAGCGGTAAAATGGTTTAATACGATTCAGGTCTAAGTTGTTCATCACCAAAGACCACTGAGTATTAAGCGCATCATAAGTGACATAGCTGTAGCCCAGCTTAACCAAATTGGCGAAATAGTTGTTTTGACGACCTTTGATCAACACCCCACTGACTGTGAAAAACAGGTCATAGCCTTCACCATTTTTGACCCATTCCATCACGGGATCAATCAACCGAGTGCGGTATTCATGGCTGCGCCCTTGAAACGTGGTCACGGTTTTAAAGTCCTCTGGCAGTATCACTTCAAATTTTTTACCGCTGAAGAGTTTGGTGATCACCATCACGTCGCCAAGGCTCACCACCACAGACGCACCGGTTTTAGGGTCCAACATCCGCACCGAACTGTCGATCAGTTTAATTTTAGAATGGAACGGGTTGAAGATCTTTTCCACCTTGGCATATTTCACCGTCCCCGGCATGGTTTGGGACATCACCTCCGGCAGTTTTGCCACCACCTTATTCATCGAAAAATGCCACACGCCGTAAAAAACACCCGACATCACCGCCAAGGCAATGACAAAAGCAAAAACAACATTCATTCCACGCATAAGGTTACCCCTTTATTTTTTAAATTAACTGCTGGCTTTAGGCCCTGTCATTTCCTCTGGACGGACAAGGTTGTCAAAGTCATCAGCAGAAAGGTATTCCAACGCCACGGCAGATTCCTTCAAAGTAATCCCCTCTTCATAAGCTTTTTTAGCCACTTGCGCCGCCTTGTCATAGCCAATGTGTGGGTTCAAAGCTGTCACCAACATCAAGGACTCGTTCAAGTTTCGCTCAATGCGCTCGTGGTTGGGTTCAATGCCCACCACGCATTTGTCGGTAAAGCTGTGGCAAGCGTCGCTTAAAATGTCACAACTTTGCAAGAAGTTATAAATCATCACCGGCTTAAAGACGTTCAGCTCCATATGGCCGTTCATCCCACCCACCATGATGGCGGTGTCATTACCCATCACCTGTGCACAAACCATGGTCATCGCTTCACACTGGGTGGGGTTCACCTTACCCGGCATAATAGAACTACCCGGCTCATTCGATGGCAAAATAATTTCGCCCAAACCACAACGGGGGCCAGAAGCCAGCAAGCGAATGTCATTGGCAATTTTCATCAAGGAAACCGCCACAGTTTTTAAAGCACCACTCACTGAAACCAACGCATCATGCGCGGCCAAGCCTTCAAATAAGTTGTCGGCTTGTTTAAAGTCACGCCCTGAAAGGCGGGTAATTTCTTTCACCACACGCGCGCCAAATTCTGGGTGGGTGTTCAAGCCTGTGCCGACCGCTGTCCCGCCGATGGCCAGCTCACGCAAGCATTCGGACGCTTGGCGCACACGGCGCAAACCATGTTCAATTTGCGATGCATAGCCCGAAAATTCCTGACCCAAGGTTAAAGGTGTGGCGTCTTGCAAGTGGGTGCGACCAATTTTGATCACATACTTATAAGCTTCGGACTTGGCTTCTAAAGCGGCCAAAACTTTCTCCAAGGCAGGCAGAACTTTGTCCTCCACCGATTCAAAAGCCGCAATGTACATAGCCGTTGGGAATGTGTCATTTGAAGACTGACCGTAGTTGACATGATCGTTCGGGTGAACCGGCGTTTTAGAACCCAGCACACCGCCCATCATTTCAATGGCGCGGTTGGCAATCACCTCGTTGACGTTCATGTTGGTTTGGGTGCCTGAGCCTGTTTGCCAAACAACCAATGGGAATTCATCCTTAAGCTTGCCGTTCATCACTTCGTCCGCCGCTTTGGAAACGTTGTTGGCCACATCACGGTCAATCAGCCCCAAGTCTGCGTTCACGGTTGCCGCCGCTTTTTTAAGGATTGCAAAAGCGCGAATCAGCTCAAACGGCATGGTTTCTTTACCAATTTCAAAGTTGTGGATGGACCGCTGGGTTTGCGCCCCCCAATAACGGTGCGCCGGCACTTCCACCGTGCCCATGGTGTCATATTCGGTGCGAAACTCTTCAGCCATTTGTCATTCCCTTATCTTAACCATTAAATTTTTATAAATTTTGGCAGATTTTCACTCAAAGGTCACGCACCAAGGCACAGCAGCGGTTGTTTGCCACCATCTCGGTCGGTATGGGTTTGGCATTCTTGCCACGCTTTTAAAAGCACAGATCACAAGCCAAAATCAAACAGGCAATAAAAAAACGTAGAAACAGCCCCCATTCTATGCTAAAAACTTTAACCAGTCGTGGGGCGGTAGCTCAGTCGGTTAGAGCAGAGCACTCATAATGCTTTGGTCGGGGGTTCAAGTCCCTCCCGCCCTACCACGTTCAGTATCCTTTTAAGACACACCACCCAATACTACTAAATAAAACCCAAAATACCACTATTGATATATATTCATGACAAAAAACTGACGAAAATAACGTTTTAAAATCATACATTTAACAAATATATGGACTCATCAGTCCAAAATCTATTTATAAACCCACCCATAACCTTACGGGCAGGAGAAACAAAACTGGAAACAACACCTATGAACCTAGAACAGTTTCACATACTGTACAGCTCGGACGGCACATACACCATTATTGAAAATGATGGATCAAAAAGATATGAATTCAGCTACAAGCACAAAAACCTAACCTACGATGAAGTTTTAAAATGCGTGGAGGCCCTAAAGTCGGGCTACAATCCAACAGCTAAATTGACTAAAAACCAGCCACAACAAATCGCCAATTCAGAAAAAGATAAAAAAATGGACTTCTGAGTCTTGTTTTTTAAAAATAAGTCACCATAACATATACATAAGAGATAAATAAGCTTAAATAAAAACACAAAAGGAACTTAAAAGATGAGCACACCTAAGCACCTTGTTCTTTACTGTTCAGATGGCACATACACGATACTCATTAACAACCGTAAAAAAGACTATGAGTTCAGCTGCCTGCACAAAAAGCTTAATTATGAAACCGCTCAAAGAATGTCTCAAGCTATTGAAAGCGGTGTTGACATTCAAAACTTGCAACAAGCCATTGCAAGCTAACCTTAAAAATAAAAGGACATTAAAGTTTTGACCAGTTAAGGCTCCCTTGTTCCATTCGCCCTATACCTTACCCATTATAAGGGAGCCTTATTTAAAAATTAAAAACAAAAAACCGCCTTGTAATTCCCATAAAAGTCATTATAACTAACACTGATTTACAGCAACACCCTGCCCTTTTAACACTGGAGAAATCGCTTATGCGTGGCAACGCCCATTCATCTTACCCGACTTCACAACTTTCAAATGCCCAAACAAAACCGCAAGACCCGTTAACCGAAACCCTCACATCCTTGATGTTACAGGTGCTGGTTAGCCCACAACCAGTGCAGTTAATGCGCTATATGCAACTGAACACCGCACCGCAACAAAAACTGACCGAGCAAAACTTAAGCGACATTGAACAAATGGTGACCAACCATTTTAAAGTGTCCATCCGCAAAAGCAAAACACCTTTGGAAGATTTTGCACGGCAATACGCCATGGCCTTGGTGCAAGGTGGTATCATCACAAACCTCAACTACCAAGCGGACAGCTTACTTCAATCGCTTCATAAAGATGCGCAGAAACACAAACCGCACTAACTGAACCACCCCCACGAAAAAAGCCCCCATTTGGGGGCTTTTTTGTGCGATAGAACCCAAAAATGACCGATCAAAGCCAGTACCACAGCTTTTTCAGCCAGAAAGCTCACAAGCTTGGCTTGGTAATTTTATGCCCTTTTTAAACGTTGCAACACCGTTTGGCGGTTATCCACACTGGGGTTGTAATCGATCACTGCGTTATATTCACTGCGTGGACGCAGTTGCCCCCGCTCCACCAACCCCTTGGTTGTGCCCGTTTGCTGAATTTCGCTCATCCACTGATCCAACGATCCATGCATACTGCGGGCGAGGGAAACGGGGTAAAGCACCATATCCACTCCGTGTTCGGCCAGTTCATCGGCGCTGAACAGGTCAATCTTGCCATATTCTGTCACATTCGCTAACAGTGGCACGTCGGGGCCAATGGCTTGACGAATCCGGTCATATTGTTCTAAATCGGGCATCGCTTCGGCAAAAATGGCATCAGCCCCCGCCTCCACGTATGAAACAATCCGAGCCACAGCGGCGTTAAAACCTTCGGTGGCCAAAGCGTCGGTACGGACCATCACCATAAAGTCTGGGTCCTGAACATCTCCTGATGTTTTACCCGCCACCGCTTGCTCAATCCGTGCTTTCATTTCCGCCACGCTGACTGTGGATTTACCGTCCAAATGGCCACAACGTTTGTCCTCCACTTGGTCTTCAATGTGCAACCCTGCCGCACCTGCGGCAATGTAGGCTTGTACGCATTTTTCGGGGTCGCCAAAGCCGGTGTCACAGTCCGCCAACAACGGCAGGTCACTCACCCTTGTAATGCTTTTAATGGCGTGGACAAATTCTTGTTGTCCCAACACCCCAACATCGGGAATGCCATAGTTGAAACAAGCCAAGCCACCACCGCTTAAATAAACCGCTTCAAAGCCACTTTTTTCAAGCTGTAACGCCATATAAGGGTTGAGCACGCCCAACAACTGCAAGGGCTGTGCTTGGCGCAAAGCTTGTTTGAATTTTTGACCAGGGGTGCGCTTAGGCTCATTTTTTAAATGTGTCACACGTTTGCTTTCTTCATTATTTTTAACTTTTGAATTTCACGGTCTCACTACAACCGCACAGACCCTCCACGGCCGCCGATGCGTATTTGATGCGCAAATTGGCAAATCATTTCGCTTTTTCGGTCAAAAAACACCTTAAATACGCATCAAAACAGGCATTTCACAGCACTGATTCGTCATTATGCCGTTTCAATTCGCATTCAATTCGCCAACCCTTGGTTGTATTTCACCTTTTTGGCGCGTTTAAAGAAGCTCCACCGCCATGGCCACGGCTTCACCACCGCCAATGCACAACGAAGCAACACCTTTTTTACCATTGACACGCTTTAAAGCGGCCAACAAAGTCACCAAAACCCGCGCGCCAGACGCGCCAATTGGGTGCCCCAAAGCGCAAGCGCCACCGTGGATATTCACCTTAGAATGGGGGATATCCAGCTCCTGCATCGCCGCCAAAGTTACCGCCGCAAAAGCTTCATTTATTTCAAAAACATCGACGTCGTCCACTGTCCATCCTGCTTGCTCTAAAACGCTGGAAATGGCGCCCACAGGTGCGGTGGTAAACCACTCTGGCTCGTGGGCATAACTGGCTTGGGCACAAATTTTTGCAATAGACTGAACCCCTTTAATTTCCGCCATTTCTTGAGACATAAGCACCAACGCCGCCGCGCCATCACTGATCGAGCTGGCATTGGCCGCTGTGACCGTTCCATCCTTGGCAAAAGCAGGCTTAAGTTGCGGGATTTTATCCAGTTTTGCCTTTTGCGGCGATTCATCTTTTTCGACCACGGTCACACCTTTGCGACCTTCAATGGTCACCGGTGCAATTTCCTTTTCAAACCAACCGTTTTCAGCGGCTTTTTGCGCTCTTTTGACGGACTCAATCGCAAAATCATCCTGCATTTCACGGCTGAGGTTATAACGCTCGGCGGTTTTATCGGCAAAGCAACCCATTAACGTGCCTTTATCGTAAGCATCTTCCAAACCATCTAAAAACATATGGTCCTTCATCTCTGCGTGGCCCATCCGCAAGCCAGCGCGCACTTTTGGCATTAGATAAGGCGCATTGCTCATGCTTTCCATCCCGCCTGCAACCATCACTTTTGCCGAACCTGCTTGAATTTGATCATGCGCCATCATCACCGCTTTGAGGCCACTGCCACACATTTTATTGATGGTGGTGGCGGGTTTATTGAGCGGCACGCCTGCGCCAATGGCCGCTTGCCTTGCCGGTGCTTGGCCCAAACCGGCAGAAAGCACAAGCCCCATAATGGTTTCGTCCACCAATTCAGGGTCAATGGTTGCGTGTTGCAAAGCTTTTTCAATGGCAACACTGCCTAAGTAAGTTGCACTCAGCGGTGCCAAATCACCTTGAAAAGCGCCCATTGGTGTGCGGGCGTATCCAGCAATAACAACAGTATTCGAAGCCATAAAAATATCCTTACCTAAAAATTGATTGATTCTATTTTTATAAAAAACGGCCAATTTGTCCAGCACAGTTGCAATTCAAAGAAAATGTACTATGTTAAACCTTGAACCTAACAAGTAAGGAAACCCATGAACACATTTCACACGGATGTTTTAGTGCTCGGCGCTGGTGGTGCTGGCTTGATGTGCGCCATTGAAGCGGGCAAAAAAGGCCGCAAAGTCACCGTGCTTGACCATGCCGAAAAAGTGGGTAAAAAAATTCTTATTTCTGGAGGTGGCCGTTGCAATTTCACCAATGTTGGCGCTTCGGCCGACCGTTACCAGTCCGGCAATCGCCACTTTATGAAAAGTGCCTTTGGCCGATATTCCCCTCACGACTTTATTGCACTGGTAGAAAACTACCAAATTGCCTACCACGAAAAAAAGTTAGGTCAGCAATTTTGTGACAAGTCTGCCCAGCAAATTGTAGACATGCTGTTAAATGAATGCGCTGAAAACGGTGCTGAAATTCGCTTAAAAACAGAGATTTTAAATGTCAGCAAAAAGGGGGACATGTTCCATGTTGCCACCAACAAAGGCACCTTTATTGCCCCCAAAGCAGTGGTGGCAACCGGTGGCCTTTCCATCCCCAAGATGGGGGCTACAAATTTTGGCCATAAACTGGCCGAACAATTTAATATTGAAGTGACAGATCTGACCCCTGCCTTGGTGCCATTCACCTTTTCCACCAAGGATTTGGAACGCTACACCGACCTTTCAGGCATCAGCATCGATGCGGACGTCGCCTGTGGTAAAAAAAGCTTCCGTGAGAATATATTGATTACCCACCGTGGGGTGAGTGGCCCTGCCATTTTGCAAATTTCTTCCTACTGGAAGCCAGGGCAAGAGATTACCATTCGGATGTTGCCTGACCTCAACTGGAGCGCGCATTTAAAAGAAAAACGCCAACAAACCCCCAAAACCGAACTTAAAACCATTTTGTCCGACCTTTTGCCAAAACGTTTTGCCCAACGGGTGATTGAATGGGGTGACATTGAAAACAAACCCATGGCAGGGCTGAGCGACAGGGAAATTCACCGCATTGAGCAGTATTTTACGCAATTTAAAATTAAACCCAACGGCACAGAAGGCTACCGCAAGGCCGAGGTGACTTTAGGTGGTGTTTCCACCAAAGAGCTAGACGCTAAAACGCTGGAAAGCAAAAAGGTGCCTGGTTTACATTTTATTGGCGAAGTGGTGGACGTGACAGGCTGGCTGGGTGGTTACAACTTCCAGTGGGCTTGGGCTTCAGGCTTTGCTTGTGGCCAGTCGCTGTAAAATTTAAAATTGTAAGGTGCTGGTTCGGTTTTAAGGTTCTTTGCTGCTTTTCCTATATTCAAGTTTAGGGCTGTTGGTCAAAAAGGCTCAAGCATAAAACTTGTGAAAGTGGATAAATCCATGATATTTTGTATATATTAGCTGAATAATAATACAATAAACGAGCGTTAAACGATGACCCACTTCAACCCACTAGACCCTTTAAACTTTGACAGCCAACTGACCAGTGATGAGCGCATGCTGCGTGACGCCACCAAGGACTTTGTGACCGGCGAATTACAACCTCTTATTGTAAAAGCCAACCGTGAACGTTTCTTCCCACAAGAAGTGGTGGCAAAAATGGGCGAAATGGGACTTTTTGGTGTTCAGCTTGAAGGGTATGGCTGTTTAAACTTGGGCTATGTGTCGTACGGGATTGTTAATCACGAGATTGAATATTGCGACAGTGCGTTCCGCTCTTTCATGAGTGTGCAAAGCTCGCTGGTGATGCATCCGATCCACAGTTTTGGCACCGAAGAACAAAAGCAAAGGTTCCTGCCCAAATTGGCTTCGGGCGAGTTTGTGGGTTGCTTTGGTCTGACCGAGCCTGACGCTGGGTCGGACCCCTCTTCAATGCGCACCCGTGCCAAAAAAGTGGACGGTGGTTACATTTTAAATGGTGAGAAAACATGGATCACCAACAGTCCGATTGCCGATGTGTTGGTGGTGTGGGCGAAAGATGATGCGGATAAAATTCGTGGTTTTATCCTTGAAAAAGGCATGAAAGGGCTGACCTGCCCGCACATTGAAGGAAAACTATCGCTCCTCGCTTCGGAAACGGGGATGATTGTGATGCAGGACGTTTTTGTGCCAGAAGAAAATAAATTCCCCGAAATTGAAGGCTTAAAAGGGCCGTTTAGTTGTTTGAACAGCGCCCGATATGGCATTTCATGGGGGGCGATGGGGGCAGCGCAATTTTGCTTTGAACAAGCCTTAAATTACACCACCGAACGCAAACAATTTGGCAAACCTTTGGCTGCCAACCAGCTTATTCAAATGAAATTGGCCAACATGAGCACCGACATTACCACAGGCAAACTGCTTTCATTGCAATTGGGCCGCTTGAAGGACAAAGGGGATGACAACTACCACATGACCAGTTATGCCAAACGCAACAACACACTCAAAGCCTTAGAGATTGCCCGCACCGCAAGGGACATGCACGGCGGCAATGGCGTAAACGATGAATACCAAGTGATGCGTCACTTGATGAACCTTGAAGCAGTTATCACCTATGAAGGGACGGCGGACATTCATGCGTTGATCATTGGTCGCGCGCTCACCGGCTTGCAAGCTTTTGATTAAGTTTTTTCAACTGAGGGCTGGCGGTATCAGCCCTTTGAAAAACCGTGGCGGTTTTGCCATGACCGGCAACTGAAAACAAAAGCCCACTGTGCGCTTACAATTCCGCTACCCTTAAAAATGTGCTAGGGTTTTGCCCATGGCAACGAAAAATTTTGACATTAACGGTATTGTAAACGCGGCGAAGCAAAGCGAAATTGTGCTGGCGTTAGGGGTAATTTTTATCCTAACGCTTCTTTTTGTGCCCATCCCTGCTATGATGCTGGACTTCATGTTCACCATCAACATTACCACCAGTGTGGTGGTGCTTTTAACGGTGCTGTTTGTGAACAAAGCCATGGAATTTAGCGCATTCCCAATGTTGCTTTTAATCACCACCATGTTGCGTTTGTCACTGAACGTTGCTTCCACCCGATTGATTTTATCCCAAGGGCACGAAACGGACGCCGCCGCTGGTAAAATTATTGAAACATTTGGCGACTTGGTCATGGGTGGTCAGTTTATCATTGGTTTAATCATCTTCCTTATTTTGGTGATTGTAAACTTTGTGGTGATCACCAAGGGTTCTGGCCGAATTGCCGAAGTGGCTGCCCGCTTCACACTTGACTCCCTCCCCGGGAAACAAATGGCCATTGATGCCGACTTGAACGCCGGCCTTATCACCGAAGAGCAAGCCCGTGAACGCCGCGCTGAACTGGAACAAGAAACAGGTTTCTTTGGTGCGATGGATGGTGCGAGTAAGTTTGTGCGAGGCGACGCTGTAGCAGGGCTGATTATCACCGCTTTAAACATCACCGTCGGGATGGGTATTGGTATTGTCACCTACGATATGAGCGCTGGCGAAGCGGCGGACAGATACATGCTACTGACTGTGGGTGATGGCTTGGTGGCGCAAATTCCAGCGCTTGTCATTTCCACCGCTGCGGGTATTTTGGTGGCCAAGTCTGGTGCCAAAGGTGCCGCTGGTGAAGCCATTTTCACCCAAATTGCGGACAACCCCAAACCGCTGTTTGTTGCCGCTGGTTTAATGTTTTTCCTATCTCTTTTGCCCAACATGCCCATTTTGCCATTTTGGTTTATGGCGGCGGTGTTAGGTGGCACAGCTTATTATAACATCAACAAAGAAGAAGAAACCAAAGCGCAAGAAAAAATGCAAGCGGATGAAGAAAAAGCGGAGGCCGCCAAACCGCAAGAAGAACCGATTGCCAGCATTTTACACATTGATACATTGCGCCTAGAGCTTGGTTACGGCCTGCTTTCCCTGATTGATGAAGCCAAGGGCGGTAAGCTGACCGAACAAATCAAAGCCATGCGCCGTCAAATGGCACGAGACATGGGCTTTGTTGTCCCTTCTATTCGTATTCAAGACAACATGCAATTGGACAGTGGCGCTTACCAAATTACCATTAAGGACATTAAAGCCGGCGAAGGCATGTTGCAACCCACAAAGTTGATGGCGATGGACCCCACAGGTTCTGCCCCACCTATGGAAGGGGAAGAAACCGTTGAACCGACCTTTAACCTGCCGGCCAAATGGATTGATGAAACCAAGCGTGAAGAAGCCAACTTTAATGGCTACACCGTGGTGGACTGCCCAACCGTGATCACCACCCATTTAACCGAAATTGTGAAAGACAACTTGGCTGAACTTCTCACCCGTAATGAAACAGAAAAACTGTTAGAAGAAATTCGCCACGAGCATGACAAACTGATTGATGACCTCATCCCAAATCAGATTACCATTGGCATGTTGCAAAAGGTTTTACAAAACCTGCTTTCCGAGCGTATTTCCATCCGTGATTTACCAACCATTTTAGAATCATTAAGCGATGGCATTCAAACCACCAAAAACATCACCCAACTGACCGAAATGGTACGCCAACGTCTCAGCCGTCAAATTTGTACCAACCATTTGGACTTTGAGGGCATTTTAAACATTGTTGCCCTGAGCGGTGCATGGGAAAAAGAGTTCAGCGCTTCCATTCATGTGGATGGGGACGAACGTCAATTGGCGATGGAGCCAACCAAGGTTCAACAATTCATTAAAAACACCCGCGATATCTTTGATGCACAAATGATGAATGGCTTGCAACCTGTATTGCTGACCTCACCTTCGATGCGACCATTTGTCCGCAGTGTGATTGAACGGGCGTTGCCTTCGATCAGTGTGATGTCCCAAGCGGAAATTCATCCCCGTATCAAAATTAAAACAGTGGCATCTATCTAACACAAAAACCCCCAATTAATGAGGGTTTTAAATGTCGACACTTGTGTGTTCAGTTTTTCGGTTTTTGCTTCTTCGGTTGGCTGTCGTCCTTGGGCAAAGCTTGCGGGTCTTGAGCTAATTTTCGCAGATAATCAACATGGGGCTCTAGCAGGTTCTCATCCCCTTCGTCAATGGTTTTTAAAATACAATCTCGCAAAGTGATATCACCTTGGTAATCACTGATAAAGGACTGCCAATAATCACGGGTTTGATGCAACGCCTCAAAGGTACCTTGGCTGGGTGTTAAAAAGAAACGGAGTGCCAAAATGGCATTTTTTTGAAAAAGGTCAGGCATTTGAAAACCTCCAAACAAAGGTAAATTTACAGATATCTTAAAACAAACAAGCGTCATTTTCAAGCCACAGCCACTTAAAAAAACATTGCCATTATGCGCACTAACCCTTCTCACAGTGTGACTTTTCTGTTAAATTGTAGAGTAAGGAGAAGGGATTGAGGTAAAACATGCACATCAAAAGATTTACAGCCAATAATATGACGGATGCGTTAGCGCTTGTAAAACAAGCCTTGGGCGACGACGCTGTCATTTTGGCCAACCGCCGTGTCGAAGGTGAAAATGGTGAATCCCACATTGAAGTCACCGCCGCAACGGACAGCGTTTCAGAAGGTGCGCAAAGCTCAAGTTCAGTTGCGCAAAAGGCCGAACATGCACAGCAAAAAACCTTTGAAAAAATTCCCGATAATTTCCCTAAATTGGAACACGATGCCTCCGACCTGCAAAAACTGCTGGATAAACACGGTATTCTGCCCAACATTTCAAAACGGATTGACAACGCGGTGAAAGCATTGGCCGAAACAGGCTTTGACGACCTCGACACTTTGGACATGGTGCTGGGTAAAATGATCACCTTTGAAGCCCCAGCCAAAGCAGTGGCCAAAGGCAAATATCACGTTTTCATTGGCCCAACAGGGGCAGGCAAAAGCACCACCGTGTGCAAACTGGCCGCCCACAAAAAAATTGACCGCCACAGCATTGCCTTAATCACCCTCGACAATCAAAAAATTGGTGGTTTTGAGCAGATGGCCATTTTTGCCAGCGCCTTAAAAGAAGAAGCTTATTTAATGAAAGCCGCAGAAGACTGGGCGGAAATTGAGCAAGCAGCCCAAGGCAAGGACTATGTATTTATTGACACCCCCGGCATCAACGTTTTTAACACCGCCCAAGTCAGCGCCCTTAAAAAGCGCCTTGAAGCCATCGGCTTACAAAATGCCACAGTTCACTTGGTGTTGCCAGCGTCGCTTAACCCACTTGAAATGGCGGCGATGCCAGCAGCCCTTGCGGCCTTGCACCCCAGCACCATTTTATTTACCAAGTTTGATGAAACCACTTACCTTGGTGGCCTAACCAATGTGGCCATCACCAGCGGTTTAAAAGTTTGCTACGTCACGGATGGTACCTCCGTCCCCGATGATATTGTGGAGCTTGACGCTTCAATGTTGGCAGAAAAGTTAATGCGCAAACCGCGCCTACCATGGGAGAGAGAAGCATGATGAACCCCACAGAACGCACCCCAATTATTGCCATTGCCAGTGGTAAAGGTGGGGCTGGTAAAACCAGTTTTACGCTTAACCTGTGCTATCAACTGACCAAGTTGGGCAAAAAAGTATTGGTTTTTGATGCCGATATTGGCCTTGCCAACATTGACGTTCAGCTGGGCATCAGCACCATGAAGGACCTGAGCGATGTCATTCAAGGTTTTTGCAACCTAGAGGACATTATTGCCCGCAGTGAGAAGGGTTTTGACATTATCCCCGGGCGCAGTGGCTTTGAAAAACAGCCGTTCCTCACCACCCTTGAACGCCGTGACGTTTTAAAAAGACTGCGTGACATTGCCGGCGCTTATGACTTTGTTTTCTTAGATGTTGCCGCTGGGATTGACAATGAAGTGCTCAGCTTTACCAAATATGCGGACCGCACCTTCCTTGTGGTGACACCAGACCCCAGTTCGATCACCGATGCTTATGCGTTGATCAAACTGCTGAAAACCAAGCACGAAAAAGAAAACTGCGAAGTGATGATCAACCAAGCAGGCTCACTGCCTGAAGGTAAAAACACCTTTGCCAAAGTGCGCATGGCCGCCGAAAAGTTCTTGCGTGTGCAAGTGCCTTTAGTGGGCATTGTCCCCTACGACAGACAGTACAGCACCGCTGTGAAGTTGCAACAGCTTACCAGCATTGCCTTCCCCAACAGCGATGCCAGCTTGGCCATTGAAAAAATTGCTAAAGGCCTTGCCAGTGAATATGGCAACCGCACTGGCGACAATGTCCGCAAAATCGGCTCGTAATTTGCATTTGGCACTATAAATGAAAAAGGTGGTCAAATGGTTTATATTGGAAATGACATTGCAGGGCAAATTGCATCCGCGTTAAAACGAGGTGTACCCAAAGGTGCGCAAATTCAATTAAAGTCCGACCTACCGCCGCAGTTGCAGGGCAGAATATTGCAAGGCCATATCAGTGAAAAAACAGCCGACGGGCATTATAAAATCACCCTCAGCAATGGCAAAACGGTGGAAGCACAAATTACCCCACCGCCTAAATTGGGCAGTCAAATTTCTTTTGTTCAACTTCAAAATGGTGAAAGTAAGTTAACCGCCATGGTGTTGGAAAAAATAGACCATAAAGGCCAAAACCCACAAGCAGCACAAGCGCAAAACACGGCCGGCCAACAGCAAAAAAACTTACAACAAGGTGCCAACCAAAAACCCTTTACCAGTCACAGCCAAACCAGTGCAAACGCTGCCGCCAACCAGCCACAGGCCGAAAGCAAACAGCAACCACAAATTACCAGCCAAAATTTAAACCAAAGTGCAACCCAAGTGCACACCCAACACCAAAAGGACCCCTTTGCCGACATTCGCCCCCTTGTGGGGCAAACCGTCGCCCTACAAAGCGTGGACAAAAAACCGCTGCCAACTGGTGTAACCACCTTAACCGTGGTGGTTTCAAAAATGGAAAATGGTCAACAAACCTTACAGCCTCAACCCATGCAAGGCCACAACCTGCCCGCATTAAAAGCCAAACTGCCCATTGAAGCCCCTTTGCAAACCACCCTAAAGATTGACCTGCAAGGCAATCAAGCCAAAATTTTAGATGTCACACCGCCCAAGGCGACAATGCCTGTGACATCAAACCCCAAGGCAACTGCACCCACAGCAAATTTGAAACCGCACAACCTAACCCACATTCAAGTTGAGCGCATTGTTTTAACCGCCGAGGTTAAACCGTTTAGCAAACCACTGCCGCAAGGTGCAACGCTGGAAATGACCACGCTGGAAAAACCACAAACCTTGCCAACAATCAGCCAGACAACCGTGAACAAACAAGGGCAGACTGTCAGCCATCAAGTGCCGCAGTTTAAAAACATTTTAAGCACCGCATCTGGTCAAAAAATTGAAATTATCAGCCAAGAGCCGATCCCCCAAAACACAGTTTTACAACTGAAGCAAACTGCAAGCGGGTTGCATGTTCAAAACATTGTAGGCCAAACAACCCAAAGCCCTCATCCCACACCATCGCTGCCAACTGGCACGCCGGTTGACGTCAAGGTGGTTGAAAATTTAAACAATGGCATGGTTAAAATTGCATTGCCGCAAAACCAAGGCACCTTGGAAGTAAAAGCGCCATTTCCGCTTACTCCACAGTCAAATATCAAAATAATGGTAGACGCCGATGGCGCTTTGCAAATTACGGCCGACAGTTTGCCACCACAAGCTTTGCAAAAGCACACGGCCATCAACCTTTCCAACCAATGGAGCCATTTAAAACAAAGCATCAACCTACTTCAACAAGCCAGCCCAGACAATGGTCAGCAACTGCAAGACAACATACCTCAAATGGGCCAGCAAAAATTTTTACCACAGCTGCTCAGCTTTATTGATGCGGTGCAACAGCAAACCATGCAACGCTTTGCTGGAGATGAAGCGCTTAACCTTTTAAAAGCCTTAGGCGTGGACTTTAACCATGACCTACTTGGCTTGCAACAAAGCACTCAAAAAAACAGCGACAACCCTGAACAGTGGCGTGGCCTGCTGTTCCCTTACATTGAAAATGACCCGAACAACCCCAAGCAAGGTGGATTTTTTTGGCACCAAGGTGAAGAAGCCGAAGGCCAAAAGTCTGATTTGCGCTTTTTAACGCAAGTACACCTTGATGGTTTGGGTGAGTCTCGGCTTGAAGGTTTGATTCACGAAAAAGATATCAAACTAAAATTGTCCACCCAACGCCCCCTTACCAAGGCGGAGAGTCAAGGACTCAAGTCTATTGTCGGACAAACGATCGAAGCTTTTGGCTACACTGGCCAAATTGACACTTTTGAACTGGCTCAAAAGCCCGAAAAACCCATACATCTTCTTTTTGAACAGATGAACAACTTTATCAATCAAGTGTAGTATCACTTTTTTGCTCTTGTAAAAAACATCTAAAACCCCCAAAATATGTAAGATGATGAAATTTAAAAATAATAAGAGATAGTAAGTTTTGAGCCTTCTTCAACAAGCCAGAGAGCGTCAGCAAGAGCAAAATGCGCAAAGCGCACAAATTGGAGCGAAGAAAGAACTGCTCCCCCCTGCGCTGTTTGAACAGTTCAGCGATTTTATTTACAAAATTTCTGGTATCCGTTTTCAGTATGCTAAAAACTATTTTTTATCATCCAAACTTCAAAAACGTTATGAAGTATTGGGTCTACCTGGTTTTCAGGAGTATTTAAAATATTTACAGTCCCCCACTGCAAAACAAACCGAATACCATAAACTGATGGACGAAGTAACCATCAACGAGACCTTCTTTTTCCGCAACCAGCCCCAGTTGGAGTTGTTTGAAAAAGAGTTCCTCATCCCGCTTATTCGCAAACGTAAACTGGAAGGCAAGAAGAAACTTAGATTTTGGAGTTGTGCCTCTTCAACAGGGGATGAAGCTTACACCATGGCTTTGCAACTGCTAACCCTACCCGAAGCCCGCGGCATGCAGTTTGAAATTGTTGGCACAGACATTTGCCGTGACGCCATTGAAAAAGCCAATAAAGCCGAATACCGTAAGTATGCCATCCGCAACATTCCTGTTGACATGCTGACACAATACTTCACCACGTCGGTGGACGGTCACATCCACACCTTAAAGCAAGAGGTGCGCAACATGGTGCGCTTTCAAGAATGTAACTTGATGGATTCTGACCGCATTCGCATGTTGGGTAAGTTTGACTTTGCTTTTTGCCGCAATGTTTTAATTTATTTTGATGAGGACTCGAAAGAAAAAGCGCTTCAAAACATTTACTCTACCTTGCCAGAGGATGGATTTTTAATTGCTGGCCACAGTGAAAACCTTTATAGTCATCGTCATATATTTAAAGCGGTGAAGGAGCACAGTCAGGCACATGCCTACACCAAAGCCCCTCCTGGTACTGAAAAATCAAGATTTTAATTGAAGCAACAGATGGCGATTAACACCCAAAACAACCCTTTAAAAGGCAAAAACTGTGTTTTATCCTTTGAAGTGAAGGACAAAACCTTTGCAAAAGATGCTAAAGTAACTTTTAGCTATATTCCCGACCGTGAGATTGTCAAACAAAATGACTTTTGTACATTTGTGCAAAGCATCCAATCAAAAGACTGTGTTGAAACTTTTGCCAACCAGGTGATTGAGCAGTTTTACAATGAAGCCCTGCCCTTTTACACCAAGTTAGAATTGAAAGTGAAACACCCCAACACGGGCGAAGTGCAATACCTAAAAGTTGTGAAAAAGCAGCCTAATTATACAATCCCTGAAGAAATTAGAGACCTGATTTAAAACGTAAAGCGCTGACTTCATCCAAGTCTGCTTGTTCCTTTTTGGCTTTGGCCTTTTTCATCTCTACCTCTTTGCGTTCTATCAAAATCTCATAACGCTTTTGCTCGGCAAATTGAATGCGCAGCTTTTCCCGCTTTTGTGCCAAAATACCTTGAGCATCTTGCCTTGCGGCTTGAATGTCCGCCACTTCGTCCTTCGCCTTTTGTGAAAACTTACCGGCAAAAGAATAAAGAAGTGCATCGCCCCCTGCTTGCTGGGCGTTGTTATATTCATAATCCACCTGTTGCAACAACTGTTTTTCACGGTCGTCCATCTGTTGCATCACCCCCAACAGCTTGGCAATTTCCTCTTGAATTTTATCCACCTTTTGGCTGGCAATTTTGTGGAGAGATTGTAAAGTTTTCATCCTGTCACCTTTATTTTATGGGCTTTACGCTTCTTTTCGAGAAGCCAGCAAGGCGTCCAGCGCTGCAAACCCTTGGTCAATGGTCGTGGCTTCCTTGTGGCCTTGCCTTAAAAAACCTTCCAAAGCATCATGATAATTGATGGCTTCATCAATCTTAGCGTCACTGCCCTTGGCGTAAGCACCAAGGCGGATCAACTCCTCCATGTCAGAATAGGTGGCAAGTAAACCTCTGGCACGGTTCATCAATTGTAGCTGTTGGTCAGAATGGCAGTCAGGCAACATCCTTGAGACGGACTTTAAAACGTCAATGGCAGGAAAATGCCCTCTTTCAGCCAGTGTTCTATCCAGTAAGATGTGACCATCAACGATCCCGCGCACACTATCGGCCACCGGTTCGTCCATGTCTCCCCCTTCAACCAGCACGGTGAAGATACCAGTAATGGAGCCCTGCTGCCCTTCTTCGGACTGGCCTGCACGTTCCAACAGTCGTGGCAATTCCGAAAAGACGGACGGTGTAAAACCTTTGGTAGTTGGTGGCTCACCCGCACTTAAACCCACCTCACGCTGGGCTTGGGCAAAACGGGTGACACTGTCCATAAACAACATCACTTTTTGGCCTTGATCACGGAAATATTCTGCCACAGCCATGGTCATGTAAGCCGCTTGACGGCGCATCAGCGGTGGTTCGTCACCCGTGGCTACCACCACGACAGACCTTTTTAAACCTTCCTCGCCCAAGTTGCGCTCAATAAATTCTTTAACCTCACGGCCACGTTCGCCCACCAAGCCAATAACGTTCACGTCTGCATTGGATGACTTTGCAATCATGGACATCAACACCGATTTACCTACACCAGAACCCGAAAAAATCCCCAGTCGCTGGCCTTCACAAATGGGCACAAACGTATTGAGCGCACGCACACCAACGTCCAACTTCTCTCCCACAGCCTGACGCTGGCCAGGCATGGGCGGCTTGCGCTTTAAATGGCAAAGCTCACCTGTGGTTTTAAGCATGCCTTTGCCATCAATCGGTTGCCCCAAAGCATTGATAACACGACCAAGGTACGCATTGTTCACCACAACATTTTGGCCTTTTTGCGCTACATAAACACGGCAATTGGGGCCAAAACCTTCCACCGCACCAAACGGCATCAACAAAACTTCACCATCTTTATAGCCCACAACCTCGGCCGCGTGGCGGTGACCTTCAAGGTCTTCCACATAACACTGGGAACCCATCACCGTATTTTCCACACCTGTGCAGGACAAGGTTAAACCGCTGACCCCGGTCACCGTGCCAAAATTTTGCACCAGATCAATTTGGTCAAAGCTGTCTTTCAAGTCGTTGTATAAATTTTCCATGGCCCGCCGTTGATTTATTTTTATCAGAAATATTCAGTGCTAAAATTATGCCATACTTCGTCAGATGAATAAAGAACCATCGCTTTCTACCCCTTTATATTGAAAATTGCACTTCCAAACCCCATATCTTTATGAGAAGATAATGACAAAATAAAAATCAAAAAAGGTTATACACATCATGAGCGCTGTTGTTGAAGCTAATAAGTCCAACCAAGACCTGACCACCCACAACAATGGGGATAGAGGTGTCAGATCTAGCGATGTTTTACTCCAACTTGTGACATTTAACTTGGTGGGGGAAGAATTCGGCCTGCCTATCTTGGATGTTCGTGAAATTATCCGCATGGTTGACGTAACACCCGTACCCCACTCACCAAACTTTGTTGAAGGTGTGATCAACTTACGAGGTCAAATCCTCCCGGTGATTGACCTACGCAAACGCTTTGGGCTGGACAGCAGCAAAGCCGACGAAGACACACGAATTGTGGTGGTGGAAATTAACAAAAACCTTATTGGTTTGATTGTAGACGGTGTCAACGAAGTTCTCCGCATCCCTTCCGAAACTGTAAACCCTGCACCGCAAATTGTTTCCAGCGGTATTGGCGCGGAATACATTCAAGGCATTGCCCACTACAATGAAAAAATGATTATCCTGGTGGACCTTGAACGTGTGTTCAGCCAAGACGAAATGAAAAACTTGGCCAACATGTAATTTCAAAACCTCATCAAACATAAAAAAAGGCGCCGATGGCGCCTTTTTTAGAAGCTGTTATTACTTCTTCATACCGTAACGGTTACGGAACTTGTCTACGCGACCTTCAGTGTCAAGCTCACGGCGGCGGCCTGTGTAAGCTGGGTGAGACAATGGGTCAACTTGTAGGCGCATTTCTTCGCCTTCTTTACCGTATGTAGACTTTGTTTCAAACTCAGTCCCGTCTGTCATAATTACCTTAATTGTGTGGTAATCTGGGTGGATACCTTTTTTCATATCTAAAATTCCTTTTCTCTCAAAAGAGATTGATCACAAGCCAACGCACATTCCAACGCACGGAGGTAAAGCGGAATTTAACATAAAACACAGCATTTGCAAGTAATTTTATAACAGGTGATTCATATCATTGACAAAAACCCTAAAAAGTATACAATCACACCATCTTTATCACCTAACCTTTTCCTTTCTTAAAACCTTTTTGGAGGTTCATTGCCGATGAAAAAATCCATCAGACCCATTCGCCCTCAATCCACCAGCATCATCAACCAAAAAACTGTCGCTCTGACTGAAGACCACTATAACCGTGTAAAATGGTTGGTGGAAACTGCACTGGAAGGTTGCCACAACAGCCAGAACGGCCAATACAGAGTACAAGTAGTCATCGACCTTGAAAGCAACGAGCACTACCACATTATCGCTGGCAAAATAAAAGATTGCGTCATTGAATCCCTACAAGACAATAACTTAAAAATTAAAAGCTACAAAACCACCACAACTTCAAGGGGCAAACCTTATCGCCCTGAAAACAGCTTTTCCATGTTGGTGATTGTCCAAGGCTAATGCCGCTGTAACCGTTAACGATAAACCTCCCACTTTGGGAGGTTTTTTTGTTCCTACCACAAACTTGGCACGCTTAATGCATTTAATAAACCCGAGAAGGATTTTTACGGGAGGAGAAACCAATGAAAACATTTGAAAAGCTGAACAATAAGCAAAAAGAAAAAATCATCACCGCCTTTGGCACCGTGGTGATTGTGACGCTAACTGTGTTGTCGTCCCTGTCTTTTGACATGCGTAATGACAACTTGGTGAGCGCCATGAATAAAAAAATGGAATTGGTGAACAAAGGGTAATTTTATGAAAAAGTTTTTATCATTGCTACTAACCGCAGGGCTTATGCTTGCCACCACACCGCAGGCCATGGCCTCTGCGCCCATTTCACGCATTAAGGACATTGCCGACATTGAAGGTGTCCGTACCAACATTTTAATTGGTTACGGCCTTGTAGTTGGCCTAAACGGTACTGGCGACAGTGCCAGCTCCATCCCCTTCACCCGTCAGACCTTAATCAATATGTTGGAGAAACTGGGCGTCAACGCCAAAGCGGCCGAGTCTCAAATTAAAACCAAAAACGTTGCTGCTGTGATGGTCACTGCCAAAATGCCTTCTTACGCAAGGCAAGGTAGCCGTATGGACGTGACCACTTCTTCATTGGGGGATTCCAGCTCCCTTGAAGGCGGTCAACTGCTTGCAACACCGCTGATTGGTGCAGACGGCAACACCTACGCTGTGGCACAAGGTGCCATTGTGATTGGTGGTTACAGCACCCAAGGCAATGCCGGCACGGTAACTAAAAACCACCCAACCGCTGGCCACATTGCTGGTGGTGCCACCATTGAAATGGAAACCGGCCACGAACTGTCAGACAATCGCCGCATTCGCTTGCTGCTCCGCAACCCAGACTTTACCACAGCCATGCGCTTGAAAGACGCTGTCAACAAAGCGTTTAAAGAACCTGTGGCCGTTGCGGTGGACAACCAAACTGTTGACGTGGCCGTGCCCCCTGCGCTGCGCAACAACTTAGTGCCGATTATTGAAAAGATTGAAAACACATACGTGCGACCTGACACAGCAGCCCGCATTGTCATTGACGAAAAAACAGGAACCATCGTGATGGGATCAGGCGTGCAAATTAGCGATGTCGCTATTTCCCACGCCAACCTGAACATTCGGGTGTCAGAGTTGACCGAAGTGGTGCAACCTGAAGGCTTTAGCGATGGCATTACTGCCGCTGTCCCCGCCACTGAAATTGAAGTGGACGAAGATGCAGCGGAATTTACGCTGCTAGATTCTGGTGCCAACTTGGCTGACCTTGTCGATGGTTTGAACGCCCTTGGTGTAACACCGCGTGACATCATCAGCATTTTGCAGGCGATTAAGTCCGCCGGTGCGTTGCAAGCCGAAGTGGTGGTTATGTAAGGAGCGATGCGATGAACGGAAGCAGTCTTAACAACACCCAAATGACTGCGCAGCAATATGCTTCCGAGCCAAAGCTTATTCATGCCAGCCACAAAAAGTTTTTGGCACCCGCTCAAAGTGCGGAAACCAAGGCACGAACAGCCGCCAATGAGTTTGAGTCGTTCTTCTTGTACCAAATGCTTGAGCTGACCGACCCAGGTGTCAACGAAGACTTTGGTGGCGGGCATGCCGAGGCCGCATTTAAGCGTATTCAACACGAACACATCGCAGAAGAAATGACCAAGGCCGGTGGCATTGGCTTATCGGACACGATATACGATCAATTGATCAAATTACAGGAGGTAAAGTAATGAGTGAATCTATCCAACTGGTGACAGGCGCCATTGAATCCTGCGAGAAGTTTACAACTTTGTTGCTGGAAGAAAACAAGTTTTTAAAAGCACGGGACATGAAGTCTGTGGAAGAAAACATCAAAGAAAAAAGACACCTTGCCGCTAAAGTTGAAAAACTGCTGGGTGCGGTCAAGTCTGCTTACGGTCAAATTAAGCAAGACAGTTCCACCACGGTTCACTTGCACCAGCTTGAAACCGTGATCAACAATTACAAAGTGGCCGCGCGCAAAAACACTGCTTTGCTGCAAGCGGCACACACCGCCACCACCGATTTTATCAATCTGGTGCGCCACGCTGTGGACAGCCGCAAACCGCAAGCACAAACTTACGGTGAAAATGGTGCCATGCGCCAGCAGAATAGCTCCACCAAGTTGGTGAATAAAGATATTTAATTTTCAACCTCTCCCCCCCTCAAAAGCCGCTTCCCCTGCGGCTTTTTATTTTGGCACGGCCTTTGCATTATAAAACCTGAAAGAGAATTTAAAACCATAACCAACAGAAAGGCGAAGTCATGAGTGGTGCACCTACATTAAACTCCACACTGAACATTGCACTCAGTGCGTTGCAAACAACGCAGACGACTCTGAGTACAGTCTCTCACAACATCTCAAACGTCAACACTGAAGGTTATGTACGTCAGCAAGTGATCAACGGCAACGTGGCTTTAGGTGGCTTTGGTGGTGGTGTAAACATTACCGAAATTCGCCAAGTGGTGGACCGCTTTTTAGAAGGCCGGATCACGGGCCAAACCAGTGTCGTGGGTTACGCCCAAACACAAAGCGACTTTTTTGACAACATTGAAGTGATTTTTGGCACCCCTGGTTCCGACGCCAGCACCGAAAAAGTGATTGGTAAGTTTTTCAATGACCTTGCCAACTTGGCCAACGCACCGGACTCCACCTCTTTGCAGTTGAACGCTGTTAAAAATGGTGAGTTTGTGGTTCAGTCCATCACCGGTATTGCCACCGAAATTCAAGCTGCACAACAACGTGCTGACGACCAAATCAATGAATCGATCGATGAAGTGAACGAAGCGATTAAAAAAATCTTCGACCTTAACAACGAAATTGTAACACTTGGCATGTCATCCAACGGTGGCGCCAACGCCAATGACCTGCTTGATGAACGTCAACGCCAAGTGAACACCGTGGCCAAGCACCTCAACGTCAATGTGCTTGTGGATGGTTTAAACAGACTATCCCTCACCACGGAAACTGGGCGCAAACTTGTGGACTCCAGCTATGTACAGCTAGAGCGCATTGCGCCCACCCCCCCTTCTACTTTCCAAGATGTGGGCTTAAGACCTATAGGCAACGACGGCACACCGTCCACTACAGTGTTCCCCATTGTTTCAAGTCGACTGACATCTGGCGGCATCAAAGGTTTGATGGATATCCGCGATGTGGAGATGGAAAACATCTTAGCCGAGGTGAACAATCTAGCCTCCACCATGATTGACAGCTTCAACCGCATCCACAGCCAAGGGACAGGGATTCCACCTCTCAACCAACTTACAACAGGTAACGGTAACGAACTTTCAGGGTTTGGTGCCGATGTCACCACGGAATTAAACATCAACGTCGGCGACAGTTTTGACATTTCAATTGTGGACATTGCCACAGGCTCACCCATTACCACCACTCTTGCCGCAGGCGGTGGTGCAGGCCCCATTGCCATTACCGCAGCCCCAACTTCGTTGACGGACATTGCCAACGCCATTAACGCCAATGCCGACATCGGTGCGGACATTACCGCCGCTGTGATCATTGATGCAGACGGTTTTGAGCAATTGCAAGTGACCGCCAACAACGCTTCATACGGTGTTGTAATGCGCAACAACGTCGGCAATGTGACAGGCGAGCTTGGCATCAACAATTTCTTTACAGGTAACGACGCGACGGACATGGCAGTGCGCGCCGATATTTCAGCCGACCCTGCCAGAATTGCATCCGCCCGCATGCGTGAAACAGACGGTGGTGTATCATTTCAAGACAACCGCAACATGATTGCATTGGCACAACTTTCCGAAAGCCCTGTCAGCTTTGCTGCGGCTGGCGGACTTGCAGCCCAAAATAAAAGTATGAGCGAATATTTTATCAACATTTCAAGCAACTTGGCCATTCGCTTAGATGACAGCACATCTGAGCTAGAATTCCAAGATGTGATTCTAAGTGATATGGAATCAAGGTTCCTCAACACCTCGGGTGTAAACTTAGACGAAGAACTTTCAAACCTATTGGTTTATCAAAGAAGTTACCAAGCCTCTGCGCGTATTGTCAGCGTGGTGGATGAACTTCTACAAACCTTAGTGAACATTGTATAAGGAGGTTAATCATCATGGCGACAAGAATTGCAACAGCACAAATTAACCGCAACGCGATTGAGCGGATGCAAACAGCCAACACCAACCTTGCGAAAACAACTTTCCAAGTGACGTCTGGCCTTGTGGCAGAGCGCTTTGAAGACATTGCGTCCCAAGCAGGACAACTGCTAAACCTGCAAGACCTGCGCAACATCAACAGCCAATTCATTCAAAACATGGACACGGTGGATTCTCGCTTAGCGGCCACCGAAAATGCCCTGCAAGGGATGAACGAATTGATTGTGGAAGCCGCCAACTTGTGGACCCTTGGTCGTAACGAAAACACCGCCGAGGTGCGTGCCAATTTGGCCCCCAAAGCTGAAGGCTTGGCCGACACGTTCTATTCCCTGTTTAAAACAAAATATGACGGACGTTACATTTTTAGTGGTGCCGCTGGCGACCGACCCCCCATTACCACCGTGGCAACACCAACCACCGCACCGGGCACCATCCCTGCGCCAAACACTTACTATAACGGCGACAGTCAAAAGATGATTGTGATGACATCCATCGGTGTGACGGAAGAATACGGCATCACCGGCGACAACGACGCTTTTGCCAACCTCAAAGCCGGTTTAGAAGCCCTGTGGTTTGGCCTTGAAAACAACTCGGAAAGTGATATCGACTCGGCGATTGACTTGTTAAACCAAGCACAAACCGAAGTTTCCAACCTTATTGGTGAAGTGGGCGGACAACAGTCATCCTTTGACCTGTTAACAGCCAGACACACCAACACCAACTTGTTTTTAACCGAACAGGTGGACGAGATTGAAAAAGTGGATATTGCCGAAGCCATGAGCCGCTTTACGCAAGAACAAACAACGCTCGAAGCATCCCTTGCGGTTGTCAACCGAGTGAACCAACTTTCGCTGCTAGACTTCCTGTAAGAAGATAGCAAGGTAAAAGTAGCATCATGAACAAATGCTAGCGCCAAAAACAATTATTTGGTACAACTGATGTTAAATAAATATACAAATATGGAAAAAGCAAGATGCTTCTTATTACCAGGCGAACAAACGAATCAATTGTTATCAATGACAACATTGAAGTGACAGTTGTGGAAGTACGTGGTGGACGTGTAAAACTGGGGTTTGAATTCCCCGAAGGCAACACGGTTTACCGCAAAGAGCTCTACTTGAAAATTCAAGAAGAGAACAAAACCGCCGCCAGCAGCCAAGGAGACATCTCCAAGCTGTTGAGCAGTATAAAAAATAAGGAGTAAGCTTATGCAACAAATATCTCTCGCAGAACAGACAATTCCTGTTGAAAAGGCCCTACACTACAACACAAGATTTGGTGAAGTTGCCATTCGTGAAGACCGATTGATTACTTTTGAATCTGGCCTTCTTGGTTTTGCTCAGTGTACAACTTTTGGTCTTTCGCGCATTCCAAACGCAGAAGAATCTTCCATTCTTTTGCTACAATGTGTGAACGAACCTGAAATTGCCTTTTTGGTGGCCGACCCACGCTCTCTTGGTCTTGAAATCAAGAATGCGGACATGGATAAAGCCATTAAAGAATGCAAAATGGTGAAAGAAAACGTGCAATCTTTGGTGATTCTAACCATGTATGACCAAGATGAATCATACTACCTAACCGCCAACTTGCGCGCACCTTTGTTGATTGACAGCCGCAGCCGTCAAGCGCGCCAACACATCTTGGCCAACAAAGAGTACACAACACAGCACAAACTTTAAGCTGTGCCCGTAACTTAACGTTACTCAACAAAAAATATACTGCTTAAAGCGGCACAAAAAACCCTCTTTTTGAGGGTTTTTTTATTTTGGTCACAGCGGTACTGCAAACCCACAAAATGTTTAAGGTATTTTTTGCAAACAGTATCAACTTCAGGTATATTGGGCATGCAAATTTGTGAAAAATAAAAACTTGAACAAAGAGATTTTCTAAAAAATGGCCGAAAAAGTTTCAAAAAAAGACAATGTGGATCACGGTAAACGTGACTTTTTGTCTGGCACAACCAAAGTGTTTGGTGCCGCAGGTGCCGCATGTGCATGTTACCCATTTATCAAAAGTATGAGTCCTTCCGCCAAGGTTGAAGCGCAAAAATACACCGAAGTTGACCTGTCTGAAATTGCAGAAGGTGACACTAAAAAGGTGATTTGGCGTGGTAAAGCTGTGTTTGTTAAACACCGCACCCAGTCCGAAATTGACCTTGCTAAAGCAGGCGACAAAACAGTGTCGATCGACCCACAAACCGATGCTGACCGTGTTCAGCGCCCACAGTGGTTGGTTACCATTGCACACTGCACCCACTTGGGCTGTGTGCCTATTGACGGCAGCCTTGAAAACTGGGCTTGCCCTTGTCATGGCTCTCAATTTGATGTTTCTGGCCGTGTGGTGAAAGGTCCTGCACCTAAAAACCTTGAAATTCCGCCATACACATTCATTGATGATACAACAATTAAAATTGGTTAAGGAGGGGTAAAATGGCGAAAAAACAAGTAAACCCAAACCCTTCATCAAAACTTGAATGGTTTGAAGATAGACTACCGATTATCAGCTTTATGAAAGCTGAACTGGTGGATTACCCTGCACCGAAAAACTTAAACTATGCTTGGAACTTTGGTTCCCTTGCTGGCGTGGCGTTGATCCTACAAATTTTAACAGGTTTCTTCCTCACCATGCATTACAAAGCCGATGCAAGCTTGGCCTTTGACAGCATCCAACACATCATGCGTGATGTGAACTGGGGTTGGCTCATCCGCAACTTGCACATGGTGGGTGCCAGCTTCTTCTTTATTGTGGTTTACATGCACATTGGTCGTGGTCTTTATTACGGGTCATACAAATCCCCGCGTGAAATTTTGTGGGGCATGGGCGTGGTAATCTTCTTCCTAATGATGGCGACCGCCTTTTTAGGCTACGTTCTTCCTTGGGGGCAAATGTCCTTCTGGGGTGCGCAAGTAATCACCAACCTCATCTCGGTTATTCCCTTTGTTGGTGAAGACATTGTGATTTGGATTTGGGGTGGTTACGGCGTGAACGACGCAACGCTCACTCGTTTTTACTCCCTTCACTTCCTGTTGCCGTTTGTGATTTTAGGGGTTGTGTTCCTACACATGTGGGCACTGCACAACCGTAAAGTGAAGTCCAACAACCCAACAGGGATTGACCTTAAAAAGGACACCGACTTTGTACCTTTCCACCCTTATTACACAGTGAAGGACTCCTTTGGTTTGGCTGTTTACATGTTGCCGTTCTTGTTCATGGTGTTTTACATGCCGGACTACTTGGGCCACACAGATAACTACATTCCAGCGGACCCGATGACAACACCAGCACACATTGTGCCTGAATGGTACTTCCTACCATTTTATGCCATTTTGCGTGCCATTAACTTCAACATCCTGTTCCTAGACAGTAAATTGTTGGGTGTGATTGCCATGGTGGCTTCCATTGCAATTTTGTTCTTCTTACCAAAATTGGACAAGTCCAAGGTGCGTAGCGCCCGTTTCCGCCCAATTTACAAAGTGATGTTCTGGGTGTTTATTGCCAACTTCTTCTTCCTTGGATGGTTGGGGGCAAAACCGGCCGAAGCGCCTTACACGCAACTGTCACAAATTGCGACAGCGCTTTACTTTAGTTTCTTCTTCGCGTTGCCTTGGGTGGCCAAGATTGAAAAAACCAAACCGCTGCCAACAAGCATTTAAGAAAGGAAAAGACGATGAAAAAACTACTTTCTCTATTGACCATCTTCACGCTTGTGGCCAGCCAAAGCTTTGCCGCCAGTGGTGGTGTGGCTTTGCCCGAGCAACCATGGGCGTTTAAAAATGTGAAAGCCGACTGGGATAAAGAAAAAATTTATCGCGGTTATCAAGTGGCAACGCAAGTTTGCTTGGCTTGCCACGGCTTTAAATACATTAAACACCGTGACCTGATGAAGGTTGGCTTCACCGAAGCTGAAGTGAAAAAACTGGCGGAAGAAATGGAAATGTCCATCGATGACACCTTTAAGTCCGCCCTCAGTGATGAAGATGCCATTGCGGTGTACGCCAAGCCATTGCCTGACCTTTCGGTGATGAACAAAGCCCGCCCCGGTGGCGCGGACTATACACACGCCTTACTGACAGGCTATGAAGAAGCCCCAGCAGGCTTTAACCTGCCGGACAGTGGTTACTACAACAAGTACTTCCCTGGCCATGTCATTGCAATGCCAGCCCCTCTTTCTGAAGGGCAGATTGACTACTTCGATGGTACCAATGCATCGGTTGCACAAATGGCGAAGGACGTGACGTACTTTATGCAGTGGACAGCAGAACCCGAGTTGGCAGAACGTCAACAGTTGGGTGTTTATGTGTTGCTGTATGTGTTTATTTTAGCCGTCTTGCTTTACTTCACCAAAAAACGCATTTGGAGCGACGTAAAACGCAAGCGTGAAGGCGACGAATAACAGCCACAAAAAAAAACCCGCTTTTATGCGGGTTTTTTTAATTCAAAAATCGAAATAAAGAGCTTAGTCACCGCCACCGCCGCCGCCATCACTGCCGCCGCCGAAGCCACCACTGTTGCCACTATCAGGGCTTGAGTAACCGTCGGAAGAGTTATGGCGTAAGCTAGAGTCATTGTCATAAGCAGGTGTTGCACTTCCAGAATCACCAAACGAATCACCCAAATCGTTAGTTGCGTTGGGCGAGTATAAGTCCAAATCGAGCTTTTCGTTCGCGATCAATGCATAGCTAATGGCAATCAACAAAAAGTCGTCATCCGAAGCGTTAACCAAGGCTTGACGTTGACGCTGAGCTGCCTCCAACTTACGCATGGTCGATCTGGTTGGCCTTTCCACCTCCCACGGCTGAATAATGCCATGTACTGCGGGCGCCCATTTTGCATCAAACTCGGTTTTCGCACCCAACTTGGCACGTGCACAAGCGATATCAAAAGCCGCGTTGCCTGTAAAAGACAACTCTGGCCAAGCCTTGTCAGGGTTAACATTTGGGTTCAACAAAACCTTATCAAATGCCTGACCAAACTTTTGAACAGCCTCAGCCAATGTTTTGGGTTGTGCAGCCTCTTTTTTCTTCGCTTGAACATTACGCTCAAAATTTTCTTTCAAAGCCTTGTTTACACGGCCTGATTTGAAAAATACAAAGCCTAAAACAATCACAACAACAGACACGCAAAATAAAATAAAGCCTATCGTTTCCATAAAAACCTCCAAAAGGTCAAAAGTGTAAAATTAAAAAAGGAAGGGTAGATTTTTGTGTAACGCTTTGTTTATAAGCACGGTTGATACACATTACAAGAAAAAAGCACAGCTTACAAAAAGCCGTGCTTTAAAAAAGAACTTGCTGGAGCTTTATTCAGCCACTTTAAAACTGACCAATACGCCACGTTTTTTAAAGTAACTTTTCAGCATGTTGCGCCCTTCACGGTTGGGCACAGGCAGGCGGGCATTGTCAATCTCCACCTTTTTTGTACCTTCATCCTTCATGGCAGATTTTAAGGTAACGATGCAGGCATCAATGTCCTTATTGTCATTTTCTAAACTGGTGTAAACTGCTTCCAATGCGTTTTCTACGCTCATTTTCAAACCTTTCTTTTAAACCGCTTGCGCCACAAAAGTGTAAGCGTAAGACTTTTTAATATCAACTGTTTCTTCAGGGTATGCAAACATAAAAGCAAATGCTTTAACCACATCCGCACTTTGCATAGCTGGCAAACGGGATGGCTTTTGGCTGATCAACTTCTTTTTCGTCAGCTTTTTTTCTTTTAAAGGCAGGTCACCCACCAAAGGTTGCCCCAAAACTTGCAACACTTTAAACCTACGTTGCTCCAAAATGGCTTCAAACTCACCGTCTTTAAAAATGCGATCATGGTGTGGGTTCATCGGCTGACCATCTGCACCCACTTTTTCAAACAAATAGTTCGGCACCGAAGCAATCAGCTTACCGCCTTCCACCATCAACGGACGTAAGTCGCTTACCAAGTCTTCCACCACGTTTAAATGCTCCATAAATTCAAAAGCGGTCACCGATGTGATGCTGTTTGGCTTTAAAAGCGTACTCAGCTTTTGTTTATCAAGGTCGGCGTGGATGACCTTCGCTTTGCTCAACCGCTTCTCGGCAATGGTTAAGGCCTCTTGGTCATAATCCACCCCCGTGGCTTGGGTGACTACATTTTCAAGCAGTTCAAGGCCATAACCTGTGGCGCAACCAAGGTCCACATGCAACTTAGAGCCCTTTTCAACCAACAGGTCACGGGCAAACATATAACGGCCAAGATGTTCAATTTTCACCCACAGGTTTGGGTCATCTTCGCGAAATGGGTCAACATATTCACAAGGTAGGGACATGGGCGCTCACTTTCCAATTTTTCGTTGAAAACCTTTATGGCACAAAATAAAAGCAAATTCAATTTGGAACATCGGCACAGGGCCGCGCCCCCCACTTTTTTTAGGTGTAGAATAGTGGTCATTTGCGGTATAGTAAAAAGCACCAAAACAAAGGAAAAACATGGGTCAAACATTCAACATTTTTGCAGCGCAAGTCAACCCCACCGTGGGGGACTTAAAAGCCAACCAACAGCTTGTTTTAAGCAACTACCAGCAAGCCGAAGCTCAAAAAACTGACCTGTGCTTACTGCCAGAAGCGGTGCTTTGTGGTTATAACCCTGCCGACCTGTTGCTCCGCCCCCAATTTATTGAGGACATTTACACCAGCGTAATAAACGAAATTGTGCCGCAAATTGGTAAAACGGCGCTCATTTTAAGTGTGCCATGGCAACAAAATGGCCAGCTTTACAATGCGGCGCTGGTCATTCAACACCAAAAAATTCAGCAAGTGGTGCTGAAAGAGTGCTTACCCAACTTTAGCGTGATGGATGAAAAACGCCACTTTGCGGTGGGGCAAAACAACCAACCCATTGTCGTGGCTGGGGTTAAAATTGGCTTGCTGATTTGCCATGACACTTGGTGGCCACAAGTAGCAAACCAGCTAAAACAAAACGGCGCGGAAATGTTGCTTTCCATCAACGCCTCGCCCTATGCTTTAAACAAAGAAAATTTCCGACAAGATTTTTGCAAAAAACGGGTGCAAGAAACCAAACTACCCCTTCTTTACCTGAACCTTGTAGGCGGACAGGACGAAATTTTGTTTGATGGTCGCAGCTTTACCATCAACCCCGATGATGACCAAGTCAACAGTTTTGCAGCTTGGCAAAGCCAATGCCACACCCTCACCTTACAAAAGGATGAGGTGGGTTATCAATTTAAACAAACATTGACCAGCCCACAACCGACTGACCTTGAAAACATCCACCAAGCCTTAAAAACAGGCTTTGGCGACTATATGCAAAAGTGCGGCTTTGGCAAAGTTGTGCTTGGCCTTTCCGGTGGGATAGACAGCGCTTTGACAGCCGCTTTGGCGGTGGAAGTGCTGGGTGCCGAAAATGTTACCGGCTTGTTGTTACCTTCCAAATTCACCAGTGACAATTCGAATGATGACGCCTTGGCCTTGGCGGAAAATTTAGGTATTCAAACCCACACACTTGCCATTGAAGAAACGGTGAGCGCTTTGAACACAACCCTTGCCCCTGCTTGCGACACCAGCGGCATTGTGCACGAAAATTTACAAGCCCGTGTCCGTGGCACTTTGTTGATGGCCTACGCCAACAGCACCGGCGCCATGTTGTTAACCACAGGCAACAAAAGTGAAATTGCAGTTGGCTTTTGCACCCTGTATGGCGACATGAACGGCGGTTATAACATCATCAAAGACCTTTATAAGACGGAAGTTTACGCCCTTTCACGCCACTTAAACGGCAAACGTGAAATCATCCCCGAGAACATCATCACCAAAGAGCCAACACCTGAATTAAGCCCCAATCAAAAAGACAGTGACCGCCTGCCCCCATACGACGTGTTGGACAGCATTTTAAAATTGGCGATTGAGGAAAAACTAGGCCATCAACAAATTGTGAGCCAAGGTTATGACCCGCACACTGTTCAAGACATTTTAAAGCTGTTAAAAATCAGCGAGCACAAGCGTTACCAAAGTGCGCCGGGCCCCAAGTTGCACAACACCGCCTTTGGCCTGGACTGGCGATACCCCATTGCCAACCGTTATATGCTTTGATATTATTATATGATTTATCAACCACTTAAGCATAAAAACGACATAAAAATTGCTCATTTAACTAAAAAGTTAAAAAAGGGCTTGCGGTCATTTAACATATAAGTTAACTTAAATATTGAAAAACACTTGTTCTCCTAGTTAGTAAAACTCTAATGAAGAAAACATATCCTCTCAACATGAAAAAAGCCTTCTTTACGAAGGCTTTTTTTAATCGATTGTGTCGGTTTAGTGGCGTGGTCGAGGATTTGCATCATCCAAGAAACCGATTGACTTCATGCTGCTGCACTCCCCATCAAAGGCATAGCCTTCCACCGTTGTGCATTGCAACAAATACCAATCACCACTTTCCATCGGAGACCTTTGAAACAGTGTAGTGGCTTGGTCAATCTTAAAGGTTTTGCCTTGCTTGATGATTTGCTGGGGCTGACCTTGGTCATCCAAAGTAATACTATATTCACCCATTTGTAATGTTTTCATACGCCAAATACCTTAAACAAATTCAAAAACAAGAGAACCTGGCAATTCACCACGCTGTAAAAGTGTATCCGCATGCCATTTGCCGTTGGCTTTATAAGTAAAAGGCTGGTAAAGCACCATTTCCTCATCGCCAAAACCAAGGCACAGCTCGGTCAATCGCCTTTCTAAAATGCGCATTTGGTCGAACGTATAGTAAAAGAATGGGTTAGCCACCGCTTTCTCAAATTTCAAGGTTAAGGTGCCACAGTCCCAGTGGGTGGACTCCTGCGCTTCAAATACTGCGCATTCATTTAAATTGCGGTGCATAAAACTGCCATGATCCGCATCGGTAAAAACCAACAACGGGTTTTCGGCACCTTTAAGTGCAAGCCACTCCGTCAACCCGAGTGGCTTAACAGCCAAGTCATCCAACTGCCGAACAAGACAAGGGAACAACCCTTCAACGTGGGAAGATTTGTCAGCCTTGTCGGTGCTGACGTATAAAGTTGTAAACATAAAAGTTACCTCAAAAAAAGGGAAAAAGGTTGTTTGAACAGCCTTAAGCTATACAACACTGGCTGGTGTGTCAATCAAATAAAAAGCCCCACAAGGGGCTTTTGTTCGCTGTTTTAAATGCTATTTCAAGTGCTCACGCAAGTGCGGTGGTACAATGCCTTCAATGTTTGGGGCAAAGTGACCAACCGGCGTGGTCATGCGATTGCCTGCTTCATCAATGTTATAATGGCCGTAAAAAAACGTGCCATCTACCATTTCAAAGCGTGCGGTCATGTTGCAATATCCATCATCCGTGTCAAATTGAATAACACGTTGAATATCTACCCCTTCATGACCGAGTGGTGAAAGCATCACCTTTTGAGGTACGCCAGACTCACTCACTGCAATACGAAATTGACCACAGATAATTTGTGGCTCGCCAGATGTGGTAATCATAAGATTTCTCCATAAAAACTATGGTTAAAAGAAAATGTTCATCATTCTTAAATAAGTGTAAGGCTTAAGCACGTTCATTACAAGCCACAAAAAAACGCCCGAAGGCGTTTTAAATTTCAAAAACAAAAGTTAGCCAACAATTTCAAACAAGTCTTCAACCATTTCGTTTTCTTCTTTAATTTCAGGTGCATTGCCCTTGCGCATGGCGGACATAATTTTACGAGAAATTTTTGGCGGAATGTCGTGATCTGCCTTCAATGTGTTTAAGATATCACGGACGTGGGCTTGCTCTTCTAGCACACGCTCTGTCGCTTTAACAGCTTCTTTTAAGTATTCTTTAACCTTTTTACGGTCCTCTTCTGTTACAACCATCATCAGCTGTACCCTCCTCAACAATCAAAAAAGCCACCAACTGCTTAAAAACTTCCGGCGGCTTTAAAATTAAACTTATGCACGTGCAACGTTTAGCTTGGCCTCAAGCACTTGCACTTTTTTTGTGGCCACTTCTACGTCCGCTTCCGGTGCAGAACTTTTCATCAACTGTGCCAGTCTTGCATTGGCTTCTGCCAATTCGGCTGTGGTTTCATCTACATTGATCTCCGCCTTCAAAACGGACTCTTCTGTTAGAATGGTCACCTTTTCGCCTGTGACATCGGCAAAGCCAAAGCTCACAAAGTATTCTTTAACCTTGTCGCCATTTTCCACAACCACTTTGCCAGGGTTGAGGGTTGAAAGCGTTGGCTGGTGCATTTCTAAAACACCAAAAGAACCTTCAGAACCAGGAATGCTGACATACGTTGCAGAGTCGCTAACCAAAAGTTTTTCTGGTGTCACCAAATCAAACTGCATTGTTTTGTTCCTTTCGTTCACATGTGGGCGGCCCTGCCCTTGCGGGCAGAGCCTTCACATTATGCGGCTTCTTGAGCCATTTTTTCTGCCTTGGCAATTGCCTCGTCAATGCCACCTACCATGTAGAACGCAGACTCAGGCATTGCATCGTACTTACCTTCCAAGATTTCTTTGAAAGAACGTACAGTGTCTTCTACCTTAACGTAGCAACCTGGCATACCAGTAAACTGCTCAGCCACGTGGAAAGGCTGAGACAAGAAACGCTCAATCTTACGGGCACGTGCCACAGTCAATTTATCTTCTTCAGAAAGCTCATCCATACCCAAAATGGCGATGATATCTTGAAGAGACTTGTACTTTTGCAAGATTTCTTGAACGCCTTTGGCCACGTTGTAGTGTTCTTCACCAACGATGGTTGGGTCTAGCACACGAGATGTAGAATCCAACGGGTCAACCGCAGGGTAGATACCTTTTTCAGAGATCGCACGGTTCAATACAGTTGTTGCATCAAGGTGTGAGAATGTTGTGGCTGGCGCAGGGTCAGTCAAGTCATCCGCAGGCACGTAAACAGCCTGTACAGACGTAATAGAACCTGTTTTTGTTGATGTAATACGCTCTTGCAAACCACCCATGTCTGTTGAAAGTGTTGGCTGGTAACCCACCGCAGATGGGATACGACCCAACAGCGCAGACACCTCAGAACCCGCTTGTGTGAAACGGAAAATGTTATCCACGAAGAACAAAACGTCTTGGTTTTCTTTGTCACGGAAGTATTCCGCTTGAGAAAGACCTGTCAACGCCACACGAGAACGTGCTCCAGGAGGTTCGTTCATTTGACCGTAAACAAGGGTCGCTTTAGATTCTTTAGGATTGTTTTTGGTAATAACGCCAGACTCGATCATCTCTTCGTAAAGGTCGTTACCTTCACGGGTACGCTCACCCACACCAGCGAAGACAGAGTAACCACCGTGACCCTTCGCAATGTTGTTGATCAACTCCATAATCAAAACAGTTTTACCAACACCGGCACCACCGAAAAGACCAATTTTACCACCTTTAGCGTAAGGCGCTAGAAGGTCGACAACTTTAATACCTGTTTCTAGAATTTCAGATTCTGTTGATTGCTGATCGAAAGAAGGCGCTTCTGCGTGGATTGGCAACACGTTTGTGTTGTCCAGCTCGCCCAACTCATCAATTGGGTTACCCACAACGTCCATAATACGACCCAAGTTACCCGGACCAACAGGAACACAAATCGGTTCGCCTTGGTCAACCGCTTCGGTGCCACGCACCAAGCCTTCAGTGGCTTGCATTGCAATGGTACGCACTGTGTTTTCACCCAAGTGCTGAGCAACCTCAAGCACAATTTTACCTTCTTCAGATTCCACGTGAAGTGCGTTTAAAATTGGTGGAATGTCACCGCCATCAAACTGCACGTCAACCACAGGGCCAACAACTCGTGTAATCTTACCAACTGACTGTTTTGCCATTTTTTATAACTCCGTTTTTTTCAAACTGTTGCAAGTTTTGCCTGCAACGCTTTTATCATTTCTTTAAACTGCTTCCGCCCCTGCTACAATCTCGGTCAACTCGGTTGTAATAGCCGCTTGACGTGTGCGGTTATATTCAAGTGAAAGCTTGGATATCATTTGACCCGCGTTGGTTGTAGCACTGTCCATCGCGGTCATACGTGCGGCTTGTTCCGCAGCACCGCTTTCCAGCATAGCGTTTAAAATTTGTACATTGACGTTGCGTGGAAGCAGCACTTTTAAAATGGCTTCTTCCTCTGGTTCATATTCCACCGAAGGCGCAATTGAGCCGTTTTCTGCCTCATCTTCCACTTTAAATGGTGCAAGATACTGCATGGTCGGCTGCTGAACCATCATGTTCACAAACTTGTTGTAGTACATAATTACTTCTTGGCAGTCACTTGCTTCAAAAGCAGCCATCAATTTTTGGCCAATTTCGGTTGCAAGCTCGTAGGAAACATTTTTGGTGCTGTCTTCGACATGGTCAACCAACAACTCAGCATAGTCTGCTTTTAAAATGTCGCGTACTTTTTTGCCAACAGTGACAATTTCTACCTTTTTGCCTTGGGCAAGAAGCTCCTTGATCTTAACGGTCACCTCTTTTGCCAAGTTCGCATTAAATCCGCCACACAAGCCACGGTCCGCACTGACAACAACAATGCGCACAGTTTCAACATGGCCGTAGCCGCTTAGCAAAAGCGGCCCACCCATGTTGCTTGTGTTTTTTGCCAAGCCCACCAACACTTCGTTGAGCTTTTCAGCATAAGGACGCGCTTGTTCGCACTTCATTCGCGCACGGCGAACCTTGGCAGCCGCAACCATTTTCATGGTTTTGGTAATCTGCTGTGTGCTTTTAACGCTTTTAATGCGGTTTCTTAAGTCCTTAAGCGACGGCATTGAGCTCCTTCACATTTGCTGTTTCTTGACCAAATGAGTTTTTCGCAGCTTCAATTGCTTTGACCAATTCAGCATCATCTTCATCAGACAATTTGCCTGAAGCTGTGATGTTTTCAAGGATAGAGCCGTGGCTTGCAGCAATCAGCTCAAGCAAGTGTGCTTCAAATGCTTGAATGTTTTCAGGCGCAACGTCATCCATGTAGCCTTTGGTACCCGCGTAGATAGAGCAAATTTGCTGGGCAGCTGAAAGCGGTGCATATTGCTTTTGCTTCAACAATTCAGTCAAACGCTCACCACGAGAAAGCAGCTTACGTGTGGATGCATCAAGGTCAGAAGCGAACTGAGAGAACGCCGCCATTTCACGGTATTGAGCCAAGTCTAGACGCAATGTACCAGCAACTTTCTTCATTGCTTTAACCTGTGCAGAACCACCAACACGCGAAACCGATAGACCGACGTTAATCGCTGGGCGGATACCCGCGTTAAACAGGTCTGTCTCAAGGAAGATCTGACCATCCGTAATAGAAATCACGTTGGTTGGAATGTACGCAGAAACGTCACCACCTTGTGTTTCAATAATTGGCAACGCTGTCAAAGAACCGCCACCCAACTCATCAGACAATTTCGCAGCACGCTCAAGTAAACGAGAGTGGATGTAGAAAACGTCACCAGGGTACGCTTCACGTCCAGGAGGACGACGCAATAGAAGTGACATTTGACGGTAAGCCACAGCTTGCTTGGAAAGATCATCATAAACGATCAAGCCGTGCATGCCGTTGTCACGGTAGTATTCACCAATGGTACAACCTGTGTAAGGTGCGATAAACTGCATTGGCGCAGACTCAGAAGCTGTTGCAGAAACAACTGTTGTGTATTTCATCGCATCTGCTTCTTCAAGCTTTTTAACAACCTGTGCCACAGTGGAACGCTTTTGACCAACCGCAACGTAAATGCAGTGTACAGGTTCGCCACGCTCAAAACCGGCTTTTTGGTTGATGATCGCATCAATCGCCACCGCTGTTTTACCAGTTTGACGGTCACCAATGATCAACTCACGCTGGCCACGGCCGATTGGCACCAAAGCATCAATCGCTTTAAGACCTGTTTGCAAAGGCTCGTGCACAGATTTACGTGCAATAATACCAGGGGCAATCACTTCAACACGGCGGTATTCAACGTCTTTAAGTTCACCTTTACCGTCAATTGGGTTACCCAAACCGTCCACCACACGACCAAGAAGACCTTTACCAACTGGCACTTCCATAATGCGGTTTGTACGCTTCACTGTTGAACCTTCTTTGATCAAACGGTCTTCACCAAAGATTACACAACCGACGTTGTCTTCATCCAAGTTAAGGGCCATGCCCATTACACCGCCGTCAAACTCAACAGTTTCACCAGCTTTAACACTGTCTAGGCCGTAAACACGTGCAACACCGTCACCCACGTTTAGAACTTCGCCCACTTCATTGGCTTTACCACCGTCTTGACCATAAGACTCAATTTGGTCTTTGATTATACGGCTAATTTCTTCAGCACGAATATCCATTTCTTGTCCTTCACATTAAATTAAAGATGTACGCAAACCGTCCAAACGGCCACGCACGCTCATATCATACTCAACAGAGCCGATGCGCACCCGCAAACCTGCCACCAAAGAAGCATCCACTTCTTCTGTCAGTTCCACAGACTTTGCTTCTTGCACATTGCTCTTCACAAACTCTTCAATTGATTTTTTCTGCGCAGCAGATAATTTTTCTGCTGTTTTAACAAAAGCTTTAACAACTCCTGAAGCCGCATCTTCATAAAACTTAAACCATTGCAATGCACCCAAAAGACAGTTCGCACGACCCTTTTCACACATCAACGCTACAAAGTTTGCAAACAAAGCATCTGCCTTTAGGCCATCAAGCAGCTTTTGCAAAACCTGATTTTTTTCAACTTTGGTTACACTTTGAGATTTAAGAATGCTGGAAAGCTCATCGCCTGTTGACAATGCTTCTGTCAACGTGGCTGCCAAGCCAGAAATACCCGCCTTTTTATGTTCGTTAGAAAGGTCAAACAACGCTTTACCATAACGCATTTCCGGGCCCATTTTTAACTTCATCCACAAAACCTTTTCAGTTTTAAATTCAATTACGCACACGCTTTTTAGCATGGAACCACCCTCAAAACAAGACTTTGAGCCTAAAAAATACCCTTTTTTTATTTTTTTTGTTACAATGCCTTTCAATACAGCAAAACATCAAACAAAGGGCAAGCTTTCGTGACACACTTAAGCAATACATATTGCATTGTAAACATGGGCAAAAGCACCAGCGCTTTGCTGTTTTTTGATGGTGATGGCGCATCGGAAGTTTACATCGGCAACCCAAGTGACATTGCCTTTGAAGCCCAAGCGTTGCAAAACAACGGCTACAACGAGAATGAACTGGTTTTGCAACATGTGCGCGAGCTAGGTCAACTGCCACGCCCCAACATTCCCAAAGGCATCAAACATTACGATGTTGAAGAATGTTTTCAAGGGGAAAAGTTGGTGTCCTACACCATCCGCTCTGTTCATGAAAGCCATGGCAAATTGAACCCCAACAGCATCACCTTTACGGTGGCACCCGCCCTTTTAAATGACGAGGTGCTTTACCCCAAAGCATTGAGGTGGATCACCCAGCGTAGCCGTGCTTTTACCACCATTTTGGAAAGTGAGGGCATGCACCAAAATGCGGACTTTATTTTAAGCTGTTATATCTACGCACTGGAAAACCCACAAAGGCTGGAAAAATTCACCCAAGCCGACAGGGGTATTCAAACAGTCACCCAAGATATGATATAAACAGAAAAAACAGAACCAATTAAACCCAACAACAAACACGAGAAACTTACCCCATGAAATACATCAACGAACCCAAGCCCGACCACAAAAACCTCAAATTCCAAACCGGTGTGATACTGGTGAATTTGGGCACCCCAAGTGCAACCGATTATTTTTCGATGCGTCGTTATTTAAAACAATTTTTAAGCGACCCACGCGTGGTGGAGGTCAGCCGACCGGTGTGGTGGTTTGTGCTCAACGTTATTCTTTTAAGCTTTATCCCCTTTAGAAGTGCTAAAAATTATAAAAAAATTTGGAACCGTGCGCAAAATGAGTCACCGCTGTTGACCACCACCCGTGCCCAATGCCAAAAACTTCAACAGCATTACCAAAAGCAAAATGTCGCCGTAGAATTTGCCATGCGCTACGGCCAACCCACCATTGAGGAGAAAATTTTAAAGCTGAAACAACAAGGCTGTAAAAAAATTGTTATTTTCCCGCTTTATCCGCAGTACAGTGCGGTTACCACCGCCTCAGTGTGCGACAACACCTTTGACGCTCTTAAAAAAATGCGCTGGATGCCCGCCATTAAAGTGGCCAGCCCTTATTACAAACACCCCAGCTACATCACCGCCCTTAAAAACAGCGTTGAGACACACCTCAAAAAAGTGGGGCAAAAACTGGAAGACGTTCGCTTGGTTTGTTCTTACCACGGCATCCCCAAGCGCTACTTTGAAAATGGCGACCCCTACCCTTGCCACTGCACCAAAACAACCATGGACCTGCAACAAGCCCTGAAACTGGAAAGCAATCAGATTGATCAAGTTTACCAGTCCCGTTTTGGCAAAGAAGAATGGATGCAACCTTACTTTGACAAACACATTGAAAAACTGGCGGAAGACGGTCACAAGAATGTTGTCGTCATTTCCCCCGCTTTTGCGGCAGATTGTGTGGAAACCTTGGAAGAGCTGCAAATTGAAGGCGCAGAAGAATTCAAAGCCGCTGGCGGTGACCATTACAGCGTTGTACCTTGCTTAAACGACAGTGAGGACAGCATTGAAATGTTCAAAACCTTGATCGATGAAGAATTGGTCGGCTTTAAATTATAAAATTGCAACAGCCGAAAAGCGAATCCGCACAACACAACCGCCAGAACACTTGCCCCCATGTTTAAATGGGGGTACAATGTAAGCCATAAATTGTTAATAAGGGGAGCATAACACCCATTCGACGTATTGGCATATTTGGCGGGTCCTTCAACCCCCCGCATTTAGGTCACCTTCAATTGGCGGAGGCGGCGTATAAACGCTTGAACCTGCATGAAGTGTGGATGCTGGTCAGCCCGCAAAACCCTCACAAAAACAAAAGTGACCTTGAAGCTTATAATCTACGGGTTGAACAATGCCAAATTTTAACGCAAAACAAACCTCACATTAAGGTCAGCACCTTTGAAAAGGACAACGACCTCCACATCACGGCGGAAACCTTAAAAGCGCTGATCAAAAAACACCCCAACGTCCAATTTGTGTGGTTGATGGGCTGTGAAAACTGGCAACATTTTCACAAATGGCACCAATGGGAAGCCATCATGCAAATGGTGCCCATTGTCAGTTTTTACCGAGAAGAAAAAAACAGCCTGAATTTTAAAACCCCTGCCACCATCAAATACAAAGAGTTTCGTGCCAAAGCACAGCAAAGCATTGGCCAGCCGCCCCAGTGGCGCGTGCTGTTTATGCCGCCACATCAAGGGCGTGCGACCCATATCCGCAAGGACCTTAACGCTGGGCGTACACCACAGCATTTAACCAAGGCCCAAATTGAAAACATTCAAAAAAGGCACAGCTTTTGCGTGGGTACATAAGTAACTAGAAAGGAGATAGGACAACGAGCGAGCAATATACCAACAAATCACAAAGCAGTCAGGGCACCCCTGCAAAGGATCCTCTGCTTGTGTGTGTCAGTGCTTTAGAAGACCTCAAGGCGCAAAACATCAAAACCATTTCCCTCAAAGACCAAGGGACCTACACCGACAATTTACTGGTGGCAACAGGTACCTCCAGCACCCATGTACAGTCCCTTGCGGACCGTGTGGTGGAATACCTGACCAAAAGCGGTCTTTTTGTGGACAGTGTCGAAGGCACACCCAACAACCAATGGGTGATTGTGGACGCAGGCGACGTGGTGGTGCACATCTTCCAAGAAGAGCAACGCAAGCTTTACAACATTGAAAAGCTGTACATGCACGACTTTGATGACTTTGACGACGATGACGAAGACACCTTGAACGCTTCTTAAACACAAAAACAGGGCGATAAAACTTGAACTTCAACCTTTGTTGTGCAAATTTATGCACCATAAACAAAGGAAAGTTGACAGATGAAAGTCACCATCATCGCCACAGGTAAATGCAAAGAAAAGGACATTTTGTCCCTTTGCGACACTTACCTGAAGCGCTTAAAAGGTTATTTCCCAACAAAGCTAGTGGAAGTGCCACAAGTTAAAGCACAAACCCGCACCCAAGTGCAAGAGGCGGAAGCCAAACTGCAACTGGCCAAAATCCCCCAAAATTCCTTTGTGATTGCGCTGGATGAAACAGGCAAAATGCCGAAGACAACCCAACTGGCACAAACCATTCAAAAACAGCAACTTCAAGGCATTTCACACCTGACATTCATCATCGGCGGCGCCGACGGCTTAAGCCCCGAAGTTAAAAACAAAGCACAGCTGATGCTTTCTCTCAGCCCGTTAACCTTCCCTCACATGTTGGTGCGTCCCATTTTGCTGGAGCAGCTTTACCGCATTGGCACCCATTTAGCAGGGCACCCTTACCACCGTGAAGGGTCATAAACCATAAAAAAAAGAGCCTAATAAAGGCTCTTTTTCATAGGTCGATTTTATTTTTTAAATTTCATTTTGTAATACCAGCGCATGCCATAAAAAATAGCACGGGTTGCCAGTGGCAATGTCACAGCCATAAACAGTACAATGCTCATCAGCAGACCGGCAAAGATGTTTAAACCGAAAAGTGACGCCAGTAAAAACTGCAAGGCCGAACCAATAACCGTAGCCACTACAAAAAACAACACCAAGGACAACACCGGATGCAGCCCTGTTTGCGCCGTGAGGTGCAAGCCCCAATAGCGGGCAATCTTTTCCAAAACAGGGTTGCCAGACATGGCATTGTAAATCACATTTTGCTGACCCGTTTGAGAAGTGTTGTGAATGGTGTAAGGCTTTTTACTCTGCGATTTTTCCCCTTTGGGTTTAGACGATTTCCCCGCAGAATGTTTGGCGGATGGACCCTTAGACCCACCTTTTTGCGCGCGCAGTTTTTTCATACGTTCTTCATGTTTTTTAAGATCATCATCAAGTTTATCATCGGACATAACAAGCCCTCCAAAAAGCTGTGAGAGACACAAATCGCGCCAAAAGCGCAAAAGAATTTGAAAATAAAAAGGTATGTTTGTGAGATTAAATATATATCAGGTATACAAAACAAACGCTTAGCAAGTCAAGGCAAATGTCAGCAAGGCATAATTAAATTTTGCACCCAAAGCCACAACATGTTAGCTTACAGCCCATGAAAAAACTGATTGTTGCACTGCTGTTGTTACCACACCTTGCTTGGGCCGAAAACTTGCCCAGCCTCACCGCTGTGGACAACCCAAAATGGCAAGGCGAAAGCACCATTGCGGACGATAAATTCCCCGAATTTTTAGAAACGCAGGAAGACTACACCAGCGCCATTCTTGAATGGCGACGGGTGATTTACACCACCCAAAACAAACACACCCAAAAGCGTGCTTTGGCCAGCATTGCAAGGCTTTATAACAAAATGAACCGCCACCAAAAAGCGTTGACCGCTTATGAAAATTATTTAGCCACCTTCCCACAAGTGACGGGCAAAAACCACATTTTGGAGCAAATTCACCGCCTCAGCATTCTCACCGGCGACCATGACAAGGCCGAAATGGCTCGCAACCAACTTTTTAAGTTGACCGAAAGCTCCGAAAACGCCAGCGAAAAATTAGAACAAGCCGAACTTTACATGCTGTGGCACCAAGCGCTTTTAGGCGCAGACACATTTGCAGAGACTCACTCTCCCAAAGGACAACGGCTGAAAGAAAAACTACAAGCCTTCCCTGTCAACAGCCACCCATCGGTGCAAACCGCCACCTTACTGTCGCTCATCCCTGGGCTGGGTTATCTTTATTTAGGGTACATCAACTGGGCCATTTTAGTGTTTTTGGTCAACGTTTCATTTTTCTACGCCTTAACTTACGCCATGAAACACAAACACTGGGGCTATGGCTTTGCCTTTGGGTCCTTTGCGGCTTTTGTGTATGTCGGCAGCATGTTTTATGCCAGCACCGTTGCGGCGGAAAGTGCTTATCTCAACCGTCTCAGCGCAATGGAACAGTGGCACAACTTGCAACCTTTGCACATGGACGACTTTGAAAACATTTCCATGCCAAGTTTTCAGCTGAACCTTGCGCCACATTCTAAGCTTTAAAAAAAGTGAATTTTCTGTCATAAATAACGTCCATTTTTAAAAATAAAGGTAAAACACAGCGCATGGCACTTTCATGGTTTAAAAAGCTCAAGCAAGGTTTAGGCAAAACATCGGAAGGTTTATCGGAAGGCTTTAAGGACATTTTTGTCCGCAAACGCTTGGACGATGACATGCTCGAAGCGTTAGAAGAAACACTGATCGCTGCGGACATGGGGGTGGAAAGCGCCCTTGCCTTGACCGAAAACTTGCGCCAAGAAAAGTTTGATAAAGACATCACCGAACAAGAAGTGCGCACCTTTTTTGCGGAAAAAATCACCGCCAAAATGCAACCTTGCCAACAACCCCTTAACCTCCCCAGTGATGCCAAACCTAAGGTCATTATGATGGTTGGTGTCAACGGGTCGGGCAAAACCACCACCATTGGTAAATTGTCCAAACAAATTAAGGATCAAGGCCACAGCGTGATGCTGGCCGCGGGGGACACTTTCCGCGCCGGTGCGGTGGAACAACTGGGCGTTTGGGCAGCGCGTAACGACTTGCCCATTGCCAAGCCCCACAAAGAAGGTGCCGACCCTGCCAGCGTGATTTTTAAAGCGTACGAACAGGCCAAAGCGCAAAACATTGACTATTTAATTTGCGACACCGCAGGCCGCCTGCAAAACCGTAAAGAGCTGATGGACGAGCTTGAAAAAGTCATTCGAGTACTGAAAAAGCATGATGACACAGCACCCCACGCCACCTTATTGGTGTTGGATGCAACGGTTGGCCAAAACGCCCACATGCAAACCGAAGCCTTTAAAAACGTGGCAGGCGTCACCGGCTTGGTGATGACCAAACTGGACAGCACCGCCAAAGGTGGTGTACTGGTTGCCCTTGCGGACAAACACAACCTGCCCATTCACTACATTGGCATTGGCGAAGGTGTGGAAGACCTGCGCCCCTTTGACGCTGAAGGCTACGCCCACGCCTTATTGGGGTTAGAAACATAAAAAAGCCCGCATTTGCGGGCTTTTTTAAATCGACAATCGGTTTTATGTTGCATTGCCACTTGTAACACTCACCATTTCTGTAACAGTTCTTTTACTGTGGCGCACCTTCAAATCCAAAAAACGGAGATTGCAATTTTTAACATTCAAGCCATACCTTTGAAGCTTATAGCACATCATCGCCTCGGCATTTTCGGCACTTAAATCTCCCGTGGCGTACAAGCTTTTCACAACATCTCTTGCAAGAGCTGTGATTTTTATATTCTGAATGCCCTTCAAGCTGTCTAGGTTATCCAGCACAAATTGATAATCCGGCCAGTAGACAAACCCTGTTATTTCATAAGATTCCTGAACCTGAGTACCCAAACCACCTGACTGTTCCGACTTCTCTTCCCCATTTTTGCTTGTCGAAAAATATTCCAGATTCGTCAATTTCACCAAGTTTTCATGACGGCGATACTTCAAACCAACAGATGTCTCTTCAATGGTTTTGGCTTCCACATTTAACAAAGCAGAATTGCTGGGCATTAAGTACCACTCACCCAAAAAGGAAGCTGTACAAAGGGCAAACACATAAGCAAAACCAGCAAGGCCTAACACATCTAAAAAACAGGCAAACCACCTCGCTTCATCAGATCGCTTTCGTAATGCATATACCAACAAAGAAATGATTAGCAAAAACTTAATCATAGCAAAACCTAATATCACAACAGAGAACGACACCTCATTCATGCTCATAATACAAGCCGTTGCCGATAAAGAAAGCACAGCAAAAAGAAAAAGCAGCCACAGGCTGCGCAAATTGACATTTTTAATGTTCATAAGCTGTTCTCCAAAAAATAAGGAACTTAAAAAAGATGTTTAAAAATTTAAATTTTTATAAAAAAGTCAAAGTAAAATTCAATACATGTATACAATAAATCCACACTTGACACAAGCGTAAAATTAAAACGTTCCCTTGTTGAAGAACGGTGCAATTTCTTGTATAAATAAACCCTGCTTTATAAAGAGGACAAAACCGTGACAGAAAACACAAAAGGCAAGCAAGACTATTTGGTGCTTGCGCGTAAGTATCGCCCCAAAACATTTGAAGACGTGATTGGCCAAGACGCCTTGGTTAAAACACTTAAAAACGCCATTGAAAGTGACCGTTTGCACCACGCTTACGTGTTGCAGGGCATTCGTGGTACGGGTAAAACAACCACCGCCCGCTTGTTGGCCAAAGTTTTAAACTGCGAAAATGGCCCTGCCACCACATGGGCCGAAGACGATGCCCAGTGCAAAGCCATTGAAACAGGCACCCACGTTGACGTGTTGGAATTTGACGCCGCCTCCCACACCGGGGTGGACGATATCCGCACCCTTTTTGAAGGGGTTAACTACGCCCCTGTGCAAGGTCACTATAAAGTTTACATCATTGATGAGGTGCACATGCTTTCCAAGCAAGCGTTCAACGCCTTGCTTAAAACACTGGAAGAACCGCCAGAAAAGGTGAAATTTATTTTCGCCACCACCGAAGTGAACAAAATTCCCGTCACTGTGCTTTCACGCTGTCAACGGTTTGACCTTAAGCGCATCAGCGCAGAAGATTTATGCGGCCTTTACACATCCATCTTACAAAAAGAAGATGTGGCATTTGACGAAGCCGCGGTGATGCAAATTGCCAAAGCGGCAGACGGTTCTGCCCGTGATGGCCTTTCCCTGTTAGACCAAGCCATTGCGCTGAGCGTGGGCGGTCAGGTAACCTTGGATGTGGTCAACGGCATGTTGGGCATGGCGGACCGTGCCCGTGCTTATGACCTGTTTGAAACCCTGATGTCTGGCGACATGGGCACCATGCTTGAAAAGCTCAACAACATGTACGAAACAGGCTATGACCCGTTGATGATTGTCAGCGATCTTCTTTCCGTTTCGCACCTGATTACCAAGCTTAAAACAGTGCCAAACCTTTCAAACTCGCAAACTTTAAGCGAGCTAGAACGCACCCGTGGCAACGAACTGGCCCAAAAATTGGGGTTGGAAAACTTGTCCCGTGCTTATCAAATGTTGCTCACCGTCATTCAAGAAGCCAAACTGGCACCGAGACCGTTTGAAGTGGTTGAAATGGGCTTGATTCGTGTGGCGCACATGGCGCCAATGCCTGCCATTTCCACGTTAATCAACATGGCAAAAGGAGTTGGCAGCGCCACAGCAAAAAAGCCGGTTAGTGGTCAACAGGCGTCCACAAATCAGCCAGCTACAACCAACCCTGCAACCTCAAAAAGTGCGGGCAATATGCCTGCACCCCAAACCCCAGCAACAAATGGGGCAACACCTTCTAGCAGTTTAAACCTCGAAAGCTTTACATGGCGTGACTTGGTGGAAGCTTTGCAGGCGGATTTTTCAGCCCTTTCAGGCTCCTTGATGACCCAAATTCGCCCTGAAACGGTCAGCGCTCAAGGCTTAAAACTGCAATACATTAAAGGTTTGCGAACCGAACGTGAACTGCAACAACAGTTGACCGAAGCACTCCATAAGACATTTGGTAAAAGACTTGCGATTTCGCTCAGCGGTCAATCCAACGCAGAAACTTTGGCCGAAACCTACGCCCGTGAAGCGGAGGAACGGAAAATCAAAGCCCTTAAACTGCCTGAAATTCAAAAGATTTTAGATGCATTCCCCGGGGCAGAAGTGTTAAAAGTAAATAGCATTAAAAAATAAAAAGGCAAAGGCATGGTCAGCACAGCTATTCAGGTTCAAGTTATCAACAACGATGAAGCGTTGGCACAAGCCTTCCAAATTCGCCGTGAGGTCTTCATCGCCGAGCAAAACATCACCGAAGAAGAAGAATTTGACGGCTTGGATGATGAATCCACCCACTACCTTGCCAAAATTGCCGGTGTCACAGCGGGCACTTGTCGGGTACGCCCCCTCAAAAACCACCCAGAAGGGGACGTTAAAATTGAACGCATCTCCATTTTAAAAAATTACCGTGGTCACGGCGTTGGCCGCAAAATTGTTGAAAAAGTTTTGGCGGACATTCAAAAACAAGGGTATAAAACGGTTGTTTTATACGGTCAGTCGCATGCCACTGGTTTTTACCAGTCCTTTGGCTTTAAAGCCTTTGGCGACGAGTTTATGGATGCACGCATCCCTCACCGTAAAATGAAAATTGAACTGTAATTAAAGGAAAATATCATGAAAAACATGGCTTCAATGATGAAACAAGCACAGCAAATGCAAAAAAACATGCAAAACCTGCAAGCCGAGCTTGAAAAGTACGAAATCACAGGCACCGCTGCTGGTGGTTCTGTTTCTGTTACCATGACTTGTAAGCACAAAGTAACCGCCCTTAAAATTAACCCAGACGTGGTCGACGCCGACGATGTTGAAACACTTGAAGACCTGATCACCGTGGCCTTTAACGACGCTGCCGAAAAAGTTGAAACTTACGTTAACACCGAAGTTTCAAAAGTAACAGGCGGCATGAGCATCCCCGGTTTAGGCTAAGCGGAAAGTCAAGCGGATGACCATCACCATTTACCACAACCCTCGTTGTTCAAAGTCCCGCCAAGCGGTGCAATTTTTGCAAGAGCAAAACATCCCCTTCCAAACCCATCTTTACTTGGAAGAGCCGATGCCAAAAGAGGTGCTTAAAAAAGCCCTTGAAACTTTGGGTGATGCCATCATCCGCACCGGCGAGGCGGACTATAAAACCCATATCAAAGGGCAAAACCTCAGCACCGATGCTTTGGTGGAAGCCATGCTTGCCCACCCCAAAACCATTGAACGCCCTCTGCTTACCCATGGCGATAAAATGGCGGTGGCACGCCCGCTTGAGAATATTCAAGGAATTTTGTAAATGTCGGACACCAAAATGCAACCCTTTGACCAACTGGTGCGTGAGCTTTCCAGCCTCCCCGGCTTTGGCAAGCGCAGTGCGCAAAGGGCGGCCCTTTCCTTGTTAAAAAACCGCTCTAAAATTGGCAAGCTGGTGCAACAACTTAAAACGGTGGACGAACAAGTGTGCGAATGTCAAACCTGCGGCAACTTGTCCCTTGCCAACCCTTGCCACATTTGCACCGACAGCAAACGCAACCCCAACACCATATGCGTGGTAGAAGGCGTGGACGACTTGTGGGCGCTGGAGCGCAGTGAATTTTTTGACGGTGTTTACCACGTTCTCGGCGGTGTGGTCAGCGCCATTGATGGCATTGGCCCAGAGGACTTGCGCTTTGATGAACTTTTAAAGCGCACCGAAGCCAACCCCCAAATTACCGAGGTGATTTTGGCCCTTGGCGCATCGGTCGATGGCAGTACCACCGGCCACTTGCTGGCCAGACGCTTGAAGGAAAAGGGCGTTAAAGTGACCACGCTGGCACGGGGCATGCCCATGGGTTCAGAGGTGGACTATTTAGACGCAGGCACCTTAACCCTTGCTTTAAATGGCCGAATGGAGCTTTAAAATGGTTTTAATGCACAGCCCCGAACAACCCGATCAAAATTTCAAAGCCCCTGCTTTTGAAAACCTCAAAGGGGTGGACGGTCAAAACCACAGCCTTCAAAGTGTCCAAGGTTCAAACGGCTTGCTGGTGATGTTTATCTGTAACCACTGCCCTTACGTGAAAGGCATTATGGACCGCTTACCGCAAACCATGGCCAAACTGCAAAAAATGAACATTGGCGTAGTGGCCATCAACAGCAATAATCCAGAAGACTACCCCGAGGACAACTTTGAAAACATGGTGTCCTTTGCCAAGCAAAACGGCTTCACCTTCCCTTATGTGGTGGACCCTGCCAATAAAGTGGCCGACCTTTACGGCGCCATTTGCACCCCAGACTTCTTTTTGTTTAACGACGCAGGTTTGTTGCAATACCGTGGCCGGTTGGACAGCAGCGGCAAAAACCCCGCCAGTGCCGAAACCGTGCCCGAACTTTTAAACGCCGCAGAAGAAGTGGCAATGTGTGGCAGCTTTAGCGGCAACCAACGCCCTGCCATGGGTTGTTCCATCAAACGAAAATAATGCGAACTAGCCTGAGCGCACAATAAAATTATTTTATGTTAAATGACCCAGCTTTGCCGCCTGTGATGCTTGTATCCAGACACAAACTGTTGTATATTCCGCCAAGAATTAACAAGTTTTGATACAAATCGAACCAGTCGAAAGAATGATTAGATTTGAGATGAGATTTTAATTTCTTAAGCTGACGAGTAGCAGAGTTTAGGTACACCTAAATGTGCAACGCAGTTTCATCGCAATAGAAATGAAAAGATCGCTCAAAGATGATCATGCCAAAAAAGGAGAAATGGAAAATGGGTTTTAAATGCGGCATCGTCGGCCTACCAAACGTGGGCAAGTCCACCCTATTTAACGCTTTAACAGAAACAGCATCTGCCGAGGCGGCAAATTATCCATTTTGTACCATTGAGCCAAACGTTGGTTTGGTGTCCGTGCCCGATGAACGCGTTGACGCTTTAGCCAAAATTGTCAACCCACAGCGCATTTTGCCAACCCAAATTGAATTTGTGGACATTGCCGGCCTTGTTAAAGGTGCTTCTCAAGGGGAAGGTTTGGGCAACCAGTTTTTGGCCAACATCCGTGAAGTGGATGCCATTGCCCACGTTGTCCGCTGTTTTGAGGACGGTAACATCACCCACGTCAACGGCAAAATTGACCCCCTTTCCGACATTGAAACCATTGAAACCGAGCTGATGCTGGCGGACATGGCATCGGTAGAGCGCACCATTGAAAACCACAGCAAAAAAGCCAAAAGTGGCGATAAAGACGCCAAGGTTATGGTATCCGCCCTTGAAAAAGTGAAAGCGGCGCTGGACGAAGGTTTGTCGCCCCGCACCATCACCACTTTTAGTGATGACGAGCAAAAAGCCGTGAAGCACATGCAACTGCTTTCCATGAAGCCGGTTATGTACGTTTGCAACGTGGAAGAAAGCAACGCCAAAGACGGCAACGCTCACTCCAACACCGTTCAAGAATATACCAACAAGCAAGGCGCTGGCCACGTGGTGGTTTCCGCCGCCATTGAAGCGGAAGTTTCCACCCTAGAAGCCGACGAAAAAGGCATGTTCTTAGAAGAAATGGGCCTGACCGAGCCAGGGCTAAACCGTGTGATCCGCGCGGGTTACAAATTGCTTGGCCTCATCACTTACTTTACCGCTGGTGTTAAAGAAGTGCGTGCTTGGACCGTGAAGGAAGGATCCACCGCCCCGCAAGCCGCCGGTGTCATCCACACCGACTTTGAACGTGGCTTTATCCGTGCAGAAACTGTCGCTTATGATGATTATGTTACCCTAGGTGGCGAAAACGGCGCCAAGGATGCCGGCAAACTGCGCCAAGAAGGCAAAGAATACATTGTAAAAGACGGTGACGTTTTACATTTTAAATTCAACGTTTAAGCGCACACAGCCCGAAAAAAATAAGCGTCAGTTTATGCTGGCGCTTTTTTTGTAGTTTAGCCCGTCCTTTGTATCTGCCCCCTCCTTTGTATCTGCCCCCTCCTTTTTCACTGTGACGCTTCGCCCTCTCCTCACCAGCATTAAGGTGAAGGCTATTGAACATCTAATTTTATGGGCTGGCTGAGCTGGTGGCGCATCTTTTTATTCTGCACCACCAGCCGCCCAAAATTTCAACGATTGACTGCCCCCAAAAACCGGCTGATTCGTACCCCTCGGAATCGAACGCTAAAATTTACACCTATAGGTTGAAATTTGGGCGTTTTTTGCCATAAAATGTCCAAATTCTCATTTTTGGTTCGTTGATATGCGCTGTCAATTCATACGTTTTGCGCTTTTGATTCGCCATTTACAACTAATGAGTGGTAAAAAATTATCGAATATTAAAAAAGCCACCGATGACCCGTTTTCCCCGTTACCGCTGCTTCCTTTCGGACCTGACGGGGTTGGCGAGGTCTGCGTCCATCGATGGCTTTACTTTGATAACATATTTAAACTTTTATGCAAGCGAAATGGTGCTGGCTTTGCCACCGGTATATTCCGGCCAAGGGGTATAATTTGTTGTTTGATGCGGGGCAACAAAGTCTTCCGGCCATAAGCCACGGGCCTTGAGCTCTACAATATCAGTGCGGGGCAAGTTTAAAACAACCAAGTGTTCTTGGTTGCCAACTTTCAGCGGCACCACCATCACCTCACGGCCTTGGCCTTTTAATGTGCCCGTTTTCAAAACCCGAATTTCACGTATCAAAATGGGGGTATAAGCCAAGCTTCCGCCTTGGTACCACCACTTGCCACCGTCCTTTGATGGCATTTCTAAACATGCAACACCTTTATAAACTTTTGCTTTGGTTGTCATTACTTTACAGTTGAATTGTTTTTATTTTATCGCACCTTTGTTTTATTATAACAAAATGAACAGCAACGCAAAAAAGAATATGCACTCTGCCGCCACACAAAAAGGCTCTAGCCTTTCTTTGCGTATTTTGTTGCCCACCGTTTTAATCATCACCATTATTTATCTTGCCGTTTCGTTGATTGGTCAAAAAGTGGGGGAAGAGCTTTACAACCGCCAAACAATTGAAACCCTCAACAACAATTTACAACTGGCGCAACGCGCCTTAAACGAAGGTTGGCAAAACACCCAAGGCGCCGCCTTGCGCACGGAAGGCCTTTTGCGAGAATACACCTCCACCGTGCTGGCTGGCCGGCTGGATTTTATTGGCTTTAGCGAGCAAAGCGGGGTGATGATATTTGACAGCTATACCGGTAAATTGATCCAAGCTTACCCCAACAATGACGCCCACTTGCTTGAAAGTGACATTCGCAACATTCTAAAAGAAACCAGCAGCCAGTTTTATGTTTACCCACTTCAAAGCGGTGGCCACGCCCTAAGCACTTATTTCGCACCACTGGGCTTGCACCTAATTGCTTTTAACAAGGTAAGCTACCAACAAACCGCTGGTAAAAAAAGCCAAGAAATTTTGCTGATCACAGTGTTTGCGCTGACCACTGCCATGCTTATTTTAACCATGTTTGCGGTGATTTACCTTTCCATCACCAAGCCACTCATGTCCATGCAAAAGAAAATGGCTTACATGATGAAAGAAGACCAATACAACAACCCTTTGAACACCCAAGAGGGCTCTTATGAAGTGCAAGAGCTTTCCAAGCAGTTCAACACCCTCATTTCCCACCTTCATGCCCGTGATCAACAAATTCAAAAACACACCGAAACTTTAGAAAAAAAAGTGGAAGAACGCACAGCCGAACTGAAAAACGCCCAAGGACAGTTAATTTTAACTGAACGCCTTGCTGCGATTGGCGAGTTTGCATCCAGCGTGGCGCACGAATTACGCAACCCCCTTTCTTCCATTAAGTTGGGTGTCGAAAAGATATCCGAAATTGAGCACATTGAAGGCACCAACAAGCGCCGTTTAACCCTGATACAAAAAGAAGTGGCAAGACTCAGCGAGATGTTAAGCGGCATCCTTTCTTTCGCGGCACCAAGCCCGGTGGACATTCAAACCCTTGCGGTTGACACAGCCGTTCAAGAAGCGATTGACCTCAGCAAGGACATGGCCGAAATGGCGGAGCGAAAAATTATTTACAATGCCGAACCTGATAACTGGCTTGCCAAAGCGGATAGCCACAAATTAAAACAAATTTTATTAAATGTATTAAAAAACGCCTTTGAAGGCTCCCCCAATGGCAGCACCATTTACATTGAACTGAAACAAACACCCACAAACGTGATGATATGCATTCAAAATGAAGGTGAGCATATGCCAAAGGAAGTGATGGACCGATTATTCGAACCCTTTTTCACCACCAAAAGCCAAGGCACAGGGCTGGGGCTGGCAACCACAAAACGCCTTTTGCAGGAAATGGGTGGCGACATCACACTTGAAAACCACAATGAAAACCATATACTTAATACAATAACTTTACAAAAAGCAGGTGAACACTAAACAACATGAAAAAATCCCAAAATTTAAAGCTTCAGCGTAACCTCATTATGGAAATTGATGAAGAGATTTGCCTTTTGTTAGCTGAACGGCAAAAAGTGACCCGTGAGGTGCAAAAACTAAAGGCTGAAAAAAACCTGCCTAAGGAAGATTTGGCATGGGAAGAGGAACAAAACCTTAACCTACAAATGCTGGGCAAGCGTTACCACCTCAACAGCCACATGCTTGTTGAGGTGTGGGATAAAATTCGCAACCATGTGAAAAAAGGTTAAAGATTTACCTTTTTCATAAAGATGGTGAACTCGGCCACTTTGATGCCGAATTTTTTGATGTAGTTGCGGTTGATTAACACACCGTCATTCATCCGAAACATCCAATCGTCCAAGCTCACTTTATATTTTTTGCCATCCATCGGCAGTTCCATTTGGTATTTGAAACGAATGGCATTACCGTGAATGTGGCCTGTTGCGGTGTTTAAAACATCATCCGCTTTGCCTTCGTAGTAATTGTCATTCACTTTGGTGACATACCATTTGCGGTTCATGGTGGTGCCATCATAAAAGCGGAAAACTTCACGCAGCTCCCCTTCGTTGCCTTGCCAAACGCCTTCCATGTCAATGTCAAAGCGTTGAACAATGTCGCCTTTCCAGTCCTGCACAACCCCCCAAGCTTGCACTGGGCCCGTGAAATATTCCTTAAAGTCCATTCTCGGTTCAAAACTCTCATATTTTTCTGGGGACATGCTGCACCCTCCTACAAACATTGTGATTAACATTAAAAATTTATGCATTTTCCCATTCCTATTCTTATTCTTGCACGCAAACATTCATGCGCATGGCACCCCCAGCGTCCAAACAGGCGTCTTTGTCATCCAACAGCATAAAATAACCCAATACAGCCAAGGCCAAAGCACCCAGCAGCAAAACAATAATCCATTTAAAATAGTTTCCCATATCAAAAGTTTAGCACAAAAAACTTTAAAAACAAAAAGGCTATAAATTTCCTACATTTAAGCGGATATACTTGTAATAATAAAATAATGCGCTATATATAGATTGAAACAAGAATCACCCGAAACCGTTTTAAACCAAAACTTGGTAAAATTTACCTGCCAAATCACTCTTAATTACTCCTTACCATCACTCTCAAACCCAATGGAGGTGCTTTATGAGCGCTCACCTTAAATTTATAGAGACTCTTTTTTCAAACCACCTTGAAAATTATCATCAACAAAAAGTCAAAGACCCTGCGAACCGCGCGGAAATTTTAAAAGCCATGGGGCTGCGCTTATCTTCCCAAAAAGTGGAAGATGCAAACAAGCCAAAAATTGCAGAACTTGACCCCGCTTTAATTTTTAATGAAACGCTGGAGCCCATTCCGTTAATGGACTTTATAAAACTGCAAGTTCAGCTAGGTGATAATTTATACGCTGAGATGTACAACCACCTTAGACGTGTGATTAAAGTGTTAGAACCTGAATTTATGATGTACTCGCATGGCGAGCTGATTTCTGGTCGCCACAGTCAAGCTTTGCGTTTTTTTGAAAGGTGTGAAGAGAGCACCTATACGTTAATCACAGAAAATGATTATGTTGGTGCGTTGTGGGCGTTTTACTTCCTCAGTCATCAATATTTTTCAGCAGAAGAACTGTCAGAAAAAATTGGCGAAGAATCCCTGTTGCGTGACACGTTCAATGCTTTTGATATAACCACTGCCAACATTGCCGGTAAAACGCATCAACCCTTCAAATCATCTATCATAACACAAGGAGGGTCTGCCATTGACCACATCTCACTATCCTTGTGGGGTTTCGGACCATGTTGGATTGCGCAAAACATGTTGTCCCTTATCCCCAAATTGGGCATTCGCACAACTGAACAACAGCTGGAAATGTTCAACAATCAATGGCAATCAAGCTTTAATATAGAACATCCACTACCGAATGACATGCAAAGCAAGAGCACTGAAGAACGCTTAGACTTAACAACCTACGCTGTTATTCAAGATTGGGGCTTAAGGCCAAAAACTGAAGTGTTGGACTTTTTAAAAGAATCTAACATGTATCGCGATCACCCTTGGAATCGCGCCCTCACCCACCTTGTGACCATCCAATCTGTGCTGGACCTTTTAGGCCACAAATATGGACGAGATGTTATTGGGAAAATACTTTTAAACTAAACACAACCAAGTCGAAAGAACCGCCTTCGGGCGGTTTTTTTTATGCCTACCATCAAATAAAATAAAAAGGCTTTGGGAGTCATCTCACCAAAACCTTGAATTCTTGTCGCTTTGCGCTGCGGATTGTTGCTTCTTGCAACTCTTCGTCGCTTTGCGCTGCGGATTGCCTCGTTACCTCGGCTATCTAAAATAAATGGCGCGCCCGGAAGGATTCGAACCCACGACCTTCTGATCCGTAGTCAGATTTTACCATTACGCACAAAAACTCAAAAACACTCAAATACCTTTATTTTATTGACTTTTATAAAATCACAAAACAATATAGCACGCATAAAAACTTGGTGACTTTAGTTCCCGTGGTGACTTATTGGTGACTTAAAAAGGTAAAAGAGAATGACAGAAAAGCTTACAAAAAGAATTGTAGATAACGCCCAATACGAAGGTGATGGCAAATCAAAACATATTATATGGGATAGCGCACTTACAGGGCTTGGTTTAAGGGTTTACCCGAGCGGTAAGAAATCTTTTGTACTGTCATATCGTCAAAACGGTAGAAAACGCCTCCTCACGCTTGGCAAATACGGCGTATATACCGTAGATGAAGCACGAGACCTTGCAACAAACAACCTAGCTGATATTAACAAAGGTGCAGACCCTGTCGAAGCAAAACGACAAAGTGCCAAAGCTCAAACCATGGAAGAGCTTTATAGTATTTACCTTGAACGGTACGCCAAATCACATAAAAAGACATGGTCGGAAGATGAAAGACGCATCAACAACCATCTATTACCAACATGGAAGCATCATTTAATTATATCGATCACTAGAAACGACATTGCATCGCTTCATAACAAAATTGGCGTCAAACACCCTTATGAGGCAAATCGTACACTTGCCCTACTCTCTAAAATGTTTGAACTTGCGAGCGAATGGGGGTTGATCGACGAAACAAGAGCAAACCCTGCAAGTCGTATTAAAAAATTCAAAGAAGAAAAACGAGACCGCTTTGTCAGCCAAACAGAAATGCCGGAACTAATCAAAGCCATTAACAACGAGAAAAATGTTTACGCAAAATATGCCATTTACATGTATTTGCTTACAGGTATGCGCAAAAACGAAGTTTTAAAGCTCAAATGGAATGATATTGACTGGGATAGGAAAGATATTCGCCTAGATGATACAAAAGCAGGACGAGTACATTATGTGCCACTTACGCCAATGGTAGAAAAGCTTTTAAGCGAAATACCAAAGCAAACAAACAACCCTCATATTTTTGCAGGAGAAAAAGAAGGTGCTCACCTTGTTAATATTCGCAAACCATGGGTACGTATTCGAGATGAAGCTAAAATGAGCGATGTTCGCCTTCACGACTTACGTAGAACCGTCGGCAGTTGGCTTGCACAAAGCGGTCACAGCCTTAACCTTATTGGTAAAGTGCTAAACCACTCAAACGAAAGCACAACGAAAATTTACGCCCACCTACAAGAAAGCGACGCAAGACGTGCAATGGAAAATCATGAAAAGAACATTGAGCGATTTATTGTAAATAATTAACCGTGATTCAACCAACGGCAATTATCTGAAGCAGATTCGCCTCCTGAACATCTCCATAGTAGCATCTGATTCCAGCTAGATGGAAAACCCATAGCAGACATATCAACAAATGAATGCCCTTGAATAAGCTTTATCAAATTAACTGCCCACTCAGAATCCCCTGAAATTTTCTCAACAAGTAGAGTTATCACTAACAATCTATTATAGACCTTATCAGGTTGTTCATGGTTAGCAAATATGCTCGACATTCTAGGAACTCTAGGGTTAAACGTATGCTTTGCATTCCAAACTATAGAGTGATGAGCACAGGTATTTCTTAAAACAGAAATAGCTTGAACACATGACGCTAAAACTTTTGCGTCAATCTCAAGAACTTTAGCTACATCTTTTTGATGTTCATGAGTTAGGTTTTTGTAAATTTTTGAGATCAAACCAAATGAAGAAACCTCTAACATCATCCATGACGGTGGAAAACCTAAAGGTTCTAACTGATCTCCTATGTATTTTTGAATAAAGGGACTTTTACTTCTTGAAACCTCTCTTTTAACTTTATCCAACATTTTATCATGTTGAGACTTCTCATAAGCATCACCTTCTTCAACCTCAGGAATCTCTGTAAACTCATCTACGAAATATTGTTGATCCATATACCAATGGCAACCCAATTTAGTAGAAAGCTGATTAGATAATATAGACTTTAAAGCAACCTCTATACGCTCAACAGCATCCATAATATGCAATCGCAACTTACGATCAAATATATATAGGTTCAAAATATCTTGAAAAGTTGTCCCCTCTTGGAGCTCATGCGTTTGCGGGTCAACCTGAAAAGGAATCGCATAACCTTTAAACCTAAAATAACCAATAAATTCTAAATAATATTTAGCTTTCTCTTCATCTTCAACAACTAAGCCCCTACCTTTAAAAAGATCAAGCTGCTCATCAATATTAGTTGCAGGTTTATTAAAATACAATCGCCCATCCCCTATTAGCCAAAAAAAAACCCACCGGGTTGCGCATACATAAAATAAATCATGCCTAGGCGTGGTAGGTGTTGTTATTTATATATATGACACTTCAAGGCTACATTGTCAACCCCTAATAAGGGTGAAACAATTCAAAAAACAACCCCACGTTGGGAAAATAACACAGCTATTCACAATCAAAAAGTAGGTAACTAAAAAACATATTATTTCTTAGCAAGGATATGCTATATTCAATCTATGTTTAAATTATTTTTACATGAAAAGATTGCTTATTTAGCGGCTTGGTTGACTCTTTGGGGGATTTTACTAGCTGTTTCCTTGGGTATTATTACTGAACCCCCTCTTTATGTGTACGTACTACTATCAACATTTTGTTTAACTTTATCCTTGTTTTGTACAGCATTAAACATAATCACAGACTTGAAAGAAAAGCCCTTTTCATTCCCCAAAGTTTTAACGATATCGAGCCAAATCGAACATGGACAAACTGTTTTATTATTAGACGAATCCAGTTTATTTAATGTCAACATCAAAGTATCTATATACAAAATGGTTGATGATATAGAACTACATATTGGAAATGGGTATGTAGAAACAATTAGAAGTGATAAAAAAATTCAGATTAAAATAACCGACACTTTCAATGACGATTTATGGACTGATATTGTCCAGAAAAATTCAGATGCGCTTAAAAGAACAATTGTAAAACCTATTTCTAATGAAGTGGAGTCTAAAAGATGACAGAAGTATCACTACCTAAAAACATTAAAGTCGCTAAAGTTATTGACGAGAACCGTGTTGTAATCAACAAAGGCTCGAAAGATGGGGTATCAAGAAATCAACTTTTTTTAGTGTATGAGCTTGGAGACGAAATCTTTGACCCTGACACAAAAGAGTCTCTAGGCAAGCTAGAGAACGTCAAAGGGACTGGCAGAGTTATATCGATACAACCTAAAATATCTGTTTTAGAAGCAGTTGTTAAACCACCCCACATGACTAGCACTCTACTAAAACTTGGTGATATTTTCAATGAAACATATAACACAAGTACCTTTTATAAGGCTAAAGAAGGCGACTTAGTGAAATTGATATAAAACACAACCGCCCCCACAAACCTTGATTTTAACTCATATCATCAACATAAGCTCCAGGCTTAATTGCTATCACTAATAAAGGACAACCACCTGCACCACCATCTTCAATTTTAGGTATCAATTTGTTATGATAAGTAAAGAAGTCTTGTTATTGCTTTATTAAAAAGGAAGAGGGCTAAGCCCTCTTCCTTTATTCAGTTTTAAGCTTCCTTAACCTCCTTTTTTCTGCGGAGCGTTTTCCAAGTTCGGACATTGCACGCCGGATCATTTCTTTTTCGTCTACCTCAGGTGCGGAATTTTCCGGAATTGATTCCATAACCTGTTCCGTTTTTAACGCTTCATTAACGGTATTTTCAGCCGTTAAATTAACCGTTGATTTAACCGTATCCGACGGTTGCTTTAACGGTTGCGAACCGTTGGGCTTATCCGTTACCTTACGTAACGTAGAACCGTTATCAACCGCTTCTTTTTGTTCATCTTCGTCACTTGACAGTTGAAACACACCGTAAACAACCGCTCCCAGCCCTAAACCCTTTAATAATGGTATAAATTGTATCATTTTAATTATCCTTATATTTAGTGTTCCGTCGTCCCGCCCCCTAAGACGGGGAACAGCGGAACGATTTTTTAATTTATCTTGTTTTCTTTAATTGCTCTTTGTTTCCACCTGTGAATAGTGGATTTAGAAACGCCAAACTCGTCTGCAATTTCACTCATGGACATATCACCAGACTTAATCATCTCAACAGCACGTTGGAATGTTAAATCACCGGCTTGCCACGTCCATTGAAGTTTGCCATCAACATCTTTTAACGTCGCTTCAATTTCTTGAGTTTCTTCTGCATTTAAATGCCTTGCCTTAGTGTATCGCACACAAATTCTTGTCGCATCCGTGCCTTGTAAGTAATCATCAGGTCTACAAAGTTGCATCACCAAGTCCATCACATCTTCTTTCTTGTGACTTCCTCGCTGTTTACCTTCTTTGTTAGCATGATGAACGAAGACCAAAGCTCGACCCTGCTTACGCATTTGAACCGCCCACTCTTGAACTGGCGCCCAACTGTCACTTTCATTTTCACTTCCTGTACGAACAAACGTTGAAATGTTATCCAGAAAGATTACTTTAGGATCAACAAGGCTTATCAGCTCGTTAATCTCTTCACGCCCTTTAGGCGTACCAATATCAGGGATATGGTCCGTTAAGTCTTGGCAATCAGGTGTGTAGATAGATAAGTCCGCTTTTGTGAGTTTACCTTCTGTAAGTTGAGTCAACCGCTCCTGCATGGCTGATGCTTGCATTTCACCGTCTAAATAAAGCACAGGTACAGCCTTACTCGCTTTAAATCCTAGAAAGCTCTCACCGTTTGCCACAGCTACCGCACAAGACAAGCAAAAGAATGTTTTACCTATCCCACGATCTGCAAAGACCATGTTGATAGACCCTTCCGCAAGCCACGGCGTTAAAAGAACACTTCGCTTCTTGATATTCATACGAAGAAGGTTATTCGACGTAATCAGCTTATGTTTACTTTTTGAAACTTTAAATGTCCACTCAGCCGGCACATCTTCAAGGTACTTTTCAAATGCACCATTTAAGCTCTCACAAACAACTTCTTTTTCAGAATGCTCTTTTAAGCTTTGCAGTTCGTCCCACTCACTTAATTCAGGTAAACAAGCAAGATAATCGCAAATATCGCCTTTTTCTGGCAAGTCAGGCAGTCGAACCACTTTAACTTGAGGCTTAGACTGCAACTTACTCAAACGATAGTGTGCAATTTTCATATACTTCTCACCCGATTCATCATTATCAGGTAGCAAAACAATATGCTTCATACCTTCTAACGGTGAAAAGTCTATCTTCTTAATGCGTCCGCAACCTCCTACCGTTGTGACGCATTGAAAACCCAGTGTTTGAAGTGCATAAGCACATTTCTCACCTTCAACGAGATAGACAGGTTTATTAACGTCTAATACCGTTTCCATGCCGTACCAGTAATGCGTAACCGGCAAATCATCAGGCAAGCCTGCATCATTGCCACCGTTTGCAAAGTACGGTATAGTCTTCTTCGTTCTTTTAGTTTGATCACTTGAAGAATCAGATTCTATACGGTCAACGTGTCCTACCACTTGACCGTTTTTTAATGCGTAACGATATTTCATTTCACAGCCCTCCACAGTTGTTTAATGGCTTCACCGTTAGACACGCCGTAGTATTGAGCATGAAACGAAATAATATCGCCACCTTTCGCACCGCAAGAAAAGCATTTAAAAGCACCTGTTTTCTTATTGATTACAAATGAACCTGCTTTTTTATCAGCATGGAAAGGACACAAACCATTCCATGCATACCAATGCCCACCAGTATGTTTACCAAGACGTCCATTTAGCGGTGTTGGGTAATATCCCATCGGTGTGAGAGATTTTTTAATTTTAGCCACTTTACACATAAGCATTCCCTCCCATATCAGAAGTTGATATACGAAGCTTACTTTCGATCCATTCCAAAAGATCGCATCGACGATAGCGCACCGCACGGTGACTAATATTGACATATTTAGGGCCACCACCACGCAAGCGATAACCCTGTAAAGTTCGAACAGACATTTTTAAAAACTGAGCTGCGTCTGTTTCTTTTAACAGTTCGTTTAGATAATCTTCATGCAACATTTCATACTCCTTTATCTTGCATAAATTACTATTTACAAAACCGCCCAATGCGATTTATGCAAGTAGCTTGGAGTAGTATTTTTTTGAGGGAAGAGCAACATCCCAACTTGTGCGCTTTGAGGAAAACCCAAAAGCAAAACCCTTGACAGGCAAAGGTTTCAGAGATATGAGAAAATCTCAAACAGTGGTGTTTTGGGTTTTTGAAGTTCTATTTTGACTTTTTATCCGCATCGATTAAGTCGCTAATCGCACGTTCTACAGATGATTCACTCAAACCTTTATACTTACCATAAGCATCTTTGGGAAGATTGGGATTATAGCTCGGAACAAACTTCTTAACTTTTTTATAAATCTCTTTTTTTGTTTGAGATAAGTTAATTTCTTTAGAGGCTTTTAGCTTCTGATAAGTTTCTTGAATTTGAAGTGCACATGAGTACCTCCCCTTTTTAGAAACTTCCTCTTGTCTTGATTTTTGAATTTCTTCTACAGGTTTGCTTTCAACTTGAGTAACTTGCTTCGCTTCCATCACCGCAGGAGTCATTTTCTTAACTGGCATTGTTACGAAAACATTTACAATCTCACGATTTCCAGTCTTAATCGTGTTTTTCTTCCAATCTACAGAAGCATTTTTCAAAAAGCGTGCATCCAACTTAGTTGGTTTTGAGTCACTTAATACCGGAGCAATATAGCCACAAAGCCAAACTTGCCCACTTTCAACAAGGGCAATCAATTTACTACGATAATCATTTTGATCGCTATATGTACCCATAGCATAAGAAAGCCTCACCATCATATCAGAGAACTTACCCTCTTCGGCGATAGGTTGTTCCAAACGCTTTTCAGTAGCTTCTTTTGATTCTTTATAAGATGGATAAAAAGCTTCTACAGCCTCCTCAAGCCCCCAAACTCTCATAGATTCTCCTTCAATATTTTTTACAAATCACGGACATGAAACGGCGCAATACTTATCCATGCAGGCTCATCACTTACTACCGTCAAATCCAATTTTTCAAATTGTTTAATCCTTTCAGCCCACAAAGTAGAAGCCTTATCTAACGAAGGCTTTAAAACAAATTCCCTAAACTCTCCTGTCCATCCACCTTCTCCAAACACTGTTTTTTTTGATTTTTCAAGATATAGCTCATCCAGTTCATTTTCATTAAAATCAAATGAATCAATCTCAATATCTTCAAAGTTATCAAAATTTAAATAAGGAAAAGAGCCTTCCAAATCTCCACCCCACTCCCAGTGTTTTCTAATAGATTTCCATTCACCATCAACAAATTCTTCAAAATAAAACTCGCTTCGGCATTTCGAAATCCAATCTTTATAAACACATCGCACATCATTACCACCTAAGGAGCTTGCATATACTTTCTTTATAATTTGATCATCTCTCATAATCAAAAAGGCTTCTGATTCTGAAACATTAAAAGCTTTCATAATAGATGGAATAGTCGATTTAACCCTCATCCTTTCAAATGAATTTGAATCCAATTTATTTCTTTTATGAAATGACACTTTTTTAGTTTTTTGCTCTAAATCATAGATTTTTTCGCCATATTTTTCATTTATCCAATTAACAATATTAAAAACAAAAAACTCATCAATACATTCAACATATACAACTATATACACAGGTCCTTCACAATGAAACCAAAACTGCAAATGAGAAACCTCTAGAGTCAATGACAATTCCTCGTTTTCATCATAGCTAGATAAAGGTAACTTTTTATTCGTAATACCTTTCAACTGAACCCATGATCTAGCAGGTGTCACAACCTTACCGCCATTACCTTCTCGAGAAAGAGTAAATTGCAAGCCAAGGTCAATAGCAGCACAATCATTTTCATACTCAATAAACTCAGCATATCCCGATGCAATTTGCTTAAATTTTTGCAAATATCTATGCTCAAAGTCTTTATTCTCAGCAATCTTCACAGTAAAGCCCCTCAAATTGATTTAGGTAGTAAATATACAACACAGCACAACTACTTGCAAATACGTCTTATATTACCGTTTTCGTGGTGACTTATTGGTGACTTAAAGAAAAAAGGCTTTCGGAGTAATCTCACGAAAGCCTTGAATTTTATGGCGCGCCCGGAAGGATTCGAACCCACGACCTTCTGATCCGTAGTCAGACGCTCTATCCAGCTGAGCTACGGGCGCGCATCAATGGTGTTTGTTTACATGTTTTAAGCGTGTGACGCAAGCAAAAAATGACATTTGCATACATTTTTTTGTGTTATACTCTTTGAGTAAGAAAAATAAGAAATAACAATCCAACAAATGGCCATAGATAAAATGAATCAAGAACCCAGCGAACTTAGCACAATCATCGAGGCTTTGCGTACGCCTTTTACTTACCTCACCTTCTTTGTATTGGCTGTGTGGGCTTGGGCCAGCGAACCTGCCAGCGCCTTAAACTGGCTTTTGCCCTTTGCTTTTTTGTTAAGCTTGATGATCTTGATTGACCTGCGCCATATGATCTTACCGGACATTTTAAATGCCGTGCTCCTTGTTTCGGGGCTTTTGTTGCACTTTTTGTGGTTTGACAGTTTATTACTTTCCGCTTTAGGGGCTGGCTTGGGCTTTATTTTGTTCTTTTTTATTTTTTACATCACTTACGTCATAAAAGGCGAACCCGCCATGGGCTTTGGCGATGTGAAGTTTATCACCGCTTTGGGTGCTTGGGTTGGCGTGGTTGGTGTGCCACTTATTTTAATTTACGCCACCATTTTAGCACTGAGTTTTATTGTGCTGCGTGCCATAAAAGAAAAGAGCTTTCAAAACAAGCCCTTTGCCTACGGCCCGTTTTTGGCAATTGCTGGATGGCTATCCATACTTTACACTTTTGAAAGTTGGAAAATAATTGAAACCCTGCGCGCCAGCGTGATAGGAGCCTGAAGATGTTACGAACCCTTGTGATCACCTTATTAAACATTGCCTTGCCATTTTTAATTCGTGGCGCTTTTATTTTCATCATGCGCTTGCGTGCTAATCGGCAGCAACAAAAAGGCATCAAGGATGTTACACCGCCACCTTGGCACTTCCCTGTTAAAAAACTGGTGCTGATTGGCTTGCTGTTAGCGGTTGCGACCATTGCCGTTCAACGTTTTGCCTTCACCGAAACAGACCAACCTTATGTCGGCAATATTGCAAAGTCTGAAATTTTAAACTGATGCTCATCACGCCGGATATCCTGACCATCTTCAACAGTCTTAAGCCGTATGAATGCAGGCTGGTTGGCGGATGCGTGCGGGATTATTTGTACAACAAAACCATCAGCGAGGACATTGACATTGCCACCACAGCCACACCACAAACGGTAATGGATCTGCTTAAAAATGCAGGGATGCATGTGGTGCCCACCGGGCTTAAACATGGTACAGTCACCTGCGTTTACCGCAATAAACCTTATGAGATCACCACCCTGCGCCGTGATATTGAAACAAATGGCCGGCACGCCACCGTTACCTTTACCGACAATTTTTATGAGGATTCCTTACGGCGGGACTTTACCTTTAACGCCCTTTACATGGACCACAACCAAAATGTCACCGATTTTCACGGTGGCTTAAACGACCTTCAACACAAAAAAATTAAATTTATTGGCCACGCCAAACACCGCATTGAGGAAGATTATTTACGCATTTTAAGATACTTCCGCTTCCACGGCAAATTTGAAGAACCTGCAAACTTTAACGATAACGACCTTAAAGTTATTTCAAGCCAAGCAACGCACTTGCAACAACTTTCTATTGAGCGTGTAACCATGGAAGTTGTTAAAATTTTAAAAGGCCACCACAGCTTGGAAATTTGGCAAAAAATGGCAGAAACGCAAGTGCTCAAAAACTTAAACTTACCAATCAACCCAGCCTTACAAAACATAGGAAGCGGTGCGCTGGCAAACTTGCCATGGCAAGCCCGTGCTTACATTTCAACTGGCGATATGGATCTATTCATTAAAAGCTTAAGGCTACCAAATGTTGAGCAAAAACAACTGAAACAAATTCAAAAAGCGGTTACCCGTTACAACAACCAACATGACCTTTACCAACAAGCTTACTGGCTGGGCCATCAAAACCTGATACTGGCGCTGAAAATTCTTGCAATAACCGAAAACAACCCAAGCCACAAACAGTTGGCGCAAAACCTTCAAAATTGGGAATGCCCCACCTTCCCACTCACAGGGAAAGACTTAATCAAAGCTGGCTTTAAACCCTCCCCACAGCTGGGGCAAATCCTTCAAAAAATTGAAACTGAATGGGTCGCCCACAATTTTCCACCACAAAAATGGTGCATCGATCAAATTCCACAAGGCGACAAATAAACCACGACCCATGCCCGCGAACCATCCATAAAAATTGATTTTTCCAGCCAAAATGTTTTAAAATGTAGCGTTATAAGGGGAAATAAAGGGGAATATTATGGCATTTAACACAATGCACAGCAGTGGCAATACCGGTTGCGTGGACTTTATCATCGTTTCCAACCGCAACATTCTGATGATTGAAAAAATCTTCCGTGAAGCCGCCGCCGCCCCCGATGTTTGGTCAAACCACCACTTTTATGTGGTTTATGACAGCGAGGAAGAATGCAAAAAACTGAAAAACTGGGTAGAACAAGCCCGTGAGTTTATGACCCTTCCGCAAATTACCACCGTGTTGGCCGCACCGGAAAACATCAAAAATGTCACCGCTTTGCGTGCCCAAGCTTTGCAACAAGGCAATAACCCTTACGTATACTTTCAAGACGATGATGACCCACTGCCCAGCGGCCTAGAACGCCGGATGAAGATGATGGATTCCCATCACTGGCAAGCCATTTATGGTATCACCAAAACGGTGAGCATGCGTGGTCAGGTGATTGAAGAATTCCCCACCTTATTACAAGATGATTTTATCTGCGAGCCGGTCAAAGCATCACGCATATTCCCAACTTATGCGCATCCGCTGGCGGCACTTTTCAAACGTACATTGTTTAACAAAGTCCCGCTCAATGACGGTAAGCGCTACCAAATGTCCGGCAGTAATGCCTTTGCTTTACGGCTTTTCGCATCGGGCGTTCAGCTTCATTTCCTGCCTGATGTTATTCGCACCGTGCGTCATCACGCAGGGAACAACAATGGCATTTTAGCCAGCGATGAAGCCCACAAACTTGCAATGGACATTGACACCTGGATGCCCCTACTGGAAGACCCCGCGGTGCAGACATTCCATTCCAACATTGCAAAAGGCCTTAAAAGCGGCACCATCACCACATACCGTGAAATTGACGGCCACATTGAAGCCTTTTTAGAAGGTGAGCGCTTCTTTTAATCTAAGGAATTGATCAAACGTGTTTTGGGGTTGTACGCCGACCAAACAAACCAGAACCCGCGGTAAACTTCCAAAATAGCGTCCTCGTCCGACGTAGTCACTTCAATATGACCAAACGGCTTGGCAATTTTAAAGGTCACCGGAATGTTAAAAGCGTTCAGACCATTGGCTTGGGCAAAAGCAAGCTCCACACTTTCTTTTTTTTGGTTTAACAGCAAGTTGACAGGCACTGCTACCTCAATGCGTCGGCCTTCTTTGAAAAGGCGGACACCGACCACATGCTCCTTCCTTGGTAAAATGTCGGAAGGGTAAGCCACAGGGAACAACATTTGCTTGTTTTTAGCATAATCGCCATAGGGGTTTTGGCGGTAATTACGGTCATAACCGGTGTGCATAATGTCCAGCACCATACCGTCTGGGTAGGTTTCTTGGAAGGATTTCCAAGTGGTTAAAACGGCCTTGTAATGCTTCATTTTCTGACCAGAAAGTTCGCCTGTTACAGCCTTGTTTTCAAAAGGTGCCCAAATGGATTTTGTGGCACGGTCATAATAAAGCGAGGCGCTTTTAAAAACTTGCCCCGTCACGCCAAAGGTGGTTGGTTTTTCCCCAGCAACACGGCGGTCAATGGCCATAATATTCCCAGAAATCGGGTCATAAGCCACAAAAACTGGCTGACCGCCCACATCGTCATTGACGCCTTGGTGCCAGTTTAAAATACGCAGCGGATAAGCCCTAGCTGCGCCATTAATTTCAACCACTGCCATGTATTCTTGGTCGGTAAAATCAAGATATTTAACCGCCTCTTCAATCGAAATAAGGAGCGGGTTTACAAGGGTTGGAATTTCATCCACCACCACGCCACCGTCAACAATTTTCTCGATCGGAATCAGGTTATTTTCAAAATCTAGAGTAAAAATACTGGCTAAAAATTGGGGGTAATTGATCGGGTCATGGTCAGCGCCCACTTCAATTTTAATTTCTTGTTTTCTTGCTTCCACTTTGGCTTTTAGTTCGCCTTCGTCGGCGTCAATCACCTCGGCTTGTTCCATCTCCAACGCAGTTTCTTCGGCGATGGTGGCACTGCTTGGGCGCACTTGGGTGACCAAGGCTGGGCCTTCATCTTTTTGGGGTTGCTGTTGAAGTTCAAGGTCAATCACCGCCTCGGTGGTTGCAACATCGTCAGCGCTTGCAAAGGCAGGCACTGCGCACAAAAGACAGAATGTGTAAAAAAGCTTTTTCATAATTTAACATTAGCTTATTTGAAGCGAAACCGCCACAAAACGCCCCCTTTTAAAACTGTTTAAGGACACCTTTCGCCCATGGGTGCGTGCCCCAACTGCCCCACCTTTTAGCTTGTGACCAACTATGCACAACCAATAGTTGAAAACGGCGAATTGAAAGCGAAAAACGGACGAATTGAGCCGGCATATCGACGCATCAAAAAATCAAAAAGCCGAAAAAACGACCTAAAAAGGCAAAATTTACACTTTATTGGTGTAAATTTTAGCCCGTGATGCGCATTTTACGCACCAAAGACGAATCGGACATGCCACAACCAAAGCTCGGAAAGTAAAAAACCATCTTTTAAGGCTTATAAGGCATAGCACACCCCCAAAAAACGAACGAGGCTGAACAAAACGCACCCCCAGTAAGCGATGTTTGCCCAAACTGACCCCCTCCAAAAAAAGACGTAAACATAACCAATATAAACAAACACCAATCAATATACACGCTGACACATAGCGCACTTGAATAGACCAGCCAAGTGACTTCGGGAGAACATTGAGGACAACTGAGTACAGACGCAAAATGCGATGCAAAAGCCATTACATTTTAGCCTACCCTGGCAGGCCACGCACAGCACCAATCCTGAAACACCCTTTATTCCAGCGTAAAACTGTAAACTTTTGCTTTACAAACCCTTGCTTTTTCAGTTAATTTCAAATTCTATTTATCACCTTTTCTTTTGACATTGGAGCATCATCCATGAAAATCTTAAAGACACTGCAACAAAAAATTTTACATTGGGCCGAAACTAGATATAAGCGTCGCCGTATTTTTCAGGCTTTGCGTGGCCTTTCACTCAATGCCATTGCCAAAAAAGCAAAACGCAAACCCACAACGGAAGAGCAGCAACAAATTGACCAAGCGGTCAAAACAGCGCAAACGGCTTATAAAACCACTCAAAAGAGCGATAAAACACCTCCTCAATAGGGGGTGTTTTGCATTATTGCCTTCACACACTTGAAAAGTAACGATATTCAGCCCATAAATGACACAACACGCAACACCCCACCCTTTTTCAACCAACGGAGAACATTATGTTTTCAGCCTATCCTAGGAATAAAACACTTTTGCCTGAAAATTTATTTGATGGCAAAGCCTGTAAAACAAAAGAGCAGGAGCAAGCCATCAGAAAATGGTTTGATCAAGAAGTGCGCAGCAAAAGCCGACCCGCCACCGCGCAGGATTATGCAGACTGGTTACAAGGTTGGATGGCAAAGTCGCCAAACAATAAACCTGTTGTCATTCTTAGAAATAACTTTACAGACTTTTCCGCCATCACCCTCACCGAAGATGTTCACCTGAACAATCTGCATACAAAGCATTGTATTTGGACTGCTCACTGCTCGATGATCATTGTGCCCAAAGGTGTAAAGGTCACAGGTGATTCAGGCGGTTTTGAAGTTTTTGACATGAACGACTACAGCTACGACGACTCTGAACACCTTGAAACGGCTGTTGTCAGTTATGTAGATGTTGACAAGATTATTGCCAAACAATAAACCTCCCCCCACGACAAAAAAGCCCCCATCATTTGGGGGCTTTTTGTTGTTACGGCCACTTTGCCACTGGCGGCATGGACATTAAAATAGCTTCGGGGTTGCCCCCAGTCATAAAACCAAAACGGGTGCCACGGTCATAAAGCAGGTTAAACTCCACATACTTGGCACGTTTTAAAAATTGCTGTTCTTTTTCAGCTTCTGTCCACTTTTCCCCTTTTCGGCGAGCGACAATTTCTCGGTAGGCTTCCAAAAAGGCATCGGCAGTGCTCTTCACAAAATCAAAGTCTTTTTCATTGTTGCCGCTGTTGAGCTTGTCAAAAAAGATACCACCCACACCACGGGATTCCCCCCAGTGTTTGATGAAGAAATATTCATCGCAGGCTTTTTTCATCTTAGGGTAAGCGTCCGCGTCATAGGCGTTGCACACCGCTTCTAGTTTGCTGTGGAACAAGTCGGTGTCTTCTTGTTTTGGGAAAACTGGTGTTAAATCACTGCCGCCACCAAACCATGATTTGGACGTTTCAATGCGGCGAATGTTCATGTGCACAATGGGCACAAGTGGGCTGACAGGGTGAATAACCAAGGAAACGCCACAAGCCCAAAACTGGCCTTCACTTTCCACCGCGCCGGGGATTTCCTTGCGAAAAGCTTCCGAAAACACGCCGTGCACATGGCTGAAGTTAACCCCTGCTTTTTCAAAGGTTTTGCCTTTTAAAACCGCCATCTCGCCGGACCCTTGCAATTGCTCGCCCGGTTGTTTTTGCCATGGCTTGCGTTCAAACTTCAAGCCTTCTTCAAAGGTTTCTAACCCTTGGCAGATTTTATCTTGAATGGCTTTAAAGTCTTCCGCCACCTGTTGTTTGATTTGCTCACTCATGTTTTTCACTTTCGCATTTTTTGTTACGGCAAGGCGTTTAATTTATTTAAGGTATCGTACATAACAATGCCTGCGCTGACCGCTAAATTCATGGAACGTTCCCCTGCCACCATGGGGATGAGGATGCGCTTTTGACACATTTCGTGCACCGCATCTGGCAGGCCTGCACTTTCTTGACCAAAAATGTAATAGTCGCCTTTTTCGGGCTTAAAACCGCTTAAAGGTTCACTGCCTTTGGTGGTCAGCGCCACCAAGCGACCAATTTTATCCCCTTCAGATTCCATAAACTTTTGGAAACTTTTGTGGCGCACTAAGTCCGCACGGTCAAGGTAATCCATCCCCGCGCGGCGCATTTTAGGTTCATCCCAAACAAAGCCCAAAGGTTCCACCACATGTACCTTCACGCCCAAGGTGACCGCTGTGCGCACCACGGTGCCAAAGTTTTGTGCCATGTCTGTTTGAAAGAGAACAATTTCCATTTTAATAACCTTAAAATTTTTATGGTTTTTATTTTACGCTTTATAAATTTAATTTCAATAAAAAAGGTGCACCCAATGATGCACCTTTAAAAACGTGTTTTTAAAAAATGAACAGCCGATGCGTCACTTTTTAAAACCCATTCCTATGACGCAGCCTTTTCGCCATGAAGGGCAGCTTTAACACGCGGATCCAGCTGAATGCCAAGGTCACGCAATTGCTCTTGTGTTACCTCGGATGGTGCGGACATCATCAAGTCCTGCGCTTGGCCGTTGGCTGGGAATGGAATCACCTCACGGATGTTGTCAGTATCCATCAAGATCATCATCATACGTTCAATACCCAAGGCACAGCCACCGTGTGGAGGGCTACCATGTTTGAACGCACGGATCATACCGCCAAACTGAGCATCCACTTCGCTGTTGGGGTAGCCTGCAATTTCAAACGCTTTGTACATCACGTCTGGGCGGTGGTTACGAATGGCGCCTGACAAAATTTCATAACCGTTGCACACAAGGTCATACTGCAAGGCCATAATGTCCAGCGGGTTTTTGCTTTCCAACGCTTCCATGCCACCTTCTGGCATTGAAAACGGGTTGTGTGAAAAGTCAATCTCGCCTGTTTCGGTTTCTTCAAACATAGGGTAGTCCACAATCCACGCAAAGCGGAAAGCTTCTTTTTCAGTCACCTCAAGGTCGGCGCCCAAACGGTCACGCAGTGGTGACGCAATGCGGTGCAAGTCACGGCCTTTGGCCGCCACGAAGAACACAGCGTCGCCTTCGCCAGCGCCTGCCATTTCAAACACTTTTTGGGTGTTTTCTTCACCGAGGAACTTAAACAGTGGGCCTTTAAATTCACCGTCTTTCAGTGTGATGTAACCTGGTGCTGCGGCTGCGCCCAATTCTTTTTGAGCCCATGAGCCAACTTTGTCGAACCAGCTGCGTGGTTGCGCTGCGGCTTTTGGTGCCGCCATTGCACGGACATGACCACCCGAGTTGACAATGTTTTTGAAGACCGCAAAGTCGGTGTTCAGCCAAATGTCGCTGATGTCGCAAATTTCAATTGGGTTACGCAAGTCTGGCTTATCGGAAGAGTATTTCAGCATAGACTCGGCGTAAGGAATACGGCGCCACTTAGCACTGTCCAACGCCCATTTGTCGCCATTAAAGCCGTTAAATTCGTCAAACACGCCGCCAATGACGTCTTCCACCAAGTTGAAGACATCTTCTTGTTCCACAAAGCTCATTTCCACATCCAACTGGTAAAATTCCAGTGGGTGACGGTCGGCACGTGGGTCTTCATCACGGAAGCAAGGTGCAATTTGGAAATACTTGTCAAAGCCAGACACCATCAACAACTGCTTAAACTGCTGTGGCGCTTGTGGCAACGCATAAAAGTGACCCTTGTGGATGCGGCTTGGCACCAAAAAGTCGCGCGCGCCTTCTGGGCTGGACGCTGTTAGAATCGGGGTATGGAACTCACGGAAGTCTTTGTTCCACATACGGCGACGCAGTGAACTGATAAAGTCGGTACGCATGTGCATCATTTTGTGCATGCGCTCGGTGCGCAAGTCCATGTAGCGGTGCTTTAAGCGCAACTCTTCGGGGATAGATTCATCGGCAATGGCGTAAGGCAAGCTTTCCACCTTGGAGAGCACTTCCATAGAAAGGACATCCACCTCAATTTCACCGGTTGGCATTTTAGGGTTAATTTGCGCTTGTTCCCTTGCCAAAACTTTACCTGTAATTTGAATCACAGATTCGAGAGACATGTGGGTCACTTGATCGATCAGGTCTTCGCCTGCATGGTCAGGGTGGAAAACAATTTGAGTGACGCCGTCATTGTCACGCAAGTCCACAAATACCACACCGCCATGGTCACGGCGGCGGTAAATCCAGCCTGATAAAGTCACCTCTTCACCAACGTTTTCTTTTCTAAGTTGCCCTAGAAGATTTGTTCTGTATGTGTTCATTATGTCTCTTCCTAATAAAATTCCTTGGTTATTTGTACCAAAGTTGGTTGAACTGTCAAACATTTTTGCACATAATTAAGGGAAATGAACACAAAATTAACAAAAACAAACACCACCTTAACTGTGCTCGTCCTTTGGGCAAGCATCATTTTGCTGTTTGCAAGCGCCACCACAGCCCTTGGCCAAGAAAGTTTCCGCCCTGTGATTAAAGGCACAGACGAAGAAACGTTGGAGCGCAACAACCTGATTAAAGAACGGGTACGTGTGGAAAAATCGAAAGGGTTGGACCTTAACATCATTCGCCGCGGCAACGCCAGTGATGACAACACCATGCCCGAAACACCTCTCAACAAAAAGTGGATTGAAATTGCATCGAAAGAAGGCTTCCCCTTTTCAAAGGAAGGTTTGATCAATGCTGCCAAGGCCGGCAACTTTGCAGCGGTGGAAGCGTTGATTAAAGCCGGTGTCCCTGTGAATGTGACCAACATTTTCAACCAAACCCCGTTGATGGGTGCGGTGTTTAAAAACCGTGTGGACATTGCCAAATACTTACTGGCCATGGGGGCCGACCCTGACGCCCAAAACAACAAAGGGGAAACAGCGCTCATTACATCTGCCGCCAAAAACCATGGTGCATCCTTTAATTTGTTGATTGATAATAATGTGGACATTAACAAGTCCGACCTAGATGGCCGAACCGCTCTTTACTTTGCGGTGCAAAACGAAAACATCCCCATGGCCAGCATTTTAATGGCACTGGGTGCGGACGTGAACATTGCCAACCGATTTTTGTCCACCCCATTGATGGTAGCTTCGTGGAAGGGCAACGTTAAATTGGTCAACCGCCTAATCAAAAAAGGGGCGGACATCAACGCAAGGGACCTGAACGGCAACACCGCCTTAATTTTAGCGGTCAGCTACGGCCAATATGAAGTGAGCAAAATTTTGCTGGAAGAAGGCGTGAACCCCAACCAGAAAAACCGCAATGGCTGGCCGGTGATTGATGTGGCCATTCAATACGGCCATATGGACATTGCCAACCTGCTGTTGGCCTTTGGCGCAGACCGACCAAAAACCCTTGGGGTTGGCGGCTAACGAACCCTTCTTTTTTGCCTTTACTCAAGCTTAAAAAGCATATAAATTACCTGTATACAAACCAGACACATCTTTTTATTTTTCAACCCTTGTGATCAAGGCTTTTAACATCATCTCTTTTTTTGACCCAACACCTTTGGAGGTTGCGATGAGCATTCAAAAAATCCCCCAACAACTCACCCTTTCCTGCCGCGACGAAAAATTAAGCTTAGAAGTTTTACACGGCCCACGCAGTTTGGTGGGCGACGGATTTGTTTACGTCGAAAACGACTGGGGTTACGGCCTCAAATTAAACAGCAGTCATGAACAATTGACAGCCTTTTTACAAAAAGTGTCCGAAAACCGTCGTAAATTTTTAGCGCTTCACCACTACCGGTCATCCAAGACTGATGAAGCCCTTCTTTTGGGCCATCATGTCCTGTGCGACATTGAAGTGCAAGCGCTGGGCCAAACGGTGCGCAATAAAGTCATTGTTTTCTTCACCCTTGATGACACACCCTTTTACATTGATTACAACGAAAAAGACCCACGCATAACCATCAGCAAATTTCATGAACTGCGCCAAACCTTAGAACTCTAACGGTAGACACCCCCACACAAAACGTGGGGGTGTTTTTTTATGCGTTTAAAACTTCCGCCAGTTTGGCTATGGCAAAGTCAATTTGTTGTTGGGTTACAATTAAAGGTGGGGCAAAGCGCAGCACATTTTCTTGAGTTTCTTTGCACAAAACACCTTTTTCCATCAGTTGCAAGCAAATGTGACGGGCGCTGATTTTTTGGCCATCCACTTCTACCCCAACCCACAAGCCACTGCCACGAATGTCAGTAATCAAAGGGCTGTTTAAAGCTTCAATTTTTTGTTTTAAGTAAGCACCTTTTTGCGCACTTTGCTGTGCCAAACCCTCACTTTCTAAAAGTTCCAACGCTTTAAGGCCAATGGCCGCTGCCAGTGGGTTGCCACCCCATGTAGAGCCGTGACTGCCATGGTCAAAAACTTCCATCAAGGCATGGCTGGCCACAAAGGCCGAAACGGGGAAAAGCCCACCGCCTAAGGCTTTGCCTAAAATCAGCCCGTCGGGTTTGTCAATTTCATGTTCAAAGGCAAAGTTTTTGCCAGTGCGCCCCATGCCTGTTTGCACTTCGTCCAAAATAAACAGCACATTATGCTGTTGGCACAACGCCTGCGCTTGTTTTAAAAAACCTTTTGGTGGCAAAAGAATGCCGGCTTCGCCTTGCATCGGCTCGGTTAAAAAGGCGCAAGTGTTGGGGGTGATGGCCGCTTTTAAAGCATCGATATCTCCAAAGTCCACCGCCACAAAATTGGGTGCAAAGGGGCCAAACCCTTTTTTAGAACCTTCATCGCTGGAAAAACCAACAATGGTGCTGGTGCGACCATGAAAATTGTTTTTGGAGACGATGATTTCCGCCTTGCCTTCCGCAATGCCTTTTTTAAAATAACCCCAACGTCTGGCCGCTTTAATGGCGGTTTCCACCGCTTCGGCACCGGTGTTCATGGGCAAGGCCATGTCCATCCTTGTGACTTGGCATAATTTTTCCAAAAAGGGTGCCAAGGTGTTGGTGTGGAAAGCGCGGGAAACAATGGCCAACTGGGACGATTGTTCTTTTAAAACCGCCAACAGTTCGGGGTGGCTGTGCCCCATGCTGACAGCGCTATAAGCGCTCATAAAATCAAGGTATTCTTGGCCGTCTTCGTCCCACAAGGTGCAACCTTGGCCACGGCACAGCACCACAGGCAAAGGGTGGTAGTTATGGGCGCAGACCTTGTCCTCTCTGGCAATAATTTGGCTTGTCATGTCTTTTTCCCTTTTATTATTTGGATGGTGGTTGGCACGCTTTGAGAATGCGGTGGATGAGCGTTAAAGTTTTGTAAGCCCCAGGCAATGTGGGGTTAAATTCAGCAATTTCCAGCGCTTTAAATTTGGGGTGTGCGGCCAAAACCTCAAACGCTTTTAAAGCGGATTCTGCGCCCACACCGCCTGCCTCTAATGACCCTGTCGCTGGCGCTTCGGACGGGTCAAAGCCGTCTAAATCAATGGACAAACCAAACCCTTTGGTGCCTGTGGTGGCAATTTGAACAGCGTCGTCCATCACCGCTTGAATGCCACGCTGGGCAATTTCCTTCATGTAAAAAACACGCACGCCCAAACGGTCCAACAGTTCTTTTTCCGCCGGCTCAAAGGAGCGGATACCCACCAAGCACACATGCTCGGGGCTGAGCTTCACTTTTTGAGAACCCAATTGCACCAAGTGGGAACGCCCTTGGCCAAGCAGCCTTGCCAGCGGCATGCCGTGATAAGCCATAGACGGTGACGTTTCTTTCAAATGGGCATCCATATGGGCATCAAACCAAATAAGGCCAAACTGCCCTTCGGCTGACAGCGCCGTGGTGACCCCGCTCCACGTGCCCATGGCAATGGCATGGTCGCCACCAATCACCACAGGGAAGTGACCATGTTTGATAATATGCGCCACTTTTTGGGTTAACCTTGTTACAAATTCTTTCACCAGCAGGGTACGTTTTTCCTTGTCGTCAACAGAACCTTGACTGGCGGTGATGGAAGGGTAAACAATGCCAGACTTTTTAAACGGCACGCCCATGTCCTGCAATTTTTGCAATGACATTTCTTTAAAAAAAGCTTCGGGCCCCAATTCGGTTTTAGTTTTTTGAGCCCCCCAGCCTAAAGCGGCGCCAAGTATGTGCATGGTTGTTACTCCTCTTATTCTTTTATGTATTTTAGCACAAAAAAAACAACCTTCACAAAGGAAGGTTGCTTATCATGTTCGCTTAAAGGTAGTCCGCAATGGTGATATTGTAGGCTTCTAAAAAAACAGTCACGTTTTGATAAAACATTGCCACATCGCCGGAAATGCCTTGCTCATAGTCTTGTTCTGCGCCGAGAAGGTCAGCTTCTGTCCAGTCGTGTTTTTCAATTATCCGCAAAACATCTTCAAAAGACTTGAAGGACTTGTCCACCTGCATCAATGCACCGCTTGCACTGGCACGCACATTTGGGCTTTGCGGTGTCAGTTTGCCAGAATCAATTCGAGCAACCAGCTCACCAAGGGCCTTTTGCAACGCCTTATATTTTTGAATATCCGCTTCTACCTTAAAGGTAAAACCCGTTTTAATCGCATTTAGTTTAGACATAAAGAACGCCTCCATCAGGGCAAAAAGAAGTCAAAAAAGGAAAAGAAAGGTTGTTGAACACCCTCAAAGTAACAAAAAACCCATTCAAAAACAAACAAAAAGGGGCAGCTGTTGCCACCCCTTGGTCAATCAAAGCATGAAGACGCTTATAGCTGGGACTTGATCCAAGCTGTCAATTCACCTTTTGGCATGCCGCCAACTTTGGCGTCTACCATTTCGCCGTTTTTGAAAACCATCAAAGTTGGAATGCCACGCACGCCAAGTTTTGTTGGTGTTTCAGGGCTGTCGTCAATGTTTACTTTGGCAACGGTTACCGCATCGCCAAGCTCGGCTGCCACTTCGTCCAGCACAGGGCTTAGCTGTTTACATGGGCCACACCATTCTGCCCAAAAATCGACTAATACAGGTTTTTCACTTTTAACAACATCTGATTCAAATGTTTGATCTGTTACGGCAACAACTTTACTCATTTTATCTTTAACAATCCTTTTGTATGTCTATTGATGTTTTCAATTGTAGGCAGACTTTTTTTAAAATTCAACCCTAAACAATTTGTGACAAATGCCTTAAAGCCAATCCACCCTTGGGACCTTGGCAGAAGTCCATATAATGGCTGCCTTTATCTCTTTGTTGGGGAAAATTTGTGCCAACGCTTTTTTGTAAAGGTTCATTTGTGAGAGGTATTCTAAAGGCACATCATCTGGAACTTTTTTATTGGTTTTATAGTCCACCGCAATCACGCAGTTTTCTGCCACCACCAGTCGGTCAATCACCCCTTCAAGTCTTGCTTGGCCAATTGTCGCGGCAATGGGGGTTTCGGCCTTTGAATTCGCGCCAAAAAACGGCGCTTCACTTTCTATCGTTAACAGCGCACTTTTTAACAATTCTTGCTGTTCGGCGGGGCTAAAGTCGCCCGACATTTGCGCCAAAAAGCGCAAACCACGTTCAGACCGTTCTTCTGCTGGGTATTGCGGTAAAAACTCCAATAAGCGGTGAACAATTTTACCCCGCTTATACAACTTAACCTCACTTTGGTTGCTGGTCATTTGGTTGATTTGTTCTTTGCGCTTTAAACTGTCGGACGCATGGGTCAGCGTTAAACCATGCTCTGCCGCCGCCAAGTTTTCCGCCCAGCTTGGCAGTGCCGCTTCCACCGTTTGCAAAGGTGTTTGTGCGCTTTGTGCTTTTAAATTATTGCTCACGCTATATAAAAATTCCCCAGCGGACAGTTGATTAAAGTTTTCGGCCTTTTCCACCACGCTTAAAATGTTGCCATACCATGTGTTTTCCGGCCTGTAACCATGCTTGCGGACACCGGAAATGTACAAACGCTCCTTGGCACGAGTCAGTGCCACATAAAGCAGGCGCATTTCATCACGGAACACCCTCTCCCGTTCCATATTTTCCAAACTTTCTTGCACGGCTGGCGCTTCTTTTTTCGCCTTACGGTATAAAAACAAGGTGTCGGCACCGTCGGCTTCGGTTTGCCACAGCCCCGTTTCCTTTGAAATGTTTTTATAAAAGTCGCCGGTGGTGTCCGGCAGAATCACAATGGGAGACTCTAACCCTTTGGACTTATGCGCCGTCATAATGCGCACCCTGTTGCCGACGTCCGCCTCCCTGTTCAAGCGTAGCATTTGAGTGTCCAGTTTATGGATGTATGTTAAAACGCCTTCGCCTTTTTTGCTCACTTCCATAGCAAGGTTTAACAAGGTGTCCAAGGCGTCATCCACGGCGCTGACCACCGCCTTTTGCTTGGCGACTGACAACAAGCCGTAATAAACACCACGCACGTTCTTAACCGCCAAAACATGGGTGATAAAACTTTGCAAACTTTCCTTTAAAAACACGCGGCGCAGTTGTTTCAACTCGGCGCCATAGGCTTTGGTTTTATCCACCACCTGCCAAAGGGGTATCTGTTTAGGTTTGTTGGCAAACAAGTTGTCAAACGTCTCATCATCAAGGGCAAAAAGCGGCGAGCGTAACACATGGGCCAGCGCCAAAGAATCCTGCGGTTCGGCCATGAATTTCAACAGCGCCAACATATCTTTCACCACGGTTTCGGCCTGCAAGGTCACCTCATCGGCGCCGCTGTGGGGAATGTAATGCTGGTCTAACGCTTCAATAAGGGCGTTCATCAACGACCGACTGCGCAGCAGGATCATAATGTCCCCGGGTTGAATGTGCTGGCCTGTGCTTTGCAAAACGTCCGCACTGTTCAGCCATGTTAAAATTTGCTGGGCTGTTTGCTGGGCAATTTGTTTATCCAAGTCAAGGTCTTCGGCATTTTCGGCACTGGGGAGCGCCCATGTGGTTGTGCTTTTTTCCGCCTTTTCTTTTTCCAAAAGTGGCAACACGTGCACCACGCCACTGCTGCCCACCTGCACGGCGTTGTGTTGAATTTTATCGGCCATATCGTCCACCGCTTGGTGGCGTTCTGGGCTGACGAAAACTTGGTCAACAAAAGTCAAAACAGGTTCAGTGGAACGGAAGGACACCATCAACTCTTCCACCGCAACGGGGTAGCCCCCTTGGTTGGCGTGACCTTCAAGATAGGTGCGCATGGCGCCAAACACATGGGGTTCTGCGCCCCTAAAACGGTAGATACTTTGTTTTAAGTCCCCCACGGCAAAAAAGGTGCGGCCACCGGCTTGGTGTTGACCATCGCCCATGTAAAATTCATCCACAATAGCTTTGATGATGTGCCATTGGTCACTGTCCGTGTCCTGTGCTTCGTCCAGCAACACATGGCGAATTTTTTGGTCTAAGCGAAAGCGCACCCACTCACTTTTTTCGCTGTTTTTTAATAAGGCAGAGGTTTTGGCGATCAGGTCGTCAAAGTCCAGCGAAGCGGTTTTTTGCTTAATGTTTTCATACTGGGTTAAAATTTGCGCCCCCAATTCTAAAAAGGACAAAGTGCTTAAATAAGCATGCAAGGCGCTGATTTTATCCTCCACCGCAATCACTTCTTGTTGCAAAGTGTCAATGTCCTGCCAAATTGCTTCGCCGCCAAATTCTTTAGCTTTTTTATCCGCCAGCGACTTTTTGGGCGTGCCACTTTGAGTGTAAAGCGCTTCTTTTAACAAGTCCCAACTTTGGGGGTTGGCCACAAAGGCTTGAAACTGCACCGCATGGCCTTGCGCTTTTTGACCGCCTTGCATCAGCGCTTCGGCGGCTTTTTTCATCAAATTCGCGGCACCGATGGGCACTTTTTTCAAGCGTCGCTCTTCGGTTTCATAGTCTGCCAAATTCATCAAAGGGTTGATGTTTAAAAAACCAGCCAACTGTTTTTGCACACCGGCCATGCCACCATGACGGCTTAAATAACGGCGGAATCTTGTGGCGTTGCCCACAAAATAATCCAGCGCTGTGCCCAGCGCATGCTCTGAATACATGTAAGCGAAATAGTCAAACGCCCATGCGTTTTGAAGTGTACCGTCCAACGCTTTGGCAAACACCGCCGACTTGGCACGCACCAATAGCGTTTCACGGTCTTGGCCTTCCACCAGTTGAAAATTGGGGCTGATGTCCGCTTCTAGTGGAAATTGCGCCAATATTTTTTGACACAAACCGTGAATGGTGTTGGTTTCCACCGCATAATCCAAAAATTCGGCAAACAGCATGCGTGCTCGTTTTATATGGTCTGATGTTGGGGGTGAGGTCAATATTTTTTGCAGTTCAGATGCCAGCGTTTGGCTGTCGCAGGTGGCCCAGTGGGAAAGTTCACTACGAAGACGTTCAGCCATTTCACGGGCAGCGGCGTTGGTGAAGGTAACCGCTAAAATCTCGCGCGGTTTTAAGGTTTCATCCTTTAACAGCAACCCTAAAATACGCTTGGTTAGAACATAGGTTTTCCCCGTCCCTGCCGAGGCGGAAACCCAGACTGACTGCTGACCATTGGCGGCATTGTTTTGTCGCAAAGTCGCTTTTTGAATCAACTGTTCTGCGCTGATTTGTGCGGTGTTTGTCATGTGTTTTCTCCCCTTCCCATCCAGTCCTTAAAACGGCAAATGCCGGCATAGTCACAATGTTTGCACGGCCCTGCTTTGTTGCTGATTGCATCGCCTTTGGGGAAGGCTTGGTAAGGTTGGTCGGCTTGGTGCATCAACGTGGTAATTTCGGTTAACCCTTGCTCGGCTTCGGCCACAAAGTCATCCAAGTCAACCTTGGGGCTCAAAGCGCTGACAAAGTCAATCGGATGATCCTTTTTACCGCTGACCTGCCAGTATTCAAGCCCTCTCAGCGGTTGCGCTTTTTTAAAGCCGCCACGCTTTAAAATGACCGCTTCAATCGCCATTTGCGGTTCAACCCCTTTTTGAACATCGTCCTTGCTGGGCACCGCCCCTGTTTTATAGTCTATCACCGTGACACCGCCTGAGCTGACGTCCAAACGATCGGCCTTGGCATAAAGTTCCACCCCGCTGGGCAAGGTGCTGCGACCCACCGCCTCCACCAACCACATGGATTGACCTTGCTTGTCATCTTCCGCCAATTTTTTGGCAAAGGCTTGAGCAATTTTATCAAACTGTTTTAAGCCAAGCGCTTTACTGGCCTTTTCCTCCACCCTTTCAAAAGCAGCTTTTGCTTGACGCATAAGGTGTTGATGCACCGCCGTTTGGTTTTGTTTGTCACTTTGATAAGGCGGCGGCATGTGGGGCACTTCCACAAAAAAACTTTCCAACACGGTGTGGATCAACTGCCCTTTGCTGGACGCTTGAAAAGCTTCCTCAAAATGCTTTAAAGGTTCAAGGTGTAAAACTTTGTGGACATAGGCCTTATAAGGACATTGCATCATGTTACGGGCGGTGGAGGCCGACCATGTTCTGGGACGGCGCTGAACCGCTGGTTTCGGCATTGGCGCTTGTGGCGGCTGAACGTCCCCTTGCAGGCGCAACGCTTGGTTACGACTTTTCCACAGCTGACCCTTTTGTTGAAGCTGTTGGTAAACCGCATCGGGCAGAACCGACTGAAGGCGGGATAAAAAGCGCGACGGCATGGTTTCGCCAGCGCTGTCTTTGACCGTACGGGTCATAAAAACTTCTGGCCCTGTCACCAAATTTAACAAATCGTGACCGCTCATCCCAACGTGGATATTTTGGCTGGGCAAGCCCAACTTTTCGGAAATGGCGCTGTTAAACCAAGCATCGGCACTGGGCTGACGTGGCCAAACCCCTTCGTTCATCGCGCCTACAATCACCCTGTCATAATGTTGCAAGCGGGATTCCATCGGCCCGAGGATAAACAACCTTGGGTGAGTGCTTTGGCGTTTGCGCACAGCGGTGTTGGCCATCACCCCTGACAGCATAGTGATGTAGGTTTCAAGGTTGATGGCGCTGACGTCCTTGGCAGCGTCCTGCCATGAGGAAAGCATAGCCAGTAAGGCTTGGCCAGCTTCTTCATCAAAGGCGGCGGAAAATTCACCCTCGTGGGGTTTGGTAAGCGCTAACAGCACTTGCATGTGCTTGTGAACCCACCTGTCAATGGTGTGGCGTGCCCCTTGAACCATCAGCGGTTTAAACAAACCCTCCAGCTCACCTAAAAAGCTTTGCGCCAGCGAAAAGTCCTCTGGGTTTAACCGTTCATCACTGCGGTTTTTTTCCAGCTTGCGTTTTAAACCAACAAAACCGGGTGCTGGGCGCTCCCCCCGCAACACCACGGCTTCTAACGCTTTTAATTTTTGTGGTAAGTCCTCCACGTCGCTTAGGCAAACCAATTTGTGGTGTAAAATTTCAGCAAACAACAACGGCGAAAAATGTCCATCCACCAACTGCACCAACCACACAAACAATTGGCCAAGCGGGGTGGAAAGTAAAGGCATGCCCGCACTGTCATCCACGTTGACACCCCAGCGTTTCAGCACCGCTTCCACCCGCAGGGAAAGGCCTCTATCAGGGCTAATCAAGGCGCAAGTTTTGCCTTTTTCGGTCAAAGCTTCCCGCATCAAAAGGGCAACCGTTTCCGCCTCCTCACTTTCAGACTCTGTTTCAATCAAGGTGGTTTGCGCCATCCCTGCCAACGCCACATCTTGTGGTAATTTTTTAAGACCTTGGGCTGGCGCTAAAGCTTGTTGCCAGCAAACATTTTGAGGCGACGTTTCTGCTTGGTTCAGGTTCAACACATCGTCCCGTTCAAGGTTCAACTTGCCCAGCATCCGCTTTAAAGTAAATTGCGGATGGGTTTCGGTGATGCTGTTAAACAAGGCATCGTCCATGGTTTTATCCAGCGCGGAAAGCACCAAACAGCCCTTGTTATGGCGGATAATTTCTGCCAGCAGTTTTAAGCCCAATGGTGTGGTGTCGCTAAAGCCGACGGCCCATGTTAAATTGGCCATGCCTTGGCTTTGCAGTTTTTCAATTTCCACCTGTACTGCTTGTTGCGCCGCATCAACCCCGTCCACCCTGTGGTTTTCCGCCAGCCAGTGGGGGTAAAACTCAAAGGCAATTTTGAAAAACTCAACATTTTGTTGCCAGTGGTGGGACAAGGTATCGGGGATATGTTCGGCCACATCTTCCAAGGTGAGGTTATAAGCCTTTAACTTTGAAAACAGCCCCGACAAGGCAGTGCCTTGTTCAAAACATTTTTGAAAGCTGTAGTCAGGGTACGCTTGTTGCACCAGTTGCGCCAACACCATTTGCCGACCCAGCATCGGCATCACTTCCAGCGCGGTTAGATCATCCCGTTCAAAGCGGTGGTTGTCCAAGTCCTCATCGTGGAAAGACATCATGTGAATGCGGGGCAACAACCCTGCCCCTGTTTTTTGGAGAAAAGCTTCTTTCAGCGCCAGCCCTGCCCGTGGTGAAGGGACATAAAGGGTGACATCACAAATGGCCAGCGGATTGTTTTGTGGCAATGTCGCCAGCAGTTTTTCCACCACCGCTTGTGGCAAGTTTTCCCCTGCTTGTGTGGTGTAAACCTTACCCATGAGATTCAAACTTGAGCACCTTGGCTGGCAAGCCATTTTCATATTTAATCACATCGCGCGCTTTTTGTAAGCCTTCTGGGGTGCCCATGTCCACCCATGGAAAGTCTGCCTTATAGCCATACATGGTTTTTTCGGCAATCGCTTCACGCCAAAGCGACATCAACGGCAGGTAACCTTGTTCAACATCTGCCAACACCCTTGGATGAACAATACTGAGACCACAGTATGAAATTTCTGAAATTTCACCTTCATCCAAAAAGTCAACTCGCCCATCTTTATAAAAACGAAAATCACCATTTTCTTTACGGTCATGGTCAACAGGCGTTAGCGCCAGTAAAAAGTCCATTTGTTCAGCGTCATACTTTTGGGCCAGCTGTGTCACAAACTGGGCAAAACCTTCACCCCACACAATGTCGCCATTGGCAATGACAAAGGGTTCACCTTTAAAGTGATGCGCCGCTTTGTTAATGCCGCCTGCAGTTTCCAAAAGTGCTTCTTCGTAAGAAAGGATCATTTTAAATTGAAACACGTTTTGACTGCGCCATGCCTCCACACTGTCTATCACCTTTTCAGCACGCCAGTGGCAGTTGATGACCACCTCTTCAATGCCGGCATTTTCCAAACCCTTTAAAATACGAAAAAGGGGCGTTGTGCCACCCAGGTCAATCAAAGGTTTGGGGGTGGCTTTGGTGAGTTCTCCCAGTCTTGTGCCTTTGCCAGCGGCTAGCACCATTGCCCGTTTTATTTTTGCCATTTTTTGCCTCTTTCTTTGTAGTCTGGGTATATTTTATCCATCACATCACGCACGGGTTTGCAAGCTGGGTGTTGCAAGCATTTGTCAATCACCTGCCATGCTTCCGCCATTCGACCCAGCACATTTTCACGGCCGTCTCTTTCCTGCAGGCGCACCAAAAGCCCTGTTATTTTGAAAAAGCGGTGCAGTAAATTTAAAGTGTATCCTGCGTCAAACGCTTCACGGCTAAGCGGTGCTTTTAAGCCTTGCAAAAACTTATCGATCAACTGTTCTTTCAGCGCTTCACCTGCAGGGAATCTGTCTTCTAACAAGCAGGCCATATCCAGCGTGACAGGGCCAACCCTCGCGTCTTGAAAGTCAATCACGGCCAAGTTTTCAAGGGTGGCCTCACCTTCTGGGTTTAGGCACATTAAATTGTCAACGTGATAGTCATAATGGCAGGTGGTTTGTGGCAGGTTTTTAAAATGTTCAAAACAGCTGTACCATGCATTTTTAAAAGCCTCTCTATCCGCAATGTGGGTGGCGTGGCCTTTGACATAAGGCAAGTACCAGTCGGTAAAACGTTTGGCTTCTTGCCAGCAACTGTCGGCGCTAAAGGTCCAAACATCGGCAGGTTTTTGATTGGCCAGTTTAAGCAGAGCATCCACCGCAACGCCCAGCCATTTACCCTGCATTTCAGGGCTTTGTTGGCACACTTGCGCCAGCGACGTTGTGCCCAAATCCTCCAACAACAAATAACCTTTTTCAGGGTCTTGTTTGATGATGTTTGGCACTTTGAGCCCTGCTTTTTGAAAGTAGCTGGCGGCGGTGATAAAGTCTGTCACTTTTTCAACAGGTGGTGGTGCATCCATCACCACATGGCTCACCCCGTCAATCACCGTACGATGGTACGTTCTAAAGGAGCAATCTTGCGACGTGGGCACCACCGCTTGATTTGGGAAGCCTTGCTCGGCCAAAAATTGCATGCGCCCTTTTTGGGTTTGTGGTCGCATCAACCCTTCGACCATCAGGCCAAAGCGTTCCCGCCATGTGCCATTTGCTTCAAGGGTAATTTGCCTTGCGTCAACGTTGTTTGGACACTCTCCAAGGGTGATGGTTAAAAAGTCCCCCACTTCACTTTCCATGACATATCGACTCGGTGGCGTGTAAACAGGCAAGCCGTCTTCCACATTGCTGCACCATTCCATTAAGGTGACACCATTAGCGTAATAAGGTGTGAGGTCTAACATTTCCAGCTCGGAGCCGTCGCCCATGCGGTAAGCGTCCACATGCACCACAGGCAGGCGTGTTTCATCATAAACCTGCATCAGGTTAAAGGTGGGGCTGGGCACGGCCAAGGCATCGTCCCCCGCTAAAGCACGGATAAAAGCACGGGCGAAAGTGGTTTTACCCATGCCAAGTGTGCCCTCTAGGCGGATAAAATCCCCCGCGAAGGCGTACTGCGCCACCTTTTGGGCAAATTGTACGGTTTGCTGTTCGTTTTCAGCTTGAAATGTCACAGAATTTTGCATTACAACCCCTTTGAAATTCATTGGCCATATCATAAGAAAAACAGCCCTTTTTAGCAAGCTTTTAGCAAAAAGCCACAGCACAAGCACTCTACGCTTGAAAAATTTAACATTTTCTTTAAAATAGGAGGGACAGACAATGAGGACAGATGAAGGACTGATAGATGTCAAACCCCGTTGACAGTCATGGCAAAGTTTCGTCCCACCAGCACAATCAAAAAACTGGTGGTGCTGCGCGGTCTGCATCCCATACATCTGCCAAAAAACATGCATCGTACCTGCGCTTTATTCACAATCCACAAACAGCGCCCAACCCCACATTTGATGACATTAAAAGCTATTTAAGGGACGCTTATCTAGGGTTTGTCCCCATCCCGCTTACCAGCGACAATTTGGCTAAGTCCTACGCTTTTTTTAAGGGCTCTGCCCACAAACAAACCTTGAATAAAATTTTGTCGGACAACAATGTGGCCGTCAATCTCATCCCCGGCTTACAAAAAGTGGCACAGGCTGCCAACTTTAGCTTGGGCCGCCTGCATGATTATGTCTGCTTAGAAGAAGAGTCCGCCAGCATTGAGCAATTGCAACGCAAAGCCCAAATTGTCGAAAAAAAGGCCGGCCTTTACATTGAAGAATTCTTCCAAAATCCGGAGGTGGTGAAGTCTGCCCTTAAAGCGGTCAGCAAAAAACAATGGGCACAACTGTTGGTCAAGCCACCCAGTAACCCACACCTGCTTAAAGCCACGGCCAGCCTTTCTAGTGAGGACTTTTTTAAAGGCGGTATGCACCTTGCATTCTTGGAAATTGAGCCGGAAATTTACAGCTCACTTAAAAGCCATGTTCAAAAGGACCCTTACATTGGCTTTAAAGCCAAAAAATATCTGCGCATTTTGCTGGAGCTGGAATACACCCTACAAAACCTGATTGAGCAACAGCGCAACCAACAACGCTTGAAAGATGATGCCAAGCTTTACCGTGGCAGTGGCCGTGAATCCCTTATCTTAGAAAGCGAGGTTCGCAAAACAGGGCATCGTTCCCACAATTTACATCTGGACGAAAAGCCCGAAAAACCAAGCTTCATTCAAAAGATGATCCGTGAAGAGCTGGGTTACAAAACATCGGTCGACCGTGAGCAGGTGCAAAAAATCCTCCAAGCGGCGGAAGAAATTTTAAACACTCCGAAGGTGGAAAAACCGTCCGACTTTTTACACAAAAAACACCCAGAAGAGCAAAAGCCTATCTTCACCTTGGACACGATGGACCTTTCCACCCGCTGAGGGTGCAAGGCACAAAAACCCCATAAAAATTGCGATTGAATTTTAAGGCAAAGTCCCTTATCTTCTGTTTTTATGGAATATACAACAGACATTGCCGTGATTGGCGCAGGGCCCGTTGGCCTTTTTACCGTGTTTGAAGCTGGCATGGCCGGCTACAACTGCGTGGTGATTGACTCATTGGAAGAAATTGGCGGGCAACTTTCCGCCCTTTACCCCGAAAAACCTATTTATGACATTCCCGGTCATGCCAAAATTTTGGCGGCTGACTTGGTGAAGCAATTGGAAGACCAAGCCGCCCCTTTCAAGCCCACTTATTTACTGGGCAAAGCGGTGGACAACTTCCACAAAAATGACGACGGCACGTTTACCTTAAAATCGGGCGAAAACACTGTCCACGCCCGTGGCATTTGCTTGGCCGCTGGTGGCGGCATGTTTGCCCCGCGCAAACCACCGCTGGACAACATTGAGCAATTTGAAGGCCAGTCCGTTTTTTATGCGGTGCGTGGCAAAGAACGCTTTAAGGACGAAACTTTGGTGATTGCCGGCGGTGGCGACAGTGCAGCCGATTGGGCGGTGGAACTTGCCCCCCTTGCCAAACATGTACACGTTATTCACCGCCGTGCCCAGTTTAGAGCCGCGGAAGAAACTGTGCAACAACTGCACCACTTGGCCGAACATGGCAACGTGACCATCCACACCCCTTGCCAGCTTAAAGCCCTCACAGGTACAGGCAAACAACTTGAAAAAGTGACCATTGCCGACCTTGAAGGCCAAGAAACCACCTTTGATGCCAGCAAATTACTTTGCTTTTTTGGTATCTCCCCCTCACTGGGGCCGATTACCGGCTGGGGCTTGGACATGAACAAGAAAACTGTCAACGTCGACCCAACCACCATGAAAACCAACATTGATGGCGTGACCGCCGTGGGCGACATTGCTGAATATGGCCACAAACTGCACTTGATTTTAACAGGCTTTGCCGAAAGTGCCTTGGCGATTAAAACCCTGCAAGGCTACATGGACCCTGATAAGAAGTTTAAGGTTGTTTACTCCACCTCCAAAGGGGTGCCAAACAGCTAAGAGCTCCATTTAAAACGAGAAAAAACCTCCCATTTAGGAGGTTTTTTTATGATTACATTTCCATAATGGTGGGCAGGCTTGGCAGTTCATTCACCAACACCCGACCGTTAAAATAAACCTTGAATAAATAAGCACCCAACTGACCGACCTTTTGCGCTGGCACCGCAAAGCCCCAGTACTGATAGCCGTGTTTGTCCACCTTTAAGGCAACCTTGGTTTCCGCATGAAGCAATTTGCCTTGGGCAATTTTAAAATTTTGGTCATACGCGTGGGACTGCGCCAAAATAGCAGCCCTAGAAAAGGACAAAGCCCCTTCGTGGTAACCAATTTCACCGCCGATCATATGGTCCCCTTGGCACCAGCCCATTGCCCCCATAAAGGGAAACTTTAAATAATGGGTCACGCAAAAAGTGTTGCCATAGCTTTGAACGTTGCGCACCGAAAAATCATTCAGGTGCAAATTGTGCGAACCAAGGGTGACACGGCCACGGCCAATGCCATCCTCAAAGTATTTTTGCAATCTTGCGCTGGTTAAAAAATCGGTATTTTTAAGGCGGTAAAGCTCGCCATCTGGTTTTTGGATAAACGTTGCTTCTTTGGCTTGTTTGGGCATGTTTGCTGGCAGGTCCTGCCAGTCATAAAAAACGGTCATCAGCTTAGCGTCCAACCCGCCGGGGCCAAAGGAAATATCTTCTGAATGACAACCTTGGAAGTTGGGCAGTGGAATGTCACTTTCAAAGGGTTGGCCATTGCAAACAAAGGGCACCGCTCCATAAGCAGTGCCATCCGTTTGAATGCTGGTGTTGTTTTCGCCCTTTATGTACATTGGCGCGCCAAAGGCCACGCTTGCGAGAACGATTAACACACAAAAAATTAGAAAGTATCGTATAATTTGCCACATAGCCTGAGTATACTCCTTTTCGTCATTTTTAGGTTGTCATTATCTTATATTTAGCGACAAAAAGGCTTCTAATCAAGCAACAACTGTGACATGATTAAAACGAAAAACAATAAAAACAAGGCGAACCCAATGGCTTTTGACCTTTCCAGCAATCTCATTCAAGAAATTATCCCCCTTTATCTCATTTCCGTTTTAGGGTTTGTGGCAGGGCGTTTTTTGCAAATTGAAGCCAAACCCATTTCCACATTGACCATTTACATGTTGTCACCGGTGGTGTTTTTTATCTCCCTCGCGCAGGTGAATTTTAGCTACGATGCGTTGCTGGCCCCTGCCATTACCTTTACACTAGCTTGCTTGTTGGCACCTTTGCTTTTAAAGCTGTTTAAACTGTTTTCAAAAGAAAAAACACCCTACTTGCTGGCGCTGACCGCTGGCACCAACAATTGGGGTTACTTTGGTTTACCCATCGCCTTCTTTTTGTTTAATGAACAACAAATTGCGGCTTACATTCTGATTGGTTTTGGTTTTCAAGTTTTTGAAAACACACTGGGTGTCTATTACATTTCTCGGGGTCATCAGTCGCCGCTGCAAAGCTTTGTTGCAATTTTTAAAATCCCCGCTATTTATGCCATTGTGTTGGGTTTAGGCTTTAGCTTTTTAAGCCTTGATTTACCCCAAAGTGCGGACAAGGTTTTGCAACTATTTAAGGGTGCTTACACCGTGCTGGGGATGATGATGATTGGCCTTGGCTTGGCAACATTAACCAAGTTTAGGGTGGATGTGCCTTTTACCGTTGCGGTAACCTTAACACGTTTTGCCATTTGGCCTGCTTTGGCATTTGCCTTTATTTACTTCAACCAAGACATCGGACTAATCAGCGACGTTTACCACAAACCGCTTTTGCTATTTTCTTTGATGCCGATGGCCGCCAACAACATTGCCTTTGCCGCCCAATTTAACATGTACCCTGGCAAGGCTTCAGTAGCGGTGCTGATCACCACGTTAATGGCTTTGTTTTACATTCCATGGGCGATAGGATTTTTAGGAATTTAACACATAAAAAAAAGGAGGCTAAGGCCTCCTTATCGCTTGCAGTTACTGTTCATAACTTGCATCATACGCATAAGATGCGTCGCCGTATTTTGCGTTCAATTGCGCAATACGCTTTTTTTAGCAGCGACGGCTACGAATAAAGCGTCGCCGAGCAAAATAAAAAATGAAATAGAGCCGCTTAGCCCCCTATGCCCTACAAAAGCAATCAAGCGTGTGGTCGTTGACCATACCAATGGCCTGCATGTAAGCATAAACAATGGTACTGCCCACAAAGTTCATGCCACGCTTTTGAAGGTCCTTGCTGATACGGTCGCTCAACACTGTTTTTGCAGGAACATCTTCTGTAGATTTAAAATGATTGATAACAGGCTTGCCTGCCACAAAACCCCAAATGTAAGCATCAAAACTGCCAAATTCTTGCTGAATTTTTAAAAACACCTTGGCGTTGCGCACCGCACTGTTGATTTTAAGTTTATTGCGAATGATGCCCGCGTCATTTAACAGTGCTTGGATTTTTTTGTCGTCATAATTTGCAACCTTTTCGGGGTTAAACCCGTCAAAAACTTTTTTGTAATGCTCACGTTTTTTAAGCACCGTTAACCACGAAAGCCCAGCTTGCGCCCCTTCTAACACCAAAAATTCAAACAATTTACGATCATCATGGACAGGCCTGCCCCATTCTTCATCGTGATATTTTTTATAAATTTCATCATCTGTCACCCAAGCGCAGCGCTGCATTTTAAACCAACCTATTTTTTTGTGTCATTTTAAAAAAATTTATACTTTTTTACCCTTAGAGGTTGACACAAACAGCCCCAGCCACAAAGATAAATATACCTTTTATATCTTTTGGGGGTCGACGATGAGTCACATCCTAATTTACATTTTAACCGCAACCGTCTTAATGGCGATGTACAACACCCTTCTGCCCGTTCAAATTCAATGGCGCAGGCCCGAGCAAAAAGCCCGCCTGATTGCAACTGCTTTGAACATTGTGGCATGTTTTACCATCTGCTTTGCCATCACCGATGACACTGGCCAAATTGGCTATGCCGTGGTTGTAAGCACAGTGCTTTATTGCGTGAGTGAGCGATTTATTAAAAAATCGGCCACTTGCCTGCGCAACAAAACAGCCAACAAACTGCTTCAACAGTTTGAAAGCACCGAAGACAGCGACCAGCGCAAGAACATAAAAGCTCAGCTTAAAGCCCTGCGGCGTGAGCGACAACTGCTTGCACAATAATAAAAAGCCTCCTGATGGAGGCTTTTTTGTTTGGCAGTGTTTAATACCTGTAATGTTCTGGCTTGTAAGGGCCTTCTTTGGGGATACTTAAGTAATCTGACTGGGCATCGGTCAAGGTGTCCAACTCCACCCCAATGCGCTTCAGGTGCAAGCGTGCTACTTTTTCATCCAGCTTTTTCGGCAACATGTAAACTTTGTTTTCATACTTTTCAAAGTGGTTCCAAAGTTCAATTTGTGCAATCACTTGGTTGGTGAAAGAGTTGCTCATCACAAAGCTTGGGTGGCCTGTGGCACAGCCTAAGTTCACCAAACGACCTTCCGCCAACAAGATGATGCTTTTGCCGTTGTTTAGCTCAATTTTATCCACCTGTGGCTTGATGTTCTGCCATTTAAAGTTACGCAATTTATTCACCTGAATCTCGGTGTCAAAGTGGCCAATGTTACAAACAATGGCTTGGTCTGGCATAGCTAGAACATGATCAGCAGTAATCACATCCACGTTACCTGTGGTGGTCACAAAAATGTTCCCTTCTTGGCAAGCGTCCGCCATCTTTTTCACTTCATAGCCTTCCATGGCTGCTTGCAGGGCGTTGATCGGGTCAATTTCGGTAACAATCACACGAGCACCTTGCGCTTTAAGTGCTTGGGCACAGCCTTTACCCACATCGCCATAACCTGCAACAACGGCGACCTTACCAGCAATCATCACATCGGTTGCGCGCTTAATGCCATCTAATAAGGACTCCCGACAGCCGTAAAAATTATCAAACTTAGACTTGGTCACAGAATCGTTGACGTTAATGGCTGGGCACATCAACTTGCCTTCTTTAAAACGCTTGTTCAGGTAGTGAACACCTGTTGTTGTTTCCTCGCTGATGCCTTTTACTTCCGCCATCAGTTCGGGGTATTCATCGTGCATCAAGGCGGTTAGGTCCCCTCCATCGTCCAAAATCATGTTTGGGCGCCAGCCGTTTGGCCCTTCAATGGTGGCGCGGATGCACTCAATAGCTTCTTCTTCGGTTTCGCCTTTCCATGCAAAAACAGGCACACCTGTTGCCGCAATGGCTGCCGCCGCTTGATCCTGCGTGGAAAAAATATTGCAAGATGACCAACGCACTTCCGCACCCAAGGCGGTTAAAGTTTCAATCAGCACGGCTGTTTGAATGGTCATATGCAGGCAACCTGCAATGCGTGCACCTTTAAGGGGTTGGCTTGCACCGAACTCTTCACGCAGAGCCATCAGCCCTGGCATTTCATGCTCGGCCATTTCAATTTCTTTTCTGCCCCATTCCGCAAGGGTGATATCTTTAATTTTATAATCCCCTGTCGTGTCCAGTTTCATGGCCGTTGCTGTCATCATTTTTTCCTTATTTTATTTTTAAGAATCACATCAAAAGTTTAAAAGATTTATCAGGCAATGTCGAATAAGAACCGCGTAATATTTATTACACACTCCAAATACACAGCATTCATAACTTTATACATCAGACAGATTTACCATCTCTTCCTTTTTCAGTTCCACTTCAGGAGAAAAATATGTTTTTTTTATATAACTTCGCACTCTACATCGCCATAGGTTTATCGCTGATGTTTGTGTTGACAGAGTGTACCATGAACTACCTTTTTGGCAATGCTAGATGGCGCATTTCACTTACACGCAATGAGTGCATTGTTACCATAACATCTATTTTCACATTGGCCTTTATAGGCGGTTATGTAGGTGTTCAGATTCAAGATAGCTTTGCCTATGCATCTAGCAACCTCAGTTTCATAATAGGAGAGTACACCCCACCAGAAACTTTTGCTGCGATGGCACCAAAAGGTGAAGCCGATTTCTTCGCCACAATCTTTGCTGCTCTTTTCAGTTTACCGTACTTATACATAAAAAGTTATTGGATCAGCAAGCGCAAGAAGCTTTATTGGACACTTAAAAGTGAGCTGCTTGATGCTGACTTAAAATATAGCAAAAAGGATGCGGAACACGTAACTGCAAAACAACGTTTTGAGCATATCAAGTGTATTCTATATAAAGACGTTAACGGCTACTGCCTCTAAACATTCATCGAACCCAAAGCCTCTCACACATGAGAGGCTTTGCCTTTTTGTAAGGCAGAAACCTCAAAACCTCACAACAAACAAAAGACACCCAGCCTTTATACAACAAGCACTTATAACTAAAGCCATGATATTAAATAAACATTAACTTACGTCAGTAAATTATCATTATTAAAAGATAAGCAAACGCTTCTCATTTGAATGATGAAGTTCAATGAACATCGAAAATCAGAATCACAAAATGCAAACAACCAAGCAAAAATCTATAAATTTAGAATGTTAGTGAGCATTCACAAAATTAACATGTCAACAGCCAGAACTTGAAAGATCATACATTCAAAATGAACAAAAAAAGGAGGGCAAACACCCTCCCATGAAACAAAGATTTCATCACCCAGCTTGGTGGGGGTGGATGGCCGGTTTCGGTGTTTCACTTGCACCTTCACCAGAGGACATGCCCGATGCTTTACGGTTTTGTTCCGCACGCATCGCCGCTGCCTTTTTATCTCGTTCAATACGCTCAGGGTCAAGAATTTGGAAGTAACCCTCCACCCCACCTTCCACACGGTTAAGTTGCACTACGGCATAGATATCTGTTTCCAGCTGACGGCGTAAAACACCCATCGCAGTCTCTGAAGCATCGCCGTTTAACATCACACGGTTGATCACCGCATCAATTGCTGACTTGGGGTCATTGGCGTGAATGGTCGCCATTGAACCGGCGTGACCTGTGTTGATCGCAGAACAGAATGTAAAGGCATTTTCTTGACGAATCTCACCCAGCAAAATACGGTCAGGACGCATACGCAAACAAGCATTTAAAATGTCCGTCACGTCAGGGCCGTCACTGTCCTTTGAAGCACCTGCGAATGTAAATGAACAAGCATTGTGCTGTGGCACTTTAAGCTCCAACACGTCCTCAATCGTTACCAAGCGCTCGTCTTCGCCAACGTAACGCAAAATGGCGTTCATAAACGTGGTTTTACCTGAACCTGTACCACCACTAATCAAAAGTGTTTTCTTGCCCTTCACAGCGGCAATAACAGCCTGCTTATCTTCCTCGGTCATTTTATAATCATCCAAGGTAAAGTCTTTTTCCTTGTGGTGAATACGAATTGCCATTGAAAACTTTTTAGGGTTTTGTAAACCGGCCACCACCTGCGCACGGTGACCACCCGGCATCATGAATGACAAAATGGGGTTGTTGAGTGAAAATTCCAGCCCACGGTATTCGGCCAACATTTTCATGATATCCATCATCATTTCTTGTGTCAGCTCTGGCGCTTTTTGAAAGTGCCATTTACCGCTGTAATCTTCAAAGCCAATTTCCCCTGGCGTGTTGATGACCAATTCCTTTTTACCCTGCGTGAATTCTGGTTCCAGATATTTCATAAATGGTTCCATAATACGTTTTTGCTGTGGACTAAAAATATAATCTGCGGCCATAACTGTTCCCCTCATCGCATAAAATTATTTTTGTTACCCCTTTATGATGACAGGTATTAAAAACCAGTTCAAACGAATGACAATTTACCTTGCAAAACAGCACTTACTTTAACCCTTAAACAAGCGCATAATTGCCACAAAACCTCTAAAAACCACCTAAAAAATTGCAAAATTAAGAAAAAACCGTAAAATTGCGAATAAGAAAACAGGGGTACACACATGTTCACATTCATCAAAATTTTTATTGTCACTTTATTTGTGGCTCAACAAAGCCATGCACAAATTGAAAGCACCACGGGCGATATTATCTTTTTAACCTCAGGCACAGAACAGGCACGCATCACAACAGATGGTGTGATTAAAGCCACAAAGAACATTCAAGTGGGCAGCACAACGGCCACATGTTCTGCCAGCAATGAAGGGTCTATTCGCTACAACAGTACAACCAAGGTATTAGAATTTTGTGATTCATTAGGCTGGGCACAAATGTTGGTTACAAGCACATCTTCTACCGACACAACACCAGACAGCTTTGACTTTACCAACTTAACCGACCAAGGCTTAGGCCAAATCATTCTCAGCAACACAGAAAACATCACAGGTTTTGACGGCCCAATTATTGCCGAAGTCAGCGGCGGCGGGTCCCCCGCCATCAGCATCAATGGCGGCGCATGGCTAACTGCGGGTAACATCAACCCTGGGGAGAGCTTGCGAGTAAGGATGAATGCTTCCCCTTCGGTGAGCACAGCTTTGGTGGCCACCGTTACCGTAGGCACGGTGAGTGACAACTGGACAGTGACCACCAAGGCCGGCCAAACCCGCATCTTCCAAACCAGTGTTTCTTATGTTGGCGGCAGTATTGGTGGCTTAAGTGGTGCCGATGCCATCTGCCAATCTCGCGCAAGCCTTAAAGGTTACGCTGGCAGTTGGAAAGCTATTTTGTCGGACAGTACCGCCAATGCCAAAGACCGGTTAACCATCACCTACCCTGTGGTGCGCGCCAGCGACAGCACAGTCGTTGAAAGTATAAACCTGTGGAATGGATCTCTTGAAAACAAGATAACACCTGCTGGCGGCGCCAACGTTTGGTCTGGCACCGATGCAACAGGTGAAGCAACTGCCAACCATTGCAATGATTGGTCAAGCACAGGGGCGACAGGCCAAGGTGGATTCTCTGGCAATACAAGCCCCGGCTGGATCGACACAGGTAGTGGTGCCTGTACAGGCCAAAAGAGGCTTCACTGCATTGAACAATAAAAAAAGTGCCGCAGCAGCGGCACTTTTTTAAGTTTAACTTAAGCGCTTTTGGCTTTGCGCTCTACCTTGTCAATTTCCACCCAGCCCACAGAGCCATCGTCTTCGCGGTAAACCACGTTGATCGCACCTGTGTCAATGTTGTTGAAAAGGAAAATGTTGGTGTGCATCAAGTCCATCTGCATCACCGCTTCGTCCACCGTTAGAGTTTGAATTTCCTTAATGTCGGTACGCTGAACGTCCGGGGCATAAGTTTCCGTTTCAGGTGCCGTTTCCAAAGATTCTTCCAGAATTTTGTTGTGCACGGCAGAAATTTGCTCCGCACGGGTGAACTTTTCAGTGTCACGGCGGCGACGGTGCTTTTGCAAACGACCTTTATACTTCTTCAAGCGACGCTTCAGTTTTTCAATAGCATCATCCACCGCAAGGTAGTAATCCGCAGCTTCTGCTTCCGCACGCAAGTGAATTTGGCTGGCGTGAAGTTTAATGTCCACCTTGTGGATGTGGCCTTTGTTGCTAAACTGGACATTCGCGTCCACAATTTCAGGGAAATATTCAGAAATACCGGTAATTGCTTCGTTGCAGTGACCTTTAAGTGAATCTCCCACTTCCATGTGTAATCCTGTAATTTGTAGATCCATTGTTCTATCTTTCTTTTATTTTACAAATTTAAAAACTATTGTGCCCTGATACGTCGACCCGAGCTGGAAGGGATTCCCATTCCCTCACGATATTTTGCCACAGTTCGACGTGCGACATCCACCCCTTCATCTTTTAAGAGCTGGACCAATTTCTCATCGCTCAGCGGTTTGGCTGAGTTTTCTTCCGCAATCAGACGTTTGATGATCTGACGAACACTTTCGGATGCCACGGTCATGTTGCCACCCGTTGTGCCAATGGCGGAAGAGAAGAAATATTTCATTTCAAAAACCCCCATCGGTGTTTGCATGTATTTACCGTTGGTTACACGGGACACGGTGGATTCATGCACGCCCACCTTTTCCGCAATCATCTTCAAGGTCATCGGTTGCAAACTTTCCATGCCAAAATCAAAGAAACCGCTTTGAAATTGAACAATGGCGTTAGACACCTTGAAAATGGTGCGTGCACGCTGTTCTAGGCTTTTAATAAGCCACTGCGCACGGCTGACACGTTCATTGACATAACCCTTTTCCTCACCGTCGTCTCGCCCTGCCATTTGCGCCTGAAAACCGCTGTTGAGCAGAATTTTCGGCATCGCATCGGCGTTGAGCTCGCTGCGCCAAGCGCCTTCTTTTTTGGTGACCACCACGTCAGGGATGACATTGGTGGACACGTCGCTGCCGTATTGCAAGCCCGGCTTTGGCGTCAGCGTGGTGATGGTTTGGCATATCTCTGCCACCTCTTCCAAGGTGCAGCCCGAAACCCGTGCCAGTTTTTTAAAGTCTCGCTGTGCAAGCAGTTCGAGGTTTTTAACCACTTGCGAAGCTTGTTCTAATTTTTGTCCTTTTAATTTAACGTCTAATTCTAATTGTAAGATCAAACATTCTTTAAGATCCCTTGCGGCAACGCCTGCGGGGTCTAAAGTTTGTAACAGCTCCAGCGCATCTTCCACCAATGCCTTTTCAACGTTTAACCTTTCCGCAATGTTGTTTGTGTCGCCACGCATGTAGCCGGCATCATCGATAGAATCGATAAGGTAAGAACACAAAAAATGAAGTTTAGGGTCATCGGTTACTTCTCCCACTTGTTGTTGCAAATGTTGCTTAAGAGTGGTTTCCGTCGATGCTGTACGCTCTAGGTAAGATTCGTCACCATCATCAAAACCGCCGCCAGAAGTGTGCGATGTACCACTGTCGTACATGCTGTCCCACCCCATGTCTAAGGATTCCACGTCCGAACCGATATTTTCCGATTCCAACGCCTTGACAGAGTCCATCTCTTCGGCAGCAGAGTCTTGCGGGTCGCTGATTTGTTCTGATGTGCCATCATCACTGGTTAAAAAGGGGTTATCCATCAATTCTTGACCGATAAATCCTTGTAAGTCCTGCGTGGGCATTTGCAGAATTTTAATCGCCAATTGGAGTTGGGGTGTCATAACCAACTTCTGATCCAGCTTTAAATTCAAGCTTTGATCAATTGCCATTTATGTCCTCCAATTTCATGAAACTTTTGTTTTTATTATTTTCATTATAACCGACAAGTCTCTCTCTATCTTATTTTTGGCATCACGCACAAGAAAATCGGCAGTTTTTCAGGCTAAAAATTGACATTTTAGACACAAAAACTGACCATGACATCATCCCAAAATAAAACGTATGACCCCTAAATGACGAAAATCTAACAAAAATGCCTGTTCAAAAAACAGGCATTGGAATTTCATGTGATAACTGACAGTTTGAAAGCGGCAGGTTACGCCAATTTAAAATCTTCCCCAAGGTAAACCTTTTTCACCTCATCATTGGCGACAATTTCCTGTGGTGTGCCCTCCATTAAAATGCGACCATCGTGCAAAATGCATGCACGGTCCACAATAGACAAGGTTTCGCGGACGTTGTGGTCGGTAATCAGCACGCCAATGCCACGGGTTTTAAGGTCATAAACCAGTTTGCGCACATCACTGATCGCCAAAGGATCCACCCCTGCAAAAGGTTCATCTAAAAGCACATAAACAGGTCGCGCGGCAAGGGCACGGGCAATTTCAACCCGTCGCCTTTCACCGCCTGACAAGGCAGGTGCCATGCTTTTACGAATCCGCTCCAGACCAAAGTCACGCAACAGCTCTTTTAGGCGAGCACGCACCGCTGGTGGGTTTTTTTCAACAATTTCCAGCACGGACTTGATGTTGTCTTCAACACTCATCCCTCTAAAGATAGAAGATTCCTGCGGTAAGTAACCCAAACCATAACGGGCACGGCGGTAAACCGGCCATTCTTCCACGTTCATACCATCAATGGTGATTGAACCATGATCCGTTTCCACCAAACCAACAACAGCGTGGAAACTGGTTGTTTTACCTGCACCATTGGGGCCGAGCAAGGCCACCACTTCACCACGCTGCAAATGAAATGACACGTCATTTAAAATGACACGCTTGCCAACCACTTTGCGTAAGTTTTCAACTCTCAGGCCTGTTTTGCCAGTGTTTAGAGATGTAATTGTGCTCAAAACTTAGTCTTTTCCTTTAATTGTAAAAATTGCCTTCACACGGCCATCGTTTTGGTTATTATTGAGGAACATGTCCCCCGTTTCAAGGTTATAGGTTAAACTTTCTCCTTGAACCACGTTTTCATCACGGCTCAGCATCACATCGCCCGTCACCAAAACTGTGCCTGTTTTAGGGTTGTAGGTGGCTTTGTCGCCGGTGGCAATGCTCGAACCATCAACAATTTTAATGCGGCCAACCGCTTCAACTTTTTGCAAGGCTGGGTCTTCCGCCTCGCCTTGGTAAAAAACATCCATTTTTTGTGCCAGCATCGTCGCACTGCCATAAACCAACTTTACATCACCTTCAAAAGTTGCTTGGCCAAGGTCGTGCAAAATCTCCAACCGCTGTGAGGTTACATCAAAAGCTTGCGCTGCCCATACATTTGGGGCAAACAACAAAGCAACTAACATCATCAGAAAACGCATCATTCACCTCCTGTAGATTGTGGGTTATAACGAAGCTGAACATGACCTTCCAAGATCATCCGCTGGCTGTTGACATTCAGCTTAAATCGGTCCGCTTGCAGGTAGCCATTTGGCGTTGTGAAAAACACCTTTTCTTCTGAGTGGACATCTAAAGTATCCATATGACCCACCACATTTTGGCTGCGCACTGTAAAGCCCATGGCCTGCAAACGTACATCACCTTTTAAGGCCATTTGCTGGTTGGCATTATCCAACGTGCCTTGCCCTGCTTCAAATTTATATTCCTTGCCATTTGCTAAGGTGAAGGAGCCTAACAGTTCTTCTAGCACCATGGCTTCAGCACCAGTTTGCATTTTTTGCACAGCCCGTGCGGCTTCCACCTGCCAGCGGCGCCCCTTTTCATCCTCGCCTGTAAAGCGTGGCGATTCCATCATGGTGGACGTGCCACCGTTGCCGCTTTCATCGCTGGCGGCCATGCCCCTTGCACTGTCATCCATTGAGGTGGACAGCTTGAGGCGAGATTCTTCCCGCGCGGGCCACAAAAACATCACCAATGTTAAGGTGACGGCCAACCCAATGAATGTAAACTTTGCCGTTTTTGCCTTCACCGATTAAATAACCCCTGCTTGCAAACAGTCATGAATATGAAGCACGCCCACAGGCTGGCCTTCATCCACCACAAAAAGTGCGGTAATTTTATTTTCTTGCATCAGGTGCACCGCTTTGCTGGCCAAAATGGTTGGCGCAATAACTTTGGGGGACTTTGTCATCACGTCGCCCGCGGTACGGCTTAAAATATCGTCGGACATATGACGGCGCAAGTCACCATCGGTGATCACACCTGTCAGCTGGCCTTCAGTGTTCACCACACCCACAACGCCCAAGCGCTTTTGTGAAATTTCCAACACAGCGTCGGACATAGGTGAGTTTTCCTGCACCTGTGGCAGGTCCTTGTTCATCAATTCAGCCACATGCAACAACTTGCTGCCCAATTTGCCACCTGGGTGGAAGTTGGCAAAGTCCTCAGGTTTAAAACCTTGTCTGTGCATCAATGCCACGGCCAAAGCGTCGCCCAGTGCCAAAGTGGCGGTGGTGGAAGAGGTTGGCGCAAGGTTAATCGGGCAAGCTTCTTGGGTCACACCGTTGACCAAGCAAATGTCCGCCGCTTGACCAAGCGTGGAGGCTGACTTACCTGTAATGGCAATTAAAGGCACATTAAAACGTGCGCAGTGCGCCAAAATATCGCCCAACTCCTTGGTTTCACCACTGTGAGAAAAGGCTAAAACCGCATCGTCTGGGGTAATCATACCAAGGTCACCGTGGCTGGCTTCCCCCGGGTGTACCGCAAAAGAAGGTGTACCGGTACTGGCCAATGTTGCCGCAATTTTTGCGCCAATGTGGCCAGATTTACCCATACCCGTGACAATAACACGACCCTTGTTTTGAGTTGTCTTCAACAACAATGAAACGGCATTTGTGAATGTTTCCCCCAAGTTTTGGGCAAGGTTTTCAAGGCATGCCGCCTCTTTTAAAAGGACATCTTTACCGTTTTGAATGTCAAAATCGGCAGGTGTGTTGGCGGTTACGTTTGCAGTTTTCATAAAAATGTATCCTGTTTTTTTATAGGCTTAGTGGTGCGCGAAAATGTCTTGATCTTCCCAGCCGGCAAGATCAATTTCAACCCTTGTTTCCAAAAAGTCGAAGCATTTTTGCGCCAAATGAACACGGTCCACCTGTTTCAACATTTTATCCAACTCAATTTTAAGCGCGTGAAGGTGAATCACATCATCGGCGGCGTAATTCAACTGCGCTTCAGAAAGTTCATCAGCACCCCAGTTGGTAGAAGTGACCGTTTTATCCAGCTGAACGCCCAAAAGCTCTTGGCACAAGGCGTTTAGGCCATGGCGCTCGGTGTACGTGCGGGTCAAGCGAGACGCAATTTTAGTATCATAAAGAGGTGTTGTCATCACGCCAAGATAATGCTTCATCGTCAACACATCTTTGCGACCGTAGTGGAAAATTTTTAAAATGCGATTGTCTTGCAGTAGTTTTTTAAGGTTGGGCGCTGACCAGTCCGTGCCGTCAAACTTCACCAACCAAACATCCCCTTCGCCATTGGCAACTTGGGTCATGCACAAGCGGTCCCGAAAGACGTTAAGCCCCATCATTTCACAGTCAACCGCCGCCATACCATTGGGGAAGCTGGCTTCTGCCGGTAAATCATTCATACACAGTTGTACATTCTGGGACATTTTCTCTCCTTCGTTTTTAAACGCACTTTATTTGGTTTCTTTTAACACAAAACCGCCACAAAATAAAAATTTAAAGGTACACAAAACCTAAAATCACAACCCCAAGCAACACCCGATAAATCACAAATGGTGCAAAGCCCACACGCTCCACCCATGTCATCAGCGCTTTAATGGCCAAAAATGCAGTGACAAATGCCAAGAACATGCCCAACCACAAGCCCTCCACCGTTCCGACATAATGACTGGGCTGGTGCACACAAAGGGCATAAAAACCCAACATTAAAATGACAGGGATGGACATCAACATCGCAAAGCGTGAGCTTTCGGTGCGGCTATAACCCATCAAACGCCCTGCGGTCATGCAAATTCCACTGCGTGAAGTGCCCGGGATCAGCGCTAGCGCCTGAAAAAGACCAAAAACAAAAGCTTCCTTTTTTTGAAGGTCAGATATTTTTTTAAAGGCGCAGTTTTGAACCCGTTTGTCCGCCCAATAAAGCAATAAACCATAAAAAATGGATGTAAAGGCGATGACCTCAACATAGCGCCCGACCACGGTCAACCATTCTCGGATAAAAAAGGCGGTGACCAACAAAGGCAAGGTTGAAAGGGTCAACAGCATAAAAAGCCGTGCTTCTGGTTGCTGGCGCTGACCCGTCAATACCAACCAAGCACCGCGGCACAAGGCCGCCACTTCCCGCTTGAAGTAAAACATTACCGCAAACAACGTACCCACATGCACCCCAAGGTCAAACAAGATGCCTTGGTCACTCCACTGGGTAAAATAAGGCACCAACACCAAATGGGCACTGGAAGAAATGGGCAAAAACTCGGTAATACCCTGCACAATGCTTAATGTGATGACCTGTAAAATATCCATAAAAATCACTTTAAAGAACAATGAAACAAGACACAAGAACCTGCCATTTGTTGATACCGTGCAAGGTGATTATTTTGACACGCCTCAGCAAAGCCCTTGCCACAAAAAAGCCCCGCAATTGCAGGGCTTTCAATCAAAACAGTATTGATTACTTTTTAGAAAGCGGTGAAAGCATCAACAGCATAAAGCGACCTTCCATTTTAGGCGCTTGATCCACCTTGGCAATTTCCTTGGTGTCCGCTTCAATGCGTTTCAACATTTCATAACCCAGTTCTTTGTGGGTAATTTCACGACCACGGAAACGCAGGCTTACTTTCACTTTATCGCCCTTGTCCAAGAATTTGACAATGTTTTTCAGCTTAATTTGGTAGTCATGCTCCTCGGTTTGCGGGCGGATGGTTACCTCTTTCACTGTGGTTTTTACTTGGTTTTTACGAGCTTCAGCCGCTTTTTTCTGCATTTGGAACTTGTATTTACCATAGTCAATAATCTTGCACACAGGTGGTTCAGCATTTGGAGAAACTTCCACCAAGTCCAAACCAGCGTCAAAGGCGCGGTTTAAAGCCTCGTCTGTGGAAATAACACCCAACTGCTCACCATTATCATCAATTACACGTACTTGTTTGGCCGTAATGGCGTCGTTCACCCTTGTGTCGTCTTTGCGATTCTTTTCCGGGCGTTGTCTATTGATAGCGATAGCTTTACCTTTCTATTCTATTTCTCTTCATAGATTACTATTTTTAAGCTTAAATTTGTTTTTATCAAGCTTTAACTTTAAATTAAGCGGCTTCTTCTTGATTTTCCACCACTGGCAGTGCCTTGGTGCGCACTTCTTCATGCATGGCGGCAATCAACTCTTCCACTTTCATGGTGGTTTGCTTTTGCGAACCTAAACGGCGCACAGTCACGGTGCCGTTTTCAATTTCACGGTCACCCAACACCAATTGAACAGGCACTTTAGAAACGCTGTGCTCACGAATTTTGTAAGACACTTTTTCGTTGCGATAATCCCCTTCAATGCGGAAACCTTCTGCTTGCAACTTTTGAACAAGCTTTTCCACCGCTGGGTTTTGTTTTTCGGTAATGCCCATGGCCACCATTTGCTGTGGTGCCAACCAAAGTGGGAAGTGACCGACGAAGTTTTCAATCAAAATGCCGCTAAAGCGTTCCAATGAACCCAATAAGGCACGGTGAATCATCACCGGAATTTCTTTTTCTCCCTTTTCATTGATAAAGGTTGCGTCTAAACGGTCTGGCAAGTTGAAGTCCAATTGAATGGTCCCACACTGCCAGTCCCTGCCAATGCAGTCCTTCAACACAAATTCCAATTTCGGGCCGTAAAAAGCACCTTCACCGGGGTTGAGTGTCCACTCCAAGCCAGCAGCGTCACAAGCCTCTTTAAGCGCCGCTTCGGCTTTATCCCAAACCTCATCATTGCCGACACGCATTTCCGGACGGTCCGAAAACTTGACACGCACATCTTCAAAGCCAAAGTCGCTGTAAATTTCCTTAATCAATTCACACAGCATCAAAACTTCTGAGTTGATTTGGTTGGCGGTGCAGAAAATGTGTGCATCGTCTTGGGTCATCGAGCGCACACGCATCAAGCCGTGCAAAGCGCCATGCGCTTCGTTACGCATGCATGTGCCAAACTCGCTCATGCGCAGTGGCAAGTCACGGTAGCTTTTAATACCTTGGTTAAAAATCTGAACGTGGCAAGGACAGTTCATGGGCTTTAATGCCATAATTTTATCGCCATCATGAATTTCAAAAATCTCACCTTTGGAAAACTTTTCCCAGTGACCACTTTTAAGATAAAGCGAATGATCCACAATTTTAGGGGTGTTCACCTCTTCATAATTGTGTTTTTTCAATTTTTCACGGATATACTCTTGCAATGTTAAAAACATTTGCCAGCCTTTTTGGTGCCAAAAAACCTGACCCATTGCAATGTCCTGCAAGTGGAACAAGCCCATGGCAGGGCCAATTTTACGGTGGTCACGCTTGGCACTTTCCTCCAGCATGCGCAAGTAGCCTTTCAGCTCATCCTTGCTGCCCCAAGCAGTACCGTAAATACGGGTCAGCATTTCGTTGTTGCTGTCACCACGCCAGTAAGCGCCAGCCATGTGCTGAAGCTTAAAGTGACGACCAGCTTTGGCAGTACTTGGGATGTGTGGTCCACGGCAAAGGTCGACAAAAGCGTTATCGTCTGTGCCTTGCTTGTAAAGGGAGATGGTTTCATCGGCCGGCAGGTCAGAGATAATTTCCGCCTTATAGTCCTCACCAATGCCTTTGAAGTATGCGATGGCTTCATCACGGTTCCAAACCTGACGCTCGATCGGCAGGTCACGTTTGACAATTTCCTTCATGCGGGCTTCAATTTTTTCCAAGTCCTTATCGGCGACACTTTCTTTAAAGGCCACGTCATAGTAAAAGCCATTGTCAATCACAGGGCCGATGGTAATTTGCGCTGTTGGGTAAAGCTCTTTAATGGCTTGTGCCAAAATGTGCGCTGTAGAGTGGCGTAAAGTTTCTAAGCCCTTTTCGGTCTTGGATGTGTGGAACACAATGTTTGCATCGGTGGTGATCGTGGTCGTGAGGTCCAATTCTTTCCCATCAACTTCCATCATTAGAGCGGCTTTGGCGAGACCTTCACCAATAGACTGCGCCACTTCTAAACCTGTTACAGCGCCGTCAAATTCTTTTACAGAACCATCTGGCAGAGTGATCACTGGCATAACTTTGTATTCCTTTTAAATTTAATTATTAACAATCATCATAATCTAAGCTTTTAGTGGATTTTTTGCAAAGATTTTATCTTAAACCACAAAAAAAACGAGGCCGAAACCTCATTTAAATCTTTACAGCCTATAAAGAGCACTTATCTACCGTCCCAGCGGTGAGCTGTTTCGGGCATTCCTGCCGGTGTCAACGTGCAGTAATTGTAGCCACGTTGGTCATTTAAACCATTGGCGGTAATTTCACGCTGGTGTGCATCTTCATGGAGGCAGAGGTTGCGATCCTGACGGATCATTTTTTCTTTATTGTTCGGAAAAGCTTCACGAAACCCTGTTGCCACACTTAAGGTTTCCAGCACGTCATACTCTTTAAGTGCCTGCCAGTCCTTTTGCACTTGATGCTTAATTTCAGGCGTACAAGCGCCAAGCATCAACGTTAAGATTAAAAATGAACACAGTTTCTTCATAAGAACAAAGCTTAGCAAAAACACTGACCAAAGCCTAAAACTTTGACCGCTCATGCCTACAACGCAAGCGTCTTTACAATTTCTGGTGTGGTAATTGCGTCAATTTGACTTTTATGGAGCACGTGAACCCCCTCACCCCTTGGCGCACAACGCTTGGGGTCACTAGCCGACCCAAACAGAGTCACACCCTTTGCGCCGCTGGCCACAGCAATGTGCATGGGCCCTGTGTCATTGCCAATCACACACAAGCATTTGGAGGAAAGGTCGATCAATTGACCAATGGTTGTTTGGTTGCACAAATTGATGGCTTTTGGCGCCTCTTTGACAATATCTTTGAGCAAGACCTCTTCTGCACCTGCGCCAATCAGTGCCACTTGGTAACCCTTTTCAATTAAAACATTGGCAAGGTTTGCAAAAGAACCCCAACGTTTTTCAGGGCGGTGAGCCGACCCCCCAGGCACCAGTAAAATCAACTTATTCAAATTCAAATTATGCTTTTGCACCAAAGTTTCTGATTCTGTCGCTGCATAAAGCAAATTGGGTTGCCCCATGTTTTGAACCCCTGCCACAGCAATTTGGTCGGCCAAACGGTCCAAGGTATGCATATTTTTGCGATTGGGGTTGGTTTGTTTAAATTGGCAAGTTGGCGCAATGCCACACCAAGCGGGACGACCTGCCAAAAAGTAATACAAATAATTGGTACGGTCATTGGTTTGCAGGTCATAAACAAGGTCATAACCTTTCAACTGACTGCGCAGCTTCATCAAGTAATTTAAATTAAAAGGCTTTAAGCGTTCGTCCACCAAAACATTTTCAAACGCAGGGTGGTTGTGGGCAAACGGCATCATCCCCTTGGTGGTCAGCAATGTAATGTGGGCATCTTTATGGTGTTTACGAATGGCATCAAAAGCGGCTGTCGCCTGAACAAAGTCACCCAAGGCGCCCAGTTTAATGACAAGAATTTTTTTCATGATTCATTTTCTAAGAATTTAAATTGCAAATTAAGCATCCACAACGCCAGCTTCGGCAACGGTCTCATACACAGGACCGATAGAACTTTCCCAAATGCGCATGGTTACAGTGTGTTGGTGGTACTGACCACTTAAGCAAAGTGGCGCCACCATGGACGCTTTAAAACCAGCGTCAAACAGGTCAAAACCAGCGGCTAGCAAAAAGGCTTCGGTGTGAGCACCTGTGACCAAAACTTCTTCCACACCGTTTTTTTGAAGCGTTTTAATAACCACTTGAGGCACGCCATAACCATGGTGTTTGAAGGAGTATTTGGTGTGAACTTTAGAAGTGTCCGAATTTGGGGCTGTCCAGTCCAGCCATTCAAGGTCGCGCTTATCTTCAGGGTCGGCCACCAAAACTGTTGCAATGGTTGGCATTTTAGCCGCAAGCTTATTAACGTTAGACACAATCACCTCTGGCGTGTTTAAGCCCGGCTGGATATCAAGCGCAAGTACAACTTTTTTCATAATCCTATGATTCTTCCCCTAAAATTTTGTGATAAGCCTCCCATTCAGCTTGACACATCTTCTCTACCGTAAAGGTATTTTGCACCCAAGCATAGGCTTTTTCACCCATTTGACCCTTATTATAGTCACCTTTCAAGAACCCTCGTAGCATTTTCGCCATAGTTTCAACATCATCCACAGGCACTAAAAGCCCTGTTTGTTCATGCTGCACCGTTTCCAGTGACCCACCATGAGCCGTGGCAATCACAGGCTTTTTCATCGCACCCGCTTCAATAGCCACACGGCCAAAGGCCTCAGGCTCAGACGATGCGCTGACAATCACATCGCTCATCGCATAAAAAGGTGGGATGTTGGCTTGACCACCCGTTAAGGTGACTCGAGTTTTTAAACCCAATTGCTCAATTAAATTTTCCAGCTCTTTTTTATAAGCTGTTTTTTTGCCAGCACCGCCCACAATCAGCGCATGCCATGAAGGGTCACCCTTCAACTCCGCCAAGGCTTTGATAAAAGGTACCTGCCCTTTCCAACGGGTGAGGCGACCGGGTAGGGTGATCACCACTTTATCTTCAACATGCCACGCCTTTTTCATCGCATCAACTTCCGCTTGACTTAAAGCGGATGGGTCAAATTTCCTTGGGTCCACCCCTCTATGGGCAATGTCCACCTTTTGAGGATCAACACCATAATGTTTTACCACATGGTCTTTAATAAACTGACTAATCGCAATCACCCGTTCACCACGCACCATGGAGCTGTTATAAAACTTTTTAAGGTTGTTTTGGATTTTGTGTGTGCCGTGAAAAGTGGTGACAAAAGGTGTGTTCGTCCACTTGGCGGCTAAAAAAGCAGCCCAAGCTGGCGCCCTTGAACGGGCATGCACCAATTTAATGTTGTTACGCTGAATCACAGTCACCAAGCGCAGGGCACTATATATAATAGAAACAGGGTTTCGGTTTTTAAGCGGCAATTGAAAGTGCACGCCACCGTCTTTTAAAAGTTCGGGCACCATTTGACCACCCGCGCTGGCCACAAAACTGCCACAATTCTGCGCCACCAAAAAACGGGACATTTCCACAGTACCACGTTCCACCCCACCTTCATGCAAAGCGGCTGTAACCTGTAACACATTTAAGTTTTTCAAATCTTTTTCCATAAGGTGAAATGTACCACAAACCCCTTTATTGCCAAGGTTATTTTGATATAAAAAAGCACCAATCACGACATAAAAACAACAAAAAGCTTTCTTTTTTAATCAATTTGTCATATTTTCAGGCACGAAAGGCCATGGCTTTTCAAAGATTAACGTAAGGAAGTTTGGGCAAACTTGGCAAACGTACATTCATATTGGTATCACAAAACCGTGTCACGATTACGGGAGTTTTTCATCGCACGTGGGTTTATTGAAGTTCACCCCCAATCGCACATCAGCTTCCTTGCCATTGCCGACGACATTTCCACCATTTCCACCTACAACAACGGTCAGGAAAGTTTTTTACTGCCTCAAACGGGGCACATGTGGCTAGAGTTTGAACTACTTAAAAACCCAGACCTTCCCGGTGTTTTTTGCTGCACCACCAGTTACCGTCAACACAAAAACCCAGTACCTGGTAGACATGAAAACATTTTCCCCATTTTTGACTTTGAAACTTCAGGCGGCATTCAGTCTATGTTGCAAATTCAAAGAGAATTGCTAGAACACTTTGACTTTGACATGGGTCTTTATAAAGAGTTCACGCACAGCAACCTCACCCTTGACCTTGGCGTTAAAAACATTGACGCCGCGACCGAAAGCTTAATTGGTCAAAACGTCAGCCCTGTGACCGTGGTGACCGACAGACCAAACTCCATCAACAAGTCATGGTGTGCAAAACGTGACAATGACCGTGTTAAAACCTCGGATGTGATTTTATACGGTATGGAAACCATTGGCGCTTCCGAGCGTGCGGTGAACGTGGAAGCCATGCGTGAACGCTTTTACACCATTCAAGATGGCTTGTTTGCCCAAACACTGTTTGAAACCTTTGGCCAAAAAAGGGTTGAACGCGAATTAGGCGAATTTTTATCGCTCGACTTCTTCCCAAGGTCCACAGGCAGCATTGGTTTAACCCGTATGATCCGCGCCCTGCGTGAAAATGAAACCGCACGTCAAAATGCCGAACCCGCAGTGCCTTACTTTGAAGCGCAGGACCCAAAGCCCAAACCTAAAGATGTAATCTTTCATATATAATACATCGCAGGCAGGCTTGCTCAACAGCTTCATTCAAAAAGAATAGTCCATCCCCAAACCATCACCAGCGCAATGGCAGTATGGAAATTGTGCCACACCCCTACTCTTACAAAAAAGGCCAACATCTATACATCTCCTGCCAAACATGGTTTGATAAACATCAACTTTGAAACACCAAAACTTTTTAAACTTTTAAACTAGACCGCCTCACCATGGGCATTGAAGCTATTTTTGCGTCGCAACATCTTACGAAACATCTACACATGCGCAATTTTAACCATTCAACATTTCACACCCGATAACCGAAACACCGTGCGCCATACAAATTGATGTAAGGCCAACATTTAAAACAAAAAAACATAACAGCGCAAAAGCTGTAACCAAAACGCCTTGTGCGAACATCTTTTTATGGCCTGACCTCAGCATTGGGGTTCTTTGTCGTGGCTGATAGACCAACCAAACTTTACAACAAAACTTTTGCATTGTTTCAGCAAAGCTTGCTAACATGGAAAGCAACAAACCCATGAATAAGAAGGCGGTTCTTCCATGTACGATATAAATGTAATTGGCAACGCACCGGTGGACATGTTAACCCATGTGCCCGAGTCGTTAATCAGCGAACACAACCTCAACAAAGGAGACTTTAACCAAGTAGACAGCGCAACCTTTGACGCCATTACCCAACAGTGCACCGTGGAAGAAATGCAATCTGGCGGTTCTTGCGCCAACAGCGCTTGGGCATTGGCTAAAATGGGCAAAAACGTACATTTTACCGGTCACATCGGCAACGATGCAGCCGGCCAACACTTTTACAAGGACATGGAAGCTGTGGGCATCACCATGCCAGCCCCTCAACAAGGCAGCCGCACCATGGAAATTTATGTACTTATCACCCCAGATGGTGAAAGAACATTCGTTTCACAAGGTGTCACCGCACCCATCACCGCCGAAATGATTCACGAAGAAACTTTCCAGCAAAGCCCGTGGCTTTTTATTGAAGGCTACACCTTGCTTGACCAAGAACCAGCCGTGCTTAAAGCCATTAACCTAGCGAAGAAGAACAAATGCAAAATCGCCTTTACAGTCAGCGCCGACTTTGTCATCCACATCAAACAACAGGACATTTTTAGCGATATCCTCCCCCATATTGACCTTTTCCTCGCCAATGAAGAAGAGTACGCCCTGCTCCAGGAATACATTGAAAAGCTACCCGAAACAGAACAAAAACAAGCCAAAGAACAACTGAACAACATGGCACAAGTGGTCACTCACAGCGAAAAGGGAGCCACTTTTAAAAACGCAGAAGGTGAACAATTTATACCCACCACAGCAGTTCAAACTGTAGATGCCACTGGAGCCGGTGATGCCTTTGCCGCAGGGTTCTTGTCAAAATATCTTGATCATGATGTTGAAAATGGTTTAAAAACAGGCCACCAGATTGCAGGACTTGTTGTTCAGCAAGTGGGCGCACGCCTTAAAAACTGGCAAAGCTACAACCAACAAAAAATTGCTTAAAACATGGCCAAACTCAAACAACTTTACATCGACAGCGAACTGAACGTTGGCAAAGTCGTTCAAACACCTAAGGAACTAAGCCGACGCCTTAGCCGTGTTTTACGCCATAAAAAAGGCGACCATATTGCCCTTTTTAATGGCACGGACGGCCTTTTTGAAGCAAAAATTCAAGACGATGGTTGTAAAGAATTGAGCATAGAATCCATTTTACAGGCACAACCTCCAGCACAAAACGTGGCGTTGATCACCTGCTTGGTTAAAAAAGATGCGATGGACAAAATTTACCGCCAAGCCACCGAATTTGGCGTGACCGATATTTACCCTGTTACCAGCGACTATACGGTGGTGGACAAGGTCAACCAAGAACGTGTTCAAGCCATGCTGATTGAAGCATCCGAACAGTGTGAGCGCCTCACCATCCCCACATTGCACCCCACGGAAAACATCAACAAACAAATTAAAGAATTTGGCGGACGTATTTTTTGGTGCGCCGAACACGTGGGCGGCAAATGGAATGCTGGCGAAAACCCACAATCGGGCGATGCCTTGCTGGTTGGCCCCGAAGGCGGCTTTAGCAGCCACGAAAAGGCATGGCTCACCCATTGCATAAATGTGACGCCTGTTGGCCTTGGCAACCACATCCTACGTGCAGATACCGCCGTTTGTGCTGGACTATCTCGGTTATATGAATATTATGAAAAGAATTAAGATAGTGACAATTCAAAGCATTCCTTATAGAATGGGGTCGCTAAAAATTTATAAAGACAAAAACAAACCTTTAAGGAATTGCAAGAATGCTTAAAAAATGGATGGCTTTGGCCTTAATCGTTCTCACAATCACAACATCTGCTGCCTTTGCTGGCACATCCCACTGGGGTGGCTTTGAAAACCCAACTGGCCCCATTGCGGACAAGGTGAACGATATTTACAACTTCCTCTTCTGGGTGACAGCCATTATTTTCATTGGCGTGCAAGCTGTTTTAATTTACAGCATTTTCAAATTCCGCCGTAAGAAGAACCCAAAACCAGCCACATTCACCCACAACACACCTCTTGAAATTGTTTGGATGACCATTCCAGCCATCATTTGCGTGGTGATTGCGTGGAAATCCTTTGACGGGATGCGTTTCATTCGATCCATGCCAGAAACAGGGATTGATATTGAAGTGATCGCCTACCAGTTTGGTTGGGACTTTGACTACCCAGACCTTGAGGTTTCCGCCCCTGAAATGGATATGGAAGTTGCTAAAAAGAACGAAAAATGGCTTAAAGAGCTGACAGCTTACAACGATTCCTTCACCGTGAAAGAGATGGTTGTCCCTGTAAACACCAATGTGCGCTTGCACATCACCTCCCGTGACGTGATTCACGCTTTTTATGTGCCAGAGCTTGTCATTAAGGTGGACTCTATGCCCGGTCGTATCAACTACCAATGGTTTAACATCCCTAAAGAAGGTGTTTACATTGGCCAATGTGCCGAACTTTGCGGCAGCGCCCACGGCTTCATGTACTTTGCCATTCGCGCAGTTAGCCAAGAAGACTACGCCAAATGGGTCAACAAACAACGCAACGAAAATGGTTTAGAACCCCTGACCGGTGCGCAATTAGCTGAATTGAAAAGTTAATCCCAGTTGGTAAACACATAAAAAAGCCTCTCATATGAGAGGCTTTTTTCGTTAACAGATTGCACCCAAACTACAACAACGAGCAGATTACAGTTCCCTGTCGACGCAAGTACAATGTGCGCAAAACAATAGCCACACAGCAAAGGCTGATAGTACCGTCTGCAACAGCATACATTACCAAGCCGCGATCTAAGCAATAAACAACCCACATAAATGTGTCGTATGCGAAAAGCGCAAATGGTAATATTGGTGCAAGGTTCTTTGCATCCTTTGCTTTAAAAACTGCAAAAACTTGCGGCAAAAAAGCAATAACAACGGCAACAGAACCACCAATCTCAACAAACTTCCATGCAATCGATGACATGTCACCATCTGCCAGACTGTTAGCAATAATCATTGACCCAACGCCGAAGCCACCTAAAAAGCTAGCTTTAATGTCATCGTCTTTTTTCAACAAAAGAGCGGTTATGCACATTAGTGCACCAAAGCCATTACCAACGGTAAGCACCCAGTCTCCAATCTGCAATCCAGCAAACACAAAGCTTACATTTGCAACCATCAGCAAGGCAAAGTACCATGCAGAATTATGTTGACGCGAATTTTCATCACACACCTGAAGCGTAATGCTCCAAACGAATATAAAAGTCAACGTCGCTGTAAACCACTGGCTATCCAATGCAACAAAAACCAAAACACTTGCTGCAATCAGCATAGCTATAGACAAAGGCGTTTCCGCCTTTTTCATCATGTTTAACACAATAAAAACCCTTACCCACAAGCCGTGGGGGTCAAGTCAAATTTAACACACCTTTAAAAGGCATGCTGTTCAAAAGTTTCAGTTAACTACAATGTTCTTATAACTTTTTATGTAAAAGAAACCATCCAAACAACTGACACATCACAAAGAACTGAAAACAAGTAATTACCCAAAAAACATTGAAGCATCACCTTTGTTTTTCCAGTTTTTTTTCGAAATCACTTTCCATTTATCCCCTTTTTTTTTATGATGTGGGCGCAATAAATTAAAGGATTAAGACATGGCAAGACTTCTTAAATTCGCCAACTGGGCTATGATACTGACTTACACCGTCATCGTGATTGGTGCGGCAGTCCGTGTTTATGAAGCTGGGCTATCCTGCCCAGACTGGCCGAAATGCTATGGCCTTTGGTTACCCTTCCCCGTGGAAGAAAGCTGGGGTTATACCAATTGGGAAGTCTTCTTAGAGTGGGTCCACCGCTTACTTGCAGCCATTTTAGGGTTTATTATCCTTGCATTGACCATTCTCAGCTTTAAACAGCGCAAGCAATACAAAGGCGTTGCGTTGTGGCCAACCATTGCCCTTATTATATTATTTGTTCAAGTTAAATTGGGCATGGCCACTGTGTTGTTGGATAACATTCACTGGAGCGTCGCCATCCACCTTGGTAACGCCATACTGTTGTTTGCAGCGTTGATTATTGCACGCAAACGCATTGCCACCGCTTTGGATGCGGACAACAAAATAACGCCAGCGCCTTTTAAGTTTAAGTTAAACCTGTGGCTATTGTTCTTCAGCACATTTTTCACCATGCTCTTGGGCGCCATGGTTTCCACCTCTTATTCTGGTGGTGTGTGTGGCGGCCTACCACTTTGCAATGGCGAATTTATGCCGAAGGGAGACTTTCAGGCCATTCTCCACATGAAGCATCGTATTTTTGCAGTGATTACATGGCTGATTGCGCTTGGCTTATTCTGGACCAGTTCTCACGCTGACCCAGCTTATAAAAAAACAGCCAAAGGCATCAACATCATTGTATTGGGGCAAATTTTCATCGGTATTATCTTGCTTTACAGCTTTAGCCATTATGCATGGGCTTATAAAGGGTTGAGCGTTTTCCACTTGGCTTGGGGCTCATTGATTATTCTAGCCACCACTGGTGCGTTGGCCAAAGTGCGCTATGGCATGGGAGGCTCGTTCCACAAATGACCGATATCAAACAAGGTTTCTTTGACATTTTCAGGCTGATGAAGCCCAGAATTATCACCTTACTGGCCATTACCTGTGTGGGTGCGATGCTGGTGGCCAGCAAAGGCAACACCGACCTTTTAACTTTTAATGCCCTTGTTTGGGGAACTATTGGCCTGTGCTTAAGCGCCGGCGGTGCCAACACAGTCAACATGTGGTATGACCGCGACATTGACAAGGTGATGAAACGCACCCAAAACCGCCCGCTGCCAGCAGGGCGCATGCAACCCAACACCGTGCTTTTCCTAGGGATTTTTTGGGGTATTTTCGCCCATGTATTGCTTAGTATTATGGTTAACCCCCTCACCGCTTGGATGGCAACCGCTGGCTACCTTTTCTATGTTTTTATTTACACCATGTTTTTAAAGCGCCGTACTGTGCAAAACATTGTTATCGGCGGTGCAGCTGGCGCATTTCCGCCCGTTGTCGGCTGGGCAGCGGTACAAAATGATGTTTCAAGCTGGCTGCCTTGGGCCATGTTTTTAATTATCTTTTTATGGACACCACCACATTTTTGGGCACTAGCCCTTAAAAAACGAGATGATTACAGCAAGGCCAATATCCCCATGTTGCCATGCGTCAAAGGCGAGGCTGAAACTAAGGTTCAAATTGTTTATTACATGCTACTCCTTATTCCCGTAACATTGTCAGTTGGATTATGGGGGCACATGGGGCTTATTTACTTTGCAGCCTGCGTGATTTTAGGTAGTGTTTGGTTGTTTAAAGCCTATAAATTGATGCAGGACAATGGCATTGAACGCGCGATGGACGTGTTCATGTATTCGCTTTATTACTTGGCCTTTTTGTTTGCCGCAATGGTTGTGGATACATTTATTTAAAAGGGACAACCTATGAAAAAGAAAAACAAACACTTAATTATCCTAAGCGCAGTTAGTGTTGGCATGTTTGGTTTGGCATACGCTTTTGTGCCACTTTATGAAGCTTTTTGTAAATTGGTTGGTATCCCCATTGCCAAAGTTGCTGTCAACGATGGTGTTTCAAGGCCGATGGGCGCCATTCAAGACCGTGAGGTCACCATCCGATTTATTGCCCATGAAGCCGCCGGCGTGCCTGTGGATTTAGAACCCATTACACGCAAAGTAAAAGTTCGCCTAAACGAACCGCTTTTAACAGCCTACACCGCCCAAAACAACGACACAGAAGGAATGATGGGCACAGCCATCCACACCATGATTGCGCTGAGCACCGAAGGTGAGTTTGGCGATGTCAGTGAATATGTCGATCTACAGCAATGCTTTTGCTTTGAAGAGCAGTATTACCCCCCACAAGAAGAAGTTTCACTGCCGTTAAGCTTTTTTGTAACGGACGACTTGCCAGAAGGCATTCACACCATCAACTTTTCGTACACCTTGTTTGAGTCCGAAGATGTTGAATAATATAAAACATTTGCCTTAAAATTAATTTAGCACTAAACTACAGTTACGACACACCGAAACTTTGGAGGGTTCAACATGAACCTGATAGAAACAATCCTTTTAGCCACCTTGGTTATACTGATATTTGCGGTTCCGTTCACCATTGTTCTCTGGTTTAAAAAAACAAGACAACCAGCCTGCAACAAACGCAAATTTAAATGTCGTAAAAACTTCCACAAACATGGCCAAGACGACTTTAAAAACAACACCACCTCCAGCGAACCTAAAAAGCTAACCTGAAAAGTTAGCTTTTTCTTTATTCTAGTTATTGAAAGTGTTATATTAAGGCGATTTTTTATGAAAAAAGACCAATTTCAAAAATAAAAAGGAAAACTCCATGGCCACAGCGGCAGCAGAAAAAAAAGGATTTATGTACTACTTTACAACAGTAAACCATAAAGACATTGGTAAAATGTACCTTTTGAGTGCATTGACATTCTTCTTGTTAGGTGGTGCTTTGGCCGAAGCCATTCGCCTTGAATTGATCCAGCCGGGCATGCAGTTGTTCACCAGCTCTTGGGATATTATGGGTAAAGAAATCAACGTTGGCTTAACGGCGGATACCTTCAATAAAATGACCGCAATGCATGCGACATTTATGATTTTCTTCGCCATTATTCCAGCATTTGTGGGTTTAGGTAACTACATTGTGCCAATTTTAATTGGCTCGCCAGATATGGCCTTCCCACGTCTTAACAACTGGACTTTCTGGATTTTACCTTTTTCTGCGCTTTTAATGGTGCTTTCCTTCTTTGTTCCCGGTGGTGCACCGGCCGCAGGGTGGACACTTTACCCACCGCTGACCAACGCAACATATTCTCCTGGTGCAGGTGTGGATATGTGGATTTTGGCTGTGCACTTGGCAGGTATCAGCTCCATCTTAGGTGCCATTAACTTTATTGTAACCATTTTAAATATGCGCGCCCCAGGTATGACATTGATGAAAATGCCATTGTTTGTTTGGTCTTGGTTGGTTACTGCTTGGTTGATGCTGTTGGGTACACCTGTCCTTGCAGGCGCCATTACTATGCTGTTGACGGACCGTAACTTCGGCACATCCTTCTTTAACCCTGCAGGTGGTGGTGACCCCGTATTGTACCAACATATCTTCTGGTTCTACTCCCACCCTGCGGTTTATATTATGATCCTACCAGGCTTTGGTATTATTTCTGAAGTGGTTTCAACCTTCTCTCGTAAAAAGGTGTTTGGTTATGCGCCCATGGTTTGGGCGACTGCTGCCATTGCAGTACTTGGCCTTATTGTATGGGCACACCACATGTACACCGTTGGGATGGACATGGTTGCACAAACCATCTTCATGACCATGACCATGCTGATTGCCGTACCAACGGGTGTTAAAATCTTCTCTTGGCTTGCGACCATGTGGGGCGGATCAATTGACTTTACAGTAGCTATGAAATTTGCTGTTGGCTTTATTGCCTTGTTCACATTGGGTGGCCTTTCAGGCATCTTCTGTGCAGCTGTACCAGTAGATTACATGATCCACGACACATATTATGTTGTGGCACACATTCACTACGTTTTTGTGGCGGGTAGCTTTATGACCATTATGAGTGGCGTTTACTACTGGTTCCCTAAAATGACAGGTAAGATGATGTCCGAAAAATTGGGTAACTGGCACTTTTGGACAACATTTGTCTTCCTTAACCTCACATTCTTCCCAATGCACTTTATGGGTCTGATGGGTATGCCGCGCCGTATTGCGGACTACAACCCTATCTACACCGACCTAAACGTGGCCAGCACCATTGGCGCCATTGGTTTTGGTGTGGTTCAGATTATTTTGATCTACAACGTGTTCTACTCCTTGAAAAAAGGCAAAGACGCGCCAGCCAACCCATGGGGTGGTGAAACATTGGAATGGACTGTTCCAAGCCCTCCAACCGAGCACAACTTTGAAAAAATTCCAGTTGTGAAGTAAGGAAAGGGTTTAACGTGTCTGTTAAAAACGAAGTAGAATTCAACAAAAAGGGTGCGCCCAGCCCAGCTGAGCACACCCAAAACCGAAAAAAGTCAAACATTGTGTATGGCGTTATTTTAGGGGCGGTTGTTCTTGCCCTTGCGTCCATGGCATTTGTTTTATAAATACGAGGTGAATCATGGCAAAAAAATTACATTACGATAAAGACGCTTTAGTTCAAGAGTACAAAAAAACCCTGACCGTGATGGCCATTGCCACCGGTGCAGTGGTGGCCTTTGCCCTTGTTTACTTCTTCATCATGGCTGTTTATTTAGGCGAAAAAAGCCACACCAAATACGAACCCTATTTTGAAACATTTGAAATGGATGGGCGTATCGAAGGCTCTTACGAAGGACTTAAGCTTAAAGCAAGCGAACTGGTAAACCCAGAAGCCAATGACGAATATTACAAGAAAAAGCCGCACGTTAAAGGCGATGCAGCGCACTAAAAAACAAATAAGATAAGAACAAGGAAAAATATCATGGCACATCACGAACACGATCATGACTTTCACATTCCAGGCAACAGCCTGTGGTCACCCCTTTCTTGCATTGGTGTGGGTTTATTGGCCTTTGGCCTGATTGCCTATCTCCACGCAGCCAGCTTTGGCATGCCACAGCTTGTGGGCACCGTTATGATGCTTAACGGCGCAGCCATTACTCTTTTTGGTGCCGGTAAATGGATGTACGACTTGGTGATGGAAAGCCGTGAACGTGGCTTTGACAAGAAGGTCGAAGTTTTGGACATTGCCAACCGTTACGGCATGCTGTTCTTCATCGTGTCGGAAATCATGTTTTTCGCAGCCTTTTTTGCAGCGTACTTCTTCCTACGCAGCCACGCTTTTGTATGGCCGCCTGAAAACATTTTCACGCTGGACATTGCACTGCCGACCATTAACACCCTGCTACTTTTAACATCTGGTGCTACTATTACCATTGCCCACCACGCATTGATGGACAATGACATGTTGAAAGCTAAAAACTACACATTCCTCACCTTCACCATCGGCTTTGTGTTCCTTGGCATGCAAATGCTTGAGTATAGCCACGCTTTGTTTGATATGGACAGTGGCGTCTACGGCGCAACATTTTATATGCTGACCGGTTTCCACGGTTTCCACGTGCTGGTTGGGTCCTTGATGTTGGTAGCGGTTTGGAAACGCATGAACAATGGCGACTTTAGCCCCCAACAACACTTTTACTTTGAAGCCACCGCATGGTACTGGCACTTTGTAGACGTTGTGTGGTTAGGGCTTTACCTCACAGTTTACCTTATGTAATATCAAAACCCTCCCGAGCGGAGGGTTTTTTATAATGTAAGGGTCAAAACAATGATTGAAGAAAATGTAAAGTTTAACTGGCTGGCGCACCCGCACAGCGCAAAAGTGTTTGTTGACGCAGAAACACGCATCAACCCCAGCGAAGTGACATCTTCTTTTATATTCGCCTTCAAGGGTGAAGACATTTTATTGGCGCAAGTTTACAGCCGCGGCTGGGACCTGCCTGGCGGCCACCGTGAACGAGCCGAAACCCCTGAAGAAACCATTGCCAGAGAATTATTTGAAGAATGCGGCACTCAAACCGACATCTTGGGCCCGCTGGGCCACATTGAACTGACCCTTGAAGGTGACAAACCACCACAAAACTACCCATACCCCTTCCCCACATCACAGCTGATGTTTTACTGGGGCGTTGTCAGTGATATTGGCACTCCAAGTGCGTCCATGGAAGTGGGAATGCCAAAATTTTTCAGCCCAGATGAAGCGATGAAGCTCGACTGTATCAAGAACCATAAGACCATGTATCAAGAAGCTTTAAAGCGTGCCAAAGTTGTTGCTGAAAAGCTTGCCTTATTGGCATAATAAAACAACTTCAGCAACGAACAATTGTTAAAAGCATGCCAAAGTGTCAAGGCCTAGGCTACAATAAGAAAAAATGATTTTAGGGGATAAACCGTGCATTATATTTCAACAAGAGGCTTTGGGCCCGTTAACTTTGAAACAACTGTGTTAGACGGCCTTGCGCCGGACGGTGGCCTGTATGTGCCAACCTCTTACCCCAAACTCTCCCGTGAGGAATTGGACGAGCTTTCGTTTTTATCCTATGAAGATATGGCGGACAAAATCATGTCCCCTTTCATTGGGGACAGCATCCCCAGCGATGTTTTATCCAACATCATCAAAACAGCTTACAGCAAATTTAATGACATTGAAGTAACCCCTGTTGTTCAATATGAAGAAAACTTGTGGTTGATGGAACTTTTCCACGGCCCAACCTTTGCATTTAAGGACGTGGCCATGCAATTTTTAGGCCCTGTGCTGGAATATACCCTTGGCCAAAAAGGTCAAACAGCCACGGTGATTGGTGCCACTTCGGGCGACACTGGCCCTGCCGCCATTGAAGGGTTAAAAAACAGCGAGAACATCAATGTTTTTATGCTTTACCCTCACAACCGCACCAGCGCCATTCAACGGATGCAAATGACCACATCTGGCGGCCAAAACATCTTCCCCATTGCGGTAGAAGGCACTTTTGATGATTGTCAGGACATTGTAAAAGAGCTATTTTCTGACCTTGCCTTTAAAGAACAGGTCAACGCCACTTCGGTTAACAGCATTTCATGGGCAAGGCTTTTGCCACAGATGGTTTACTACTTTTTTGCATGGTCACGTATCCGCGACATGATCACAGGCAAGGACCTGACCTTCTCGGTCCCCACCGGCAACTTTGGCGATGCCTTTGCAGGCTATTTAGCCATGCAATGCGGCTTGCCAATCCAGTCTATCTTGGTAGCAACCAACAGCAACGACATTTTAGACCGTTTTTTCAAAGACAATGACTATTCGGTGCAAAAAGTTGTGCCAACAAGGTCTCCAAGTATGGACATTCAGGTCGCTTCAAACTTTGAAAGGTTGCTGTTTGACATTTACGGCCGTGACGCCGATGTTCTCAAGCACAATATGCAAGAATTTAAAAACAACAAAAACCTGCCACAGGTTAACGCCCTGCAATTGGACGAAGTCCGCAGTATTTTCACCTCCCACAAGGTTAGCGAGGTGGAAACATTGAAAATGATGTCCGAGAGTGATTTCACCCACAACATCGTCATCGACCCGCACACCGCAGTGGGACTGGCAGCCGCTAAAGCACACCCAGAGCTTAAGCCTTGTGTCAGCCTTGCGACGGCGCATCCACTCAAATTCCCAAGCGCTTTAAAAGAAGCCACAGCGAAGGAACTACTGTTTGATGATGACCTTGATAAAATGATGAAATCTGAAGAGAAATTTGATATTTTACCCCCTGAAACCGACACAATTCGTCAATATATACTAGACAACATCTAAAATAACGACTATGGATGTGTTTATGGATACATTTAATCAAACAACGCTCGCCAACGGTTTAACTGTTGTCACCGAAACCTTACCGCATGTTGAAAGCGTCAGCATGGGGGTTTATGTGCGCACTGGTTCACGCACGGAAACGGCTGAAAACTCGGGCGTTGCCCACTTTTTAGAGCATATGGCCTTTAAAGGCACCCACAGCCGCAGCGCAGAAGAAATTGCCATGGCCATTGAAGATGTTGGCGGCAACATCAACGCCTACACATCCAGGGAAACCACGGCTTACCACCTCAAAGTCCTCAAAGAAGATGCCGAGCTAGGCGTGGATATTTTAAGCGATATCATTCAAAACCCTGCCTTCTTGGAAGAGGAGTTTAAGCGTGAGCAAGGTGTTATTTTGCAAGAACTTGCCGCCTCTTTGGATGAACCAGAAGAAATTGTGTTTGATAACCTACAAGAAATTATTTACCCCGACCATGCCATGGGCTGGTCCATTTTGGGAACCAAAAAGTCCATCCTCGAGATGAACATCCCTAAGCTAAAAGCTTTTATGAAAAGTTATTACCACCCAGAAAACATGGTGGTCAGCATTGCGGGTAACATTCAACACCAAACCGCTGTTGATTTGTGCACAGGCTACTTTAACAAGCTAACAGGCCAACAAAAAACTGTGAACACCAGCCCAACTTACCACGCTGGCGCACGCAACACCCACAAAGACCTTGAGCAATCCCACATTGCCCTTTGCTTTAACGCCATGTCAAGCACAGACCCACATTTTTATGCGGCCAACATCTTCACATCCATCTTAGGGGGTGGCATGACGTCTCGTCTCTTCCAAGAAATTCGCGAAAAACGTGGGCTTGCTTACAGCATTTATGCCTACCTTGCCAGTTATAGCGACTGCGGAACCTTTGGCATTTACGCAGGGACAGACGCTTCGCAGGTGCAAGCCACCATTGAAGTCGCCCAGCAAGAAATACAAAAACTGCAACAAAACATCACAGTTAAAGAGCTAAACCGCGCCAAAGTTGGCCTGCTGGCAGGTTTAAAAATGTCACTAGAATCCACCGACTCTCGCATGGGTCGAATGGCTAAAAACCATTTTCTATATGGCCGCCACATGACCATAGAAGAAATTGTTAATGACATTGAGCGCATCACCCTAGATGAAGTAATTCACGCCTCAAAAGTGATGACAAACCCTGACGACTTGGCCCTTTCCACGCTTGGTCGCCAATAAAAAAAGCCCCATCACCGGGGCCTTTTTTATTTAGTGGCGTACATTAAGCCTTCGTAGCCCCCGTCTGGGTACATGGCATAATCCTTCACGTTTGGCCCAACCAAGGCCACGTGGCTGCGCTTCCAAAGCGGGAGGTAGATCATGTCCTGCTCTTGCCACTTTTGCACCAAGCGCACCAGCTTGTGACGTGCTTTATCGTCCGTCTCTCGCATCATTTTATCCAGCATCTGGTCCATCACAGGGTTGCTGTAACGACCACGATTGGCACCGTTTGGTGGTTGCATGTCTGTGTGGAATAGATTGTAGTAAATATCACTTTGGAAACGCCCGACCCAAGTGAGGATATAACTTTCAAAGTTGCCCTTTTTAATGTTACCGTAAAACGTGCCCCACTCAGATGAGGAGATATCCACCGTCACGCCAATGGCTTTTAGATCTTGTTGGATAACCTGCGCTAAACGTTGAATAAACGGGTTGCTGGTAATGGCCAAGCGCAGCTTTAAACGCTCACCCTTTTCATCGGCCGGATATCCTGCTTCTTCCAAAATTTCCACCGCCTTTTGGGGGTCATAACTGTGGATATCTGCCTTATGGTGCGCTGGGTGATCATCCATCAACAAGCTGTAAGCAGGCCTTGCCCGACCGCCTAGAAGGTTTTGGACAATCGCACCACGGTTAATAGCATATGAAAGTGCACGGCGGACTTTAAAATCAGCCGTGATGCCCTGATCCATCAAAAAACCCATATAAGTGTATGACGTGGATGGCGACTCCACCACTTTAAAGCCATTTTCCAGGCCATATTGTAAAATTTCCTCGCCGATGTCATTGTGAATGATGTCAATTTCACCACGTTCCAGCTTCAAATAACGAACCACAGGGTCCTTAATCACTTTAAAATAAAGGGTTTGGTAACCATCCAAACGTTTAAGCGTAACATCGCCATTTTGGTTCCAATCTGCCAGTTGATAAACACCTAAACCCAGCGGTTTTTGACGATCACCATCCTTAAATTTCACCAGCGAAACTTCCAGCGCACTCCAGAAGAACGGGTTTGGCTTACTTAAATTGAAAGTTAACGTACCCTGATTTATTTCAATGCTTTCCACATCCTTAAAGGCACCTCTAAGCGGTGAGCCATTTTTGTCGTCCATAATGCCTTCGTAGTAGGACTTTAAATAGTCCAGCGTCAGCGCTGAACCGTCGGTAAATGTCACACCTTCTTTAAGCTCTAGGTAGAACATTTTATAATGCTTATGACCAAACCTTTTAAGATAAGGTGAGGAAGGTTGAAAATAACGATCCAGCTCCAAAACGCCTGGAGCAATCATTCTCAGCAACCTGACAGATGCGGCGTCTGTCGCTTTATAGGGGTCTAACGTTACAGGCCCACGCGACACAGCGATGTTCAGATCCACCGCCAAAGCACCCCACGACCACGTTAAAAGAAATATAAATGCCACAACACCTCTGATAGACTGAACCATATTCACCCCGCCCTGACCTTTCTTTGTTGATATTTACCTTATGGAAATTCAATAATGTGTTTGGGACCCATAATAACAGGTGATGAAGAAGAATGAAACGTACGTCTTTCAGTTTACTAACTTTATTGTCAGTGACAGTATTTTCTGGCCATGCGCAAGCTGGCATTTCAGACATGTTGAACGATTACTTCACATTTAGACACGACCAAAAGCCTTTGGTTGCGCCTGAAAGAACACTTCCACCGAAGCACATTGTGACCCCGAATTACGATGAACGTGCTGGCGAAAGCTGGGCAAATTACTACACCCGCCCCGACCTGCACGCTGTTGAACATATGGATAGTTCGTCCCGCGTGATGCGTAAGGACCCAAACTGGCGTCCACCTACACCACAGCAAGGTTATAACAACCGCCAAGGCTACGGAGGTCAAGGCAGTTACAATGGCCCCATTGACCCAGCGATGGGATATGCCGGCATTCAACGCCGTGCACAGCTAAACGCACTGGATAAATATGACGGTAACGTCTACATCGGTGAACCGGGCAATAACCCGTTTAACCTAGACAACACAGGCAAAGCTGGCCAAAAAACGCAAATTGGTAAACCAAAACGTAACTGGGCGACAGCACCAAGCGATAAAGTTCAGCCCCGCATTGGCGACTATGACTATGTGCAAAGACACAAAACAACAAGTGGCAACAATGCTTTTGGCAGCTATCAAACCACATTGGCAGAAGAAAAGCCTGTGGAAGTAACACGTTCTCCAGGTTACTTTGAACGGGATGAAGTGCCACTACCAAGCCAAAATGAATCCTACTACGAGACAACTTTACCTAATCAATACACCGTACAACCACAAGATTCCTTGTCGGGTATTTCAGGGCAAAATCAAATCTATGGTGACTGGAAAAAATGGCCTTTAATTTACGATCAAAATCGCAGTCAAATTCAAGACCCTGACCTCATTCACCCAGGCCAAAATTTGGACATTCCACGTGGCTACAACCAAGCCCAAGAATCGGACGCAAGAAGACGCGCAGAAGAGAAGAAAGCACCGTACAGTTTCTACGACGGCCGCTAACCGACAAAACAGCTTAAAAAACATCTTAAAGGCATGTACAGCCCGCATGCCTTTTTTGCATGAATGATACACTCACAACCACACACCACACCCACAGCCCTGCCTTATAAAACACCACTAAAAACCCACAAAAGCACCACAACAGGCATACGAAGCGCTGAACACGCACCTACTGTCAGAAGTGCATATACAAACTTAATCGTTACACAACAATAACTTACTTAAAAATTGCTCAATTTAAATCTAATTATTATTTACATATAAAAATAAGTGCTAACAAATGTCGGTGAATAAAAACATATTAAACACCAACAATAAAACCGGCGGCACAAAAAGCACACCTTAAAATCAGAGAGGACAAGCCCGCCACACAGCCCTTTTTTGCAACATTTCACGCCCGTAAATCACTCAACAAACCACCCTCAATGACCCTGGTTAAACACCTAAAAATTGACACGTTCTTAAGCCATAAAACAGCGCCTTCTTAGTCGTGAAAAATATATCTTTCCAGCACCCTCAAGAAGCCACTACACAACACCCTCTCCAAAGCCACTTTTCACGCCTTAATACAACCTCCAAAGATGAGAAAAAAACCTCCATCCAACCCACCTCACTTATCCCTCCATAAAAATCACACTTCCCACCTTACAGCTAGATAACAAGACCAAATCTACACACCCTCATCACATTTCACACCCTAAAATGTTATGTTAGCACTCACTTACTTTATTTTTATTATTAAATACAACACGCTAAATACAATTTCATTTGTATGACCTTTTAAATAAATAAAACACTAACATCTTGAATTTGCACCAAAAACACAAACAGATGGCATTAGCCGTCATCAGCCAACTCTAAGGCCCAAAAGCACCATTTTAAACAATCTTTAAACGACAAAAACAAACATCAGAAATGAATCTACAACCACAATAGATAAACCCTTAGAGGAAAGGACAAAACAAGGCATGTGACAACCTGAAATTGACATCGTAATCCATTAACCTTACAGCGCAACTGATAACGCTTGACCGCACCAACTAACCATAGGCACAAACATGCGCGTACAATGCCTGCTATTATAAAATATCAACCAAATGTAAAAACAAAACGATACAACACAATTCACACAACCTGCCACTCTCTATTCTACCTAGTAAATCACCTCCAAAAGAAAAAGTGTGCCGATAAAGGCACACTTTTAAGGTTAAATGGATAAGAATGTCTTTAAAATGCTATTATTTGCTTTTTGCGTGGTAAACACCATCCCAATCTTGAGGCAGAACAGCACCTTCAAGCTCATCTATCCGATTCAGGTACACCAAACGCAATGTAACTGGGAATAAATCACTTTTAACAAACCGACGACACTTTTCCCACTGTTGGTTTGAAAACGCATCTCTTGCGCTTTTGGTGAGGTCGATTTTTGTGGCCTGCTCTGTCGTCGGTGGCTCCAGTGACAACAGCTCATAAATATCCACAGGCACGCTTTTACCCTTCACTGCAATCTTGTCGAGATACAGCGCCGTCACGGGACCAATAGCCGCCTCAACCTGATTCAACGTTAACTGACTGATGATAATTTTAGCTCCATAGGTTTTGCACTGCCCTTCTAGGCGAGAGCCCAAGTTGACACCATCACCCATCACGGTGTAGTCAAATCTCTGTTCAGAACCCATGTTGCCCACGGTGACCACATCGGTGTGAATGCCAATACCAATGTCAATTTGAGGCAAACCATCCTTTTGTAGATCTTCATTCAACCTCTCCAAGGCTACAAACATCTCCAGAGCCGAGGCACAGGCACGCATGGCATGGTTTTGCACATCAACAGGTGCGTTCCAAAAAGCCATCACAGCATCACCCATGTATTTATCAACCGTTCCATGTTGCTTTTGGATAATCTGTGTCATCGGTGTTAAATAACGGTTTAAAACACCTGTTAATTGCTGCGGGGTCAAACCTTCACTCATTTTTGTAAAACCACGGATATCACTAAACAGCACCGTCACCTCTTTATCCTCACCCCCAAGCTTTAATTTTTCGGGGTTTTCAGAAACAATCTGCACCATTTCAGGCGACAGATAGTGACCAAATGCACGGCGTACAGCCTGTTTTGAAGCTCTTTCAAGTGCATATTTCACAATACTTTGCATTAAATAGAGCAAGAAAAGAGCAAGTAAAATAAAGGAAACATCAAATAGAATTTGTTGATAAAGATAAAAGTAAGCCGCTGTGGAAATGACCACAACATTAACAAATAAAAAACTGACAAACCCAACAACTGCACCAAAATAACCTACCAACAACAATAAGAGAACGGAAAATCCAAGCAATGTTGTCTTCTCGTAGAAAACCATATCCACAGGCCTAGTAAGGTGACTGCCAAGGTACATACTTTCAATAATCTGCACATGACTTTCCACCCCAGGAACCACAGGGTCAAGTGGTGTAGAACGTAGATCAAAGGTGCCTGCGGCACTTGTGCCGACCAAAATAATAGCGGCATTCAAGTCCTGCTCAATGGGACGATTTTTGAGAATATCCACCGCAGAAATGTAACGACCCTGCTGGTAACCTTCTGCATATTTGCGGTAAAATACACGGTACTGCCCGTCTGGCCCCACCGGAATGGGAAACCGGTCTTCAATTTCAATTTGCTTTAAGCCCTTTTCCCCAAACACCAAGTCATAGCTATTACTTTGAGTGGCGGCATTAAATGTGGCCAAAGCCAACGAAGGATAAATGTGGCCACCGCTTTGAAACAGCAAAGGCACATGGCGCACCATGGCGCTGTCAGTGTCCTTATAATAGCCGAAGTAACCGTGATATTGTGCAGCCTGTTCAATTTTTGGCAAGTTACGTACAGCAACGGAGCCTTGCATGATGTGACCAAGCGCTTGATCTTTGTTTTGCATATCCACCAACGGATCAAAAGCGTTTTGCTCACTTTCTGGCAGTTCTTGACCAGGGGCGGCCACAAAACCTGCCACAATAGGATACTGAGCCAACACCTCTGCCAAGGCATCATCATGACTTTTAAGCCCTGCAAGGTCGGCCTTTTGCCCGTCATTAAGTGACCAACTTTGACTGACCACCTCTGGCGACTTGCCGTCCGGCTCGGCAAATACAATATCCAAGCCAACACTTAAAACACCTTTATCGAACAGGTTTTCCAGCATTTGCGCCATTAAATTGCGGGGCCAAGGCCATTGCCCCACTTCTTTTAAGCTTTTTTCATCAATATCCACCACATAAATCTCGACCGGCAGCGCATCGCGCGGTTGAATGCGCTGATAGGTATCAAAGGTATAATTTTGTAACTTTTGCAATATTGGATAAAAAGAAGATTGCTGATTATTATGCACAAAAACCAAGGCTGCCAAAAGCAGCCAAGGTAAAGCCATTGTTATTTTTTTATAGAACAAGTCACAACCCTTATGACGTTATGTTTTTATTGTTTTTTCCCTGCGTAGATACCAGCGGCTTCGGTGGCACCGTCTTTAAAGTTGAAGGATCCGCCCATTTCCTGTGCGCCAGCGCCGTAGAACACGCCGTTGATGTACGCTGAACCCACATCAGCCCCAGATGAATTTTGGAGGGTATCCAACTCCACCGTGCCGAAGCCATAACTGGCATCTGTGGCAACACCTGTTTGGGTGCCAGACATACGGTAACCCGCGAACTCACCATCAAAACCGACGGTTCTAGTGCCAAAGTTAACATCAGCGGTGTAACTGCCAACATCATGCTTCACAGAAGAACCATCGGCAATCGAGCCGACCATAATACCTTTGTAGTTGGCATTGGTCACACCATACGTGGTGACATCAGTCCATTTTTGGTAGTTTTTACCCACAACATAGGGCACAAAGTCAGCCACGGCTTTTTCAGCGCCAAGCTGCATATCAGCCGCCCAAACACCCCATGTTAAGAACTGACAATCTTGGCAAGTTTCTTCCACGCCTGCGTTTTCAGGAACATCCACAAAATAACTGGAAAGCACAGCGCCATCTACACCAGACGCCATTGCCACAGAACCAATGTTACCACCCGTGTTGTCATAACTGCTATCACTTTGACTTTCCTCCGCACCGTAAACATTGTGGGATACATAAGCCTGATTGGCACCAAAGCCACCAAAGCCAACTTCCAAAGTGTCTGCTGGAGAGCCAGATGCATCACCATTCGCTTTCACCTTACTTAATGTCAACTCAAAGTCAACAGTGGCACCGCCTGCAGAATCGTCATTTTGAACCATATGAACGTTACCAAAACCATCGTTTTTAACAGCAACCAGTCGCTCATTTACCCCACCTGCGTCCAAAGTGACCAAACCAGATGAAAAACCTTTCAAGTTCGTCATATCATCTGCTGGGTTGTTTGGTAAAGCATCCGTTTGACCCGTATTCACCGCGTAAGCCGTTTGATTACCGCCAGCAAAGCCAGATAATCCCAATTGATACGCATCCAGCTCGGCACCGTTACCGTACACATGGTTCACATCCGCTTGCAAGGTTCCATTGCCAAGCTGTACTGGATTAAAGCCATTGCGTTCGGCCGAATAAGCCACGCCTGACAAAGCTGTTGAACCAGAACTTTCAACTTCACCAACCAGGAACTTAAAGCTGTAATCTTGTCTAGATGGGTCACTGGAAATATTCACATGACCACCAACAAACTGGTTATTGTAATCTCTAAAGTCAACCACCATGCCAGCACCGCTGTGCGCCCTAGCCCCTGTAAAACCAGAACCTGCTTTTGGATTGTTTACACCATTTGCTAGGTTAAAGTCCACAAACTGGTCCTTACCGGCAAAGCTATCCGGCAAGAAATTGAAGTACAGACGTTGACCATTAAATTGACTGACCAGTGAAGATGCAGAGCCGTAGCCTCTTTCACCTGCCACCATTTGCCTGAGAGCTGTGTCACGACCAAAATTGGTTGAAACAACATAAAAACGATCATTCAGACCACGGTATGTGTAGCCACGGCCAAAAGGCAATGCGTCGAACGAAATTGCCTTACCTGCCTGCGCAGGGGCTTGGAAGCTTACCTTCTCACCATTTTGCTGTTCAACGATCAAACGGTTCACATCTGTCTTCAACACCGCATTCACTGCTTCAGAAAGCTTTGAGCCAGGCAAGGCCACAGCTGACTGTCTGGTCAATTGACCGGACTGCACGGTACCAAAATCAGCTAAGTTTCCATTGCCGCCGCCAAAGGCCTCACTCGCACTTTGTTGCTGGACACTGTCCACCACTGTGCCTTGCTGCACATCTGATGAAGAGTCGACTCCCGGTGTGGTATTTTGAGACCCTGCCCCAAACATCGCCACCAAACTTTTGGCAGGGGCTGGTGCAGCTTTGGCAGCAGGCTTCGATTGAGGTTGAGCCGACTGAGGTGCGTTTTCTTTCTTGGCCTGTGATGGCTCAGACTTTTTCTTTTGCACCAGCTCTTTTAGGGAATTATTACCTTTTTCTCGTTTTTTATTGTCTGCTTTAGAGGTAACGTCGCTGGATAAGTCGTCCGCTTTTTCAATACCCTTCAAATCAATCGCTTGGTTAAGCTCCATCAACATTTCAACTGAAGCCGGCTTCGGCTGAGAAACCTCACCTTGAGTGCTCACCTGACTGTAAGTGTTCACGTCTGTTAAGTTTACCGCTGGGGCATTTTGACCACGCGCACCAATGTTTACGCAACACTCGGTCATGTTCAGCAGGGTCATGCCGCTTGCTTCAACATGGACAATACCACCCGAACCACGCACACCAATGGTGGCTGTTGGGGTATTGATCTTCACCTTTTCAGGGTCTTTTTTCGCAATGTCACCTGTCAGGAATTTAAAAATACCCTTCGTCACTTCTAGGATAGACTGTCCATCGCCAGAGTTTGGGTCAAAAACAAATTTATCCACCACAATTTCGGCATTTTCGCCCACGGTGTACAGCGATTTATCATTAAACATAATTTGCGCTTTGGCGCCAGATGCGGTGCGAATAGCATCATTTTCGTATATCGGGGAGGAAAGCTTTAACTTGGCACGTACCTCGCCTGACGCTTTGTAGGCAACAACTTCGCCCTTAACAGCTAGAATTTTGCCCACCACGTTATCGGCAAAGGCTTGTGGCGCTGCAACAATCATCGCAGCCATTAAAAATAATTTTTTCATATTCTTCCCCAAGAATTATCCCTTAATTTAACTGGTCATTTATAGTCCACACCCCAAACCACAAGCACAATAAAGCTGACAAACCCTAAAACCGGAAGGTCATCGAAGCCGTAACCCTCTGATTTTCGTAGCTGTAATTTTGAATGTTCGACTTAATTTTTTTATCTTGATACACAAAACCGCAAGTGAGCTGGCTGGTTATATTACGGCCAATGCCAATGCTTGTGGTGCGCTCTGTATCTTTTCGCACCACAAATGGGTTTACAAAAGTATCAACGTCTTTGTAGTTTGTGCGCTTGTAACCATGGTTAACGTTCAAATACCAATCCTTATCAAACATTTTGGTGTAAGACGCCGCTACCGACCTTGAGCGGTTGGTGTAATAGTCCACCGCCGCATGCTCCCGCCTGAACCCCACATTGACATTGACAATATCCTTTGGAGTGATCAGCGATGTAAGAGAAATTTTTTGCTCATTGGCACGGCCATCCCGGTCATCATAAGTTGTGACTGTCGGGCTATTCTTAAAATTGCGCTTTTCGTGCGCATGTGATGCACGAATCTTATGTTTACGAGATAAGATATAATCCACAAAAACGTCATAGCCATGACTGTTTAAATACTCATGTTCTGCCAAATTAACCCGCGAACAGTTGGCATTGGCACCATAACGTAAACGACCCTTATTAGCCTGACCTGAGATACCTGTTTTGAGGCTGTAAACCGTGGTGTTTAATGCCCGTGCATTGTCCTGAACAGACTTATAAAAGGAAGCTGTTGTGTTGATAGACTTGTTATTTTCTAGACTGTAACGGTGGGATAAGGTTGCTTGGGCAAACTTTTGGTCATCGGCGTTATCGGTCACCGAATCATCGACGGGAATCCCCACACCAAAAACATCCACCGCGCCAGAGTTTGGAGCGGCGTTGGGGTTACTGTCCGACGTGTAGCCTAAAGTGACCGAACCACCGAACTTGTGGCGTGAAATTTTTTGACCAAGCTTTAATAAAAACTCATCAATATTGGCCACAACTTGCGCTGGCGGGTTGGTTTCCTTCACTTCTAAAAACAGCTTACGTGCCGCTTGGTTGGAACCCACTTGGGCATATAGCACCGCCAAATCTAGCTTCACACGGTGTAAATTTGGATTTTGAATCAACATCCGCTCGTAAGCGGCAATCGATTTGTAATATTGACCCAGCTTTGCTGCCACTTGGGCATAGCGGTAGTTGCTGTCCAAGTTGTCTGGGCTGCGTGAAATCTCTTCGAACAAGCGGTTCATTTCACTTTCAAGGTTCGGGTCAATGTTTTCAGATTGTTCAGCTTGTACGGCTTGCATGGATGCTAAAAACAGCCCTAAACCGCAACAAACAAACCTGAACAATTTGAAGCCGACCATCTCAAACCATCACCTAGTTTGCACTGCGCAACGCCTGAACTTCCTTACGCAGGCGTTTAATTTCAAATAACAGGTCTGCTCGTTCAACCATGGCACCCAGTACGGTGACCAAACTTTTCATATCGTCCACCACAGTGTAAGGGAACGGCTCATAATCGGCCACGCCCATGTCATCCACACTGTTGATATGGTTCAACAGTTGAACCACGCCAATCACCTTGCCTTCAAAGTTTTTAAGAGGAAATGCCAGCATGGACTTTGAGCGATAGCCCACTTTATCATCAAAGGAACGGTTAAAGCTGTAAGGCATTTGCGCCGAAATTTCGTATAAATCGTCAATTTCAACCACATCACCTGTGGAGGCCACATAACCTGCAATGCTTGTGGTATTGATGGGAATGTTGAATTTATCTTGGTTCATGGGCATGCGGTCATTTTGCAAGGAGCAGGCCTTCAATTCCACCGGCTCATCGACATTGGGGCTAACAATAAAAATACTGCCCGCTTCGGCCGATGTATGGCGGCGAGCCTTTGCCAAAATTAAATCCATTGTTTTTTCAATGCTCATTGCACCGGAGCGTTGACCTACTTCAACTGCACTCACAAAATCGTCAATAATACTCATTCGATCCCCATCGTTTTTATCTTTTTAAGGTTGCAAGATCAGTCTATATCAAATGTGTGCAAAACGCCCTTTCTTAAGAGGTACATGCCCCTTTAAAACGGCCATAACAATGGAATGAGTGTGACAGAAATAACGAAAAAGATGATATTGAGCGGTAACCCGACCTTTAAGAAGTCAAGATACTTATACGCCCCAGGACCGTAAATCATCACATTGGTTTGATAACCAACAGGGGTTGAAAAGCAAGTGGAAGCGGCAAAGGTCACCGCCATTAAAAAGGGCTTCGCATCCACCGAAAAACCGTCTGCCAATGCAAAACCAATGGGCGCTAAAAGCACTGCCGTCGCTGCGTTGGACATCACCGATGTCAACACCACCGTCATTAAATAAAGCACCGCCATACTAACAAATGGCCCATATTGACCCACATGTAAAATCATCATATCCACAATATTTTGAACCAAGCCTGTGTTTTCCATCGCCATACCAAGAGGGATCAAACCAGCCAGCAGCACCACCACTTTAAAATCAATGGCGTCATAAGCTTCAGCAGCGGTTAAACAACGGGTGACAATCATCCCCACCGCTCCAATTAAAGAGGCTGCTAAGATGGACAAAAATCCTGTGGAAGCCGCCAATAAAACCCAAATCAAAATCATAAACGCAATCACAGAACGGCGCTTTTTCAAACGCAAGGTGGATAAGTCTTGTAGCAGCATAAAGTCCTTCGCGTTGGCAATTTGACTCAAATCCTGCTTATGGCCTTGCAACAACAAGGTATCCCCTTCACGGAAGCCAATGTGTGCAATACGATCCCTCAACACTTCACCGCGGCGACGCACACCCAACACAGCAGCATGGTAACGCCAGTAAAAATCCAACTGGGTCAGTGTTCTACCAATAATGCCTGAACCACTGGGCACCACAACTTCTACCAAGGTAATGTCATCACCTCGCAAGTAAACATCGTTTAAGTTGCCTTCAGCCCAGTCTTCAATTTTAAGCAACGATTCAGACTCCATCACCTTGCCGACATCGCCTCTAATCAGCAATAAGTCACCCTCTTTAATCTCGCTGGTTTGGGGTGCCCATAACATCTTACCTTCGCGTACAATTTCCAAAATACGAATGGTCGAGGTGTCATTGCCAAGATTGGTCAGGTCATTTTCCACACCTTTTTGACCAATAAGCGGTGAACCTGGCAACACTCGCATTTCCGTGACATAGTCCTTCAGGCGATACTCTGCCGCCACATCCGACATCTTGGCAGAGTCCTTTAAAAGATACTTACTGGCAAACAACATGTAAAAAACACCAACCACAAAGCACACCACGCCCAATTGCGCAAATTCAAACATTTTAAAGGGCTCGGCACCGTGTTCCACCGCCAAGGTATTGACCAAAAGGTTGGTCGTGGTCCCAATTAGCGTACAAACACCGCCAAACTGCGCCGCAAACGAAAGGGGCATTAAAATGCGTGATGGGTTAATCCCCCGTTCAACCGAAAGCTTTAAAGTGACCGGCATCAAAACAGCCACCGTGGCGGTGTTGTTTGTAAAGGCACTAAAAAAGCCACAAGTTAACATCATAATAGGCGCAAGGCGTTTTTTACCCTTGCCCACCAAAACGTGCAACCTGCCTGCAATAAAGCGCACAATCCCCGTTCTTTGCAAACCCGCGCTGATGATAAACATCGCCGCCACAGTCATCGTGGCAGGGCTTGAAAAGCCAGACAAAATCTCATTCTCTGGCACAATGCCAAACACCAACAAGGAAAGCAGAACCAACATCGCCACAAGGTCCACCCGCAACCGATCCGTCACAAAAAGCACGACAGAAGCCGTCAAAATTCCCAATACAATAACTGATCCTGAAAGTTCCATTAAACTTCGCTTGTTGTTTTTAATTGAATGATTATAGCCTTTCGCACTAATATTTACAAAACCTAAAAACCAAAGGCGCACCAAACCACTTGAATCTGACAGAAGAAAATTTAAAAAAATTATTCTTAAATAGCGCCCAAGGGGATGAAAAGTCGTACCAATCCTTCTTACTGGCCGTTGAAAAGATATGTCTGACATATCTCTCCAAAAAAATCACCAACTCGCACCATCACCATGACATTACTCAAGAGGTTTTGATCTCCATCCACCAAGCTCGGGAAAGTTACGACCCCTGCAAACCCATTAAACCGTGGATTAGCGCCATCATTTTTTACCGCACAGCCGACCATTTGCGGGCAGTGTATAAAAACAAAGAGGACAGCACCTTTCAAATTTCAGAAGAAAATACAACAACCCCTGTAACCAACCCAACCGAAGAATACGAATATATTGAACATAAGCTTAAAACCTTAAACCCAAGGAGCAAGAAGGTACTTGTCATGGCAAAGATGTTGGAAATGAGCCATAAAGAAATTGCAAAGGCCACCGGGTTAAGCGTGAGCAATGTGAAGATCACCTTACACCGAACGTTAAAAAAATTAAGGAAACAGCATGAAGAAGAGCAGTGATACAAACAAGCTGATACAAAAGCTGACTCAACAGTCGCAACCTTTTAAGTACAAAAACCCAACATCTCAATTTTGGGCAATGATTGTTATCTCCGTCCTAATCTGTGGCGCTTTTGTAGGACTCAGCCATAACAATGTAGCCGAAACGCTTCAAGCGCGCCCTGTTCAATTTGGACTATGGTTTATTTTAGCCGCATACGGCCTTTGGCTTATTAAAAAATTATTGCAACCCACAAACTTTCGCGCAGGGCGACACCTCACACTTTATTTATTAGCACTTTTACTTTCCCTGACATTCACAGCGCAGTTTGATAACAGCACAACAAACACCAAAAGCGACTTACACTGCGCAGCTTTTATTATTGCTCTATACATACCGCTCCTTTTCATTGCCTGTGCTTTTTTACAGAAAAGCTACAGCACTCAACCCTTTAAACTATCCATCATTTCAAGTGCAACCCTTGCTACCCTCACCCTGATCTCCATTGAATTGGTGTGCACCCTTGAATCAGTAGATCACAGTTTTATAAGCCATTTCTTAAATTTGCTGGGGCTATTTTTTATCGCTAGCTTCACCTGTTCAAAGCTATTCAAATGGTAAGACCCTTAGAAATTAAGTAGTATAAAGCCACACAGCCCTTTAAACTCCACCTCATGAGCGATATCTTTATACCTAAGGGTGATTTTTATAATTTAATATATATCGTGCATGAAAATAAAGTTTGGTTACATATTTATCTACATTTGCCTGCTTTTAGCTGGAGCCAGTCAGCAAAGCTATGCCGAAATTCGTATTGCCACAAACGGCACGCTGTCCCCCTATTTTATTGAAGAAACTGACACTGGTATTGTTGCAGACATCATTCAAAGCGTTTTTGAGTCCATGGGCGAAAAGATTGAATTTGTTTATATGGACAACAATCACATTCAACGCAGCCTCATCCAAAGGCACGTAACGGGAGCCTTCAACTTCCCTTACAAAAAAACCAGCCGACTATATTATTCCACACCCATTGTGCAATACCACAACATTGTGGTTACCCATGCTGAATCAAAAGCAGATTTCAAAACATTGGAATGCCTTGCGAACCAACGTGTTGGCGCATTTCAAAACGCCCGAAACTTCATGCCCAAAAACCTGCAAACTGCCATTCCAACCTTTGCATCTTACGTTGAGTTTGCCAACCAGCGTGAGCAAGTCAAAGCCTTTTTAGACAACAGATTAGACGCCATTATCCTTGAAGAAAACATATTTAAATACCATTTAAATCAAATATTTAAAGGCAAGGAAAAACCAAAACTTAAGGAGCATCACATCTTCGAGAAAACCGACCGTCATACAGTCTTCTTAAGCAAAGAATTACGTGACAAATTCAACCGCCATTTGAGCGCCTTTAGAAAAACGCCCGAGCATCAAAAAATATTTGATAAATATTTAAACCAATAAAGGTTGAGGGAAAACAACCGTTCCAGCACATTTCGGCGCATTTTTGAACACTTTAACCAGCAAGCTTGGGTCAAGCTCTTCATTGAGGGTAATGCCATGGGCATCAGCATATTCAAAACCCAACGGTGACAAATCGTCCAACCGGCCAAGGGCAAAAACATGACTAAAACCAGCCGCTTCAACCTTTTCAAACACCGCCTCAAAAAAAGCAGGCACGTCAAATTCAGGATTGTAAACATTCATAGCAAAAGGTGCCAGCACCACGCCCACCTGTTTGCCTTCAACTGCCACAGGGGTCATTAACGAAAATGCCTGAACAGCTTTCTCATCCTCACTTTCAGCGATAAATGACAAATCGTTGCGATAAACATCCAGCGCACGCAGCTCGCCTGTTTGCTCGATAATTTTGGCACCTTGCGCGCCGTAGGTACGGGCAATTAAAGTGGCAATAGCGGCACGATCTTGGGCAACTTCTGGGCGAATAATCATCAATAAAAAACCTGTTTTCTTGTTTGTTTTTAAGCTTTCACTGCAAGTTTTTATTGTGCCTTGAAACAACTTTCCACGCAAGACAAAAAGCAGATTTTTAACGGTAAATTATCAAAACAAAATTTGACAAAACAATTCAAAATCCGTAACGTTAAAACACCTTTTTAACCCAACCAAAGGCACAACCCCAGCAATGGCAAAACCACGCATCTATGTCAGTTTTTTTGGCTTATTCACCACCTTGATTTTGACCTTATCAACCACCCCTGCTTTGGCCGCTGTGGAGCAAGCATGGAAACGGGTGACCCATGTGATTGACGGTGACACTTTTGTGACTGATGACGGCAGCCATGTCAGACTTTTAAACATCAACACGGCGGAAATTGACCGTCACTCCAAAAGGTCGGAACCCTTTGCAAACCAAGCCTTAACCCAACTCACCAAAACCATTATGAACCAACGTGTCCGCCTTGTGTTTGGTGAAAGACATAAGGACAGGTACGGCCGGCTGTTGGCCCATGTTTACACCGAAAAGGGTCAGTGGGTAAACAAAATGCTGATCGATTTAGGCCTTGCCCACGTTTACACCTTCCCCGACAACCGAAGCCACGGTAAAACCCTGATAAAACATGAAAATATCGCAAAAAAACAAAAGGTTGGCATGTGGGCGCACCCCAGATGGAAAACCTACACCCAAGTAGGTGACATTCCTGACAGTGCCATTGGTCAATTTAACCATTATGAAGGAAAAGTGGTCAGCGCCAAGCGCGTTAGAGATAGAACCTACCTTAACTTTGGGGATAACTGGCGTACCGACTTTAGCGTAGAGATTCCCAACCGTTTTGAAGAACTGTTCAAACAGTCAGGAATTGACACCGAAAAAGATTACACAGGCAAAAAACTGCAGATTCGTGGGGTTTTCATGCCTGTTAATGGCGTTCTTGTACGTGCCACCCACCCTGAACAACTGACAATTTTGCCGTAATTTTTCATTTTTTGTCAGTTTTTTGTATACACATCTAACACCCCCATCTATAAGAAATTGGAGCGAGGAAGGAACGAAAACTTTCAAGCGACACAAGGCTTAGAGAGTAACCAAACTGGGAGATGTAGCCTATAAGCACTTTAAAGTTATAACAAAAAAGATCAGAGAAAATCTGACAGTTGATATGAAATTTGGTGGTTTTCTTCATTACACCCTTTGCAACCCCACTACCAAATTCAAAATCTCAACATACACACCCTAACCACACCCCTTACCCCGCTCCCCCAGCGGGGTTTTTTTTGACAATTTAACCCCCTAAAAGCAACCGCCCTGTCAGTCAAAAAAGGCGAACCAAAACCGCACCACATACATCAGCCCAAACCAAGCACCATACAATTCAACAACTTACAAGAACGTCCAATGCGTAAATTGTGCATCAAATGCGAAGCAAATGCGCAAAAAGACGCATCACAACGCATGAGCAGTCATTTTAATGATTTTTGCCATTATAAACTGTACAGACGTAGATTTTCTTGTATGATATCGGACAATTATCAACAAAAATTATAAAAGTAAGCATTGGAATATGAAAACACTTCTTTTAACCGCACTTTTAACCACAACGGCATGGCATGCACAAGCGGCTGACCACAGCCACCACAACCATGCAGACCACGCAGCGCACCACCATGACGCGGCCGAGCCTTACTACCCAAAACATGTGATGGGTACCCACACACACAATCCAGATGAGTGGATGTTTTCCTACCGCTACATGCGCATGGAAATGAAAGGCCTGCAAGCCGGGAATGACAAGATTTCAAACCAACAAGCTTACAACGCAGGTTACATGGTTGCACCTCTTAAAATGACTTCGGACATGCACATGTTTGGCGCCATGAAAGGCCTGACATCTGACTTTACGTTAATGGCGATGGCCAGCTACATTAAAAAGGACATGACCTTGCGCAACCAAGCAGGGGTCACATTTGCCACCTCATCTGAAGGGATGGGCGACACCAAAATTTCCCTGATTGACAACCTGACACGTTATGGCTTTAACAAGTGGACAACCATGGTCACTTTAAGCCTGCCAACAGGCAAAACAGACCAAGAAGCCAACACCCCAATGGGCGCAAACACCCGCCTGCCATACCCAATGCAATTGGGTTCTGGCACCTATGACATTACCCCTGCGGTGACCTACCAGTGCAACTGCAAAGGCTTTGATTATGGTGCGCAGGCTTACGCCACTTTCCGCATCAACGACAATGAAGAAGACTACCGCCTTGGCAACCAATTTGGCTTTAAAGCTTGGGTTGGTAAAAACTTTACAGATAGCTTGGCGGCCGGTGCAACCTTTAACTGGACAACGCAAAACAACTTGTCTGGCGAAGATGACAACCTGAACCCCAACATGGTGGTGACTGCAGATAAGCGCAACACAGGCTATGACCTTGCATCTTTGACATTAGACGTTGCTTATAAACCAGCTGTGCTGAACGGCTTGGAGCTTGTTTCTTCTTACGAAGAGCCGATCTACCAAGACGTGAACGGCATTCAAATGCACCGTCAGCGTACATTCAGCCTTGGTTTGCGCAAAACATTCTAAGGTGGCACAAGCCATAAAAAAAAAGCCTGCTAAATGCAGGCTTTTTTGTTGATGTAAGCTTAAAAAATAAAAGCACGTTTAGGCAAGCGGGCTGTCGCTATCTTCCCCCAACACCAAGCGTTTAATGTCGCCAAAAACGTGGGGTGGTGCAATAATCATCCGGTCAATGCCGCCATCGGGCTCTTTTTGGTTGTAAGCAATTTCATTGCCCCAAATGTCGGTCACCACAAAGCCCATTTCGTCACACATCACATGGCCAGCGGCGCAGTCCCACTCGCTCTTCGGGCGGAGGGTGACACAAAAGTCCGACTCGCCTGCGGCAATTTTCGCCAGCTTATAGGCCATGGAACCCACAGGGTTCATTTTAAACTTGCCTTCCATCCGCTGCCACAAGCCGCTGCGCAGTTCGGAATGGGAAACCAAGCACTCCATTTCCACCAATGTTTTTTGTGACTTATTCACATGCACCGTCTGGTCATTTAAAAACACACCTAAACCTTTGGCGCTGGCGTACATATCCTTCTTAGCGGGGTTGTAAACCACGCCCACCACCGGCACACCATTTTCAACAATGGCCAAGCTGATGGTAAATTCCGGCTCACCTTTAATAAAAGGTTTGGTGCCGTCAATCGGGTCCACCACAAAAACACAGTCCCGCTCCAAACGGCTGATGTCGTCTTCAATTTCCTCGCTCAGCCAGCCATAATCAGGGCGACGCTCCATCAAAAAAGACTGCAAAAAGGCATCGGCCTCTTTGTCCGCAGCGGTCACAGGACTGAACCCAGCGTGCGCCTTACGCTCCACGTCCAAGTCATCCGACTGATAATAATTCATAATGATGGGTGAAACTTCCAAAGCGGCTTGCTTTAAAAGTTCTAAATCTTTTTTATAATCCATGTTTTAAATTGTACGGCAAAAAGGGTGATTTTTAAAAGCATTTTCGTTATACTCGGCGCACAATTTAACACACAAGGGGGTTTTATGGCTGGTTCCAACACACCGATGATGCAACAATACTGGGATATCCGCGAGGCGAACCCTGGCTTTTTATTGTTTTATCGCATGGGTGATTTTTACGAACTGTTTGACGACCACGCCATCACAGCCGCCAATGTGCTGGGCATTACCCTGACCCGCAGGCGCAGTGCCAAGGACGGTGATGAAGGTATTCCCATGTGTGGTGTACCATTCCACGCCGCTGAAGGTTACATTGCCAAGCTGATTAAACATGGCCACAAGGTGGCGCTGTGTGAACAGACCGAAACCCCAGAAGAAGCCAAAAAAGCCCGTGGCTACAAAGCCCTTGTTAAACGGGAAGTGGTGCGCCTTTACACTGGCGGTACTTTAACCGAAGAATCGATGCTTAAAGCAGAAGAAAACAACTTCCTGCTGGCCATTAAGCATGAAAAAAACACCATTCACTTGGCTTATGCCGATGTTTCCACAGGGGAATTTAAGGCATCTACCACCAATTTGGACAATTTAACGGCCGAGCTGGCACGCCTTGCCCCCAAAGAAATTGTGCTCACCGAAACCACGGGCGAAAAGCTGATTGAACAGCTCAACCCCTATGCCGCCCAGCTCAGCGTGATTTCCAACCGTTATTTCATGTTGGATCAAGCCCAGAAGATTCTGCTGAAAACCTTGGCTGTTCAAACACTTGAATCCTTTGGTTTTGAGCATGACGGTCAAGTGGCAAGCTGTGGCGCTTTGGTGCAGTATATTCGAGATACCCAAACTGGTAAAACACCAACTTTGCAACACCCACAGGTGATGAAAAACAACGCCTACCTTTACATTGACCCCATGAGCCGTCAAGGCTTAGAACTGACCCAAACCCTCAAAGGGGAACGCAAGGGCAGTTTGCTTTCGGTGTTGGACTTTACGGTGACCGCCTCTGGCAGTCGCACCCTTGCACAGTGGATCAACACCCCGTTGCAAGACTTGGCCGAGATTGAAAACCGTCAAAACGCCATTGAAAAATTGATACAACAACCCCGCAGTTGCCAAAACTTGCAAGCCGAACTTAAAAAAGCGGCGGACATGCACCGTGCCATCAGCCGCCTGAGCCTGGAACGTGGTGGCCCAAGGGACCTGTTGGCGGTGCGCCAAACCATTGCCGCCATGCCACAACTTAAAACAATGGCAACCGACATTGCCTGCCCGAAGGTGAATCAAATTTTTGAGAAATTCAACGGCTTTGACGCCTTGTTAAGCCTGCTCAACAAAGCCTTGGAAGACGAAGTGCCGATGCTGGCCCGTGACGGCGGTTTTATTAAAAAAGGTTTTTGCCCCACTTTTGATGAATATAAGGACTTAAGTGTCGGCGGCATGAACATGCTCAAAGCTTTAGAAACACAAGAGGCGGAGCGCACAGGCATTTCCAGCTTGCGCATTAAATACAACAAGGTTTGGGGTTACTTTATGGAAGTGACCAAAACCCACGCCGACAAAGTACCGCAGGACTTTATCCACCGCCAAACCACCACCAACGCACAAAGATTTTCCAGCACCACCTTAATGGAGCTGGAGCGCAAGTACGCCGCCGCAGAAGCCAACATGACCACCCGTGAGCAAGAGCTGTTTAAAGAACTGGTGGAAGCCACCAAAACCATGGCGCCAGAGCTTTTAACCGCCGCCGACGCCTTGGCCGAGCTGGACGTGTT
>DCXM01000006.1:0-443376 GCA_002328405.1 Proteobacteria bacterium UBA2136 | reverse complement strand
ACATTCAGCAAGGTCGCCACCCTGTGGTGGAACAAACCGTTGAACATTACATTGCCAACGACAGCCTGCTTTCCGGCGGGGACTTTTGGTTGATTACAGGGCCAAACATGGCCGGTAAGTCCACTTTCTTAAGGCAAAATGCATTGATCACCATCATGGCGCATGCTGGCTTTTTTGTGCCGGCGACGCAGGCCCATATTGGCTTGGTAGATCGGATTTTCACCCGCATTGGCGCCGCCGATGACTTATCTCGTGGGCAAAGTACCTTTATGATGGAAATGGTCGAAACCGCCGCCATCATCAACGGTGCCACCGCCCAAAGCTTGGTAATATTAGATGAAATTGGCCGCGGCACAGCCACTTACGATGGTTTGTCCATCGCTTGGGCTTGCACCGAGCATTTGGTCACCCAAAACAAATGCCGAGGCTTGTTTGCAACCCACTACCATGAAATGGCCGAACTTGCGGACAGCCACAAAAACTTAAAATGCTACCATGTTCAAGTAAAAGAATGGGAAGGTGACATCATCTTCCTCCACAAAATTGGCCAAGGCCTTGCCCCTGGCAGTTATGGGATACACGTGGGTCGCCTGGCGGGTTTGCCAAGGTCGGTCACCCAACGGGCAGAACAAGTTTTAAAAAGCTTGGAGGAACAAGGCGACAACCAATCCCCTGTGGACCTGCCCTTGTTTAGCACCGCAGCGCCACAGCCACAAAGCCCCAGCGCATTGGAGGAAAAACTCAACAACATCAACCCCGATGAATTGAGCCCAAGGGACGCCCACAACATTTTATATGACCTCAAAGGCTTGCTGAATTAAGCCAAAAAAAAGGGGTGTTTTCACCCCTTTTTTATTTTCGCTATTTCGTTTTAAACTTCAAACTTTCCAACAGATTGTAAAGACCTTGAATGATCTTCGCCTGTGTTGATTTTTTGTTTGAAGGTTCATCCACTTTAGCTTCTGACGCATCTGCTTCAGTTTGAACTTCAACCGGTTTTGGCGTGTTATCAACTTGAGCTTTCCCCACCACAAGAGTGCGGTAACCCAAATAGATGTATGGCAACATGCTGTAGCTCAAAGATATAAACAGCGCTGAAAGGTAAAAGCGGATCACAATCAACATAACCACAACATTTACCACGCCATATACAAAAGCTGCAATGCGCAGTTTTTTCACTTCGGTTACAAACATTTCACCATCTTCAAACCACTTTAAAATTCCAGTTACGCCGTAAACGACACCAAACGGAATGAAAAGGTTGAGATATGTGAAAATATTCATATCAAAGCCAAACTCTAACTCAGCAGTCCCTTTTGCAAGCAAGAACACAAATTCATGCCCAAAAAGGAACAACGCACCTAAACCCAGTGCAACAAAAGTTTTGAGTGACTGAACAATCGTTTTCTCCTGCACAAGTCTAACCAGAGAGGCCAATGGCAATGCCACACCCAACAAACCAATCAGCATAAGACTGAAATGACTACCATTGAGGTGAGGTCCTTCTAAACCACCAGCCATACCTGCTTGAACAACAAGATGATAAACAAAAATTGCAACAACCGAACCAACCAATAAAGCCAATGACTTCATTTTTTCAGAACGCGTAGACATAAGTTTTCCTTACCCTTGAACGGGGAATAAATAGAACGTTATAAAAAGAATGTTTCTTACTACATGTTTTACTTATGGCATTGCGCACAAGCCTTTTCAATAAAAAACCCACAAGCCCCCGTAAGGGCTGTGGATTCTACTTTCGTTAATTGGGCACCGGCACAATTTTGGCGCCTTTGTGGGTGGGGAATATCAACCCAGCTTCAAAGTGCTTTAGATAGCTTAAACAAATTTGCCCATCAATGTGGCCAAAAAACATAGAAGCTTTTGACGGGTCACAGGTCCACTGGTAAGGCATCCGCCACGGGAACAGGCTTAGCCACAACTTATTCCCCATAAAAGGGCGTGATGCCAGCTGTGAGATACCTTCCGGCGTTTTTAAAAAGGCTGGACAGCCATTTTGAACGGCCATAACCACTAAAGCACCTCGATGCTCCGCACCTTCGTTGGCGGTTGCTTTGATTAAGCGATCATGAATATCGTGACCATTATAAACCACCCAGTCAAACACGGTGGCTTCAATATGTTTGGGGTTAATGTAAGCATCACCCGCCACCAAAGGCTTAAAAGCCAATGCTTCCAAAGCCATAAGCGCTTTGAAATTTTCATGGCACAGTGGGTAGCCCTGATACATTAAAATAGCCAGCATATAACCGGGATATTTTTCAAATTCTTTAAAAGGAGCCATACTGCACCTCACATTCAACAAGAAGTTAAGTCAAATAAAACAAACGGATAGGTTTTTAGATTTATATTGTTATACAATCAAAAAAGTCACAAAACCACAAGCAAAAACAACTACCACCATTGCTATTTTGGTTAAAATTGGTCATTTTAAGGCAAAACGTCAGTTAAAAAGGGTGTTACCATTTCTATTTTAAAGTCATCTTTTATTGTCAGCAGTTTAACCCTTGTGTCACGGGTATTTGGCTTTTTGCGAGACCTGATTATTGCTAACAAGCTGGGCACCAGTACCGCGTCTGACGCTTTTTTTGTGGCCATGTTAATGCCCAACCTTTTGCGCAGGCTGTTTGCCGAAGGTGCATTTGGCGTGGTTTTTGTGCCCATTTTAACCAAAATTAACGCCGAAAAAGGCCAAAAAGCGGCAGAAGACTTTGCCGCCACCACTTACACTTGGCTGTTGATTATTTTAACCAGCGTGACGGTGCTGGCCCTTTATTTTATGGAGCCTTTTTTAACCCATGTACTAGCAAGAGGCTGGGCAGATGACCCCGAAAAATTGAAACTGGCCACCACACTTTCACAAATCACCTTCCCCTATTTGATGTTGATTACCTTTGCCAGCTTATGCGGTGGCATTGGCAACACTTTTAATCAATTTGCGCCTTTTGCCATTACCCCTGTGTTGCTTAATTTATCGTTCATTGGTGGCTTGCTGACCTTGCCTTTAATGGGGGTGGACCCTGCCTTTGCCGCCGCTTACGCCATGACCTTTGGCGGTGTTTTACAGGCATTCCACATGCGTTTATCCCTGCGGCACATTCATTTTAAGCTGAAATTTACCAAAGCCTTAAAACACCCTGAAACACCCAACTTGCTTAAACGCCTTGGCCCTGCGGCCTTGGCGGTGGGCGTGTTACAAATTAGCTTTGTGATTGACATTTTGCTGGCATCATATTTGGAAGAAAATGCCGTTTCTTACCTGCAATTTGCCAACCGCTTTTACCAACAACCCCTTGCTTTAATTGGCATTGCCTTGGCCACAGTTTTGTTGCCACATTTGGCCCGTGCGCTAAAAGCAGGCGCACAAGCACAAGCCAACCAAAACTTTCAAGATGCGTTAAGCCATGGGCTTTCACTGGCGGTATTTTCCGCCATTTCATTGGTGGCCTTGGCCCTGCCGTTGATTGACAGTTTGTTCAACCACGGTGAATTTACCGCCCAAGCCGCCCACAACGTGGCACAGGCCATGCAGGTTTATTGCCTTGCCCTGCCCGCTTATGTGATGACCAAAATCACCGTCACCTGTTTTTATGCTTATGGCGACACCAAAACACCGCTCATCGCTTCAGTGGTTACTTTGGTGGTGAACGTGGTGTTAAACCTTATTTTAATGCAGCATTTTGGCTTTTTGGGCTTGGCCATGGCCACCAGCATTGCTGGCTATATCAACGCCAGTTTCCAGTACATTTTACTAAAGCGGAAGAACCACATTGCCCTCCATGACCCACAGCTGATGAAAAAATCTCTGTTTAAAATGGCCGCTATCAATGCTTTGGTTGCGGTGTTTTTTGTAATCATACATATGACCTTTTCGTACGATGAAGGATGGTCAACAGCTTACAAATTACTTTATACCGCAGGGGTCGGATTATCGGCTTTATGCACCTTTATTTTTGCTTCACACCATCTCAAAATGTTCAACTTTTTTGAAATTATAGGTCAGATAAAGTCCCGCCGCAAAAAGGGTTAACAACCCCTTACTTTTGACGGCGACGCTGTGACAAAATCAAGGTTAAATAAAGCGAAGGCACAATCAGCGCCAAGCACAGCCAAGTTAACATATATTCGCTGTGAGAGCCCCCTGAACGAGGTTTTTCAATAAATGATCGGATATTCGGATGACCCGATGAAGAAGCTTGTATCAGTATTTCCTTATATTCTGTAACCATTGGAAACGCTTGGCTGTCAACCCGCTTCATCACCCTTTTTGTCACGCCATATAAAGGCCCTTGCAGTACCCCTCTCTTTGGGGGTATATGCCTAACCACACCGTGAAGGGTTAGTTGCCCCTTTTGCCCTTCTAATGCTTTAGAGGGTTCCCTGTCCCAACTTTTGGGTATCCAACCACGGTCAACCATCACATAATGCCCATCATCCAACAAAAAAGGTGTAATAATCCGATATCCGTTGTAGGACCGATAATGTCGGTTTTGCAACAGTTTTTCAGAATCGTAATCAAAAACGCCGTTTAAAGTCACGCTTTGCCAGTCTTTCTTTGTGGCATCTTTGCTAAAGGGCACCACTTGCTGGGTTAACTGATTTTCAAACTCCACAAAAGCGGCTTGCTTTTCGTTCATCCGTTCATATTGCCAATAAGCCAATCGCAAAAAAATAACCTCAAAAATCACCACCAGCAAAAGCAACGAAATGGAAAATTTTGGAGGCGTGGTTTTTTTGGTACTCATCAGTCTAATTTCTATCTTTAAATGCTTGAAAGCTATTTTGTTAGGTGTATAATTTCAGTTCATTATATAAAGAACATATGAAGCGTATAGTAAGACAATAAAACCAGCCAGTAAAGTAAACAGATGCCAAAACAAAACCCTTTACAAAAAATTGCCGCCCGCACCAACAACTTGGAGGGCAATGTTAAACTTGCGCTGATGTTTGCTGGGCTTGTCCTTGTTTGGATGCTGACCGGCCTTTTAAGCAACGAACCCGAACAAGTTGCCGCCAAAACCAACAAAGCGGAAACCCTCAAAACGGTGCAGGCCTTGGCCATTGAGCCCGAAAACTACACCCGATTTGTTGAAATTACCGGCTCAACCGAGCCTGACCAACTGGTGAACCTTGCTGCCAGAACCGAGTCGCAGGTGATGGAAATTTTAAAGGACCGTGGTGAGGCGGTGGAAAAAGGCCAAACCTTGCTGATGTTGGACCAAGAGCAACGTGCCGAAACCTTGGAAGCCGCTAAATTAGACCTCAAGCGCGCGCAATCACTTTACAATGCCGCTTCAAAATTAAACCAACAAGGTTACCGCGCCGATAACTCACTGGACGTGCGCCGTGCCGAACTGGCCCTTGCCAAGGAAGTTTTAAAACGTGCCGAAAATGACTTGGCCTACACCAAAATTACCAGCCCGATTAAGGGGATGATTGAAGACCGAATGGTTGAAGTGGGGGACTATGTCAAACGTGGGACGGTGCTTTACCAAGTGGTCAGCACAGGGCTTTACAAAGTTGTGGCTTATGTTTCCCAGCAGGATCGCAGCCTTATCAACCCAGGGGCAACCGCATATGCCACTTTGGCAAACGGTCAAGAAGTGAGCGGAACCATCACCTTTATTGCCAGCCACGCTGAAAACATTACCCGCACTTATAAAGTGGAAATTGAAGTAACCAGCGCCGACCCTATCCCTACAGGGATGAGTGCCAAAGTGCGGATGCCAACCCGCAGCACACCTGCTTATTTACTGCCTTACGCCGCCATGGTCCTCAGCGATGAAGGACGCCTTGGCGCAATGATTTTAAACGCCGATGACACCACTCAGTTTGTCGCCATCAACCCACTGGATGACACAGGCAACGGCATTTACATCACCGGTGTTGGCCCCGGCCCTGTGACCGCTGTGGTCAAAGGGCAAAGTGCACTGGTGGAAGGCGAAAAAGTGCAAAAACAAATGGTGGATAAAGCCCCACAAGTGAAGAAAGCTTTTTAAGGATGGATTTATATATTTTAGGTGGAATTTTGGTATTGTCAGCAGTGGTTTATCTGCTGGCACCTGTGCTGCTACCCTTTGCCCTTGGCGTTGTATTTGCTTACTTATTAGCACCTACTGTTCATAAGTTAAGTCAGCATGTTGGCTCGCGCACGGTTGCCACCTTGTTGCCGCTTTTGGCACTGCTGGCCATTACATCTACCGTGTTGGTGATGGGTATTCCCTACGTGGCGGAAGACATTGCCGCCTTTGTTGAAAAAGCGCCCGTTTATGGCCAATGGGTGGAAAAAGCTTTAAGCGACGGTGGTATTATTTACCAATTTGCTGAACAATGGAACATTCCGCTGGATAAACAAACGTGGAAAACGCATATTTTTAATTACAGCGATCAAATTGCGGTGGCCGCCCTTGATACATTAGAAAAAACGGCGCTAGGTGCCATGGCTATCTTTGATGTTCTGTCGTTGATTATTGTGACCCCACTTGTGACTTTTTATGTGCTTTATGACTGGCCAAAATTCATTGAAAAATTAAAAGACACCATCCCCAGTGACATGCGCAAGGACACTGTAAAAACCTTTGAAAGCATTGACCATAAGCTCAGCAAATTTTTCCGTGGTCAATTGTCCGTTTGTGTTTTGCTGGGCCTTTTTTACGGCTCGGCCTTGGCGCTTTCTGGCTTAAACATGGGCTTTTTTGTTGGGCTTGCCACCGGCTTATTAAGCTTTATTCCTTTTGTGGGGATGTTGATTGGTTTGGTGTTTGCCAGTGTCCTTGCCATTATGCAGTACCAACTTTCAGGGTTAGAGCCTTACTTGGTGATTGCCGCCATTTTTGCCGCTGGTCAACTGCTGGAAGGCTTTGTGCTGACACCAAAATTGGTGGGCAACAGCACCGGCTTGCACCCTGTGTGGGTGATTTTTGCGGTGATGGCCGGGGGTGAACTAGGTGGCTTTTTGGGCATGTTAATTGCCTTGCCACTGGCCACGGTTTTAACTGTGCTGATACCGCAAGCGTTCCATCTTTGGTTAAAAGAACGTGCCAAGCATAAAAATAAAAAGGCCTAAACCCTATGAACCTGATTGATCTGGCGATACAAAAAAACCGCACCTTCTTTTCATTATTGGTGCTCATTTTCGTGGCGGGTATTTACGCTTATATTGCCATTCCTAAAGAGTCTAGGCCCGATATTCCAATCCCAACCATTTATGTCAGCATTCATCATGAAGGCATTTCCCCCGAGGACAGTGTCAATCTGCTGATCAAGCCGATGGAAAAAGAACTGCGCACCATTGAAGGGTTGGACGAAATGCAAACCGCTTCTTATGAAGGGGGCGGTAACATCACCCTAAAATTCCAAGCTGGGTTTGACAATGAACAAGCCTTGAACGACGTGCGCAACCAAGTGGACATTGCCAAGTCCGAACTGCCGGAAGAAGCGGACGAACCGGTGGTGACCGAAATCAACTTGGCGAAGTTGCCCATTTTAAGCATCATCTTAAGTGGTGACCTCACCCACCGTGAGCTGAAAACGCTGGCGGAAGACCTGCGGGACCGCATTGAAGGACTATCCGGCGTTTTGGAAGTTCAAATTGACGGCCTGCGTGAAACCCAAGTGTTGTTAGAGATGGATAAAACCATCATCGAATCCTACAATCTGCGCGCGCAGGACATTCAGCAATCCATCGCCAGTGCCAACTTGCTGATTGCCGCTGGTAGCTTGGAAGTGGGCAGCGGTAAATATGCCATTAAAGTGCCGGGCTTGTTTAAAAACCTCAAGGACTTTTTCTTCCTTCCGGTGCTTTCCCAAGGAGATCAAACCCTGACATTTAGAGACCTTGCCGACGTTAAACTGGCGTTTAAGGACGCCACCTCCATCACCCGTTCCGGAGGTAAAGAAACGATTATCCTTTCCATCACCAAGCGGATTGGTAAAAACGTGATTGAAACGGTGGACGCCGTGAAAGCCGTGGTCGATGAAACCCAACAAACATGGCCACAAGGGGTGGAATTTAGCTACAGCGGCGATGAATCCAAACAAATTCGCACTATGCTTTATGACCTGCAAAACAGCGTGATCTTCTCCATTATCTTGGTGATGATTGTGGTACTGTGCGCCCTTGGTTTAAGGTCTGCCACATTGGTTTCCACCGCCATCCCAGGGTCATTTTTATTGGCAATTACGGTGCTTTATGCCATGGGCTTAACCACCAACGTTGTGGTGTTGTTTGCGCTGATTTTATCGGTAGGGATGCTGGTGGACGGCGCCATTGTGGTGACTGAATTAGCAGATGCTAAAATGCGAGCCGGTGCCACCCGTCGCCACGCTTTTAGTGAAGCCGCCCGTTACATGGCGATGCCGATTATTTCCTCCACCCTCACCACCTTAGCGGCGTTTATGCCCCTGCTTTTCTGGCCGGACATTGTGGGCGAGTTTATGAAGTTTATGCCACTGACGCTGATTTTTACTCTGACAGCATCGCTGATTATGGCGCTGATTTTCCTACCGCTGATTGGAGCCAATGTTGGCCAACGACCCAAAAGCTTCCCTAAAGATATTTTTGAGGGCTTGAGCGACAAATACGCCCGCCTCCTTAAAAAAGCGCTGGAAATTCCAGGGCGCATTATGGCGTTGACCGTGGCAGGTTTTATCTGTGCCATTGTCCTGTATGGCGCGCTTGGTAAAGGGGTGGAATTCTTCCCCGAAACGGAAGCAGAGCGTGCCTTTATTTTGGTGCGCAGCGATGGCGACTTTTCCATCACCGCCAAGGACAAATTGATGCTTGAAGTAGAACGCCGTGTTGGCGACGTGGCGGACATTGAAACCATGTATTACCTCACCGTCGGTGAACAAAGCCGCAGACTGGGCGAAGAAGATATTATTGGTAAAATTTTTGTGCAACCGGTGGAATGGCATGACCGTGACCGTGACGCAGAACAAATTTATGATGAGATTATTGCTCGTATTGGTACGTTGGCTGGCGCCACGGTGGAGCTTCAGGCCGAAGAAGGTGGCCCGCAAGACGGCAAGCCCATTAAATTAGCCGTGGTGGCGGACACCCCGCAGATGACTGTGCCCGTTGCACTGGAACTTAAAAAACGCTTGCAACAAACCGAAGGCGTTTTAAACATTACCGACACCGTGGCGGACAGTGGTATTGAATGGATTTTAAACATTGACCGTGATGCCATTAACAAAGCTGGCATTACGTTGGTGGACGTGGGCACGTTTGTGCGCCTTGGCACCACTGGCGCCATCATTGGCACTTACCGCCCCAACAATTTAAACGAAGAGGTGGACATTGTGGCCCGCTTTAAAGAAGAGGACCGCAAGCTGGCCACCTTAGACCACTTGTACATCCCCACCCCTTCGGGCACAGCGCCGATTACCAACTTTATTGAGCGTGAACCACAGCGCAAGGTCAGCACCATTTCAAGGTTAGATCAAAAGTTTGTTTCCTATGTTGAGGCGGATGTGGACACCCGTGGTGGCTACCTAACCAGTGCGATTATTGATGGTATTAAGGAAGAATTAAAACAAGCAGACCTGCCCCAAGGTGTGCGTGTGCTGTTTAAAGGTGATGACGAACAGCAAGCCAACTCTGCCAAGTTTTTGCAAAAGGCCTTCCTTGTTGCCATTGCAGTGATGGCGATTATTTTGGTCACTCAATTTAACAGCTTTTACCAAGCGTTTATCATTTTAAGTGCGGTTATCCTTTCCACCACAGGTGTTTTATTAGGGCACATCATCACCGGTAAGCCGTTTGGCATTGTGATGAGTGGTTTAGGCGTAATTGCCTTGGCCGGTATTGTGGTCAACAACAACATTGTGTTGATTGACACTTACAATAAGCTGCGCCAAGAATTTAAATGGAAAGAAGCCTTGGTGGAAACCGGCAAACAGCGTTTGCGCCCTGTGCTTTTAACCGCCATTACCACGGTGATTGGCCTGATTCCCATGGGGACCAAAGTCAACGTGGACCTGATTGCCCGTGAGGTGAGCTATAACGCCCCTTCCTCAAGATGGTGGGACCAGCTGGCCAATGCCATTATGTTTGGTTTGTTTTTTGCCACAGTGCTTACCTTGATTGTGACCCCTTGTATGATTGCCTTAAGCGAACGCCGTAAAGAACGCAAACAAAACGAAAAAGGCGCATAACCCCCTATAAAAGCAACTTTTTATAGCTTTTTACCGGCAAGTGATTGCTTTTAAATGCTTAACCATTTGGTTGACCGAACACCAACAATTTGCTATGCTTGATCCATCAACACATACAAGATGTTTGGATAGGGGATTTTTTTATGGAACGTTACATCACTTTCATTAAAAACAATGAAACTGGGGAAGAATTTATCAGCATGCGCCGTGCCATGGCTGGTGCCCACGACAATGTAGTTAAGCAAGAAGCGCTGAAGTACTCCCTGCCCCGTTTTACAGTTCACACCACTTATACGGACATTGAACTGCGTGACATTCTTGAAACTTTGGACCGCTGGACCGGTACCAGCGTGATGAAGGACATGAACAGGCTGGAAAGCCGGATTGAGGCGATCCCCCAGCTTATCCACAAGCTTTCCTCTTAATGAAGGCCGTTGGTTAAAAATCATTCCACAAACAAAAAAACACCGATGAGCCAACATTAAACATTTTATACATACATATAACATCCAACATCCGATCATCGTTTGAAATGATGTTTCAGCCCCACCCCTTAAAAGACCTGTTAAATAACCAACACCCCTTTTAGGTGATATATCACACCACCTTATGAATGATAATCACATGGTATAATGCCTGATGATAAGATGGTATGACCTGCGGATGATGATACCTTGCCATGTATAACATCCACATCAATGCACAAAAAAACCCTCCTAACAAGGAGGGTTTTTAACTTCGAAGGGGCTGTTAAAGCTCGTTTTCGTGCTTTTTCATGTACGTTCTGGCAAATTTCACCGCACGCATAACCGCAGCATGACGTCTAATTTCATCATCTGAAAACTTCACATGAATAATTTCGTCATTTTCCGGTAGCTCGGTAATACCCTGCTCATTCAGTTGAAACAGCGAACGCTGATTGTCCTGTAAAGGCATGGCTGCAAACTCAGTATTTTTCGCATGTTCAACAGCAAAGTGCATGCCATTAAACTTACGGTTTTTACCACGGCCTTGCATCAAGTCACCACAGATAACCAAACGACTTCCTTTAGACTGACGGGTCACCGCAGTCACAACAGAGCCAACATCCGCCAGTTGCGTTTCATCAAGAATAATAAAAGCGTCTTGCAAGTCGCGACCCATTAACTGCGCAAGGGAAACAAATTCCAGCTCGCGTTCAATTTCGTCCACAATTTGCTCGCCAATGCTTTTGTCGCCATCGCCTTTGTAATCCTTCAGGCTTTGCACAAGGTCTTTACGGCCAAGTTTAACCAAAACTTCCAGCATCGGGCGCATATACATCGCCATTTTTTGGTACATTCCACCCGGAACAAAACCAATGCCTTCACCTTCGTCCACCGTTGGACGTGCGAAATAGATTTTATTAACCAAACCCAGCTCCTTGTGGATGATCGCCGCAATACAGGCCAAAAATGTTTTACCAACACCGGCAGGGCCATCTGCCACGACAACAGAGGCACAGCTTAAAAGTGCCGCCATCAACTTTTGTTGACCAGGACTTTTAGGCTGAATGGTCAGTGTGTTGCTTAACGCAAGTTTCGCAGGGTGAATCTCCATCTCTTTCGCGCCAACAATAGGCTTAACCGAAGCGAAATGGCTTTCATCTGGGTTTTCATCAATGAACTGTGTAAACAAGTTTTTACTTGAATTTGACATAATATTTCCTCATTTGGTAACGCACTTGAAAGACAACGGTTAAGTGTCAGAGGTGCGTCAATCTTGAGAGTGAATTAAAATGAACAGGATTGTTCAAGGTAAATTGGCGATCGGGCCTTACCCCATAATTGCCTAAATTGATTTCAGTGTGTTAAAGAACTTTGTTTAAAGAAATTTAAAGTTCTCACACCGTTAAAAAGAACATGTGTAAAATGTATGTATCCAAATAATAGGGATCGGCGGTTTAATTTTCAAGCATTTTAGTTGTAAAATATTACTTAATGCGCAAAACCAACCACAACCTTGAATGCTCGGGCAAAATTCCACCTTGTTTTTCATAGCCTTCCACCCACATGTCGCCCGAAATAATTTTTTCTTGTCCCAGTTTTAAAGTTTCCGCCCCTGTTATCACCCTTGTTGAACGTATGGGCTTTTGATAAACATATGTCTGATCGCCTTTGTAATATGCCGTAACATCCTCCATTTGCACCTTTTGGGTGCTGGCGCTGATTGTTGCTTTGATATGACCTGATATGATTTTGGACAGACTTATAACAATCTTATCTTCGATGGTCATAAGTTCTTTATTCATCGCTGGGCGCACATGAAACAAGCCTTTTTCAACATAAACCTCCGGCGTGTGAACAATGTAGGGGATGCTGGTTTGTTGCTGGATGGTTTTGTCCTCCCCTGCCACGGCAGAAACATCATCATGGCGTAGCACATGGCCAAAGCCATTGTCACCGCAAGCTTTGTGTTTGATGAGCGTTGACGCGCCGCCTAAAACCTCCTCAGCCGTTTTTTGGCTGCTGAAGCACTCCAACAATGTATAGCGCAGCAAAACAACCTCAGACCCTTTTGGGCGGGGCTTAAAGTCCTTCGGGGCGCTGATTTCAGTGATCGCCAACGCGGTGTGCGATACAAACAGCAAGGCCAGCCACAGCGCACAAGCTTTTAGACCTTGTGGTAAGGTTTTCAAAAAGACAGAACAGCAGGAAATAAAACAACGACTGAGAAAAGTAAAACCGCCCTTCACAACAGCCATTGAATGATTACATGATAACTTGCTCACGCTCGGGCGCAATTTTCTTCAACATTGAAGTGAAGGTACGCACCTTGCGTGGGTCTTGGTTGTCAATCGGGGTGTGAATAACAATTCGGTCTTCTGTGATGGACGCCACACGGCAGGCTTGCCATGCGTTGTTCACAAAGTGACGAATTTCATTGGCGCGCATTTCTTCTTCGGTTTCGCCTTCGCCTTCTGGCAACAAGGTGATGCGGCGCACACCAAGGATGTTTTGTAAGTGACGAACGTTCACACCGCCATTTTCCAACCACATGGACATGTGTTCAGCGGTCATGCGGATAACCGCCCATGAGTTTGAAGCCCCCATCCAGATGCCAGAAATACATTCTGGGTAGTAGCATTCCATTACCGCAGCGACAAATTCTTTACCACGTCTGGTGCCCACACGCATACCAGCCACACCGTCACGGCTGGCGCAAAGTGTCAACACCTGTTTGGTGCCCAAGGCAGGTTTTTCGTGGAAGTCCATCACGCTGAGTAAGTTTTCAGGGATATAAACGTGCTTTGTGCCGACACGGTAGAAGATACCGCCATCACGGTAGCCGGCCACTTCGCCTTCTAGCACACGGCCAGGCGCACCGTCACCCCATTGGTGAATTTCCATAATTTGCATAAACATGTTGACGCTGGGCATCAATGGGTCACGGATGTCGATCCACACCCCACGGTCGCCATAACCATTACGGCGGCGTGTGGCGATGGTTTGTTCCTTCAGGTTGACATCCACTTCCACCAACATGTCTTTTTCGGCATAACAAAGGCGAATGGCACTGGCCAACGCTTGTTCAATTTGTGCTTCTGTCCATCCGTATTCCTCGCCAATGAGGCGGACTGTTTCGATATTCGCTACTCTCATGAATTAGCGCCCTATACTTACTATATGTTTACGTTTACCGTTGCTGAACTCGGCATATTCTTGTTTGACGGAGAGCAGTTCCCATCCCGAAACACTCTCACCGATAAGAAGAACCCCTTGCTTGTCATTCAATTCAGCTATAATACCTTTTTTGGGTACGGTGGAGAGCAAAATCAAGGGGGGGAAGTTGGTTGCTCTAAAACTTGGGCGAATATTTTTCGGAATGCGCACACGTTCACGCTCCACTTGGAACATCGCCACGTCAAATTCTTCCAGTGTTCTCACCCCAGTTTCTTGCTGATAGCTTGGCTCTGGCACCACAGGCAAGTTGTATGGGTTTGCACCATAAAGGGACTCGGCCTGCGATTGCGACAACAGCGCACTTTGGCGTTTTGGCAGTGGAATACTGCCGCTTTCCGCTTCTTTTTCTTGGAAGTATTCGCTTGGTGAAGGCTTGTAACCTGCATCCACTGTGTTGCTTTCCCCAGCCAAAATTTTGCGATATTCAGCCAACTCTTCTTCCAACTGGCGGGAAAGTTCTTTGTTGCGGGCATCAATTTCCGCAGGGCTTAACATTTCCAGCTCGTCTTCTGGTGCTTTTTCAACCAATTCTTCTTTGGGTTTAAAATCGTCTGGGTTCTTTTCTTGTCTCGCTTGCTCGATGGCTTGTTGCAATTGAACAATCACACCCACCTCTTCTGGCATTTCAGGTGCGCCTTGAGCGTCAATCGGTTTTTCCACCTCGTCTTCAGGCACGTCAACAAACTCCACAATGGTGTTGTTTTCTGCTTGATTATCCGTGGCCATGTCCACACCGTCATCACCTGAAACATTTGCCATCTCTTCACCGGAGATCGGCATTTCTGGGGCAATTTCATCTTCCATTACGGGTGATTCTTCCGCCACCATCAAGTCGCCCATTTCTTCACTTTCTGGGCTTGTGGCCACATCCATCGATTCTGGCTCGGTGGATTTTTCATTTTGCAAGGCGGACATATCCACCACAGCTTCTGGCTTCAACGCCGGTTTTTCAGAGGTGCTGGCCACATCGGTGGTGGTTGGAATTTCTTCCGACACTTCATTGAGAGACCCTGTCCAACGGCTGATCACCTCAGTTGTTTCGTCTTTTTCGACAAAGAAGGAGTAACCGGCAAAACCGATACCCACCAACAGCAACACACCCACCAAAGCACCAAAAGGCTTGGCTTTCTCGTGGTTGGCAAGGGCTGCGGCACCACGGGCCGCAATGTCCGCCGGTGTTGCACCTGTTTTGCTGGTGTCATTGTCAAAGGTTGTGCCTGCGGGCAGTTCTGGCGCGGCACCTGTGACAGCCCCTTGTTGCCAAGGTGGCAACGGGTCAGATTTTTCTGTTGTTTTTTCTGGTTCAACCTGCGGTGCTTGCGCTTGCTGTTCTTGCGCCATAGAACCAAAAACATCTTCTTCTTGGTTGGATGTCAGGTCTAGGTCGTCTAAGTCCCACCCGCTGGAGGTTGCAGGCTCTTCCGCCCAAGAATCCAAGGCGTTTTCTTCTGACTGTTTTGACTGTTTATTTTCAGGTTTTGGCTGAGCAGGTGCCGCCTTTTCCACCTCAAAGTCATTTTCAGGAATGTGTCTTTGTTGGAAGGTGTTTTCTTCCGTTAGTTTACTGCTGCTTTCAGGAATTGCCGAACCTTTAGCTTCGGTTGTGGGCTCTGGTGCAAGCGGTGGCGCTTTGCTTGGCACTTCATCGGCAAATTCATCAAAGGAGACTTTTTGCTGTGGCTTGGACTGAGGCTTTTTGCTTGAAGGCGCAGACGTACGAGCAGAAGCGCCCTTTTGAGCACCTTCCACTTTTTTATCTTCATCCTTGGCAATGGCCGATGGTAATTTACGCTTTAATACCATTTAACCCCTATTTCGTCCTACGACTTCGTTCTTCTTCCGCCGCTGCCGCCGCACGGGCTGCACGCACCCCTTGTGGGTACTTTTGGCTGAAAGCAACGGTGGCTTTCCACCAGTCGCCGCCCATTTCATCCCTCATACGCGAAATCTCCGCCACATCATCTGGCTGAGTTGACGCTAACGCAAATGTTAACTTATCTGTCAACAAACGGCAAACAACTTCGCCCGCTGGTGACATTAAATAAAACTCACTGTAAAAGCCTGGTTTGGTGTCCAGTGATGCAATGTTGGCTTCGTGGCGTTCGCTTCTTAAACCAAGGGACTGCATCAGCATTGGAATCATTTCCTTACGAGGCTTCAAAATCATCCGTTTTGTAATGTTACCAATAATTGCCTGACCAACATCGGTTGTCAAATCTTCTTCGTTTTGCGATGCAATACCACACATACAGTTCAATGAACGGTAGGTTCTAAACGCACGTTTTAACTGGTTGGAAACCTGTGCCCCACCCTTGGAACTGATCATCGAAATCATCTCATCGACCAGAAGATGTTTTTTGGCGGCCCTGTCACCCATATACATCACATTGTCCAGCATGGTGAAGATGGCGTTGATAATGACGTCGCTAATCTTCTCACTGAGGACGTTTTGCAGGTTGAACACCACCAGCCTGTCCTTCTCGCTGATCGACGGTGGGCCATCAAACAGTTTACCGTAAACACCATCACTGCAATAGGACCCCAATTCATCGGCGGCAAAGAAGCCGAGTGAACGTTGATGCTCGTTGATGTAAGGGAATTTTTGCATCGCTTCTTTGATCCACGTAGGGCGCAACACATCGCCATCTGGCACAAGGTCATAAGCGTATTGTAGCACCTGCTCAAATAAGCGTGGCATTGCAGGGTCTAGCTCTTCCGTCCCGCCTTTTTTAATCATCAACTCTAACGCTTCCACCCATTGTTGTAAGCGTTGCTTGGTTAACATACCCGCAAACGGGTTGATGCAAGAATCGGCAGAATCTAGGTCAATTAAAATCAAACGACCCATGGTTTGCGCAAAGCGGTCATAGTCGTCCTTAATGGTCATCAAAAATTGACGCTCCACCCCAGCGGCAAACAATTGCAACACCAAGTCCACCACAGCGAAGGACTTACCAGAACCGGATGTCCCTGTGATGGCGTAGTGCCAGTTGACAAAGTCGTTCGAGGTGTGGTCAAAAAAGGTCACTTCACCATCACGGTTTACGTAAACCGCTTGCGGTGATTCACTGCCACCCCAATGGCCGTGGTTGGGTAAAAGGTCGACCAAGTCGTCGCTCATCACACGGCGGTTGCGAGAAAAAGGTCTGGTAAATTCAAATTTGGGCACCAAAGGCCAAGAATAAGAAATACCCTGCAAGGCCATACTGCGCTCCATGTCCGGCACAGCGGAAAGTTTTTTAAGCGCTGAGGAAACTTTCAGCATCTTGTCTTCCACTTCCTTGCGGGAGTAACCGTGGATAATCATCCCCATGGTCATAAACAAAATTTTACGGCCAGCAAACATCCGCTGCTTCACCTCGCTCACCTCTTGTGCAAACGCTTCAGCCTCTTCTTTGTTGAATGAGCCTGAAATACGGCGACGTAGCTCTGCGGAAACAGCCATTTTGGTCTGCTCCATAATTTGCTGAGGCTGGTTGATGTTGCAAAAGAAAGTATACTGGGTGGCAATGGTCCGCCTGATAATGCCAAAATAATCCGGTGCGACTGTGTCCGGCATCATCGCCAACGTGACAATGCCATGATAGTCACGACCCACCTTCACCAAGTCAAATTCATGCTCAATTGGCAGCGGGAAACATTGTTCGTTAAAGGACAGTTTTTCATCCAAGGTCACCTGTTGACCGGCCTCTTTATAAGACGGGGCAAAAGCGGTCCAGTAGTGTTGCTTCAATTCGGTCAGCGACATTCGGCTTTCACGGGTGACGCCAAACATCACATCCAATGTCGATTCAATAGAAAGTACCGCTTCTTTAAAGTCTGACAAGGCGATGCGCACTTGCGAGTTGAAAAAGTCGTCAAAGAACTTAAATTTCGCAGGGTCCACACCAAACGTCGCCATCACTGTGCCGACGGTGGTGTAAATCAAGTTCATAATGGTTTTTAAGAAGCCCAGTTCATCGCCCGGTGGTGGCGCTTTGAGGGTGATGATCATGTAAGTATCACGCAACATCGCGTACTGACCTTCGGCCACGGGGTAACCGTTAAAGCCGGCCGTTAAAAGCTTTTCAGCGCGAGATTCTCGCAACAAGCGGCCTTTGTCATTGCCGCTGTCTAAGCTGAGGTACTTGCGCATTCTTTCGCCAAGGTTGTTGTGGGAGGTGATGATGGTTTGCACATCGTAACCCACCGGCAAGCCTTCAATAAAAGTTCTAAATTCGTTGTTGGTTTGCAAATAACCATTGTCAGACGAGTAAGACGGTGGCACACGCGTTTTCCACGCTACCGCAAGGGAACCATCGTCCAACAAGTGGGTGCGCCAAAATTGCGAGTCTTCGTCTTTTTCAAACTCAAAGTACGGCAAGTATTCGTGAATACGATTTGCGCGTGCTTGTGGTTTTTTCTCGTTACTGAGCAGTGCCATATCCAACCCCAAATGCATCTTCATCTAAACTACGGTCATTGGCTGGCAACACCCACTCATAACGGTCGGTTAAGAAGATGGTTGCCCAGTTACCAAACACACGTGTGTTGTCCTTGGTGACGTGAGGGTATGTCCACACCAGCAAAGTTTTTGGTGGTGCCACAACAGCCAATTCCTTTTCAGGAATATAAGACGGTCGGTTCAATTCAGGGCGCATTTTATGGCGAATCAACTGCCTTTCCACACCACCGGCACCTGTGGACTTATCCCGTGCCACATCGTATGACACATCCATTGACAGTGGATAATCAGGCGGCAACGCACTGCCGTAATACTTGCAACCTGACAAAGCCAAAAGCATTAAAAGCATGATTCTCATTGTATATATACCCCTTTATCGCTGTATTAAATTCTATTGTTTTGTTGTTTAGCGGCCTCTTCTGCCTGCTTACGTGCCATTTCATTCTCAGCTTTAATCTGATCCGCTTTCGCACCGTCCACCAGCAAAGTCCACGGACTGCCTTCATGGCGCAATTCAAAGCCACTTAAAAGAACCATATGAATATCCCTTGTCGGGTCCACACGAACAAATGGCACCACACGGCTGGAACGCTCTTCCAAGTAGTCCCTCAATGACCCCATCATCCCAGAAACACCCGCAGCAATCTCTGCTTGCACAGCACTGCCTGTTAAGTTGGTGGCGGTACCACCTTCACTTGTTTCTTCTGTAAATTGGTTTTCACGGACAATTTCGGCTGTTCCTGCGGCAAAGTCAGCCAGCAAGGCTGCGGCAATACGTGACGCATCACCTTCATAAAACACACCCGGTACACCGACGATACCATCATTTGCATCTACCACATACCCACTTAAACTGTAAGTCACAGCGCCGGCATCCGGGTAAACACAGGTCATTCGACTCGGCTTACCAATGGCACGCTCGGTGGAGATTTGACCTTCAAATTCTACAAACGCAATGCAACCATCCAAGGAAACGGTGGAGTTCATCGCTGTTTTATATTGGCCAGACAACCGCACCAACGCAGGAACGGCGCCGCCAACCAAGGCGTCAAAACCGTTTAACAATGTGCCTTTTACAAAACCAAGTGGCGGCACAAAAGGTTCGGGTGTTTTTTCAATATAACTGGCACCTGTTGCAGACTGAATTTGCTTTGCACCAGGTGCATTGCTAAAATTTAGCAGAGCCTGATCTGGGTTAGCACTTAAACCAGCGCCAGAACCAGAACGCAAGGTTGTTTGCGAAATACGACTCTTTTTCTGGGTGCGAACAACCGACTCGGGCGCACCGCCTAAAGCTTGCTGACGGCGACCTTGCTCTTCTGAAACACGGGCCTGCTCCACAAGGCGACTAATTTCTGAGCGTTGCTGTTGGTTAGAACGTTCAAAAGATCGGATCTGTTCGTTGAACGTTTCAATCATCTGTTGCATTTGTTGCTGTTGCTCTGTCACAGCTTCTTTAATGCTGTTGACGTTTTGAAGTTCAGTTTTAACGTTGTCCACCAAGGACGATTTCAAGTCAGCCAGCTCTTTACGTTGCTGGGTGTAAAAACCACGTTGCAGTGATTCACGTGATGGCGCAACCGCATCAAACTTTGCATCACCACCATTTTGACCGTTTTGCAAGGCTTGAACATTGCCCTCTTGAACAGGCGTAGCTACAGGCTGTTGTTGTGGCGCTGGTTTGTCACCCCCTGGTAAAAGCATGAAAACAAACAACACCAAAACTGCACCAATGCCCAACTGCGCATTTTTTGGAAGTTCTTTGAACTTCTCAATAAGCTCTTTTAACTTATCTTCGTTGGAGGGGTTGGGTATTTGATTGTTATTTTCCATGTACCTAAACGCTCGCCTTTATTTAAACTTTACAAGTACAACACAGCTGTTGCAATTATCCACCCAACAAGATAGCGAAATTTGTCATTCAACGCAATGGTTACATATCATTAACCAGACCAATAAAGTTTTATGTGTGCAACATTAAAACAACAAGTACTTAAAAAACCTGTGTAAACCGTCCTTTTGTGCTTTTTTCCCTTGAATAATGCGCCCACCGTTATAATAATAAACTTTAATAGGTGTGTTTGCCTGATTGTTTTGTGCACTTTACAGCCCAAAACACGCAAAAGGGAAGCGGTGTAATTTTTATTGTAAGAGGTTTTATGGCTAACGTAATCTACCCAGACTATGGCCCCATCAAAGAATTGAGCCAATTTGCTCAAGACGGTTTTGCTCAAGGGTCATTCTTATTCCAATTGTTTGCGGGGGAAGTTTCCGGGTCCATGGCCCTTCACTATGTCGGCCTAACCTTCGCGTTGATTGGTGCGGCCTCCATCTTGCTTTACAAAAAATTTCACAATGTCAAAACCATTGGCTGCTGGTCCTTTCTTGTCTTAGCCTTGCTCATTGCCCCAAAAGGAGCAGAAGTGACAGAGGCAGGCGTTGAAAATAAACGCAAAAGCAATTTCATTTTCACCAGCATTCCAACCAACAACAGCCGGAACCCTGGCCTTATTAGTTATGTAGATGGTTTTACACCTCAAGTTGTGGTCATTGACCTGATGAGTAAGATTCACAAAGCCATCTTCTTAGGCTTTTTCAACATTTCCGACCCCACAAACCCCACGGCACGTAATTTTATTGCAGATCTAACCAATAGCCAAGCCAATAAGATGGACATTGCCCTTGCGGAAAGAGAGGACATCAAAACCCAAATTTCGGCCTACACCCACTACTGCGGCCCCGCTAGCGACCTTGCATTGCCATTGTTTTCACCAGAATATGCCGCATCAGGAAACCCAACCCAAACATATGAGGTTAAGGCCAACGAATACTTACGCACCAACAATTTCCACGCTAACACACAAGTTTCAAGCTATGTCCACCCGCTTGACAAAACACTCGAGTTACAAAGAACACTATTCATCAGCCAAGCCTTAAAAAGCTTGCTAGAAAATCACGTTGCCGGTTATGGCAAAAGCCCCGGCCTTTCGTACCCGCCTTTCGCCCTAGCTTTTGATGATGAAGATCACCTCAAAACAGCCATGGCACAATCTGGTGTCAACACCGAGACAATGGACCTTGCCTTAAAATTTTATAACAAAGACTCCCTTGCTGAAGACATTGCCAAAAACGAAGTGCGCCACTTTTTGGTCAGTCACAGCTATGCAGTCCAACAAATTAACGCCGGAACAACCCTTAAAAGCATTGGCACCGCACCCACCAACGGTTTAGCAGCCTTTTCTTTTGAAGTTGTTAACGATAATGCCTTTACAGAAGACAGCTCTCAAATTGCTCAGGGCATCAAAATATTCCCCGACCCGATCGAACTGCGCTTGCGTGGCAGCGACAAAGCGGCCACCATTTCACAAGAAGAAGGTGGATTTTGGAAGTTTAGAAAAGACAGCCTGTGGTATGATTACATTGAAGATGAAGGCTTGGGCGGTGTGCCGCTTCAACTGGGATTCATCACCCCAGCCTTAACAGAAGTTTACAAGGCACGTGCAAATGAAGCGACAGACAGGATCAAAAACCTAAACGATCGCCCTGTGGCCCATGTTGTGACCACTTGTGCGCAATTGCACACATTAACCCACAACCATATTCGAGACGCTATCTTGTTCCAAAGCAGCTGGCCTGGACACCCAAACACATTAACATCATCAGACCAAGCATCATTTGGCCAAAAACTGGACTTTAACGACAAAGACGGCTTTGAGCCTATTGTAACCAACACTCGCCCGATTGAGTCCTACCCTTACAAACCAAGCGACACTCTAAGCTCGGAAATGTTGGAAGCCAACCGCGCCCTACAAATTAGACTGCAAGAATTCAACTTTGCCAACCAGCGCAACATGCTGCGCAAGGGCGATGCCACAACCGATGTGGCAAAGATAGCTGCAGAATCACTCCGCCTCGGGCTAACAGCGTCCATGGTGCTTAATGCTATCAACAATTCAGCGTTCTACATTTCAAGGGACAACAGCGAAGGCCGCGCCCAACAAGAAACGATCAACCAGCTGGGCGGCGGTACGGATGACTTATCCGAAGCGATAAGAACCACAACAACAAGTGACAGCATGAGCAAACGCATGCCAAACCTTGTGCCAAATGCCTTCCGAGATGCAATCACTTGGATTGGTGAAGTTGGATCTGCCGTCATCGCTCAATTCCAAGGCGTTGGTGCCGTTGCTTTTGTGAGGTTCTTGCAACTATTCACAGCGGTTGCCTTGTTCTTCGTCATTATGTGCACACCTATTTTATTTATGATGGGTATTGTTATACCAGCCCATGCGCCTGGTGTTATTTTAACCAGCATTGCCGCAGTGCTCACTCTTAAAGCGATCCCTATTGGCTTTACCTTGGTGGACGCTGTTCTGGCCAATGCCGTTGAAAGTTACGCACACCTTGGCTTTATGGAAATGGACTATGTCATGATGCTTTATGTTGCAGCTGCGGCGTACACGTCTGTTACAGCTGTCACTTTGTTTTTACTCTTCAAGGCGGGTGACACCAAAGCTGTAATTGGCCAAATGGCACAACTTGACAGCAAAGCCAATGAAGTGGCGGAAACGGCAGCTAAAGCAGCCAAAGGCATTGCCATTGCTGCAGGTGCTGCCGCCACAGCTGGCGCTGGCGGTGCCATCGGTTCTGCTGTTACAACTAAAAGCTTTGGCAAAGCCGCCATGACCGGCCTTTCTCAAGCTGGGGAAGTGTTTGGCAAAAAAGGTTTGCAATCTATCCCCGGTGTTGGTGGAATGGTGAGTGAGGTGGGCAACTCCTACCGTGAAGGTAAAGCTGAAGGTAATGTACGCATGGAGGTAGATGCCAGCAATGCAGACCTTGACCGAGAGATTCAAAATAAACAAAAAATGCTAGATTCTGGCACATTAAACCCTGAGGAAAGCAGCAAAGTCAGTCAAGAAATTGACGACCTCAAAAGCAAACGTAAGAGCTATCAGCAGCACTTATGGGCCAACGCAGATGCACAGGCTGAAAGCAAGTATCGTAGTCAAGTTTCTGGTGCACAGCAACACTGGGCTGCTGGCCGTGCTGAACGCAAGTTTGAAAAAGGCGCCGAAGCATTGGGCATGACCAGCCACCAGGCAAGACGCAAACAACTTGATGCCCAAGCCGAAGCCAGCAACAACGCAACCTTGGGTGCAGCAGCACAAGCCGATGCGCTGGAAGTGGCAGGCGACGTGAAACTGCAAGGCAGCAACATCACCTTAGATGCCAACGCCGCGCGTGCCATTCAAATGGGCCAACTGCAAGCACAGCGTACCCACAAACAAGCAGATGCAAGCACAGCGGAATCTGCACGCATTGCCGGCATTCAAGAAGAAATGAAAGCCGAATTACAGTCCACTCTACAATCTGGAGTAGATGGAAAAGGCGCAAAATCTGTCAAGTCACCTGTGACTTACTATGAAACAGATGAGAATGGTAACGTTATCAGTTCTCGCGTTATTCCGCAGGACCCAATGTATGACCAAGCAGGTGGCGAGTTGAAGAAAACCCTTGAGGACACACCAGAGTATGCAGAAGCCTCACCCGCAACCCGCAAAAACGCCACTGAACTCACAGCGGCTAGACAATTGGCTGAACATGCCAAAGGCAAATATGTGGACGAAAATGGCCAAGAGCAAAACTTCAAGCTGAAGATGAAGCCAGAAGTTGCAGAAGTTTTACAAAAGCATGGCATGTTGGATAAAGTGGCCAACTCACGCAAAGCTGGTGACCTGTGGATTGACCCAGGATCGGCCGCCTATGATGAATTGCGTGAGCTTAAAGACGGCAACGGTAAGAAGATGTTTGGCGTGCCAGACGGCCATAGCTTATCAATGCTGAACCACCACATTCAAAACGATGAGCGTGCGAAGTCAACTGCCCGTGACCTTATGAAAAGTACGACAGCGCGCATCAATGCAGAAAAAAGGAATGACTAAGCATTAAAGCCAACAACTCAGCAAAAAAATAAAAGCAAAAAGCAATGAGTGATAAAACTGAACAAAATAAACTACCTTGGATCCGCCTCGCTTCGGCTTATTACCGAAGCGAATTTGGCGAACATCCTAAATTAGCAAGTGCTGATTTATACACCTTCAACCCCATTTTAGATGAGCTGATTGAAGAGCATTTGATTGATTACGACCTACCTATTACCCCATGCATGGATGGGCACAATGTTATGTCCACCAATGGTGTGCCCTCCATTTTAGGCACCAATGTGAAAGTGCCCCTTTCCCCCAACTTTGTGCGAGACTTGGCAGGCCGTGTCATCTACACAGGTTACGGACCAGAAGTGAAACGATCCAGTGAGTGGGATAACAACCGTCATGTCACCTTCCCCAAGCATTGCCGTATTGTCACCACCGACATTGAAGGCAGTGAGTACATTGAAAATATTTTTCTCACCCGATTTCGCACCCTTGATAGCAGTTTGATGTATGAAGAAGAATTCCACCAAAAGCTTTACTGCTACCCTGCTGAAAACCATTACCCTTATAAATTAAGGTTGGATACTTTTTATCAAGACGGTTGGCGCTTGCCACAAACAAACATGCTCTACGCCCGTAAAAGTGCCGACCAAAGCAAAGCCAAAGCTGTGGGTCAAAAATTTATTGAAGAGTGGGACAAAGCATCCCAAACAGAAAGCTACCGCGAGTTCATTGAAAAGCGCGGTGGGGAGAGCTGGCTGGAAAAATTGTTCCAAACCGGTTGTTCAGTGATTCCTACACACGAGGCTTATAATAGTTTTTATGTAGTCAATGAGGACTACGAAATTATCCGCAGGCGTTCAGGCGTAGCGGTGCAAGACCTACACAAAGTGCTGGACGAAAAAGCGAGCGAAGAACCCAAAGGCACCATTTTAGAAGTAATTAAACCCGGCTTTGTCACCGCCACCCACATTGAACCTGCCCACGTAGTGGTGAGCGACGGCAAACGCTATGAAGCGAACAAACGTGCCTTCCCACTGCCCCTTCACCCCGACCTTAGGCTACCACACCAACGGACACAAGCGGTGTGGGGTGCAACTTGGTTGCCAACCCATCCCGCCCATTTTGACGCGCCCGCCATTTGGGGTTGGGACATGGCGACAGGCCACTTTTTACAAATGACAGGCCCTTTGTGGGACCCGCTACATTACTATTACGAAAGCACGCCGTTGGTTGTTAAAGGCTTTAAAAATCATGATAAAGCCAGCAAGCATATTGCCTTTGTACCTGAAGGGATGAAGGAACGCTTTTACCCCGTCTCTAGCATTCGTGGTTTTGACATGATGAGCTATAACACCTACAAAATGCGCTTGGAGAAGAACATTCACCCACGCTCTGGCTTGCTGCGTGTCAATGACCCGAACCCAAGCTCTACCCTTGGTTATCACCCATTGCCATACACCTACGAATTTGAGCTTAGCCACCTGTGGTCACCGGAGTTGATGCCGGCCAACCGCACGCCGATGAAACCCAACAATCTAAGCGTGATGCCGGTGATTCAAAGCCGCTTAACACCAGAGTATTACATTTACAACTCGGTGGATACCAATGAAGAGCAAAAGCTTGAGCAACCTGGCATGGTTACAGAGATTAAAGAAAGCCCACTGGATAATTACCCACAACTTGCAAGGTACCTCATGGATTACACGCCTCAGCTGGCGAACAACTTAGGCATTGTGCTTTATAATATTCCGCAAAACCTTGTTCAGAGCACTTCTGCCCTTTACATAGGTGACAACTTAGATGAAGTGATAGAAGCGACTGGGATAGCGTTTTACAAGGCCGTAAAGAACTTTAGAGAGCAGTCTCTGACTGAACTCAACAAAACCATTGAAAATTACAACGGTAACATTACCGGTTTTGTACAAAAACATTGGAAGTGCGAAAAATAAAAAGAGCAACGCTTAAAATTCGTTGCTCTTTTGCAGTCAATTTTTTAACTGGGTTATTTTAGGTCAAATTCTTTGATGAGCGTGCCCGACACACTCACAGATTTATATTTATAAACACTCTCGTTGTCTAGAAGAGAATGCAGACCAATGGCTTGCATAGCAATTGTATCAACAGATTTTTTAACCGTCCCTGGTGCCGAGCTTGATACTTTATTGATCGTAATCCCTTCACACCATTCATCTAACGTTGCCACATCTTCATTGTCGGCTGCCGTATAGCCTTTTCTGTCGTGCAATTCAGCATCACCAAACGCTGTAACCATACCTTTAAAGTACCAATCAAACAAACCTGGTAAACCTGTAAACGCAACCCCAGCAATGAAGAAAAAGAACCCATAACCGGATCGGCTCATCAAGTAAGAATACAAACCAGCCATTGACACAACAAGACCAATCAGCGTACCGATTGTCCCACTGATAACCCCACGAACATCACAGTAAAAAGAGGCCACCATAAAATCTACCTCGCCTTGACTGCTGTACGTTGTGCTTTGGCTTACACTCGTAGTCGCAGGGCCAATGGCATAAGCTAAGGCAGGCGCAACAACCATGACGCCCATCAACACAAGGAACAAAGAATTTCTTTTCATATAAAGGAGTTACCTTTCGCTGTTATGGAAATTTGCAATCATCTTGGCGTAATCACGCTGTTGTTCACGGCGCATATCCAAGGACTTAAGCTTTTGTTCGAACTTGTCTATCAAGGTGGACAATACATTGCGCACATAAGGCGGCGGCGCATTTGGATCGGTGCTGACATAAACACCTAAGTCCAACTGTGCCATGCGCAATCGCTCCAACAAGAAGCTGATGACGTTTCTAGTCGCAGCGTATGCCACCTGCGTGCGATAACCCAGCAAGGCCGCATCAGAGGACGCAACACCAATACCATTCTCAAGCGCCAGGTAATCCGCTAATGTTAAACGCACCTCATCGGCCATGGCGCAGGCTGTTGCACGACTCACCAACACTTCAATGGTTGCAAGCTCATTGTTTGGTAGGGCTGTAGTGTCTGATGAAAGTGTTTCACTTGTCCCCATTGTAGCACCCAAACTGTCACCCAACATATTCTCAGCTGTTACAACAGGCAAAAAATCTGGCTCATTTAAAAATGCTGTATCCAACAATCCACTGGCGCTCAACAGCTCTTTATAATCTTCCCATTTCACATACTGCGTACCATCAATCTCCACAAGCTCTGCCGAACAGTTGACATATTGATGGAAAGCACCCTCCATGTATTCAGGCAAACCATTGGCAGCAGGGCCATAATCCTCACCGTAACCCAATGTGTTCCCAGCCATAATTTGTGCTGGCGTTGCATATTCCTTGATATGATCACCTTTAGCATTTTCGGCTTTAATGGCAATGTCCATCGCCCTATCAAAGGTCAAAACATCATTCATTTGCTTGGCAAAAACCATTGCATAGTTGGTAAAGCCTTCCGTTTTACCAAAAACAAGATCAAAGAATTGAACCGGTGTAATCGCTTCAGGCGAAATGTTATATTCGCTAAGTGCGGCCCCAGTGTCTGGGTTGTCTGCATTTGCTTCCGAGCAATGTGCAAAACTGTGACTGTTGGTTTGGGTACACCAGCGTACGTTTGGCAAAAAGCCCATCAAAGAACAATCCTTACCACTAGGACCATTTGTGGCCACACAAAGTCTGGTGTTCTTAAGAGCCCCATGTAATGTACCGTTCCATTTTTCAGACTCAAGCACACTTTTCATAGCATCTTTAAGTGTCTCTGTCCCCGCACTAGAGGCATCAACACCTGTTCTATTATAATTTGGAGATGATAAGCAATATTTAAATGCATCTGCCATCACCTCTTCACTGTGCACATCATTGGAGTTTTCTTTAATCACACCGTCAATACAACGTTGCACAGCTTGCCATTGGGCACTGGCCAAATCATCCTTGTACTCAACAGCAGCACAACGGTCCTGTAGTTCACGGACACGGGCACCTGCAAAGTTCTCCAGCCCGTTAAAAATTTGCGCGACTGCTGGTGAATTATAAAGAGTGGTCACCATATAATTGGAAGTGTTGGTGTTGAAATAATCATTCAAACGTGCGTCGGATTCTCGTAAAACAGAAAGGCGTGCTTCATGGGTATCCAAAGCGGCACAACCCAGCGCAGAAAACAGGCGGTTGTCGTCTAGCTCGGTAGGCGCAGCTGTCAGGTCTGTGGTTTTATTGGTCACCAGAGGCCTTGACTTTGTGGGCACATGACCCATGGCGCCCGAGTTCCCAAGCTCAAGCACAGGACCTAATGGTTGAGCTTGCACCACAACAGTAGAAAACAGTGCACCAGCCAATGCCAAAGCAAATGAAAATTTTTTTAATTTCAACAACATGAAGGGTACACCTCTTCCTTATAAAATACACACCTATGGTTAGTATAGGGTGCAACAACCGCCTTTTCAAGGCTATTTATGGTTAAAAAGCCCTTTTAATTAGGCGTTTTTGGCGTTAGATCGCGCCTTAATCACTTCATCTTTAGGGGCTTGGTTGTAGGTTTCAACACGCAAAGCGTTTAAGTGTTTATCGGCCAGCTCAATCAGCTGTGCCACTTCCAAGGCCTGTTTACGGCGTAATTTTAGTTTGCGTAAGTCCTTAAGGGCATATTCAAGGGCATGGGCAGCGCCTGCAACACGCTCATTCATCGCATAAAAAGCTTTCAGCTGTTTCAGCTCATCTTCCACCACCTTGGGGCTACCAAAACGCATCAGCTCCGCGGCTTCTAGCTCCTTCTTCAAGGCGTCAATTTCGCCATTGGCACGGTCTAGGTCTTCTTTTTGAGTTGCAATGACTGACTCACGGCGCTGTGTCCAAATTTCAGCGTCTTTAAGGTCCCTCTCGTAGTCGTCAATCCGCTTTTTAAGCGCATTCACCACACGACTGCTGGAAGCATCCACCACTGCACCTTGCATCGCCTCTTTCACGGCAGGTGCCGCGTCTTGATTCGGCAAGTGCTTTTGCGCAAATTGGTCTAACTTACCCTCCACCGCTGCTTGGTGAAGGTCATTAAACTTGCTGCCTTTAGACCATGCAAGGCCAGCACGCCGGATAAAGTCCGAAATTTTAATCTGCATATCCTCGCTCAGGTCGGCGCAGGTGCTGGCATTGGTCACCTGAATTAAACCATCTTCAAACAAGGCACGCAGTTTAGCGCAAGCCTTGTCCTTCACCTTGGCGTAAACCAAAACGTTGGTGCGGCTGGTGCCGACACAGTCGGCAATTTTCTGCTGTGACAAACCAATATCAGAAAGCGCTGATATAGCATAGTAAAGGTCAATCTTCGATGGTTTTTGGGTGCGCATGTTGATGGCAACACGCAAAATTTTTGCATCCATCTCGGACGGCACTTTGTGGACGATACACATGTAGTCACTGCGGCCTTCTTGCTGTGCCAGTTCAATGCGTCTTTGGCCATCAATAATAAAACCTTCTTCATTGATCAGCGCTGGGTATTGACCATCATCGAACTCATGGGAAGCAGCAAAGGTATTGAAGCTGTCTTCAGACTCTGGTGAGTGGAAGTCAAACCCTTCAAATGGAATAAGGCTGGCAATCGAGCGCAGCTCCACCCCTTGAAGTGGATATTTTTTTGTTTCTTCCTTGGTGAAGACGTCTTGATAAACAGGGGACTTTGCCTTGGCCTGTGGCTGAGATTTTTCAGCAACCTTTTTACTGCTAGGTGCTTTTTCCACCAACTTGCCCATCACCTCTTTTGCGTCACTTTCAATGGTGGGATAAGCTTCTTTAAATGTGTCCACCACCGCATTTGCATGGTCCACATTGCTGTTAGAAAGTGCCTTCATCACCAAACGGTTAACCCGTTTTTCGTTGAACTTTAAGCGGTCAAAGTCCCGCGCGACAGATACATGGTCACCGTCAATAATGCGCTGAACATAAAAGGCATCCATCAATTCATTCATCACCTGTGAAGCACGGGAATCTGTCACCCCAAAATGGTAAGCAATTTCTTGGAAATTGTAAACACCACCCACCTTCACATGCAACAAAGCGGCTTTTTTCTTTTCATCGGTTTCTTTGGCAACAAGGTCATTCAAAACACGCTCAAAAAAGCTATCCCGCATAATTTTCAAGGCAATTTCTCCTTTGTCTTCGTCTCTCGCCTGTGAGGCTTCGCCTGCCAACATTTCCTGCATGGGGCTTTCATGGTCAAGGTGCTGTACCAAAAGCGGTGGGTCGGAACGGAAACGTTCCTTTTCATCGTCGCCCAACTTTTCGGTAAAGGCTTGTCTGGCTTTATATTCAGGGTTGCCGTTGCGCATTTCCATGGCACAGCTTTCCATGCGACTACCGAAGAAAGTGGTAAACATCACAGTGATGATGGAACCATCTGCCTTTTCGTAAACAGGGTTGTAATCCCTCAGGCATTTTAGCAAAACTTCGTAACCTTCTTGGAACAGCTCTTCAACATCAAGGTGATAATAGCGCGCAATTTTGAAAATGGCTTGACGGCGAGATTCTAAAAATCCAACAGCATCTTGCAAGGCTTGGGTATAGCCCTCATCTTCCATTTTCATTTTCTCCAACTCTTTGTCAGTTGGCATTTTTGTTAGTTTTTCTTTTTTTGGCGCCACAGCGTAAACCCTCTCAAAGCTTAAAATTTAGCCCTTACATTTTAAACATCTAAAAATTTTTATGCGAGAAAATAATCACATCTTAACCATTCACAGCGTTTCACTGTCAGAAAATTGCAACGGAAACTGACAGGCTATAACAACTGCTGTAATTTTTGAATATATTGGCTGGGTTCACCATACCATGAGATGTTGAGCGAAGATTTAGCACGGGTGATCGCCATGTAAAACAAGCGCCTGTCATGGCCTTGATCCACCGGCAACACACGGTAGCCAGAAAACGGGAACACCTTTTCATTGGCCAGCGGTAAAAACACCACGTCAAATTCTAAGTTGCGCATGTCTCGCACAGGGCCCAGCAAAATTCGGTCCTGCATGTTAGGCTCTTTCCCTTGGCGAATTTGAGGGAGAACTTCTTTAAGTGGCCCTTTTAAGTTTAACAAAGTGTCCACCCCAATCAGAGCATTGAATTTGTCTTCATAGTTCATCCGCTCAATCATGTCAAAAGCGGCGGCTTTAAAAACCTCTTGCGGGGATGCCACACGGGCTTTCAGCAAGTTAAAATACCCCAACAGCTGACGTTGCACCGCCACAAAGTCGCTTAAGGTAGCGGTTGGCAATTGCACATCTTTGGGCAGCTTAGCCCCTTCCGCCAGCCAGTTATGAGCATGCAAACCGCCTTTAAACAACATTTCAATCAATTGTTGATTGAGACCATAACCCACCAAAACATTACGCAGGTGAACATCCGACGCTTGGTTCATCAGCAGGCTTAACAGGTCAATCACCATAATCGCACCAGGTATTTCCCACACCTTATGGGCAAAGGATGAATGTTCTATGCCATTTTTTTCGAAGATTTTTTGAATGCGCAATGCGTCCCAATCTGTCCGTGCAATCACGCCAATGCGCTTGTCTTGGGGCACGGCTTTAATTTTCTCAGCAAGGACCAAAAGCTCCTCCTCTGCTGAACTCAAGGCCTCAAAGGTAACATTGGTATGAATGCTTTTGGAATACTTAGCGTCCTTTTCAAGGCGACCTTGAATAGGCTGAATAATCGCGTGGGACGCTTCTCCCAAGGACTGTGAAAAGCGGTAATTTTCCGCCAACATATAACTTTTAACGCCTGATTGCTCGGAAAACTCCTTCAGTGCCGCTGAACCCAACGCACCGTCACGCTTAAAGACACACAAATCATCGTCACCAAATGCGGAAATTTGCGCCCCTGCTTTCATATGCTCTAACAGCCATAGCAATTGAATATGGGTGATGTCCTGAAAGTTATCGATCATCACATAGCGCATGGGCACCAACTTCATTTCCCCTTGGCGCATGCCAACAATGTGACGGCGCAAAATATCATAACGGTCCATTTCGCAATAGCTTTTGTAAGCCAAAAACAGGTCATAATGCTTTGCCGTTTCAGCCGGTTTGCGTGCCATGCTTTTAAAGTGGCGGATGATGTGTTCTGCCTCGACTGCGCTGCCTTTAAAGTCCACCTCGCGCATCGCTTGGCGCAACGATCGACGAGACTGTTTGTCCGATGCGAAAACCAGCTCGGACTGCATGTCCTTTTCCATTTGGTTTTGCGCAAAAATACGGCATGTGCCAATGTTAATTTGGCTGGCCACTTCAGCGCCTAAACGCTTTTGAAAGTGCCCCAGCAGCACTTGCCACGAATAATAGGTAAAAGCAATGACGTGAATTTCTTGCGGTGCAACACCGCTTTGAATTAAGCGAACCACCTTTTCCACCAAAGCAAGGGTTTTGCCCGTGCCTGGCCCGCCCATCACAAGGCATGAGCCATTATGCTCGACAATTGCTTTTTGAATGTTTGACAGTTCTCCCATGGTTGACAGTTTAATGCAAAGTGCGCTTTTCGCCAAACAACAATGGTCATCCACCCTCTTTCCAGCCACCCTGCGTTAACTATTTGCAACAAAAAACCCTCACAAGCGAGGGTTTTTAAGCTGTAAAATAGCCAAAGAGGTGGATTAACGCTCAAAAAGCAGGAACATCACACCTTGGTCGGAAGGTTTACCCTTGCCCGCCAAGCGCATGTTTTCCATTGCAGCTTTGCGCAACACACCCCACTCACCCGTTTTGGGGATGGAGATGGCTGGAATGTTCACTTCGTTCGCTGTGGGGTATTCATTTTGTACATGCACCACCAAGCCAGTAAACTTCGGCGACTGCCAAACTTCTGACAATTCAAAGGTTAAGCCCGCACCGGTAAACCAGTTTGGCACCACATAAGTTTCGCGGACAACGCCTGGGATATCACGGTCTTCTGCCATGGCACGCAACATATCATTCACACCAAACTGTGATGCGATTTGACGCTTTTTAGAGTCAATCTTCTGACCATCGACAATTTGGACAAACTGACGGTATGGCACGTCCGTGGTTAACACCACAATGTACGTTGCACCAGATGCCCCAGTCATAAACATACGGGTTGCCATTTTTGGCAGCAATGAACGCATACGGAACGCTTTGTTGCCGTAGCCTTCCACCACCAAAATGTCCACATAATCACTGTTTTCAAGGGTAATGTTAACAATTTCTTCTGGGAATTCTACATGCGAAATATCATCTTCATTCAAACCCAAAGTTAAAGTGTGGGTTGGGCCACGCCAAATCACAGTGTCGGCCAACGCGTGGCTTGCAACCATTGTTAAAACGAGGAATGCACTGAACAAAAACTTTTTCACTTTTTATATTACCTTTTACTCATATACCTTGGTTTATCGGTTCAAAACCTTCTCATCGTAGGATAATAACTCAAAACCGAATGGGTTGGCTTTTGAGATAAACCTTTGCTTAAACTCCATTGTGAAGCGGATCGGCTCGGCTTCCACCACTGTGCCCGCCATAATATATTGTCTTGTGCCTTCAATGATGACAGTTTGCTTTTTACCGCGACCAGAAGGGCCTGTGTCGCCTTCAATGCGGAACGCCGTTTGGTCGGGAATAAATTTAGCCGAACGCTCATCTTGGTAAGCAACGCTGATCAGCTCTTTGAAGTGGGATTGTGCCACCGCCAACATATCATCGTTGAAGAAGCCTTGAATCTCACGGTATTGGTTTTCTAAGTTTTGGTATGTGTAGTTGTTGAGGCTGTTCACAATCAGATATGACAGCTCTTTAAGCATCACATCTGAATTTGCAGGCGTGTAAAAACCGGCCACACTACCCGGCACAACATAAACCTGCGCTTGGGCGCGCAAACTTTCATACTGCGCATTTAAACGACGGTTTTCTGAAATAACTTGATACGTCCAAAAAAATGTAATGATCAACAGCACCAAAAGCAAACCCGCTATGCGTTGCCATTTATCCACCACACTGCCTGCTCTTGCAATAAAATCCATAACTTTTAACCCTTAAACTTCAAACCATGGTGCTTTTTTAGGGTTGGCAAAAAATTTACCAATGGGGGCAAATTTATACCAAATTCTAAAAAATGTACCTTCTGGCTTATTGGCTGTAATTTTGTTAACAACATAAACACCGCCCAAACCCGCCATCCACGCCATTAAAACGTTGGACATCATAAACATAACACCATAGTGACAAAACAAAAACACAATGACAATTTCTGCCATGCGGTTTGGTCGGTCAATGTTTCTTGGTACAGGTCGCATCATCATGATCTCAATTTAACACAAAAGAAAACAAGTCTGCAAAGAATAATCTCAGTACACAAGTCAACCCCAGCCATGCAACACAAAACCTTGTGATATAAATACAAAAAAGCCCGCTGAAAGCGGGCTTTTTAAAAGATTATAAATGCTACTTAAGTTTCACAGTACCATCCGTAGCTTTATTACCTGTCGCACTTTCAAAGCCACCGCGCATCCATTCGAAGATACCTGGGAAGGCTGTTAAGGCCACACCACCGATCATCACCATGATACCCCAAGATGACTGCTGAATTAGCCACATGTAAAGACCAAACAAAGCAATACCTAAGCCGATCAATGTACCCAAGCTACCAGAGACCATACCAAGAACTTGGCTTAGTAATTCACCGCCACTAGTCTTAGAAATAGTTGAAGCCGCTGTAGCAGAAGCCACGTCCGGTGCCATTGTTAAAACGATTGCCAAAAGGGCAAAGCCCATAAATCCAAGAAATTTTGTCATTTCTATTTTCTCCATATATATCCTAAGAGCCGTTGAGCTTGCGCCAGGGACACCCTTAACCACCCCTTGCCTTGTAAAATAAGGACTTAGACCAAGTATGGTGCACAATTAAAAGTTTTTCAACCCCTAAAATTCACACCCTCTCAACAAACGGTGCAAAACAGCCGTTATTGGTCGGTCACCACAAACAAACGGCCATTATCAAAACGTCTAAACGTTAAGCTTGCGCCGTGGGTTTGCTTGACCTTTTCTTGCACATAGGCAAGAAACTCGTCAAACCTTGCTTCTGCAATCACTGTCCACTTTTCTTGTGGGATGGAGGCATGCTTTTTGGACAAACGCCATTCCACGTTCCAGTCGCCAATGCGGTCGGACAGTTGCTGCAAGGTGTTCTTCATAATATGATCCAGCGTTTGGTCTTCCGCCTTTAAAACCACAGAATTTTCTTCCATAGGGTGGGTTGGCGCATCGCTCATCACCGCTTCCCCCACTTGTGTTTGTGGTGTTTCTAAGGCTGCCAATCTTTCTTCCAGCATCATGATACGCTTTTGATACTGCTCGGCCGGCACTTCAAACTTCTTTAAGCTGTCAAAGGCTGGCACAACAATTTTTTCACCAGCGTCAATTTCCATGGCACGGCGCATGATGTGCGAAGCATCAATGCTGAGGCGGTTGGCCTCACGCTCCATCGCATCACGCTTGGAAAGGCGTGCGGCGGAAGCAATGGCTTCTGCCTCTGCAATTTTTTTCGCCGCTTCTAAGATCATCTTCTGGCGGGTTTCGCTGGCGCCAATTTCGGCTTTGGCAAGGTCCTGCCTTAAAGCTTCCATTTGCTGTTGGTGCGCCTGATTCTTTTCCAGCGTTCTTCTTTTTAGGTTTTGCGCAATTTGTTCATATTCCAACGCACGCTGCTCTTTTTGTGCCAAGGATTGTTCTGCCTTGCGCTGAACCAATTCTTTATCACGTTTTTCTGCCACAAGGTCACGGTAGCCTTGTTCAATTTCTTGACGAAGACGGCGCTCTTTTTCTTTTTGGTATTCAATCACCTTTTCGGCGCCGCGCAACTGCACCAACAAGGCTTGAATTTGTTTTTGATGTTCTTTTAAGAGCTCGTCGGAACTTTTGCGAGACAAGTTACGCACGCCTGCCAAAAGCTTTTCAGCTTCTGTCACAATTTCTTGATGAGCTTGGTCCTCTTTCCAGCGGTTAATGGTGCCTGCCAAAGCTGCATCGGACAGTTGACCTGCGACACGTTCACCGTTTGCCATGAGTTGTGTTGGCTCAAAGCGTTCGTCGTATTTTTGCCCCTTCACACGGTACTGACCGTCGCTGTGTGCGGGTTGAACACCTTGCTCATATTCCACTGTCATACGCTCTGCACCTGAATAAGGTGCCATCGCCGCATCTTCTGGCGTTTCATGTGGCACAGCATCCATATCCACCAAGTCTTCCACCACCAAGTTCATAAAATCGTCCTTTTCAGGCAATTTGCCATGGCGGTCAATAAAAGCGATGTTCACACTGGGGTCGGCAGCTCTCTGCCCTGCTTTAGTCATACCATCAAACAATGTTTTTGAATGGGCGCATGGCTCACCGTCACGGTCATAAAGATATTTCTTATCGCCTGTTGTGGCATCCATCTCAATACCGAAACCCTTGCCGCCTTCACAGTCCGAAGTGCTAAAGTCGGACGCTTTAGCGTTTGTAATGCCCACCAGTTCACCGTCCAGCATTACAATGCCATCTGCAGTGCGTGGGTCTTCCATCGGGGCGGGCTTTAACAGTTCGCGCTCACCTGTTACAACGGTACCGTCCGTGGCGCAGGAGGCCAGCACAACACTGCCGATTACCAACCAAGATGCTTTACTGTAAAAATTCATTCTCATCAATCAGTCACCACTAATACACGTTCTTTTCTAAAGATATTGAAGGTTAAGCCAAAACCTCTGTAGCTTTTCATATAGTTTGAAATGTAACTTGTGAAAGAGTCAAAGTCAGTTTCAACATCTAACGAGAATCGCTCGTCCAATACATCCATATGATTGTCTTTCAGCTTCCATTTAATTTCCCACGGACCAACGTAAGGTTCGGCACGGTTTAAAAGCTCTTCCATAATTTTTTCAAGCTTGGCATTGTTGACGTGCATCACCACTTGATAGTCTTCCAAGTCGATCCAATCTTCTTGTGGATAGCCACCCAACACGCCACCCTTTTTACTTGGTGACATTTGCAGACCTTTAACCTGCGCACCTGTTTCAATGACACGGCCAAGCTTAATGGATTCTGGCTCAATCACTTCAGGCATTGCTGGTTGATTTTGAACACTTTCCATCGCAAAAATACGTTCTTCAATGGCATCGCGGTATTCAGCGGCTTCATCCAGCGCAAGTTCTTGCTCCACTTTGAGTGCTTGAATGGTTTTCTCTAGCTCGGCTTTTTGGTTTTGCAAAGTTTCTAGCGTAACAACGTCCACTTCTGCCAAGGCTTCTAACTTTTCGTCGTTGGCGGCGTTCTCTTTTGCTAAAGCTTCCAGTTTTGCATCATTGGCCGTGCCTATGTTTTTCAGCTGTTGCTCAAGTTGCTTCTTTTCTTTCTCCAGCTGTTCAAACTTTTGGTCGTACACGTCCTTCACTGCTGCTAGGCGAATTTCTAAACTTTCCTTCATCGCTTGAGCGCGAATATCCGCTTCGGACAAACGCCTCGCTTCTTTCACTTCTAGGATTTCCAGCTCCTTTTTAAGGGAAGCCATTTTATATTCCAGTTCGGCTTGGCGTTTGGCACGTTCAATGCTAGCTCTTTCGCCTTCCAAGCGTTCTTTTTCTGCTTGTTGCATCACCAGTGCCAGTTGTTCCCGGCGGTCATGCTCAAGCCTTTTGCGCATTTCCAATTCTTCAAGCAGGCGCATTTCACGCGCTTCTTCCATTGCTTGTTTTCTGGCTTGTGCCAGACGGTTTTGCACATCTTGCTCGTATTCAACATTTTTCAAACCTTCAGACAACAGCTCGGTGTAATTTTCCACCTCGCCAAATTTTTTATCCAAAGCGCGGATCAAAATATCCTTATCTGCTTTAAGTGAAGCCAGTTCTTGCAATGCAAGGCGAATTTCTTCTTCGTGAGCCTTGTTTTGGAAATCGTCTTTTTTGTTTAGCTGTTCAAGTCTTGTTTCAACCGCTGTGAATTTATCATCCAACACAGACAGCAAGGCGTTTTTCTCGCTTGCTTGTTGCGCTTCGTTGGCTTTTAAGAAGGAAATGTTTTTATCAATGGCATCAAACTTGGCCTTCACCAGAGCCATCAGCTCGGCATCTTCTGCGGCTTTGCGCAGTTCTTCACGGCGCATTTGCGCAACACGGTCTTCAAATGCTTGGAATTTGCTGACCATTTTCTTTTCTTGGCCAGTGTGCAACTCCACAAACTCTTGCTGAAGGTTTGCCAATTGCTCACGCAGGGCATCCACCTCACGTTTTGGCATTTCCCATTCTGGGTCGTAAGACCGTTTCATGATAATGCCGCCTTGTGGAATGGTTTGCATCTTTAACGGCTTTTCCACCGCCGCTTGCTGATCCAAAACAGGTTGAGGTGCACCTGTGTGTGTGTTGTAGGCACCTTGACATCCAGCCAAAGCCAAAATTGTGGCGAAAATACACACGTTTTGTTTTTGTTTGGACATCATTTTCCTAGAAAACCTTATTTTGGTTACATTTTTTAACCCACATAAACCTTAAAATAAGGGATTGTCTATGGCAAACAATTAGCACTTTAGAAGGTAGAGAACAGTCGACATCATGATGGAAAAAAGCAACACCTTGGTTGCCACCTTGCGTGATTCCACCCACAAACCAACGACAAAAGCCAAGCTGACCGCCAAAATAAGTGCAGGTATCAACTGCAAACTCAGCCCTGTCATTATATAAGCAAGTACGAATATAGCAATCATGCACAATTCTATGACCATATACCTTGGGGAAACTGGCGTTTTGCAATAGTGGCAACGCCCTTTAAAGCAAAGGTAGGATAGCACGGGCACCAAGTCAACCGCTTTCAGTTTTTGCTGACAAGACGGACAGTAACTTGGCGGGCTGGACAATGAGATGCCTCTTGGCACACGGTACAACATACATGTTAAAAATGACCCAAAAACACCACCCAAAACCACAACAAGCACCATAATAAAAGGTTGATACTGCTGTTCATCAAGGTTGAGTAAGGTTTCTATTTCGTAACAAGTCATTATTTACCGCAAGGGTCTGGTTCTGTTGAAATCCGTGGTGGTAATTTGCGGTCGTCAATGCTGGTCGCCGCAGGGCCGCACGTGTTTAGCGCTGGGTTTTCACGCGCTCGTGGGTTGGAGTAATAAAAGAAAGCCTCTTCATAAAGTTCGCCACCGTCCACAAAAAACTTCATGGCGTTGCAACAGTACTCATCCGGCAACCCCAACACCCGCGCCAGCGCAATCATACTCATCCGTCTGTCCTGCTTATCGCTGGTTGTGGCATCATCATTGATGATGACATCAGGCTCTGTCCCTGTTGGGAAGATACCTGTAAACTCGGCGTCTAGCTCGCTTACAATGTCCGTGTCTGCATCTTGTGCCATGTTACGCATTTGCGCATCAGAAATTGGCCCTTGCGAAGGCGGGAAGAAAATAGCTGTAGGACTTACACCTTCCGCTAAACCTTGATAACGTTTTAGCTGACCGTACTCAGTCAAAGCGTCTGTTAAGCGATCCAATCTTTCAGTTGTGGTTTTAAAGCGCTCACGTTGGTAATCCCGATCGGTGAATTTGATCAAAAAGTCCCCATACGGCGTTTCAATATCTTTAAACTTTTGTGCATAGTCCGCTGGGTTTGTACCCAATAAATTGGTCACACTGGCGTCAATGGTTGTGGTATCACAGCTGATGCCTTTACCCCAACAACCGTCTTCCCCTGTGCTGTAAAGCACAGCATAATGCACCACCATGTTGGCATCACGGTAAACTTCCGTATTCGACACAGCGCGGTAATAACGAGATCGGTTAAATTTATCAATTTCAATGTCACGCTGTAAAAAGCTGGAATAATCTTCTAGATTGGCAGCAAATACACTAAGGTTATTGCCAAGCTCAATACTTTTCTCCTCTTGAGCCATCACATGGAACGCTTGCAAAATGCGGGCTTGTGCATCCTCTTCCTCTTTTTCATTTTGAAGCATCACAAAGTCTGAAACCAAGGGGTAGGTTAACACCACCAAAAATGCAACCACCGCCCCTGCGAGGATAACATCAATAATGGAAAAACCTTTGTTTGAAGAAAATGTCATGCTTAAAACCCTTTAACCGCAATCATCATGCTCCACACGCACCCTTGGTGGCAGTTTGCGCTGTGAAGTAGTTGGCCTTGTACCGCAAGACGGTCCAGGCAAGCGTGGCCTGGGGTTGGAGTAATAAAAGAAAGCAGTTTCATTAGCATCCAGCGCTGAACAGCAGTGCGTATCTGGCAAGCCAAGGAAGCGCATGAGATATTCCATCTCCTGTTTTCTTAAAGCATCGTCACTTTCATCAGTGCTGATGCGATTACCCGTGCCAGATGGGTAAAAATTATCCAATTCAGCTTCCACCGTGTTGTTATAGTCGGCCGTATCAGCCACAGGGCTTGAGATATCCGCTGGTTCAGATGGTGGATAATAAATTTCTTCCGCCGTCCCTGTACCGCCAACAACAGCTTCATTAAAGCGGGTTGTCGCATAACTGGAAAGGGCGGCGGAAATATCTTTCAAGCGCTGTTCGGTAATTTCATAGTTACGGATTTGTTCTTTGTAGTTGGTATATTTAACCATATAATCACCAAACTCGGCTTTTAAGCTTGAATAGTCCGACACTGAGGTCAGAGACGCGCTTAGGTTGACGTTCACACCAGAATCTCCCAAACCGCGTTCAGGCCCATGGCCATAAACAACGGCATAGTCAATATTCACAGTGGCGGAACGGTAGGTTTCATTGCTGGAAATTTTGCGGTAAGCACGTGGCTGTTCCCATTGGTCTATTGCAATAGCCTGTTGACTGAGGGATGAATAAGGCGCAAGGTCCGCCGCCCAAGTGCCTGCACCTGGCAATTGGCCATTATCATCGGCGTAGGCTGCCAAAGCGTTTTTAATTTCGCTCATGGCCGTTTCTTCCATGGTTTCTTCCTGCATTCTAAAAAATTCAACAAAGTTTGGGAAAGCCATCACCGTAACAGCGGCCAAAACAGCTGTGACGATAATTGCTTCAACAATTGTAAAACCTTGAGCGTTCTTTTTATAAACCACTGATAATATCTCCACCTTCTAAGCGTTTACTGTATGTAATTTCCCACTCTGTTGAGCCGGAGTCCTCAATCACAAACTCCATAACATCGAGGTAACCTGTGGTGGTTGACCCCACCCGCAGGTCCAAGTTGTTTAACAAATTGGGGATCATTCTAGCGTATTCTGCATCAATACCCAAGTTTTGCATCATGACACTATCCGTAGTTGTGGTGTTGCCATACATAACCGGAAACCCTGCCGCACCCACCAAATTCTTTTTACCATCGCTGTCAAAGTCGGTCACGTTATCCACGTCGCATTGGTCGTCCTTCCAAGCGTGAATCAAAGGTGTGCCGCAACCAGGGGCATTGTTGTCACCCACCCAGTTAAAGGAAGAATCGTAAAAGTCCACCTTATCGTAGTATTCGGTTTGAATGGTAGGAGTGAACAGGTCGTACTGCTGTTTAAAGTTATCGGCCACGGCGGAAACCATTTTGTCGAACACGTCTTGGGTGTGGTTCCACATTTCTTGCATGGTGCCCAGCGTTGTGAAAACACGGATGATATCATCCTCACCTGCGGTATTTGTGGGCTTACTAAAGCGACGCATGGTGTTGTAAGTACCTGGGGGCGTTGCATCGCCAAATTGTTTGTCTGGCCCCGCACTGTAAAGCAAGAAGACCGCCACAGGAGCTTTTGCTTCATTGTTACCCGGTGCCGGCGCAATGATGGCCACGTCACTTGCATTGTCAGCATAAACCATGACATCCGTTACAAATGCCGCCATATAATAATTGGTTCCCCACGGGTCCTTTTCAAAAGCATCCGGCGAATAGGAAATATATTTCGGTAAAAAATCTGGGTGAGAAAGCCTTTTTACGGGGTCAACTTGAGAGCTATCCACACGATAGTCGGACACTGATATGGTTAAGCCTGCTGAGGCAAAATCACTAAATTCACCCAAGTAACCTTTTGTAATGCCAATTTCAATGTCTTCAAAAAACTGCTCGACATATTCAATACGTTCTAATTTTTTTTGCATGGCAGAAGTTGAGAGCATGGTTGTGATCACTGCGACAGTGGAGTATAAAATACCAAACAATGCTAAGATAAAAATTGACTGCATAGAGCCCCCTTTATAGTTCCCAACCTAAGTATTTATGGGCATCCTTAAAAGTTTTGTGCCTTAAATTTAATGACATGCTGCTCTTTTTGCTCATCGATAAAGAGCACCGCATCATCTTTAATTTCTTCCACTCTTAGGCTTAAGTTCTTCACCAAGCGAATTTTTTCGTTCACTTGCCCTTCAACCACTTCGGCCAAGCTTTGGTCCAGCTCTTTCAAGTTGCTCACCAAACTTAACAAGTTTTCTTTAGCGGCCACAGGCACGTCCAGTGTTTCACCTTCACTGTACCAGCGGTTTTTAATGAGTGCAGACTTAACACCGTCCACCTTCATCACCGCATCGACCGCAAGGTTGCTGGTATCGGCATTGAAAATCTCTTCCCTTTTCAGAACAGAGCGAATTTCGTTTAGAACATCTGCAGCTTGGAGTGCGCGCATTTGCTCAGGGGTCAACTCCTTCGGTTTATCAACCTTCACCACCCTTTTACGAACCACTTCTTTAGGTTTTTCTTGTACAGGGAATGGCGTCTCTTCGCCTGCGTAAGCTGGCATCACTTCCAGTTTTTTCAGCTCGCTTTCGACACTCCAGTCGTAAAACTCGTCCTTCTTAGCCCAAGCTTGACTGGCAAAAAGCACACTTAACACAAAAAGAAACAGACTACTTCGGTAAGCCATAGATTTCTCCAATCATGTTAAAGTTGATAATATCGCCATAAACTTGCTTACCAGGATGAGTCAAGGTGAGTGATTTAATAGCCATTTTTTTAGTATTGTAAAAATAGTCCAGCTGGTTCAAGGCTTCTTCATATGGCATCGCACCAGAAACTGTCACCGATCTACTGGTCAGCTCCACCCCTCCAACACGGCGCTTTGCAGGTCTGTTAAAGGTAATGTTAATGCGGGATTCCTCTAGCCCCAAATAGCGCAACAAGTCCAACTTTGTGGCATAATTTTCATCAATGGTACGACTGTCAAGATCGGACAATGATGCAGTAATCTGGCTACCTGAGCGCCTTTCAGCGATCAAACGGTCCACCGCCTTTTGGTTAAGCCCAACTTTACCAACCAATGTTTCATACTCACCGTGCGCATACATCGCCGCCCCAAGCATGATGGACGTTGTAATGAGCCAAAGACGTCTAAAACCTGACCTTGTCATTTTACTTTTACCCCCACTTCAATAGAAGTCACACCTTTTTTGCGAATATGCTTCACCCACGGTGTAGATTCCACAATGGTTTGAGCAATACGCTCCTGATCCAACAACAAACTGTCTTCAGGGAAGTTTAAAATGGTCTGAACGTTCAAGATACCGCCTGGCAACAAAGCGCCACCACCACGGCCACGTCTATCCGTTTGCAGGCTGATACCAATATTTTGAACCTGACCCAACTGCGCCGCAACGGAGCCAACTCCATGTAATACAGTAGAAGGTGGTAATGGAATGGTTTCATCCATCACCCGTAAAATACTTTTTGGGTTGCTAATGTGCCCCAAAACCTTTTCCTTTTGCATAATGCGAATAGCATTTTTAAGGTCTTTTGTTTTGTTTTGTAGGCCTTGCAGTTCAATTTGTGTGGTCACCCACAGCACAATCACCCAACAAAGAGCCAAAAATACACATATTGACAAAGTGATCATCAAAAAGCTTTTGTCCTTACGGCAATAAAGCGGACGGATATCCTTCGATGGTTTGCCCAAGCTTTCAAAGGTGACCACCTCTTGCTCAAAAGGTTCTAAGGCATCACTGTACTGAGACAGATCATCCCCTTCACCGTGAACAGCAACAATAATCTTCTCTTCTTTACCTTCCAACATCCGCTCGGACAAGGAAGAAACCACCGTGTTGACCACATCTTCTTCTGGGGAGTTGATTAAGGATGTTCCCCACACTTCATGGCCATCATCCGTTACTGTTTTAACACCGTGAACAACGTAACGCCCACCAAAAACAAAATAAAACGCACCGACATCAGGGCCAACAAAGTCTTGCGGCAAGTACATGTGATGGGTTTGTCTGCTTTCATCCAGCTCTAAGGAAATGTTACCATAAACATAAACGTATGGGCCTTCTTGGCGCCACAAAGCTGGCAAGTCATCCGCATCGCCGTGGCGTAATTTTACAGTGTTATCATTGGGTGCTGTAATATCGGCATATTTTTTAATGCGAGAGTATTTAGGAATAAGCAAACTGCAGATAGGGCCTTTGCCGCCATCATTATAAATAATGCGATCGTCTGTAAACAGTATAGTATTCACGAGTACTCCATCAATGCAATCATCGGTGCCACTAAACTTGTGTACATACTAATAATAAAGAATGGTAACAAGCCAGCCATTACGACCAACATCAGCAAACTTGTCGCTTTTTTGGTAATGCGCTCAAATTCACTTGCGTAGGGCACTTTTAAGTCTTCCACACGTTCAGCAATCTTACCAGTTTTTTCACCCGCTTCGACCGCACTTCTAAAAGAACCCCTAAAGGGTAGTGCTGCCAGTGCATCACCTAGCTTTGAACCGTGGTCATGTTCATAGGCCGCACGTTTAAGAGCTGTACACACCATGGTGTTGTTTAACGAAAGTGCCAGTGTGTTTAAAACCGCAGGCAGTGGCATGCTGGCACGCACCAGTGCCGGCATAAAGTAAACCACCATCACAGCGTTGTAGGACAAAATAATACGGCGGATCGGCGTAATACCCATCAAAGTGCGCTCAATGTATTGTGACACAACTCTAGTGTTTCGGGTAAAGAAGATGATAATCGGCGCCAACGCAAACAAAATAGGAATAATATAGTTGGCACGCAACCATACTGAACCAAACCAATAAAAACGAATAATCAGCGGGAATTTGTCAATGACCGAATCATCACGTTGCAACACAGGCTCCATCACCACCGGCAACATAAAAATCATCACCCCGAGGGACATTAAAATAAGCATAAAACCACCCACCACAGGCATCATCATTTTACCTTTGAGAGCTTTGGTGGAGTTTTGACGCATGGTTAAGGCTTCAACCAGTGAGGGCACAGCCACACGCAACTGGTTGCTTTGCTCCGCCGCACGAATGATGGAAATTTCCTGTTCGGTAAAGCCAAGGCCTGTGCCTTTTAACGCATCAGAAAACAAAACTTGACCAGAGTTATAATCCCGCACCACACGTTCCATTTTCGCACGGAGAGATTTATATTCATCACGGGAGTAAACGTCACAAGTGTTTGCAATCGCCTCGTTCACAGGGAACGCACCACCACCAGACGTTAACCAAGAAGAGAGCGTTCTAAAGAACTCAATTCTTTCCGTTAAGCCAAGCTCTGTGATCCCAAACTCTAAACCCATTAAATGTCACCTGCCAATTCTTGTACCTTAGATGCCAATTCATGCACATCGGTGATACCATTTTTCATGTGTAGCACACCCATGTAACCCATCGGCTTCCAACCAGCACGTCTTGCAACATCTTCAAGGGATGTGTAGTCACGCGCCACAGAAATGTTCACCATTTCCTTGTTTGGGCTTAACCATTCCGCAATCGCAATTCGACCATGGTAGCCTGTGTAGTTACAACTTGCGCAACCATTCGGGTCGTGGGTAAACAACTTCGAACCATCTGGCTCCACATCAAACTTGTTGAAGACATACTTGGTATATTCATCAATTTCATTCACAGGTTGTTTACAGTGGGTGCACAAGCGACGAATCAGACGCTGAGCTGCAATACCACGCACATAGGAAATGTTAAAACCATAGATACCCAATTCATCCAAACGGATGATCGCGTCCAAAGATGTGTTGGTGTGCAAGGTACTGAACACCAAGTGACCTGTGTTGGCAGCTTCAAACACCAAGCCTGCCATTTGAGGGTCACGCACCTCACCAAACACAACCACGTCAGGGTCGGCACGAAGTGACGATTTCAACAGTTCCAAACCACTTCTTGCTGGGTCAGCCTCTGCCATTTCCATTTGTACAGCGTAGCCTGCAACACGTTTCTCTGGTGGATCTTCAATGGTGTGAACACTTAAGCCACGGCCCATTGGGTTGGCACTGACAATCGCCGAGTGGATACTTTCCGTCTTACCAGAACCTGTTGGACCGGTCCAAAGAATAACCCCGTTGGGGGACTTGGCCGCCTCGCGCACAAATTGAATAAAGTATTCAGGGTAACCCAATTGCTCCATCGCCATCACGTCAGGGTTCAAACGGCGAATAACAATACGTGGCAATGGCCCTTGTCTGCCCGCATGGGGCTGAATTTGAATACGCCAGTCGTAACCGCTACGGGTAAAAGCACCTTTGTTGGGGTGGTGTCTATCCACCTTTGGCATACGGGCGATGTTTTCAATACGCACGCGCAACCTTTCCAGCTGGTCTAAGGTAATCACCTCTTTAGATTGAACAAAACCATCGACACGGTAACGCACCATGGCTTTAAAGTCCCCCTTAATGGACGGGTCAATGTGAATATCAGAAGATCGGGCATCAATGGCATTACCGATGATACGGTCTAGCAAGGCATCCGCCTCCATGTTGCTGTCCACATCTTCATCTTCGCCTGAAAGCCAAAACGCACCACAAACATCACGCAAAGCAAAGTGCCACACAAATTTATGGTCTGGTAAAAATTCTGAAATAGAGGCTTCTAGCACCAAGTTTTTGGTCGGTGCTTCGTGCGCCAAGTGCAGTTCACTCACGGTTTTAGAGTCATCTTCAGAAGCCACTTTGTGCCACAAAGGGATGGCACGTGCTTCACGCAACAAGGCACACACACGGCTGTCGAGGGATTGTCTCAAGCCCATTGCTTCATGTGGAATGTTTAGGAAAGATGTAATCTCTTTACGTTTTTGGGTCCGTGCAATCGCGCGGGACAATTGCACCGGCGTGATGATTTTTTGAATAACCAAGTCACGGCACACCAACTGTGGAAGCTTGCTTAATTTTAAAGCCTGACCCACACGGGCCTTGGCCGTAGCATCTAAGCTTAGATCATCCGCTTCGTATAAAATTTTTAAAACGTTGCTGTAAAGGTCGTCTACGCCAAGGGAAATTGTTTCTTTGAAAAACTTGGCTTCCAGCTCGTCTTCGGTGAGGTTTTGTGAAAAACTACCTGCTGAAAGGTCGGGCAATTCTTCCATTTCCATGTCGTCCAAGTCATCGTCGGCAATGTCAAGGTCTAAGCCTTCAAAACCAGCAGATTGAGCAGCCACAGTCTCTGACGATGAACCACTTTTCGGTTCGGACAATGTTTCCATCTCGGGCGCTGTAAGCGGGGCACCAAAGTTGTCCTCATCTTCATCTGCAAGCAAATCCTCCTCGTGGGCGGCCACAACCTCTTCGGCCACTTCTAGAGAAACATCTGGCGTTTCCACGGCCAAGTCGGCCTTTTCCGCTTCGGTCAGGTCCATCTCAAGGTCCAAACTACTATCTGAAGTGTCGCTTGTTGCTTCCAAGCTAGGTACAGGCTCGCTGTAAACCTCTTCGGCAGGTACTAAATCGTCAGGGAGCGGGAATGGGTCCTTCGCTTGTTGCTTAACAGGGTCGAAGGTGGGGTTCACAATCACCTCAACCGCTTTTGGCTCGGCCTGTTCGGTTGCAAGGGCAATATCTTCACTGCCAAAGTCCAAATCAAAGTCATCTTCCAGCTCGTCAAAGCCATCGTCCACAGGTGATGAATACTCGCCAGTGGTGTCTTGCACAAGGTCATCTGCCATTTCAGCGCCTTGGCTGGCCATCTGGTCATCATCTTGACCTGCAAAGCTGTTGTCAAAATCTGGTAGGTCGAAGTCGTCGTCACTGTTCAGCTTGTGGCCAGCCTCTTCCTCTGCGAAGGACAATAATTCGTCACCTTGTTGAGCCACTGACTGGTCACCGTGGGTGGTGTTATCGTCTTCTAGGTCATCAAAAGACGTGACCGAGCTGTCAGCCACATCTTGTGAAGCATCTTTCAACTTTTTATCATCATCTTGATTGTGATCGCTCACGTTTCCCCCTCACCTATTTTTGTTATTTAGGTGCTTTTACTTACTTTATTAACCTTTTAAAGATCATGTTCCTTGCCAACAGGATGTTTAAAGTTTTAATAAAAAACCCCTCCACCCCGCTGCTTTTGCGGCGCGGAGGGGCCCATTACCATCAAACGTTAGTTCAATAGGTTACCACAGTATGTCATTGTTTGAATGTCTGTAGTTAAGTCAGTGTACTTCACACGACCAGCTGTTTCATCAATCTCACCATCGATTGTTTCATCAGCGTTGGTGATCTCTGTCAATGGCACGTTTGCCAACTCAATCACCAAGTGGTTTTTACCATCGTCACAACCATCAACTTCTTGACCAATTGCACCACCAGAACCGAATTGGTGAGCAACTGCTAGACCAGAAGGTGCCACATCAAAACCAGATAGGTAAGGCTTCCAACGCTCGGCGTACTGGTTGGTACCAGTAACAGCCTCTGGAGAAGCAAGTACCGCAATGTTCGTTAGAGATGATGATGATGTAATATCAGCAACCGCAATGTGTGGCCACACACCTTGACGGGCGTAGAAAGCACCGTTTGCTTCTTCAATTTGCTTTAGGTAAGACGCCAACTTTGTACCAGACGTACGGTTTAGAAGGTCCCAACCTACAGACGCAATAATCAATGTAATCAATACAGCAATTACCGCAACGATCAAGATAGTCTGGTCAATTGTGTAACCAGCTGCCTTTTTCATGTTACTCTTAAGACTTGTTTTGTTCATTTTCCTTTTCTCCCACTAAGTCAAAATTTATTGTTCTTGTATTATGGCATACGCCATTAATTTTTACCTGTTAATAAAGCCTTTTAACTTGTAATAACACGATAAACTCTACATTTTCGTACGTAATGTCCTCATCATTTAACAGTTTACCCGCCATTGGCACATTACGCAACAAAGGAACACCAGATTCTTTGTCAACCGCAATGGTACGGGTTAAACCACCAATTACTTTTACTTCACCATCACGAATACGAACCTTTTGGTCAATCACTCGTGTGGTTACCACAGGCACTTCCGACCCTGTGCCATCTGGCACAACAACATAACGGTCAATTTCAGTCATTGGAACTTGAACGCTTAATGTGTGTGGCTCACCTTCGTCAGCAACCTGTGCGGTTACCGCAAACTGAACACCGACGAACTGTGTTTTTTCTTCCGCTGTTTGCTCGATAGATGGTTCTGTTGTTGGGTCACCATCATCATCTTCTTCTTCACGGGTAATTAAAAAGTATTTTTCATTACGGCCATCAATCATCACCGCCGTTTGTCTATCCATCACTTCCATCATCGGCTGCATTAACTGGTAAGTTGTACCAAAACTTTCGGCAAAGCGCACCGCTGTGTCTAAGTTATCGCGGGTGTATCGAAACGCACCGCCGTAACTTTCACTAAAGGTTAACAAGCCATTGGTCAACGCTGCTGAAACGCTAACATTTTCCCCTTGCCCTGCAAAGCCAGTTTCGCCACTGCCCACACCTGTGCCAGAACGCAACTCACCACCTTGCTGGAAACCATGCTTCTTAGAAACCGCCAAGATACGCGCCTCCACCATCAAGCGGCGGCTTGCAATGTCCTGCACATGGCGGACAATTTCATCAGCAGAATTCAACACATTGTAAGGTGCGCGCATTTGAATAAGACCTACAGTACGGTTAACACGCACATAACCACATTCATAAGAGCCATTGCCTGCTGCAACTGGCGCTGTGCCACCATCTGCCGGCAAGAGAGAAGAAATGTCAGAAACGTTATTTTGCATTTCTTCGCATGATTTTTCCACCAAGTTGCTTAAATCTTCTTCCAAATCATCCCAAAGGTTACGGGTAGATGTTGTGTTGACAGAACCGCTACCACCAGATGTTGAAGAGCCACCGTCACCTTCACCACTGAATGAAGACGCATAGGTGACAGATTGGTTTTGTGTACGCTCAGGTTCATGCAAATCCAAAATCCACTGTCTTTGTGGGAAACCACCCACTGAGTAATGCGTACCATTGTTCACCAAGGATAAACCATGAGGTGACAGAACCGCATCAAAAGCGTCCAAGCATGTAATGTCTTTGAAAGATGTTGTCACCAACGTTGTGGCCAACTGCTGTTTGTTTTCCGTGATCACCATGTTGTAGTCACACAGCTTCGCCAAACCACGCACCACCTGTGAAAGGCTGACGTTTAAGCCTGGTGCAAATTCTTCAATACGCTTCTCATCTAAAGAAGGGAGCACTAATATACGGCGCTGACCTTCACGAACAATCTGCACACCGTACACATCTTCAATGTAGTTACGCACTTCATTAAAGGTCAGTTCGTTGATGATCACGTTCTTCGAGGTTTCCTGTCTAACGTCATCGCTGTAGCGTACCGCCAAGTTGTAAACCTGTGCCACGCGTGACAAAAGCGAGGACAAGGCGTAAGTACCTTGCAATTTAAACGTTGCGTCTGCACGCATCTGCTTTTTAGAGACTGGATCGCCGACACCAATCACAGCCGAACCTTGCTCCTTGTAGTTTTTAAAGCTTTCTGCTGGTGAATTGTTTTGTAAATAGCTGGCATCACCACAAGCCACAAGGCCTGTAGTGATACTTGCCAACAAAGCAACGTTAAACAGTTTTCTCATTATTGACCTACTCCTTCAAATCCAAATCGGTTGTTGTGGGTAATCACAATCAGTTTACCGCCTGGGAAAATTTCATACTTTAGGTTAAACAGTCTCAACAGTCGTTCAAGCGCAATGGCAAACGGCTCTTCAATGTGTGCAGGCTTCAAGACTTGATCTAGCCCCGCGTAAACACGCAGTCTCCACTCACCTTTACCGGCTTGGTTTACAATGTTTTCCAACGCGTCTACCAATGGCACTTCATCATAGTGCAGGGAAACCATTGTTTCTTTAAGAACATTTTCAGTTACAGCTACTTCATCCAAGTCACCCACGCCAACAGAAGATGTCATCCCTGCAAGGCGGTGACCACCCGAACGGTCTGTGATAACCATACGCTGGGTGTTGTCATAACGAATCACACGAAGCGGCTGACCACTTCTGGTTTGAATGCGTGCTACAAGAGCGTTTAGTACATTCATAAATGGTTCTTCAGTGTAAATAGAAATTTCCATTTCAGGCAAAGCGGCGTTTTGTTCAGCCATATCCCAAACAATGGTCCACTCACCACCGCCAATTTGGTCCATCATACGCTGAATAGCACGGCGGACGCTGATGCGGTCTTCACGCAGACGCACAAGTGAGTTGGTCATGTCCAGTGAACGTTGCTGAACTGTCCCTTGTAAAATTTCAACACCTTCACCTGTACGCACTTTTTGAGGCGCTGTTAGGTGGGTACTGCCGTTTGGTGTTGTGCCAGCCATCATGCCTGGCGCCATTTGCATTTCGTAGCCTTGCTCCATACCGTTGTATGCACCTTGAACCGCACCTTGGCTTGTTGCCACACGGTTAAGGTCCGCTTCTTGTCCAACGTAACCGTTAGAAATGCGGTTTAACTCACGCTCGAAAGAGTCTGGCGAGTTGTATGCTTGAGCCACTGAAAAAGAACCTTGTGGAAAATCTGACGCGTAGCTATTGCCGTCAATGGCTTTAAAATTGTTGAGCTCCGCCTCGGTTTTAAGGCGGTGCTGTGCATGGCTTGGCACGAAGACACCCCTTGTATCATCGGCATAATCAGGGGTCTGAGTGACCGTTAGGGGCGGAACATAGCCCGGCACAGGTTGCGCCAAAGCTGCGTTTGTTACAGTTGCACTTATAAATGAAATGGCCAACATCCACTTAAAAGATGTGACATTTACATAATTTTTCAATACATTCTTCTTATACATATTCGTTATCACCAATAGCTACGGTTGATTTGTAGAGGAAGATTAGCATAATGTATAAGACAATGTTAATAGCAACTAACTAGAATAAAGAAGAAGGTGTTGTAAAAAAACCATGTATGATCCGAGGTTCAGATTCACGCTTTTAATAGTCCTACTCTCATTTGTAGGCACCACAGGCACCTTAATATACTACTTCTTTTACAAGGGGCTTAATTGGTCACAATACTTCCACGGCGTGTTGAATATTGGTGGCTCTGTCCTTGGTGGGTGCCTGTTTGTGTTGATTTGTACCAAATTTATCACTTTTAATAAAAATAAAAAGACAGGGTTTGAAGCCAGCTACATCGATGAAACTGGAACAGGGTTCAATTTCCCCGTGTCTTTAAGCAAGTTTTTGCCTGAAATGGTCGCGCCACCTTATTCCAACCAAAGCTTAAGTGAACTTGAAGCCCAGCTCATCGGCTTTTTGAACAGTTACCGCAATTGGCCTTATGACATCAGTGGCGAATCTAAAAAAAGTCTATACGACCACGCCATAGAACAGTGGAAAGCGATGCGCAGTTTGCCCAATGCAGGCCCATTGCACTATGCCGCAGCCTTAGCGCAAGACCTTTCATTGGCATACGCCTTTCAAGAAAAGCGCAAAAAATACCCACTTTCACAGTTTTGGAAACGTGATGACGTGCGTTTTAGCCGCCGATGTGTTGAACATGGAGGGCTCAGTGCAACCATCTTAGCCACCATGCCAGCGTTTAAAACCCTTGGTGACGACATTAAAACCAACCAAAAATACCGCCGTGCCATTTTAACGGCCATCCGCTACCGTGATAACCCGACCAGCATTCCCGTAAACTGCGACCCACTGGGTAAGGACATTTACGAATCACTTCACAAGGCGTATCAAAAGTCACTCGAAAAGGCTGACTCCACAGGCTTTAACCCTGCCGAGAACCACATTAAAACCTTCAACCATGAGATTTACTCCTTCTTCCAAGGAGTGTTAAAGGAACTGGACATCAACCCTGCCAACGTCACTAAAGACAGTGACGGTGTTTATTTAGGCGGTGGCGTTTTAATGGTGTCCCTTTGTCATATGGTGCGCCGTTATGCCAAATTGCTAACACCTACCTCACGTGGTAATTTTAACCTGTGGGATATCCCCAGCGAGGAACATGTTTCATGGCCTCATTTCATTCAAGCGTTCCGTGATATCGGCGCCCTACGTGAAACGTGGGACGACATTGAACCCGGAAAGTCCGGCACTTTTGACCTAAAAGCCAACAACATTCACTTTAAGCACGCCATCTTTTTAAACATTGAGCGTGAAAAGTTTCCCGAGTTGAGACAAACGCTGGACACTTACCCCACATGGCAAGGGCTGATTGAAATGCAAAAAAACGAGGAAAGTTTGTTGCAGGAGGTTCAAACCAAGGCCAAGAATGTCGATAAGATGATTCAAACCGTCTACAGCCGCCCCACAGTGGCCAACTAACACAACTCGCATGCAACAAAAAAGCACCCATCTGGGTGCTTTTTAATGACTTTTATGCAAGCGCTAACGACTGATTCCGCCTTCTCGCGCCTTCATACGTACACCTGCTTCCGTGCCTTCGCCTAAGTCTTCATTTAAAATAAAGGTTGCAAAGAAGTAGTAACAGCCACCGTCCAGCTTTTTCTTCACTGTCACGGTCCACTTCGGTGTAAAACCAGTTAAACCTGTTGTAATTTTCATCAAGTATTTGGTTGAAAGTGTCACCGGACGACAAGCCTCAACGTACTTATCTTCCCCTTCTGCCTTCATCACAGCGCCAACCCACCATGCAACAAACAAAACCGAAATAAACAGCAATACCGTTTTACCAAAATCCATAACTTCTTTTCCCCGTTGATTAGATATTTTCAACAGAATGACCCAAAGGCGTTAATTTTGCAACAAACAAAACGCGCTACCTTTGGGCCATCTTCTATTTGAAATTTAAGTGCGTGACTTAAAAGCCATCCACCTGATCGGCAGACTCAGCTGGTTTTTCAGCCGGTTTTGCCGCTGGCTTCTCTTCCGCCGCAGCCGCTTCTGCTGGTGCTTTTTCAGCAGGCTTTACCTTTTTCTTACGCTCGGCAATGTCATAACGCTGGGCGATACGTGAAATAAAGTTGGTACCAGTCAGGTCAATTTGGTGACGCTCGATACATTCTTTCAACTTCTCGGCCATGGCGCCAACACTGTCGTTAAAATCTTTTTGTGTTTGTTCAAAATCTTCACGGCTACTTTTTGCAATGTAACCACGGGTTTGACGGTCAGCAACCACCAAAACATGTTCCCACAAACGTGCAAAGTTAATCATGTCCGTGCCTTCTGGCGTGGTACGAATCACCACCTCGGCAAAGTTACCGTGACGCTCTAATTGGGATTTTTGGTTTTCAAGACGTGCTTGATATTGATTTTTAGATTTATCTTTTGCTGTAGTCATTTTGTTATCCTTGTAGTTATTAAGTTTAAGTTTTCAAAGTCGTAGCTTTCAATATCTACGAATACAGTTTTAAATTTGCCCCCCATACTCTTCATTCAAAGGACAATTTAATTTATAAGGGTCATCCAACAGTTTTCAACCCTTACCCCTCAACTTTGCCACCTTCAAAGCAAAGATGCAACAAAACACAATAATTTTAGGCAATTTAGCAACAAAAAAGGCGCCGACTGGCACCTTCTTTTCCCACAGTTATGGTTTATTTGGTCACAATAATTTCAATTGTGTCACCGTTCATGTGCTTTGCAGGCATTGAAGCAATTGGCACATTGCTTACCTTCGCAACCTTAGAAAGGTATTTACTGACAGCGCGCACACGCTCACGGAATTCTTTCGAAGATGGTCTTGCGCCACGGGCGTAAATTGCCACCGGCTTTTCGCCTGCAAGGGCGCGAATCACGTTACGGGAAGACACCAACTGCTCACGGGCAGGCCATACCTTGCCTGATTCATATTCAATGGTCCAGATAGACACAGAGTTGTCCGCATCATCGCTTGACTTGCTGCTGTCGTCCGCCAAGCTTGGCATGCCGGAAAACGCACCGCCCGCATTTGCTCTTGCCGCTGTTTTGCGTGCGGCTGACTTGCTGGCCACACCCAGTGAGGATGTAATGCGGTTGTCTTGGTATGAAACAGGCTGGTAACCACCGGCTACAGGTCTTGCAAAAGGCTGATTCACCGCTGGTAGGCGAGACGGCGCATTTTGCGTTTGTGGCTGTGGGTAAGACATTGGCTGGAAAACACCTTGGTTTGGCGCTTGGGTGGAATCCCCTTCCATCACACCATTGGTCATGCGTGAAAGTTCGTTACGCTCAATCAACTGCATCCGACGATCCAAGCGGATCATTGCACGCTCCACACGGCGGACACGTTCGTTTAGGTTACGCACTTGGCCAATCACCTCGTCGCTCATACCGTTGGAAACGTAAACAGGAGTGCGCTGCTGCCCTTGTTGTTGAGGCGCTTGCCCTTGCGGCTGATAGCCATTGGAAGGGGCTGAAGATGCTGGCTGAAAATAAGGGCTTTGGCCCATAGAGTCATAACTTTGTTGCATATGCATGTTCTGACAACCCGCCAAAACCGCAGAACACAACACCAAACCAGCATATTTTTTCATATTCAACGTACCTGTTTTTATTTTCAATCAACTAATAAGTTAAATATAAATTACAAGCTATAAGGGGTAAAATCAAGCACAATTTATGAAAAGTGTTTTATCTAAAGTTAGATTCTGGAAATAAAGAAGTCACGCACTGTGGCGAAGATAATGTTAAACACACGCCCAATACTGCGCAAAACAAACCAAATACCCAAACCTGTAAACAGGAAAAACTTGTAGGTATAGTCAATGGTTCCGTGGAAAACGGTGCTGGCCATGTCCAGAAGCTTGCCTTCTTTAACCTTGGCCCAAAACGCCAAAACAGCCATCACAAGCAAAAACATAAGAAAAATTTTAAGCCCAGGCTCAATGTAATTGACATAAAGACGTGCAAACTCTTCCATGGTAGACCTCTTCTCTGTTATCCCTCATTAGAAAATGTATGGTATTTTGAAGCAATGTCAAGACCTTGTTTGTCCGGCATGCGGAAACGGGGGAAATCCAACTCCTTATTGTCATTGTTAAAGCTCAACAACGGCACTTGAATTTTCACCACACTGTTACGGCCAATGTAAATGGCTTCACCATCTTTAAGGGTCCGAAAATCCTCTGGGCGGACAATTTTGTCATAACCATAGCTGATAGACTTACCAAAACCACGGCCACGGCCACCTGCCCTCAAAGCGGAGGAATCATCATCGCCGGACGCAAAACTTAACGACTCGCTAAAACTTTCCGACACACTTTTTTGCAGGGATTCACCGGCAATTTGACTCATCACTTCGCAAGATTCACTTTCTTGCAACAAGAATGAAATTTTGTTCCAGGTGTTACCAAAAATTTTGGCGGCAAAGTCATCGCTCAAGCCACGTTCTTTATCCTTTAAGGAAGAATAGGTCTGAATAAAGGGAAACATGCAAATGTTAGAAGAACGTGCCTGTTCAAACACCGGCGCAAGCGACGCCTGTGCGTAGGATGAAAACTCATCCATCAACACCAAAAAGGTTGGCGACGGCTTATAGTCATCATTTTGCACCTGACCAATCGCCGTTCGAATGTCCGACACCAAAAACTTCGCAAAGTCGACCGCAATCTCACTTTTAGAAAGCATGGGCAGTGACACATAAACCAGCAGGTTGTTTTTAATGGCGTCGTAAATGTCCAGCTCGGGATTGTATTCATTCAACACCTTACCAGCTTCGTTCACATAATAAGAGTGCAGCCTTGAAGCCAAGTCACCAAAAGTGTGCTGCATTTTCTTTTCATTGATAATTTGCTGACCTGTGCGGCGGTCCACCTCCATCATCTGATCAAGGAAAATTTTAAAATCTCGGTATTCTTTGGTTTCTTTCGGGCCGTTTTTAAGCATCCATCGCATAGCAGATTCGTTGGACATCAACACGTTCAGGTCACCAAAATTAAACGGCAGGCCAAAGGCTGTTAACATACCCGCAATGGCACGCATTCCACGCGCAGCCTGTCCCCTAAAGTAAGGGTCACCCTTGTTACCGTCCAACAACTGCATAATTCGGCTGGTAATTTCGTCATTATCGCCCCTTAAAAGCGGATTGTAGGTGTTGGAAATGGACGCATCGGAGATGTTGATAATGCGAACATCTTGCCACCGATCATGTTGCCTTGCTAAGTTTAGGAACTTTAAAATCTCCTCACGGTTGGCTTTACCATCAATGTGAATGGCGCCACCGCCGCTCATCATCTGTTGCTTCAAAATCAGGTTCAAAAAGTTTGACTTACCACCACCCGTGGCCGCAATGCCCAAGCAGTGTCTGGTCATCAGGTTCGAGGCAATGTTTAAGCTGTCAAATTTACTATCGCTCACTTTTTAGACTCCCCATCCCATTGTAAAATATCCAGCACCTTGCCAAAATAATACTCATCTGGGAAGCGGTTTTTACGGTTTTTAGTATCTTTACGCCTTGTCACAAGGAAGTACATCCAAGCTTCTTTGGTGATCAACCAACCCACAAGCGCGCCACCTAAAAAGCCAATCAGAGAATTACGTTCCAGCACACCAACTTTACCAGTCCAAGGCATTAAAACCCATGTAACCAAAGCAATCATCACCATGGGGCGGATCAACCAAATACTGCGCTCACGGGCAATTTTTTGCCAATCGAAGGAGCTGTCTAACTGCTGGCTTGACATCAGACCTACATCTCCCCTCTTAAGAAGCTTTTCAGCTTAGCAATGTCCACCAAACCTTCAATTTTCTCAAGACCTTGACCCATATTACGATCCACAATCAAAGTGGGTGTACTGTTTACGCCAAGGGCTGTCGCCTCACCAGGGATGGCCGCACGCCATGCACAGTCTAATTTGCCGTATATATTTTCTTTGGTTCGCTCAGAAGGCGTCATGTCGACACAGGTCACCTTCAGGTCAGAGCCCAGGTCTTCAATCAACTGTTTAAAGCCTGTTTCAAATTTTTTGCAGTAAGGGCATTCCGCGCTGAAATAATAACTCACCTCTACCGGGCCACCTTCAAGCGGTGCGGCGGTTAAACTTTCCCCCTTCAAGCTGGAGGTTCCGGTGTTGACAGCACCTACTTCTTGTCGTTTTGAAATAGCAAGGCCCGCATCCCCTTCGGCAAAACCAATGGTGGGCGCACCTTGCCTTGCTTGACTGTTGGCGGCAATACCTTGATAGTCCACCTGTTGGGAAGGTAAGCGGTCAGCAAAACCTTCAAAACCTTTGGGCAACCCTACGCCATAATCGGGGATTTCAGCCATCGGTTCATAACCTGGCACTTCCAAGCCTTTACCTTCCATTTCATTTAAAATGGTCTGCGCTTGCCCCCAAGCGGCTGTCAGCTTTTGGTTACGCTCCATCAATTCACGGTATTTTTTAGCCCATTTAATGGCGTTTTCCAGTGTAGGCTCCAAGTTAAAAGCCACAAACTCACGCGGGGGCTTGCCATAGCCTTCCATATATTCATCAATTTTGTCATCCAAAGTCTTTTCTGACTGTTCAAACTGTGGCTGTTTTTGTTGTTCTTTAGGCACAGGGTTTGGGTCCACCACATCTTCAAGCGGTGCCAGCGGCGGTGGCAACATGCCACCATCATTCACTTCGGTTTCGGAAACAGGGCGGTCACAGGCTGAATCCCCCACTTGGGTGTAAGAAAGGCAGGTTTGATTGTTGGCCAGCACCGGGACCGCCATAATCATCATCCAAACTGTAAAAACAAGTCCTTTAAACACGGTAAAATCCATCTAAAAACATTTTCCCTCCTCTTTAAAATAATTGTTTTTGTGCGCAAATGCAAACAAAGGCGTATATTTAAAGCAAAAACAATTTGCCACTATCAACAAAAAAGCAACGGCAAAAAGCCACAAAAGTTTGTTTGTGTATACTGTTATTTGTGGTAAAAAATGAAAAACAACATACAAAGAAGCGGAATTTCAAATGTTTATTATCGGCAACCTTCTCATTGGTCTAACCACTGTTTTGGACAGTTTCCTGTTTATATTCACCATCATTATCTTGGCATCCGCCATTATCAGCTGGGTGAATGCAGACCCTTACAACCCTATTGTTCGTGTCATCAACAACCTCACCACACCGGTTTACCGCAAAGTTAGGCGCCGTATTAAAACAAATTTTGGCAACATGGACCTGACCCCGCTTATCTTGCTTTTTATCATTATGTTTATTCAAAGTGGCATTTTGCCGTCGATCCGCGAAATTGGCATTCGCCTTGCGGCACAGTAAGCAAAACCACTCAATAAAAACCATCATAAAAAGCAGGCATAAACCCCATGTCCAACGAAGTTAAAAAACAAACCCAACAAGCCAAAATGCAGGCTGGTAAAATCACCACCATTGCCAGCATTGCTGTCAACATCCTCCTGACCGCAGTTAAAACTGTAATTGGTTTCTTAACCGGTTCCACCGTACTTATCGCAGATGGTATCCACTCCCTATCGGACCTGATTAGTGATGTTTTCACCTACGCCCTCATTCGCATTGCAGGGCAAGAACCCGATGAGGACCACCCCTACGGCCACGGCAAATTTGAAACATTTGGCACCATGTTTTTAGCCATCTTCCTAGCTGGGGTTTCCGTTGCCATTGGCTTAGAAGCTGTGGAAGACCTGAAAAACCCAGAACAGCAAAACCAGCTTGGCCTTTTTGCGCTGAGCGCTGCCGCCATTTCCATCCTCGCCAATGAACTTTTGTATCAGTTTTGCGCTTTTAAGGGTCGCCAAGTAAACTCACCGATTATTTTAGCCAACGCATGGCATCACCGAACCGACAGCATATCCTCCCTTGCCGCACTGGTTGGTATTGGTGCCAACATGCTAGGTTTTTTAATGGCCGATGCCATTGCCGCACTTGTGGTAACCGCCTTTTTGTTAAAAGTGTCTTACAAAATTGGCCGAAGTGCTTTTGATGAATTGGTTGACGCCTCAGTAGATGAAGAAATTCTCGAACAAATCAGCCAAGCAGTCCTTTCCAACAGTGGGGTGATTGGCTACCACCAGCTGCGTGCACGTTCCATTGGCGGACAAATTTTTGTCGATGTCCATGCCGATGTGCCAACCAACATCAGCGTCAGTGAAGGACACGCCATTGCCCACAGCGTGGAAGAGTCCATTTTTGAAAATATTGACCACGTCGCCGATGTAACCGTTCACATTGACCCCAAAGGCGCCAAGCAAAGCGCCCTGCCACAAGAGCTGGTGCGCAAAGACCTTGAACCCCTGGTGATCAACATTTTAAAGGACTATAAAAAAGACCTTGAGCTGGACCATATTTTGCTCCACGTTCTTGAAGACGGCTTTTACGCCGACCTACGCTTGAAAAAAGTGAAGCTGGACGAGCAAGAAGCCAAAGAGCTAAAACAAGCCCTTGAAAGCGCAGAAACCCCCCTTAAAAAGGTTTCCATCAGTGTACTTCACATTTCATAGCCCTCAAAATGTTAACAACCACTAACATTACAAAAACATAAGAAAACCAACAAAAAAGGCGCCATAAAGGCGCCTTTTTTCTATTAAAAAACTATGCCGATTTTTGTTCTTTGCTTTGCTGTGCTTGAACGTACATCGCATGGAAGTTCACAGGTGCAATCATCGGTGCACGGTAGCCCGCATCCGAAATGGCATTCATCAGAACTTGTCTTGCGAATGGGAACATCAGCGCCGCACCATCAATGCTCAAAAGCGGTGTTACTTGATCTTCTGCAATGTTCTTCACTTGAAAGACACCTGCATATTCAACTTCTGCCAAATAGCAAGTGACATCCTGCTTGTTTTTAGCTTCGCCACGCAAGCGCAAAACCACTTCGTGAGCGCCTTCTTCAGCGTCCAAAGCACGCACACCAATGCCCACATCCATCTGCATGGAGATGCCTTCCGCATCCTTTGCAAATGGCGGCACTGGACACTCCAATGAAATATCTTTTGCAAACTGCCCTGCAATGTTAAACATTGCCTGTTCTGCATTTTTTTCTGTTGCTTCGGTCATCATGCTCCCCTTATAGTCAAATTAGATATTATTTTGACAAATTTTTAACACAAAAGGACCAAAAACACCATGACTCATTATGACTTATTTGTAATTGGCGCAGGATCTGGCGGTTTAGCCGCAGCCAAGAACGCCGCGAAATATGGCAAAAAAGTCGCCATCGCAGAAGCTGACCGTGTGGGCGGAACATGCGTGTTAAAAGGCTGTGTCCCTAAAAAAATTATGTCCTACGCCGGCCACTATGCCGACAGCTTAAGCGAAGCCAAGGGTTACGGCTTTGACATTCAGCACACATTTGACTTCAAAACCTTTGCCCAAAAACGCAATGATGAAATTGACCGCCTCAACGGCATTCACCTTTCGTTACTTGAAAAAGCGGGAGTGGAACTGATTATGGGTCACGCCGCTTTTAAAGATGACCACACCGTGACCGTTGACGGACAAGACTACACCGCCGACCATTTTGTCATTGCCGTAGGCGGTACCCCAACCGTGCCAGAAATTGAAGGCGCAGAGCATATGATCACGTCAGACGGTGTTTGGCAGTTGGACAGCCTGCCAAAGTCCATGGTTGTATGGGGTGGCGGTTACATTGGGGTGGAATTTGCCAGCATCTTCCAGTCCCTCGGCACAGAGGTAACCGTTGTCATTCGACGTCAAAACGTCCTCGCAGGGTTTGATGAAGAAATCTCAACATTTTTACAAGACGAAATGACAAAGCGTGGCATTCAATTCATCACAGATGATACCATTGAGCACGTTACAACCAACAATGACGGTGTAAAAACAGCGCATTTAAAGTCGGGCAAAGCACTGGAAGCAGAGGTTGTTTTAGCGGCGACAGGCCGTGTGCCACACACCCATAAATTAAAATTAGAAAATGCGCATATAACCTGCAATAACAAGGGCTATGTCAAGGTAAGTAAGCAACTACTCACCACTAACGACAAAGTTTACGCCGTAGGTGATGTAACCGGCAGAGTGGAACTGACACCGGTGGCAATCAAGCATGGCCGCATGGTCACCAACAACCTATATAGCAACCACAACCAAACGGTGGACGATGCCGCGCCAACCGCTGTTTTCACCAACCCACCACTGGGTGTTGTTGGCTTAACCGAACAGCAAGCGATTGAAAAATACGGCTCCGAAAACATTGAAGTATACAAAGAAGAGTTTAGACCGATGATCCACGTTCTTTCCCAAAAAACTGAACGCGTTCTCATGAAAATGATTGTCCACAAAACGGAGCGAACCGTCCTTGGTTTGCACATGGCTGGCCGTGACGCGGCGGAAATTATCCAAGGGTTTGCTGTAGCTGTACGTGCGGAGCTGACAAAAGAACAGTTTGACGCAACGGTTGCCATTCACCCCTCCAGCGCAGAAGAGTTTGTGTTGATGAAAGAGCCTGTGCGATAAACTTTTGACAAAAGGTTAAAATCGAGAGAAGATGTGGCCAGCTAAACGCTGCATCTTCTTTTCTTTTTTGAGGTTCTTTTTATGAACAGATTCTCACTCTTAGACATTAAAGACATTGACCTAAAAACATGGCAACAAATTGCCTTAACATACCCAAACCAATCCATACAATCTAAACACATAAGCCTTGCAAGGCTTGCAGATAGATTTGACATGGACGAAACTTTCTTAAAAATACTTACCTACATCACAGCGCATAAAAAGCTTGAAACGTCCGAGCTACGCACTAGTCTTGACTTGGTTGCACTTCAAGTCTTGAAGAAAATCAAATTCAAAGCCAATAAAAAACGTAACGCGCCCATTTTAAGGGACATTATAACGCATATAGAGCATGGCCGAACAACTCAGTTCAAAACGCATTCAGCCATTGAAAGGACAGAATATGGAAAAACCGTCCATGATGGCGGGACAACACAAGAAGTAGTCCACAGCATTGTTCAAAATTCCGTTGGTAATGAACAAGGCATAGACTCCTTTATTCACTGCGGTGAAAATTACATTGTATTCAACCTTGCAAAAGCCGCCCTGAGCAGAGATTGGCTCACCTTCTTCACATCACCTATATTTGAAGAAAACCCCGAAAAGGCTTTGCAAACGCAAGCAAACATGTACGACCCGCATAAGCAGCCCTTTTACCAACCAGAAGGGCACTTAACAAAACCTGTTATACCCCGGACTCAAGTTTATAAAGAACTTTACAAAGCCATTTACCGCTATTAACACACAACGACATCAAGCCTGCAACTTTGCAGGCTTTTTTATTTTGTTGTAGACTGTCTTTCATACACAAAAAAGAACAAAAAGGTTTAAACATGTTAGAAATTGGCACCACCGCACCGGAATTTACACTACCAAATCAAAATGGCGAGCAAAAATCCCTGTCCGACTTCAAAGGTAAGTGGGTTGTTTTATACTTTTACCCCAAAGCGCTAACACCTGGCTGCACCGTTCAGGCCTGCGCCCTTGCTGAACACAAAAACGAGTTGGACAGCCTCAACGCCGTCGCAGTAGGCGTCAGCGCCGATAAAGAAAGCCTGCTCAAACGCTTTGAAGACAAAAAAGAACTCAACTTCACACTGCTTGGTGATACATCCGACAATCAAGAAATGTTAAAATCCTACCATGCTTGGGGCCTTAAAAAGTTTATGGGACGTGAATATGACGGCATCCACCGCATCACCTACATCATTGACCCACATGGCAAAATTGCCCACAGCATTGCCAAAGTCAAAACAAAAACTCACCATGAAGAAGTTTTAAACTTTTTAAAAGAGCAAAACTAACCCACAGCTTTAAAAAGCAGAGGCGGCCAACCCGCCTCTTTTTTATGGCAAACCCCTTGCACATTCACCTCGGCTATACTACATTTCACACAACATCAACTTACCAATAAATTAAAGGCTTTAAACATGTCAAACCGCCCTTCTCAGCGCCAAAACAATGAAATGCGTGAAATTTCTGTTGAAACCGGTATCAACGATTATGCAGAAGGCTCTTGCCTCATTTCTTTTGGCAACACCAAGGTGCATTGCACCGCCTCTGTGCAGGAAATGGTCCCTCGCTGGATGAAAATGCAGGGCAAAAAAGGCGGCTGGTTAACAGCTGAATATGGCATGTTGCCACGCTCCACCCATGACCGCATTGACAGAGAAGCCACCAAAGGCAAACAATCTGGCCGTACGTTGGAAATTTCTCGCCTTATCGGTCGCTCCCTACGCGCGGTGGTTGACCTTGAAAAACTGGGTGGTCGCACCATTTGGCTGGACTGTGACGTTATTCAAGCCGACGGTGGCACACGCACCGCCTCCATCACCGGTGCCTTTATTGCACTGCACCTATGCATTCAAAAGCTGATGCTAGAAGGCAAAGTGAAGCAAAACCCGATTCAAGAATATGTTGCGGCCATCAGCTGTGGTGTTACAAATGCTGGCGCTGTGATTGATCTAGACTACATTGAGGACTCCAACGCCGTTGCGGACAGCAACTTTGTTATGACAGAATCTGGTGGATTAGTTGAAATTCAAAGCACAGCTGAAGACAAAGCTATTAACGAAACTGAATTTTTGGAAATGATGCGCCTTGCCAAAAACGGCATTGCCGACCTGATCCACATGCAAAAACAAGCTACAGGCCAAGCTTCATGAATAAACTAGTAGTTGCAAGCCACAACCCCAAAAAACTGCAAGAATTGCAAGCCATTTTAGCGCAAGTGGGTTATCAAACCATTGGCGCCAGCGAGGTGCATTTACCCGACGTTGAAGAAACAGAGGACACTTTTGTCGGCAACGCAACATTGAAGGTTGAAAGCGCATTTCGGCACTTGAACTTCCCTGCCTTAGCCGACGATTCTGGCTTTTGTGTGGACGCTTTAAACGGCGCCCCAGGCGTTTATTCCGCAAGGTATGAAGGTGGCTACCAACGCGTTTTAAAGGAAATCGCACACCTTACAAAGCCCAATGATCGCCGTGCTCATTTTGTTTGCATCATCGCTTATATTGACGAAAACGGTGAGCAACACAACTTTGAAGGACGCATTTCTGGCCATATCCCCATGGAGCCACAGGGCACAGCAGGCTTTGCTTATGACCCCATTTTCATCCCGGACGGTTTTGACATAACATTTGCGGAAATGACTGCCGAGCAAAAGCACAGCCTGAGCCACCGTGGCCAAGCATTGGCCAAGCTTGTGGAACACTTACGCCAAAAGGCAAAATAACCCATAAAATGAACCCTCACAGCCCTTTAGACCTTTCAATTTATGTCCATTGGCCTTGGTGCCTCAAAAAGTGCCCCTATTGCGACTTTAACTCGCATACAACCAACCGCCATTTAGAAGAAAGCTACATCGAAAGTATACTGGCTGACATTGAACATCAAAAGAAGCTGGTAGGCGACAGAAATATCACCAGTATCTTCTTCGGCGGCGGCACACCATCACTCATGAAAGCTGACTATATTGAACGCATCCTTCACAAAATTGACGGACTATTCAGCATACAAAGCGATACAGAAATCACCATCGAAGCCAACCCAACCTCAACCACTGCTTCAAAAATTAAAGATTTTAAGCGTGCCGGTATCAATAGAATGAGCATTGGTGTCCAGTCCTTTCATGACAGTTATTTGAAATTTTTAGGTCGTGAGCACAATGCCAAACAAGCCTTTGCTACGATTGAAGAAGCACTCAACCACATTGACAATGTCAGTTTTGACTTGATCTACGGATTACCCGAGCAAAAACTAACCAACTGGCAGGCCGATTTAGAGCACGCCATAAAATTTGGCACCAAACATTTGAGCGCCTACCAACTGACCATCGAAAAAAATACAAAATTCTATACCGACGTTAAAAGACAAAAATGGCAACCCATGTGCGACGACGTTCAGGCCGATTTTTATGACTGCACCCGAGAAATAGTGACTGCGCATAATTTTAACCATTATGAAATCTCAAACTTTAGCAAGGCTGGCTACGATTGTGTTCATAACCATAAGATATGGCAATATCAGGACTACATTGGTGTAGGTGCAGGCGCCCATGGTAGACATCAAACAATTGATAATCAGACATATTTAACCCAAAATTACCGCATGCCAAGTACCTATGTTGAGCATGTGAAACCTGTGAAACATAGTTTTTATCGCCATGAAACATTGACCAGCCATGAAACATGGCAAGAAATGCTCATTATGGGACTTCGTATACAAAAAGGCGTGCCCATTCATTTACTAGAACGCAATAATACAACAAAACAAGCCCTGTTGAGATTTATGCAACTGGGTATGTTGTATAATAATCGTGGCAACATTGCACTTACCGACCATGGCAAACTCCACTTAGACAGCATCTTAACCGACCTTATTTTTTAAATGCACACCATTTAATTGCATATCACCAAATTCAAAAATTCAAAACTTAAATCAACCCTCACAAGTATGCAACATTCAACAAATGGACGCCTAAATATAAAAAGTAACAATATCAGTGCTTTAATTCATTTATTTACATGTTAATAAATATTCACTAAATTACCTTAAGTTGGTGAGTGTAACATTACCGTGTTTGTCATATATTTAACAGATGATAGCTGTCAGTGAAACACTAAACACAACCCAACTTTGCAACAATGTCACCAAGGCAACTTTGCACCAACACGCCTGATCCCATTTACACTGTTGCTTAATAACACACCACCTAGCAAATTGTTGCATTTTTTCACTTTTTATACATTAAACCAATTGGTTATGTATGATCACTTTAAGACTTTGAATGCAATTTTAAGACGACAAGCTTAAAATTGATACTGCAATGATAGGCCAGCAGAGCCATTCAATATGTGAAATTCGCATAAATTGTCTGCATTATGGCCTTATATGATAGAGGACAGAAAAAAGCCGCCATAGCGGCGGCTTTTAATAAATTCTATGTTAAATCAATGTAGTAAACCAATTGGTATATCAAATTTATATTACTCGGATAAAACTGTGCACCTGCTTCACACCCTTAGTGGTGCGCAATAGATACTTCACCGCTTCCAGTTCGCTGGCTGTTCTTGCATAACCAAACACATAAGCATGGCCGTTCACCACATGGATGTTGTAATTCACCGACTTAATATCCTTCTCAGCGAACATCAGGGACTTAATTTCTGTCGCCAACCAAGTGTCCTGCGTATATTGCTTAGCTGGGTAATACCCGTCTGTGAACAGTTCATTGTAAACCTGCTGAACACCTTGAACCGACTGCACCACAGCCTCCACTTCAAGTGCTTGTTTGGACGATGAAACCACGCCGGTTATGAGCACATTGCCGCGCAATACAGTAATTTCAACCTGTGTTAGGTACTGATAGTGTTGCTGTGTTAACTTATCTTTGATGTAGGTTTTGATCTTAATGTCACTAATTGCCGTTTCTGTCCCACGGTCCTGACTGGCAATGTAGCCAGCGGTGGCCGCACCGCCTAACAACAACGGCACACAGCCTGATGCCATCAAGCTGGTTGATAATAATCCAAGCAATACATAGTGACGCATTAAAAAACCTCCTTTAAAGTTATATTTTCAAGATAACAATTTGTGTGAATTTTTAAAGCGAAAATGGGTTTTTGATATGCTGTATAAACGGGGGTGTGGGACATATCAGCACTAGGTGAAACTCCACCGACTTATCTTTATATTGTCGACCCACCACCTTCATTTTATGTTGCAACCTTTCACGTTGGCTGGGGTGCAAAGCCCTGTGTGCTTGGTCGAAGTTTTGGCGCCATTTAACCTCAACCACTGTAATGGCACTGCCCTTTTGGGCAATGATATCCCCTTCCACTCCGCCGGAATGGTCATTCACCTTTAGAGGGCGATAGCCTTTTAAACAGAGATACAAAAGCGCTAAAACTTCCGCAGTTTTACCCAAAATGTGTCGTTTATTTGTCATTTCACCATTGCACAACAAGCTTTGTTCATATACCTTCTTAAAATACACATATATTACAGGGTTGTTCTATGAATTTAAAAAGTTTTTTCGCTGTTGCCGTTCTTTCCACCGCATTGCCGTCACAATCTTATGCGCAGTATGATTCTATCAGCGCTTTAATTGATGTGACCAGCCAAGCTGAAGTTACAAACACAACAGCGGCAGATGTCAGCGCCATCGCCATAGAGCCAACCCTTGAACCGCAACAACCTGTATACACCACAGATGACCACAAAAAGCTGGCACAGGAATTTATTAAAAAAGGTCTCTATAACAAAGCTCTCTTTCATATTGACGCCCTGCAAGCCACAGAAGAAGAGCTGTTTGCCACCTTTTTAAAGGCCACAGTTTTGGCGCAACAAGGGCAATTTGAAAAAGCCTTTGACCTGTATGACCACACCACAGGCTTTAACAGCCCCTTTAAAGAAGCCAGTCAGGATGCACAAGCAGAACTTGCCCTTAAATTGGCATGGGTGGCGGCACATCAAAACAACTTACAACAAGCTGGATACTGGTTAAACCGCTACAACCCACACAAGGAAACAGGCCACCTTGAGGATATGCGTGAACAACTTGAAGACACCATCAACATTAAAAAGCTTGAAAAATTTGACAATGCGCCCAAAGGCAAACCTTTGAAAGTGGCCTTGCTGTTGCCGCTTTCTGGCATTCATCAAAACATGGGTCAAAACATGCTAGAAGCTGCCCAGCTGGCGCTGTTCCAGCAGCCCAACCAAAACGTTTTGCTTTACCCACATGACACTCAAAGCACCGAAACGGGCGCAAGACTTGCCGCACAAAAAGCGATTAGTGACCGTGCGCACATTATTTTAGGCCCTCTCACTGCGGCCAATACCCGTGCAATCGAAAGCTTTGCCGAATCGGCGGATATGCCTGTGATTAGCTTTTCATCAGACAGCACCCTTGCCAACCGTGACCTTCACATTTTTGGCCACAACAACGGCATTCAAGGCTCTTTGGCGGCGAAAATGATTGCCGATAGTGATGTATCCATCAGTGCGGTGCTGGCCCCAAACAATGATTATGGCATCAACATGACCCAAACCTTTACCGATCAGGCCTTGGCACTCGGTGTTTCTGTGTCGCAAGTGGTTTACTTTGACCCTAATTCGAATGACCAATCGCAACAGCTAAAACAGTTGGCACAAGAAGAGCGTGCCCTGCAATTACTTAAGGATGAAAAGGCAATGCTGGAACGTGAATTTAAGCTGGTGGGCGCAGCCATGTCGGATGCCTCCCTCACCCGCCTTGAAAGCCTTGAAACCCTCAGCCCACAGCCAATGGTAGACTTTGGTGCCCTTTACCTGCCGGTCAGCAGCAACAAATTACCGCTCATTGCCTCCCAATTGGCTTTTTATGATATGGACAACAGCCACATTCAACTGGTGGGCAGTGCCTTATGGCACAACAAATCACTGTATACAAACAAGGGTGAATACATCAAAGGCAGTTTATACCCTGCCCCAGCCAGCGCCCTTCTAACCGTTTTGGAAAAGGACTTTAAGACCCACTATCAAAAGGATATGGCGCCGATGTCGTCACTGGCTTATGACGCTGTGAAGATGGTGACCCAAGCCTACGTTTACAGTGGATACCGCCCCAACCGCATTCAAGACGAGTTTTACCGAGATGGTGGCTACTTGCTGAGCAATGGCCCTACAAAGCTGTTTAGGGGCGGTTTGACAGAGCGCCTTTATGACACCAACGAAGTGCGGACCTACAGCCACATCACTCGTTTGTCAGCGCCTATGGCCTTCCCACCCAGCTTGCCAGAGCCGCTTGACCCTCGTGAGAGGTCAGGGTTGGACAGCTTCTTCAACCCGTGGGGATTTTAATATAGCTTAAAAAAAGGCGGCCAATTGGCCGCTTTTTTTGTCATAATACTTAGAAGGCCAAGGCCATAATGCCCCGCTCCACCACCAAATCTGGCGCCACACCCCCTGCCCGACTTTGATGCTGTAGCGCCAACAAACGCTGTAACGCCGTTTGTAAGCGCTTTACAGGGTAATCCCGCACTTGCCGTTCAAATTCAGCCTTGCCAAAGAATACAGGCGGTTTAAGGGACATCATCGCCCTGTCCATCGCCATGCCTTGGTTATTCATTTCCCTGGCTTGTATCAAACGGCGCACATGACGAATCACCATCGCTAAAATCATGTTAGCGTCCTGCCCCTCTTCCCGCAGGTGATGGAGATAAAGCTCGACCATTTCCTTTTGGCGCATGCCAATGGCATCGCACAGCTTAAATGCATTAACCGACGGTGCGGCAGATAAACAATCCAAACAATCCTGCAAGGTGATGGTGTCTTGACCTGTGGTGTAAATCATCAGCTTTTCAATTTCAGCCATGGTCACCGCACGGTCATTACCCAAGTTGTTGAGCAAAAAGGCCATGGCGTCGGGCTGCATTTGCTTGCCCTCGTCACGCAGTTTATTTTGCAACAATTGTTTGATACTTTGGTTGCTGTCTTGATAACAGCGTACGCCGATGGCGTTGTTATTTTTTTCAATGTGCTTAATCAAAGCAATTTTAGGGTCAAAACCGCTGGCGGCAAAAACAAAGTGAACTCCTTCATTGATATGTTCCAATACATCGAGAATGGCTTGAGTGACCGTGGCTTTTTCGTTAGCTGGTAAGTCCTTACTTACACCCTGTAAGTACACCAATTTACTGCCCCCCATCAAGGAAACTGTCTGGGTTGCTTCTAACAACGATTGCGGGTTTTCCACCACGTCTTCCACCCGAAAACGATCGACCCGAAAAGGGTCATTCAAGTCGTCACACAGGTGTTCTGCAACCTTTTGGGCATAGTCCTTGGCAAGGCCTGCATCTTCTCCGTAAATGCAAACAAAAGGCGGCACATTCGCCGCATTTTGTTTTAAAAGACCGTCAAGCTGTTTGACATTCCACTTCATGCGTCACCATTTCGCTTTTGTTCATGTAAAAAGAAATTGATGTATTGAATCGCTTCTCGGCTGGTAAACTCTGCCGCACTTTGACGGGCACGCTCACGGCCAGCATCGGTACTCAGCGGTGAAGGCTCCACATTATAAATAGCTGTGGTCGTGTACACCTTCTGGAAGACTTGCTCACCTTTGTGATCTTTAAGGCTTAGGCTAGCGGTTAAAACCACTTCAAAACGGTCTTCAGTGGCATCTCTTAAAACCGCCAGTGTGCGTTGCTCTTCATCTAAATGAATGTGCAATGTGTAAGCCGCACTGTCTGGATGGCTAGTAAACACTTGCGCCAAACGGCGGTTGACTAGTTGTGCCACACGGCGTTCCCCTGGCAATTTTTCACCGGTGTTAACCACAACTTCCGCTACCGCAACAGACTGGACAGCGTCCGCCGTTGTTTGATAAACGGTGCTGTAACCACAACCCGCTAACAAAAGCGACCAAGCCAATAACATAAATTTCACAGCAACTACCCTTCCCTTAGCCGACGACAATGTTTACAAGACGTTTTGGTACCACAATGCACTTACGCACCGATAAACCACCTAAATGCGGTGCAATCGCCTCTAGGGCACGTTTTTCGGCATCATCATTGGCAATGTCCGCCGGCACGGTTAAACGCTCTTTTAATTTACCGTTCATTTGCACCACCAATGTAATTTCACTGTCTTTCGCGGCTTTTTGATCAACCTCTGGCCAGCTTGTGGCTGTCAGCGGTGCGCTGTGGCCAAGTGCTTGCCACATTTCTTCTGTCATATGTGGAACCGCAGGGTTTAACAAGCGCACACATGCTTCCACCCCTTCACGGTAGAGGGATTTCTGCGTTTCGCCTGTCACCTTGTAAGCTGAAAGCTTGTTGGAAAGCTCCATCACGGCAGCAATCATGGTGTTGAATTGGAATTTCTCAACGTCTTTGCTGACCTTATCAATGCACTGGTGAATGGCACGCTTGATATCCACATCTGCTTTTTCGGTCAGCAGATTGGTGGCCACGGTGTGATCCACCTTAGTAGATAGTTTATCTGCGTCCATCAAATTCCAAAGACGCCCTAGGAAGCGCCACGCGCCTTCCACGGCATTATCTGACCATTCAAGGTCACGCTCTGCTGGTGCTTGGAACAAAATAAACAAACGGGCTGTGTCAACGCCGTATTTGTCAATCAAGGTCATTGGCTCCACCACGTTGTTTTTGGACTTACTCATCTTCTCCATACGGTTGACTTGAACAGCTTCGCCGTTGAATGTCACTTGATCACCGTCGACGTCCACCTCGCTTGGGTAGAGGTAACGCCCTTCGCTTGTTTGGTAGGAGTTATGAAGCACCATCCCTTGGGTCAGCAATGCTTTAAACGGCTCGTCACAGTTTACATAGCCCAAATCACGCATCACTTTATGAATAAATCTTGCATACAACAGGTGCAAAATGGCATGTTCCACCCCACCGATGTATTGGTCCACACCGCCACTCAGCCAGTAATTCACGTCATCTTTGTTCACCACATCGTTTGATTGTGGACTGCAATAACGCAAGAAATACCATGAAGAATCCATGAACGTATCCATGGTGTCGGTCACACGCTGTGCTTTTTCGCCGCAGCTTGGGCAAGAGGTGTGCTTCCATGTGGCATGGTGGTCGAGTGGGTTGCCTGGTTTGTCGAAGGTGACATCTTCTGGCAGCTCAATCGGCAAGTTTTCTTTTTTCTCGGCCACCAAACCACAAGATGGGCACTCTACAAACGGAATCGGGCAACCCCAATAACGTTGGCGAGAAATCCCCCAGTCACGCAGGCGATAATTTTCCGTTTTTTCGCCTTTGCCTAATTTTTCTATGCGTGCGATCACCGCTTTTTTAGCGGCTTCGTTGGTTAAACCGTCAAATTCGCCCGAGTTGATCATCACCCCTTCGCCGGTGTAGGCGTTGTCTGCTGGCATGTCCTCTGCGTGGATCACCTGTTGGATGGCAATGTCGTATTTTTTGGCAAATTCATAATCACGTTCGTCATGGGCTGGCACTGCCATCACCGCACCTGTACCGTAACCCATCAACACAAAGTTGGCGATGTAAACCGGAACATCTTCCCCTGTGATGGGGTGAACCGCAACATAAGGGGTTTTAAAGCCTTTTTTCTCGGCCTTTTCGATGGCTTCTTGCGAGGTGCCCATGCTTTGGCATTCTTCCACAAAAGCTTTTGCTTCAGCGTTTTGTTCGGCCAATTGTGCCGCCAATGGATGCTCTGGCGCAATGGAGCAGTAGGTCACACCCATGATGGTGTCCGGCCTTGTGGTGTATACAGGCAACGTTACACCATCACCCGCACCTTTTACATCAAAAGCGAAGGACAAACCTTCGGACTTACCAATCCAGTTTTCTTGCATCAAGCGCACCCGCTCTGGCCAGTCATTTAATTGGGACAAGTCGCCCAACAACTCATCGGCATATTTGGTAATGGCCATAAACCACTGGGTCATGCTGCGACGCTCCACCACAGCGCCACTGCGCCAGCCTTTACCGTCCACCACTTGTTCATTAGCAAGGACTGTGTTGTCCACAGGGTCCCAGTTGACCAAAGATTCTTTTTGGTAAACCAAACCTTTGTTGTACATGTCAATAAACAGGGCTTGTTGTGCGCCGTAGTAATCTTTTTTGCAGGTGGCCAGCTCACGGTCCCAGTCGTAGGCAAAACCGGCTTTTTTCAGGCCGTCACGCATTGCCGCAATGTTTGAGTCTGTCCAGCTGGCAGGGTGGGTGTTGTGTTGCATCGCCGCGTTTTCCGCCGGCATACCAAAAGAATCCCAACCCATGGGATGAAGCACGTTAAAACCTTTGGCACGTTTGTAACGGGCAATCACATCGCCCAAGGTGTAGTTACGCAGGTGACCCATGTGCAGCTTACCAGATGGGTAAGGGAACATTTCCAGCACATAGTATTTCGGCTTAGATGTGTCTGTAACGGTTTTAAAAGTGTTTTCAGCGTCCCACACGCCTTGCCACTTCTCTTCAATCTCAAACGGGTTGTAACGGGCTGTCATTTGTTTTGATGCTTTCTTCGCTGTCTGTGTTGGTTACTGTACGGCTTGTGCTTTAATTTTAAGGGCACGGGCGTTGGTTAAAATGGTATCTTCTAATTGGGTTGCGGTTTGATTGTCTGCCGCCATATCAACCCAGTCGCCATTTTGTTTTTCTTGCTTAAACACAGAAACCTTGAGGTTGCGGGTGGAAAAAGCCTTGCCTGTGACAAAAGCATTGACCTTCACACGCTCATTGCGGTTGTTTGGGTTTGTATACCAATCGGTAATGATCACACCATCGGTGGAGTTGGCAGAAGCCAGCGGCATGAAGGAAAGGGCGTCCAAAGAAGCGTGCCACAGGTAAACGTTAACCGGCAAAGCAGTGGACTGCGCATCGCCCACCAAAGCACCACCTTCAAATGAGTCCAACAAGTTGCCAGACTTGCCCGAGATCAGACCTTCGCCTTTGTATGTGTCGTGTGGCGTTGGGTTGACGTCTGCTTGCTCAACATTGGCACTGCAGGCTGCCACAGCCACGGCCACAGCAGTAAGAAGGATTTGCTTTTTCATAATCTAAAACACCTATTTTCATTATTTCATTTATTTAAAACGGCATTCTAACCGCTTGCACCGCATTTGTTAACACAAAAAACAAAAAACCCGCTTTAAAAGCGGGTTTTTATTTGCTTAAGATCTAAACTTAGAACTTAACGCGTACGTTCGCCATGATTAGGTCGATATCGTCAGCTGAGCTTGTGTTGTTCTCAGCTTCTAGGTTACGGTAAGCACCTGCAACAGATACACCGTGGCCCAAGTTGTACTGAGCACCGATACCGAAGGCTTTACCTTCTAGACCAGCAGCGTTATCAGCTTCGTGTGTTGCGTAGTCAGCAGCCACTTCGAAAGCGTCGAAAGCGTAACCAACTTTGAAGTAGTGCATGTCAGCTTCATCAGCACCTGTTTCAGTTGACTCTTGACCGTAAGCATATGTTGCAGCCAAACCAGAATCGTGCTTCAAAGAAACAGAACCCATGATTGTGTTGTCAACATCGCTTGTAGAGTTAGACTCGTAACCCAAAGCAGCTTTAACAGCTACAGCGTCGTATTTACCTTTGTAGAATACAGCACCTTGAATTTCACCACCTTCAGATGTAGAAACGCGAGCTTGAACACCGTTGATTACTGGAGAGTTGTATGCAACAACGTCAGCACGGTCGCCATCAAAACGACTGAATGTATCAGCTACTGTCGGTGTACCTGCACCACCTACAAAAGAAGTACCACCACCAAAACGAGCGATGTCAGAACCTAGAAGGTCAGAAACACCAGCCATGTCTTGCTCAGCAGCAGAGTCAGTTGCAACAGATGTGTGACCAACCAATACTGTACCGAAAGCACCAGCAACACCAACACGAGCGTGACGCTCAGTTAGAGTAGAAGCAGAACCAGAAGTTACATCTGTACCGCTCTTAACGCGAGTGTCGTCGCCGTTCATTTCGTATTCAGCCAATACAGAAACTGTCAAACCGTTGTCCAACATTTGCTCGCCTTTAAGACCAACACGTGTAGAAGATTTGTCGTTATCACGTACAGCAAACTCAGAGTCTGTACCGTTGTCTGTTACCATAAGTGTTTTGTTAACCTGACCGTAAAGCTCAACGTCTACAGCTTTCGCATCAGCAGCAAAACCAGCAGCCATCAAAGCGCCTGTTGCCATCAAAAGTGTTTTTTTCATTTTTATATTCTCTCCTAAGGAGTTATTATTATCTCTAACAATCCGAATCTATGACGAGTCGAATCTCTCACGTATTCAAAATTAGTCCCCCAATATGGGTAAGGTCAAACAAATTCCACCACCCATACCCAAACGCACACATGCTGTGTGTTTTTTATACAACCCATTCAAAACATTAAAAAACCTTGAAAAACTGGGGCAAACAAGGCAAAATAAAGGGGTAAAACAACAGCAAAAGAGCGCTTATGAATATTGCCCAAAATTTAAACACAACAAAAAAATTTTTAATAAAAAACGGTTGTAAATTGATTGCGGTGAGCAAAAAACACCCCGAATCCAGCATCCAAGAAGCAAAAAAAGCAGGCGTTTGCCACTTTGGCGAAAGTTATATTCAAGAAGTGATTCAAAAATCAGCGGTTTTTACAGGGGTCAACCTGCATTTTATTGGCCACTTACAAAGCAATAAAGCCAAAGATGCCGTGCAACACTGCCAGTACATTCACAGCATTGACCGCATGAAACTGGCAACCACCATCGAAAAAGCCTGCGTGAAACTGAACAAGAGAATAGGGGGCTTTGTTCAAATTAACCTTACAAACGAAGCCAGCAAAGGCGGTGTGCACCCAGATGACCTTGAAGAACTTGTGACCTACATCCAACAACATTGCCCGCACATTGACTTGCTGGGTCTGATGTACATCCCACCCAAGGGGGTGAACCCGGACCCTTTATATAAAGAAGTGGCAAGGCTGAATCAACAGCACCAATTCAAGGAACTTTCTATGGGCATGAGTGGGGACTATGAAACGGCAATAAAAAATGGCGCCACCTACGTTCGTATAGGTACCGCCATTTTTGGTCAAAGATAAGAGATGGATATTGTATCCAATGTAAGCATAAAACTTACGCTGCACCCAAAAGCTTTAAGAGTTTGGTCATTTCTTCTTCACTTTTAAATGCAATAGTCAAAGAACCGACACCACTTTTTTGCTTTAAAGAGGCGTTGAGACCCACCGCATCACGGACACGGGTCTCCAGTTCCTTGGTTGCAAAGTCCGTTGTTGAACGTTCTTTGCGCTTGCCGTCCTTTTCAAGGTGCTTACGCACCAACTTTTCAGTATCACGGACGGACAAACCTTTTTTAATCACTTGTTTGGCCAGGCGCAGTTGCAAGCTTTCATCTTCGCTGACTGCCAACAATGCACGGGCATGCCCCATGGAGATCTCTTTATGCTCCACAAAGGCTTTAATTTTCTCGGGCAGGGCCAACAAACGCATCAGGTTGGTGATATGACTGCGGCTTTTGCCTGTTACACGGGCCATTTCTTCGTGGGTGTAGTTAAACTCGTTCACCAAGCGCAGGTAACCGTCTGCCTCGTCAATGGCGTTCAAGTCATCACGCTGAACGTTCTCAACAATCGCCAGTTCCAACGCTTTGCCGTCTTCAAGCTCACGCACCACCACTGGCACTTCGGTTAAACCAGCCAACTGTGAAGCACGCCAGCGACGCTCACCCGCAATAATCTCATAAGTGCCATTTGGCATCGGGCGCACCAACAGTGGTTGAATAATTCCCTGACTGCGGATGGACTGTGACAAGCTCTGCAAAGCATCATCGTTAAACACACGACGTGGCTGAACAGAAGAGGGCACCAATTTCTTAACCGGCAGTTTCATTTCAGCGGTGGTTGTCTTCCCCTGTGAAACAGCACCAGCTGCTGCATCATCTAAAAGAGCACTCAAACCTTTTCCAAGAGCGTTTGACATTATGCCGCCACCTCCATGCTTAGAACAGCTGTAGAAGCCTTCACATCACGACGGATAATTTCACCAGCCAATTTAATATAAGCTTGCGCACCTGCACATTTAACATCGTGCAACAAAACAGGTTTACCAAAAGAAGGCGCTTCGGAAACACGAACGTTTCTTGGGATCATTGTTTTGTACACTTTATCACCTAGGTGACGCCGCACATCTTCTTCCACCACAGAAGAAAGCTTATTGCGTGTATCAAACATTGTCAGCAACACACCGTTCAGTTTCAATTTGTCGTTCAAATTCTTTTTCACCAAATCGATGGTCTGGAAAAGTTGTGACAAACCTTCCATTGCAAAAAATTCACATTGCAAAGGCACCAAAACATCAGTTGCCGCTGTCAAAGCGTTCAACGTCAGCAAGCCAAGGGAAGGTGGGCAATCAATAAACACGTAATCATAAACATCAACCTGCTCAAAAAGCGCATCTTCCAAACGACGCTCACGCGCCATCACTGGAACAAGCTCAACTTCTGCACCACTTAAATGAATAGTCGATGGCACAACATCCAAATTTGGCACATTTGTTTTGTGAACCACTTCGGACAATGTCGCATCATGCATTAAAAGTGAATAACTGTTTTTTGTGTTCACCATTTTCTCAATGCCAAATGCAGTAGATGTATTTCCTTGCGGATCAAAATCGATCACCAACACCTTTTTTCCGCACGCCGCCAAACCTGTTGCCAAGTTCACAGCGGTGGTTGTTTTACCAACACCACCCTTTTGATTTGATAACGCTATAATCTTTGTCATTTCTCTTATCTTCTTTTTTGTTTCACGTGGAACTATTACTCAAGACCAAAATTTTTCCACCTGTAAAAGTTATACTCCTTTTTTCTTCTATTGTCATGCACTTTATTAAAGGCGAGTTATTTTTTTCATCCTCAAATGACGCCCCTTTTAGCAATACATACTTTCCACCTTCTAAAAGCAGCGGGTTCCCTGCCTTTAAAATATTATCCACCTCAGAAAAGGCACGAGAAGTAATCACAGAATATCGTTCATTTTTTTCATGCAATTTATAAACGTCTTCTTTTAGGGGTAAAAACTGATCGCCTAATTTAAGTTGACGTTTTACTTCGCTCATAAATTGAATCTTTTTACCTACCAATTCACAAGCATGAACTTTTGCACCTGTTAAAATCGCAATAATAATTGAAGGCAGTCCTGCACCCGCTCCAATATCCAACACAACGTCATCACTTTTTATCAATGAACAAATTTGAGCGCAGTCTAAAATGTGACGACTATATATATAAGGAATCGTGTCCGGCCCAACGAGGTTAAATTTCACTTGCCATTTCTCTAATAAAAACGCGTATTGATCAATACGCGCTAATTTCTCTTCGGTGAGCTGAATATTTAATTCGGCACACTTTTGAATAAAGATGTCTCTATCATTCATGGGCATTACTTTCTCCATAATTTTTCTTAATGTAAATATAAAGGGAAGTCAGCGCCGATGGTGTCACACCACTGATACGACCTGCCGCACCCAATGTCGCTGGGCGGAAGGTTTCCAACTTTTGACGCACTTCGTTTGAAAGGCTTTTGATATTGCCATAGTCAAAGCTGACTGGAATCTCAAAGGACTCCTCGGCACGCAACAGCTCGGCATCTTCACGCTGACGACTGATATAACCATCGTACTGCGCCTCAATCTCAACCTGCTCCATGGCATCGGCACGTAGTTCGGCCAGCTCTGGGCAAAAGGGCATCGCCATCGCCAAGGTAATCTGTGGACGTTTAATCACATCAAACAGGGACTGACTGTCCTTATAACTGCCAGACAACTCCGCCACCTTTTGTGCAAAAGCATCACTTGGGCGCACCTTCAAACCTTTGATTACATCGCCAGCAGTTTGAAGGGCAGCAAGCCGTTCATTAAACCTTTTTTCACGTGAAACATTCACGCAACCCAGCTCCAAGCCCTTTTGAGTCAAGCGTAAATCGGCATTGTCCGCACGCAACAACAGGCGGTACTCTGCACGGGATGTAAACATACGGTAAGGCTCATTGGTGCCCTTGGTGACAAGATCATCAATCAACACACCAATATAGGCATCGGCACGGTCCAGCACAAACTTCGGCTTATCTAATGCACGACAAGCGGCGTTCAGGCCAGCCATCAACCCTTGGGCGGCGGCTTCTTCATAGCCTGTGGTGCCATTGATTTGCCCTGCCAAGTAAAGGGCAGGGATCTTCTTGGTTTCAAGGGTATGGTGCAGCTCAGTCGGCTCCACATAGTCATATTCAATGGCATAGCCTGGGCGCAGAATTTCCACATTCTCTAAGCCCTCAATGGTGCGGATCATTTCCATCTGAACATCAATCGGCAACGAGGTGGAAATGCCATTGGGGTAAACTTCAATGCTGTTTCGGCCTTCGGGCTCAAGGAAAATCTGGTGGCCAGCCTTTTCAGCAAAGCGGACAACCTTGTCCTCAATCGAAGGGCAGTAACGTGGCCCGGTGCTGTTGATTTGACCGCTATACATCGGCGCTTTGTCCAAGTTATTGCGGATAATCTCGTGGGTCTTCTCATTGGTGTAAGTCACATAACAAGGGATTTGTTCCTGCTCAATGCGCTCGGTCATGTAAGAAAAGGGCAGGGGCTTGTCATCACCTGGTTGCAAGGTCAGCTTGCTATAATCAATGGTACGACCATCCAAACGGGCAGGGGTTCCCGTCTTCAGACGACCCAGCTTAAACTGCATCCGCTCAAAGGTTTCGGACAGTTTGACCGAGGCCGGCTCGCCAGCGCGGCCGCCGCCCACCTTGGCAGGGCCAATGTGAATCAAACCACGCAAGAACGTACCCGTGGTGATGACCACCGCCTTGGCCTGAAAAGCCCAACCGCTGGAACATATCACGGTTTCCGCCATGCCCTCATCATTGAGCAAAACATCTTCCACCATCGCCTGTTTGATGGTGAGGTTCTCGGTTGCCTCCAGCTCCTCACGCACCGCTTCACGGTAAACGAATCGGTCGGTCTGGGCACGGGGGCCACGCACGGCAGGGCCCTTGGAAGCATTCAACATACGGAACTGGATACCGGCCTTATCGGTCATCCGACCCATGATACCGTCTAGTGCGTCAATCTCGCGCACCAAGTGACCCTTCGCCAAGCCACCCACCGCTGGGTTGCATGACATTTGGCCAATGGTGTCCAAGTTGCCCGTTAAAAGCAGTGTTTGAGCGCCCATTCTGGCCGATGCGGCGGCCGCCTCGCTGCCGGCGTGGCCTGCGCCAATCACAATTACATCATAAATTCCGTGCGTTTTCATTTCATATTCCTTTGATTCACGTGAAACGTATACAGTTTATAGGTGGGAAACCTTTTAAAATCAAGTGTTTTCCCAAAATAAAAAGCACCGAAACCGATGCTTTGCAAGGTCAGTGCTTTTTTGCAGGCTTAAAAAATGTTAAGCCATTGTAATATTATAACTTTTGAAGTTCTTCGCCCCCTAAAAGATGATAGTGGAGGTGTGGCACCTCTTGCCCTGCATGATCGCCATTGTTGGCCACCAAGCGAAAACCACCTGCCGTTAAACCAGCCTTCGCGGCAATTTCGGGGATCTTCGCCATCAGGTGGCCTAAAATTTCAGCGTCCTCAGGTTTAGCTTCACGCAGGTCGACAATCCGTTTTTTAGGGATCACCAAAACGTGGATCTTCGCTTTGGGCTGAATATCCCGAAAGGACAAAATCAACTCATCTTCATAAACCTTATCGGCGGGAATTTCGCCACGCAAAATTTTGCCAAAAATGGTTGGGTTGTTTTCAATGTTTTGTTTTAAATCCATGTTCTTTTCCCTTATATGCGTTTTTGTTTCGTCTTTGTTGCGCCTGATATGCGTCGCTCGTTCGTCTTTTGGCATCAAAAATGGCTTAGTGCGCTTCTTCCCAATTGCTGGCGGTGTCCACATCCACTTGCAGTGGTACTGTCAGCTCAACAACGCCTTCCATCACATTTTTCACAAGTTTTTCAGTGTCCTCCACTTCATTTTCAGGCACTTCAAACACCAGTTCATCATGCACCTGCATCAACATTTTGGCCGCCAAACCTGCTTTTTGCAAGGCAGGCTCCATTTCCAGCATCGCTTTTTTAATAATATCCGCATTGGAACCTTGAAGCGGTGCGTTGATCGCCGCGCGCTCTGCGCCTGCGCGGAGCATGGGTTGTTTGGCTTCAATGTTTGGAAAGTGAACACGGCGGCCAAAAATTGTTTCGATATAACCCTTTTCATGCGCCATTTCTTTGTAACCTTCAAGGAAACGGCGGACACCGGCATAGCGCTCAAAATAATTTTCAATATATTCTGCCGCTTCTTTTTGTGAAACGCCAATCTGCTTGGCAAGGCTGACCTTACCCATGCCGTAAACCAAACCAAAGTTAATGGCTTTGGCCGCACTACGCTGTTGTGGTTCAACGTCGGTCAAGGAGATGCCAAAAATTTGCGCCGCTGTATATCTGTGGATATCTTCACCGTCGACAAATGCTTTTGTTAACCCTTCCGAGCCGCTCATGTGGGCAAGCAACCTTAATTCAATTTGTGAATAATCGGCACACATAATGGTGTGACCAGCCTTTGCGACAAAACAGTGACGAATCTTACGGCCGTCTTCGGTGCGTGACGGGATGTTTTGCAAGTTCGGGTCAGAGGAAGAAAAGCGCCCAGTCGCCGCCCCCATTTGATGGTAAGAGGTGTGAACACGCCCTGTTTTGGGGTTAATTTGCCCCACCAAGGCATCGGTATATGTGCCTTTTAGCTTCATTAAAGCACGGTATTTTACAACTTCGGCGCAAATTTCATATTCATCGGCCAGTTTGTTCAACACTTCGGCATTGGTTGAACGTTTTTTGCCTTTGGTTTCAATGCCTAGTTTATCGAACAAAATTTCTCCCAACTGCTTAGGCGAATTGACATTAAACTCGGCGTCTGCCAGCTCAAATATCCGTTTTTCGTGGCTTTGGATGCGCTGTTGGAACGTTTTTGACAATTCTTGCAGAGCGTCTTTATCCACCACCACGCCCAAATGTTCCATCTTCATCAACACTTCAATCAATGGTTTTTCAACGGTTTGATACAGTTTATATACAGCCTCATAACCTTCTGATTCTATCCGTTTTTTGAAGATATGATAAAGTTGCAGCGTGATATCCGCATCTTCTGCGGCGTAGGGTGTGGCCTCCGCAATTGAAATTTCATCAAAGGTTTTCTGCTTTTTGCCGGTGCCGGCAATTTCCTTGAAGGAGATGCAAGTGTGACCCAAGTGGCGCTCGGCCAAGTCGTCCATGCCGTGGCCATGCAAGCCACCATCTAAACAGGCGGACATCAACATTGTATCTTCCACACCCTTTAACAAAATGCCTTCGTTGTAAAAAATATGCATGTCATATTTAATATTCTGGCCAATTTTTGTATACCTATAGTCTTCTAGATAAGGTCTCAACGCTTCTAAAACGTAGGCTTTATCCAGCTGATCCCCTTCTTGGGACAGCATATCCACCTTGTGAGTCAAAGGAATATAGCAAGCCTCATCCGCCCGCACAGCAAGGGAAATCCCCACCAGCTCTGCCTGCATCACATTTAAAGATGTTGTTTCGGTATCAATGGCAAAAACCTTATGTTTTTCAAGCTTTTTCAGCCAATTTTCAAACCATTCTTTTTTATTAACCGTCATGTAATTTTTGTAAGTAAGTGGTTGCTTACTTTGTACTTCTTCAACGATATCATACTCTTGTTTAACATCTTCATTTTTAGTAAACAATTTAACCGCTCTCGCCTTCAGGCGATTGAATTCCATTTTTGATAAAAATTCTTCCGTTTTTTGCGGGCAGGGGCTGTATGCCAAATCCTTCAATGTTTTATCAAGTGGTGTTTGCCTGTCCAAGGTCACCAATTGTTTGGAAATGTAGGCAAGGTCTTTGTTATCCTTCAAGTTTTGGCGCAGTTTTTCGCGTGCCACTTCCTCAATATTGTCATACAAATTGTCAAGACTGCCAAACTGTTGAATCAGCTGGGCTGCGGTTTTAGGGCCAACACCTTTAACACCAGGGACATTGTCACTGCTGTCGCCAATCAAGGACTGTACTTCAATCACCTTATCGGGCGTTACCGCAAATTTATCCACCACTTGCTCGGCGTGGATGAAAAGGTCCTTCATGGTGTCATACATATAAACATCGTCGTTGACCAACTGCATCAAGTCCTTGTCTGATGACACAATCACAACTTCCACTTCACCGCCAAATTTTTCGGCGCAGGCGGCAATCAAATCATCCGCTTCATAGTTGTCCAGCTTTAAAGTTTCTATCCCAAAGGACTGAACCAACGTTTCCAGCAAAGGAATTTGCTGCAACATTTCTTCGTCCGGCTCCTTGCGGTGGCCTTTATAATCTGGGTAAATGTCATGGCGGAAGGTTCTTGGTGTATCAATTGCCACAGCTAAATAATGGGGGTGAACGTCTTCAATCACTTTTAACAGCATTTGGGTAAAGCCATACAATGCGTTGGTGGGCAAGCCATCACTGCGGGTGAGGGCGCGGACTGCATAATAGGCACGGAATAAGAAATTAAATCCGTCGATAACTACCAATTTTTCTTTTTGTGACATGAGAAACCTTATTTTTCACTGATTCAACTGCCAATATACCAAAAAAAAGCAAACATTGCATGCTTGCTTTTGAAGGTTTATTGCCAGATTTGTGGATTATTTTAAGCGCCCTGTAATGCGGCCATTGGGGCTGATGTAAATGGTGCCCTGTTCAGGTGTTGTAAAGTGAAGCGCTAAAAGGTAACCCCGCTTGCTGAGGCGAATTTCCTTTTCAACCGATTGCCAGTCTTCTTCCTTCACCACAAGCTGTTGTTTGGCCAAGTAAGCATTGACCGCTTGCTGCGGTGTAAAATAAAGGTTGGTTTGAACCGGCACAAACTGACCGTCTGGCATCCACAATCCAAAACTCGCCCCGTCGAGGGCAAGTAAGAAGGCGTCCTGTTCAGCGTATACAACATGCTGGAACCCGCATTGGTCAAACGCAACATCTGCTGGCAATTGCTTACAAGGGTCGACCATTTCTTTTGCTTTTTTTGAGCTTGTTTGAGCCTCTTGACCTGTTTGCTGGCCTTGTTTTTGGGCAACTTGTGTTTGATCAATGGGGTTTATGACATAGTACACCCCACCACATATAATCAAAAGACCAACTAGAACTGGGAAAACTTTACGCATCGTCACCTCATTTACTTATGTTTATTCTTTCGCATCAACACATAAACGGCGCCACTGCCGCCGTGCTTGCCCTGCGCTGTGTGGTAAGCCAGCACGTAAGGGCTGTTTTGCAGCCATTGGCAAATGTTGGCTTTAATGATACCCATGTTACCACAGTCGCCATAACCTTTGCCTTTACCATGAACAATTAAAACACACCTTTTGTTTTGCTGATAGGTCTCGGTTAAAAAGTCATTCAAGCCTTGCCATGCTTGGTCTTCCTTAAAACCGTGAAGGTCTAACCGACCTTCAATGGGAAAAGAACCTTTTTTAAGCTTTTTAAAATGGTCTGGCGAAATGCTGACCCGGCAACCGGACAAGGTTTTCTCTGTGTGTTGAATGTTGTTAAAAACCTCATCAGAAATGGGGATATTATAATTTAAATTTTGTGGGATGTTTTCCTTCGGCAGCAGATGGTGTGGGATCGCCTCGCGCACTTCATCATCGTCATCATCGTGTGATTCGACAATATAATCCGACAATGCAAGCTTGGCCTTATGCTTGCCTTTTAACGGCTGAACGTCTTCAATTTCCTGTGCCCAATCTGGGTCCATCTTGTCACTTTCATCCATGTGTTAGCAGTAAACTTTGCTTGGTTTCACTGAGGTGGTTTTGCTTTTCAAAAATGTCCTTCATTTGCCACATTGAGGCAAACTCCGCAAAATAGTCACCTATAAAGATATATTGGCCATAATCTGCCAATTTTTCAAGGCACAGTGTGACTTCGTCATGTTTTTCCAGCGCTTGGAGGGAAAGCATTTTAAGCTTTAAAAGCTGTTGGGACTGGAACACCGCCAAACCTTTGTCACAAAATTCAAGGCACTGGTCATGATGATCCAAGCGGTAAGCTTCATGCGCTTGAACGTAAAATTCAACAAAATGGCCTTCATGCCCCTTTAAAAAAGCTTTTAAACGGCGCTTGTAATATTGATTGGGTTGACCCTTTATGGTTTGTTGCCATAGATTGTATACTTCAAGGCTGGGGCACTTTTTAAAAAAGTCATTTAAAAGTTTAAGCTTTTTCTTATCATTGGTTTCCAGCTCCAGGGTTTGCTCAAAGCTTAAAAAGTTCATCGCCGAGGCCTGTAAAGACTTTTTAAGGAACTTTTGTTGATCCTTGCTGTTGCTGGTCACTTTAAATTTTTCGTAATAAATCATGCTTTCAACATCATCCAAAAATTCGGACGTGTAAGAACTGTATTTTTGCGCATGGGGCAAAAGCTTTAAAAGGTCATCATAGTATGAAAGCTGAAACTGCGCTTGTAGCAATTTATCGACCACTTTTTTGTTCTTGGGGCGCATGGCAAAGGCTTGTTGGCAGGTTTCGTGCACTTTTTCCCAATTTTCCAGCCGGCTAAATTGCTCCATCATCCCCATTAAACCCACCCAAGAACCTTGGGAACGCTTGGACAAGTCCTCATAAAATGGGAGAGCTTTTTGTGGTGTGTTTTCAAACACCGCCAATTCAGCGCCTAAATAATCCTTTAGGGCAGGGTGTGGCAGTAACTTTTGCGACTTTTTGCCATGTTTTTGCGCGCCTTTAAAGTCCCCCTCGCGGAAGGATTCCAGTGTCAGCAAAAAGTGGTCAAACCCTTCTTGATAACGCTTTTTATCACGCCATTTTTCTAGCGTATGAGGTGCTTGCACCAAAAAGGCCCACAGTTGGCCAAGTAAAAACGCCGCCAAAGCCAAAAGTAACAGCACCACCAAAACAAAAGGCGTGGTGGCTGTGATTTGATAACCGTAAACTTCAAAGGTTGACACACCTTCTAAACTGGAAAGGCCTTGCACAGCAAAACCCACCGCAAACAATAAGACAATAAAGAAAAGTAACCGTACCATGGGACTATTGCTCACCTTTGGTGATCGCTTTAAAATGCATCACCGCACTTTTTAAGGCTTGTTGCTGTTGTTGAGCAACCAACATTTTTTCCCGCAGAGGTTCTGTGCGTTTGTCTGACTTTAACACCCCTTGGCTCAGCGTTGTAAGGGCCTTGTCGTATTGACCTTGGATAATTTGATTTTGCACATCATACAAACTTTTGAGCCATGGATTTTGGCTGTTTTTATCTTCCAGTTTGCGTACTTCCACCCATTTGGAAATGTACTGTCTGGCTTGATCAAAATAACTGTTTTCAAGCTGTGCTTGGCTCAGCAGGTCATCCACTTCGGGCGAACCAAGGTGCAACAATTGGTAGCTGAGCATCATCAAATGGGCGTTGGTCACGGGGCCATGGCCTTCCGTTGCGGTAATTAAATTTTTAAGGGACTGGTTAAATTCGGGGCTTAAATTTTGAGAAACCGCCAATTCATGGAGGTTGGTAATCTTCATCAAGTCGGCATCGCCACTGTGATAAGCATCCACCAAGGAAAGAACCTGACTGGTTAATTGCTGATACTCTGGCTTGGCCAGCTTTTGCTGCTGTGCCAATTGCTTTTTATAGCTGTCCACTTCGCTTTGCAGTTGCTGAATGCGGGTATCCAGCGCCAAAGTGGTCTTAGCAACGCCGTCTAACTGCTCTAAATTGCGGGATTCGCGCGCTTCAATCATCTTCAGCACCCGCTCCACCGCGGCGACATTTTGCTCCAGCAGGTTTTCAAGATCAGCAACGGAACGGATTTCCGTTTGCAGGTCGGCTTCATGCACCAGCACATTTTTGGTCAGTTTGGGTTGTTGTTCTTCGTTCAACAGCTTCATTTCCAGCTGTGGATAAACATTGGCAACCACCGCAGCCAGCACCAAAATTAACGCCAGTAGATACCACAGGATATTTTTTTGAAAGGGTAGCCAAAAAGGCAATGGTCGGTTGTTGTCTTTTGTTGTGTTCTTTTTGGACGACTTTGGCACATCTTTACCCTTTGTTTTTTATCTGATAAACATAAGTTTAAAGGTATCTGGCCGTTACAATCAAAAGAAATTTACAAAAAATGGATAAAACCACCCAATTTACAAAGTTTGGATGACATTTTTAACAGCTTTTAACGACGGTTCCTCACACACCAAAACGTTTTTGAAATTTTGGCAATGTTGGGCAATTTGTTGACTAAACGTAATCACGTTAAAGTTTTGGCTTTGAAGGCCTGCCTGAACCATCAGTTTTTGAAAATGTTCTGCCCCTTGGCTGGAAAAGAAGACAATGGCTTTAAACGGTTCACTTTTTAAAAGCGCTATCGTTTCATCGTCCAATTTTTCACTGTATACGGTTTGATAGGCCAGCTTGTTCACCACTTCAATGCCCTTAGCGGTCAATGTTTGATACCATGATGTATCGGCCCTATCGCCCGCAGCGTGAATGAGACGCATCGGCGGGAAGCGTTTGGCCATGTCCGCAGCCATGTTTTCGGCATTGCTTCTGCCGGTAAAGGCCACACGACGACCGGTTTCAATACATTCCTTTTCCGTTGCATCGCCGACGCAAAAAAACGGCAGTTTAGTCTGCGGAATGGCCAGCACAGCATTGGGGCTGGTGACAATAAAACCATCGAGCTGTTGTTCTTTGCTGATGTCTATCCGGTTCAACTGGGTAGAAGAAATGGCAAAAGTTTTGTGCGCAATGTCACTTTCCGTGAAATATCGGCTGGTTTTGCGGATTTGGTCCTTGGTGCGAACAATTAAAAACATGCGCTTTTTTTATGAAGCTTTTTGAATGTTCTTAATAATGTCCTTCGCGCCTTGATCAATCAAGCTTTTCGCCACGGCAAGGCCCAGTTTTTCAGCATCTTGATAAGGCATTTTTTCACGCGCACGAACCACTTCTTGACCATCGGGAGATGACACAAGCGCAATAAAACGCAAGTTGCCGCCCTTGGTCACTTCACAAAATCCTGCAATTGGGGTGTGGCAGTTGCCTTGTAATTCTTTAAGGACAATACGCTCCGCAGTGACACAGGTAAAGGTATCTTCATGGTTGATTTGCGCCAACAACGCCATCACATCGGCGTCGTCTTCTCGGCATTGTATACCAATAACACCTTGGGCAATGGCTGGGCACAACATGTCCGGTTCAAATACTTCGCTGATGCGGGCATCCATGCCAATGCGCTCCAAACCAGATTTGGCCATAATCAAGGCATCCACTTCGCCAATGTCCAGCTTGCCAATGCGAGTGTCCGCCGCACCGCGGATCGGCACAATGTCTAAGTAAGGAAAGGCGGCTTGCAAGGCAGCGGCACGTCTGGGTGCGCTGGTGCCCACTTTTGCACCTTCTTTTAAACCGATAAAGTCTTCACCTTTACGGCAAACAGCCACATCACGGATGTCATCCCTTTCCAGCATGGCAGGGATAGCCAAGCCTTGAGGCAAGTCCACATCGCCTGGCACATCTTTCATGGAGTGCATGGCCATTTCAACCTCACCGTCTAGCAGTGCTTGTTCAATTTCTTTGCAAAAAAGGCCTTTACCGCCCATGGCTTTTAAATCGCCCATGAATTTATCGCCCGTTGTTTTGATCACAACCGCTTGATATTCATTTTCCGGCGCAACTTCTGATAATTTATCAATGATTCGTTGTGTTTGTGCCAAAGCCATTTTGCTTCCGCGGGTACCGATTCGGTATGTTTTTGCCATGATAAGAAAGCCTTTTTTTGTGTTTAATACACATTTTTATCAGCATCTTCTTAGCATTGATTTTTATTTTTGTCTAGTTTATTTCCAAGCGCTTTGGCGGTGGTTTTAAGCCATACCCACAACTTTATTATTTAGGAACAAAGACATACATTGAACCACTTGCATTTTGTGCGCCAGCAAATTGTCCGGCTTGGAAACCTTGGCCAAAGTAAATGTCCCCCCTTAGGCCACCTTTGATGGCGGCGCCTGTGTCCTCTGCAAACATCCAGCTTTTAAAGCTTTGTTGGTTATAATTGAGGTTTGTTTTTAAAAAAACCGGCACACCAAGTGGAATATATTTTGGATCCACCGCTAAGGACCTGTTGGCGTGAAGCGGCACATTTAATGACCCACGCACCTGACCATCGCCTTCAGCAAAGAAGATGTAGCGCTTATTTTTATTTAAGAATTCGTCCACCTTATCGGGGTTTTTGTCAAAAAATTCATAAATGGTCGCCATGGTGAGCTTATCTTTGGCGATATAACCTTGCTGAATCAGGTCACGGCCAATAGCGCGGTAGGCATGGCCATTGTTACCAGCATAAGCCACATGAAAAACATCGCCATCTGGCAACTTAATAAAAGCACTGCCTTGAATGCTTACAAAAAAGGCATCCACCTTGGACTTAAGCCAAACCAACGGCTCGGCCGCAGCGTTGTGGATATCTTTTCTGGTGTAATAACGCTGAATGGTTTTGCTTTTAGAATCCACCCGAACCATAAACTTTGAAGGTTGTTTACCTTCTAAACCCAAATCGGTCAAATTTAGGGTATAAATGTCAGTTGGTTTTGCCAAAAGCGGGTGGCTATATTCTGCTGTTTTTGTGCGTGACCCTTCAAAAAATGGCGCATAATAGCCGGTAAACAAGCTGTCCTTACTTTGAACTTTCAGCACATTAAAGTGGTTGTTGATAAATGTTGGAATGTCATCCAAGCTTTGCGCTTTGCTACACAGCTGTTGCCACTGATCGGAACGGCCAAAAAGGCCTCTATCATCAAATTTTTCTTTTTGGAGAATACGGTGGCAGTTTTGGAGCATTTTGCTTTTAAAAAGCTCGGTGTCTTCATTTTGAAGATACGGTAAAACTTCGGCAACGCTTACTGGCTCAAAGGAAACGGGCTTTTGTGCACAACCTTGCAGCCACAGCGCAAACAAAACAGGGATCAGCTTTTTCATCAGACCGTTCTTCACTTCTTTTAAGTTATGAAAGTAAGGTTATACGCTCAAGTTCCCAGTTCAGGTCTTCGCTGTCAATGCTGCGTGCCCATGTCCAAATGGAAACCACTTCGCTGGGGGCTTTTTCAACATCGTCTTCGCTTAGGTCTTCGCTTTCAATCACGTCTGTTTGTTGGGCCACATACTTCACGTCAATAATCGCAGTACGGCCATGCAATTTGGCTTCAACAATCTCAACATTTTCAATTTTTTCAATTAAAACAAAGCGCTTTTTGTTTTCAGACTCTAACGTTTCGACACTTTCCATAATTTCGTCAAAGTGCCTTGGCGCAACCATGCCTTCTAAAGTGTCTTCGTCCTTATCGTTGATGGCATCATAATACATTTGATAAGCCAACTCGGCACCTGATAAAAATTCTTTCTTTTTAAAATCTTTATCGGCTTGCTCAATCAACTTAACGCCAGACAAACCTTCCAAATGCTTCAGGCTAACCTTTTTCTTTTGTTCTTTTTGAACTTTTTCCACTTCTTTGATCACATCTTCAGGGAACTTTACCACTTTTTTGGACTTTTTATCGTCCTTTGGCAATTGGTTGCCCATAAACCGACTGACAATAAAAACTGCCAATAAAATAAGAAAAACAATATCTAAAGCGCTAAAGCCAGCCTGCATTGTGAAAAACCTCTTTATTATTCGTTTTAAATTTAGTGGATTTACCTTTATAGTAATCAAAATTTGAAAATTTATCCACCCTTGTTTAAAACATTCTGTGGATAACTGTGGATAAGTCAATTTTAAAAACCATGAATTTGTTTTGTTCAAATTTATAAATAAAAAATACACAATATAACTCAGTGATAAAAATAATTATAAATCATTGAAAAGTTTTTGAAAGTTTGATTTTATCCCCACTGTTAGACCTACTATAAACAATAACTATATTTTTATATAAATATAAAATAAAATAATGATGAATATGTTGATAAAAAACTTAAGACGAGAACACACAGATCAAACACCCATGTGGTTGATGCGTCAAGCAGGGCGATATTTACCGGAATACCGTGAATTGCGGAAAAAAGCAGGTTCATTTCTAGACCTTTGTTATAATCCAGAATTGGCAACCGAAGTGACCCTGCAACCCATTCGTCGTTATAACTTCGATGTTGCCATTTTATTTTCGGACATTTTGGTGATTCCCCACGCTCTGGGTCTCGACCTTAAATTTGTAACAGGCGAAGGCCCTGTGCTTCAAAAGCTGGAGACTCAAAGCCGTGAAGCTTTTGGCCAAAGTTTGGCAGATCTTGAAAACAACATTCAAAATGTTCGAACCTTTTTAAACCCTGTGGCGCAAACCGTTAAAGGTGTGAAGGCCGAGCTTTCAGCCGAAAAAGCGTTGATGGGTTTTTGCGGCGCACCTTGGACTGTGGCACTTTATATGCTGGACAACAAACCGTCTAAAGCCAGTGACGTGACAAGAACAGCGGCTTACGCTTACCCCGACTTGTTTGATAAACTGATGGACATCTTGGTGGAAAGTTCTTTTGAATATCTGAGCAGTCAAATTGAAAATGGCGCAGATGCGGTGCAAATTTTTGACAGTTGGGCTTCACAAATCCCCGATACTTTGTTTGAAAAGGCCCTTTTACGACCCACTTTGAAGCTGTGCCGTCTGCTGAAAAACAAATTCCCACAAACGCCAATTGTTCTGTTCCCGCGCGGCTTAAGCGAAAGCAAGCTTTTAAGGCTGACCGACGAAGGTGCAGGCCTGTTTGATGGCCTTAGCTTGGATTATACGGTGGACCTGCAATGGGCTTGCGATAACTTGCAAGACAAAGTCTGCCTACAAGGCAACTTGGACCCAGTAGTGATGCTTTCAAACCCTCAAAAAATTAAAGAAGAGGCTGAAAAGGTGCTGAAAATTGCCACCCAAAAGCCAGGTTACATCTTTAATTTTGGTCACGGTATTTTACCATCGGTACCTGTAGAACATGTGGCTGTTTTGGCTGAAACTGTACAAAACTGGCAAAAATCATGAGCTATGAAGCGGTTAAAGCCTTACACCTGATTGCGCTTATTTGTTGGTTTGCGGGATTGTTTTATTTGCCAAGAATTTTTGTTTATTTGGCGATGGATGAACACAAGACCAGCGAAACCACACTGAACGTGATGGCTTTTAAATTGTACAAATACATTATGAACCCAGCAATGATGGCCACTTGGTTTTTTGGCATCACACTGCTTTATTTAAACCCTTACTGGTTTGAAGGCGGGTGGTTGCACAGCAAGTTGTTGTGCGTGGTTTTGTTGACCATTTTTCACATTCTTTGCGGTCGATACGTTAAAGTTTTTGCCCGTCAGCAAAACAAACGCAACCACAAATTTTACCGTTACTTTAATGAAATACCAACAATTCTGCTGATTGTGATTGTGGTGCTGGCGGTTCTCAAACCATTTTAAATGGCAAAAAAACTTGACGAACAGCCAGAAAGTGACAATAATAAATTTTAATTATATAAGCGTTCTTTGTTAACTCCTCTTTTTTATAAAAACCCAAGCAGGAATCTCAACAAAGGACATATACTGTTCAAATTCAGGAAAATCCAATGCATTTAAACGAAATTAAAGCGAAACAAACGTCCGAGCTTATTGAACTGGCCGAGTCTCTCAAAATTGCTGATGCGTCAGAGATGCGCCGACAGGACTTGTTATTCGCCATTGTCCCAAAGCTTCAAGGCATTGACGTAGAAGCTTCTAAAAAATCCAAGGCTGAAAAGTCAGAAAAAGATGAAACGGAAAACGGCGACAAGCCAAAACGCGCACGCCGCACTAAAAAAGCAGATGATGCTTTGCCAATGCCTGAAAAGGACGTTTTGGCCCACGGTGTTCTTGAAATTTTACAAGACGGCTTTGGTTTCTTGCGTAGTGTGGAAGAAAACTACGTGCCAAGCCAAGAAGACATTTACGTTTCGCCAAGCCAAATTCGTCGCTTAGGCTTACGCAAAGGTGACATTGTGGAAGGGACCATCCGTGCCCCAAACCCAGGCGAGCGCTACTTTGCATTGGTTAAAATTATGTCCGTCAACTTTGACGCGCCAGAAAAAGCCAAAAAACGCCTGTCGTTTGAAAAATTAACACCACTTTACCCAGACAGTAAGTTTGAACTTTCAGTCGAGTATGACCCTAAGTCAACAGACGGTAAAAAGCGTGACCTAACAGGCCGTGTGGTGGACCTTATTTCCCCTATCGGTAAAGGCCAGCGCTGTATGTTGGTGGCACCGCCAAAAGCGGGTAAAACCATGATGTTGCAAGCGATTGTTCACGCAATTGAGGAAAAGCACCCCGAAGTGCACGTGATTGTATTGCTGATTGATGAACGCCCTGAAGAGGTGACAGATATGCGCCGCAGCGTTAAAGGTGAAGTGGTTGCTTCTACCTTTGATGAGCCGGCTAGCCGCCACGTTCAGGTTTCTGAAATGGTGATTGAAAAAGCCAAGCGTTTGGTGGAAGGCGGTAAGGACGTTGTGATTCTGCTGGACTCCTTAACGAGACTGGCGCGTGCCTACAACACGGTTGTGCCAAGTTCTGGTAAAGTTTTGACCGGTGGTGTGGATGCCAACGCCCTTCAGCGTCCAAAACGATTCTTCGGTGCTGCGAGGAACATTGAGCGTGGTGGCTCACTTTCCATCATCGCAACTGCTTTGATTGACACGGGTTCTCGTATGGATGAAGTGATCTTTGAAGAATTTAAAGGGACTGGTAACAGTGAAATTTGGCTGGATCGTAAGCTTGTTGAAAAGCGCATTTACCCAGCGATTGACCTTTCTAAGTCTGGCACCCGTAAGGAAGACTTGTTGTTTGACGCGGCTTCCTTGCAGAAAATTTGGCTGTTGCGCCGTATTTTACAGCCGATGAACGCCACCGAATCGATGGAGTTCTTGCTCGATAAAATGCGCAAAACCCGCAACAATGAAGAATTTTTCCGTTCGATGAATGGTTAAAATTTGATAGTTGAATTTGAAAGCCCCTGCCTTTAGCGGGGGCTTTTTTTGTCGGCGTTTAAAATGATTGTTTTTATAACAACTTCAAGTTGAAACCTGCGCATTTAAAGCGAAATGAAGGCGAATAGGCGACGCATAATGACGAAACGCATTGGCCGTGATGGCAAAAATTTGACCAAAAAGGCTGATTTTACTAATCTAAAGTTGTGAAAAGTTGAATACAATGGCACTTTAATGCGTCAAATGCGCATCAATGACGCATCAACCCAGTCGCAAGTAGCTGTTTTGGACTGTTTGCGCCACTTGAAAAAAGTGGTTGGCTTCAAACTTGACTTTTGAATGTAAAAGTCTTATCTGTGTATACATCAATATATCTTTTTTCCTTTTTATTCCTTCTGGAGGTTTTATGACTGAAGAAGCTCAAACCAAACCGGCACGCACATTTCGCATGCCAAAAATAAATTATTATGTGCGTAAAGTGTATCGTCCCAAAATTTTGGTGCTGGACTTTGACGACACGGTGCTTTTGTGGCCCCGAAATTTGAAGTTAACCAACGGTAAAAGGCTGAATTTCAGCGCATATGTCGCCAATGTTTTTGCGAAGTTTACCGCAGAAATTTTGGGCATTGATAAAGACGAGGCTTATGAACTTTGTTTTGCGGGTTTTGTGGAATATGGTTCGGCGATCATTGGCTTGATGGAGTCGGATGATTATGACGTGACCTATGACCAAGCCCATGAAATTTTTATCAAGGTACACCACCATGTGGCGACCAATCCTTCCAAAGGTTTGGTGGCGTGGGCGAAAGCCAACATCCGCTTGTATGAGCAATTGAAGGCGCTGAAAACTACACCTTACATTTTCACCCATGGTAGCACAGAATATGCGTTGATTGGTTTAAAATGCATGGGCTTGCTGGACACGGTTATCCCTGCGGAAAATGTGTTTGGGATGGACATGTTTGGTTATTACAACACCAAAAACAAGCCAGCGGCTTATGTGTGGTTGCAACAAAAGCTGAACATTCCTTTTAACCGGATGATTATGTCGGAAGATTCGCACCGTAATTTGTCTTACGCCCACGGTTTTGGCATGAAAACGGTGCTGTTGCACCGCCCTGATGAAAAGGGAGACCCTTTTGCGCCTTACCCTTATGTGGACCATAACCACCAAACGTTGGCCGATTATATCGCCATGTTTTTGGACAAGGGTGTGAATTACACCGAAGAAAAGCTGGACCGCAGTTATCTGGAATTGATCAGTGAAGTGCAAACAGCTGGCACTGCGCACACTTATCAACCACCGCTTTTTGTGAAGCCATCGTAAAAAAAGCCCCCATTTGGGGGCTTTTTTATTGTCGGTTGATGGGGTTAAATGGTTCTAACACCAATTTTTTCATCTATCGCTTGGATGATTTCGGCTTGCTTAAGCCAAATTTCACGCTCGACAATGGCAAGGCCATCATCAACGGTCATCGGTGTCGCGTCATGCAGGCCAATGGATTGCTTCAGTTCATCAGAAAGTGTTCTGACGTTAATGGGCTTGTTGAGGTACACATGCAAATGGCTACCGTATAACATGCCCGTAGAAACACCACACTCAGGATAGATGTTCACAATTGGCACATCGACTTCTTCCAGCTTACCCATGGTAATGCCCATACAGCGCTGATGGCTGTTCGCGTCATTCAGGGGGCCAATGTACTTAATGTGTGAACCAAAGGGCATAAAACCCTGCTGAAGAAGCTGGAAAGCGCATTTTTGAGCATAGGCGAGGTTTCGTCCTTCAATGGCTTGGCGCATGCTGGGGTCTTTCTCGCTTGAGCGGTATGCGCTTTCTAAAACGATTGAACGGGCTTGGAGCCCTGCGGCTTTTAAATTTAAAGGCCGGTCTTTTGTCGCCAGATAAAAATAATAAGGTACAATGTCCGTTTCAGCATTTAAGGTGCCCGAGGCTTCCTTTTCTTGCATTTCTTTGACCAGTTCAGGGCGTAAATCTTCACGGGTAATGATGTTTTTGACACGTTGAATTGTCATAAATTAGACCTCTAAAGGTTAAGGGAAACAAAATAAAAAGTGTTGATGTTACAAAGAATATAAACTGTATACATTAAAATAATTGGTGTTGGCAAGTAAAAAAAGCCCCCAATAAATGGGGGCTTGGTTGAGTGGGCTTGCCTTACTCTTCGCCGCGCATCACGCCCAGCAAGTTGAGGATGTGAATAAACATCACCACAAAGTTCATGTAAAAGCTTGTGGCACCAAAAATGGCCATCTTACTGCGGACAACTTCGTCCCCTGCAAAGTGGGCAAACTGCTCTTTGAGTTGGTTGATTTCAAAGGCTGTGGCCACAGCAATCAACGGCACAACTGCCAAGCTGATCATAAAGCTAAAGCCACTGCTTTGCACAAACAGGTTGATAACGATGGCGGCAATTAAGCCCCAGCTGGCCATCATCAAAAAGCGGCCCATGCCAGCCATGCTTTTAGGGTTGGTGTAACCGTAAAAAGCGGCACCGGCAAACATCATCGCTGTCACAAAGAAAGCGGTTGTAATGCTGCTGCCTGTGTAGATCATCGCAACTGGGGAAAGGCTGAATCCAGTCAGTGCGCTAAAGGCGATAAAAACGCCCAAGGCGGCTTTCGGGCTCATGCTGAAGATGATTTTGTGCATAAAAAAGCCAAAACCAAACCATACCGCAAGGAAAACCCAGTGCGACTTCATGGCAATGGCCATCATTTCAGGGCTGTTGACAGTAAACCATGCCACCAAACCACTGAGTGCGACACCACCCGTCATGTAGTTAAACACTTGGCGTAAGTGGGCAGCCATTTCAGTGTCTGTGACGTGGGACGCGGTTCGTGACTGCATTTGTCCAAACATTTTATAAAACTCCTATAAATTTTAAATTTATTTTCGGCAAAGTTTTGTTGTACACTTTACCTAACATTATTATAGATACAATTTAACAGAATTTCAAAGGGATTCACAAGCAAAAAAGGGCTAGAAAAACCATGCAAAAAGTAGGGATACCAACCGAAATCAAGCCATTTGAAAAGCGGGTGGCACTGACCCCTGACGCTTGCGAAAAATTGACATCTAAAGGTGTGGAAGTGCATGTTCAGTCAGGTGCGGGCATGGGCGCTGGCTTCGAAGATGACAGCTACAAGGCGGCAGGTTGTGTGTTGCAACCCACAGCGGTCGACCTTTATAAAAACGCTGAATTGATTGTGAAAGTGAAAGAGCCGTTAGAGGGTGACCTCGCACACTTAAACAGCAAACACCTGTTGTTTTGTTATTTGCATTTGGCATCAAGCCCTGCGTTGGTGGAGGCTCTGCTGGAAAAGAAAATTAAGTCTGTCGCTTTTGAAACCGTGGTTGAAGATGGTAAAACACCACTGCTTGCACCCATGAGCGCCATTGCAGGGCGTTTGGCAACTCAAATAGCCACATGGCATTTGCATGCCCAGCGTGGTGGCAATGGCACGCTTTTAGGGGGCATTCACGGCAAACCCACAGGCCACGTTTTGGTGGTGGGCGCAGGGGTAGCTGGCACCGAGGCGGCACGCTTGGCTTATGGCATGGGCGCACAGGTAACGGTGGTGGACATTAACGCCCAAAGGCTGGAAACCCTTAAGCAAGAAATGCCAAAACTGCACACCGATACTTCCAACGATGACACGCTTTTACAATATGCACAAACGGCTGATGTGTTGGTGGGTGCGGTGTATGTGGTGGGCAAAAAAGCGCCCACAGTGGTCAAGCAACAGCATGTTACGGCAATGGCTAAGGGGTCTATCGTGGTGGATATTTCCATTGATCAAGGCGGTTGTGTGGCAACCTCCAAGCCTTGTAGCCATGACAAACCGGTTTATGAGGTGGAAGGCGTGCTCCACAGTGCGATCACCAACTTGCCAGCGGCGGCGCCCAAAACGGCATCGGAAATTTTATCCCAAAGCATTTTGCCTTACGTTGAAAATTTGGCACAAAACAATTGGATAACAACGCTCACCCAAGCCATCAACACCGAAGACGGTCAATTAAAAGTGGAGCTTTAACAACCACATTTCTCTCACAAACGTTTAAAAAGCTTGACAAATATGTGTATACAGCCTTAAAAGTGAAGGCAGTTTATACATTTTTACCTTTTTAAGGAGCGTTTGATGCTTCAACTTCTACACCCTAAAACGGCGACAGCTTTGAGAATCCACCCAACGACGGCAACGGCAACACCCAGCCCCGCTCAGCAAGCAAGCAAACAGCTTTGGGATTTAACAACGGGCAATCACTTATCCACCAGCCAGTTTAAGGCACTATTTTTACCGCACGGTTTGGCCACTGTGACCTTCCATGCGGTTTTAAAAAAATATGGCTGTCACTGGGGGGAGCTGTTCCAGCGTCAACTGAAAAAGTGGGGGCAGAGCACTTTGCAAAAGTGCCCCCACGGTTTGATTGTGGCACAACAATATTACTTATCCTTGGCTTTTTGCCAAAAGTTAGACCCTGCTGTTTTTGCGGCAATTGTGCTGTTGGCTTTGCACCAAGATCAATCGCTGGAGATGGTTTGTGACAATAACTTAACCAAAAAGTTAAATATAAACCTAACCAATGCTTTTGCTGAAATAAGCCACCGCTATAAATGGCTGGACGGCAAAAAAATTGCCAAAAGCAAAGCCGAACAAGTTTATGGCCAATATAGCTTTTAAGCGAACACAAAAAAGCCTCCGTTTAGGAGGCCTTTTTTATGGATTATTTCACCCTTGGTGGTTCGGCAAACACGTGGCCACCGGCGGCAATGCAACGCCTTGGGAAAGTGTTGATAATGGCTTGCCCCTTCACCAAGCACTCATCAAAGTCACGGATGGTGATGGATTCCTGGGTTGGTTTTTCCGCCACGTCTAAAAAAATCTCGCCATTTTTAAGCAGGCACTGTCTGGGCGTGGTGGGCACCATTTTGTTGCCCAGTTTAACACATTGATCAAAGTCAATAATTGGCAGCATTTTAACCATCATCCGTTGGTTTTTGGGGCTGTAATTCAACCCCCAAAGTGTGTATTCCAAATCACGGTTGGGGTCAGTCATCAACTTTTCACCGTTAAAGGTTTTCAAGGCGCCGTTATAAATGGTAAAAGGCTCAATTAGCTCGCCATATTTGTTGGTAATCGCAACTTCCAGCCCACGGTAGCCGGATTCTGGGTTAGGAATGTCCAAGTTGCTTTCAACCGTTGCCTTGTTTGGCAGTTGTGCCAGCTTTTTGTAAAAAACGCCCATGTCTGCAGGGGAAAGGCGCCATTTAAAAAGTTCCAGCGCTTGGGTGTCCATCACCGTAATTTCAACTTTTAAGGTGTTGTCGGCAATTACGGCCAAATTTTCAAAGCTGAATTGGGTAACTGAAGATGGAATATCCGCATTTTTAGCTTCGGCGCTGTTTTGCACCGTTAACATTAAACACAAAAAAGTCAAAATAAGTGGTCGCATGGTGTTAGTCCAATTCATGGGTTCGTGGGCGTTGTAGTAAAAATTCAATCACTTTATGGGCGGAAACATCCCCTTGAATAATGCCGTCCACCGCGCTAAAGATGGCAAGGTCTATCCCTTGGCTCAGCGCTTGGGTGGTGACAATGCGGGCGGTGTGGACACCTTCAACGTAACCATCTACCCTTTGTAAAGCTTCTTCACGGGTAAAGCCGTTGCCAAGCTGGTAGCCAAATTCATAATTGCGGGACGTTTTGGAGCTGGCGGTTAAAATGGCATCGCCCAAGCCGGCTAAACCAAAGATGGTTTCCCCTTGACCGCCATAGGCTTTGGCAAAACGCTCGGTCTCTCTCAATCCACGGCAGATAATCGCCGCGCGGACACTTTCCCCCAATTCCATCGCATCGGCAATGCCGGCGGCAATGGCAATTAAGTTTTTTAAAGCAGCGCCAATTTGTGCACCAATGATGTCATGATTGTGATACAAACGTATCTTCGCATAACTAATAATCTGATCAATGTGTTGAATTGTCTGTTCATCCTTAGCGGAAACCGCCAACATACAAGGCTTTCCTGCGGCCAATTCCATGGCGAAGGCAGGGCCGGTTAACACCGCAATTTTCGGTTTTGCGGTCATCACTTCTTGTGCGACATCGCTTAGCAGGGCGCCATCTGAAGGGCGAAAGCCTTTGGAGCAAATCACCAACGTGTGGTCGTCCGTGATGTGGCTGTTCAATTGCGATAAAATTTCTGTGTAATACTGGGCAGGAATAGCTAAAAAGAGTGTTTTACTTTGGGTTGCCGCTTCCTTGAGGGACTTTGTCACCTCCACGGTTTCTGCCAACTGAAGGTCAGGCAAATAAGGGGAGGTGCGGTTTTTTTGAATGCTTTTATAGGTTGCGCTTTCATAGCACCAAAGCTGTACTGATTTTTCGGACAGGGCGATGGACTGCGCTAAGGCCGAGCCCCATGCACCTGCACCAATGACTGCTGCTGTAAATTCCATTTTTATTACACTTATAGTTGGTCCAACGGCCACCGTGGTTTGGCTTGCAGGGTTTTATAGTCCGCAGTTTGTGGGTTGGCCACAAAACGCAAAGCGCCTGCGTAAGCAATCATCACGGCGTTATCTGTGCATAATTTTAAAGGAGGTGCATGAAATGTCACGTTATTTTCAGCACAAAGGCTGTTTAGTTCGCTCCGCAGTAACTTATTTGCCGCAACGCCACCAGCCAACACCAGTTGCTTGCTTTGGGTTTGTTGCAATGCGATGGCACATTTTTTTTGTAAAATACGGCTGACCGTGTGCTGGAACGACGCGCAAATGTCCGACATGGCGTTTTGACGTTCATCGTCGCTCAAGGCTTCCAATTGGCGGCGTATGGCCGACTTTAAACCAGAAAATGAAAAGTTGACCGATCCATCTTGCAAAGTGAGGGGGAAGTTGAAAGCCGTCGGGTCGCCGTCTTGCGCCAAACGCTCAATGTTGGGACCACCGGGATAGGGCAAGCCCAGCATTTTGGCAACCTTGTCAAAACATTCACCTATCGAGTCATCCAAGGTGGAGCCCAAAAGCTGATATTGCCCCAAGTCTGTCACATGAATGAATTGGCAGTGGCCGCCACTGACCAATAACAACAAGTAGGGAAAGTTTAACTTTTCGGTTAAATGTGCTGTGAGGGCATGACCTTCTAAATGGTTGACACCAATAATCGGTTTGCCTGTGGCCAAGTGGAGGGACTTGGCAAAGCTTTGCGCCACAATTAATCCACCTAAAAGACCAGGGCCTTGGGTGTAAGCAATGGCGTCCACATCTGCCAACGTGGTTTGGGACTGTTCTAAGGCTTGCTGAACAATTTGATCCATCCGTTCCATATGGGCACGAGATGCAATTTCTGGCACCACGCCACCGTACTCAATATGCTCCTTGGTTTGGGAGTAAACAACGTTGGATAAAATGTCAAATTGTTGATTTTTGGCAACAGAAACGACAGCCGCAGCTGTTTCGTCACAAGATGATTCGATTCCTAAAATTTTCATAGGCCAATTATACAAAATTATGGCGTAAATGGAAGGAAATTTTTCATAAGCGTAAAACATATGATGTTAGTAGTTGCTTACTTGTTTTTGCGGTAAGTTGTTATATACTTACATAAGCTATACAATTGATTTTATGTAACTAAATTTAAAAAACAATATTTTATCGCAACTGGCGTTATAGAGTGGTTTGAAGCGTTTGAATGAAATGTCTTCCCATGGCGTAAAGCTTTATTATACCAAAAATGGGTGATGCTGGGGAGTGTCAAAACGCAGGTTTAAGGGCTGGCAAAATGATGATTTGTACACTAAAAAATGGAGCGCATCGGGTGCATTAAAGATATTTTTGACACACATTACAGGCGAAGGTCGCGCGACCATTCTGAACCCATTTTTCAATTTTATTTTGGCATGTGCTGCAAGGTTCGCCAGCACGTCCATAGACCTTAAATGCATGTTGAAAGTAACCCAATTTACCCGAAGCTTGTTTATGATCTTTCAAAGAAGACCCACCAGCGGCAATGGCTTCATTGAGCACTTGGATGATGCATTTGTGCAAGGTTTCTGCCTGTTTTGGCCGAATTTTATGGGCTTTAGAAAGGGGGTGAATGGCCGCAAGGTACAGAATTTCACTGGCATAAATGTTGCCAATGCCAACAATTTTACTGTTGTCCATCAAAGTTTGTTTAATGCTAACTTGCCTTTTTCGCATAATGTTATAGAGCATTTGGTATGTGAAATCAGGGTCTAATGGTTCAACGCCAAGGTTGATAATGTACTTTTGTTGGTTTAGTTTATCGCTCGCCACAAGGTCATAAAAACCAAAACGACGTGGGTCATTAAAATGAATTTGTGCCTGACTGGTGGCAATGATGATGTGGTCATGCTTACGTGCTTCAGTGCCAATGGGTTGGATGGTGAGGGTGCCACTCATACCAAGATGCAAAACCAGCGTTTTGTTATGATTAAGGTGGATGAGCAACAGCTTACTCCGCCTGGTCAGGTCTGTGACGGTGGTGCTTTTAAGCTGTGTTTCAATGTCCGCCGGTGCGGTAATGCGTAGGTCACGGCGCAAAATTTGCACACTTTGAAGGGTTTGCCCTTTCAGAGTAGGGGATAAACCGTTTTTAACTGTTTCAACTTCTGGCAATTCTGGCATAAAAGTAATATAGTGGCTTTAAGATAAATCACAAGCTTTGGACCTTAAAAAATGGCTTTTTTTAAAAATGATACAATTGTTGCATTGACCACCGCACCACTGGCCGCAGGCGTTGGTGTGATTCGGGTTTCTGGCCCGCAGGCGTTGGACGCTGTGCAAAAATTGTTTGCGAAAACCATCAGCCAGCCAAGGCATATGTACTATGGCCAGCTGTCTGCGTTGGATGGCCGTGCCTTAGACGAAGTGATGGCGGTTTACTTTAAAGCCCCGCACAGTTTTACCGGTGAAGATGTAGTGGAGATTAACTGCCACGGTGGCTTGGCGGTGATTGATAGTATATTATGCGAATTGAAAAGATTTGATAAGGTGCGCAGTGCGGAAGCAGGGGAATTTACCCGCCGTGCCTTTATGAATGATAAGCTGGACCTGACCGCTGCTGAAGGCATTGCTGACCTTGTCGCTGCGGAAACGGAGGAGCAACGAAAGCAAGCTTTAAGCCATGTAAAGGGTGAGCTTTCAAACCTTTTTGAAGATTGGCGCAGTCAAATTATGCACCTGTTGGCGCACACCGAAGCGGCGATTGACTTCCCTGATGAGGAGCTGGATGTGTTGGCTGAAGCGGGGATTGAGCAGAAAATTCAAACTTTGTTAAGCCAGTTGCAAGGTGCAGTTGCCACCAATGCTGGTGAACGTTTACGAGACGGTTTTAAAGTGGCTATTTTGGGCAAGCCGAATGCAGGCAAATCAAGCTTAACCAATTTGTTAACTGGCAAGGAAACAGCCATTGTGAGTGATATCGCCGGCACAACGAGGGACGTGATTGACAGTCATTTAAACATTGGCGGTTACCCTGTGATATTGTCCGACACCGCAGGGATTCGGGAAACGGATGACGTGATTGAAAAAGAAGGTGTGGGCCGTGCTAGAGCCAAAGCGCAGGAGGCCGACTTTACCATTTTGGTGGTGGATCCAACAAGCTTTGACACCGAGGATCAGGCTTTGTTGCCATTGTTGCAAACAGGCAGATCTTGCGTTGTGTTTAGCCGTAAGGATAAATTAAACGACTTGGTTGAATGTAGTAAAGTTAACCAATTGGTAGAATGTAGTGGCGACGAACTCTATGTCCATGACCATGACCGGCGTTTGCCTGCCCTGCACTTGAATTTGCAGGATCGGGATAGCTTGGCGCCGTTGTTGGTAGTGTTGGAAGGAATGATTCAAAGTCTGTTTGGTCAAAGCCAAAACCAAGCACGTATATCCCGTGAACGTCATCGCTTGGCCATTTTGGATACCTGCAGCCATCTTGAGCGTGGTCTAAACCTGTTTGCGATGGCGGATAGTTTGTCCCTCAGTGAACTTTTGGCGCAGGACCTGCGGGATGCCGCTGCCTCCATTGGTCAGGTGACTGGTAAAACCGATACCGAAGATGTGCTGGACTTGGTGTTTAGTAGTTTTTGTATTGGTAAGTAGTTGACATTGGCCTGTCCTCTGCCTATATATGGTATAGTTTTCTTGACCCATCTATAGGCTTTTTATGTTTAATTTGAACTTGGATCGACACACCAATGTCATCACCGCGGCATTGATGTTTGTTTTGGCTTTTTGTTTTTTTGAAGCGGCACTTATCTGTACAGCTGTAGTTTTGGCGCTGGATTGCCACCGTTACTACACTGCAGATGGCTTTAAATTCCCTGTCACACAAAAGAAAAAGCACGTTGCCAGTGTTGCTGCATTGATTGTGGGTGGCATATTAGCGATTCTATTGAGTACGCCCTCCTTGTGAGGGCTTATTTTATGCCCAAAGGTTGTATGCAGTGGCTTTGATGCTGTGGCATTTTTTAACAATTTGTGCCAATTGTTGGGCTGTCTCTTCAATGGGCTGTTGGGTGTTTAAGGCAAAGTCGGCCATTTGTTGGTATTCAGCGTCGGTCATTTGTTTTTGCGATATCATTTGCCATTTGGCCAAGCTTGCATTGTCCCTTGCCATGAACCTTTGCTTGCGGATTTCAGATGTGCTAACACAGGCTAATACAAGGTCGCATAATTTATTAAAGCCGGCATCGAACATCAATGGCACGCTTAAGGCGACCATTTGCACATTGTTTTGATGTTGTTGGTGGAGCCATTGTTGAATGAACTGGCGCACCGCAGGGTGGACAATTTGCTCCAATTTGCTTGTGTCAGATGGATTTTTCCTTAAATGGTTGGACAGTTTGCGGCGGTCAATGTCCCCCGCTGGGGTGAGGATGTCCGCCCCAAGCCATTTGAGCAATTGCTGTTGCACGGGTTGGTCTTTTAAGTAAAGTTGGTGAACAACTTGGTCCGCATCCAAAGTGGGGATGCCTTGCTTTTCAAGCATGTTTTCCACTGTGCTTTTGCCGCTGGCTATGGCGCCAGTAACCCCTAAAATAAACACGTTTAACTTTCTGGTTAAGTAAATACACCCAGCTTATAAAGCTGTGCCATTAAGGGGTGGAGGGGTAAGCCCATGATGCTGTATTGGTCGCCGTCAATTTTTTCAATCAAATGGGCGCCGTAGGGGCTTTCAATGCGGCAAGCGCCGGCTATGCCGACCAGTGAACCGTGCGGGCCTTGCTCTTCCAAGTCAAAATAGCGTTCAGCGTCCAGCATGCCAAAGCGTCGCATGGTAATAGCTGAGGTGTTTTGAAATTCCCATTCGATAATGCCGTTTTTGGCAAGGGTGAGCGAGGTAACCAGTTCAAACGATTTTCCAGAAAAGCTGGTCAGTTGGCCAATGGCTTCACTGCGGCTGTAGGGTTTGCGGATTTCTTCACCGCCGAGGACACAGGCTTGGTCGCCAGATAGCACGTAATATTCAGGGTGTTCCTTGCTGATATCTACTGATTTGAAGTTTGAAATTTCTTGGATATATCGATCGATTGTTAAATGTTCAACCGTTTGTTTAAATGTTTCTTCATCTTGGTCAGAGTGGATGTTTTTAAGGGTTTCAAAGTTGATTTGCGCATGCTTTAAAACCTTTTGACGGCTGTCCGATTGTGAGGCGAGAAGCATCTTTTCAGTTTGTTTAAACATTTGGTTTAATATACTCCCATTTCAAGGCGTTTTTTGATCACCCAGCCACTGCTGTTGCCGTAAACCACCTTGCAAAGGTACTGGGTACAGTGGTCAATGGCAAGGATGACGCCGGGGGCGAACTTTACCAGCGGTTCGGTGGCGTCAGGCTCGCGGTACATTACAATGGGTTTGCCTTCGCTGACCAATGTGGTGCGACGTTTGGAGATAAGGCTTTTATAAACCCAGCCGGTTTCGCCTTCAATGTCTCTAATTTGGTACCATGATTGGTACTTGCGCAAAATTTCCACTGGATAGCCAAATTTTTTGTAAATCCACAAAATGGGGTATTGGGTGCCAGGGCCACTGCGGACATTGGCTTCATTTTGGCGGATGCTGCCGTACATCACGTCCATTTCGTCGGTGAAGGACGGTTGGGCGGCAACGACAAAGGCAAGGCTGATGGCGATGTATAAAAGTTTTTTCATGGCAGGCATTATGGCAAATTTTAAACTTTTTGCCAAGGTTTCATCACAGTGGTTTGTAGGGAATATAGCGGTACATTAAAGCTTCGCTGATGTGGGGTTTGGCAATGTTTTGCGCCCCTGCTAGGTCGGCAATGGTGCGGGCGACCCTGAGGATACGGTGGTAACCACGGGCGGACATCGCATATTTTTCGGAAGCCTTTTGCATAAGGGTGATGCAGTCGGCACTGAGCGGGCAGTATTGGTCGAGCAAAGCGCCATAAAGCTGGCTGTTTTTGCTGATGCTGGCCTGTTTGTAGCGCTGGGTTTGCAAGGCATAGGCTTGGTCAACCCGTTTTTTGATGGTGGCGCTGTTTTCCTTTGCCGGCGGTAGTTGCATGTCCTCAATTGAAACGGGGGCCACGTCAACGTGCAAATCAATTCTATCCAATAAAGGGCCGGAAAGTTTGTTACGATAATTTTGAATTTGCTTGGGCGTGCTGGTGCAAGGAATGCTGGGGTGCCCCAAATATCCACAAGGCGAGGGGTTCATGGCGGCAATAAACTGGAAGTTTGCCGGATAGGTCACATGGTGATTGGCACGGGACACGGTGATTTCGCCCGTTTCAAGGGGTTGGCGCAAAGTTTCCAGCACTTGCCTTGGGAATTCGGGCAGTTCGTCCAAAAACAGCACGCCGCCATGGGCGAGGGACATTTCCCCCGGCTTGGCTTTAAGACCACCGCCACACAAAGCCACAGCCGATGCGGTGTGGTGCGGTTCACGGAATGGTTTTTGGTGGATAATGCCATGGTCGGGCAACAATCCAGCGATGGAATGGATCATGGATATATCCAAAATTTCTTGCGAGGAAAGGCTGGGCATAATGCCAACCATCCGTTTTGCGATCATGCTTTTGCCGCTGCCTGGGGTGCCGCACATCAACATGTTGTGACCACCAGCGGCGGCAATTTCGGCGGCACGTTTGGCAAATTCTTGACCGCGGACATCGCTGAAATCAAGCTGATTTTCTGGTGATGTTGGAGCGCTGACCTCGGGCGTTTGCGCTGTTGTGAGGCGAATTTTATTTTGCAGGTGGTGCATCAGCTCTTTAAGGTGGTTGCAAGGGTAAACGGCAACTCCTTCCACCCATGAAGCTTCGTTGCCGTTGGCTTGGGGCAGGAATAAGTTTTCAAACTGCTTTGTTTTGGCGTGAATGGCGGCGGGGAGGGCGCCGACAATGCCCCTTATGCTGCCATCTAGCCCCAGTTCACCTAAAAAGAGGCTTTGGGGAATGTGGTCATGAGGCACAATTTTAAGAACTTTAAGCAGGCCAATGGCAATGGGCAGGTCAAAATGGTTGCCTTCCTTGTGGATATCCGCTGGCGAAAGGCTGACCGTGATCCGTTTAGCAGGCAAAGCAATGCCAAGGGCATGAAAAGCACCGCGGATACGATCGCGCGATTCCTTGACCGCGCTGTCGGGCAGGCCAACAATGTTAAAGCTGGCAATGCCTGGCGCAATTTGCACCTGAATTTGGATGGTTTGGGCGTGGATGCCTGCAAGTGTAATGGTGTGAATTTCAGCAATCATGGCTAGAATTTAAATGTTTTTGATATAAAAGACAAGGTTTTATTGGTTGTCAAACATCTGTTTTAAATAAAAAGAAGTTGTGTTTTGTTGTGAGGAATTATACATTGTATGCACTTATTTACATCATCTTTTCAAAAACATTTTGTTTTAAATTTTTACAGCTTATGCAGGTGACCGTTCTGACTGGTTGCAAGTACCCTGCTTTTTGAAGGGCCGGTGTTGGAGACTATTTTGTCAATTCAGCCCGCATATGTAAAGATTTCTCAAGTTTACTCAACTAAAAGGTTTAATGTTATGAAGGCACCCGTACCTCGTTGTGAAAAGTGCAAGACCGAAGGCTTTAAAAATTTTCGTTTTGAGTCTGACAATGCGATGATTTGCAAACAGTGCAACACCAGATATCGTTTGATGAATTATGACGAATATCAGGCGTATTTAAAGAAATCCAACCAGGATGATAGCGATTAAAAAGGAGGGCACTGCCCTCCTTTTTTATGGCTTGAACTTATTTAACTAAAAAGTTAAATGTCAATATTCTGAACACGCAACGCATTTTCTTGAATGAAGTCACGGCGTGGTTCTACCACGTCGCCCATCAAGGTTGCGAAAATCTCGTCCGCCTTCATAGCGTCCTCAATGCGCACTTGCAGTAAGTTGCGGTTGTCTGGGTCCAGTGTGGTTTCCCACAATTGGTCAGGGTTCATTTCACCAAGACCCTTATAACGCTGGATGGACAAACCTTGACGACCAGAAGTTAAAATCGCTTCCGCCATTTCGGTTGGGTTGGTGACCGCTTTGGTGCTGTTTTTAAAGGTTAGCTGGGCGGTGCCGATCAGGTCCTTCAAGCTGGACATGGTCAGCAAGCTGCGTACAGCCGGAATGTGCAAGCTTTCGCCTTCCACGATGTAGCTTTCAATCAAGCCTTCTTTTTTGCGGTTGAAGATCAGGCGTTGTTGTTCGCTGCCTGTGTCCTCGGTTGTGACGGTCCACTGCTCGTGCTCTTCTTCCGTTTCATTAAGGTAGCTTTGCAATGTTTGTGCGGTGGTCGCCGCTTCGGATGCACTCATCAAAGCATTTTCAGTAATGGCGTTTTTAACCATCGCCCACAGGATGAAGGCCGGCACTTTATGTTCGATTGATTTGGCCATGGCGCTGGCATGGTTGGCGGTTTTGAAAGTGGTCATCAAGTCCGCACCGGTGCGCGATTCGCCGTTTTGTAGGCTGAGCACCACACCGTCTGTGCCTTCGTTGGCAAGGTAAGCGTCCAGCGCTGGCTGGTCTTTTAAATAGCTGACAGACTTGCCTTTGGCCACGCGGAACAGCGGTGGCTGGGCAATGTACAAGTGGCCAGATTCAACAATTTGTGGCATGTGACGGTAAAAGAAGGTCAACAACAATGTGCGAATGTGGGAACCATCGACGTCGGCATCGGTCATGATAACAATCTTGTGGTAGCGCAGTTTTTCAATGTTGAAATCTTCCTTGCCAATACCAGTTCCGAGAGCTGTCACCAAGGTGCCGATCTCTTGGTTTTGGAGCATACGGTCAAAACGGACACGTTCGACGTTTAGGATTTTACCACGTTGTGGCAAGATGGCTTGGAATTTACGGTCACGCCCTTGCTTGGCGGAACCCCCCGCAGAGTCACCCTCTACGATGAATATTTCGCATAACTCTGCATTTTTAGAGGAGCAGTCAGCCAGCTTCCCAGGTAGGTTGGCCACGTCCAACGCGCCTTTACGGCGGGTCAGTTCACGGGCTTTGCGGGCTGCATCACGGGCGGCAGCACTTTCAATCACCTTTTGGACAACCATTTTGGCCACCGCTGGGTGTTCTTCAAAGTATTCGGCAACCTTTTCACCAATCAAGCCTTCCACAGCACCACGCACTTCAGATGAAACCAATTTATCCTTGGTTTGGGAGCTGAATTTCGGGTCCGGCACTTTTACAGATAGGACACAGGTGAGGCCTTCACGGCAATCATCACCAGAAAATGAAGCGGACTTGCCTTTTTTAATCAGGCCGTTTTCTTGGGCGTAGTTGTTAACAATTCGGGTCAATGCGGCACGGAAACCTTGAATGTGGGTTCCGCCATCCTTTTGGGGGATGTTGTTGGTGAATGGGTATACATTCTCTTGGTAGCCGTCGTTCCACTGCATGGCAAATTCAACGCCAATGTCGTCCTTTTCGCCGGTGGCGTAGATCATTTCATCGTCGTATACAGGTTGGCGGTTGCGGTCAAGGTGTTTGACGAAAGCGGCCACACCACCTTCATAGTTGAACACTTCTTGTTTAACTTCCTCGCCGCGCTTGTCGGTAATGGTGATGTGCACGCCAGAGTTTAAAAACGCAAGCTCGCGGATGCGGTTGACCAAGGTGTCAAAATTAAATTCGATGAATGAAAACGTTTCTTCAGAAGGGTAGAAGGTGATGGCAGAGCCTGTTTCTTCAGTGTCGCCGGTTACGGCAAGTGGTGCGTCCGGTTCACCGTGGGTGTAGCTTTGTTCCCAAATTTTGCCACCACGCCAAATTTTAATTTTCAAGGTGGAGGACAAGGCGTTAACCACAGAAACACCGACACCGTGCAAACCGCCAGACACTTTGTAAGAGTTGTTGTCAAACTTACCACCGGCGTGAAGTTGGGTCATAATCACCTCAGCGGCGGAAACGCCTTCTTCGGGGTGAATGTCCGTTGGGATACCACGGCCATTATCTTGAATGGTGGCCGAACCATCGGCGTTTAAAGTGACGAAAATACGGTCACAGTGCCCAGCGAGGGATTCATCAATGGCGTTGTCCAACACCTCGTAAACCATGTGGTGGAGGCCAGAGCCGTCGTCCGTGTCACCAATGTACATGCCAGGACGCTTACGGACAGCGTCTAAGCCTTTCAAAACTTTAATGGAATCGGCGCCGTATTCTGCGCTGTTTTCTGCCAAATTTGCTTGAACTGCTTGATCTGTCATGTTTAAGTTTTCCTCGTGGGTTGTTGTTGTTTCCATTGGGTTTTTCGCCCCTGTTTTATTTTCATTCAAAACGTTGCTTATTATAGCATTTTTTTGCCTTAATTTATAATTTTTTTTGCATTTTAGCTCTGTGTGTATACACGCTAAGTTTTAACTAACAAGGCATTGTTTTTAATGATGAAAATTTGCATTTTATTTGGAGTGTTTTTTGTTTGATTGATGCTTGGTGGCTGTGGCTTTTGTGCCAACAGAAAAAACCCCCTTTTTTATGATAAAAAAGAGGGTTGTCGAGGGGGGTTGTGAAAGTTAGCTTCGGATGATGGCGGTTAGAATACGGTATGTTTCGTCAGGGTTTTCAACCCATAAACATTTGTTTTCTTCACGCTCGTCTTCCAGTGCTTGCTTTAACTCAAAGTCGTTACCTTCTGGTTGCATACTGTCACCAAAGAAAACAACGTGACGGCTGTCTTCCTTGCGCAGGTGCGGCAACATCACTGCTTTGGACATTTTCTGGTCGCTAAAGTCAATGCTTGTTTTACCAAAAGCCTGAACATCGAGCGATGGAAATTGCATTTGCAGGTAGTTGGCGGCAGTGTTTAAAAAATTGGTTTTTTTGTTCCATTTAATAAACGCTTCCCGCTGTGCTTTTTTGTGGTTTTCACCCAGCAAGCTTAAAGCACCTTTACAAGGGCGCTTCACAATATGCTGGCCGGTTTTATCCGGGAATCCACAAGCATCCACCAGTTTGTGCAACGCTTTTTCCAGACCCTTAGGCCAGCTAAAATGATGTTGAAACTCCATCTTGCCTTGGTGCCAAAATTCCATACCCATGCAGGTAAAGGCGTAGGCACTGCGCAAGATGTTTTCTGGTATACGTTCTTCTAATTCTGCGTAAGAGCGAGAAGTGATGAACGCCAACTGATAACCTTGCACAAAAGCCAAGTAATCAAGCGTGTTGCACATTTCAGGGGTTAAAGGTTGGCCAGAATGGGCCAAGGTGTCATCCACGTCAAAGGCGAGGATGTGTGTTTTTGAACAGAAATTGTTCATAAGATTTCTCCAAGCCCTAGACTGCAGGGCGGTTAAAAAAGGAATAAATAATAAATTTAATATCTTTAATTATAAGGGCGGAGGCGGCGGAATGCAAGGTTGTTCTAACCTGCTTGCACTTGCCCTTGTTGAACGTGGAAAAACTGTACGTCGGTTAAATTGGCAAAGGTTTCCTTTTCGGTGCCGGTGAGCCACACTTGGCAACCGAGATTTGTGACCTCGGTTAAAAAGTAATTTTTGGTTTTTTGGTCCAAGTGTCCGGCAACTTCGTCCAGTAAAATAATGGGTGGGTTGTGGGTGGTTGCGGCAGTCAGTCTGGCATTGGCAATTAAAATTTCGAGGATCGCCTTTTTGTGCTGACCGGTGGAGCACTGCGCTAAGGGAATGTCCAGCTCGGTCAGTTGACCGGTGAGGTTGCTGCGTTGGGGGCCGTGTAAGGTGGCACCGGCTTTGAGGTCTCTTTGTCGGGTGTCGGCCCATTTTTGCTGTAAAGCTTGGGGAGATTTATCATCCCGCTTTTCAAAAGACCCTTCCAGCTCAAGGTGAACCGCTGTTAAATGTTGATGGAGGTTTGTTAAATAGTCCGTACGGGCTTGTGCCACTTTCACAGCGTATTGGGCGGCTTGTTCTTCCTCAATGTCAATCCAGTCGGTTGGGGCATGGTCCTTTAAAAGTTTTAAGCGGTTTTTAAGATGATGCTTAAGGCGGTTGAGGTTGCCAGCATGTTGTGGCTGTTGGCCAAACACCAAACGGTCCAAAAATTCACGCCTTGCGGAAGCACTGTCCATAAACAAGCGGTCCATTTTCGGGGTAAACCACAAAATGTTGCCAAGGGTGGAAAGGTCACCTTGGGTTTTGTTTTTTTCGCCATTGAGCTTGATGTGGCGTTTGCTGCCTTTAAAGTGCATGCCAATTTGCTGGGGTTGATCATTTTCCAGCTGGGCGTGAATCACCCATTCTTTAAAGCCGTGCTGGGTGTGGCTGTCCATTTTCAGGCGGTGTAAGCCCCGACCCGGGGTGAGCAGGGACAAGGCTTCCAACACCGATGTTTTACCTGCACCATTTTCACCATAAAGCACCACAATGGCCTGACCTTTTAAGGTCAGGCTGGCTTGCTCAATGTTGCGAAAGTTATGTAGCTTTAGGTTGGTTATTTTCATAAGCGCTATATTAAAGGTTTTGCCGATAAATTCAATTGTTTGATTGGATGCCATTAAAAAAGCCTCCGCTTGGGAGGCTTTTTTGAACCAAGTGAAGCGAACTAGATGCGCATTGGCATCACCACAAACAAGCTGGATGTGTCTTCTGGGTCTTTCACAATCACAGGGGATGTGCTGTCCTTAAAGTAGAACAACATGTCTTCACCTTCAATGTGGCCACCAATTTCGGACAGGTACTTGGCGTTGAAGCCCACGTCAATGTCGTCATTGTCGTATTCAACTTTAACTTCTTCTAATGCGTTTTCTTGGTCAGGGTTGTTGGCGCTGATCATCAAGTTGTCCTTGTGCAAACCAAATTTGATGGAGCGAGATTTCTCGTGTGAAAGAATGGATACACGGTCCACCGCTTGCATTAATGCTTGGCGAGAAACGTCCATTTCTTTTTTGTTGTCCGATGGGATCACACGCTCATAATCTGGGAATGAACCGTCAATCAACTTAGATGTGAAGACAGCGTCGCCAGCTTCGGCTTGCAGTTTCTTCTCGTTGATGGTCAGTTTCAAGTTGTCGCAAGTGTCGGCCAATTTACGCAATTCTACCACTGTGCGGCGTGGGATAATAACGCCTGTTAGGTCGGCTGCACCTTGTGGCAAGTTTACTTCCAAGCGTGCAAGGCGGTGACCGTCGGTGGAAACAAAGCGCAATGTTGGTTCATCGCTGGTGCCTGCAACGTGCATGTATACACCGTTGAGGTATTGGCGTGTTTCTTCGGTGGAAACAGCAAAAAGGGCTTTGGCTAAAATGCGTTTCAGGTCCGCAGAGCTGAGGTCAAAGGTCACACCATCGTCGACACGGGTCATGTCAGGGAAGGCGTCAGCGTTCAGGCAAGCGAGAGAGAATTGAGCCTTACCAGCAGAAAGGGACAAACGGTCACCTTCGTTGGAAAGTTCAACACCAATCATCACACCTTCAGGGATCTTGGCGATAATTTCATACAATTTGTGGGCGCTGACAGTGGTGACACCTTCTTGCTCAATAAAGGCTTCTGTTTTGCCTTGTACGGTAATGTCATTGTTGGTGGCTGTAACTTCAAGCATGTTGCCAGAAGCTTTCAAGCGCACGTTTGACAAAATGGCAATGCTGGTGCGTTTTTCAACAATTGATTGTGAGTGTTTAAGCTGTTTAAACAAAGTTTCTCTTGAAATAGATAGCTTCATAAATTGACCCTTTTTATCCCTTTTTATTTCGAGTGCGCAAACTGTTCACGCAGACTGGTGCAAGAATAGCACGGTCATGCCATTTCGGCAAAGAAAAACGCATCAAAAATGCAAGATTGAACCGTTTTTTGAACTTTGAAAGATTCTGTGAATACCAACGTAAAAATTGCAACCGATTTGCGGTTTAGTAGCACTCTATTAGCTGTTTTTAAGGATGTTTTGCAGCAGGTTCACGTCTTCAAGTAGGCTGTTGTCTGTGCCCATGAGTTTTTCAATGGTTTTAGCAGCATGCATTACGGTGGTGTGGTCACGGCCACCAAAGGCTTTGCCAATTTCGGGGAAACTTTTGCTGGTGAGTGTTTTGGCAAGGTACATGGCAATTTGCCTTGGTCTTGCCACGGCGCGCACACGGCGGGAGGAGCTCATGTCGCTCATTTTAATGTTGTAAAATTCGGCCACTTTTTTCTGAATTTCGGCGATCGGGACTTCACGGTCCACATGGCGGAACAGGTCACGCAGCAGTTCGGTGGCGCTTTCAACCGTAATTTCTTGCTGAACCAACATCGCATGGGCGGCAATGCGGTTAAGCGCACCTTCTAGCTCACGGACGTTGCTTTCAATTTTACTGGCAAGAACCATGGCGACATTGCTGGAAATTTCAATGCCCAAGCTTTGCGCTTTTTGACCCAAAATCGCCAACCTTGTTTCAAGGTCGGGTTTGTGAATTTCGGTGGCAAGACCCCAACCTAGGCGGGAGCGCAAACGGTCCTCAATGCCTTGCATTTCGTGGGGAGATTTATCCGCCGTTAGGATGATTTGCTTGCGTTCGCTGACCAAGGCTTCAAAGGTGTGGAAAAACTCTTCTTGGGTGGCTTCTTTGCCAGCAATAAACTGAACATCGTCAATCATCAACACGTCAACATTGCGGAAAGTGTCCTTAAAGTTGTGGGTTGTTTTGTTTTTAAGAGCACTGATGAAATTGTGGAGGAATTTTTCGGCGCTGATGTACATCACCTTGCGGCCTGCTTGGTTTTTTTGAATGTACCATGCAATGGCGTGCATCAAGTGGGTTTTACCCAAGCCAACGCCACCATGTAGAATGAATGGGTTGTATGCAATGTCTTCACTTTCGGCAATCCGCTTGGCGGCGGCGTAGGCAAATTCGTTCGACTTACCGGTTACGAAGTTTTCAAAGGTGAAGCGTGGGTCCAAGGGGTTTCCTTGATAAGTTTGACCGTTTGGCTTGATAGCGGCTTGCGGTTTGCTGGCTTGTGTGCTGGCCACAGGCTGAACTGGTATAGCGGTTTGCAATGCCGGTTGAGCGGTCGGCTGAACTGCTGGTTGTGCTGCTGGTTGTGCCACAGGTTGCTGTGGCTGTGCCACGGGCTTGGCAGGGCTGGTCACTGGTGCGGTTTGCTGAATGTGAAATTCAATGTCAACTGGTCGATCCATCGCTTGGGAAAGGCCACGGCGCAACATGTCGCTGTAATGGCGCAAAACCCAATCGTGCATAAAACGGGTGGGCACGGTAATGGCCACCACAGCGTCACATGACTTTTCTTCGTCTAGGTTTAAAGGTGCTAACCAAGAGGCAAAGCTGCTTTCGCCAACTTCGCTTTTCAGCCAGTCTTTGACCTGAGACCATAAAAGTGGGTTGATGGTCATGTAACTTTTGCACCCTTATTTTTAAAATTTTAGTTTAAAAAAGGCCACCGTTAGGCAGCCTTTAAACGGTTGTTAAACCTTGTTTGGTAAAGGCTTGCCTTACGCACTGAGACCTTTAACACGCGCACTCAGACGAGAAATTTTGCGTGAAGCGGTTTCTTTTTTGATCAGACCTTTAGAAGCTGCTTTGTGCAAGTTAGCCATAGCAGTTGTAAAAGTTTGACCAATTTTGTCCTTGTCGCCAGCTTCGATAGCTGTTTCAAGCGCTTTGATAGAAGAACGCATTGTAGAGCGTGCTGCACGGTTGCGCTCGGTAATGCGAGCAGTTTGACGGATACGTTTTTTAGCTTGTTGATGGGTAGCCATAATATTTACCTTCCTCATTTCAATGAAGTTCAACCCCAACTGTTTACACCCAACTGTGTAAAGTGAGCTGTTTGTTAAAAAAATAACAAATGGGTTTTAATGTGGGGGTGAATTTACCTTGTGGATAAAAGCTTGTCAATCCCTATTTTCAAGGGCTTTGCGATTTTATCCACAGGGTAAAGTTAACTGTGTTGTTAAATACAGTGCCGTGCGTGGCTTTGCGGTTTATGCCGTTTCGTCCACATCGCCAAAAGTAATTTCTTGCGGTTCCATCATTTCATGGGCACCAATCACCTTGGCAGGGTCCACAAAGTCACCCTTTTCAAAGGTTTGAACGGCATCGTCCACATAAGACTCTCGGCGCAAGCCACACAATGTGGTGGTAACCCCTGGGATGCTGGCGACTGCGTTGATGGCCAGTTGTTGCATAGGTGCGTCTTTCCAGCTTTCGGGCACGCGGTCACGCATTTCATGTTCTAGGGGTTGGATATTGTCCGCATCTTTTTGGCGTACGTCCTTGCGCAATGCTTTAAGCAGTGTTTGTGCTTGGTTGACAAAACTTTCTGAAATCATCTGCAACGATTCCTTCATTTCAGGGCGTTCTTGCGCAATTTCGTGCAGAACATGCTGCATCATGGCAATGTGCGGTGTTAAAAACACCATGTCCATATGGTCTAATTGAACGCTGTTGCTCACCTGTTCTAGCAAGTCTTCGCCGTGGGCGGTAAAGCTAAACAGTGATTGTTCATCCACTGAAGGCCAGCCACCGAGTACTTTGTTTAAAGCACTTTCGGTGCCTTTTAGTTCTTCAAAAATCTCGCTCACCGCAGGGATGTCCGCCTCTTCACGGTTGTAAGCATCGCTTAGGCGATAAATACCACCGGACATTGGGAAAGCGTTGAGTGGTCGGTTGGCCAGCACAGCCAAGTTCATCCGACTTGCCAGCTCTAAGGTGGTGACTTTTTCGGTGCCGTCAATAATTTGTGCTTCGGTGTTTACGGTTTTCAGCGCGCCTAGTTCCAGCACGTTGACAGGCATTTCCACCATTCGGAACATTGGGCGTTTTTTGCGACCCCAAGCTTTTTGGGCAGCGTTTTGCGCGGCTTGGAAAATTTTAGCAAGGTCGGTGTGGTCGCCTTGGTGGCTTTCCACACCAAAGGTGTTGGATGAAACACCGTAAAAAGCAATTTTGCCTTGTTTGACTTGTTCTTCTAAAAATTCAAAAGCCTTTTCAATGCGGTTGTAAAACAGGTCTTCAATTTCTTGGGTGCGCTCGCCCGACTGGGCAATGGCGTGGCCAATAAAATATTCTGGGTTGTGCAACAGGTAGCCGTCCACCGTTTCAACATTTAAGCGGTCCAGCGATGTTTGCAATTGCTTTTGTAAGTTGGTGGGGTGGATGCTGTGCCACAAGTGGTCATTCACTTTAACAATTTCTTCAATGCCTTCGGCTTCCGCTTCAAGAATGTGCTGGCCTTGAATGTAACCACCTTTGGTAATCAAAACCACTTCTTCACGGTTGATAAAGTTTTTTTCGGTCAGTTCGGACAATGTTTCGCCGATGAAGCTTTCACTTTCACCGTCCATGTAATTCACAGCGGTGTCAATGAGGTTGATGCCGTTGAGCAGGGCTTTTTTAAGGGCGGCTTTGTTTTCGTCGTTGCCGTTGGTGCGGTAAGAGCCAAAGCCCACTTTCGAAACGGTTAAGCCTTCCATAATACGCCATGTATTGGGGCTGACTTTTGGGTTCTTCTGCCAAATTTTATCGGCATAGTTTTTGGTGCTTGCTTCTGTTGCGCGTCCTAAAATTTTGCTCATCTTTTACCTGTGTATCATTCGTTGTTGAACATGTCTTTTTTGTGACAGGTCAAAGCCCTGTTGTAAAGGATTTTGTGCGAATGCTGACTTGTTTCTTTACATCTATGTGCTTTCCATTGTTTAATAGTATTAAGCAGAAAGTGCTGGGTAAGCACACAGACAACAAAGGAAATAATGAAATTATGATTCGTAAGCTGACAATGGCTGCAATGGTTTTGGCAACAACTGCCACAGCACAAGCAGAGGACTTGACTAAAAAAGACGTTGAACAAATTGTACATGACTATATCACTCAAAACGGTGGTGTGATTGCAAGCTCTGTGGATTCTTACTTGGCGGATCAGCGCCGTTTGGCCGCTGCCGACTACATTGATGCGCACACACCAGTTGTGGGCAACCCAGATGCGGAAGTTTTGTTTATTGAATTTAGTGACTTCCGTTGTGGTTACTGCCGACGTGTGCAAGACACATTACAGCCCTTGCGTGAAAAATACAGCGACCAAGTACGCTTCGCCTTTAAAAACATGCCTATCTTAAGCGAAGAGTCTCGTGCAGCGGCCTTGGCGGCATTGGCAGCGAACAAGCAAGATAAGTTCTGGGAGTATACCAGCAAGCTTTGGGAAAACCAGCCGCGCTTAGGTGATGATCTTTTTGTAGAAATTGCCAAAGAGCTTGAGTTGGATGTTGAAAAGTTCAACGCTGACCGTGCTTCACAAGAAATTTTTGACCAAGCCCAAAAAGACTTTATGGACGGTCAAGAAGCGGGTGTTCAAGGCACGCCACACTTTGTGATTGACGGTAACCCGCTTTCTGGTGCTCAGCCGCTAGAAAACTTTGAAAAAGCTATTAAAGAAGCGATTGAAGCAAACAAAGAACAGTAATGTTGAGGTTCTTGAGCTTTGAATAAGTCATACAAAAAAGCTTTTATGAAAGGATCCCTGCCAATTTTTATTTTGGCAGGGGTCGTTCTTTTTCTTGCGTTGGCGCTGGAATTGTTGCGCCTGACCATGTACGCAGATTCAGGCACGCATATTGTTAAAGCGCAGATGGAAAAAAAGCGCAATATTGACGATGGCGAAAGTGTGTTTGCGCAAATCCACAAGCAATACCCCACCTATAAAGAAGCGCTTGAAAGCTTGGTGCAGTATGACGTGAAGTTTCAAAAGCACAATTACGTGCTGGGGGATTACAAATCCAAAGTGCAAGTGGTGCTGTTTAATGACAATGACTGTGCTGTTTGCAGGCAAGAGCAGGAGCGCTTGTTGCGCATTCTAACCCCTTATCAAGATCGGGTGGTGATTGTGTTTAAGCACATGCCTTCGGTTCGGGGGGAGGAATCCTTATCTTCCATGTTTGGTCAAATTGCGGTGCGGGAAGGGGTTTACGAACCTTTCATTCAAGGTCTTTCAGAGGCGGATAAAACTTTTGAAACACCGGAGGATTATTTCAATTTACTGAATAATCTGGGTGTGAGCTTAAGCAAGCTGCGGGGAATTATGACCCATGATATGACCAACATTTTAACTGAGATTCAATCCGACGTGGACATGGCGGTGGATGCCGGTGCTTACAACGCCAAAAGTTTGCCGGTGGTATACATCAACGGCTACCGTTTGGGGTCGGACTATTTACCACAGCATAAAATGGAAGTTTATCTCGACCGCTTAATTGACGGCAAAACCATCATCCCTAAAGAAGGTTTTGAGGAATAAGGCTTCACCAAGCTTTCTTGGTCGTCAGGGTCTTTTTAATCTGAAAATTTATTTTTAAAAAAGTGCGAAAGGCGGTTAGCTGGCGCGCGCTTGTTTTTGTTCGTGCCTAAAAATGCGACCGCAGTAAGGGCAAACCACTTCATTTTTTGTGCCACCGACCACGGTTAGGTAAACCCGTGGGTGCTTGCTGAACTTTGGGCCATCGCAAGCCACCTTGTCACTGGTTACATATTCAACTTCTGTGGTGGTGGGTTTGATATATTCTGACATTGTTCAAAGCTCTTTGGTTTTGTTTCTTCTTAAAATATCGCAAGGGGTGTGTTTTTGTAAAGCGTTTCTTGCAAAAGGTGGGTTGTGGGGTGGTGAATTAATTGGTGCGCCCGAAGGGAGTCGAACCCCTGACCTTAGGCACCGGAAGCCTACGCTCTATCCAGCTGAGCTACGGGCGCGTGGATGAAGCTTCATCTTTATGTATCTTGGGCGTTTTGACAAGGAATTTTTTAGCCCTTGGACGTTGTCGGCTTTTTTTGTATGATGTTGCCATTGACAATGAATACGGGTTTTTAAATGTCTGAAGAACTGCTTTTTCCTGAAATTGAGCCATTTAACAGTGGTTTTTTGCAGGTTTCTCCAATCCATAAAATTTACTATGAAGAAAGTGGCAACCCAAGTGGTTTGCCTGTGGTGATGGTTCATGGGGGTCCGGGGGATTGCTCCAGCCCCAAGCATCGCCGCCGTTTCGACCCTGAAAAATGTCGGATTATATTGTTTGACCAGCGGGGTGCAGGGCAAAGCTTGCCCAGTGCCTGCTTGGAGGAAAATACCACCGATCACTTGGTGGCGGATATGGAAAAATTACGCCAACATTTGGCGGTTGACCGTTGGCTGGTTGTGGGTAGCTCCTGGGGGAGCACGCTTAGTTTGGTGTATGCCCAAGCACACCCGGCGGCGGTTTTGGGCATGGTGCTGAATGGTATCTTTTTAGGTTACCGTGTGAATACGGACTGGATTCACGGCCCCAGCGGCGCCGCCCGCATTTTCCCCGAGCATTACGATGACTACATCAACTGGTTGCCCGAAGATGAACGGTCCGACCCCTTTGATGCTTATACCAAGCGCATTCATGGTGCGGATAAAGAACTGGCGATGGAGGCGGCACAGCGGATGCTGACCTATGAAGGACAGATTATGGCGATGGAGGCTACAACCATTTCTAAAAATGAAGAAAGGGCAGAGGCTGAAGCAATGATGGATGCAGCAGAAAAGCAAGCCGCCCAAGCAGGCTTTGCCCAGTTTGCATACAGTCATTGTTTGCTGGAAACTCATTATGCCCAAGCCGACTTCTTTTTAAAGGAACGTCAAATTTTGGATGCTGTGGATGTACTGAAAAACATCCCCATTACGCTGATTCATGGCCGTTATGACCTGATTTGCCCGATTAAAAACGCCTATAAACTCAACTTCTTTATGCCACACAGCCGCTTGGTGGTGGTGAGCAATGCAGGGCACGGCACTGGCGAGATGTTGGCAGAAGTGATGGCTGAAATTGACAAGATGGTTGCGCTGTTTACCTAAAAGTTAAGGCAAGCCAAACGGCTTACATGGCAAGGGTAAGGTCATCATCCGAGCGGGATTTTTCATACAAGAGGTGTTCCGCCATAAAGGTGAAAAGGTCTTTGCGCACCTTTTCTTGGGCAATTTTATGTTCAATATCCAAGTAAAGGCGTAACAATTCTTCTTGCGATAAATTGTCCGGCGGCATTTTTTTCAGGCGTTTATATTTTAATAAAAGCTCTTGATGCTTGTTTTCGGCCTTGGTGGCATGGTCGCTTAACTTTTGTTCTTCATAGGTTAAGGATGAGGCGATGCCGCTGCTTTCAAGCAGTGAGGTGTGGGCGTCCCGCGCGGCAAGGCGAATGTCCTCAAATGTGCCGTTGACCTTGGAGATTTGGGTTAAAATGTCCAATTCTTCATGGACTGCACGCTCTTGATGGCTTAGTTCTTCCAATTGAATGCAGGCGCGGTCGTCTTGGGTGAGGCATTCTTCGCCGTGATTTTCTTTTTGGTAACTGTCCTTAATGAGCTGTTGTTTTTGTTGTATCAGCGCTAAGCTTTCTTCAAGCTCGGCCTGCTTTTCTTGAATTGCGTTGTACAAAATCTCCATCTCTGCTGCCCCTAACATTTGATGTATACAACTATAAAATGGTTGATTGTGTTGCCTTTTTCAACCCTTGGGAGGCAATTTGGATGATTTAAGGTTTGTTTTTTTTGCAAAAATTTCATATATTTTTGGGGAAAATAGTTTATTAGACAAACTAAGGGAATCATAAATGACTGAAGCAGCTGTTAAACAAATGGAAAAATTGTACCCAGAGGGTTACATCCCCACCGAAGATGAGGAGTTTATGAACCCTCAAATGGTGGCATACTTTAAAGACATGCTTTTGGACTGGCGCCACCAGCTGGAGCAAGAAAGCACCGCAACGGTAAAAGATCTTCAAGAAAACTCTTCTATTCAATCGGACCTGAATGATCAGGCTTCTTTGGAATATGAGCAAACTGTTGAGTTGCGCACCCGTGACCGTGAGCGTAAGCTGATTACCAAAATTGATGAAGCACTTGAACGCATTGAAGATGATGAATTTGGATTTTGTGAAGAAACAGGTGACCCAATTGGTGTAAAACGCTTGCTTGCAAGACCCATTGCAACATTGTGCATTGAAGCCAAGCGTCGCCAAGAAAAGCAAGAAACAGGTTACGCGGGTTAATGCACGAGCTTGACCCTAAGTTGTTGGAAATTTTGGTGTGCCCTGTAACCAAGGGTGTGCTGAAGTATGACAAAAAAAGGCAAGAGCTTGTCAGCGAGTCGGCCAAGTTGGCTTATCCTATTCGTGATGGCATCCCCGTGATGTTGCCCGAAGAGGCGAGACACCTTGGAAAGTGATTAAAATAAGTGTATGGTTAAAGCCACCTTTGACAAGTAAAGGTGGTTTAACTTTTTTAAAGGGCATGAATGATGCAACCGATGGAAATTAGAGTGCGAGATGGTGGCCAGCTGATGAGCATTGCCTTTAGCTTGGATGAGATGTATCAACTGAGCGCAGAGCTTTTGCGGGTGGAATCCCCTTCGGCGGAAGTGAAGGGTCACGCAGGGGACGAAAAGAAGATTATCGCAGGCAAAAAAGGTGTCAAAATTAAAGCGCTTGAACCAGTGGGTCATTATGCGCTTAAAATTGTTTTTGACGATGGCCATGCCACAGGCATTTACACATGGGAATACTTGCAAGAGCTGGGCGAAAACAAAGATCAGGTCTGGGCCACTTACTTGCAAAAATTAGAAGAAAAGAATTTAAAAAGGGAACATTAAAATGCATAAAATTTTATTGGCCTTGATGGTTGTTTTGGCGCCTTTTTCGGTTGCGCAAGCGGATGAACCACAGGCGATTGAAACACGCAAAATGTGGGCAAGGGCAACCATTGGCCAGTCCCTCACCACGGCTGTATACGGCATCCTAGAAAACCAAACAGGGCAAGACGATGCGTTGGTGGCAGTTTCCACCCCCGTTGCACGGATGGCGCAAATTCACCGCACCACCATGAATGAGATGGGTATTATGACCATGGACCACATGGAAAAAGTTGTTTTAAAGGACGGTACTTTTGTGGTGATGGAGCCTGGCGATATTCACATTATGTTGATGGGGCTAGAGCAAAAGTTAGAAGCAGGCTTTGAAGTGCCCTTGAAGTTGGAGTTTGAAAATTCTCCCGCCAGACAAGTGCGGGTGATGGTTTACCCTGCCACCACAAAATTTGGCGATGTAAAATAAAGAACCTTGAGCGAGTATAAGGAAATTAAATAAAATGTATTACGTTTACGATGTGGACATGACGCTTGTTGAATCTGACTGCGCGATGACCCCTGAAATGGCGGACGCTTTTCGCAAGGCGATGGCTGGAAAAAGTTACTTTTTTTGTTCGGGCAGCGCTTTGCCAAAAATGAAGGAGCAAATCCCTGCGGATATCATTGAAAATGCTGCTGGGCTTTTGCCTGTGATGGGCGGTGAACTTTGGCAGGGTGATAAATTAGCCTACCGCCGCAAGTTTGTTTGGCCAGAGGGGTTGAGAGAGGACTTGGAAGAGATTCTTGCAAACAGCACCTACCCTGAAAGAACGGGTGACCATATTCAAGACCGTAAAACGATGATTTGTTTTTCCACCGTTGGTAAAGCGGCGGACATGCCTGCCCGCAAGCGTTACGAAGCGTGGGAAAGTGAGCATAACGAACGTGTCGGTTTTGCAGAAACTTTGGCTGCAAAATATCCTGCGCTGCATTTTTCAATTGGTGGCAAAACATCGGTGGACATCAGCGAGCATGGCAACGACAAGTCCCAAGCTTTAAGTGCTTTGCGTGAATATTACGGCCCTGAACCGGTGACCTTTTTTGGCGACCGCATGTACCAAGGTGGCAATGATTATCCCCTTGCGGAAGCTTTAAAAGCGGAAGACAACGGCAACGTGGTTGTGGCTGTTCAAAATCCAGAAGATACTTTGCAACGCCTGCTTGATATGGCGATGGCGCAAGCATCTTAAAACGTGATAAACGGAGACCTCTCATGAACATTATCCACGCAGAAAACATCCAAAAATCCTTTGGCGACTTTGAGGCGGTGAAAGGTGTTGACTTTAAGGTCCCTCAAGGCACTTGTGTGGGTTTGCTTGGCCCCAATGGTGCAGGTAAAACCACCACCATGCGGATGATTATGGGTTTAAGCTCACTAAGTGCGGGTTCATTAAAGGTGTTTGATACGCCGGTGGATAAAGTGACACGTGCCGAAAAAATGAAAATTGGTCTCGTGCCGCAAGAAGACAACTTGGACCCCGACCTTTCGGTGCGTCAAAATTTGGAAATTTATGGCAGTTACTTCGGCTTGGAAAAATCATTCATTCAACAGCAGGCAGACAGTTTGCTGGAATTTATGCAACTGGGGGAAAAGGCCAACAACCGTGTAAACCATCTCAGCGGTGGCATGAAGCGTCGATTGATCATTGCCCGTGCGTTGATTGCCGATCCAGAGTTTATTATTTTAGATGAGCCAACAACAGGGCTGGATCCGCAAGCAAGGGTGCTGATTTGGAAAAGTTTGTTGAAGTTGAAAGATCAAGGTAAAACGCTGCTTTTGACCACCCACTACATGGATGAAGCCCAGCGCTTGTGCGACAACATTGTGATTGTGGACGGTGGTAAAGTGTTGGATGAAGGCTCACCCAAAGAGCTGATTTCCCGCCATGTCAAAAACCATGTGTTTGAGGTGCAAAAGCCGGTGCCAGAAGCGTTACAGGATTCGGACATTGACCATGAAGACATTGGCGACAGTGTTCTTTATTATGTCAACAACCCTGACAAGGTGAAGCATTTGCTGCCAGACGGCATTACCTACACCCAACGTGTTTCAAACTTGGAAGATGTTTTCCTGCGCCTCACTGGTCATAAATTAAGAGAGTAGAGAGTCGGTATTAAATGTTTTTTTCTATCCCCAATATTGCGGCGTTGATGAACCGTTATTACATTGAATATCGCCAGTTGATTGGTGCATTTTTCTTTGGTGATGTGTTGGAAAGGGTGATGTTTTTCATCGCTTTTGGTATGGGTCTTGGCCGCGCGGTGGCGCAAATTGACGGGGTGGACTACATCACCTTTTTAGCACCGGGCATTGCTGCGGGTTCGGGTGTGTTTATTATGGCCGTTGCCACCACTTATGGCGTGAGCAACCGTTACGAAGGCAGTGCCATTTGGCAAAGTTGGCTGGCTACCCCTGTGCGCTTGCAGGACATTTTGCTGTCCGAATTGATTTTTAACATGCTGAGAGCCACACCTTCGTTGGTTATTTTATACATTGTGGCCTACTTTTTTGATGCGGTGCCGTCGGTGAGTGGGGCTATCCTTTCCCTGCCGGTGTTGATGTTTGCCAATTTAGTCTATGGTTCTATCACCTTGAACATGGGTGTTTATTTGGGGCGGATGCTTTATTTTAGATACATTCAAGCGCTGTGGGTGATGCCGATGTACTTGTTCAGCGGTGTGTTCTTTGACATTAAGGAAGCACCCGAATGGATGCAGGTTTTTGCCAACATCTTCCCGCTGTATCATGTGTTGGAAGTGGTGCGCCCTTTGGTGTTGGGTCGACCGGTTGACTTGGCACAAGCGTTGATCAGCTTCACTGTTTTGAGTGTTATTTTTGTGGTGGCCTTTTGCTTGGCTTACAACCAATTTAAAAAACGCTTGTTTGATTGATGAAAGGTGGCCTTGACCATGTTTTTTAAAACTGTTTACGCTCTTTGGTATCGCCATTTTTTAACATGGAAAACCATGTTTTGGTCGTCCTTAACGTCCAATGTTTTTAACCCGCTGTTGTTTTTATTCTCCTTTGGTTTTGGCATGGGGGCGATTGTTGAGAATATTGAAGTTGGCGGCCAAGTGGTCGATTATTTGGTTTACATTGTGCCAGGGATGATGGCTTACAGTGGCATGTTTACCGCCAGTTTTGAAACCAGCATTTCCGCCTTTGCACGCTATTACATGCAAAGCTATTGGGACCAAGTGCTGGCCACCCCAGCGATGTTGCACCATTTGATGATGGGGGAAATTTTATGGGCCAGCACCAAGGCGATGTTTGCAGTGGTTTGTGTGCTTTTGGTGGGTTATTTGTTTGAAGGTGTGGTGCTGGATTGGTCAATCCTTTGGGTGTTGCCAGTGATGTTTTTGGGCTGTTTTTGCTTTGCCACTTGCGGCATGGTGGCGACATCTTTTGCCAAAAGTTTTGAAATGTTCAGTTACTTTTTCACCTTTTGGGTAACACCGATGTTTATCTTCAGCGGTGTGTTTTTCCCAGTTGACCGCTTCCCTGAAATGGTTCAGTGGCTGGCTTACCTTTTGCCGATGACTCACTTGGTGGACATTGTTCGTGATTTAAGCGTTGCAGGGGTGATGGATGCCGGTGTTTTAATGATGAAACTGGCTTATATTGCATTTGTTGCTGTGGTGGCGTATGCTGTGGCTTATAGAAATATGAAGCATAGAATTTTTGACTGATGAAAAAACTGATAGAAGTTGTTTTTGATACGGAAACCACAGGTTTTGACCCTGCAACGGGCGATAAGATTGTGGAAATTGGTGCCATCCGCATTTATGACAAAATGCGCAGCGATGACCCAAAAGACACCTTCCATTTGTTAATCAACCCTGAAAGGGACATCCCAGACGAGGTGGTCAAAGTTCACGGTATCACCAATGAAAAGGTGAAGGATGCTCCTACCTTTGCAGAAATTGCGGATGATTTTTTGGCCTTTGTGGGGGACGCACCGCTGGTGGCGCACAACGCTTCATTTGATATGAAGTTTATGAACGCCGAACTCGAACAATGTGGCAAGCCACCATTGACCAACGAAGTGGTGGACACTTTGGCGATTACCCGACGTAAGTTCCCCGGCGCACGGGCGACGTTGGATGCGCTTTGTTCGCGTTTTGATGTAGATTTATCTGCCCGTACATTCCACGGCGCGTTGTTGGATAGCCAGCTTTTGGCCGACGTTTACTTGCACCTGTGCGGTGGTTTGCAGCATGGCTTTAGCCTGAGCGATCAGGCAGGCGAAAAAGACGATGACGGTGAAAAGATTGTCGATGTTCAGCAATTGGTTCAATCCGATGTTAGACCGTCCCGAGCGTTTCCAGCCACTCAAGAAGAGTTGGATGCGCACCGTGAATTTGTAGCGCAAATTGAAGATAACTTGTGGGGTATTTCTCCTCAGTCTTAACGCTTTATTTGGCGAATTTGGCACTTTTAAACGATGAGTGCTAATTTTTTTCTGGCACTTTATTGAAAAGAGTGCTAATGTCCCCTATATCATTTTTGAAACGTAGAAAAAGTGGAGAGTTTTAAATGAAAGAGCTTTCAGAACGATCACTCACCGTTTTGAATGACATTGTCGAGATTTACACCGAAACAGGGCTGCCTGTCGGTTCTAAGGCGCTGTGCGAAAAGTCGCAGCTAAATCTTTCTCCCGCTTCACTTCGTAATGTGATGGCAGACCTTGAAAAGAACGGTTACCTTGCCAGTCCACACACCTCCGCCGGTCGTGCCCCAACCGAAGAGGGCTTCCGTTATTATGCCAAAAGCTTGGTGTCGGTTGAGGAGGACTTTTTAAACGAAGAAATTCGCAAGGAAATTGAAAAGCGTATTCAAGAAGACAAACCGCTGAAGGAAAAAATTGACAGTTTGTCCGCTTTTATCAGTGATATGACATCCTGCACAGGGGTGGTGACTGCCCCACGCTTTGACATGGAAACGTTGGACCAGTTGGAGTTCTTACGCCTCAGTGATGACCGTGTTTTGGCGGTGCTTGTCACCCAAAGCGGCGAAGTTGAAAACCGTGTGGTGCATGTGCCAAGCCATATTTCCATTGAAAAGTTGAACGAAAGTGCAAAACACCTCAAAGATGTGGTGGCTGGCAAAACATTGTCCGACGCGCGGGTGCTGATGATGCAAGAACTGATGGAGAAAAAACATCAGGTCGACAATATGATGAAAGAGATGATTGAGGTGGCTGACGAATGGGCTGACCCCACCGATACCGACACAGCGTTGGTGGTGGCGGGCACTCAAAACCTTTTTCAGTACCCTGAAATTGTCCGTGATCAACTCAAAGGCTTGTTCAAAGTTTTTGAGGAAAAACGCTTGTTGATGGCGTTGATGAATGAAGTTCAAAAAGCAGAAGGCGTGCAAATTTTTGTTGGCGCTGATTGCAAGCTGGAGGAAGCTTCTAACTTTTCTGTGGTCAGCACTTCATACGGCAATAAAGAAAAAACAATTGTGGGCACTTTGGGCGTTGTTGGCCCCATGCGCATGAATTATAAAAAGGCGGTGCAGTTGATTGACTACACCGGCAAAGTTTTAAGCAAGGCGCTAGAGTCTAAGGATTTAGAAGTTGCACCTGAAATACAAAAGGAAAATGTGTGATGACAAACGAAAACAAAACTGAAAATGTTGTGGAAGAAAACGTGGTGAACATGGACACGGTGGTGGACAATTCTGCGGAAGAAAACAGCACAGAATTAACTGAAGTGGAAAAGTTGACCGCCGAGCGTGACGAATGGAAGGACAAGTCATACCGTTTGGCAGCCGAGATGGAAAACGTTAAAAAACGCACAGAAAAAGACATTACGGACGCGAAAAAATACGGCGTGACCAGCTTTGCAAGAGAGCTGTTGGACGTGCAAGACAACCTAGAACGTGCCCTTGCAGTATTGGAAGAAACCGACGTTGCAGAAGACAAGAAAAAGCCAATGGTTGAAGGTGTGACCATGGTTAAAAGTCAACTTGTCAAAGCGTTTGACCGTGTTCAAATTAAAAAAATTGAAGCGACAGGGCAAAAATTAAACCCTGAACTTCATCAAGCTGTGATGCAAATTCCAAGTGAGGAAGAAGCCGGCACAGTGGTGCAAGAAATTCAGGCTGGTTACATGATTGCTGACCGCTTGCTACGCCCAGCGATGGTGGGTGTTGCTGTGGCAAAACCAGAGCAAGAAGCTTAATTAAAAACTGATTAAAATTTGATATAGAAAGAGGAGAGAAAACAATGGCAAAAGTTATTGGTATTGATTTAGGAACAACAAACTCATGTATCGCTATTATGGATGGTGAGAACACCAAGGTGATTGAAAACGCAGAAGGTGCACGCACAACCCCGTCTGTTGTGGCTTTCACAGAAGATGGCGAGCGCCTGGTGGGTATGCCTGCTAAACGCCAAAGTGTGACCAACCCAGAAAACACTTTGTTTGCGATTAAACGTCTGATTGGCCGTACCGCCAAAGACCCAATGGTTGCAAAAGACAAAGAGCTGATGCCATACAAAATTGTTGAATCTGACAATGGCGATGCTTGGGTGGAAGCGCATGGCAAGAAAATGTCTCCTTCTGAAGTTTCTGCTGCAATTTTGCAAAAAATGAAAAAAACAGCTGAAGACTACTTGGGCGAAACGGTGACTGATGCGGTGATCACTGTGCCTGCTTACTTTAATGATGCTCAGCGTCAAGCCACCAAAGATGCAGGTAAAATTGCAGGCTTGAACGTACTTCGTTTGGTCAACGAGCCAACAGCGGCGGCTTTGGCTTACGGTTTGTCCGAAAATGATGATCAAACAAAAACTGTTGTGGTGTATGACCTTGGTGGTGGTACATTTGACGTATCTGTTCTTGAAATTGGCGACGGTGTTGTTGAAGTTAAAGCCACAAACGGTGACACTTTCCTTGGTGGTGAAGACTTTGACACACGCATCATCGACTTCCTTGCTAAAGAGTTTGAAAAAGAAAACGGCATGAACCTGAAAAACGACAAGTTGGCCTTGCAACGTTTGAAGGACGAAGCGGAAAAAGCGAAGAAAGAACTTTCATCTGCTTCTTCAATTGAAGTGAACTTGCCATTTATCACTGCGGATGCCACAGGTCCAAAACACCTAAACGTGAAGTTGACCCGTGCGAAGTTAGAAGAATTGGTGGGCGAGTTGGTGAAAAAATCACTTGAGCCATGCAAAGCGGCGATGAAAGACGCAGGCGTTTCAACTTCTGAGATTGATGAAGTGATTTTGGTGGGTGGTCAAACCCGTATGCCATTGGTACAAAGCGAAGTTGAGAAGTTCTTCGGTAAGGCGCCACACAAGGGTGTGAACCCAGATGAAGTTGTGGCTTGTGGTGCGGCCATTCAAGCCGGTATCTTGCAAGGTGACGTGAAGGATGTTCTTCTTTTAGACGTGACACCACTTTCCCTTGGTATTGAAACTTTGGGCGGTGTGTTTACACGTTTGATCGACCGTAACACGACCATTCCAACCAAGAAGTCACAAGTGTTCTCCACAGCGGAAGACAACCAAAACGCCGTAACCATTCGTGTGTTCCAAGGTGAGCGTCCAATGGCGAACGACAACAAAATGTTGGGTCAGTTTGACTTGGTGGGCTTGCCACCAGCGCCACGTGGTGTGCCACAAATTGAAGTGACATTCGACATTGATGCCAACGGTATCGTCCACGTTACAGCGAAGGACAAAGGCACAGGTAAAGAACAGCAAATTAAGATCCAAGCGTCTGGCGGTCTCAACGATGATGACATTGAGCGCATGGTGAAAGAAGCTGAAGAAAATGCCGATGCAGATAAGAAGCGTAAAGAACTTGTTGACGCGCGCAACCAAGGTGAAGCGATGGTTCATTCTGTGCGCAAAACTTTGGAAGAAAACAAAGACCTTGTTGGCGAAGATGAGAAGAACAACATCGAAACCGCAGCCAAGGAACTTGAAGAGCTGTTGGAAAAAGACGATGCTTCCCTAGAAGATATTCAAGCGAAGACAGAATCTTTGACACAAGCTTCCATGAAGTTGGGCGAAGCGATTTACGCCAAACAACAAGCTGAAGGTCAAAACGCTGAATCAGGTGAAGCAGAAGCCAAGTCCGACGACAATGTGGTAGACGCCGAATTTGAAGAGGTGAAAGACGACAAAGCGGATGAAAAGTCTGCATAAATTGCGCAGGGGCTTGAAACTTTGAGTTATGTATATTATTGTATGGTATACAAAATTTGAAGTGAAAGCAAAAGGGCTGGGTGACCAGCCCTGACCCTGTTAAGAAAGGTAGGATAAAATGTTAAAATTAGGACTAATCGCAACGGCACTTGTCAGCCTATCGGTGGCTGATGCGGATGCACGTGGATCTTCTGCGCGTTATAGCATGTACGGTTACAGTGGCTCGGGTTCTGATTATAACATGTATGGTTACGGCTCTAGAGGTTCAAACTACGACGTTTTTCGTAACGTCGGCCGCGGTGGTGGTTCAACAGGTCAATACTGGGGGGATACCTCCATCCAGCGTTATGATGATCCAACAGGCCAACGGATGATTGAAGTTCAAGCACCGAGACCACCGCTACCTTCTGGCAATTACGATAGAGCACGCAACCGTGCTCGCACAGCTTATTAAAAATAGGCTTGTGAATTTCAATAACTTCTAAATTTTGGAGGTTGATGTTTAGATGACTAAACGCGATTATTACGAAGTGCTTGGCGTTGAAAAGGGTGCAGATGCTGCTGCCTTGAAAAAGGCGTATCGCAAACAAGCCATGAAATTTCACCCAGACCGCAACCCAGGCGACACAGCAGCTGAAGCCAGCTTTAAAGAGGTGAACGAAGCCTATGACACTTTAAAAGACCCTCAAAAACGTGCCGCTTATGACCAATACGGTCATGCAGCCTTTGAAAACGGCGGCGCTGGTGCTGGCGGTTTTGGTGGTTTTGGCGGTGGCGGTGGTCACGACTTTGGTGACATGTTTGAAGATATGTTCGGGGACATGTTTGGCGGTGGGCGTGGTCGTTCCCGCGGACCACAGCGTGGCGGCGACTTGCGCTATAACCTGACAATTAGCTTAGAAGAAGCTTATGCGGGCAAGGCGGTTCAGGTAACCATTCCAACCGCTGTTTCGTGCAACACTTGTGACGGCTCTGGTGCTAAAAAAGGCACTTCTGTAAAAACCTGTGGCACCTGCGGTGGCCGCGGTGAAGTGCGTGTTCAGCAAGGCTTCTTTGCCATGAGCAGAACCTGTAACACTTGTGGCGGTAAAGGGCAAATTATCACCGACCCATGCGACACTTGTCATGGTTCTGGCACCGTGCGTAAGGAAAAAACACTGAATGTTAATATCCCTAAAGGTGTGGACAATGGCACCCGCATTCGGGTGACGGGTGAAGGTGAAGCCGGCGAAAACGGGGCCCCGAATGGTGACCTTTACATTTTTGTTCAACTTAAGAATCATAACTTGTTTGAGCGTGAAGGCCCGCACATTTTGCTGGATATGCCCATTGATTTTGTTTCAGCAGCGTTGGGTGGCCAGTTGGAAGTTCCAACCCTAGATGGTAAAAAAGCTTTGCTGAAAATTCCAGAAGGGGCGCAAAGCGGCACCCAATTTAGAATGCGTGGTAAGGGCATGCCTGTAACCAACAGCAGCGCTTATGGTGACATGTTTGTGAATGTGACGGTGGAAGTGCCGACTAAACTTTCTAAAAAGCAGAAAGAGCTTTTAAAGCAGTTTAAAAATGCTTCATCAGACCGCAACAGCCCTGAGCAGGACAGCTTTTTGAAAAAGGCAACCAAGTTTTGGGGGCTTGCAAGCTAGCTTGTAAAAACCATAAAAAAAGCCCTCCTTTTGGAGGGTTTTTTAGTAAATTCGTCATTGGTTAATCAGAAGGCTTAGCGGCGCTGTCGTCTTCGTCGTTACCGTTTAGTTTGCAGTACATTTCGCTGTGCGTACGCTTGGATTCTTGCTCTTGCTTTTTTGCTTCTTCGCGTTCGCGGTTGCGTAGTTCATTTGCTGTGTGGCAGATGTCGGATGTGGAGTTTCTTTTTTCGCTCATCGGTATGCACCTCATAAAGTGGGGGGGGTGTGGTTAAAGGGAATAAAGTGTGTCCATATTTAATATGTTAGTCATAAACTATTTAAATTCAAGCGCTTTTTATAAATTTTTTTCTTTATATTGGCAAAGGTGAGTGATAGGGCATTGACTGCATTCAGGTTTTCGGGCTTTGCAGATGTAACGACCGTGGAGAATCAGCCAGTGATGTGCATCTTTTAAAAAGTCGACAGGGATTTTTTTGGGCAGTTTATCCATCATCTGATCGGGGGTTTTGGCTTTGCATAAACCTGTGCGGTTGGCAACCCTTAAGATGTGGGTGTCCACCGCCAGTGTGGGCTCACCAAAGGCAATGTTGCGGACAACGTTGGCAGTTTTGCGCCCCACACCAGGCAAGGCTTCTAAAGCGGCTTGATCATTGGGGACAATGCCACCATGTAACTCTTCCAGCATTTGTGCAGCGGCTATCACGTTTTTAGCCTTGGTTTTATAAAGGCCAATGGTTTTAATGTGTTCAATCAACCCTTCTTCTCCAAGCTCTAACATTTGCTTGGGGGTTTGTACTTTTTTAAATAAGGCACGGGTTGCTTTGTTAACGCCAATGTCGGTGGCTTGGGCACTTAAGGCAACGGCCACTAAAAAGGTGTAGGTGTTGACGCTTTCAAGCTCCCCTTCTGGATTGGGGTTTTGATGGTGGAAAAGGGTAAACATCTCTTCAATTTGTTTTTTGTTCAGCATGTTTTCTCCTGTTATTTCTTTTGAAGGTAAAGGCTGACAAAGGGGGTCACATCACGGCTTAATAGGTCACTTTTTTCAACCCAAATAAGGTTGCTGACGCAGTGCTCTTCAAGCTGTTGGGGCAAAGGCTGGGTTGTTTGGGCATGATAAAGTACACCAATATGCCTTAAAACCGCCACCTCACCATGGCTGTTGTATTGAAATAGGCTGCTTAAGGTTCTGTACTGTTGGCAATGCTCCACGTCCATCCCGGTGTGTTCGGTGACAATGCGGCACAATGTCTGCTCTAAAATTTCATGGGGCAGGGGAACACCTTCGGGGAAGTCGAGCAGTCCTTTGTAAGGACCGTCTTTTTGTTGAATGAGTAAAATTTTGGACTGACAAGGGCTTTCAATTAAAGCGTAAACGCCAAAGTGATGATGGTAAACATCGCCCCGCATTACGCATCCTTTTGGGACTGGTGGTAGCCCTTATACCATTCGGCAAACTGCTTTAAGCCGTCTTCTAGGTTGGTGTTGGGTTGATAACCAACGGCTTTTTTCAGTTTTTCGGTTGAGGCGTAAGTTTTATAAACTTCGGTTGCGGGCCAGTCTTGCAGGTCGAGAATGGCTTCCTTGCCCAGCACTTCTTCCATGGTTTGAATGTATTCCAGCAATTGCACAGGCTTGCTGTTGCCAATGTTGTAAATTTCGGCTGGAATATCACCCGTTGCAGGGTGGAAGGTGAGCCTAGTGACACCTTCGACAATATCGCCGACGAAGGTGAAGTCACGCCACAGGTCGCCATGGTTGAAAACTTTAATGGGCTTGCCGTCTAAAATGTTTTTGGCAAACAGCATCGGGCTCATATCTGGGCGACCCCAAGGGCCATAAACGGTGAAGAACCTTAAACCGCTGCAAGGCAGTTTAAATAGGTTGGCGTAGGTGTGTGCCATCAGCTCATTGGCACGCTTTGAAGCGGCATAAAGGCTGCGTGGGTCGCACACTTCGTCCGTTTCTTCAAAGGGGACTTTTTCATTGCCACCATAAACAGAAGAGGACGAGGCGTAGACCAAATGTTTAAAGGTTTTGCCTTGTTCTATAAGGTCCCGACAGCATTCTAGAATATTCACAAAGCCAACCATGTTGCTTTGGGCGTATGAGTGTGGGTTTTCCAAGCTGTAACGCACGCCGGCTTGCGCCGCAAGGTTGATCACATAATGTGGTTGTTCATTTTTAAAAATGTCCTGCAACGGCGCAAGGTCGGCAATGTCGGTCTGGTAAAAGGTAAACTGAGAATGCTCTTTTAAACGGTTTAATCTTTGCATTTTAAGCGCAGGATCGTAATAGTCGTTGAGGTTATCCACCCCCACAACTTTATAGCCCTGATCTAGCAGTTTAAGGCTTGTTTCGCAGCCAATAAAACCGGCCGCTCCTGTGATTAAAATGGTGTCCATTTATAAAGTCTCTTTTTTATCCTTATCGGCCAATGCTGATGTATTGAACGCCTAAGTCGGCCATGTCCGCAGGGTTAAACAAGTTGCGAAGGTCAACAATTGTTTTGCTGCTTGTTTGCTCGGCAACGGCTTGAACATCCATGGTTTTAAATTCTTGCCACTCGGTTAAAATAACTGCAATGTCCGCACCTTCTAAAGCTTCTTCCTTGCTGGAAGCGAGTGCTAGGTTTGGCATGCGCCACTGTGCTTGTTCATGGGCTTCAGGGTCATAAGCGACCAAGGTTGCGCCCAGTTTTTCAAGCTCGGGTAAGATGGTTAGGGCAGGGGCGTCACGCATGTCGTCGGTGTCGGCTTTAAAGGCCAAGCCCAGTACCGCCACTTTTTTACCTTGGATGGACCCGCCCAATGCTTGTGCCACTTTTTCCGCAAGGCGTTTTTTAATGTTTTCGTTGGCTTCAATGGTTTTTTCTACAATGGTTTGCGGTGCGTCAAATTCTTGCCCTTGGAACGCCAATGCGTTGGTGTCTTTCGGGAAGCATGAGCCACCGTAACCAGGGCCAGGCTGCAAGAACTTTGAACCAATACGTGTGTCTAGGCCAATGCCTTCGGACACGCTCATAACGTCTGCGCCTACTTTTTCACACAGGTTTGCAATTTCGTTGATGAAGGTGATTTTTGTCGCCAAAAATGCGTTGGCGGCGTACTTAATCAACTCCGATGATTCGCGGTTGGTGATCAATAGTGAATAGCCTTCGTCAGTTTGTGGCTTGTAAATGGCTTTCATCACCTGTGCAGATTTTTCATTAGGGCAACCCACCACAATGCGGTCTGGCTTCATAAAGTCACCAATGGCAGCGCCTTCACGCAGGAATTCTGGGTTGGAACACACGTCAAATTCTGCCTGTGGGTTCACGGACTTGATACGGTCTTCCACGCGCTGACCGGTGCCTACGGGAACGGTAGACTTGTTCACAATCACGGTGTAACCGCTGAGGTTTTTGGCAATGTCTTCTGCGGCTTGTAAAACGTACTGCATGTCGGCGCTGCCATCTTCGTCCTGTGGTGTGCCGACGGCAATAAACACAGCGTCAGAGTTGGGTACACATGTGGAAAGGTCGGTGGTGAAGTGCAGTCGGCCCGCTTTTTGGTTGCGTGCGACCAGCTCATCAAGACCTGGCTCGTAGATTGGAATGATGTTTTCTTCGGTTAATTTGCGAATTTTTTCTGCATCAATGTCAACGCAGGTGACGTCCATGCCCATTTCAGCAAAGCAAGTGCCGCTGACAAGACCAACATAGCCTGTTCCAATCATTGTGATACGTGGTTTCATTTTTTAAATTCCTTGTGTTTTGTCGTTTTTATGCACATTTTACGTTTTTAAAAACGTCCGACGTGCTGATTGTTTGAATATATTCTTTGAGTTTAGGGCCAATAAATTCATCCTTAAGCGCAAAGTAAAGGTTGGCTTGTTGGAAACCGAATTTATCACCACAGTCAAAGCGTTCTCCTTTGAGGATGTAGCCGTAGAAATCTTCTTTTTGGAGCAAGCTGTCCATGGCGTCAGTCAGCTGAATTTCACCACCGTGGCCGGGCTTGGTTTGCGCCAGTTCGTCAAAAATGCTGGCGTTGAAAACATAGCGACCTGTGACAGCAAGGGTCGAAGGTGCGTCTTCCGGTTTTGGTTTTTCCACAAAGCCATGGGCTTGCACTTTGCCGTTTTCAACCTGTTCGTTTTGAATGTCAATCACACCGTAATTTTGGGTGCGGTCTTGTGGCACGTTCATGGTCAACACAACATTGCTGCCTGTTTGGCTGTGTACGTCAATCATCTTGGATAAAGCGTTTTCACTGTCGTCATAAATGATGTCATCTGGCAATAAAACGGCAAAAGGTTCATCGCCAATCACAGATCTTGCTTGATAAATGGCATGGCCAAGACCTAAAGGTGCACCTTGGCGGGTGTAAAATAGCTTGGTGTTTTCTGGCAAAATTTCGGTTACGGCTGCCAACTCTTTGAGTTTGCCTTTGCGCTCCAACATGTCCACCAACTCGTAGGGTTTGTCAAAATGGTTTTCAATGGCTGACTTGCCACGCCCTGTCACAAAAACAAATTCTTCAATGCCTGCGGCGAGGGCTTCTTCAACCACATATTGAATGATTGGTTTGTCCACCACAGTAAGCATTTCCTTTGGTGTTGCTTTAGTTGCTGGTAAAAATCTTGTACCTAAACCCGCAACAGGTAAAACTGCTTTGCGTACTTTTTGTGTCATCTAAAATCTTCTCCCGTTTTAACCTACTTTGCGCCCTTAAGTGCTTTGTAAGGGCTGTTATTGGCAGGCTGATATTCTTTTACAAGCTCTTGAAGCATTTGAACAGCTTTTAATGCATTTTCCTCTTCACAAGCTTGCCAAATTTTGGATGTTTTTTCCAATGTTTCTTCCATAGTTAGGGTGTGTGGGTTGACCAAAAACGTTTTTTCGAGTGATGTTTTGCTCATACCCTCGGCGTCATACCACAATTCTTCATAAAGTTTTTCACCGGGTCTTAGGCCTGTAATTTCAATGCCAATGTCTTGGTAAGGTTTTAAACCAGACAAGCGGATCATCTCTTCTGCAAGGTGAAGAATGCGCACGCGTTCGCCCATATCCAACATGAAAAGGTCACCACTTTGACCGTGAGCACCTGCTTGTAAAATAAGGCTTGCCGCTTCGGGGATGGTCATGAAGTAGCGTGTTGCATCCTTGTGGGTGACCGTTAAAGGGCCACCTTCCATAATTTGCTTTCGGAAAAGTGGGATAACCGACCCGTTAGATCCCAGTACATTGCCAAAGCGCACGGCCATCACTTGGGTTTGGGTGTTTTTAGCTTTTGCCAAGCTGTACATTTCCGCCGCACGTTTGGTTGCGCCCATCACGTTTGTAGGGTTCACCGCTTTGTCGGTGGATACGATAACAACTTTTTGAGTGCCATGCTCAATGGCACAGTCCACCAGTGTTTTAGTGCCAAATAAGTTGTTTTCCAAACCTGAAATGGGGTTGGCTTCAATCATTGGTACATGTTTATAAGCGGCGGCGTGAAAAACAACGCTCGGTTTAAATTCGCTGAAAATACGGTTTAGGTCGTGGCTGTTTTTAATGTCCACCAACATGCAAGTTTTGCGCAAATTGGGATGTTGTTTGGCAATGGCAAAGTCAATGTGGTAAAGGGCGTCTTCGCTGTGGTCCAATAAGATGATGTTTTCAGGGCCGATGCTGGCAATTTGTTTTGCAAGCTCTTGACCGATTGAGCCGCCAGCACCTGTTACTAAAACGGTTTGGTCCTCAATGAGATTGTGGATTGAGGTCATGTCCAATTTTACAGGGTCACGGCCTAACAAGTCTTCAATCATCACAGGTTTTAAGTCGGTCAGGGTTTTGCCGTCCTTTAAGTTGGAGATGGAGGGAATGCGTTTGATGGTCATTTCTTTCTGGCTGGCAAGGTCAATCAATTTTTTTAATTTTGGCCCTTGTAAGTCGGAGATGATCAGCTGACCCACTGGTTTGTTGGCGCGCTCTAATTTAATGAGCAAGCGGGGCAGGTCGTCTAGCCCACCCAGAACTTTTATGTTGTGGAAAACGCGACCCTTTTGACCACCGTCAATGTCAATCGCACCGAGGATATTATAGTTGTTTGGTTTTTTGCGGCTGGTTTCGCGCACAAAAAGGTCCGTTGCATCGCCAACGCCCACTAAAATAACATTGTTTTCTTTGGTGGATTGACGGGGCAATAACGCTGTTTGAAACACCTTGTCGTGCCACAGTCTAAAAACAATGCGTGGCGTCGCCGATAGGGCAATTTGCAAAAGCGGTAAAATGAAGAAAACACTGCGTGGAAAATGGGTTAAACCTGCGGTTACAGTCAAGGCAGTTGCGCTGAATAAAATGGCAAAAACAACCCCATAGCTTAACCTTGTGAGGTCCCTTGCGGTGATGTAACGCCAAATGTTTTTGTGAATGTTCAGGCGTATAAAAAACAAACTTGAAACTACAGCGTAGCCAAAGCCATACATTTTAAATTGAGTTTCTGTGCCAGGCGGTAAGTTAAAGTCATAACGCAGGAGCACTGCTGCCCATAAGGCAATCACGGCAATAAAAGCGTCATAGACAATGACAAAAGATGTTTTTAAAAAGGACTTGTTAAGAAAGTTCATGTTACTTCAAACCTCCTTCAAGGTAGCGGATGCGCACCGCAACAACGGCTAATAAAATAGCGGCAATGGTAAACAACCACAAGCCAGCCGCTGGCCTTACAAAGGCAAAAAGCGCCAACATAAATAAAACACTGTTTAAAAGAATAACTCTTTTAACCACTTGATCATGGGACATCCCCATTAAAACGGCACGTTGGTAAAAATGTTCACGGTGGGCTTGCCAAGGCAACTTGCCTTGCAGCAATCTTTTAACCAAGGTGAAGGTGCTGTCAAAAATGAAGACAGCGCTGATGATAAGTGCAGTCCAAAAGCCTGCTTCAAAGTTTTGGGTTAGGCCGTAAAGCATAAAGCCTGCAAAAATAAAACCAAGGTAAGTGCTACCCACATCGCCCATAAACACACGGGCAGGGTGCCAGTTAAAGCGCAAAATGCCCAAAACGGTGCTGGCAAGCACCAATAAAACAGGCGCAACTTGTGGTAAGGCAAGGCTGAGGAATATGGCCATAAAAGCGGCCTGAACTGCGGCTAAACCGTCAATACCGTCCATGAAATTATAAAGGTTAGTAAACCAAACCCAAGCCAGCACAATCAAAGTTTTTTCCAGCCAGAAAGGTAAGTAAGTTCCTAAAAGTGTTGGCAAGGTGTATGTGCAAATGGCGGCGGCGGCCACATGGCACAAAAGCCTTGTTTTGGCGGAAAGCTCAAAGCGGTCATCCATCCAACCCAGATAGGCCACAAAAATGGATGTGACAATTAAAGTGCTGAAGTAGCCAAATTGTGGCAGGTCACGGTTAAAGGCCAACCAAACAAGGGCAAAAGCTGTGGTCAACACCACAAAGGCATAGCCCCCACCGCGGGGTGTGGGTGTTTTGTGTGAACTGCGATCATTCACTTCATTATATAGCTTCAATGCTATACATTTTTTCATGGCTTTACCGGCATACAATGTGCCAACCAAAAAGCCTAAAAAAACGCATAAAAATTGCACCAGTCCTTCAGCCATTTTTATGTCTTTCGATATCTTGAATTAAAATTTCTATTCCCTTTTTAAAGGTAATTGGGCTGTATGAAAAGTCTTTTTTGGCTTCGCTGTGGTCAAAAGCCTTGTTTTCATTCAATCTCAGCACCTGCTCGGCTTTGAATTTGGGGTTTTTAAAAAGCTTTTCATAAAACTTTAACAGCATCCAAACAGGTTTGAGGGGCAGTGACACCACATGCACGTTTTTGTGAAGCTGCTGTGCAATAGTTTGAATGACTTCACGAAACGTTAATGGGTTTTGACCGCTGATGTTGTAAAATTTGTTTTGAGTATTTGGGCTTTGATAAGCTTGGACCAACGCTGTTGCCACATCGTCCACGTGGTTGGGTTGCTGTAATGCCTGACCCGAACCGGGGATGATCACAAGCGGACTTTTTTGAATGAAGCGCACTAGTCTTTCCATATTGCGGTCACCCTTTAAACCATAAATCATAGTGGGTCGTATGATGGTCCAATGCGGTATTTTTGAGCTTTGAATACACTTTTCGGCCTGTGATCGCACTTTTTTGGAAGGGGCATTGAGCTGGGTTAAAATGGCTGTGGTGCTGGTGAAAACTGCTTTTTGAATGCGGGACTCTTCACAGGCTTTAACCACCAAAGGGGCGTGGCCAAAACCAAGGGACGCTGCGTAGATGACACCGTCCACCTGTTGCAGGGCGGCTTTCAAGCTTTCTATGTCGTCTAGATTGCCGTAGGCCACTTTATAATGACCAGATTCGATGGTGGGCTTGATTGAACTTTTTCTTAAAAAACAGGTAACATCAGCACCTTGCGCTATCAGTTTTTGTAGGACACGTTGACCTGTAAAGCCAGAAGCACCAATGAGTAAAACTTTTTCTTTTGTCATTTGTGTTGGCTGATGGTGCGTTCAAAGATCATAATGTACTTTTTAGCCAAGGTGCTGTGCAGGTAGTTCTGGCTTACAAACTGACGACCTTGACGTCCCATTTGCTCTGCTTTAGCTGGGTTTTCGATCAATGTTTGCAGTTCACGACCTAAAATTTCAGGTTTTTCGGGTGGGCAAACAATGGAACTTTGGCTTTGGTTTAAAATGTCCGCCGCTTCACCTTGAAGCATCGCGACAATGGGCGTGCCCGCAGCCATCACTTCAAACATTTTAGAAGGGATGAATGTCGCAAATCCGGGAATGTCCTTGAGTGGGATAAAACAAGCGTAGGCAAGGTTATAAAAAGCCCATACCTTTTCTTTTTGTTGGGAGGGGATAAATTGGACGTTTGGCATGCCTTTGGCCAAGGATTCAATTCTAGCCTTGTCCGCACCGTCGCCAACAAATAAAAATAAAGTTTCACTGTTGTTCATCATCATCCGAGCGGCGTCGATAATCTGACCCAAGGCTTGGGACTGGCCATGGGTACCAATGTAAAGCAAAACCTTGGTCATGTTGTTGATTTGAAACTCGCTTTGCAAGCGGCTAACGTCACCATTTTTTTTAGGGTCTGTGGCGGTTTGCCATTCATCATCGCTGACACCGTTGGTGATGACATAAAGCTTTTTCGGGTCAATGCCACGGTCGGCAATGTTTTTGGCAAAGCCCTTGGTAACGGTCACAACAGAACCTGCTTTGCGGTATAAAAACATTTCCAATTTTTCAATTGTTTTAAGCACTGTTTCATTTTTAATGGTGCCAAGCTCTCTAAAAATGCCAGGCCAAAGGTCACGTACTTCAAAAACAAAAGGCACTTTGTGAATGCGGGATAAACGCCACGCCGAAATGACACAGAAAAATGAAGGTGAACTTGCCATGATAATGTCTGGTTTTTGGGTGAATTTTATTTTTTTATGGGCTTTGTAAACCTTCCAAGCGAAGGAAATGTGCGACCATGTCTTTTTAAGAAACTTGGAGTTAGGGGTGATGAAAAACTTGTGGCGCACAATGGTGTAGCCATCTTCCTCTTCCGTGAAAACCGCTTTTGATTTTTTGTAATCGGGGTGGTATTCCCCTTGTGGGTGGTTGGGCACACTGGTTAAAATGGAGACATCATGCCCTTGTTTGACCCATTGCTTAGCAAGACCACTTAAACGGGCGGAAGGTGCACCCGGCTCTGGCTTGAAGTATTGGCAAATGGTCCAGATGTGCATTTTACTTACTTTCTGTTGGGATCAGTTTGATGGTTTCGCCTGTTGTGAATGCCAGTTCTTTGACGCTAACGTCGATTAACAAATCGGCCCTTGGTGATTTGAAAATGACATGGTCATCCTTACTTAAAGGGCTTAAGGTCAGCGGCCATGACTTTTCGACAATGTCCCCTGCGGGAATCACGTCGGTGTCTTCAATTTTTACTTTGCGGAGAAGGGTGCCATCCTTTTTCTTGAAGGTGATATCCGCTTTGAATTTTTGAATGTCTTCCTTGGATTGGTTTTGGAAGGCGATGCGCAACATTACACGCATTTCACCAAACTGACCTTTGCTTAAACCGTCAGATTTTTCAATGCTGACAATGTGCAAAGTATCTTGCATTTTTTGCATCAGCGCTTTGTTTTTGGACTGAATTTTTTTAACGCGCAACGTTTCAATTTGGTTGAGGGTTTCGCCCAAGTTTTCAAGGGCGGTCACTTGCCAGCCACTTTCTTTTTTGTGGAGTAAAACTTTTAATGAAGAGCTAAAGTCCAAGTCTTGCCTTTTAAACAGCAAGTTGGCGGTCGCTTTTTGGTTGGTTTTTTGAACAACCTCAAAACCAAGGAATTTAAAAGACTCCCCAGAAAGGTCTAGCCACACTTTTTCTAAAATAGGTTTGTTGCTGTAAAGGTTTGTAATGTCCTTTTTAGCACTAAAATACCCGGTGGTGATGTAAGTGGTCATTTGGGTTTCAATGCTGTTGACCAGTTCAGGTTTGATGTAATCACTGATGCGGTTTTGAATTGTTTTGCCAATGTTTTTAATTTCACCCCAAAAAGACCCTTCCGCAGCGCTGCCTTTTTGCGGGTCTTCCATGAATTCTTTCAAAATGCTCTCGCTCAAGGATTGGGTGTCTACATATTGGGTGAAGGTTTTAAGCTGGCGTTTTTCAATGGCTACAGCAATTTTTTTCAGTGCAAATTCTGGGCTATTTTTGCTGTTTTTTTGCATGATATGCACAGTTAAAAGGGTGCCCAGTAAGGACAATGTGATGATGATTGCCACAACGAAGAAAGTTTTTTTAGATAACATGAATCAGTCCTGTAAAATTTTAATTGCCCATTTTATTGTGCAGATATTCTGCCTGTAATTTCCTTTTATGACAAGTTGTTTTCCTGTCTCGCAAATTCCAAAGTGGGGGGCATATTCACTGCCAGCGTCATAAAGGCGCCCACCTGCAATTTTAAAAGCAAGGCGTTTGCCTTTAGCGGTGGTAATTTCGGCCTCTTCGCTGTTGAGGATTTTGCACTTGGTTTCAGGGTGCAGGTGGAAGTGCGCCAACGTTTTAAAACCTTTTTTACAGTGGATGACATCCTCGCCGCGAATGTCGTTACCATCTTCAGATAAAAATATTTTACGGCTGTGGCTGGCATTTAAATGGGCGTAACCATCGTGGCTGACTTCTACCCCTGTGCCAACCTTTTCCTCTTCTTTGAAGGTGAAGTGAACGTTTTGTGGTCGCCTGCCGACGCGGAAGGTTTGCCAAATTTCGGCACTGCTTTCGCCATTGATGCTGACGGTGTTGTGGGCACCAGTGCTTCTAAAAACATTGCGTTTTTTGTGCTGGTAGGCGTAGGTGCCGCTGTTGACAAACACTCGTTCGTCGCCAAGGCACATTTCAAAGGACGCTGTGTCCGCATGGGCGTGGGCGGGCAAAAAGTCTGGGCAGCATTTGCCCACGTCCACCATCAGCATGGTGTCGTGATGCTCTAGCCTGACATAACCGGTGTTGGGCAGCTGTTTGGGGCGGCTGTCAATCATCCGACATCTTTTCCAAACCTCGTCTAAAAAGTTGGTGTTGCCCACAGAACCGTCGTTAAAAAGGGCAAGGCCTTTGTCTTTATATCGGTAAAAGTCGAAGGCAAGGGCCATCCGGTCAATGGTTTCAATCAACGCAATGGGCGGCGTTTGTCCAGCTTTTCGAATGAGTGCTGTCAGGTCCAGCAAGTCCACCAACACATCCACATGATAAGAAGGACTTTTTTCGTAATGGCCACCATCTTCATGAATTTGAATTTTGAGTTGATCCAACAGTAGGTTTAGTGCTTCAAGGTAAGTGGTTTGTTGACCTGGCAAGCAAAGGCCAATGTACACCATGGCTTTCAGGTTTTTAATCAGGTGGTTACCTTCCACATCCCATTCAAGGTTTTGGCTTAAATGTTCGCACTGCCTCAGTAGGCTTTGGTTGAAAAGCTCCTTCATGCCGGGGTCCATGTTTTCACTGATGTAGTGGTAATGGCTGAGCCAGTTGATCACACGGATGGAAAGTGGGTAGGGATGCCACGAAATTTTGTTGAAGTGGTTGCAGTTTAGAAGCCAGCTTTCAACCAGTGACTGCGCTGTTGTTTGGCCTTTTTCGGCATGGGTTCGAAGGTCGTTGATCCAGTTAAAGTAATGGAGGTTATAAATCCATAAAGCAGTTGCTCCTTGTGGGTACCATTTCACATCGTCACCGAAGTTGATTTCTTGGTTGATGAATGAGAATGTCTTTTTATGAACAATCTTGTCGGCTTGTTTTTTGTTGCCCTTCCATAGATTAGGTGGGGTTACCAGCAGGTTGTGGGGTGAGGTGATGCGGTCCTCTAAGTAAGGGTAAAAGGGACTGATATAATAAAGCGATTTTACTTTGTATTGAACACGGGTAATCACCTGTGAAAGTTTCAGGTGTTTGATGGTTCTATAGTTTTGTAAAATGTAGTTCAAGGCGTTCATTCCAGCAGTTTATCAACTGTGCCCCACACTGCAACTTTTTTGTCATTCTTTGCGGTTGGTGATGGTGCTTTTGGAGCACAAAAAACCCCTCGCGGGGAGGGGTTTTTAAAGTGGATGAGGTTACGCCTTAATGGGGTTGTTCTCGTCCGCCTCTTTGGCTTGGTCAATTTCTTGGTTGCCTTTGCAGGTAAACCAAAGGATACCAAGACCCAAAATTGCGGAGGTGAATGAGCCCAATAAGATACCAAGCTTGGCTTCTCGCAGGTAGTTCACAAGTTCTGGTGTGCTGCCTTGGTAAGCCAAGGTCGCAATAAAGATACTCATGGTGAAACCGATACCCGCGAGGCAGCTGACAGCGGCAACGTGGCCAATGCGCATGCCTTTTGGTAGTTTGGCAACTTTAATGGTGGTGAAGAACCATGTAAAGAAGGTGATACCAATGGGCTTACCAATCACCAAGCCTGCAATCACACCAAGGGTTACAGGTTCAAACAGGTGGTGGGTTGTAATGCCATCTAAGTTGACGCCAGCGTTGGCAAAAGCAAACACAGGCAACACCACAAAGGCGATAAAGGAGTGTAAGTCATGTTCTAGCTGACGAAGCAGTGAACGGCGCTCGCCTTTAATTTCAAGCGGAATCGCAAAGGCTGTGATGACACCTGCAAGGGTAGCGTGAATTCCAGATTTGAGCACGCAGATCCAAAGGGCAATACCAAACATCAAGTAAAGAGAACCTTTTGAAACTTTGAAGTAGTTCAGCAAGGCCAAGCAAGCAATGAAGCCAGCGCCCAGCATCAAGTTGCCAACGTCTAGGTTTGCTGTGTAGAACAATGCAATAATAACAATCGCACCCAAGTCATCAATAATCGCCAGTGCAAGTAAGAAGACTTTGAGAGCGATTGGCACACGTTTACCTAGCACGGATAGTACACCTAAGGCAAAGGCGATGTCTGTTGCGGTTGGGATGGCCCAGCCATTCATGGTGACGGCGCCGGCTTCCCCTGCGTTAATCAAGTAAAAGACATAACCAGGTACAACCATACCACCGATAGCGGCAACAATTGGTAAAATCAATTGCTCTCGGGTGGAAAGCATGCCTTCCATCACCTCACGTTTAATCTCCAATCCAACAAGGAAGAAGAAGATCGCCATCAAGCCATCGTTGATCCAGTGGATGATGTCTTTTTCAATTACCAAGGCACCAATGCCGACAACAGCTTTTGTTTCATGAAGGATGGAGTGGTAAGTGTGTGCTAGTGGGGAGTTAGCAATAATCATGGCCAAGGCTGCGCAGAAAATTAAAATAGCACCGCCGGCGGCTTCAAACTTTAAAAACTCTTGCAGCATGACAATTGGATTGTACTTTGGATTCACCAATGCAATGCTTTGCTGAGTTTTTGTTTTTTTGCTGTTTTCAACGGCTGCGGCAACGGTTTTAGGCGTTGCTTTTTTGGCAGCTGGCTTTTTAGCAGTTGTTTTTTTAGCGGCTGGTTTTTTTGGTGCAGCTTTTTTGGTCACAGTTTTTTTGGCTGTGGTTTTAGAAGCGGCAGGCTTTTTTGTCGCTGTTTTTTTGGTAGTGTTTTTTTTACTACCTTCAGCGGTCTTGGATGGTTTTTTTGTTGTTGCCATGATTTCATTACCCATAAGTAGTTTTCTTTTAAGGATAAAGAAACCAAGCCTTTTTAAGCAAGGGAAGAATGCGCTTTGCTTTTAAAATAGGGGCGGTTAAATGTTACTTTATGGTAGAAGTGCAACATATAACATTAGACGGATATTTTGTTACTGTACCACACGCCATGAGCCATCAGGTTGCTGGCACGCTGTGCCATAGGCGTTGTGAGGCTGACCTGAGATGTAAATTTTTTGTTCAAATTCTCGGCAATATTCACCACGGGCGCTTGTGCCTTCACGTACAGGTAACACACTGCCAGAGTGGCCACTTTTAGGGTTGTGCCAGTTGATTTGATGGCCCATGGGTGTGCTGTAAGCCGTTTGTTGCGCACGGTACAAATAAGCACGGTCGGCTTTATCAAGGGATGACCCGATGGAATCACCAAAAAGCGAACCAATCATTGAACCGCCAATAATGGCCGCTGTTTGGCCAGTGCCGCTGCCAACGTTGGAGCCTAAAACGCCGCCAATCACGCCACCTAAAAGTTTGCCAGTGTCTTGTTTACTGCTGCAACCCACTGTGGTGGTTGTAATAATGGCGAACATAAAAGCGTGGGCAAGGGTTTTCATACATGTCTCTCTTCGTTGGGTTGTGTTAATTTATTTATAAGCAGGGTTGGTAACATTTCAAGCGGTCGATGAATGTTTTTGCATTAAAACGGCGGCATTGCCTTGTGCTGCAAAGGTGTTTTCGGCTGGGTGTTCCCCTGCAAGAATGTTTAAAATGCGCCTTGTGGCTTGGCCATCACCGTATGGGTTTACCGCTGATGCCATTTTTTTGTAATAATCAGGGTCTTCCATCAATTTTGAAACAGTATTTAAAATGAGGGTTGGGTTGGTACCAACCATTTTAACAGTGCCTGCTTTTAGGGCTTCGGGTCGTTCAGTGGTGTCCCTTAGTACCAATACCGGCTTGCCGAGAGATGGGGCTTCCTCTTGCAAACCGCCACTGTCGGTTAAAATGATGTGGCTTTGGCACATGGCGGCAATAAATGTTGGGTAGTCCATCGGGTCAACTAGATGAATGTTGTGATAGCCTTTTAAAGTATCGTTCACAGGCCCTTTAACATTGGGGTTTAGGTGGACAGGGTAGACAATATCTACGTCATTATATTTGTCGGCAATGTCTTTGAGCGCTTGGCACAGATTGCTAAAGCCTTCACCATAGTTTTCACGCCGGTGCCCTGTTACTAAAATAACTTTCTGTTTGTTTTCAATAAAAGGGAACGGGTCAATGTTCAAGGGCTCAATGCGCTTTTGGGTTTCGTAAAGGGCGTCAATCACAGTGTTGCCGGTGATGAAAATATCCTTGTATACACCTTCGGCATTCAAGCAATGTGCTGCGGTTAATGTGGGCGCAAAATGGAAGTCGGCCAGCGGTGCAATCAACCGCCTGTTGCCTTCTTCTGGGTAGGGGGAAAGCATGTTGCCCGTACGCAAGCCCGCTTCAATATGGGCCACTTTAATTTTTGATTTTTGATAAAAGTCATAGTTATAAAAGGCAGCCAGTGCGGCTAAAAAAGCGGTTGTTGTGTCCCCGTGTACCATGGCAATGTCGGGTCTGTGATGGCTGAATACATCCTCCATACCGCTTAAAATACGGCCAGAAAGTTTGGCAAGGGGTTGGCCGGGTTGCATCACGTCAAGGGTGTAGTCGGCACGGATGCCAAACCAGTCCATCACTTGTTGTAACATTTCTTTGTGCTGGCCGGTGGAGCAAACAAGGCATTTAAACCTTGGGTCTTTTTGCATGGCAAGAATCAGTGGCGCCATTTTAATGGCTTCTGGTCTGGTTCCAACCGTTACCAAAACTTTAAGCGTCACGTGTGTGCTCCCTATTTTTTATTGTTGTGGGCAAGGCTGCGTAAGGTGGCAATGTTTGTTTTATATTCACTTTCTTGCGTAAAAATAGCGCTGCCTGCTACAAAACAGTTTGCACCTTTTTGGGCACAGTTGGCAATGGTTTGTGCATTGACACCACCGTCAACTTGCAAGGTTATGTCTCGCCCTGTTGCAACAATGGCTTGTTTGACTTCGGCAACTTTGTTCAGTTGTTCAGTCATGAATTTTTGGCCGCCAAATCCGGGTTCAACCGTCATCACCAGCACATGGTCAATGTGCTCAAGGTAAGGCAATATGCTTGAAATGGGGGTGTTTGGCTTTAATGTTAAACCCATTTTCATGCCAAGTGCGTGCACTCGGTCAATGGCTTGTTTGGGGTTTGGCAGTGTTTCAATGTGCAGGGTTAGTTGGTCGCAACCTGCTTTTTGGTAATTTTCCACAAGGTCTAGTGGGTTTGCCACCATGAGGTGTGCATCAAAAAACAGTTTGCTGTGAGGGCGCAGTGCGCGGATGATTGGTGGGCCAAAGGTAAGGTTGGGCACAAAGTGGCCGTCCATCACGTCTAAATGAAGCCAGTCCGCCCCAGCGGCTTCAATGGCCTGAGCTTCTTGTTTAAGGTTTGCGAAGTCAGCGCTCAGAAGTGACGGTGCAATAATCATCTTTTAGGCCTTTTTGCGCAGGCAGGCCGCAAAGAATCCATCCAAGTTTTCAGCAGGTGTGGTGCGCAACTCGCCATTTTCGTTGATGATATGCTCATTGCCGCCAACATCTTCAGGGGTAATTTTAACACGTTCAAAGTGTGGGTTGTTTTGCAAGAACTGCGCAATTTGATCTTCCCCTTCAGACTTGAAGAGAGAGCAGGTTGAGTAAACCATCACACCTTCTGGCTTTAAAATGCGGGCGGCTTCTTGCAAGATGCTTTTTTGAATTTGAATCAGAGACTTTACATTTTCTGGGGTGCGACTTACCAAAACATCGGGGTGTCTTCTGGTGGTTCCAGAAGAAGAACAAGGTACGTCCAGCAATACGCCTGCAAAGCTGTTTTTGTCAAAATTGGTTTGTGCAGCGTCGCCAATGGTGATCGGGCAGCTGACTTGACAGCGTTCAAAGTTCTGGCGCATTTTATCAATGCGGGATTCATTGATTTCAAGGGCGTGAACGTTGTGGTTTGGATAAAGGTCAATCAGTTGAATGGTTTTGCCTCCGGGTGCGGCGCAAGCGTCCAAAATGTCACCTTGTTGGTTGGACTTGGACAGTAAACGGGCGGGGATTTGTGCCGCCGCATCTTGCACGTAAACATGGCCTTCATCCCAACCAGGGATTTCAGTGATGGCAATGTGTTTTTTGCGCAGGCGGTAAGTTTCCTCATGGATGGGAATGTTGTAGTAAAACTCGTCAATATCGTCTTGTTTTAGTACATCATTATGACGGACACGAATGTCCACTTTAGCGTGTTTGAGCATGTGTTCAAAAATGGCTTCGCCACGGACTTGACCGTAATCCTGCACAATTTGTTTTTGGATCCACTTTGGAACATTTAAAGCGTTGATGTTTTGCTTGCTTAAAATGTCCCCGCCTTCACGTTGAGCACGTCGCAAAATGGCGTTGATGATGCCTGTTGCACGTACTTTACCACGGGTCTTAGCAAGCTCCACAGCGCCGTGAATGGCCGCGTGAGATGGAATGCTGTCCATAAATAAAAGTTGGGCAATGCCAATGCGCATGATGTTTTTTTCAAGGCTGTCATTGTCAAAGGGATGTTTCATGAATTTGTCAATCAGGTATGAAATTTCACCCATGTGACGTAATGTTGTACTGGTGATGGCTTTGGCTAGTTTTTGTTCACGCTCGCTCAGAGAGGGGAGCGCTCGGGACTCGGCCATTTCTATCGGCAAGCCTTTGATGATAATTTCTCGAATAATATTGACGCTTGCATTTCTGCTGCTCAGTGCTTCATCCATAATTTTCGTAATGCCCACAAGTTGAATATATAAATCTGCCCTAAATTTATAAGGTTTGTTCATATTTACGTTTTTTTTGAGAAAAAATCAACGAAAAATAAGGGTTTCACCAAATAATTCACTGAAATTCTTGCGAATGATGCTTTTTTGTGTAAATCTGAACCAGACACCACCGACCTTCGGGTTCCTTTTTTCGACTATGAGGTATACTCATGTTTAAATCTATACGAACTGCTTCCTATGCGCTCATTTGCGTCCTTATTTCCGTTTTAATTCCGTTTTCGGCATTAGCGCAGAATGCGAAACCTACACCACTTGAAAGCTGCGCTGAAGAGCTGGTTTCTGAGGTTAGATTTGACTTGTTTTCTAAAGATGAGTCATTAAAAGAAAGTGTTTATGTTGTGTTTTTTATGCGAGATGTGCACGACATTACAGGGCTTTATCAAAAAAATGCATCGGTTGTTGATGACTTTTCAAAGCGGTTTGTACAAGTAGAGCGACCTTATGTGCAGCATGCCTGCTTGAACAATCAAAAAGGTGAAGCTAACCCGCATTACAACGGTCTTATGACTTTGTTAAATGAGTTTTCTATCATCATGATACGGCAAAAAGACCTGCTGTACGAAGACTTTAAGTCGATAAATGCGGCGTTGACTGATTCTCAGTCCAAGTTTTTTGAGCATGTAGACAAAGACAAGTTTAATCGACTGTACGATGAGCTTGTGCGCAAAGACCACCCTGATGCTGAAAAATTTTTTGGTGCTTTGAGAAAGGTTCAGCGTACGACTTTAACCTATCAGGCTTTTGTGTTGAATGACGCATCTGAAAGTGAACTGGAAGTTTTACAATCTGCACAAAGTCAGTCCTTTGATACAGCGGTATTAGTTGTTGAGGAGCTGTTACAACAATATAATATATAGAAAATATAGCGCAAAAAGCCTCTGTTCATCAGGGGCTTTTTTTTGTATAGTTTCGTTTATGATGTTTTTAATATTTTTAGTTGTTTTGTTTTTAGAGCTTTTTGCGTTTTATGCTGTCGGTTCAGAGGTCGGTGGCTTTTATGTTTTTTTGTGGGTTGTGCTCACATTGCTTTACGGTGTTTCAAGGTTGAAGATGGGTGTAGCTGGTCTAGGGGGTTCTTCATCGCGCAATCAACAGCCGTCAGATCAGGTGTTGGATGGTTTAATTGCAGTGATGGGTAGTGTTCTTATTATTATTCCAGGGTTTTTGACTGATGCAATTGGTTTTTTAATGTTGTTGCCTTTTGTGCGTCATTTGTTACGCCATTCTATTTTAGACAGCGTGCTGGGCCGTTACACTTACGGCATGTTTAATGGTGAGCGTTTTGATGCGGTTAAAGAGCATTACCAGCAAAAGAAAAGTCAGCGTCAAAGCAGAATGCGGGATCCAGAGTCTTTAAGAAAACAAAAAGTTGTCGATGCAGACTTTGAAGTTGTTGATGAAGACTCTCAGTGTGATTGACAAATATGTGTCATTTTAGGGTTGGTTTTTCTATGTTTTAAGTTCTGTCTTTTAATTTTTAGATGTTTATATGTAACAGTTGTGTTGTTAAAGAAAAGTGCTCCTTGTAAGTTTTTTGCTGTCTTTGTTCACAAAAGATTGGGAGCTGTGCCATACTTGATATGTGTTCCTACATTCATTTTTGCATGTAGCATTTAATTTTTAAAGGGAGTGCACACAGCATTTGACGGCATTAATAACAACAATTTCATATTGGATTTTGGCATCTTTGTGGCTTTTGGTGCTGGTGCTGTATGTCGCCAATTTTAGTTATATCCGTAATGCTCGTGGCACTATTGGGGCCATGTTGTTGACAACTGGTCTTATTGCGGGGGTTGAGTTTTTCACGTCGGATATGTTCCGTGATTTTTTAAAAACATTTGCTATGCAAAAGGATTTAGCTTTTAACTCCTTTGGTTTTGATTTGGATTTGTTTTTAACCACTGAAAATGTGCGCTTGATTGCTGGTATTGTTCTGCTGGCAGTTCTTTTATTTTGGCTTATCCCGCTGGAGGTCAAAGAAAGGTCGAAGCTGGAACGCTGTTTGGAAGAAAGTGAAGAGCGCTTCCGCACCATTACAGAAAACACGACAGATATTACCATTATTTACAGGTCAGATGCGGGTTTTACATACATCAGCCCGTCTGTCTATAAGGTGATAGGTGTTAAGCCCGAAGGGTTTGCCGGCAAGGGGCCTGATGAAATTTTACACCCAGACGATTACGATGTTTTTATGAACGCTGTTTCTGTGGCTATTAAACATGAAAATAAAACAGTGGCTATGCCGGATTTTCGTGTTAAGGACGATAAAGGTAAGTGGGTTTATTTTGAAGGGCGGATGACCCATATGCCAAACGTGCGAGGTGTGAATGGCTTGGTTTTAAATTGCCGCGATATTCAAAAGAGAAAAGAGGCGCAAGAGCTTTTAAACCATCGCCTTGATATGGACATGATGATTAGCCAAATTTCAACAGAGTTCATCAATACCACAAACCAAAATATTGAAGAAAAACTTCAAAAAACTTTGGAAAAGTTAGGGTGCTTTGCTGAACTTTCTCATGTTCATTTTTTCCAAAAAAAGGATGCTCAAGATGCGTATCACTTCTTAATTGGTTGGTCGCATGATGATCATCCTTGTATTTTTGAAGATATAGAGGATATACAGCCTGACGCATTTCCTTGGATGTTTGAAAAATTAGAACTGTTGGAAACAGTTTATATTCCAGATGTTTTTAAAATCTCACCCAAAGCGAAGGCTGAGCGTAAATTCTTCACCGAACATGGCTTACGCACTCTATTGGTGATTCCAGTGAGTAAGGAAGGCGCATTAACAGGCTTTTTAATGCTAGACAGTGTGAGCTTACTTAAAAAATGGAATAAGCACGACTTGTCTCTTTTGAATGTGGTGGCAGAAATTGTATCCAATGCGTTAGAGCGCCATAGTGCGCAAGAAAATTTAGTGACCCTTTCAAGGGCGGTCGAGCAAAGCATGTCGTCAGTGTTGATCTTCACACCTGAAGCAGAAGTGAAATACGTGAACAAAAAGTTTGAAGAAGTGACAGGTTACAGCGCTGAGGAGTTTGTTGGTCGTAATATTCACGATTTTGAACATGTAGAAGGTTTTGATGAGAGATTTCAAGATGTTTTAAAGACAGTGCTTGAAGGGAGAGAATGGCGAGGTGAGGTTGTGAACCGTAAGAAAGACGGCTCAGACTTGTGGGAATATGTGGTTGTTTCCCCCATTAAGGATAGTCAAGGTGAAGTGAAACACATTTTAAGTGTTCGTGAAGATATCACCGAGAAAAAAGACTTTGAAGACAAGTTGATACATCAAGCAAATTATGATGACTTGACTAACATTCCTAACCGTGTACTGGCGCATGATAGATTGTCCGAAGCGATTACCCGTGCACAATTGAATAAAGAAAGTGTCGCTGCCATTATCATTGGTTTGGATACCTTTAAGAAAGTGAATGAAACGCTTGGCCACCACGTTGGTGACCAACTTCTAATTGAAGCAAGCTTGCGTTTGAAGCATTATGTGCCTGAATTAGGCACTTTGGCACGCCTTGGTGGTGATGAGTTTTTGATTGTTTTGCCAATCGATCATGATGACTATGCCGAAATTGTCGCTTCCCGTATTTTAGAGTCCTTTACAGACCCGTTTTTGCTTGGGGATCATGAGGTGACTGTGACGGCGAGTATGGGGATATCCATCAGTCCTAATGATGGTGATGACCCAAGTTTAATCTTACGTAATGCTGGCAGCGCTATGCACAAGGCGAAGGATTCTGGGCGTAATAATTTTCAGTTCTTCGCAGAGGAAATGCACAGCGACGCTTTAAAGCGTGTTCAGATGGAGGGTTACCTTAGACGCGCGCTGGAGTTTGATGAACTTGAACTTTATTATCAGCCCATTGTGGACACCGCCAGTCGCAAAGTGATCGGTGCAGAAGCCTTGGTGAGGTGGAGCAACCCGCAACTAGGTTTTGTGTCGCCAGCCGATTTTATTCCGCTTGCAGAAGATATTGGTTTAATTGTGCCAATGGGTGATTGGATTTTAAAAACGGCGTGTAAACAAGCGGCTGAATGGCAAGGGCAAGAAGGGTTCCCTTCATATGTCAGTGTCAATGTGTCGGTACGCCAGTTTAAAGGTCAAAACTTTGCGACAACGGTTGAAAAAACCTTGGAAGAGGTTGGCTTGCCACCTGAATGTTTGAAGGTGGAAGTAACCGAAAGCCTGTTGGTGGATGAGGAAGTCGGCGGCACTGTCGACACAGCGCTTCAAGCTTTGAACAACATGGGTGTGCACATTTCATTAGATGACTTTGGTACGGGTTATTCATCTTTAAGCTATCTTAAAAAATACAATTTCCACACATTGAAGATTGATAGGTCTTTTGTTCGAGATGTGCCTGACGATAGGGAAGACAAAGCCTTGGTAGAAGCAATTATGGCGATGGCGCATAGCTTGAAATTAGAAGTGGTGGCCGAAGGTGTGGAAGAGCAAGAGCAGATTGACTACCTTTCATCTTTAGGGTGTGATGCTTTGCAAGGGTTCTTTTATTCCAAGCCGTTGCCAGACAAGCAGTTTGCTGATTTGATTGTGAATTGGGACTTTGCAAAAGAAAAGTTTTAACAGTTCGTTCAGTTTTTGCGTGTCCTTTTATTGTGCTACAATCCATAAAATAATAACAAGGAATGGCAGACCATGAAATCAGGAAAATACGTTTCAAAAGTGCCAGATTCAACTGGTTATATTGAGTATACAAAAGAAGAGAACGCCATTTGGGCTGACCTTGTGTCACGGCAAAAGTCGATTTTGCCGGGGCTTGTGTGCGACGCTTATCGCCACGGCTTAGATGTTTTAAAATTGCCTGAAGACCGCGTGCCTCAACTTAAAGATATTGGTCAAGTTTTGAAAAGGGAAACAAATTTTGATGTGGAGCCTGTGCCAGCCCTTATTTCTCCGCATAAGTTTTTTTCATTGCTTGCGAACCGTAAGTTCCCAGCAGCAACCTTTATCCGCACAAGAGAAGAGTTTGATTACTTGCAAGAGCCAGATATATTCCATGAAATTTGGGGTCACTGCCCGATGTTGACACATCAAACCTACACGGATTTTATGCAAAAATACGGCGAGTTGGCCCTGAGTTTGGATGAAAAATACATCTGGATGCTACAGCGCCTTTTTTGGTTTACCGTTGAGTTTGGCTTAATTAAGGAGTCTGGCGCCAAGACGCCAAAGATTTATGGTGCTGGGATAGTTTCATCTGCCGGGGAAAGTCCATACGCAGTCCACAGCGATGTTCCCTCACGCAAGCATTTTGATATTTTAGATGTTTTTCGTACACCTTATCGTATTGATATTTTTCAAACGGTCTATTTTATGATTGAAAGTTTTGACGAACTTTATGATGTGGTGAGAACGGACCTTGTGCCTGTGATGGAAAAAGCCCTTGAAAAAGGGATGCATCCGCCCACGTTCCCACCTAAAGGTGCATAATCACAACAGCTAACCTTTTTAAATCTTTCAAACTTTCTTGCAGGTTTGTTATCTTTGTGTGGTAGTGGTTCATTTTGCTTTATACTATAATCATAACAATTGATAAGGGCGAGTTATTTGAAATTAAGGGTTTTAGGGTGCGACGGTGGCAGAGGCTTGGGTTATAACAGTACAAGCTTGCTTTTTAATGATCATATTTTGGTGGATGCTGGAACAATTCAAAGTGAGTTGACCTTAGAAGAGGCCTCAAAAATAACAGACATTTTTTTCACCCATTCTCATTTGGACCACTTAGTGGACTTGCCATTTTTGTTTGATGCAACGTTTGAGTCCCGTAAGGAGCCTTTGCGCCTTCACGGTACAAAACACACCATTGATGCGTTGATGAAGCATATCTTCAATGACACGATTTGGCCCAACTTTTCCAAATTACCCACAGCTGAAAAAGGACAGTTTGTGACACATGTCATTCAGGCTGACAATGTTTATGATGTTGCTGGTTTAAGGTTTACACCGATTGAGGTTAGTCACACAGTGCCAACAGTTGGTTTTAAAATTGAAGATGATAACGGTGCTTTGATTTTCTCAGGTGATACAGGTCCGGTTGATTCTATATGGGATGCTGCAAATGACTGCACAAATTTAGAGGCGGTTATTTTAGACCTTTCTTTCCCTGTGAGTGAACAGGGCGTTGCTGACCTTTCAAAACACATGACAGCAAGTGATGTGGAAGTAGAACTGAAAAAGCTTAAAGTGGATTGCGATGTTTACGCTTTCCATTACAAGGTTGGCCTTGCTTCGACCTTGGAAGTACAAACAAAGCAGTTGAAGCACTTTGGTAAAGAGGTTAAACCTCTACGTCATTTTAAAGAAATGATTATTTAGCGAAGACTTTACTCGGGAATCTTTTCAAGTTCAGGCGTGAATTTAAACAATTCTGAATCTACAGGTTTGTTGTATTTTTGGTTGGCGAATGTAATGTTTAAATTGGTACCAAATTCACCTTTTTGAGTCATGCTTAGTAGCTTGATGGGGTTGCTTTCAAAGCGCAAATTAAATTGTTGGGAGCTGTCGTCTGCCAGTTGTAGCGTGATGTTTATGATGCCTTCAAGTTCTTCACTGCTTAACACTTTAAAGTCTTCATCATTTAAGCGCAGTGGTTGCTTGGTTAAAAAGGAAGCAAAGCCAGATGACATGGGAATTTGTGTGGTTTGCTCGGTTTCAAAGTCATGGAAGAACATGCGACTGCCGGTGGAAACAATTTTTTGATTTTGAGGCAGCTGGTATTGCCATAAAAACTTGCGTGGTTGCTGGTAATAAAAAATACCAGAGCTGTAACCTTCGCTGGGAGTAAACTGCTGGAACGTGGCTGAGAATGAATTTAAGTTGTTTAAGTACTTTTCCACCTGTGCGACAACAGGGCTGTTTGCCAAGGCATTTAATGGTAAAAACAAGCTGAGGGCTAAAATATATCTAAACATATTGGCATTATGTCTTTTTTGCATTTTTCTTGCAAGTTTCTTTGTGATATTGATTAGAAATTAAAAATTTAAATAAAAGGTGTAAGTTCTCATGTTAACAGGTCCAGAATATATTCCAGAAGATGCAAAAAAAGCAGTCGTCTTAATGCATGGCTTTGGCAGTAACGGCGATGATTTGTTTTCATTGGTGCCCTATATTGCAAAAGATGGTTTTGAAGATGTTGCATTTTTTGCACCGAACGCGCCGACAACCACTCCGATGGGTATGGGTTATCAATGGTTTAGCGATAACGGTTGGACCTTTAACGACCGTGACGGTATTGAGCATGCAAAAGACCTGTTGGAAGCATATATTCAAAAGCATATCTGCAACAAGCTGGGTATTGACTTTAATGACGTTGCTATTGTCAGCTTTTCACAAGGGACGATGACATCTCTCTTTGCAGCACCAAGGTTTGAAAAGAAATTGGCAGCGGTAATTGCTTTGAGTGGCCGGATGATGTGGCATCAAGAGTTAGAAGATTTAGAAGAAGGTGAGTTTCATAAACCGGCTGTGCATATGATGCACGGGGAAGCTGATGAAGTTGTTGAGGTGGATGAAAGCCGCATTGCATACAGTGAATTAGAAGGCTTAGGCTTTGATGCTTTGACGCTTGATATTTTTGAAGATTTGGGACATGAAATTGATGAAAGAGTGGTTGGTAAAATTCAAAATTATTTGAAAGACTGCTTAAAATAAAAGAAAGCCCTCGAAGTGAGGGCTTTTCTTTACGTGGTTTGTAGGTTGGTCAGTTCCATTTTAAATGCGGCTAACTCTTTTTCAGCTTTTTGCATTTTATGGAGCCAGAATTGTGAAATAACCTTGCTGGTTTCTTGATACATTTCCGCCTTTGCTTTGCAGGTTTGAATCACGCTTTTTAAGCGCTCAATCAAAAGCTCTAATGCGTCCATATATTCATCACCAAGAAGGTTGACCTTTTCTTTCAAAGCTTCAAATTCTTGGCACATTTGACCGTGAATTTGTTCTTTTTTTGCAGAAAGCTCAAGGCTGAGGTTGTTAAACGACTTTTCAAGGTCAAACAAAATACGCTTTTGCATCGCCATTTTAATTTCACTGTCACTCGGTTTTAGTTTGTATTCAATTAGACCAAGGAGAGACATCAGGTCAATAACTCTGGCATGAATGTCCAAACAGTACATGAGCTTTGCACGCCATGTTTTTTGATTGCCTTCGTGGATTAAGCCATGCTCGTAGGAGTAACCAAATGCATGGTGCCCATTGTGAAAGCCTTCACCAAAAACCAAAATGGCAACAAGCCAATTGTCATGTGCTTGTCCTGTTTTATGGTTCTGGTAAGGTTTTTCGCCTTGCATGTGGCACAGGCTGTTGACCAAAAATGTTGCATGTTGGCATAAAAACCGTGCGGTGTTGATTGCCAAAATCATCATGGCAATTTCCCACATCAGCGGTGCCATGCTCAGTGTGCCAGTGCTGACAAACATCCAAAAGTTGCTTGAGAATAAACAAGCAAGAACAGTGGGTAAAATCAGTGCTGAAAATGCGTACAAAACAACATAATGTTTTTGTTGCCACCTTAAAATGGCATCGCTTTCAAGCTCTTTTCTTTTGCTGTCACTGTGGGATTTGTAGTCAAACTCCTTGACGTTGATGTAACACATCCAACCAACATGAGACCATAAAAAGCCCAGCCATTTACTTTTAAACTCAAGCGGGGTGTGGTGGTCTTGGCCAGGTTTATCTTCAACAAGGTGATGCTTCCAATGGCGCAATACCCATGAAATGGCATCGCCTTGCCCTGCAATGGAGCCGAAAATGGCACCAAACAAGCGCATGGCTTTGCTTGCGAACTGGCCTGCCCAGTTGTTTTTAAATTCAAATGACTTGTGTGTCCAATAACGGTGATAAACACCGATTGACAGGATGCACAGGCTGTACACAACAGCGACAATGCTGCCATAAAAAAGCCAGCCTCCTTTGATGAATAACAGCGCGATAAATGTTGGAATGACGACGGCTGGTAAAGCGATCAGCAATCCAAACATCAGCCAGCTAAATTGATGTAAATTCTTTTGGCTTAAGGGCTTGGGGATAGGTTCTCTTAGGTGAAACATAAAAGCCTCCTTAATTTGAGGTTGTATTATCAAAAGGTATAAAAAGATGTCTTTCGATTACAAATACATCTTTTTAAGACCTCGGACAAGGAAATACCTTATTGATAGTACTTATTATGGTTGTAGTGCGTTGTGTTTTCAACAAAAAGCTGTGGTTTTGTTTTATTCGTAGCCGCCTTCCGGGGGTTGTTGGATGATGACTTCCCTTTTGCCAACGTGGTTGGCTTCGCTGATCATGCCGTCTGCTTCCATTTGCTCAATGATGGATGCGGCACGGTTGTAGCCAATTTTTAAGTGGCGTTGAATGAATGAGGTGGAGGCTTTTTGTTCACGCGCGACAACTTCAATGGCTTGTCGGTAAAGCGGGTCGCTTTCATCTGTCGATGCTTCTGAGCCGTTGCCACCTGAACTGGTTGATCCGCCGCCGGCAGAGATTTTGAAAATATCAATATAATCGGGCTCGCGTTGCGATTTTAGGTGGTTAACCACAGCGTGGCATTCATCTTCATCAATGAAGGCACCGTGTAAGCGCTGTAGGCCGTTAGAGCCGTTTTCAAGGTATAACATGTCACCTTTGCCCAGCAGTTGCTCTGCGCCCATACTATCCAGTACAGTGCGGGAGTCAATTTTGGATGTGACGCTAAAGGAAATACGGGTTGGAATGTTGGCTTTAATCAAACCTGTGATGACATCCACACTTGGCCTTTGGGTGGCAACCAATAAATGTATACCAGATGCACGGGCCATTTGCGCCAAGCGTGCAATGGAGATCTCCACCTCTTTACCGGCCACCATCATTAAGTCAGCCAGCTCATCAATCACGACCACAATGTAGGGTAGTTCAGCTTCTGCAAGAGGCTGTTCTTCGTAAGTGGGTTGTCCTGTTTGTGCATCAAAACCTGTTTGGACCTGCTTGGTTGGGATTGTCCCTTTTTTCTTCATATCCGCAAACTTGGCGTTGAAGCTTTGCATGTTTTTCACGCCCATTTCGCTCATCATTTTATAGCGGCGTTCCATTTCAGCCACCACCCATTTGAGCGCTGATGATGCTTTGTGTGGGTCAATAATCACTGGGGAGAGCAGGTGCGGAATGTCATTGTAAATGGAAAGCTCCAGCATTTTAGGGTCAATCATGACAAAGCGCAATTGCTCTGGTGTCATGCGGCATAGCAAGCTGACAATAAAACCGTTCATCGCAACAGACTTACCCGAGCCGGTGGTTCCTGCAATCAGTGCATGCGGCATTTTGGAAATGTCTGCAACAACTGGTTGGCCTGCAGTGTCCACACCCATGGCGACGGTTAGCTTGCCAGTGTCAGCTTCAAACAACTCCGTAGAAATAATGTCCTTAAAAGTAACCATGAGGCGTTTTTGGTTTGGCATTTCAATACCAATAACACTGCGACCTGGAATGGGTGCAATACGGATGGCTGTGGCACTCATGGCACGGGCAAGGTCATTTGAAAGACCAACTACGGTTGACGTTTTAACGCCAGCGGCAGGTTCTAATTCATAGATTGTAATCACAGGGCCTGGGCAAATTTTGGTAACGCTCCCTTTCACTCCAAAGTTGGCCAATTGCTGTTCAATCATGCGAGCATTTTGTTGCAAGGCGTCTTCGCTCTCACCTTTGTTGTCAGACTTGTTTTCAGTAAACAGGTGTAAAGGCGGCATTTGATAGGAATTGTCTTTGAGGTCCAGCGGTAAAATAGTTTGTTGCTCTGCCATCCGCTCTTGCGTGATGGTTGCCTTGGTTGGTGCCTTTTTTTGAATGGTTGGCTTTTGCACTTTTGCAGGTCTTGGTGAAGGCAAGGGCAGGTCAATCTGCATGGCTTTTTTAAACTTGATACGTGCAATACCGCGGATGGCAATCAAAGCCCAGTGGCGAATAAACTTTTCACTGACCCGTGCGGCGTGGAAAATGTCCAACAAGGTAATGCCTGTCCACAGCATAACGCTCATTAAAAAAACAATTCCAGCCAATGCTGCAACGGCAAATGTGCCCATCAAAGGCTCCATGATGTTGACAGTAAGTTTGCCAATAATGCCGCCATTGCCAATGTTGTTTTCAATGGGCCAATGGGGTAGAACGTTCCACATTTGGAAGATAACTGTGGTTGAAATAAGCAAGATAGGTAATGTTAGAATGCGAATGTACCGGTCTTGCGACTCCTTATGCATTAACAATTGCAACGCGTAAAAACCGCTGATAATGGGCAGTATGAAGGAGGCGATGCCGAAGTACTCTAGCAAAATATCACTTAAATAGGCGCCAATAAGGCCGGCTTTGTTGCTGACGGCAAAAGCTGGACCAGCAACGCTCAGTGAAGGGTCGTTGGGGTTGTGGGTGGTGAGGCATATTAAAAAATAAGCTGTCAGCGCTAGCATAAACAAACCAAAGGCTTCGGCAATGCGTAAGGACAAGAAGTTGCTTTCAACTTCTGTTGTCTTGCTGTGCCTTTTGGGCCTTGTTTTGTTTTGTGTCTTCTTCCCCATACATTTATGTATAGCTAAAATCAAAGATGCCCTCCAGCGAAAACGTTGCAGATTCACAAAAGGGAACTCTCCTTCTGTTGTCAATTTCCCACAAAAAAAGCCCCGCTGAAAGCGAGGCTTTGTGAGTTTCTTAGAGATATAACTCTAACTTAGAAGCTCCAACGTGCTTGTAGCATACCAGTGTGAGCAAGGAAGTCTTCTTTAACTTCTGCGTCGTAACCAGCTGTGAACTCGAATCCAGCAGTTGTTACAACGTTTACACCAGCACCTAAACCTAGAGAGTGGCGTGCAATGTCAGCACCTTGTGCTGTAAATGCAGTACCACCACCTAAGAAGGTTGAAGTTGTTTCTACTTCATCACCAATTGCGTCGTAAGAGTACTTCGCACGTAGGTAAGGCATGTATTCAGAGCCATCACGGCCTGTGATGTTCCATTCCATGTCAGCCCCAAGAGAAACAAGAAGTGCAGATTGGTTATCAGTGTCAACGGACTGACCGTTCGCACCAGAGCCTGTTTCTGTGTAGTCATCTGTTTCTACCATGATGTAGTGTAGACCAAAGTTAGGTGTTACACGTGTGTTTGCCCAGTCGTAAGACTTACCAACTTCACCTTTAACAGAGAACTGGTTACCATCGTAATCAGCTGTGTAAGTGTCGTTTAGGAAGTCTGTACGAGAACCTTCGTGCTCGTTGAAAGCGTATGAGATCATACCATCAACGTACATGTCGTTTGCAAGGTCTTTAGAGCCGTAAGCAGTCAACTGGTAAGTGTCGATATCTGTTTGAGCGTTGTTCGCTTGGTCAGAGTCAACGTCTGCTTTCGCGTAAGCGAAAGCAACACCAACGCGTCCACCGTGAACGATTTCGTCAGTGTCCACACCGATGGCAAAACCACCTGTTGTTGCGTCAAAACCTTTAACGCCTTTGCGCTCGTCTTGTTCAACGTTTGTACCGAAAGCTTGTAGCCACATTTCGCGGTTCGCCATCATGTGCTCACCTGCAACCATGCCACTGCGGCCGTTGTCTGTACCTCGTAGCAATGCTAGACGGTTAGAAACTGTGCCAGTAGAAGCAACAGATGTGTTGATAGAAGCTGCACCAGCACCACCAGAAACGTCAGGAGTCAAAGACTCAAGAGCTGTGTCAACGTTGTCACTTGCAAGAACTTCTGTGTAAAGAGAAGCTAATGCAGAGCTGTCAACAGAGCCTGCTACGCCTTTGTTGTTGCCACCAGTTGCGGCACCGGCAAGGGTTGTTACACCAGTGGTTGCAAGGTTGATTTCTAGGTCATAAGCAGTTGCTGTATTGGCAGACCATGTATACTGCAATAGTCCGTTGCTAGCAACAAAGTTGCCAGTTGTTGGAGATGCAGCAGATGTACCTGTTACGATGTCTGCGAATGTATCGCCATCTATGTCAGAAAGGTCAACGCTTTGAGCGATTTTAATACCTACTCGAGAACTTGAAAAGTCTACGGCTTCGCCTGATGTCAAGGTTGCGTATGCACCTGCCCCGTCAACTTCTAGTAGAACTTTATTTATGTTGTCTACTGAAGTAACAGTAAGGTCACCAGCTTTATCAACAGCTACTTTACCTGCAGAGCCGATGAACAAGTCACCAACTGTGTGAGATGCAGCACCAAAGTTCATTGTGCCAGTAACATTTGTGTCAGCGCCACCAGTCAAAGCACCTGTGAAGGTTGCTGTACCTGCAACTGTCGCACTTGTGTCAACAACAGAAGCACCTGTGATGTTAAGAGTTGCGCCGTTAGCTACTGTTAGGTCAGCTGTTTCAGTGCCAGCGATAGAGTTAAGAGTAACGTTACCGCCGTTGATGTTAATGTCTTCTACGTTTGTAAGCGCAGCAGAAGAATTAACCCAACCAGAGTTTACAGTGAATGTATCATCTGCAGCACCTGCAGTGGCACCTGTGAAGCCGTCAATTTCTGTTTGGCTTGCAGATGTTGCGCCGCCAGAAATAATAACTGTTGCGGATGTGCCACTTGCTGTGATTAAGCCGTTGATAGCTGTATCGTTACCAGTAAGTGTAATTGTGTCTGTGCCAGCAGCTGTAATTGCACCTGTTGTACCGCCGTTTACTGTTAAGCTGTTAATACCAGCGCCTGTGTTGATTGCTCCAGCAGTGCCAGAAACTGTAAGAGTATCATTGCCAGCTCCTGTTGTAATGTCACCAGATGTACCAGATACTGTTACAGTATTTGCGCCGTCTCCTAAGTTTGAAGATCCGGACATTGTACCAGAAACTGTTAGGGTGTCATCACCAGCGCCAGTTGCTAGAGATGTGAAAGCAGCCGTGCCAGATGTATTAGATACAGTCACAGTATTGTTACCTGCACCAAGGTTTACTGCACCAATTGTAGATGCTCCTGAGCCTGTTACAGTTAAAGTATCAGCGCCTGTTCCTGCGTCAATCGCACCAGTAGTGGCTGCTGTAACTGTGATGTCAACATTGTTTGTTCCTGTTAGTGCAGAAGCGTCAATGTCGCCAGCAGAAGCTCCACTGTTTACGTTAAGAGTTGTACCGTCAACATCGGAAACAGTAATACCATTCCCAGTACCAGCAGTCAGCGTTCCATTAACATTTACAGTATTGTTAGCACCAACGATAGAAATGGCATCAGCATTGTTGGTTGTGTCTATGGTGACAGTATCAGAAACGCTCAAGGTGTTGTCTGTGCCTGTAAGAATAACAAGGGCAGTTGTTTGTCCAGCGGCGCCTGTAATATTATGGTCGATGTTGATTGATGTGCCTGTTACATCTGCAGCAATGGCGATAGATTCATCTGCACCAAAAGTGATTGCTCCAGTTGTCTGAACTGAGTCGCCGTTGTTAATTGTTGTGCTGCTATCAGTATCTGTATGTGTGAGCGTACTTACACTGCCTGTAGACCCATCTGTAATGCCTGCAGCTGCTACATCAATATTTGCAGCATTTGCAATACCAGCAACAGAAATCGCTGAAACCAACGCCGTAGACGCCAGTAAAAGCTTTGTGTTTGTTGAAGTCATTATTTGTTTTCCTTAATTATTTATTTTTCGTTACATAAACAAATTCTCTCTCATGAAGAGTGGCATACTTAAAAGGATAAGCCTGCCGAATGCCCAAAAAAATTCAAAAATTTTGAAAGTTTCGAACAAAAGTGCCTAGGTATGCTATTCTATTTTTCAGGTGGTGACAAATATAAATCGGGAGTTTATCTTTAAATGTTAACAACTTTTAGGTGTGTCTATCGTGCAATTCCCTTGTTTTGTGCGGTTCTTGTCCTAAGTGCTTGTGCTAAAAAGAATTTTGTGCTGGAAAATGTTGAAATGTACGACAAAAAATTGTGGGTTTTTGACCACGATTATGCACCTGTTGCGCTGGGTTTACCACAATTAAAAATTGTAGACAATGTGGGAGGGTCAATGCCTGTTTACATCGAAGGAGACGGGCGTGGCTGGGTGACACGGAAGAAAATATCGGATGATCCAACTCCGGGTTTTTCACTTGTTTTAAGGTTGATGCAAAAAGACAATCGGCCGTCCATTTATTTAGCGCGGCCATGTATGTATCATTTAAATGATTTATGCCACAGCGACCACTGGACAGACGGTCGCCATGCGGCTGAACTGGTGGACGTTATGAACGAAGCATTGGATGCGGTGAAGCAAATGTATGATGTTTCTAGTTTTGAGTTGATTGGCCACAGTGGTGGTGGTGCTATGGCGGTGCTGATGGCGGCAAAACGTCAAGATATCAGCCAGATTGTGACCGTTGCTGCTAACTTGGATGTGGCCTATTTTACCGATATTCACCATGTGAGCGAGATGAAGGGATCGTTAGATCCTATTGATTTTGCGCATCAGGTTTCACACATTCCCCAACTTCACCTAGTGGGTGGGGATGATGACGTCATACCATATAAGTTGGTTGAACGATATGTGCACCAAAGTCAGTCACCTTGTGTAAGGTCTAAGTTAATGAAAGGCTTTACGCATTTGAAAGGTTGGGTAGATGTGTGGCCAAATGTTGCGCAGCTGAACCATGACTGCTAGACTAGTATCGTATGTGATACTTTAAACAAAAAGAAAGAGAGTGTAAGTTGAAAAATTTGATTGGCGTTGTTTTGGGAATTGTTGTTCTAGCTTTGGCTGGGGCAGTTGTATTTAGCTCTCAAATCGTTCAAACTGCGGTGGAGGAAGTGGGCAGCCGTGCATTGGGTGTGCCTGTTACGTTAGAAAATGCCCATGTGGGCTTTTTATCGGGTTCGTTTAAATTGCAAGGCTTGAAGGTGGCTAATCCGTCTGGGTTTGAAAAAGACCGTGCTCTTTCTTTTAGTGAGGTGGAGGTTCAGGTTGAACCAAAAAGCCTGATGTCCAACAAAATTGTGGTGAACAAGATTGCTGTGCGCGCACCTGAGGTTTTTTATGAAGGTAACTTGAAAACCAATAATTTTAAAGAATTTAAAAAGTATCTTGAACATCAAAAATCACGCAGTGAAGTTTCTGCGCCAAAGTCGTCTAAGGCGGAGCGTTCTGTTGCTTCAACCTCTGCACCTTCCCAGCAAAAAGTACAAATTGATTATGTGTTGATTGAGCAAGCGGCCATGCATGCATTGTTAAAAACACCTGTGGCGGAAAGAGAGTTTAACTTACAGCTTCCAAAGGTGGAAATTGAAGGTATTGGCAATCAAAAAGAAGGTGTTGATATTCAACAGGCATTGCAAACTATTTTGCAGCCATTTGTTATGCAGATTGAAGCAGTTGCACTGAAAAAAATAGAAGATGAAGGCATGAACGGTGTTTTGGAAAAGTTAAAGCAAAAAAGTGGCCCAATGTTGGATAACATTCGCAATTTGTTTTAAATAAAATATCGAAAAATAAAAGCCCTGCAAAATGCAGGGCTTTTTTCGTTAGGCTTCTTCAACGGTTGTGAAAATGCCATCAATGGTGTTGATGTGATTGGACGTTTCAATGTCAAAACTCTCACTGCGTTTTACAACTTTAACTGACTTGATGTTTTCGTCAAATTCAGCGTCGTCATAAACATTGCAGAGAAGTTCATGGTATTGCGCATCCAATTCACGGGCACCTGTTTTATTGGCAATGGCATTTTTCGCAATTTGCTCAATAGCCGGTTTGGTGATGCTTAGTTCCACGTTGTTATCAAGGCGGGCAAACAACTCTTGCCACTGATAATAAATACTATTGGGAACATCCAGTTGAATGCGAATTAGTTCATCTTCTGTTAGTTCCAGTACGTATGAACGGATTGGGAAGCGACCTAATATTTGCATGTTGAAGCCCCAATGGCTTAACGCTTTAAAATCAATTTTGTCGGCAATTGAATTGCGGTCCGGTGTTTCAGTTGTTAAGCGCTCTGCGCCATAGCCAATACTACCTTGTTGAGAAAATAATCCCTCAATCCCTTCAAACGCGCCCATGGCTACAACGGTGATGTTGTGTGTGTCCAGGTAATGCGTATCCGGTGATATTTGGTTTTCTTTAAAGGGGACTAGCCCTCCTTCAATAAAGGTTAGCAGGTCATTGATCAGGCTTTGTCTGAATCTTCTAACGGTTGAGTCAGGGTCGTTGCCGCCAATTTTGTCCCATTCGTCTAAAACAAGAATGACAGACCCTGCCTTTTCAATGTCTTTTCCACAACGTAGCCAAATGTCACGTGCCAGCTCATCGGTGTTTTTGCCTTTGTAGCCCGTAGGCGACAAAGATGATGCATCAACAATAATCACTGGAATGCCAGTTATTTCAGACAGTCGGCGCCAGATTTCCGTTTTACCGCAACCTGAGGGGCCATGAATTAAAGCGTTTTTCTTGCGCAGTTTTACACCGTTGACTGTTTTGCCAAAGTTTAACTCAATATGATGTTTTACAAGGCGAACGCAGTCACGTTTTGCCTTAGTTTGGCCGATGACATTTTCGTCTAAATAAGACATAATGTCTTTCATCTTGAGGGATGTTGGGCACTTTTTGTTTTTTTTAGCGGTTACAGCTTCTTGTAACAGGGTTGCACCGCTTTGTAGAATATCAATTTGAGTTTCCTCACCATTGAAAGTGACCTTGGCATTTGGCCAGTTGAATTTTTCATGTTGAGAGTATGAGTAAAGCTCTTGTGCATCATGAGTTTTTAGTCCGCCTTCTGCAAATTGTTTTAAAACAAATTCTCCACCCATGCGAAATGAAGTGGCAACAGCTTCGTTCAGTTTTTTAGGTTTGATATGAATAGTCATAAGACTACCTCCAGCGCATAGATGCGCATTAGTGTGTAATAGGTTGTAAGAGGAAAACTCTAATAAAAGATTTGGTAAAGCTTATGATTAAATTGTGTGACGTTGTTGTGCGGTTTTCAAGCGGTTTTGTATTTTTTTTGTGTTGAATGATTTAAGTGTTTGTTTTATCAGAAAGATGGCTGCGTGATGTACAATGTGGAAGCAATGTCGTTAACGTCTTTTTTAACCTGGAAAGTGTCCACATTCGATGTGTTGGGGTAGGAAAGCATGGCTTGTTCTATAACACTGCAGGCCTCTTCATATGAAAGGCTGCGCGCAATCACTTCTGCCCCCTTGCCATGGACATGCGCAATACCATACGACCCATCGGAAGCTAAATAAACCCTAAGCGGGTAAAGATCACTCATTTGCAAACCCCTTTAATAACATGTTGTTATTGTAATAATATGGGTCAGGTTTGGTGACAAGGCAATACCCCTTAAGGCATAAGTGTTGGTAGGACTATCCTTACCAGCTGCCAGTATTAGGCATGGAAGACCATGGCTCTTTAACGTCCAGTGCGTCACCTTTTTGAAGTAATTCAATGGATATATTATCAGGCGTTTTGATGAAAGCCATGTTGCCATCACGTGGCGGTCGGTTAATGACGACGCCTGCATCTAATAGTTTTTGACACGTTTCGTATATATTATCCACGCGATAGGCAAGGTGGCCAAAATTGCGTCCTTGGTTATAATCTTCAGTTTTGCCGTTTTCATCTGGCCAGTTATATGTCAGCTCTAACAAGGGTGTTTTGTTAGTCTTTGCTTTTTGTGCATCGCCCTCTGCGGCAAGGAAAATCAATGTAAATCGGCCTTTCTCGTTTTCAATGCGGTTTGTTTCAATAAATCCAAGTTTATTGGTGAAGAAATCTAATGTTTCATCCACGTTTTTAATGCGAATCATGCTGTGTAAGTATTCCATAACTGCCTCCTTTGTTCTTTTTATTATGGTTTGATTTCTGTATCGTCCCATGCAAAAACCTTCCCAGTGTCTGCATGGGTTTTGGTTTGAATGGTCTGAATCAGCTGTTTGCTGGAAAACTCAGGAGAGAACAGCTTTTCAGGCTTTACATTTTTTTGAAAAGGCTTTGAAAGCGAACTTTTGACTGTGCCTGGGTGTAAGCCAATGATAATAGATTCCTTGTTGGTGCGTGCCATTTCAATGGCGAAAGTTTTGATCATCATATTCAGCGCAGCTTTTGAGGTGCGATATGCGTACCAACCGCCTAAATAATTGTCCGACACGCTACCTACACGGGCGGAAAGTGCAGCAAACAAAATAGGTTTGTTATGATGCATTGAAGGAAGGAAGTGTTTGGCTATCAAGCTTGGGGCAACAGTGTTAACGGTGAATAGTTCTGTCATTTTATCGGCTGTTATTTCTCTCATACTTTTTTCAGGCATTATTTCAGGATTGTGGAGCATTCCTGTAGCTACCATGACCAAGTCCAGCGGTTTTGTTTGAGTTGCTGTTTGTGCAGATTGTTGTATGTTTTGCTCATCTAGGTAATTGATGATGTGTGGAAATACGTTCTTCTGCGTTGTTTGTATGGGTGTTCTAGAAAAGGCGTGAATGTCCGCTTGGGGGCACTGTTTGCTTAAAGTGTTTATGAGGGCTTGCCCAATGGCCCCGTTAGCCCCAATAATGGCGATGTTTTTGACATTTTTTAAGTTGAACATGAATTAACTTTAACACAAGAAAAGTTTGAAGGTCTAGTTTTGTGAGGAGTGGTTTGATGATAAAAAAAACACGCTGTCGGGCGTGTTTTTAAAATAAATGGTGGTGGAGTGTTCAGCTTCTTCTCATAGCGATGCAATACTCTGTTGTTCGACAATTTACAGCGTATTTTTGCAGGGAATTGGCAGGGAAGATGTAACATGTGATTTTAATCTTATCGCAATAAAAAAGCTCCCTGCATAAGGCAGGGAGTTTTCAATCGTCTGAAAATTTAAAGGTTAAGCTTCTTCATTCTTGTGAACAATAGCTTTATCCATGCTCATTTCATAAGAGCGCATTTGAAGTGAATGCTCAACACCCACACCATAAATAGAATGACTGCCATCGACACGTTTGTGACGATGTTCTAGCCTTTCAATTTGTTCCTTGTGGTATGCGCGGCTTGCTTCTGTTTCATACAAAGGCTGCATATGTGGCAAGAATTGACTGTTTTCGTAAACCAATTGCATAGGCACATAAAATTGCGTGCCAGCGGGAATTGTTTTGTTATTGTGTGGCCTGTTGGGGCGGTTTGAGCGAAGTTTCTTTTCCAATACACCATTTTCAGGAATATCGAATTGATTTTCATTAACGATGACATCGCCTATAAACCGACCTGAATCACCTAAAAAACGCAAACGGTTTAAGGCGCCAGGCAATGAGTTCTTCGCAGGGTTTCCGCTTAGCTTCATGCTTTCCCATATGCCGTCGCTTGTTCCTGCATATTTTGAAACAAATTCAACATTGACAAGAGGTTCTTGTAATGTTGCGCCGTCACGTGCCAGTTCACCTTTAAATTGTAGATATTCACCAAACATCCAAATTTCGCCTGTACAGTCTTGATCAATCAAAGACTTTACGGTTATGGCGCTGAGACCGCCGCTGGGCGCAATTTTGACATATTTCAAGCCAGCGGCATCCAATTGCGCACGTGCCCATTTTGAAATTTCCGCCAAGTCACCACTATCAATACGAATACTGTAACCTTTTGGCTGAAGCTCGCTTAAAACCATAATGGCGTCTTCTACGCCAATATAAGGGTCAATGGTGTCCACCAATAAGGTGTAATTTTCAGGATATGTTTCTATGATTTGACGGTAAGCCCAGCGTTGTGCCTCACGCAAAGACTCTTCATCGATAACCATTTCCACATCTGGGTGGTGCTCCAAATAAACTTTAACGGTTGGCTCTAGTTCAGGACTCTTTTCAAAGAAGGAAGCCATCGGCAAATCTATATCGTGGCGTTCTTTGAAATATTCTTCCATAAGAACTTGCATGGTGAAGTGATCCACCGTACCGCTCCATGGAATATTGAACATGCGGCCAGCTTTAACGTTTGAAGTTGCATCGGCACCTGCAATGTAAGCTGAACGAGATGTCCAAACTCCGTCAGTGTCGTTACTGCGGCGTAATGCAGCTTCTAGAGCCAAATGCAAAGGACGCATAACATAGCGTGCACGTGCCATTTTGGTGGCAACGCTACTGCAACGGCGCATGTGGTTGGTGAACATAGATTCCACCCACTTAATTTGCCATTTTGGTCCATGAAAGCGCACTGCAGGTCCAGGGAATAAAACTTCCCCATCGCGTACAGCATAAACTTTACCTTCAAACTTACGGCCAGCGGCCATTTGAATGACTTCTTCTTTAACACCTTTGTCACGTAGTGCATTTTGTACAGCTTCATCAACTTCCCAGTCTTCTAGTTTATGAAGAAGCTCCCATAAACCAGCTATAACTGTGTAGTTTACCTTTTCTGAATCTCCCCGCAAAACAAGGTTGGTAACACCCCATTCGTCGGGGTTGCGCATGGCGTTGAGAATAATAGGTAAGGTGGTTAAATGATAACCATCTGTGTCTTCCGCTGCAGAAACAGCGTAATTAAACGGGTTTTTAGATTTTGTAGTCATAAATTTCCTCTGTGTAAGAGTAAGTTCGCTAGAAATAGCGTGAAAAAAGAAATGTGTTCCTGATTTTTCTGCCGTTTGTTTTTAGCATTAAAAATGTATGTATACAAGAAAAAACACCTCTAACTATATGGTTAGAAGTGTTTTTTACTATCGATATAAATTTTGCGTCTAAATAAGCACGAACAGCGTGACTTAAAAGTGCGGTTCGTTGACCCTTTTTAAGATATTCGCGAATGTCTGTTGCGCTTCCTTTGATAACACTTGCATCTATGTAGAAAATGTTCGGGGTTGCGCTCCAGTCAAAAACCTTTTTGTCATGTAAAATATTTGGATATTTTTTTAATGCTTGTGAGGTTTGAATTCTATGTAAAGAACAGTCTCTACCGACTACCAAGATAGGCATCATGTGAAGAATTTCTTCCCAATATTTCCATGTATGAAAATGCATTAAGTTATCGCTGCCCAACATCCAAATAAATGGATGGTTGGGGTAACGTTCTTGCAACCTTTTTAAAACAGAATAGCTGTAATAAGGTGATGAATTGTATTTTCAAAGTCGCTCACTTTAATCCTTGAGATTGAATTTGGCACATGGCGAAGCGGTGCTGGTAATCAGCCATATCATATATAGAGTTATGTGGATTTTGTGCCGCTGGCATTAACCACACTTCATCTAAAGTTGCGCCACATTCGTTTAGTCTTTCGTAAATCATTTTTGCAATGCCTAAATGGCTTTTGTGGATGGGATTAAAAGACCCACCTAAAATGAGAACTTTTTTCATGCTCTAAGCCCTTTGTTATAGAAAAAGAGCGCCATGGCATTTGCTTCGTGCTGGTGAAAAAATTGAATATTTTTCGGAACATGGAGATGTTGCAACAGCTCATGACCATCATAAGGTTCTAAAAGCGGCTTCTTACGGTAGCTGGTTGAAAAACCAAATTTGTAAGGTTTGGCTGGCAATTGTTCATCTGTTGGCTTTGCTTGCTTTTCTAAATAATGCGCCAGCGGTTCTTCAACAAAATAAGCGACAAAAGTTGCGTCGTGTATTTTATTGCTATCATCTGTACGCACCATAAGGCTAGCAACAGGTTCACAGCGGTTGATAAAGTCAGACTGCGAGACGATTTTTGCAAAGCCAGAGCCCATTTCTTCGACACATTCACGATATATTTCTATACGCTTGTCTTGAACTGTGCCAACGGGATTTTTAAGGTAATCACCACACTCTGCAAAGCCACCATAAAAGCTATGTTGGCCAGAAGCCGAGCCATCTGCATTGCGCCGTTCGGAAATGTAGATAGTCAGCTGACTGTTGTCCCAGCGGTAAAAAATAACACCACCGCAAGGTGATGCCTGTGGGTATTTATTAGACATGTTTTCTCTCCTATCTTAAAAAAAAGAAGGAGCTCTCTTGAGAGTGCTCCTTCTTGAACGGTTTGTGAGTTTATGATTCTGGTACCCCTTGTAAGAAGTTGTAACCATTCACATTTGGCATGCGGTACTGAACACCAATAACAGCGCCTTTTGTGACTTTAGGGCCTTTGGGCAGTTTGTCAATTTTATGATGATTCGGTGTGATTCTGCGAATGACACGTCGTACATCTACGGCGAGAATCTCATCTGAGACAATTTCACGAGGGTGAATCCGTTCTTCAAGAAACTGATAGAGTATAGCGTCAGCAATAGAATTGTCTGGCAATATATCTGTATCAGTCTGATCAGGCTCAAGCTCGGCGCTTTGAGGTCGGTTGATGATTTCTTCCAACACTTTTATTTCAGTGCGGGAAGCATTTAACCAATTTGCAATTTTAACAACTGAGGTTCTATTGGGTGTCTCACCTTCTTTGATTGAACCTTTATACCAGTCTTGCATGGGGGCATATAAGCCAATGCCGTCGCCACCGTCTGTGGTGAAATTTCCTGTTAAAGCTTCCGTTTTGGTCGATGTGCAAATCATACCAGCACGATAGCCTTCTTCATTGCGTTGGTTTGCAATACCAGAAAGTTCTTCGCCACGAATGCGGGATTGTAAGTTTTCCATAGATGTGCCAACTGGATAACCAGCAGTAGAGTGTTGGCGCCTGTTAATGGCAGCGTCAACAATTTCATCAATGGGGTAAACTTCCAAATGAAGCCCGTACATATCAGCTGTTTTTTGTGCATAATCAAGAGACTCTAAACTGGAGTGAAATTTAACACCCTTTTCTTTGTCTCCTGGGTTTTCTTGTTTGTAAGGTAGGTAATAGAGTTCAACTTGATCTAAGTTGACCGTTTCAGCCAGAAGTGCAAGTACCATGGCTGAGTCCATACCACCGCTTAATCCAAGAATGAACTTATTATGCCCTGTTTTGTTAAAGTAGTCTTTCATGCCAAGGCACGTGGCTTTAAACACTTGCTCTTCAATGCACATATCAAACGTTTGATTTGAAGTGGATGCAAATGTGCATGTACCGTCTGCATTTCGGACCAGTTCCATGTCAAAAACAGATTCTTCAAATGAAGGCTGAAGGCCTACAACTTTAGAAGATCCTGGGTTGCATGCAAATGATGTTCCATCAAAAATGTAAGAATCTTGACCTGCAAGTGAATTTAAGTAATACACAGGTAAGCCAGTTTCATCTGCACGTTTTTGAATGGTTTCTTGACGCACAAAGTGCTTGTTGCCATAAAAAGGTGAAGCGTTAATTGTTAAAATAACATCGGCACCTAAGGCTTTTGCCTTTTGCGCGGCGTCAGCTCTCCATATACCATGGCAAATGATAACAGCAATTTTAAATCCCTTGTATTCAATGAGTTGCGTTAAGTCACCCTTACTAAAATGGCGTTCATCGTCTAGCTCATCTTCATGCGGTAGGTCATCTTTATCAAAATAGGCTGCAATTTTTCCATTTACTGCAAATGCAGCAGAATTAAAGCGGTTGCCTGCATTGTTATAACGCGGCAAGCCTAAGATCATTGCTGTATCTGCGGTTGTGGTTTGTGCAAGGTTTTGGGTGGCATTTTCAGCATCTGTTGTGAAGTAAGGGTAAGAAAGCAAGTCTTGCAAAGGGTAACCTGTGACAGACATTTCCGGAAAAAGAATAATATCTACATTATCTTTTTGTGCTTTTTTATAGAGTTGTTCGTGTTTTTTGCAGTTTTGTGCAATTGCACCTACAGTTGTATTAACTTGGGCACCACGAATTTTAAGTGTTTGGTTTTTCGACATAAGTCCTCCTTTTGAAGGTTTTGGCGTTGTAAAAGGGAAATGTATAGATTTTACATGATGTTTTTTAAGTATTTTTTGATATACATCAAACCTTTACTGTATGCAATGTTCTTTATATAAAAAAACACCTCAAACCAAAGCTTGAGATGTTTTAAATCGAAAAACAAATATTATTGTTGGTCTATATATGCTTGAGCAGTTGTTAAAACCAATTGGCCAGACGCAACAGCGTCTTTTAATATTGAACGTTCAACAACATTGCCATTTGTATCAAAGCCAGGGCAGCGTTCCACCAATTCGGTTAAACTGGCAACACCACCAGGAAGGTTTGTGTCCCAAATTCCGCAGCAAAGGTCGGTTATCCAGTAAACTTTAAATCCGCGTTCAAGATAACCAATAATGGCATCGCGCACGCAATAGTCTGAAGCGTGGCCAAAGACGACAGCTTCTTCAACGCCCATTTTCTGAATATCCGAGATAAATTCGTCTCGGTGATCAAAAAAATGATATTGGCCATCTACGCGTAAAGCTAAATGAAACAAGTTTTGGTAAACTTCTTTTTCTTCATCGCTGGCAAATTTAATTTGCTCAAGAGGAACGCCAACGTCAGAATTTTCAGCCCACATATCGAATTTATTTTTCAAAATCCAATAAACACCTGATGCGTTAATGGCATTTTCATCAACAAGGTATTCGTGTTCTTCTGTACCAAATCCTTGGTGAAAATCAAAAATGGCTTCTTCTGGGCTATGTTTATATTCGCCTTCAAAGTGTGTATCATTTTTTAGTAGAGCGTATGAAAACTCTGTTTTTTTTAAAAAGTTATGGATAGGTTCAACTGTTTTTTCAGAACCCGGTACATAAAGAATGTTACCTGGAACCATAAAACCTTTGGAACAATCAACAATATCTAGCATCGGTAAAATTTTCATAAACAGGTTACCTCTTGATTGAGTGAGAAAAGAAAAAAGAGATGCGGCTACTTTTTTAGTTGGTGCAAATTTACTTGGTATGCGACTGTAAATCAAGCAAAACATGCATTTATACTTTGCATATCTTAATGGGCTTCAGCAAGAATATCCAAAATGGGGCAGGGGTGATTGAGTTGAAATTACTTCCTGTAAAGAGCTTTGTGAAGCTGTGAAAATCATTACATCTACGGCTGAAAAAGAACTTATGAAACATTTCGGTGGAATAGTTTAGATCACTCACTTCCCTGTTAAAGCAGTTCCATTTTATCAAGCTAAAACAGAGTGTGGTCAATATGCTAAGTATTGATGGGTATTGGTGAAGTTGTTGGTTGTGGCGAACGCCATACTGGTACAAAAGAAACAAATGCTGTTTTAATTGAGCATGAGGTGAATCCATCAGAATACCAATGGTACTTAAATATGAAAGAATCTTACCCAATGAAAACTTCAGGCTGTTATTAGCTAAGAAGAGGGCTAAAGGCTCTTTTTTATTTGTTTAGTTGAATATTTTTTGTAAATGCATACAGTTAGTGTATTAAATGAATTTTAGGGCAAAAAATGGCAAATAAAGTAAAATCATCGATGCCTGCTAGGCGCAAAAATAAACCCAAACGTAGAACTGTTAATGAACGCAGGGAGGATATGTTGATTATATCTTCTGCCACGCAGGGTGATATTTACACTTGGGCCGTTTCTTTGGCTGTTATGGCAGGTGTACTGGGTGTGATTATTACTTTAGCTATTGTGAAAGGATAATTTAATGTTTGCTGTGGGCTTGATGCAGGCGCTTGGGATTACCCTGCTTATTTCTTTTTATAATGCTTATTTACGTGTGGCGGTGCAGGAATGGCAGGTTCAGCCTGTTGTGTTTACTTGTGTTTGCTTGATGGTTTCGGCTTTTGTTTTATCCCTTTGTGCAGGTCCTGGGCGTTTTGTGCGGGAAACTTTAAGGTCTCCTGTTACTTGGCTTTATAGTGCGGTTCTTATTGGCGCTTATGTGGTTGATGTTTACGTCATGCACTATGTTAGTGCAACAGAAGCAAGTTTTTTTAGTCGCATGACAATCCCCATTTCACTTTTTATTGCTTGGGCGTTTTTTAAACGTCAGCCTGAAAAGTCAGACCTTGCAGGTTTAACACTTATTTTAGCAGGGCTTATTTGGTTGGTCATGCTTCAGCCAAGTGCATCATTGTGGGTAATTTTGTTTGTGGTGGGCTTGTCTGCACTTTTTCAGACCATTCAATATGTCATTGCAGAAACCCATAAAGAAGCTGTGAGTGCGAGTGAAACAGGAACAATTCGGGACAAAGCGCGTGTGGTGGGTTTTGTGACTTTTGTTTCTAGTTTTGTGTTTTTGATAGTAAGCCTTATTTTAAGTTATGTGCATTATTATTTTAATGTAGAAGCGCTTGCGGCGATCACTTTCATTCCAGAGCCTTCAGGGTTTATTCATCTGCCAACGGTATTGGCTGCTTCTTTTTATGGGTTATGTATTTTGCCGTTTATTCGTTATTTTAAGTGGGCGGCTAGTTACAATCTAAAGGCTGAAAACTTACTTGTGTTTATGGCTTTTATTCCTGTTTTAACTTACTTAATTGAGGTGGTCGCAGGTATGTTTATACACATTCCGTCAAATGCACATGTGTTTGATGGTGAAAGAGGTGAGAAACTTCTTTTTATTGGTGTTTTGCTTACACTCGGTGCAGGACTGACCGCCTTTTTGAAGGTCAGGGCTGAAATTGTTAAACAAGGTACAAATAACGGTATTTGGCATGCGATGAAAGAAGCTTTTACACCTGAAGGTAAAAGTTTGGTGATTGAACACACATTCCATGGCATGGACGACTATGAAACTGTGTGCGCTGCTATTGAATATTGCGAAGGGGGGTTAGAAAAAGCGTCTGACGCATTAGGTGTTCCAGCCACTTCTATTGAGGTGATAAGAGATGGGCGTGGACGCCATGCATTTATTCCGCAAATTTCAAGAGATGTTTCAAGACGATTCCGTCAAAATGTAGCACTCAGTGATGCGTTGACAGGTTTAGATAATCGCACAGCTTTTATGGCGGCGTTAAAAGCAGGTACAGCCTCTAAGCGGAAATTTAGTGTACTGTTTATGGATTTGGATAAGTTTAAACCAATCAATGATACTTACGGCCATGAAGCGGGTGATGAAGTTTTAAAAGCTGTTGCAGAGCGTTTGTTAGAGGTACTTCCTAAGTCTGCTTGCATTGCTCGTTTAGGTGGCGATGAGTTTGTGGCTTTATTAAAAGCGGATAAAACTAAAGTTCAAAGTCACATGAACAAAATTTCTGAGGTTTTAAGGCAACCGTTTGATGTAAAAAGCTCCAGCGAGTCTATTTCCATTGGCGTAAGCATTGGCGTTGCTCATTACCCAGATGATGCTAAAACAGCGAAGGATCTTCTAAACTTCGCAGATGTGGGTATGTATAGAGGTAAAAATGAGCGCTAATTGCTTTAACAGAATACCACCTATGCGAAATAGGCAAGGTTTATGCGGGGTTTGTTTTTTGAATTTCGGAATTTTCTAATTCTTGTAAACTAGGCTTGTACTTTTCAAATGCACACGGCTAGCTTATTTTTTTGGCTAAAGAGAAGAGGTCAGGGTACGTCAATAAAGTCATATGATTTAAGAAGAGTTATACATAACTTAAAAACATAACTTTAAAGGGTTGATTTACACTTCTTAACACCCATTTTTTATGAAACCTTTCAGGTTCGCACATTCTTAGTGTGTGGATAAGTAACACATTTTCTTTTTCCCCTTCTTACTTGGAGATAAATTATGCTTGAATTTTCAACGGTTGATGAGCACGGCGTACAAAACTATAAAACCCGTTATTTGCTTTTGGCTAGTGTTTTGTTTCTTTAGATGGTGTTTTACCCTGTAGGTGAGTGGCGGAAATTGCAGTTTGAGAGAAAAGGCATAAATTCTCTAAATTCCCTGATAAATTGGATTATCTACCCACTTTCGAAATTTGAGTGGCTGGCAAAACGGCGCAGAACGGCGGGCTTTTTGGGGTGTAGGTATAAAAAACAGCCTGCTGGGTGTGATTTTAAAATAAATGGTGGATCTAAGCGGGCTCGAACCGCTGACCTCCACGCTGCCAGCGTGGCGCTCTCCCAGCTGAGCTATAGACCCACAGCTGAATGCACTCAATGTATATAATTCATATAGTGCAATCAAGTGAAAATTAATTGGTTCGTGTCATTATTTTGAAATTTAATTGACAGGCTATCCTTTTAAAAGTTAAATTCTCGCCTGTAACACCATCTTTTTTTTCTTTTTTAAGGTATTCGTTATGTTTCAAAAACCTACAATTTATTGGGCTCGCCCCATAACAACTTATTCTCGTACACACAAAAAAGCGATTGAAAAACATCAAAGTGGTGAAGAAACACTTACAGATGCTGAATTGAAGCTTCACTGTGAGCTTTACCCACAGTGTGTACAACTAGAACAGGCATTTCACCAGTGGTTAACGTCTCAATGTCTTTCTGTGGTTGATCCAGGCAGTGAAGCGGTAGCATCTGCTTTTGACGCTTGGCAAGAACAGCCAGTGACAGATTACTATGAAAATGACAATGGTGAGTTGTCATCGGATGTTTTACATGACCTTTATCTGACAGCTCAAAAGGAAAAGAAAGAGCGTTGTAAGAACCCTATGCCATTTTTTACCGATTTGGCTAAGAATTGCCAATATATTATTTTTACATGTTTTGACGATAACCTTCGGTCTGATGCTGCTCCAGCAGTGCCCAACCGCATTGGTTGCGGTGTTGTAAAGGAAGTGAATGCGTGGGCTCATGCCAAACAAAATTTTGAAGTTTCATTCCTGAGTTATCGCATTGAAGATGACCAGGTAAAAATTGAGACCTCTAACGTTTTCTGGCCTTCGGACGAATTAGATGGAGATGTCTTATGTGACAGACACCAAGTTTTGACTGGTGATAACACTGTTAAGCTAACATGTTTGGACTATCCACAAACCAAGGCGCTTTTGTTGTTGCAAGGCTACAAGTCGCGCAGTTCTAAGTATAAAAAATAACGATTGAAAAACCCTGCCATTACGGTGGGGTTTTTGTTTGCCAAAATACCACGGCCTTATACGTTTACAGCTTTTGAGGGTTTGCACATTTTAAGAAGATTGATTATCTTTTTAGGGGATAACATAAAGGTTTTAAGTTTTATGAACGATATTCAGGCTTTTTTAAATTGGTATTTAAACCCACGGGCAAGGATGGCGCGGGGGCTTTTCAATGTCATTTTCTTTTTGGCTTTTGTGCCAGTTCTTTATTTTAAGTTTATAGAAATGTCAGAGTCTGCTAGTCATAAAACGCAGCAATATGCCCCTGTGATGAACATGCTGAAAGACGGTTTAAGTGGTCAAAAATCACTGGATTCAACCGACCTGCAAGGCTTTTTGCAAAATGAAAGTCAAAAGCGTGAGGCGGTGAGGGGGTTAATGGATGAATTTGACCTTAACAGCGTGATGCAAGGGCAGTCAGTAGCGCAGTCTAAAAAGAAAGAAACCCGGTTTTCTGATTTTCTGAATATTTTGATTTACTTGGCATTGGTGCCGATTGTGATGATGCGCTGGAGGGACTTGGGTAAGTGGGAGAATAGTCTAATGATCTATACAGGCTTGACTTACAGTGCGCTATTGCTTGATGTTTTGTACTCTGTGTTTTCTGTGCAGGTGGCAGTGGGGCTTAAAGGGGCTTGTGCAGTTGTTTCTTTTGTTATGTTTTCATGGCTCTGTATGGGTGGAAGCAAAAAAAGACAGCGTGATATTGTTCAAGGTGATACCTATATGCCGGGTGACAGCCCAGACGACCCTTATTAAAATAAATGAAAAGGTTTAAACGATTGTGATTAAAAATAATCTGCGTCATTACTTCAACCTTCAATCCCCGATCTCGGGTGGACAGTTTTTTGCTTTGTATATTTTGGTAACATTGCTTTGGGCTTTGTTGTTGGTTTTGTTTGTGGCGCCACCAAACATGTTTGAAGCGGCAGCGCAAAATATGGAGTCCCGTTTCCCTTTTGGTATTCGCTTGTTTTTGCTGGGTTATGAACTGTTTTTGATACCCTTGTATGTGCGGCGCACAGTGGACTTGGGTTGGGCAAAGATACAGCGTGATCTGCTGTTGATGGGGGTGTTGTTAGCCCCCGTGTTGGATGCATTATTGTCGGATGGTGGCTATGTCAGTATGGCGGTGGTGATTGCTTTCTTCAGTGTATTGGATTTGATTTTAACCTTTGCATTGTTTGTGCTACCTTCGGCAAAAAAAGAGAGATGATTATGACACAAAGAAACCCGATGATTGGTAAGGTGATTGCCATTGATGGCCCAGCCGGTGCAGGGAAAGGTACGCTTGCAACCAGCTTGGCGCGAGAATACCGGATGAAGTATTTGGATACGGGGACTCTTTATCGAACAGTAGCTTACAAAGTGCTTCGCGCAGGGGGCGACCCTGCAAGGGAGGAGGACGCCCTTAAGGCTTGCGACCTTTCAGATTACGACTTTAAGCACATGGGCAACAACAAGTTTTGCGTTTTATTGGATGGTGAAGATGTTATGTCTGAATTGCGCACTCAATCCGTCGGTCAAGGGGCTTCAAAGGTGGCGTTTTACACATCAGTGCGCAGTGCGCTTAAGCAGTTTCAGATTGAATTTGCTGAAAAATGGGCCAGTCAATACGGTGTCATTCTGGACGGTCGGGACATTGGAACTGTGATTTGCCCAGACGCGGATTATAAGTTTTTTATTGATGCAGACCCTGAAGTGCGTGCACACAGGCGTATTGAGGAGTTGAAATCTCGTGGCCATCAGGCCAACTTTGAAGAAACGCTTTCAGAAATCTTGGAAAGAGATGCTCGTGACCGTGGCAGGAAAGATGCACCATTAAAGCCTGCAGGTGACGCTTATGTTGTTGACACCAGTCATAAAAATGCGTTACAAGTGCTTCAAATGGTTATGGATTATATTTCCATGCCTGTGGCAAAGGTGTAAGCCACCACAAAGGGAGCAGTCCTGCGAGTTCCGGCGCATGGTGAGGTTTTGATTGTTTTTCAATGCCTTGTGTTAAGATCTTTGTGAATCCTAAAGTGATAATTTCCGGGTATTTTGAAAGAAAATTTATGTTTAAAGAACAAGATCCTGCCGCTTTTGGCGTTACTCCTGAAATGATTGAAAAAGCTATGAGCGAATCTTTTGAGACGCTTTTAGATGAAACTTTTGAAGAAAAACGTGGCCTAGAAGGCGAAGTTTTCAAAGGTATCATTACAGCTATCGATGGTGATCAGGCGATCGTTGATATCGGCATGAAGAGTGAAGGTCGTATTGAGCTCCGTGAATTCGGCTCTGCTGACCAAATTGGTGAAGTGAAGATTGGTGACGCTGTTGATGTTTACGTTGAAAACATGGACAACGTAAGAGGCCGTCTTATCCTTTCACGTGAAAAAGCACGTCGTGAAGAAGTTCTTGACGTTCTTGAAAAAGCACACCTTGCAAACGAAAAGGTTAAAGGTGTTATCTTTGGTCGCGTTAAAGGTGGTTTCACTGTTGACTTGCAAGGCGTTTTGGCCTTCTTGCCTGGTTCTCAAGTAGATGTGCGTCCTATTAAAGACGTGACACCATTGATGAACGTAGAGCAAGAATTGATGATCATCAAGATGGACCGCGCACGCGGTAACTTGATTGTTTCTCGCCGTGCAATTATGGACGAGTCTCGCGCAGAAGAGCGTGAAGATCTTCTAAAAGACATCCACGAAGGTAAAGTTCTAGACGGTGTTGTGAAGAACATCACTGACTACGGTGCGTTTATCGACCTTGGTGGTCTTGACGGTCTATTGCACATCACGGATATTGCGTGGCACCGTATCAGCCACCCATCTGAAGTGATCTCTCTAGGTGAAACAATCAAAGTACAAGTGATCCGCTTCAACGAAGAAACTGGTCGCGTATCTCTTGGTTTGAAACAGCTTCACGATGATCCTTGGAAGGAAGTTGCTGACAAGTTCCCAATCGGTGCTAAAGTTAAAGGTACTGTTACAAACATCACTGAATACGGTGCGTTTGTTGAACTTGATCAAGGCGTTGAAGGTTTGATCCACGTTTCTGAAATGTCATGGACACGTAAGAACATTCACCCAGGTAAGATCGTTTCTACTTCTGAAGAAGTTGAAGTGATGGTACTTGAAATCGACTCAAACAAGCGTCGTATCTCTCTTGGTTACAAGCAGTGTAAAGAAAACCCATGGGAAGCATACGCCTCTCAGGCACAAGTTGGTACAGTTGTAGAAGGCCCTGTGCGTTCTATCACTGACTTTGGTATCTTCATTGCTTTGAACGAAGAAATCGACGGTTTGATCCACATGAGCGATATCTCTTGGGATAAAGACGGTGCAGAAGCACTGGCTGACTACAAAAAAGGTGACACAATTAAAGCGAAGATCCTTGCTGTAGACCCAGAAAAAGAGCGTATCTCTCTTGGTGTGAAACAGTTGGAGAAAGATCCAAACGAAGGCACCGGCGTGAAGAAAGGTAGCAAGGTAACTGGTACAATTACTGAAATCAACGACAACGGCTTGTTGGTTGATCTTGGTGATGACGTAACAGGTCAAATCCGTGTGACCGATCTTGGCCGTGAAAAAGCTGATCAAGACTTGAACCGCTTCAACGCGGGTGACGAAGTGACAGCTCTTGTTGTTCGTGCAACAAAGCGTGAAGGATCTATCGGTCTTTCTATTAAAGCGCTTGAAGTGCAGGAAGAAAAAGAAGCTGTAGCACAGTACTCAGGTGAGAGTGGTGCTGCAACACTTGGTGACGCTCTTGGCGCTGCTTTGAAAAAAGCCAAGTAAGGAGTTCAGTTTTTTATGACTGAAAACCAAACTTTTAGCCTCATGGTTATGGACCGCGCGCGCAGGCGTTGGCGGTTCATAGCTGTGTTGGCTATTATTTTTATCGTTATTTTTGCGTTACCAGAAACACCCTCAAAAGTGAAAACAGGCCCTTATATTGCCCGTGTTAACTTAGAAGGTTTTATTTCAAGCGACCGTGAGCAGTTGGCCAATTTGTACGAATTGGGCAATGAAGGCTCGGTTCAAGCGTTGATGGTTTACATTGACTCTCCGGGTGGAACAATGGTTGGCGGCTTGGATGTTTATCAAGCGCTTCACCGCATTTCACAGTCTAAGCCTGTTGTGTGTGTTATGGGCACGGCGGCGGCTTCTGCTGGTTATATGGTTTCGCTGGGTTGTTCTCATGTTGTGGCAAGTCCTGCAACATTGACAGGCTCAATTGGCGTGTTTATGCCATTGGTGGATGCCACGTCTTTGGCTGAAAAGCTAGGTGTAAAATCGGCTTCTATTGCCAGTGGATCACTTAAAATGGCGACATCACCCCTTGAAAAGCAGACGGTTCAATCACAAGTTTATTTGCAAGACATGGTGGATGACTTGCAAAAAACCTTTATGAGCTATGTTGTAAAGCACCGTCCTATAAATGATGAAATTAAAAAAATCATTTCCGATGGGCGTGCGCTCACAGGGCGTAAAGCCTATGAGTTAAAGCTGGTAGATGCTTTGGGTGACTTGGTCACAGCAAAGAAATGGCTTGAAAATGAGCATCCAATCACGAAAGATAGTCCTGTAAGGGATGTGCCTTTGGTGCGTGAAAAAAACTTTTTTGAGAAAGCTTTCGCTTCTTGGTCTTTTGTTGAAAATTTTTCAACAGAATTTAAAGGGCATGCTATTCTCGCAATTGCAAAACCTTAACAAATTAAAATAGGTATATATCAAATGACTAAATCAGAACTTATTACTAAATTAACAACACAAAACCCATCACTTTCAGCACAGGATGTTGAGAATGTTGTTAACACAATCCTTGAAGAAATCACCAGCACATTGGTTGATGGTGGTCGTGTGGAATTGCGCGGTTTTGGTGCATTTTCTGTGCGTGAGCGTGAAGCACGTACAGCCCGCAACCCACGTACAGGTGAGCAAGTTCAGGTGGACGCAAAGCGCGTACCATTCTTTAAAATGGGTAAAGAACTTAAAGAGCGCATCAACGGCTAGTTGCAGCTTTTTGTCTTTTCAACACCCTGAGCTATCAGGGTGTTTTTTTATGGGCTTGTCTGCTTTGTAATTTGAGGAGAAGTCTGTATAATCCAAGTGACAACATAAAGGCTTTTGATTATGAACTTACTCTCACACATTTTGCTGCAACTGCTGTTTGGTCTCGGCCTGTTAATGGCCGGTGCACTGTTTTTTCAAAACACACACCTTGTGGATGTGCATCTTGGGTTAAGTACTCTTAAGTCTGTGCCCTTGTGGCTTTGCATGCTCAGTTGTTTTGTTTTAGGGCTGTTGGTTGCGCTGGGGCTGTGTTTGAACTTAAAAACAATTAAAGGACGTAAATAAACTGATGAAAACCATCTATGCGGTCACCGGCAATGCTGGTAAGCGGGAATCTATTCAAAAAGCTTTGGCTGACCTGCCTATAAAAATTGAAATGGTTGACCCTGATCTACATAATATTATGGAGCCTCAGCATGCGGATGTTGAAGTGGTGGCAAAGTCAAAGGCGATGCAGGCGTGGCAAAAAATTAAAAAACCTTTAATTGTGGAAGATGGTGGGTTCCATTTAAAAGCTTTTAATGATTTTCCAGGAGCTTACAGTAAGCCTGTTTGGGAAACGTTAGGTTTGGATGGTTTTGTGAAGTTGATGTCAGGCGTGGAAGATAGGCGTTGCTTTTTTAAAGGTGCGCTTTGCTACGTGGATGAAAAAGGTCAACAACACCTTTTTGAAGAAGAAAACCACGGCATGTTTTCTAACAGCATTTCGAACCCTCACCCAAAACAGTGGAGTGATGCTTGGCGTGTTTTCAAACCTGAAGGTTTTGATAAAAACATGTCGGACATGACAGAAGCTGAATTCGAAGGTTACCGCCTCTCTCGTGAAAACGCTGAAACCAGTCGTTGGAAGAGGTTGCGTGAACACCTTTTAAACGAATAATTCTTCCCCCTCCGTTTGGAGGGTTTTTTATTGGAAAATACCAACAGCTGTGCTTATAATAAAATTATGAAGATGATGAATATCATATATGCGATGACCTTGGTTGCCAGTTTACTTGGCGGGCAGTTTGCGATGGCTGGTGGTTGTCCCATGCAAATGGGTGCGGATGCCCAGATGCAAGGTGATATGCAGATGATGGACTGTCATCAATCAAATATGGATGATGTGAGTAACGACCAATGTGCACATTGTACGGTCTGTCACCTGTCTTTTGTATATGACTTGCAAGGCGTGACGAAGGCGCAAAAGCATTTTATTCATTACAACAATCCTGTGCAAAATGCTGTTTCAGCTGTGGCACACCTCAATCTACCACCCCCTAAACAGGCCTTTTCCATTCTTTAAGCTATAAGTGCGACTACGTGCACTTGTTTTATCATTTTATAATAAAGGGAAACAATGATGTTTCAAAAAATATTAATCGTACTTTTGTGTGCGATGCCAGCACTGGCAGAGTCTCGTCCAGTGTCCTATCCCACAGGGTGGACAACAATGGCCATGAACGACGCCGATAAAAATGCGGTGCACGTGCACTATTCGCCAACTTTTAAATATTCTGTTGGCTACAAGGGTGAATACTGGCGTGAGGATGAATGGTCTTTCCACGGTATTCAAGTCAATTATCTTGCTAAGAGGTGGAACAAAAAAGCGTCCCAAGCGAATGTCTATTTCAAAAATGCGATCGGGCTTGCAATCGGCGATGAAAGCCAAACAGGTAGCCATCAGCAATTAGCTGGGTTTTCTGCCATTGCGGCAGATTGGGAGGATCGCAGACTTTTCACGTCCTATGAAGGGCGGTTGACCCACGCAGGAGACTTAGACCAGTTTTTCATGCAAAAGGCACGCCTTGGCGTGGCACCTTATATTGGCAATTATGGTGACTTACACACATGGCTGATGCTTCAAGTTGACCATAACCCCAAAAGTTCAAACCCTGTTACTTGGACACCCTTGGTGCGCTTTTTTAAAGGTGTTCATTTGTTGGAACTTGGTTCAAATTTGCAGGGTGATGCTTTGCTGAATTGGGTTATTAGATTTTAAAGAAAGGATATAAAAAATGAAATTATTTTTAAATTTATGGATGGCGGCATCCTTGATGCTGTTTACAGGAAATTCATACGCAAATGATGCGCATAAACACGAAAAGGGTCAGTCAAATGTTGCGGCTGAAAATGTGATGTACAGCGGTGATGTGAAGGTTCATGTGACCGGTTTAGTGTGCGACTTCTGTGCCCAAGCACTTGAAAAGGTCTTTGGTAAGCAGGAGGCTGTTCAATCTATCAATGTAGATCTCAACGAAAGTTTGGTGTCGGTCACTTTAAAAGAAGGCCATACAATGTCCCATCAAAAGTTGATTCAGTTGATTGTGGACTCGGGTTACAATGTGGACAAGGTTGAGGCTTCTGACCATGAGTGAACATGAAATAGACGGCTTTAAAAACTTAAAAAGATACACATTGATCAGCTTGTTTACTTCAACAGGAACGCTGCTTTGCTGTGCTTTGCCTGCCCTTATGGTGACACTTGGGGCAGGTGCCGCATTGGCGGGTTTGGTTTCAGCTGTGCCATGGTTGGTGTTTTTATCTCAGTATAAGGTTTGGACCTTTACGGTGGCGGGGGTTATGCTGATTTTTGCCGGTTATATGAAGTATCGAGCAAGGTATTTGCCCTGCCCTGCCCAGCCAGCTCAAGCAAAGCTTTGTCAAAAGATGCGCCGTGTCAGCAACCTTATTTACGGGTTGTCTGTCCTGATTTATGCTATCGGGTTCTTTTTTGCTTTTGTAGCGGTGCATTTGTTTTATTAAAGCGCAACTTAAATAGATCAAAGCCCTTTTTTAAAGAGGGCTTTGAATGTTTCTTTGGTAGGTGTCCCAAATTTTTTGAATATGATGTTGGTTGGGGTTTTGCGGGTCTAAATGTTGCTGAACACGCTTGCGAACCTTTTTGTAAATGTGCATGTTTTTTTCAACTGACCATTGGATGGCAGCTGTAAGCAGTGGCGGTTGCCCCTCTTTAAGTGCCGCTAGAATATTATCCACATAAACAACTTTGCCAGTTGCCATAAAAGCGCCCCATAAGGTGTCCGCCTCTTCGGGTGTTTCGGGCGCGCGGGCGAGGAGTGAGTTTTCTGCGGGCTGGCTTAAATTGGGTTTGTAAGCTTGCGGTATTAAATACTCGGCTTCAAACAAGTATAGCCCCTTGATGGCAAGCTTTTTAAGCTCTTGCGATGTGGTTTGTGAGAACACAAAACCTTGGGTGCGGTTGTCCCTTAAAATAAAATGCGGCAACATCCCTTGCAAGGCACCTTGGGTTTCTGCCAAGTTTTCAGGGGTGTCAATGAATGTTAAAAATTCTGTTACTTTTTCATCTTCTTGATGTTCAAAGAAGTGTGTCGCCCAGTAATTCCATGTGTTCACTTCTTGCGCCAAGGCAAAGCTGGCATAAAAGGTGGTACACAGCATTAAAATAATTTTTTGCATTGTTTGTGCCTATTTTTATGATGTTTTGCTAGTATAACAAAAGACGAAGGTGATGCAAAAAAGGTTTTTTGAAATGCGTTTTTGGTTTTTGGCTTTATTTTTAATGTGCGTAGGGCAAAACACTTGCGCTAAAGAAGTTTTGAAATTGCCAGATTCGGTGGCGCGTTATGCCATGGAAAAGGTAGGGCAAGCCACTTTTGAGTTTTTGTTTTTGGATATTTATGAAGCCACTCTTTATGCGCCAAAAGGTGTTTATACCGCAGGAGAGCCGTTTGCTTTAAAGTTAACCTACAAAAAGTCTTTAAAGGGTGCAGCAATTGCTAAAAGATCGCAAGATGAAATGGCCAATTTAAGTGACGTGGATGGTGACACTCTCAAAAGATGGGGTGATGCGATGTTAGAAATTTTCCCCAATGTTGAAAAGGGGGATGTGATTGTTGGTGTTTATCAGCCCAAATTACCTACACCTTTTTACTTGAACAGCCAGTTTCTGGGGCAGGTGGGTGACCCTGATTTTGGTCAGCATTTTTTTGACATATGGCTTAAACCAAGACCGCAATATGAACAGTTTAGAAAAAAGTTGTTAAATCAACTTTGAGCTTTACATTTAATCGCTCTGGATAAATAATAACCATAAAATAATTATTGGTATTATCAATTATAAAAAGAATGAAACATGACTGATTTACTAGACGCTGTCTTACTGGCAAGGTTGCAATTTGCCTTTACCATCTCTTTCCACATTATCTTCCCAGCTTTCACCATTGGCCTGGCCAGTTGGTTGGCTGTGGTTGAATGGCGCTGGTTAAGTACAGGCCAGCAAGTGTATGAACAGATTTACAAAATGTGGGTCAAGGTTTTTGCGGTTTGTTTTGGTTTAGGTGTTGTTTCAGGTGTTGTGATGTCGTACCAGTTTGGGACAAACTGGTCAGTGTTTAGTGACCGGGTGGGGAATGTGATTGGCCCGCTTTTGGGCTATGAAGTTTTAACAGCCTTTTTCCTTGAAGCGTCATTCTTAGGAATTATGTTGTTTGGCTGGGGCCGTGTGAGCAAAAAAATGCACTTTGTTTCCACCTGTATTGTTGCAGTGGGCACATTGATTTCTGCTTTTTGGATTTTGTCGGCCAACAGTTGGATGCAAACACCGCAAGGTTTTGAAATAGGTGCCGATGGTTTGCTTTACCCCACCAGTTGGATGGAAATTATCTTTAACCCGTCATTCCCTTACCGCTTAGCGCATATGATTACAGCGGCCTACCTGACCACCGCTTTTGTGGTGGCGGGTGTGGCGGCCTTTTACTTGTGGAAAGGAATTTACCAAAAGCACGCTAAAATTATGATGGCAATGGCCATGCTGATGGCGGTTTTTGTTTCCCCCATTCAGTTATTGATTGGTCACGAGCATGGTGAAAATACATTAGAGTACCAACCCATCAAAGTGGCGGCGATGGAAGGTAACTGGGAAACAGGTACGCACAAACCGCTTTATCTTTTCGGTATGCCAAACGAAGAAACTGAAACAACAGACTATGCATTGGCCATTCCAAACGGAGCCAGTTTGGTGTTAACAGGCCGTGCGGACGGTGTGGTGCCAGGCTTAAAGGGGGTGCCTAAAAGTGAAAGGCCTCCGGTTTCTATTGTCTTTTGGTCCTTTAGAACTATGGTAGGCATTGGCCTAGCAATGATTTTAACAGGTGTTATGGCTGTGGTGCTTCATTACCGTAAAAGTCTTTACACAGCCCGTTGGTTCCAGTGGTGGTGCATGGCCATGTTGCCAAGTGGTTTTGTGGCTATTTTAGCTGGTTGGTTTGTCACCGAAGTCGGTCGCCAGCCCTACACAGCTTATGGTGTTATCAAAACAGCGGAAAGTATTTCACCTGTTAATGCAGAGCAGGTAGCCATTACATTGCTTGGCTTTGTTGTGGTGTACACATTTATATTCGGAGCGGGGATTCATTATGTGATCAAGCTCATCCGTAAAGGGCCTGACATTGGCGAGGAAGAGGAACGTTACTATGATCACAGCATTGAAGCTTCTGTGACAAAAGCCGCAACAAAAGGAGACGCACAATGATAGATTTTTCAAACTTTATTGACCTGCCACTGGTTTGGGGTGTGCTTATTGCGACAGCTGTGTTTTTATATGCGTTGCTTGATGGTTTTGACTTGGGTTGCGGCATTTTGTTTCCCTTTGCACCGTCGGATAAGTCCCGTAATCAGATTATGAATTCTATTGCGCCATTTTGGGACGGTAACGAAACATGGTTGGTGCTTGGTACTGGTGGCTTGTTTGTGGCCTTTCCCGTGGCTTATGCCATTTTATTGCCAGCTGTATACATGCCGGCGACCTTTATGTTGTTTGGGTTGATTTTTAGAGGGGTTGCTTTTGAATTTCGCTTTAAAGCCTCACAAAAAAACCGCCGTATGTGGGACTTTTCTTTCCATGCAGGGTCCTTGTTGGCGGCCTTTATGCAGGGGATGATTTTAGGCAACGTTGTCCAAGGTTTTGAAGTGGCAGGCCGAAACTTTGCCGGTGGTGCGCTGGATTGGGCCAATGGCTTCGCCGTTTTGACAGGCTTAGGTGTGGTTGCAGCTTATGCTTTATTGGGCGCTGCATGGCTGGTTTATAAAACCGAAGGTGCCACCCAAAAATGGGCAAGAAAAATGGGACGTTATGTGTTTTTCTATGTTGGTTTGGCCATGGTTGTGATCAGCATTTCTATGCCGTTTATGGACAGTCGCATTGAAAGTTTGTGGTTTAACACGCCGAATATTTATTATTTGTCGATCATTCCACTTTTAACACTCTTGGCATTTTACACACTTTGGAAAGACCTTGGTGATAACAAGCGTGAGGTACGTCCATTTTTATTGGTGGCTGCCATTTTCTTGCTGGGTTATATGGGGATTTGCATCAGCCTTTATCCGTGGATTGTGCCTTTTGAGTTTACATTATGGGAAGCAGCAGCGGTGTCTACATCTCAAAGCTTTGTGTTGATTGGTACCGTGATTATGTTGCCGATTATCTTGGCCTATACCGCATATTGTTACTATGTGTTTAAGGGGAAAAGCAGTGATGAGCCAATGTATTAAAAACAAGGTGTTCAGCTGTTTCATGCGTTTGTCACCCAAGCAAAGGCAGTGGTTGTGGTTTGTTGCACTGTGGTGTTGTGGGCTGTTTTCAGTGCTTGCATTGTCATATGTTATACGCCTTGCAATGGGTATAGAAAGCTCATAAACAAACCTTAATGCTTGATAGTATGACGTGGGTTATGCCAAAATAAAATAAAAAAGGTTTTTGGTGATGTTGGCAGATTTTATTTCTTTGTATGAATCTACATTGATTGCTTTGTACATTTTGTTGTTGATGGTTTTTGTGCAGGCCTTGGTGGCAACGGTTGCTCACCGCATGCAAAAACAATATGTCCCAGGTATTGTGAATGAAAATCTCGGTCATGAGTCCTTCGTTTTTCGCTCCCACAGAACATTCATGAACTCGCTTGAAAATGTCCCTTTCATGTGTTTGCTGGTTTTATTGGCTGCCATGGTTGGCATCGCCCCGCAAACATTGGCAATCATTACGTGGGTGTATGTTTTAGCACGTCTGTTGCACATGGTTTTATATTATAAAATTGCCACCGAAAAGAACCCTAGCCCACGTAGTCACTTTTATTTGATTGGTGTTTTAGCGCAATTGACACTTTTTGTTCTACTGGCCATCCACTTTTTGTCATAATTTTATTCACAGAAGCTATGGAAAAAATATACATGTACACGAAAGGCCAATGCTATGAAAGAAGTTAAGTTTTCATATACAGGTAGTTCTATCAAAGTGGCTCAGTATGCACTTTTTTTATGTGTCATGTTTCCATTCTCAATCTGGGCAATGATGCATTTCTTTGGGAATAGTGAAGAACTGAAAAATCATATTCATTACATTTACATGGGCGTAGCGGTCGGATGTCTAACCATCTTTATGATTGGTGTACTGCCGAATATTTTTAAGAAAAGAATTGTTAAGATTACCATTGATCAAGATTACCTGCAGGTGTTTTTTACAGACAGTGTAGACTACAAAATGAAGATAAAAGACATATCTAAAATACATGTTATTACAGAATCTCAAAGAAGCACGATGAAAAGTTATTTCATTGTTAAAAATAACGGTGAACGCCTTGCTTTGCCACACTATTATAATGTTCCGATACATAAAGTTGTGAAGTGTTTAAAGGAAGCTAATCCGAGTATTGAGCAGTCTGGGAATGTACGGTATTAAGGGTTTAATCACCGTTACCGTAAATTGTTTGATTGTCTTTTACGTTGATAAAAATTTAAAATGGCGGAGATGACAGGATTCGAACCTGCGAGGGGTTGCCCCCAACACGCTTTCCAGGCGTGCGCCTTAAACCGCTCGGCCACATCTCCACTTCAAGACGGTGTGACTATACCTAACATTTTTTTAAGCCGCAAGTTTTAACCATGAGGTTGAGGTGTTTTTTTTAGCATTTTATGTCGGTAAAAACCTAATGCTATAGATGCACAGCCAATTGATGAACTAATAATTTCAGCATAAGAGCTCATCAAAATGCCAATATTTAACCAAATAAAATATCCCACAGCCATTAAAATGCGACTTATGGTGTAATTCTCATAAAAGTATAAGGCAAACCCAAAAGCTGTAAATCCTAAGAGAGGTAAATAACTTGTCCAAACGCCGTTACTAAAAAAGTAGCATATAAATAAAACAATGATAGCGGATGAAGTAATGATAAGTAGCCGATGTTGCGGGAACATGAAAATGCTTAGCCCTGCTCTTAATACTGCAACCATAATAGTAAATGCAGGTGCATGAGCGGCAAGAAGGAAGTAATGTAATGACCATAATGAATCTGAAAAAATGCGCAGCCCAAACATCGTTTTTTGGTCTTTAAATTGGTAAGAGCAAGAAGAAACTGAAAATGCAACAAAGCCAACAAATTGTACCAACCAAAATTCCATTTTATTAACCTTTAAAAATTGGGATAGGTGGCTTTGTGTGCCTGTAAAAAGCAAGTGCAATTGAGCACATGTTCACAGCTGAACTGATCATGTCAGGGTAAGATTGGTTGCAAGCTCCAATCACAAGCCATGTAGCAGTACCAACAAACATCAATAGTCGGTTCAATTTATAATGGTCATGGTAATAAACGGCGAGACTGTAAAAAATAGTCGAAAATAATGGGAGGTATTCATACCACAAGCCAGTGGCTTGATAAAAAGTAAGCCCGCAAATAAGTACTAGACTCAAAAGGATGAAATACGCTTTGTAAATAGGCCAAATAAAAATGGAAAGGAACGTCCTAACCAGTGATATGAACAGGGTTAAGGCGGCGATGGGGGCATCCAACAAGTAATAATGAATCGCCCAAATATTGTCGTTAAAAATACGAATGCCATACATGGTTTTCTGATTTTTAAATTGATAAGAGATGACCGAAATGGCAAACGCTAAAAAGCAAATAGCTTGTATCATCCAAAAATCCATCAAAACTAACTCTCAAAAATCTCTTTTAAGATCTCAAAATCCGTGTCGGTCAAAGCAGGGTAATTGGCAATGCGGATGTGTGTTTTTTTAAGCTTGCCGTAACCTGAGCCCAGTTCAATTTTTTGCTGGCTGGCTTTTTGTTTGTAATGGGTTAAGTTTTCTTCGCCCAGTTCAATGCACAAACTAAAAGGGGATCGAACGGTAGGGTCTTCCACAAATGGTTTGGCGTTTGGGTGGCTTTCAAAAAAGTTATAAAGGTCACTTGCACGTACCAGTGTTTTATTGTGCACATTTTGTAAGCCTGTTTGTTGCAAACGCTTGCACTGTTGACCCAATAAATAAATGTTCAATATGTTGGGGGTTTGGATGGTTTGATATTTGCCATCCGCCATTTGTTTCTCCATGTTGGTAAAATTGAAAAACCCTTGAGGAAGGTGTTTGCTCAACATGGCTTTCGACTTTGCCATGGCGCGTGGGCCCACAAACATCACACCAAGGCCACTAGGTAAACCCCAGCCTTTTTGGGTGCTAAAGTACCAAACATCTGCTTGGTTGATGTCTAAGTTGCAAGCGCCAATGCTTGATGTTACGTCAATGGCTAGCAAGCAGTCGCTGTATTTTTGACGTAGTTTTTGGATGGTATCATCTGGCACCGTTACACCGGTGCTGGTTTCATTGTGGCACAGGGTGATCAGTTCCGCCGTTTGGGGGATATCCACGTTTAAATGGTCGTTCAATTCACCCCAAGGGGCTACATCCTCATGGCAGGTTTTGCCCCAACTGTTTAAGCAATGGGCAAAGGCACTGCTAAAGTGACCACACACAAAGGAAAAGGCTTCTTTTTCCACAAGGTTGCGGGCGCAAATTTCCCAGCCTTCTGTGGCGCTGGTGGTGAAGAAGATGCGGTAGTCTTCGGGCACGTTGTAAAGCTGGCGCAAGGCATTGACAGTCATTTCGCTTATTTGGGTAAAATCTTCACCGCGGTGGGAGACGGATAAAAAATTGTTGGCCACGGCATGGGCAATATCATCTTTTACCACTTGGCTGATTTGTGTTGGCCCAACTGAAAAGGTGAGGTCGAATGGTTTTTTCATGCGTAGAGAACCCTTGTTTTAATGGTGCCTTCAATGTTTTTAAAGTGACTGTTGTTTAAGCCTTTTTGTTGGCTTTCAATGTCGGTCACCACATAGCCAACCCCGTTTTTGGTTTGTAAATACTGGCCAGATATATTGGCGCCCAATTGGCCAAACACTGTGTTTAAAGCATTGAGCATGCCCGGTTTGTTTTGGTGAATGTGTAAAATACGCTGGCTGTTTGGGTGCGGTGGTAAGTTCACTTCAGGGAAGTTGACCGCCCCTGTGGTGCTGCCATTGTCGCTGTATTTTATCAATTTTTCGGAAACCTCAACCGCAATGTTGGCTTGCGCTTCCTTGGTGCTGCCGCCAATGTGCGGTGTCAGCAATGTTTGGGTTATCCCTCTTAACGCAGATGTTAGTTTTTCGTCCTTGCCTTTCGGCTCTTGGGGGAAAACGTCAATCGCCGCACCGGATAAATGCTTGGCTTCAAGGGCGCTTGCCAAGTCATCAATGTTGACTACCGTCCCCCGTGAGGCATTGATTAAACAAGCACCAGGCAACATCTGTGATATCTCTTTTTGAGTGATCATGTTTTGAGTTTCCGGGGTTTCTGGCACATGTAGGGTGACGATGTTGGATCTCGTTAAAAGCTCATCTAAAGTGGCGCAAGGGCGTGCGTTGCCCATGGAAAGTTTGCTTTCAATGTCATAATAAATCACGTTCATGCCGAAGTTTTCGGCCAATTGTGCCACCTGCATGCCAATGTGGCCGTAGCCAACAATGCCTAAGGTTTTGCCCCTTAATTCATAAGACCTTTCGGCAGTTTTTAGCCATGTGCCGTCAAGGTGAAGTGCCATGTTTTTTTGTGGGATGCCTCGCATTAACATAATTGCCTCACCGATGACCAGTTCCGCCACCGATCTGGTGTTGGAGAAGGGGGCATTAAACACTGGAATGCCGTGTGATGCAGCGGCGTTTAAGTCCACTTGGTTGGTGCCAATGCAAAAGCAGCCAATGGCCATCAATTTTGATGTTTGGCTCAACGCCTCTTGGCTGACTTGGGTGCGGGAGCGAATGCCTAAAATGTGGGTGTTTTTTAATTTTTCCAACAAGGCTTCACCTTGTAATGCGGTTGGTAAAAGTTCGACATTTTTATACCCTTGGGCGTGGAAATTTTCCACAGCGCTTTGATGAACACCTTCTAACAATAAAACATTGATTTTATCTTTGCTGAGAGAATGCATGGTCACACACCTTTTTTAATTTGGGTTATTTTTTGTTCTACCGCTTTTTCGAACTGAGCGATGTCGATTACAAATGTGGGGGACTGTTGTTGCACATTTTCACGCTTGGCATGCAAGCCAAAGCCGATAAATGCCGTGCATTTCCCATCAAGATAGACCTCAAGGTCGGTCACACCATCGCCAATCATAATGGCTTGGTTGCACAGTGATAATTCTTCAATAACTTTGCCCTTGCCATAGTTGTGGCACAGCGGATTTTTTTCATCCAAACCGGTGATGTAACCTTGGTCGTCAAACAACAGCTTGTTGGCGTGAATGTGCGATTTCTCAATATTCAACTGTGCGGCGGTGGGGTGCATGTAATCCTTAAAACCACCCGATAGAATGTGAATGGTGTGCCCATGTTGTTGCCATTTGTCAATCAACGGCTTTAAGCCAGCTGTGATGTGTTGGGGCAAGCTGTTGGCAAAGGCTTCAATGTCACTTTGGTGGATTTTAGCCGCCTTTAAACGCTGGGTGAGGGACTGAAAAAGGGATATCTCACCCGCCATACCCTGCTTTGTGATGTGGGCAATGTGTTTTTTGAGTGCGCTGTCAGTCATGTGCTGTGACAATAGCACGTCCAGCGTTTCAATTTCCACCATGGTGGAGTCAAAATCAAAAAATATATCAGCCACAGGGGAGCCACCTTTATTCATCTTAAAATCAGTTTAAAAAAAGCGCAGAGATTAGGCAAGGGAATGCCCAGGATCTTCATCGAATACATACAAAGGGGATGCTTTGTCTGTTTCAATTTCGTCACGGGATTTTGTGTGTTCCATTTCATCTTCAATATGGTCTTGGAAGGCTTCTAATAGCGCTTGCTCATCGGTGGTCAGTTGGCTTTTGTCCAAACTGCGTGCATAACGGTTGAGATTGTACAAACGCTCTTCAAGGGATAGGTCGACAAAATAGCCTTCGTCATCCGTTGGAAATGCCACCGCTTGGAGGGACTTTTCAAAGTCGCAAGCTTCATCGTTGAGGGCAAAATCAAAAAATGGGTCCCCTTGGTCTGCAAGGGTCGGGTCTTCAAAACGTTTGGGGGATGTCAGCTCCCGCTCGACGTCTCTTAAGTGAACAAGGGTGTCTTTGTGGGGCAGGGCATAACGCTCTAAAAATGTGGGGTCGACACCTAAAACATCTTCAACTTCCCCTTGTTCAATTTGCGAAAGCAACAGTTCCAGCTCCAAGGGCGTGGGGGCGTTTTCAATGTTTAAGGCTTGTTGTATCTTTGGCATGTTTTGCGATAGCTCTTTGATTATATCGCACTGAGTGTGGAACGCTTGCCTAGAGAGTATCGCCGGTTTGATATCTTCCTCTTTTGAGCCTAAAGTCATCTTTAAAGCGTAATCCGCAACTTCTTCTTTGCTGTTGAGGCTTTGAATATGTTCCACGCAGACCCGTTCTTTTAAGTGGTTTAAAGTGGCGCAGGTAAAATGAATGTCATGGCCGTGCATTATACCGTTGTATAAACGTTTGAGGGATGTTTGATCAAAGGTTTCCAGCCCGGCACCGTCGTGAATGGCACTGATACAGCCCATGGCATCGGCTGTGCATTCGTGAATATTTTTAGAATATTTATCGTCATTAAGTGCGGCGAGCGGTTTTTGTTTCAGTTTGTGGTTCAACACAGCATGACCCATTTCATGGTCGAAAACCTTGAGGTTATGGTTCATCGGTGCTGTTGCCGTGAGTTGCACTTCTTGTTGCTGCCAGCCTGTGGTATGGCAAAGGTAGTCTGAAAGACTTTGCGCCGCGGTTTGTGGAGTGATGGCGTTGATGACACGGCCATTAAAGGTAACATGAATGTTGCTGGCACGGTCATCTATCAAGGTGTTTAAAGTTTTGTCGTGGAAGCTTTCATTGTCCTTAAATGAGGCCTTGCGTAAAGTTTGCGCTAGGGGGCTGACGTTGCCGTAAATGTCAACATCCTCAAATTGCTCTTGCGTTGTTCTTTTATATTCACCAATCAGCTGTGCATCGAGTTCACGGTGAAGGTGGGTGGGGTATGTACCGTCTTCCCGTGGGGCATTTTCGGGCAGGTGGCTTTGTTTTTTAAAGGGCTCTGGGTCAAGGACAATGGCCACAATGTCATGGCCAAATTCTTCCGCACGGTGGCGCATGGCGGCCATAAATTCGCCATGTTCAAGGGCTGTCCCTGCGTACAGTTTTTCAATGCTTGTGGGAAGCTCATCTTTGTATAGCTTGCTCACGTTATGTTACCCTTTGTTACCCTCTTGTTATTTACATATAGAACTGGGCATTATTTTTTCAATAGAATGCCTGACAGTTTGCCACAAAAAAAAGCCCCCTAAAATTTAGGGGGCTTGGCGTATGTTTTAAGTTACGCTAAGGTTTTGAGGATTTCCTCCGCTTTTTCGGTCACATCTTTTGAAAGGCCAGGGTGTTGGGTGATACGTTCCACCTCGGACTTGATCAAAGACTGCCTTTTGCTGTCCAAGCTTTTGGCCTGCGTAAACGGCGTCATCAGTTTTGAAGCCGCTTCGGGGTTAAAGTCATTGATACGCAAAATTTCATCACTCAATGCACTGTAGCCCGATCCATCAACGTTGTGAAAATGAACATAGTTTTGTGTAAACGCCCCCCAAACAGAACGAATCTTGTTTGGGTTGGTGTCGTCATAGGCTGGGCTTTGTGTCAACTGTTGAATCACATCAAGGATGTTATCAACGTCTTGCAAAGCTTGAACCGTAAACCAAGTGTCCATCACATCGGTGTTGTTTTGCCACTTTTGCACATAGCTTGCTAAAGTTTTGCTTTTCAGCTTTTTGTCGCAACCATCCACAATGGATCTAAACGCAGCACCTTCAAGGGTGAAGTTGTTGGCGTTATCAAACTGACTTTGCGCCAAGTTTAGGTGTTTAACACCGTCCACGGCACACAGGTAGCTTAAGCACAAATTGCGTAAAGCACGTTCACTTGCCGTGTTGACGCTCAGCGCTTGGTAGCAAGACAAAAAGTCACCTTCTAAGGCTTTTGCCAATTGCTGTTTTGCCGCTTTACGTGCGTGGTGTACCGCATCCACCGGGATGGTTGCGTATTGACCGTGCAGGGCACTTTCAGTTGGCAAGGTTAACATCAAACGTTTCATGTCCTGTTCAAGGTTTGAATCATTCAACAATTCACGCAGTGTTTGTGTTAACTGGCTGCTAAGCACCAGCGCTTGACCATCTTGATAAGCTTTGACCAGACGCTTCAGCTCGGCGGTGACCAAACGGTTGCAGGCTTCCCATTTGTTGTAGGGGTCATTGTCATAATGCATCAGGTGCAACAGTTCGTCGGTTGTTTGCTCCATCTCTACTTTAACAGGTGCGCTAAAGTTTCTGAGGAATGACAGCACAGGCTTTTCAGAAATGTTACCAAACACAATGGTTTGTTTTTCTTTTGTGATGTCCACCACCACAGTGCCATCGCAATAAACGTCAGACGCTTCCTTTTCTAGCATGTTACGGCCTTGACTGTCCAACAAACCAATGGCCACAGGAATGTGGAAAGGTTTGGGTTTTGGATAGCCATCTAAATGCCGCACAGATTGTGCAATCTCAACACTAAAGGTTTTGCCTTTAGGGTCGTAGGCTGTTTGCACTTTCAGCAGTGGCGTGCCACCTTGGTCGTACCAGTTGCGGAACTGGGTAAGGTCCACTTTGCCACCATCTTCCATGGCTTTTACAAACTCTTCGGTTGTGACTGCTTGACCGTCATGACGATCAAAGTACAAGTTTAAAGCTTGTTTAAAGCCATCTTTACCCAGCATGCTGTAAAGCATGTAAATAATTTCTGCACCCTTTTCGTAAACGGTTAGGGTGTAAAAATTGTTAATTGTGGTAAAGAAATGAGGGCGGATGGGGTGTGCAACTGAACCCGCATCTTCAGCAAATTGAGCAGATGTTAAAAGCTTCACGTCCTCAATGCGCTTAATGGCATGGCTGGTATGGTCGGCATTAAATTGTGCATCACGGAAAACGGTTAAACCTTCTTTGAGGGAAAGTTGGAACCAGTCCCGACAGGTGACACGGTTGCCCGACCAGTTGTGTGCATATTCATGGAAGATAACATCGGCAATACGCTGTAAAGCCTCATCCGAGGCTGTTTTGGGGCTACCCAAAACAAAGCGGGTGTTGAAAATGTTTAGACCCTTGTTTTCCATGGCGCCCATATTAAAGTGTGACGTTGCCACAATCATGTACAGGTCCAAGTCGTATTCACGGTCAAAACGCTTTTCGTCATAGTCCATACTTTCAATCAAGCTGTCCAACGCATGTTGCATTTCGCTGTATGGCACGTCGGTGTCTGCAAAAATTTGCAAGGTAACGTCGCGACCACTGCGGGTGGTGAACTGGCCTTCTAGCAAGTTAAATTCCCCTGCAACCATTGCAAACAGGTAGCTGGGTTTTAAGCTTGGGTCGTGCCATGAAACGGTGTGTGTACCGTCGCCATTGTCCGCAGAGCCTACTTTGTTACCGTTGGAAAGCAGTTGCGGATATTTTGCTTTGTCCGCTGTCATGTTAACGCGGAATTCGCTCATCACGTCAGGGCGGTCAAGGTAATAGCTGATACGGCGAAAGTCTTCCGCTTCGCATTGCGTTAAAAAGGCGTTGCCCGCTTTGTAAAAACCACCTTTGGAATTGTTTTCTTGCGGTTTGATGCGATTTGTAATTTCCAATGTGAAGGATTTTGGCACGTTGGGGATGGACAATTGGCCAACCACTTTATTGGCTTGAGACTTGTCTTCGGTTATGTTGTATGCACTGTCAGACAAGGTTTTGCCGTCCACCTTCACGCCAACCACTTCAATGTTTACACCGTCCAACACCAGTGTGTTGCTGGGGTTGTTGGGGTTGCTTTCAACAGTGAGAGTGGCCTTCACATCAGTGTAAGCCTCACCAATGGTGACATCCAGCTGTGTTTGTGGGATGAAGAAGTTGGGTTGTTGGTAGTCTTTCAGGTATGTTTTTTTGCTAGCTTGCTTTTTTTGAGTCATGTCGAGCCTCGTTTGCTTTACAGTTTAGGATGTTATATTGGCATGAATAATCGCCAAAATCAGTATTTTTAGGTTGTTTCAGTGAAGAAGGGAATAAGGGTGTGTTACAAAAACGATAAGGTGGATTGTTAAACCTTGTTTATACACGTTTGTATACCATATTGTCAACATACAAAAAAACGGCCACGAGGGCCGTTTTTTATAAAAAGCATTAAAGCTTAGTGCTGAACACCACCTTCGCCGTGAGCGTGACCGTGGTCGATCTCATCAGCGGTTGCTTCACGTACAGCTGTCACTTCAACGTCAAATGTCAAGTCTTCACCTGCAAGTGGGTGGTTGGCATCGATGGTGACTGTGTCGTCAGAAACGTTTGTCACAGTTACAATGCTTTGACCTTGAGGGTCTGTTGAAAACATCATGCCTACTTGAACATCTTCAGGGAACTGTTCACGTGGCACGTCCGCAATGCGGTCATCAAATTTTGGACCGTAAGCTTCGTCAGATGCAACAGTGACAGTTTTTTTGTCGCCTGTTTCCATTTCAACAAGTTCTTTTTCAAGACCAGAAATGATTTGGTTGCTTCCTGTTAAGAAAGCAAGTGCTTCTTTACCTTCTGAGCTGTCTAAAACGTCACCGTTGGTGTTTGTTAGCTTGTAGTGGAAAGAAATAACTTTTTGAGACATTGTGTTTTCCTAATTTGGTTTTAAATTCTATTTACCTTGGCATAGATACATCCGAAAAGCAACAAAAGTGCTTAATAACTAAGCACTTTTGCTTGGCATGCGCGCAGATTCGTTATTTTTCTTCTTTCTGCGCCACAATTTCCACCAATTTATCGGACTGTTCCTTCAAGCTTTGGCTTGCACTAGCGGCTTCTTCCACCAGTGAGGCGTTTTGCTGGGTGAAGGAATCCATTTGAGTGATGGCACGGTTGATCTCATCAATGCCACTGGCTTGGTCGGTTGTGGCTTGGGTGATGTTGTTGACCATCCTTGTCACCTCTTGAACACTCATGATAATTTCATCCAAGCATTCACCGGTTTCGTTCACTTGTCGGGAGCCACTTTCCACCTTGTTGACACTGTCGGTAATCAGCTCCTTAATTTCCTTGGCTGCGGTGGCACTGCGCCCTGCCAAGCTGCGCACTTCGGACGCTACCACGGCAAAGCCACGGCCTTGCTCGCCAGCCCGGGCGGCTTCCACCGCCGCGTTCAAGGCCAATAAATTGGTTTGGAAGGCAATTTCGTCAATCACGCTGATAATTTCGTTGATTTTCTTAGACGATTCGCTGATTTCGGTCATCGCTTGAATGGCGGTTTTAACCACCTCACCGCCACGGTCGGCCGAAGATTTGGTGTTGTTGGAAAGTTCTGAGGCTTCGCGCGCACTTTCGGCTGTGTCATTCACACGCTCGGTAATTTGTTGCATCGATGCGGTGGTTTGCTGGATGGAGGCCGCTTGGGACTCTGTCCGCTCACTGAGGTTTTGATTCCCTTGGGAAATGTCGGTTGTGGCGTTGTTGATTGACCCGACAATGTGTTTGATTTGGCTTTCAATGTTGTATTGCTGGGTCACGTCTTGCCATTCTACATAGTAGCCAATACGCTTGTCTTCTTTATCAAATACACCACCTGCGTTGAGCGATAGCTTCAGGTCACCGATGGTGATCACCGCACGGTGCTGTTGACCCGGCTTTAAAGCATGGAGAATGGTCTTAATCCGGCTGGGGTCTTTGTGGAACATGTGAATGGAAGCGCCCATTAACTTGCTGGCATCAAAGTCAGGGAAGGTTTTGCGCATGGCAGGGGTTAGGGCTTTGAGGTTCTTCATGCTTTGTTTGTTGGCGTAGATGATTTCTTCATCATCGTTGGTAATTAGAACATTGGTGCCCAGGCCTTCCATGGTTGAACCCAATGTGCTGGCTTCGTTGAGTGCTTTTTGGATGTTACCAACAGACTCTTTTAAAGAGATACGCATTTTTTCAATGTAGGTTAAAGTTTCGCCAATTTCATCCTGAGCGTAAATGTTGATGGGGTCATCATAGCTGCCATTGGCAATCGCATTGACAGAATTGTTGGCACGCACCAAGGGGCGAACAATTTTAAGGTCGGAAATCACTTTTAAAGCAGCAAGCAACAGTAACACAATGGCGGCGCTGGCAACCATTGCCCATTCACTTGACTGGCGGACACCTTCACGCTTTTGGTACAGTTCTTTGGTTAAGCTGTCATAGTATGCGGACAATTGACTAAACTCATTTTTTAAATTGTAGTCCCCGCTTTGTGCCAAGTGGTCAATTTCAGAAACAGGAATGTTTTGCGCATGCTTAGGGCGGGCGATTGCAATTTCTTGATCTAGATTTTCAACCACCTCTATGATGTGTGACAAGGTGTCTTCTTCAAGTTTGATTAAAGGTAAAGATTTGTACTCTTCGGTTTTTTGTAAAATGACTGATTTGTTATCGGCAAATTTTTTGGCGTATTTTTCGTCACCACGTAAAATGTAGTTTTTATAATTGTGAATGGCACCATCATAACCCATTTCCACTTCAATTTTGTTGAGCAGAACTTCCTTGGCTTTAATTTCCTTTTTATAGGTTTGCCAGTTGTCTTCCATCATTCCAAAATTGTTGTGTATAAAAAACAAAGAGCCCATTTGTGCTAAAACGGAAATGGCAATAAACCCCACAATGATGTGTTGAATTTTAAGCCTGTTTAACAATTTCATCATTTTCTTAACCTTTATGTTGTCTGCTTTTTTAAAGTTGAATTTATTAAAGCAGGGTCTTTTGGGGTTTGAGAAGTGTTTGTGCAATTTTGGGTTGTGGTTCTTTGCGGTAATTATTCCAAAATAGGTAAAGAAAAGGTTGTGTTTTACCCAGTTTGGTTGTGTAAACTTTGTGTAACACTGTCATTTGTTATATAAATGCTGTTATGTAAAACAATGGATTGATTGTACACAATCTATGTGCTAAAAGAACCTTGAATAAACAACTCCACAAAAGGAAACCTCATCCATGCGTTATGGCGGACAAATACAAGCAGCAATTGATCTTTACAATGAGGCAGGTCGCCGTGCGGCACCGCTGGATGTGGTGATCTCCCAATACTTCCGCAGTCGCAGGTACATTGGCTCAAAGGACAAGGGTGTTATTTCAGGCGTGGTATACGGCATGATGCGCCGTTTGGGCGAGGTGGATTACCTCATTGATACCATGAAAGGTGACAAATCCTACCGTTTGCGTGTTTTTGTATACTTGCTCCTTGAAGGTGCAACCAAGCAGGACATTGACAACATTTGCAGTGGCGACACTTACGCCCCTAAAATTCTCAACAATGAAGAGAAGAAGGTGATTAAGGGCATTGACTTTGCCGCCCTTAAAAAAGCACCAGACCATGCAAGAATGAATTACCCAAAGTGGATGGATTGGCACTTGAAGCAAGCCTTTGGTGACGACCTTGAGGCTGTGATGGAGGCGATGAACCAACAGGCCACAACGGACATTCGCGTCAACACTTTAAAATCTTCCGTGGATAAGGTTCAAGCGCAGATGAAGTCCGAAGGGTTTGAAATGCGCCGCACCGATTACTCACCCCTTGGGTTGCGGATGGATGAAAGACGCAGTGTCTTCTCAACAAAGGTGTTTAAAGAAGGCGCTTTTGAAATGCAGGATGAAGGTTCCCAGCTGATTGCGGCCATCTGCCGTGTGGCTCCAGGGATGAAAGTGACCGACTTTTGCGCAGGCGCTGGCGGTAAAACCTTGGCCTTGTCGGCGGACATGGGCAATAAGGGGACTCTACACGCTTGTGACATTCACGAACGTCGCTTGAAGGAAATGCCAAAACGCTTAAAGCGTGCAGGGGTGAACAATGTGCAAACCCATCTGCTGGCTTCTGAAAATGACAAATGGGTGAAACGCCATAAGGAAACACAGGACGTGGTGCTTGTGGATGCCCCGTGCAGTGGTGCTGGCACATGGCGACGCAGTCCAGACAGTCGCTGGAAAATGACCCAAGAAAGCTTACAAGAGCTGACAGAAATTCAAGCCTCTGTCCTTCAAAGTGCGGCACGTTTGGTGACCAAAGGTGGGCGGTTGATTTATGCCACTTGCTCGGTTTTAAAGGAAGAAAACGAACAGCAGGTGGAAAAGTTTTTAGAGGCGAACCCGCACTTTCAACTTCAAAAAATTGAAGAGCTGGACGTCAAGGCAAACTTGCCAGAGGGTGTTTCCACTTACTTAAAGTTAAACCCTCACCACCACGGCACTGATGGCTTCTTTGTGGCATCACTGGTTAAGGATTTATAACCACCGGCAGGCGTGGCGGTTTCAACAACGTTGCGCCTTGCTTTAAAATTGCATAAACTTGTCACAAAAATAACAACAAAGGGCGATGGGATGACCAAAAAATGGCAGGACGTTACGGTAACGCCCACTTATGGCAAAAATGCAGAGCGTTGCGCACATTATTTTGCAATGTTGCATGACCTAGACTTGGCGAACATGTCACTGGTGCGGATGGGTCAACACCAAGCGATGCGTGACCATGAGGATTCCGACACGGTCAGCGAAAACATCTATTTCGATTATGCATTGATGCACTATTTCCGCTGTTTTGGCACGTCACGTCACGCTTTGGGTGTCCGTATTTTTGAAACGCTGGAAAATGACAACCGAATGGAAGCCAGACGCTTACACAATTTTTTCAAAGACACATACGACATGAAAGTCAAACGCCCGGACGATGTTTTTTCGCAGGTGAAGGTGGGCGTTGCTTTAAAAGACCTTAAAGACGGCAACGGCGAGAAGGCCGTAGAAGATGTTTTTTGGCTGATGAATAAGTTTCAGATTTGTAAACCAGAGATGACCAAAGCCTTTAGCGGCTTGGTGCTGACCGTTAAAAAGCAAGTTGAAAGGCTGGCGAAAGAAGCGATTGATGACTTGCTGAAGGAAGCGGGGGAGAGCGATATTGAAAAATTGTATGCCTCCGCCATCACAGGCCAAGCTTTTTCGGAAATGGAAGCCAAGGCTGTGAACATTGACCTTGCCACTAAAAAAGAGGCGTAACGCGCATGTTATTGAATTGGATGGGGCGTTTTAAGCCACGCACGGTTATTTATCTCACTCTTATTTTAGGGGTGGGGTTGACCGCTTCTTCTTTTTATATTGAACATGTTTTGCACCAGCAACCTTGCCCCATGTGTTTGTGGCAGCGTTACAGCCACATGGCATTGTGGGCTGTGGCTTTAGTGGCCTTGCTATTGTGGCCTTATTTCCCCAAACCAAGATTGTATGCCGTTATGTTTTTATTGGTGGGGTTGTACAGCGGTGGCGTTGGTCTTTACCAAGGGGCTGGTCAACAAGGTTGGGTGGAATTGCCACAAAGCTGTGTTGGCGGCGAGGTGGAGCTTTTGGATTCGGATCAGCTGTTCCTAGCACTCACCAATGTGCCGAAGCCACCTTCTTGTAAGGACATTGACTTTGAAATTTTTGGGCTGACACTGGCTTGGTGGAATTTTATTGTAATGCTGGTGATGGTTGCATGTTTAACCATTTGGTTGAATAAAAATAGACGAAAAAGGTAAACGACGTTATGAAAATTAAGTTTAAAAAATTACAAGCCGATGCTGTGGCACCGCAATACGCCAATCTTTCCGCTGCGGGGCTGGACCTTTCCACTTCCAAGGAAGTGACAATCCCTGTGATGACCCCAACCTTGCTGCCTACCGGCATTGCGGTGGAAATTCCTGAAGGTTATGTGGGTTTGTTGGCTTTGCGCAGTTCCACCCCCATTAAAAAGGGTTTGTTTATCCCCAACGGTTTTGGCGTGATTGACAGCGATTACCGCGGTGAGCTGTTTTTCCAAGTCTGTGCTTTAAAAGAGGACATCACCCTGCCGGCGTTTGACCGCATTGGCCAGTTGGTGATTGTCCCTGCAAGGCATGTGGCCGGGATGCATATTACGGGTGTGGAAGAGGTGGCAGAACTTTCGGACACTGAGCGCGGTGCCGGTGGCTTTGGCTCAACGGGTTAGGTTTTGTATCCTTAAAAGGTGAGTGGTCTGAAAAATAAAAAACACCCATGTTGCAGGGTGTTTTTTTATGTCTTTGTCGGTTGTGATATGTCCGACGATAAGGGTTTTAAAGGCTGTTTATTCTGGGCCAACGTTGATGTAAACACGGCTACCCGTTTGGGTTGCTTCAATAATAATGGCCACAAACTTGCCCGGCTTGGCGTAGTACATGCTGGATGTTGCGGACTGGAACGAGTTGACCATGCTCCAACCGTTGGCGGTCATTTGTTCTTCAAAAAAGCGGAACAAGCTGTCCGCATCGCCACTGCCAGATAGGGTAATTTTACCCACGGTTTGGGTGGGGCTGGTGAAGATGACGCTTTTATCCAAGTCAATTTTATGGGTGGATGGAATGGCAATATCAGGGAATGAGCGGATAACGCCAGACTCAAACACCTTGGTGTCCGTTAAAACTTCTTTTTCGCCTTTATCGTTAAAGCTGTGAACTTCGGGGGACTTGTATGTGCCGCCGATACCTGTGGCACAGCCTGAAACAGTTGCCGCCAATAAAACAGCCAAAAAGTTTTTGCTCAAAGTTTTCATCTATCTCACTTTGTTATTCGTTTTATATAAAATTAGACTGCCTCTATTCTTTAAAAAGAACAAAGTCGTTGTCAATGGTTGGTTTTTGTTGGCTTTTAAAACGGCGCTACTTTGTTTGGTCCGTTGTATCAAAAATGCCGATGATATCTTGCTCATCAAAGGACTCTTCCCCGCCGGTAAATTCGCAAGTCATCACAATAGGGCCTTCTTTAAGCAGGTCCTTGCATTGGTCTTCACCGAGGCTTTTAAGGGCCATTTTCATCCGTTCACGGGTTTTGGGGTTGGCGAAGTTAAGGTCCTTTTGTTCATAAACCCGAACCTTGTCCTCCGCAAATAAGCGGATGAGCAACTCTTCCTCGCTGATGTTGCCAGGTAAAAACTCTTCGTCGGTCATGGTGCTTAAAATAATGGCCAAGCGGCGCCAGTCGTCCATGTTGTGTTCTTCTTGCGGTAAAGCTTGTAAGAAAATACAGCCACAGCAAAGTTTGCCGTCCACTTCGCCGACGCTGACCTTAAAGTAAGTGTTCAGCTGAACCGAGTCGTTGAAGTATTGCTCTACCGAACTGCTGACCGAAGTTTCGTTTAAGCCGACAAAGCTTTGGTAAACGTGACGGTTTTGTTTTTCGCCTTGCTCGACAGAGACTGCAAAAATCGTGTTGTCTTTCACCAAAGTTTTGTAGCTGAGGCTGTCCATGTCCGCTCCGTCTTCAATGCGGGCAAAGGCACGCAAGTTGCCTCCTTTGTCGCAAGCGGCAACCATCAGCGGAATGTCGCTGGTGGACTGAATTTGCAAGGTGACATTGCTTTTGTGTTTAAGGTCTGCGGTTAAGGTGGCGCTGGCGGCCAACAACTCCACAAGGGACTTTTGCACAAACTTCGGCGTGTCCTTTAAGGTTGGAATGTGTTCGTACAGGTTTTCAATACGCATCACCATGCCACGAATGGGCATGTTGTCAAAAACAAATGGCTGAATTAAACCCGATGGCTTTGATTGAATATCCGTCATAAAAAACCTCTTATCTCTATCTTCGTTCAGGCGTTTTTTACTTGAAAATGAGGCAATTGTCTAGCCAAGGCCACTGAATTATGAACATTTTGTGCTGCAGCCATGCTCCTGCAGGAACATTTCGGCTTGTTTTTGCGCCAAAAAGGCAATTTCTTCTTTGCTGATGCTTTTGTCGTAACCGCAAAGCAACTTGGAATAAGTTAGGCCTTTGCAAGCGTATATCAGGTTGTGGGCCGACTCGTGGCTGTCGTCAATCTCAATCAAGCCTTTGTCGTGCAGTTTTTCTAGAACTGTTGCCAACCTTGTGATGCCCCGTTCAATGCGAGAGACAAAAATTTGCCCCAGCTTGGCATTGCGCTGGCCTTCGGCAATGGAAAGTCTGTAAAGTGCCACCCCTTTAGGCGAATAAAGCGGGGTCATAATCCGTTCTAAAAAGGAAGACAAAGCTTTTTGTGGGCAATTGAGCTGTGGCTCTTGCAAAGTTTCCTTTTGCAGCTCTTTAAAAATGTCAGAAACAATTTCGTTGAATAAATTTTCCTTTGAGCCGAAGTTTGAATAAATGGTTTGCTTGGAAACGTTGGCCGCTTGGGCAATTTCGTCCATATGGGCTTTTTCAAAACCGTCACGGACAAAAATTTTGGAGGCGGATTTTAAAATGTCCTGCTCTTTTTGCTTGCGGGATCTTGAAACTTTCTCAACAGTTCTTAGGTTTGCGTTGGCCATGTCATTCTTACCATTTGTCAAATTGTCATCAAATTACATTTTCTAAGTATGGTTGATTAAATTTAAGAGTTCAAGTTTAAGGTTTAATTAGATGAATTTTTTGATGAAATTTTATAGCTTTTTTTCTTTTAAATGGTCACTTAGCATTTTTACAAAGAGCTTTACCCTTGAGGATAGGTGTCGGTTTTTTGGGAAAACGGCATAAATAGCGCCAAAATTTTGACTGATCTCGTTTTTTAAAATAGGTGTGAGCAGGCCGCGTTCTATCTGATCTTGTACAAAAAAAGCGGGCAAATAAGCAATGCCAACGCCTTGTAGGCAAGCTTCTAAAATTAATGAGCCATTGCTAGATTTGAGTGTGGGGGTTACGTCTACATTTATGTTGTTGCCGTTTTTGCTTTCTATATTCCACATGTGCATTGATGACTGCTGGGTAAATAAAAGTGCTTTGTGATTTTTAAGTTCATTTAAATTTTTGGGTGTACCGTGAGTTTTTAAATAGCTTGGTGAAGCGCATATATAAATTGGGCAGGGTGAAAGTTTGCGTGCAATAAAGCTAGAATCTTTTAGCTTGCCTATGCGAACCGCAACGTCGTATCCACTGTCTGCGAGGTTGACAAGTGTATCACTAAAATCTACATCTAGCTGGACTTCAGGATATTGTTTGGCAAATTCTGCAATGGGTTTTGCTAGGTAAAGTATTCCAAAACTCATAGGAATGGAAACTTTTAAAATGCCTTTTGGTGTTGCTTTAAGGTCTTGAATTTGTTTTTCAGCTTCTACAAGGTCTTCGATTGCTTGTCGCGCACGAGAGTAATAAATAGCACCTTCCTCGCTGAGTGTTACTTTGCGCGTTGTTCGGTGTAAGAGTGTAGTGCCTAATTCATCTTCTAGTTTTTGAACCTGCTTACTTACAGCAGACCCTGTCATGCCAATTTCATTGGCGGCTTTGTTAAAGCTTTCATGCTTAGCTACTGTGATGAAAATTTTAATTCTATTGATATTTTGCACTATTGTTTCCTTTTAGGAATAAATGTTGTTCTCTTTTCATGTATTGAAAACTTTATTCTGATGTTGATAATTAAATGTGTCAATACTTGAAAAGTTACATATGCAAAGAAAAATATGCATTTAGTTATGTGTGGTTTGATATCTCGTTTTGAATTGTAGGTTAGATTGCTTCAAGGCAAGAGTTTACTTGTTGAGAGTATATTTTAGAAAATTAAAAGTAAGGAGAAATAGACAATGAAGTTTTTAAAAACAGCATTTTTAAGTGCTACCATTATGGCAACTGGTGTTAATGCAAATGCTGAGGAGTATGTTATTGATCATGAAGGTGCCCATGCTTCTGTAAACTTTAAAATTAGCCATTTGGGCTATAGCTTTATTGTGGGTCGTTTTAATGAATTTTCGGGAACATTTAACTATGATGCTGCAAATTTTGAAGGTTCTAGTGCAAACGTGGTGGTAAAAACTGCTAGTGTTGACAGTAATCATTTGGCGCGTGATAAGCACCTCAAGGGGGCAGATTTTTTAGATGTGGAGCAATTTCCAGACGCAACTTTTGTCAGTACGTCGTTTGAGCCAACAGGTGATGATGAAGGTGTTTTGAGTGGTAATCTTACTTTACATGGAGTAACGAAGCCAGTTCAGATTGACGTTGAATTTGTTGGTGAGGGCTCAGACCCATGGGGCGGTTATCGTGCCGGTTTTGTTGGCTTTACAGCAATCGCTCTGAAGGACTTTGGTATTGATTATGACCTTGGACCAGCGTCGGCTACAGTTGATCTTGAGTTTCATGTCGAAGGTATTCGTCAATAATTTAAAGTTTTTGACTGGTATAAGCCCTCAATTAGGGGGCTTTTTTGTTGTTTTCATTGACATTGACTTTGAGTTGTAAAAAAACACCCTTAAGGGTGTGCTTTTAAATGGTGCCGGAGGTGGGACTCGAACCCACACGTCCTAGGGACACTGGATTTTGAGTCCAGCGCGTCTACCAATTCCGCCACCCCGGCAAGAGTATTTATGATTGGTCGAGGCTTAAAATGCGATAAATCACACATTTTGGCAAGTGTTTTTTTAAGAATTTTTACCGAAAATGATGAATTATGTTTTTTATGTCACGGGCGTTGTTATAAGTCTTTTGCTCCAATCAATGCATTTGATGGGTGTTTATTGTTGTAATTCAATTGGTTAAATGACATTTTACCACCAAGGTGATACGCCTTTAACAAAACGTAAATATTGTTTAACCTCTTGTGGAATGTCTATAATATCCAGAATGCCACTAATGCAACCTGCCATAAGGAAGGTGTGCGATTATATATTTTGAAACAAGGGTACGATTTGTTATGAAGTTTATTTTACTACTAACCCTAGGATTAACAACCTTTTCGGGTGTGTTGGATGCGGAAGCGCAGCAGCGTTTCTTCACCTTGTCTGGTGGCAGCAGGGGTGACACGGCCAACGCCAAGCATGAATCACAAATCAGTGAACTGCGCTCACGCGCTGACAAGCGTGACAATTGCGCGGCTGATGGCTTTGTGTATGGTGTGGGTGGCGATGGCACCAAACACGGCCAAGCGGGTGGAGACGGGTGTATCTCTTCTTTCAAAATTGACCAAGATGGTCACGTGGCTTTGACGGGGGACATTCTGGTAGACGGCAATGTCGTCATTGGTGGTAAAAATGTTCAAGCGCACGCCCTTGAGGACGCACCAACGTGTAACGAAGAACAAAAACTGACATGGACCAACAGCGGTTGGTCATGCGTGGAAGAGGCGGACCCATCGGTGGGTGCGCTTGTTTCTGGCAAATGGTGTGCGGAAAGTGGCGGTCAGATTGTCTGTAACCAAGATAAACCAAGCTCGGACCTTGAGCTGGACGTGGCGATTGATGACGCCGTCATCAATGGTGTGAGAGACTTTGCCCGCAAAAGCGGGTCATTGGCGTCTTGTGGCGGTGGTGAAGTTTTAATTGCCGACGGTTCAACCCTAAAATGTATTTCTTTGGACAGTATCGCATCCGGTACACTTATTTTAAATGACTTGTCAGACGTAAACGCGGCCTTGCCTGCGGCGCAGGATATCTTGTACTTTAATGGTACCAACTGGGCATCTGGCCAAATTGTGGAAGGTTTTGCAAAAGAGCCGATTGACAACACAACATCAGGCAAGTGCCAATTAGGCGAAGTGTTAACGTTTGATGGCACACAGCTTACCTGTGTGGCGGACATTGGTGGCCCAAGCGATGCCCTAATTTTAGAAGACATGGCGGACGTGTCGGGCACAGCAGATGCCACAGCAACCAATATTCTATACTTCGATGGTCAATACTGGAAAGCCGACGCTGAACGCGACTTGACAGTGAGCGACTGGGCTAAAATTGCCAACCCAATTAACAGCCTTGTGGGCGGACAGTGTGACACGGGTCATATTCTAACATACAACGGCACAAGCTTAGAATGTGTGATTGACGCTGGTGGTGCAGCATCTCCTTTTGCTTTAAGTGACTTGTCAGACGTGTCGGTAACAGCGCCATCAACCAGTCAAGTGCTTTCATACAATGGTTCCACATGGGTCAATCAATCAGAGACTGACCCGAACGTTCAGGCCTTTGCTAGAACGTCCAACCCATTGCCAACTTGCCCTGCGGATAATATTTTAACTTCTGACGGCACCAGCTTGTCTTGCGTGGCGGATGCGGGTTCAGGGGCAGATGGCTTGGCGTTCAATGACCTGTCAGATGTTTCCATTACTGCTCCTGCCAATCACGACTTGGTGGTTTACAACGGCACAGGTTTTGTCAACAAAGGCAGTGCTGTTTGTGGCGCAGGAGAAGTGCTTTCCTACGACGGCACCATTTTTTCTTGTGTGAATGTGGAAAATAGTGGTTTATGGACAAACAATACAACTTACATCAGCCGTGGCAGTGCCCATGTTGTCGACAATGGCCAAGCTTTGCCGGCTGCATTAGAAGGCGCAGGTACAAAAATGCTTTGGTATCCACAAAAAAGTGCTTTCCGTGCAGGTGCCGTAGCTGGGACACAATGGGAGGATGCAAATATTGGTGATGGGTCAGCTGCATTTGGCTATAGCACATATGCAGGTGGACAGTATTCCTTCGCAACAGGTATGGGTTCTAATGCATCAGGTCAAAGTTCTTTTGCTGTTAACCGGTTGGCACGTGCTTCAGGTCTACATGCATTTGCTTCAGGTTACTGGACTCATGCCATAGGTGGCACATCCACAGCTATGGGTTTTCGTAATAGAGCCTCTGGTGGTAATTCATTTGCAATAGGTAGTTGGACAGAAGCCGCTGGCCTGAACTCGGTTACAATGGGTAGCACGGTTTCTGCAACTGGTGACTACACAGTAGCAATTGGTCTAGACGATACATTTTACAATGTAGCTGATGCAAACACCATGGCTGTTATGGGCGGCAACGTGGGTATTGGCACAGTGTCACCTTCCACAGAGCTAGAAGTTTCCGGAACAATAACGGCCACAGCGTTTGTGGGTGATGGTTCAAGTTTGACCAATATTAACAGCTCAGCCGTGACCATTGGTCTTGATGATTTGACGGATGCTAAAAACGATGGAAATATTGGTATCGGTAACGAATCTTTAAGGGACCATACAACTGGATTTGGTAATACAGGTGTAGGTACAGGTACGTTAAGGGAAATTACCTCAACGAGTATGAACAGTGCATTTGGTGCCCAGGCATTGTTGAAAAATAGAAATCATCGTAATGCCGCTTTTGGTTACTATGCTTTATACGACAATATTGGCGGTTCAAGTAATACAGCTATGGGTACACATAGTTTGACTGATGTGAATTCGGGTAGTAACAATGTTGGTCTCGGTTCTTATGCGGGTAGCAATATTACCACAGGCGACAGTAACATTATGATTGGTGCAAGGACTCCTGCACAAGACCCAACAGCTTCTAACCAATTAAACATTGGCAACGCCATTTACGGTTTGGATATCAGCCAGTCGGACATTGCTAAAATTGGTATCAACGTTACTTCTCCAACCGAAAGTTTGGAAGTTTCCGGCACCGTTTCCGCCACAGCTTTTGTGGGGGATGGTTCACAGCTGACAGGTGTTGTCGCAAGTTCTGTGACCATTGGCTTGGATGACTTGACAGACGGTGTGAGCGACGGTTCAAGTGTTTTCCTAGGTGTCGATTCAGGTGTTAATGACGATGCTTCGAATAACAATAACACAGGTGTTGGTTATCAAGCGTTAGCGAGCACTGAAACAGGTTTTGAAAATACCGCAATGGGTCGTGGGGCGTTGGCATCTATCACATTCGGTAGCCAAAACAGTGCATTTGGTGCAAGAGCGTTGGGTGAAAGTACAGCGTCGTTTAACTCGGCTTTTGGTTACAATGCATTGCAGGATAACACCACCGGTGCGAATAACACAGCGCTTGGTTTGCGCACGTTATTTTCTAACACAACAGGTAGCACTAACGTTGCCGTGGGTAATCGTGCTGGTTATAATATCACAACAGGTAGCAACAACCTTATGCTTGGTAATTTGGCTTACGCGCAGGACCCAACAGCGTCTAACCAACTGAACATTGGTAACGCCATTTACGGTTTAGATGTGAGTACTGCAGAAATTGCCAAAATTGGTATCAATATTGCCTCCCCAACCGAAAGTTTGGAAGTTTCAGGCACCGTATCTGCCACAGCGTTTGTGGGTGATGGTTCAAGTTTGACCAACATTAACGCTTCGGCTGTTGCTATAGCCATTGATGATCTGACGGATGGTATCTATGATGGCTCCAGCGTGTTCTTAGGTTCAGGTGCAGGTTCTGGTGATTCTGGTGGTAATTCGTCTGTAGGTATTGGTCGAAACGCATTGAGTGTGAACGGATCTGTCAGAAATACAGCAGTCGGTTATCATACTTTGGAGCGTAATAACTCGGGTAATGATAACTCTGCCTTTGGTTTTGAGGCAGGTACAGAAATTACCAACGGTAACAACAACACAGCTGTCGGTTCTCGTGCGATGGATGCATTGGCATTAGGTGATAATAACACCGCTGTCGGTTCAAATGCCTTAACAACAACGTGGGGTCAAAGTAATAACACTGCTGTTGGTTATGGCGCTTCTGACAGAACAATAGGTGACAACAACACCTCTCTTGGTTCTCAGGCACTGCGTTATAACTCTACAGGTCAAGCCAACGTGGCGTTGGGTGCTTTTGCGGGTCTAGGTGTTGGTGGTAATGCCATCAACCGAAATACTTTGATAGGTTTTGAGTCGGGTATGTCTCTCACAGCAGGTGGTGATTACAACATTGCTTTGGGTTACAGATCTGGTCAGAATATCACATCGGGTAACAACAATATTATGATTGGTAATACTGTAGGTCCTTCTGCTGTAACTGCAAGTTATGAGCTTAATATTGGTAACACCATTTATGGTGACCTTTCAAACGACTTTGTCGGTATTGGTAAGCGCCCAACCACTGAACTTGAAGTGGTTGGCACCGTTTCCGCCACCGCGTTTGTGGGTGATGGCTCTGGCTTGACCAACATTCCAGCAGGTTCAAACCTGCAAGTGGCGGACACCAGTGTTTCCATTGTGGACACAGGCGCAGGCGAAGTGCACATGGATGTGGACGGCGAACGTATGGTTACAGTGGCTGCCGGTGCAGCGGAAGTTTCGGGCACCTTGAAGGTTGCAGGCACAGGCGCAGAGGCTTGTACACTAGGCACCAAAGGTACCATTCGCTTTAATTCTGCCACAGGTCGCTTGCAGTATTGCCGGCCCTAATTAGAAAAAGTGTAAACACAGGTTAAAAACAAAAAAGCTAAGTTAATATAAAGAGAAATGTCGCAAATGAAAAAGTATGTATTTTGGTTGTTGGTTTTAGTGTCACCCACAGCAGGTGCGCAAAATTGGGCCAACATTGGTACGGTTGGCACGCTCAACAATAATGAGCTGTGCTACACCGACGGCACGGACATTATTTGCGACGCAGGGCTTTTTGTAAACGGCTCAACCGCTTTAGAAGTTTCTGGCACCGTTTCCGCCACCGCGTTTGTGGGGGATGGGTCTTCCTTAACAGGTGTAGCCGGCTTGTGGACTGACAGTGGCGATTATGTGAATTATGACGACTTCCGCCTTTACAAAAACACAACAACAATAGATGTTCCAAACGGCTTCAAAGGTTTTATCTATGATGCAGACAAAGCGTCTATCCGTGTAGGGCGTGACCCGTCAGGTTTTTTTGATGATGCTAATATTGGTGCTTATAGCTTTTCTTTTGGTAACGACGCACGTGCAACCGGTGATTATAGCTTTGCTGCTGGTCACTATGCTCGTGCCACTCAAGATAATAACATTGCAATGGGTATGGCTTCGAGAGCAAGTGGTATCAGTAGTATTGCCATTGGCTCGAACGGGGACGTGAACAGCGGCCCTCCGACAGACAGCAATACAAGCAGCATCAACACAGTTGCAGGGGGGACTTATGCCGTGGCTTTAGGTCGTGCTTGGGCTGCTGGAGGGTCGTCCTTTGCTGTTCAGCCAGGTGCGTACGCATTAGGTAATCAATCCACAGCCATTGGTTACCGTGCAGACGCGCTCAGTGCAAATGCTGTTGCCCTTGGTGTTAGAGCAAAAGCCTCAGCGGACAATGCGTTGGCTTTGGGCAGTAATTCAAATGCAGCGGGTGATTATGCGGTTGCTGTGGGTCAGAACACAACAGTATCTGGTGCAAATTCAATGGTGATCGGCTTGGCAGACGTAACAGGCACCACCGTTTCCGACTCTAACACATTGGCCATTTTGGGCGGTCAAGTAGCTGTAAATCAAACATCTGCCAACGCCGAACTTGACGTTGCTGGCACCGTTTCCGCCACCGCATTTGTGGGGGATGGGTCAAGCTTAACAAACGTTGTCGCCACATCTGTTACCATTGGTTTGGATGACTTGACGGATGCGCAAGCTGTTTCAAATAGTATTATGATTGGCGCTAGCACTTCAACTGCAGGTAATCGCATTGTTGCAATAGGTGAATATGCACTAGAATCTGCAACTGTAAACACAGATCAAAGTGTAGCCATTGGTTACAGCGCTTCAAGATATGGGTCTTCTGACAGGCTTGTTGCAGTTGGTGCAAATGCGCTAAGAAATGGGGGGCTAGAGTCAACTGCGGTTGGCTTTGAAGCATTAAAAGAAAATTCAGGTCAACGTAACGCTGTTGTTGGCGCACGTGCTCTTGCGCTTCCAAGTACGGGTGGTGGTAACTCTGTTCTTGGTTGGGGTGGTTTAGCTAATACAACTGGTTCAAGTAATGTGGCAATTGGTTCAAATTCAGGTTATAACATTACCACTGGCGCTCAAAACATTATGATTGGTTCAGCTGTTTTGGCACAAGACCCAACAGCTTCCAATCAATTGAACATTGGTAACGCTATTTATGGGTTAGATATCAGCCAGTCGGACATTGCTAAAATTGGTATTAACGTAGCTTCTCCAACGGAAAGTTTGGAAGTTTCTGGAACCGTTTCCGCCACGGCCTTTGTGGGGGATGGTTCTGGCTTAACAGGCGTTGTCGCCACATCTGTGACCATTGGTTTGAATGACTTGACGGACGGATATTCCAATGCGACATCTCAAACAATTTACATTGGTTCTGGCACGCCAACTACAGGTTCTAAAAATGTGGGCATTGGTCATGATGCTTTAGGTTCAAACACAACGGGTATCCGAAATGTGGCCATCGGTTCAGCTGCGCTGGATGCAAACACAACAGGTGATAATAACATTGCTTTGGGCGACCAAACTCTATGGAGTAATCAAACTGGTAACCATAACTTCGCCGCAGGTTATCAAGCCTTGTCCCAAGGTTCAGCCGTTCAGGACAGTGTTGCGATTGGTTATCAAGCTTTGCGCAATGCTTCTGGTACAGGTAATATCGGTCTTGGTAATAGCGCTTTGTACACATCGTCAGGGTCTGGTAACATAGCTTTTGGTGGCTCTGCCTTAAGGTCTATCTCAACAGGTTCTCGAAACATTGGTTTGGGTACCACTGCTGGATTTTTTGTAAGTGGTGGGGATAATAATATTGCCATGGGCCACAGGGCGTCTTACGGTATTTCTGGTAATACGACTGGTAGCAATAACATTTCCATTGGTTCGCAAAGTAATGAATTTTTAGAAGGTGGTTCAAACAACATTGCAATTGGTGTGGGTGTCGATGTTGTAGACCTGGCCGGATCGGACCAATTAAACATTGGTAACACCCTTTACGGTGACCTTGCGAATGACCGTATCGGTGTGGGTGTTGAATCTCCACTGGCCGAACTTGACGTTTCCGGCACCGTTTCTGCCACAGCGTTTGTGGGGGATGGGTCTGGTTTAACAGGTATAAGCGGGCTTTGGGTTCAAGAGGCAGATGGTATCAGCCGCACCGGCTTAAAAGTATACGATAGCGGTGCAACGCCTGACATTGGTATCAATGAATCGGCAGCATTCTGGCATCATGACAAAGGCGCTTTCCGAGCAGGTAATGACAATTTCGGCACCACGATGGACGACGCGAATATTGGTCTATACTCCGCAGCCTTTGGTGATGGGTCTCTCGCATCAGGTCAAGATTCATTTGCTGTGGGAGGTTCACGTGCGACAGCCACACGTGCAATGGCACTAGGTGGTGGCACAGCCAGCGGTTTATACAGTTTTTCTGCAGGTACATCAGCTAACGCAACAAACAACTACGCCATGGCGCTTGGTTTTAGTGTTGGAGCAACGGGTCAGCACTCAGTGGCTGTGGGTCGAGGTGTTACAGTTTCGGGCAATAACTCTATCGGATTCGGTCTAGGTTCGGGGGTTAGCGCTACCATTGCAGATTCAGATACTTTTGCCATTATGAACGCAATTGGTGGTGTGGGTATCGGCACCGTTTCCCCAGCGACCGAGCTGGAAGTTTCAGGTACAGTGACTGCCACCGCCTTTGTCGGGGATGGCTCAAGCTTGACCAACATTAACCCTGGAGCTATATCAATCGGCATTGACGATTTGACCGATGCATATGCCCAAGGCACCAACTTAGCAATTGGCTCTAATGCATTGAGAGATTTGACAACCGGTCAAAATAACCTAGTAGTAGGCAACGGCGCGCTGGTTGAGGGTGAGGGTACTTCATACAACACCGTATTTGGTTTGGGTGCGATGGCGTCTGCTGTTGGCTGGAATACCAGAGATAGTTCTGTCTTTGGCCGGTTGGCCTTAACCTCGCTGATAGAGGGTACAAAAAACACAGTTTTAGGTGGCCAAGCAGGTCGTAATTTAACAAACGGTGCAGCCAATATTTTTATTGGGCACTTGGCCGGCGATAACCTGACTGCGGGGTCTAATAATATTGTTTTGGGCACAGAAGAAGGATTGCCAAACGCATCAGCTTCTAATCAATTGAATATTGGTGGTGCCATTTATGGTGCAGACTTGACGGGAACGGAAATTGCCAAAATTGGTATCAATGTGCCCGTACCAACTGAAAGTTTGGAAGTTTCCGGCACCGTCTCTGCCACAGCCTTTGTGGGGGATGGCTCTTCCTTGACGGGTATTTCAGGGCTGTGGAGCGATGAGGGAGAGTATATCTCCTACGGCGGTGTCAACGGTTTCCGTGTGTATGATGCATCATCCACGGTCAGCGTTGTCAACTTAGATAAATTCGCTTTTTATGACCCTGAAAAACGTGCGATGCGTGGCGGTGAAAATGAATTTGGAGGCTGGGCGGACGCCAATCTTGGACAAAATAGTTTTGCGTGGGGGTCACGAACACAGGCTAACGGCGCAAGTTCCATTGCTTTAGGTGGGCATTACACCCGTGCGATGGCTGATAGATCTGTAGCGATTGGTGCCATAGCAAGGGCGACTGCTGGCAGTTCTATTGCCATCGGTACCAACACCAACGGCGGTGGTATCAACAGTTCAGTATTGGGTGATAGAACTGACGCAACAGGCGATGGTTCTGTGGCCATTGCACGTTCTCGTTCATCGGGTGAAAACTCCATTGCTATTGGTAACGCCAGTGCCGCAGACGGTGATCATTCCTTCGCATTTGGCCGTAAGGCAGAAGTTTCCGCCAATGACTCTATGGTGTTGGCTGTGGGTAACGGTAATGAATCTAACCCTGTTACAGTTTCAAACACCATTGCTTTAATGGGTGCCACAAACGGCGTGGGTATCGGCACTGTTTCTCCAGCAACCGAACTTGAAGTTTCAGGTACAGTGACCGCCACGGCATTTGTGGGTGATGGCTCAAGCTTAACTGGTGTTGTGGCAACGTCTGCCACTTTGGCTTTGGGCGACTTAACGGATGGTTACGATGCTGGTGGTAGTTTGGTATTAGGTCGATTATCTGCACCTAACTTGACTTCTGATGGCAATACTATTGTGGGTCTTGAATCAGCCCAAAGGTTGGCGGGTGGTCGCAACAACGTTATTTTGGGTCGTTACACTGCAACGCGGTTGGAAACCGGTCACGCTAACGTCGCAATAGGTTTCCAAGCGTTGCAAGGCAACACCGATCCGAACATGGACACAACGACTGATAGTATTGCCATTGGTACCAATGCTATGCGTTATATGTCCGGTGATAATAATATTGGTATTGGCTCAAGAGCTCTTTATGACCAAGCGGGACAGTATAATGTGGGTGTCGGTGAATACACGTTGGCCAGTAGTACAGGGGATAAAAACCTTGCCCTTGGTACGAATGCAGCACGCTATCAAACATCGGGTGACAATAACATTGCCATTGGTGTTTCAAGTTCACTTCCAAGTTTAACAGGGTCAAACCAGCTTTCTATCGGAAACTCCATTTACGGTTTGGATATGGGTCAGGCGGATATTGCTAAAATTGGTATTAACGTAGCTTCTCCAACGGAAAGTTTGGAAGTTTCCGGCACCGTTTCCGCCACAGCGTTTGTGGGGGATGGGTCAAGCTTGACCAACATTAACCCTGGAGCTATATCAATCGGTATTGACGATTTGACCGATGGCTCTGCAGTTGGAAACAGTGTGTTTTTGGGCACAGATGCTGGTAATAGCGATGGGGGTGCAAACCCTAACACAGGTGTGGGTTATCGTACTCAGCGTCAGACTACAGGTTATGGTAACGTATCTATGGGTGCGAGGTCTCTGGATGAGCTTGGAAATGGTGATTATAATACAGCCATTGGTTACATGGCTCTGCGCTATGCGCAAGGTGATGCAAACGTTGCAGTTGGTCCACGTGCGGGGCATGGAACCTCAGGCAATGCTACAACAGTTGTCCGTAATGTGTTGTTCGGTGCTTCATCCGGGTTTAATTTGTTGACAGGTGCGGATGATAATACACTTTTAGGTGCAAATTCAGGTTATAACATTACCACTGGCGCTCGAAACATTATGATTGGTTCAGCTGTTTTTGCACAAGACCCAACAGCTTCCAATCAATTGAACATTGGTAACGCCATATATGGTTTGGATATCAGCCAGTCGGACATTGCTAAAATTGGTATTAACGTAGCTTCCCCAACCGAAAGCTTGGAAGTTTCCGGCACTGTTTCTGCCACGGCATTTGTGGGGGATGGTTCTAGCTTAACAAATGTGGACGGCTTATGGACCGATGCGGGGGATTACATTACCCGTGATGGTTTCCGTGTTTATGCCCCTGCCACAACAATTGACCTAGACACAAGCAACGTAGCTTTCTTTGATGTTGGTAAAGGTGCGTTTAGAACAGGTCAGGCAGGTTCAGGGCAACAATTTGACGAAGCCAATATTGGCACCAACAGTTTTGCGGCGGGTTATCATGTGATGGCTTCGGGTGCAAACTCTATGTCGATGGGGCGTTCAACAACCGCAAGCGGTGAAAATGCAGCGGCTATCGGTTCATACAGTACGGTAACCGGCACTGGCGGTGTCAGCGTTGGTCGTGGTAACAATGTCGATGGCATTGAAAGCATGGCCTTTGGTGCATACAACGTGGTTGATAACAATGGTCAAATGGCCTTTGGTAAAGGTCACAACATTCAACGTGGTATGGGCTTTGGTTTGGATACCAGTGTTACAGGTTTTGGCAGTTTAGCCCTTGCAACCAGCAACGGTATTGCCGTGTCCGGTGATAATTCACTGGGTATAGGTTTTGGTAATGCCACAAGCTCTACTGTGAATGTGGCAGCAAACGATACGCTTGCTTTAATAGGCGGCAATGTTGGTATCGGCACCGTTTCCCCGGCGACTGAACTTGAAGTTTCCGGCACCGTTTCCGCCACAGCGTTTGTGGGTGACGGTTCTGGTTTAACAGGTGTTGGCGGCCTGTGGACCGATGCAGGGGATTACATTACCCGTGATGGTTTCCGTGTTTATGTTTCTGGCACCACAATTGACCTGAACAACAATGATAGAATTGCCTTCTGGGATGAAGAAAAAGCAGCGTTTAGAGCTGGTCGTGTCAACTTTAATGACTGGGATGACTCTCAAATTGGGGACAATTCCACCGCCTTTGCAGGCGGGCGAGCTTCGGGTAGCGGGTCATTTGCTTGGGGTGCTCAATCCGTTGTAACGGGTCAGGCGGACTTGGCCTTGGGTTCTGGGGCGCAAACAAGTGGCACGAACTATTGGAAGATGGCCATTGGTGTAAACTCTCGTGCAACGTTTTCTCCAGGTAATACGGCGATTGGTCCTTATGCCAAAGCGGAAGGTGGTTCTGCCAATTACAGTTCCTTTGCGGTTGGTCCTTTTGCAACGGCAAGAAATGGTCGTTACAACATTGCCATTGGTCGTTACACCTTGGCGGAAACAGGCTATGAAAATATGGCCGTTGGTCATGGTGCCACGGTTTCAGGCGCAAGGTCCCTTTCACTGGGTTATGGCGGTATTGTTTCAGGCGATGACTCCATGATGATTGGTGTGGGCGCCGATGCTTCGGGCACCATTGTGGCGAACAACAACACCTTGGCCATTATGGGTGCAAGCGGTGGTGTGGGTATCGGCACTGTGGCACCAACGGCACCGCTGGAAGTTTCTGGCACCGCCAAAGCCACAGAATTTGTGGTGACTTCGGACCGAACCTTTAAAGAAAACATTCAACCGCTGAAAGGTGCGCTGGAACTGGTGAACCAGTTGCAAGGTGTGTCCTACAAATTTAAGTCCGAAACAGGGATGACCCAAAAACCGCAAATTGGTTTGATTGCTCAAGACGTGGCCAAGGTGTACCCACAAGTGGTCAACGGCAAAGAAGGGCAGATGTCTGTGAATTATGCGGCTCTTGTTTCACCCCTTATTGAAGCGGTGAAGGACCTAAACGGCAAACTTGAAAAACAACAAGAATTGATTGATCAACAACAAAAGTTGATTGAAAAATTGATGGAGGACAAATAAATGTTCAAACCACAAACAAAAGCAGTGGCAATGCCTGTGTTGAATAAAATGTACCCTTACATGGTTGCAATTTCCTTGATGTGCTTGGCGACGTCCAGCGCAGGGGCGCAGGTTGCTGTGAAGAAGAATGTGGACGATTCTATGTCCCTCCAGTCTGGCGGTGCGGAACAGGTACGCATTATGACAGACGGTAAGGTAGGGGTGAACACCATTGCACCTGCCGTGGCTTTGGATGTTTCAGGTTCGTTGATGATTGCCAACGGCGGCGAGGTGTGTGACGCCTCCACCGAAGGTGCACTGCGCTATACGCTTGCAAACGGTGTGGAATACTGTAACTCCAGCGCCTGGGGTGGTGTGGGTGCTAGCCTTTGGGTGAACAACACAGACTACATTTCTTACGAAGGGGTTCGCTTGTATAAGGCAGGCACAACGTGGGACCATAACTTTGGCGATGCTGGCCTGTTTTACCATGAAGATAAATCAGCTTTGCGTGTTGGTTCACACAACAATGCTTCGGCGGATGAAGCGAATGTGGGTTCTTTAAGCTTTGGTATTGGTTCTTCGGTTATTGCTTCGGGTGATAGATCATTCGCCATGGGGAGCTCGTCTGTCGCATCGGCAGATGATGCCTTTGCATTTGGTACATCTACAGCGTCGGGTGCTCGTGCCATTGCGATGGGTAATGGTGCGCAAGCAACTGCTGGAGATTCTGTTGCAATGGGTAGTTCAACCCAAGCAACGCAATTGTTTGCTGTGGCATTAGGCCGTAGCACAGTGGCCAGTAACAATTCATCTTTCGCTGTGGGTAACGGTTCAACCGCTTCCGGTGTGACATCGGCGGCCATTGGTTTTGGTAGCGCTGCATCCGGTAATTATAGCTTGGCTACAAACTACAACACCGTGGCAGGTGGCGCAAACTCTGTGGCCATGGGTCGCGCATCTAAAACCATAGGAACGACATCGTTTGCTTTTGGTGAAGGTGTTGTGGCACAAGGTATTTACAGTGCGATTATTGGTTTAGATTCGACAGTTTCCGGCACAACAGTGACAGACGCAAGAACCATGGCAATTGTTGGTGGTGAAGTGGCCATTAACAAAACTTCTGCCAACAGTGAGCTGGATGTGTCTGGTACTGTTACTGCAACATCCTTTGTGGGGGATGGTACAAGTTTGACAGGTGTGGTTGCCACACCCGCAGGGGATGATGCAACCTTGCAATTTAACAATGCAGGTGTTTTAGCGGGTGCTCCAATAAAATACAACTCAACTTATGATAAATTTTACGCACGCGGTGGGTTGAATAATTACATTGTAGACCACAGTACGGGTGGGACATATGCAGGTAATATGAATATTGGTGCTGCAAATCCTGCAATGTCAGAAGGTGCGTTGCACTTGGCAGTGGCTGGTTATGACAAGACAACAGACCTGCGTCACATGTTAGGAGCAGTTATGATTGGTAACAGTGATAGTGTTCTAGATGCGACACCGCAACCTATGGTGCAAGGTGATTATTTGCCAGGTATCGGATTTGCGGGTCATACCACAACATCATTGGGGACTTCTACAAATCTGGCCGCATCGATTCATGGTTTTGTGGATGGTACGGTTAGTTCTGGTGTATTACCAACAGCTATTACGATAAATACAGGTTCAAGCACAGGTAACTTGCAGGAGCGTATGCGCATTGCGTCAACAGGTGAGGTGGGCATTGGTACTACCGCTCCGTCAGTAGCTCTGGATGTTTCTGGTTCTATCCAATACACCGGCGACTTGACTGACGTGTCCGACCGTAGGTTGAAGCAAAATATTCAACCCTTAGAAAGTGAATTGAATAAAGTGAGCCAAGTGCAAGCGGTGCGCTTTGAAATGAAGGACCGCCCAGGCGTGGTAGAGCTGGGTGTGATTGCTCAAGACATTGAGGAAATTTACCCAGAACTGGTCAAAACAGCGGACGATGACATGCAAACCAAGTCCGTCAACTATGTTGGTTTGATTGCGCCTATGCTGCAAGCGATGCGTGAATTGAAGGCGGAAGTTGAAACGCTGAAAATTCAAAATGCTCAGCAAAAAGTGCAAATTGATCAGTTGATGGAAAAAACAAATCAATAAATCTTGAAATCTCGATAGGGGGTTGTATACTTATAACATAATGTAAGTATACAACCTTTTCTTTTTTGTAGGGCCTTTTTAAAGGTCTGTTCACCTTGGAGCTTTCCATGCAGAAATCGTTCAATAAAAAAGCGCTTAAAAATGTTTTATGGGGCGTTGCTATTTTGGTGATGGCGCTTGTGGCTATATACCTGTTTTTTTCATTGGCTATGGGTACAATTTCAATTTTTACTGCGACAGGCTGGGGCTTGGTCGTTCTAGGCCTGCTTTTTGTCTTTTGCTTTATAAGTGAGGGCTTGGCTCTTGTTTTGGCAATTGCCATTTATGTCTTGATTTATCATTCAGCGGTGGGTCAAAGTTTAACCCAGTGTGTGAATGCAGCGCAAGGCTTTGGTCAAGTGGTTACTTGCTTTGGCCAAGCCGTAGAAACCTTAGAAAACGGTGATGCGCAAACTGAACCCGTACAACCACCTTCAAACAAGGGGTCGTGACACGTACTTGATCAGCGAATAACTTAAAAAGGTGGCGTTTTGCCGCCTTTTTGTTATATTGGCTGGTATGAAACAAGTCACCGTGATTAAAAACAATTTTGATGTTTTGCCACAAACAGGGGGCACAGCCCTTGTGGTGGGCAATTTTGAAGGTGTCCACAAGGGTCACCAAGCTTTGCTTAAAAAATTGGTGCAGGTGGCAAGGTCCAAGCAGTTAACGCCTTGTGTTTACACGTTTTACCCGCATCCTAAAAAGTTTTTTAATAAGGCAGGTGCGCCCAAACGGCTGATGTCGTTATCGCAAAAGGTGTGGAGACTGTGCGACCATGGCATTGAAGCGGTGGTGACAAAACCATTCACCTCTCAGTTTGCCAGCATGACCTTTGACGCCTTTTTAAATCACCTTAAAAATGACCTAAACGTCAAATACCTGCTGGTGGGGGAAGACTTTGCCTTCGGCAAAAACCGTGAAGGCACGGTAAAAACTTTGCAAGAATATGCCCCAAAAATGGGTTTTGAGGTGGAGGTGGTTCAAGATGTTTTAAATCTTGAAGACCAGCGTTATTCATCCACCTTGGTGCGGGACCTTTTGGCAAGTGGTCAGGTGAAGGCAGCGGGCTATCAACTGGGTTTTCCGGTTTGTTATAAAACCTACCTTTACGAAGACGATTTTTGCAATTTAGTTGCACATTTAAATGGTTACAGCGCCATAAAAAATGGTGTGTACTTTATGAAAGTGGAGTATACTGCCCCGGTAGAGGGTTATGAAAGTGCGGTTGTGCCGGCGCGTGTGGAAAACAGCAAGGCTTACATTGCACCTTTGCCCCAATTGCCCAACCTTGTTGAAGGTCGGGTTTATTTAAGTTTAATTGATAAAATAGAAAAGTAGAATAAAAGCGACATGTCTGAAAATATACGTGAAACTTTAAACCTTCCTCAAACCAACTTCCCCATGCGTGCGGGTTTGCCCAAGCGTGAGCCGGAGTGGTTGGCCAACTGGCAACAAAAGGACCTTTACAGCCAATTGCGTGCCAAGTCCAAAGCGCAAGGTCGCAAGCCTTTTATTCTACACTGTGGCCCTCCTTACGCCAACGGCAACTTGCACATTGGCCACGCCTTGAACTTTGCCTTGAAGGACTTTGTGGTACGCTCCAAGCAAATGATGGGTTACGACTGTTTGTACACCCCAGGGTGGGACTGTCACGGCCTGCCGATTGAGTGGAAAGTGGAAGAAGGCTTTAAAGCCAAAGGTCAGACAAAAGAAGATTTCTCGGTCAAGGAAATTCGCGACATGTGCCGCAGCTTTGCCAAAGGCTGGGTGACCACGCAAATTGAAGACGGCAAGCGTTTTGGCTCCATGGCGGACTTTGCCAACCCTTACCTGACCATGAACCCTAAAAATGAAGCGGGCATCGTCCGTGAATTGGGTCGCATGGCGGACAGTGGCTTGGTTTACAAAGGTGCCAAGTCGATCATGTGGTCAATTGTTGAAGAAACTTCTCTGGCCGAAGCGGAAGTGGAATATGCCGATAAGGAATCATTGGCCATTTATGTAAAGTTCCATGTCAAAGGCAGCGACGAAGCGGTAACCATTTGGACCACCACCCCGTGGACCATCCCCGCCAACAAGGCCGTAGCCTACGGTCAGGACATTGAATACAGCCTGATCGAAGCCACCAACGTCTTCGAAAAAGCCACCGCTGAAGTCGGCGACAAGGTTTGGGTTTCCACCAAATTGCTAGAAGAATTTACCAAAATGGTTGGCTTTACTGAATATACAGTGCTTAAAACGGCGCTGGGCAGCCACTTTGAAGGCGCGGTGCTCAGCCACCCTGTCTACGGTCAGGACATTCCAATGTTGCCAGGCCATCATGTGACGGAAGACGGCGGTACAGGTTTTGTCCACACTGCACCTTCGCATGGGGCGGACGACTTTATCATCGGTCAAGAGCATGGGCTGGACCTTGAGTGCCACGTTCTCGGTGATGGCACCTATGACGAAACGGTGGGTGACCTGCCAAGCACCGGCGTGCAACTTTCTGGGATGGTGATCTGGGATGCGCAGAAAAAAATTATTGAAGAAATGACCCAAAATCGCACTTTGATGCGTTGGTACAAATTCAAGCACAGTTACCCCATTTCATGGCGTTCTAAAGCACCGCTGATTTTCCGCACCACACCGCAGTGGTTTGTGGCGATGGATAAAGCCATTGAAGTGACTGGCGGTCAAACTGTCCGTCAAAAAGCGATGGCGGAAATTGCCCGCATTGGTGAGGAAAAAGGCTGGGTACCAGAGTATGGTCAGCGCCGCATCACCGCCATGGTGGAAAATAAACCTGACTGGTGTATCTCTCGTCAGCGTGCTTGGGGTGTGCCAATTACCATCATGCAGCACAAACCTACAGGTGCTTACACCTTTGAAAAGGAAGTGTTTGACCACATTGCCAACAAAATTGAAAAGGACGGCATTGACGTTTGGGAAACTCTCAGCGTGAGTGAGCTGTTGCCAGAAGGTTATTTGGAGCAAAAGGGCTGGAAAGCGGAAGACATGGTCAAAGAAACGGACATTTTGGACGTTTGGTTTGACAGTGGCACAACCTACGCCCATGTGGTGGAGGACATGATGGGCCAAACCTTGCCAGCGGACCTTTACCTTGAAGGCAGCGACCAGCACCGTGGTTGGTTTAACTCCTCCTTAACATCTTGCGTGGCAACCCACGGCTTTGCGCCTTACAAACAAGTTTTAACCCACGGCTTTGTGGTGGACGGCGAAGGCAAAAAAATGTCCAAGTCCATCGGCAACGTGGTGACTCCTGCGGAAATTGCGAAAAAATACGGCATGGATATCCTACGCCTTTGGGTGGCCGGTTCGGACTATAACGAAGACGTGCGCTACAGTGAAGAAATTATGAAAGGGGTGGCGGACAGTTACCGCCGTTTCCGTAACACCTTCCGTTTCTTGCTGGGGAACTTGTACGACTTTGATGCCGCCGAACATGCTGTGGATTATCAAAACTTGCCAGAGCTGGAAAAATGGGTGTTGCACAAAATGCAAGGCATGCTTGCCGATGTGCAAAAAGCTTACAATGCTTATAAGTTCCGTACCGTTTATGAATTGTTGCACAACTTCTGCGCCAAGGAACTTTCCAACCTGTACTTCGACATCCGCAAGGACAGTTTGTACTGCGACCCAAGGGTTGAAACAACCGAAGGTGCCGACGCTTACAACCGTCGCCGTGCTTGTCAAACAGTGCTCAACATCTTACTTAAAGGTTTAACCACCCACTTGGCGCCGATTATGCCATTTACCACCGACGAAGTGTGGAAAGAGGCTTTTGGACAAGAGGTAGAGCTGCACTTGGAAGACTTTATGGCGCTGGATGAAGATTGGCAAAATGCTGAACTGGAACAACAGTTTGAAGCGGTTTGGCAATTGCGTGATGCGGTCAACCTTGAAATGGAAAAAGCGCGCGCCGCTGGCGACATTAAGGCCAACTTGGAAGCGAAAGTTGTGGTGCAAAACAACACGGGATTCAGCGCCGATACGTTGGCAGACATCTTGGTGGTTTCTGCGGTGGAAGAGGGTGAGCTTCAAGTGGTTTCACTGCCACAAAATGATAGTTTTGTGAAATGCATCCGCTCCTGGAAGTACATCGCTAAGGATCAAGCGGTGGAAGTGGAAGGCGGCTTTGTCACCCCGCGTGACGCGGTGGCCTTGAAAGCCAATCAACAAGAAACAAAGGCAGCTTAAAACATGCAAAAAGTTAAAAATTATTTCTCACTGCGTTACTTGGGCATTATGTTTGCCCTGCTTTGGATCAGCTTAGACCAAGCCACCAAAGGCATGGCTTTAAAATACCTGACCGCCGACCCTGTGCCGGTGATTGACGGGTTTTTCAACTTGCGCTTGGCGTTTAACCGTGGTGTTTCCTTTAGCTTGTTGAGAGACGTCAACATTGCAGACCTGCCCGAAATTTTAGGCATCTTTGCGTTTGTGGTGGCGGTGGTGTTGGTGCATTACTTAGGGCACCACAAAGAAAAGTTGGTCTACATTTTAGGGTTATCGTTTATTTTAGGTGGCGCCGTTGGCAACGGGATAGACCGCTTTGCTTACGGCGCTGTGGTGGATTTTTTAGACTTCCACTACGCAGGCTGGCACTGGCCAACCTTTAACGTGGCGGATATTGCGATTGTGTTGGGTGTCATGCTAATGTTGTATGACGCATACTTTGAAAGCAATGACACCACAGAAATGGAAATTGAAAAAGGGGAAGAAGAGAAATGAAAAAAGCACTTGCACTGGTTTTGGTTGCCACAGCAATGACAGGTTGTATGTCTGGCAAAAAAGGGCCGGATGAAACGGTGGTGTTGGAAAACATGCCACTGACATTGCCACCAAATTTTGAACTGCGTCCACCACGCCAAGCGGAACCGGTGGCGTTAACCCGTGGTCGCAAACAAGCGCAACAGCTTATTTTAGGTGCGGACAAAGCAACAAACACAGCCCCAAAAGTTGAAACGCAAGATTCATGGTTGGTGGAAAAAGCTGGCGGTGAAGCCCGCAACCAATCCATCCGTGACATTATGGCGGAAGAGGAAATGTCCAAGTCTGAAACAAAGGACGAGAAAAAGGGCTGGTTTTCAAGCATGTTTGATGACAGCGCAAGCGCCGACCCAACCTTAGAAGAATTGGCTGAACTTTCCCGCAAGAAAAAGCAGGCAGAGTAACAATAAAACAGCTTAAAAAAGGGTGAAGGCTTGAAAAAACTTTGTTCAATTTTTGTGATGTTACTAACCCTCACGCCATGGGTGGCTTGGGGGTTTGACTTTGAGCACACCACCCTTGAAAACGGGCTGGATGTTTATGTTGTGTCCGACCACCGCACCCCTGTGGTGGTGAACTTTGTGTGGTACAAAGCAGGTGCTGGGGACGAAGAAAACGGCAAAACAGGCCTTGCCCACATGCTTGAACACTTGATGTTTAAGGGCACCGAAAACATTCCACCGCAAGAATTTTCCAAAATTGTGGCCCGTCACGGCGGTAAGGACAATGCCTTTACATCGTACGACTACACCGCTTATTACCAAAAGGTTGCCAAAGAAAACCTGCTGAAAATGATGGAAATTGAAGCGGACAGGATGCAAGGTTTAACCTTTACCGACGCTGAATTTCAGCCCGAGCGTGACGTGATTTTGGAAGAAAGACGGATGCGGGTTGAAAGCAAGCCGCAAAACCGCTTTTTTGAGGAATTTTCCCACGTTCACATGCCCAACCATCCTTATGGCCGACCGGTCATTGGCTGGCAAAAGGACATTGAAAATTACACCTACCAAATGAACCATGACTGGTACAAAAAATGGTACCACCCCAACAATGCTTTTGTGATTTTAATTGGCGATATCACTTTGGATGAAGCCAGGCCAATGCTGGCACAAACCTATGCCAAAGTGCCCAATGTCCGCCAAGTGAACCACCAGCCGTGGGCGGTGGAGCCGGCTTTTGATGGTGCCAAGCGTTACCAAAAGGTGGACAAGGCGGTGCAAGTGCCACTTTGGGCTCGTATGTACCGTGCCACCAGCTTGTTTGCAGGCATTGCAGGGGCAAAGCCTAATAAGGACGACACATTGCCTTTGATGGTGATGGCGCAAATTTTAGGCGGCGGTAACTCCAGTTATCTTTACCAAAAATTGGTCAAAGAGCAGGAGTTGGCGGACAGTGTTTCGGTGAGCTACAGTTCAGTTCAGCGGGGGGAATCTTCGGTGGATGTGGTGCTGGTGCCGAAAGAAGGTGTTCGTCTAGAAACTTTGGAGCATGCTTATGAACAAGCGCTCACTGCCTTTAGCCAAAACACTTTGAGTGATGCACAGGTTAAGCGTGCGATTACCTTGTTAAAGTCCTACGATGTGTACGGCAGAGACGACCCGTTTGTGGCGGCTTACCATTTTGGTAAATTTATGGTGGCAGGCGGTAAGGCGAAAGCCTTTGATGACTGGCTGACCGAGATTGAAAAGGTCACCGCAGAAGACGTGTTAAACGTGGCCAATAAGTACCTTCAGGTGGACCATTCCACCACAGGTTTGCTGGTTCAAAATGATAACCAATTCTAATTTTTGAAAAAAATTGAAAATAAAACTGGACTTGCGAGTTTAATTGTTGTAAACATGCCAACCCATTTGTTTTTTTTATAGTTGAAGTCATTTTTAAAACAAGTGGATTCCCTAAACTTGGAAAGCAGATGTCTCCCAGCATCTGCTTTTTTTGTGTTGTTTGCAGAATCTGCGGTGGCAAGGCTTTATTCTTGCCTTAAAATTGCGTAAGATAAATTTCTAATTCAATCATAAAATGGAATTTTAGAAGATGAGAATCCTTGTTGCGCTTTGGGCTTTGTTGGTGGCTGGTCATGCCACAGCGGTGGAAATTGAAAAAGTCCCCCTCAAAGGCGGGGTGGAAGCATGGCTGGTGGAAAGTCACAGCTTGCCGATGGTGCATGTGCAAGTTTCATTTAAAGCAGGCAGCGTTTTTGACCCGGCGGATGCGCACGGTTTAGCGTCACTCACAGCGCAGATGATCACCGAAGGATCGGGCGAGGACAATGCCCAAGCCTTTGCCCAAAAATTGGAAGCGGTGGGCGCTTTGATGACCAGCAACGCCAATAAACTCAGTGTCACCACCGCCATGCGGATGCTGGCCGAACACAAAGATCAGTCTTTTAAATTGTTCCGCCAAGCGCTGACCCAGCCACGTTTTGATGAAGTAGCTTTTAAACGTGTTCAAGACGCAGTGCTGACAGGCATTCGCGCTGGGTTACAAAACCCTTCACAAGTAGCCAGTAAGCTGCGGGATCAGTATGTTTATGATGGCACAGCCTACGCCCACAGCACCGATGGCACGGTGGCAACGGTTGCCGCTTTGCAAAAGGCCGATGTTCAAAACTTTTATAACAAACATTACAATCAACAAAATATGGTGATCAGCGTCGTCGGTGCGATCACCGCAGACGAACTGCAAGACCAGCTCAACCCGTTGATTGAATCTTTGGCAACGGGTCAAAATTTTGACTTCCCTGCGGCGCAAACGAACAGTACCCCTCTGGTGTTACGGCAAGAAATGGCGGTGCCACAAAGCACGGTTTACATGGCGCACAGCGGTATCACAAGGGACGATCCGGACTATTACGCCGCTTATGTTATGAATTACATTTTAGGCGGCGGTGGCTTCAATTCCCGCTTGATGGAAGAAATCCGCGAAAAGCGTGGCTTGGCCTACGGTGTTTATAGTTATTTTGAGCCACTGCCCAAAGGTGGCGCATTTGTGGTGACGGTGAGCACAAAAAATGAAGATGTCCACAAGTCAATTGACTTGATTAAGCAACAAATGTCCGCCATCCAAAAAGGTGTGAGTGAAAAAGAATATCAAGGCGCACAGGCCTACTTAAAAGGGTCCTTCCCTTTAAGGTTGGACTCCAGCAGTAAGGTGTTGGGTTACCTCAATATGATGCAGTTGCATAACATGGGTGTGGACTATTTAAACAACTGGACCAAACGGATTGGCCAAGTGACCCAAGCAGACGTGGCAAGAGTGGCCAAACGTTTGTTAAAGCCAGAGTCGATGGTGACGGTGATTGTGGGTCAAAACCATGAATGATTTGTTTACCTACGCTGAATCCCAAAACGATGAGCCGAAACAAAAGCCGGCCAACCAATCCAGTGGCAAGCAAAATGTGCTGACCGTTTCGCAACTTTCCAACCAATTGCGAATGGCGATTGAAGGGCAGTTTGCGTCACTGGCGGTGGAAGGGGAAATTTCGGGCTACAAAAAAGCAGCCTCTGGCCACATTTATTTTGACCTGAAGGATGCGCAAAACCTTATCAAGTCCATTGTGTGGCGCAGCAGCGCCGAGCGGATTAAAATTCCGCTGGAGGACGGTCAAAGCGTGGTGGTTTACGGCAAGCTTACTACTTACGGCGCACGCAGTAATTACCAATTGATTGTCACCAAAATTGAGCTGGCGGGCTTGGGCGCCTTGATGCAAAAATTTGAAGAAATGAAAGCAAGGCTTGAAAAAGAAGGCTTGTTTGACACGGCGCACAAAAAGCCACTGCCGCAAATGCCACAAAAAATTGGCATCATCACCTCGCCCACAGGGGCGGTGATTGACGACATGCTCCACCGCATTAAAGACCGTTTTCCCTGCCATGTTCAGCTTTACCCTGTGTTGGTGCAAGGGGTGGGTGCTAAGGAGCAAATTGCCGAAGGTGTCGATTATTTTAACAACCTACCCAAAGACCAACAGCCGGACGTGTTGATTGTGGCCCGTGGTGGTGGCTCATTGGAAGATTTGTGGGCCTTTAACGAAGAGATGGTCGTGCGGGCCATTTACCGCTCCACCATCCCTGTGGTCAGTGCCGTGGGGCACGAACCGGATGTGACCTTGTGTGATTATGTTGCCGACTTGCGGGCGCCAACCCCCACCGCGGCGGCGGAACTGGTGGTGCCGGTGCGGGCGGATTTGGTCTACACCCTATTGCTGTTTAAGGGCAAGCTGGAACAAGCGATGTTCCATTACACCAACCAGCGCAAACGCCATTTATCTATGTATCAACGTGCGTTGGGTGACCCCCGCCATTTGATGACCCAAGCTAAGTTGCGCCTGGATGAACGGTCGGAGCGTTTTTACAGCGCCTTCCAAGGCTTTACCAAGCTAAAAAGGTCACGGTTACAACCTTTTGAGCAAAGCTTTTCTGCGGCGGCTTGGCAAAAGACCATTCAGCCGCAAAGGCGTCACCTTGATCAGTTGCAGGGGCGTTTGAGCGTGGATATTCTGCACCGCCGCCTCAAAAACATGCAAGAAACACTCAACCAAAAACACAAACTGTTACAAAGTTATTCATACGAAGGGCCTTTGAAGCGGGGTTATGCCTATGTCACCAACCCCAAAGGGCAGGTAATCCGCCAAAAAGCGGACATTGAAAGTCCAATGATGGATGTTCACTTTGTGGATGGTGTGGTTTCAGTAAAAACAGACACTTAACCCTAATTAGGTATTGAAAAAGTGGTATATACAGCCTAAGTTACTACTAACAATTCAGGGGTATATCTATTACTGGATGGATACCAGACTAAATGCTTAGGGGTATAAAAGTCACTGAATGACCTTGAAAAGGGGGGTGTTTCAGCCTCTCTTTTTTTAACACTAGCCAGTTATTTTATTTTTTGGCATCATGTCCGTTATGAAGTTTTTACAATTATTTTTATGGTTTATTTTTGCATCCGTCAGCACCCACGCCATCAGCGGTGAGGTGTTAAGCAAACTGCAAGGCTACCCCGAGCAAGGTGGTTTTGTTTGGGGTCAAACCATTCCTTTAGCGCAAGTGAAACTGGGCGACGCCAGCGCACAGGCGGATGAAAAAGGCTTGTTTTACATTGGCATTCCACGTTTGGCACAGCAAACAGAACAATTGGAAATTTCGGTTTTAGGGGTGCCGCAATACACCCAAAAACTGACCATTGCCCAGCATGAATATCCCACACAGTACATCAAAGGGGTGAAGAAAAAGCACGTTAACCCCCGCAGTGAGGCGGACATGGCGCACATTCGCAGTGACATTGAAAAAATAAACGCTGCCCGTGCCCAGCCGTTTGAGATGTTGCCTTACATTGAAAAAACATTTAGCCAACCTGTCAGCGGGACCATCACGGGTGTTTATGGCAGCCGCCGTTTTTACAATGGCGAGGAGCGTAGCTGGCACAAAGGCACAGACTTTGCCCGTAAAACAGGCACGCCCATTGCCGCCCCGCAAGATGCAGTGGTGAAGTTGGCATTGGCAAACTCTTACTTCAATGGCAATTTAATTATGCTGGACCATGGCCACGGCATGATGACCTTGTACGCCCACCTTGACCGTTTAGACGTGAAGACGGGGGATAGTGTCAAGCAAGGCGATGTCATTGGTACTGTGGGGTCCACAGGGCGCTCCACAGGTCCGCATTTGCACTGGGGGCTTTATTGGGGTAAAATGGCTCTCAATCCAATGTTGTTGTTTAAAACACCACAAAACTTAATGTAAGGAATAGAATTTTGCAGTTATTTATGGGGTTGGTTCACGCTGTTTTGATGATGGGTACTTTGGCGTTGACCTATGAATATTATGACAACTTGGCCGAAGGTTATCAATTGCCTGAAATTATTCACACCGTTGTTTATGCGGGTGTGATTGGCGTTTCGGTGGTGTGGGCCATTGGCCATGCCCTTTTTGGCGCGGCGATGGGCATTGCCGCTGGCGGCGTGATGGACGGCATTCGCATGGGTCTTATATTAGGGGTGGGGATGAGCATTGGCCGTCTTTGGCCTTACATTTTAACCTTTTCCACAGGTGCTTTTTTCTGCCATGCGGAAACGTGGGTTGTGGTGGCTTCTGCGCTGTTAGGGTTTGTGTGCTTGGGCATCAACACCATGGTTAAGTTTTTCTGGGGTAACACCTCAGGCGCTTAAACCGCTTATCTAAATTTTAAAGATTGTTTAGCTTAAAACGTTTATGGTGCCACAGCCATTGGCTGGGGTTCTGGCGAATTTGCGCTTCAATAATGCTGTTGAATTTTTGAATGGCATGGGCGCTGTCCTTCCGGTTGTCGCCGGTTTTTTGCAGTTCCACTGGTGGGTAAAAGGTTACTTTAAACTGGCCCCATGCGGTGCGCTCCACAAACACAGGCACCACGTCTTTTTGGTACTTTAGCGCCAAGTCCGCAATGGCGGAAGGGCTTTTGACTTCTTGGCCAAAAAAGGTGCTGGCAATGCCGTCGCTCATTTTCTGGTCATTCAAAAAGCCAGCGCACATGCCATCTTTGACCAGTTTAATCAACTTTTTAGCACCTTTGACACCTTTGGGAATCATCACGCCACTTTCTTGTGCGCGCAAACGGGTGATGAAACCATCGACCCATTTGTTGTTGGCAGGGCGGTAAATGCCAGCCATGGGAATGCCATAAAAACCAAGGGTTTTGTTGACCAATTCCCAGTTGCCGTAGTGGGCGGTTAAAATCAGGCGGCTGGTGTCATTCCGAATGTGTTCAAGGCCTTCAACTTCCACGGCTTTAAAAAAGGCGTCGCCTTTTAGGCTGTAAATTTTGGGCATTTCAAACAAGGTTTGAACAAAGCTAATTGTGGCATGCTGGTGAGTTTTTTGAACTTCCGCTTCTGTCAGTTCTGGTAAGCAAAGGCGGATGTTGGCACGGGCCACACGGTTGACATGGGTTGGCAAGCTGGCCAAAAATGTGCCCAAGCCATGGCCGATACAGGCGGTGAGGCGCAGGGGCAATAGGCGCAACAGCGCAAACAAAACCCTTAAAAGAAGATATTGCAAACCGTGGTTGATTGTTTTCAGCATGTTCACCTTTATTTTTTAAAGTTTAAAGTGGCCAACTTTTTTTCCACCAATTCAATGATTTTTTCCTTCGATGCATCGTCAAAGGTTGGGCGCACCACACGGCAACGCTTTTTAAAGTCTTTCGGTAGTTTTTCAGCGTCTTTCGGGGTGGTGACCAGTTGGCTGCCTTGGGATTTTTGCACCAACATTTTAAGGTCATCCTCTGTGTATTTATGATGGTCGCCAAACACTTTACGGCCGGCAATGTTAAGGTCGGCTTTAATCAGCCCTTCAAAAAATTGCAACGGGTTGCCAATGCCACAAAAAGCAAAAAGTTTGCGGCCTAACAGTGCGGTAATGTCCTTTTCTAAGGGGCGACGCTTCATTAAAATGGTGGGGATGTCCAGTTCCACCACAGCTTTTTGGCTGATGACCGCAAAGTCCGCACGGGTGTGGTTTTTAAGAGGTTCACGCAAGGGGCCAGCAGGAATGGTGAAGCCGTTGCCAAAACCGTCTTGACCGACTACCAAAATGTCCACATCACGGGGCAGTTTAAAGTGTTGGAAACCATCGTCTAAAATCAGCATCGTTGCGCCATGTTCATGGGCGAGTTTTGCTGTGAGGCGGCGGTCTGGCCCCACCCAAATTTGATTGGCCACGTCCATGGTGAACAGCATTTTAGGTTCATCGCCGACCACTTCGGTGCTGTCATCTTGAGTGACCTGGTGCGCCGTTTTAATTTGGCCACCATAACCACGGGACAAGATGGCCACCGTTTCGCCTTTGTTTTTAAAATGCTCTGCCAGCATGGCAACAATGGGGGTTTTGCCGCTGCCACCAGCGGTGATGTTACCCACCGAAATAATGGGAATATGCGGGCGTTGTGCCTTTTTTTCCTTCAGGTAACGGTCCAGTTTGCCCAACAGTTGATAAAGCCATGACGCTGGCCATAAAAGCCATGCTGTTAATTGACGTGTTTGCCAAAATTCTGGTGCTTGCCTTGGCATTCAAATTCCCCTTTTCCCTAAACTAAAAAATCTTCAATGCGCTGGGCGGTTTTTGCAGTGGCACCGCCAAGGTTTTGCATTTTCTCGGTAATTTTCTCTTCGGCTAGGGTTCTTTGTTTATCATTTTTCAAAAAATACACAAGGTCTTTTTCAATTTGTGCCACATTTTCGGACTGTAAAATAATTTCACGCTCTTTGAAAATTTGCATCATTTCTGTGAAGTTTTCCATCGAAGGGCCGGTTAGGGTAACCTTGCCACACTTTAAAGGCTCGAAGGGGTTTTGGCCACCGCCACTGTGCAAGCTTTTGCCCATCAACACCACGTTTGCAAGGCGATACCACAAGCCCAGCTCGCCAATGGTGTCCGCAATGTAGATGTTTTCAATCGGTTCCCCTGTGCTGCGTAGGTTGCAGGTGTAACCCGCCTGTTGCAATTGCTTTTGAATGCCTTTACCACGGTGGGGGTGCCTTGGCACAATCACGGTGATGAGGTTTTTAACCTCGGCCTTGGCACGTTGGTGAATGGCGGCCATCACTTCGTCTTCCCCTGGGTGGGTGCTGGCACAAACAAACAGTTTGTGGTTTTGCAGTTGTTGTTGCAAAGCTTCAAGCTCTTCAAGGTCTGCTGGTGGTTTGGGGGCATCAAATTTTAAATTGCCGCTGTTTTCAAGGGGGCTGTTGCACACCTTTTGGAAGTTGCTGTAAGACTCCTCACTTTGTGCCAAAATAAGCCGAATTTTTTGAAACATAAACCCTGTCAACGGGGCAAGCTTTTGATAACGTGCCGCGCTTTTTGCGCTCATCCGACCGTTGATGATGATCGGGTTGGGCGCTTGATGCAAAAGTTCTGGCCACAGTTCAGATTCGACAAACACGCTTAAGTCCGGTTGCCAGTGGCGGATAAAGTTTTTAACGCTCCAGTAAAAGTCCAACGGCACAAATTGATGGACGACATTTTGCGGCAAGCGCTTGGCCATCAGCTCGGCGGAGGTGACAGTACCGGTGGTGACCAAAATGTGGAGACTGGGCTGACGCTCTTGCAAGGTGCGAATCAGCGGGAGGATGGACAAACTTTCCCCGACACTGGCGGCGTGCAACCACAACAGCTTGCCTTGTGGTCGTGGAATTTTGCTGAAGCCTAAACGTTCGGGGATGCGTTTTTTATCTTCCTTACCTTTGATGAGGCGGATGATGAACATCAGGTCCACCAGTGGTGACAGCACAACCCACAATACACGGTAAAAATATAGTGCCAACATAAGTTTACGATGCCTTTTGAATGTGGACGTTTTGGGTTTTGTTAAATTCCACACCTGCGGCTTCGTCGGCAGATTTTTCAACTTTGTTCAAAGCGTCCTCACAGTCTTGATAAAAAATATCACGCTCGGTTTCGCTGGCGGTTTTGGCAATGCTGAGCGGTGTGTGGTAGTGGATGTAAATGTCACTTTTTAATTTAGGCAACATGAACTTGTCCCAACTTTTGAAGAATTTGGCAGGCGTGGCGCTGACCGACACCGCCACCAACGGCGCCCCTGTGAGGCGGGAAGCCTCGGCCGCACCGGCTTGCAATGTGCCCCTTGGGCCTTTGGGGCCATCGGGGGTGATGAACAGGCTTTCACCTTGTTTTAACACGTCCAACATTTCCTTAAAGGCACGGGCACCCCCTTTTGAGCTGGAGCCGACAATGGTTTTGTAGCCAAAAATTTTGGCGGCAAACTTCACAATGCGACCATCGCTGTGGTCACTGATGACGGTGCGTGCCACCGTTTCTTTGGGGAAAAGGTAAGGCATAAAAATCAGCCGGCCATGCCAAATGGCTAAAATAAACGGTTTGTTTTGTTTTTGCAAATCGTCCACTACGTCTTTGTTTTGAACGTGGATGGTGCAGGTGCGGTGCAACAAATGAATGTAAAGGGCCACAAGGCTGGCAACCAACCATTGCCCCGGCCATGTTTTGATAAATTTTTTCAACAAGAACTTGATCACGTTTTTTTACCTTAAGACTGTTGTTGCATTTTATAAAGATTGGCATAGACACCGTCTTTTTCAAGCAGTTCTTTGTGGGTACCTGTTTCCACCACTTGGCCATGGTCCAACACGTGGATGATGTCGGCATCTTGGGTGGTGGAAAGGCGGTGCGCCACAATTAAGCTGGTGCGCCCTCTCATCAAGGTGTTGAGCGCGTCTTGGATGCTTTTTTCGGACTGGGTGTCCAAGCTGGAGGTCGCTTCATCCAACAGCAAAATAGGGGCATTTTTCAGCATGGCACGGGCAATGGCAATGCGCTGACGCTGACCGCCCGATAAGCTGAAGCCGTCTTCGCCAACCACCGTGTCAAAGCCATTTTCACTTTGGATGATAAAGTCATAAGCGGCGGCGTCTTTGGCGGCTTGTTCAATTTGTTCACGGCTGGCCAGGGGCGAACCATAGGCAATGTTGTTGGCAATGGTGTCGTTAAATAAGGCCACTTCTTGGGTGACAAGGCCAATGTTTTGGCGCAGTGAGTTCAAGGTGACATCCGCAATTTTTTGGCCGTCAATTTCAATGTGGCCGTCCTTCGGGTCATAAAAACGGGGGATAAGGTTTAAAATGGTGCTTTTACCAGCGCCAGATGCACCGACCAGCGCCACTTTTTTGCCCGCAGGGATGTGGAGGTTGAGGTTTTGGGTGGCGGTGTGACCGTCGGCGTAAGCAAAGGTGACGTTGTTAAAGTTTATTTCGCCGTTTTTCACTTTCAGTTCTTTGGCGCCCGCTTGTTCGGTGATGGTGGCGGGTTGGTCCATCAAGGTGAAGGTGCGCTCGGCGGCGGCCAATCCTTCTTGCAGACTGTTGTTGATGCTGGTTACACTTTTAAGAGGGCGGTAAATGCTCATCGCCGCGGTGAGGAAGGACATAAATTCCCCCGCAGTCATCTGGTTTTGCCAAATCAGGTGGCAACCAAACATAATCACACCGGCAATAATCAAGCCACCCAACAACTCCATCACAGGAGAAGAAAGCGCACGCACCCGTGCCATTTTCACAAGCAGTTTAAACACGGCGTGAATGCTGCGGCTGCTGCGGTCAATCTCGCGGTTTTCGGTGGTGAAGGACTTCACTTGGCGAATGTGACCCAAACTTTCCCTTAAAATGCCACCTAAAGCGCCCATTTCTTCTTGTGTGCCACCGCTGTAACGGCGCATTCTTCTACCAAAGTAAACAATAGGGGCAGCGGCTAGAGGAATGATGGTTAGGCACACCAAGGCCAACATCCAGTTTTGGTGTACCATTAAAACAATGAGGCCTAAAATCATCGGTACGTCCTTCAGCACCCCAGTAATGGTGTTGGAAAGGGCTTTTTTAAGTTGATGTAGGTCATAAATAAAACGGCTGGTTAAGCCCGAAACTGTTTGCTTTTGCAACACCGCAAGGTCATGGTGGATCACATGTTTATAAAGGTCAGTTTGCAGGTCGGCAATCATCCGCTGGCCAATGTATTCCATTAAGTAGTTTTGAAAATAACCCGCCACCCCTTTGATGAAAAAGATCAACACCACAATGGCCGGCACAATGAAAAACAGCGCTTCGTTGCGGTTGATTAAAAGCTCGTCTAAAATGGGTTGAATCATCTTGGCGGTGAGGGCCGTGCAAACCGCCACCAAAATCATGCAGATAATGGCCATAAAAAGCCGCCCCTTGTGCGGGGCGAGATATTCCCGCATCAGACGTTTGACAAGGTAAAAAGTGTGGCTATTGGCTGAAGGGGTGGGCTGGTTTTGGCGTGTCATCAATTTGCTAGCTTTGGTTTTCTAAAAATGCTTTCCATGAAGCTATAGCTTTTTTGTCCCCATTTTGCAAGGACTCTATCAGGTGCAGCATGGACGCTTGGCTGACAAATAACATGTCGTCGGATGGGCAGTCTAATACCACGTGGCCGGCCACTTGCGCTTTAAACATCGGCGCACCGGTGATGGGGCTTTGGCCTTTGCTAAAGCTTTTCATCTTTTCTTCTGTTTCTAAATAGCGCTTTTCAATGGCGGCAAGGTGCTGTTTCAGTTGCTCTTTGCTTTTGTTTTCTTCTTTGACGAAATACTCGTCTTCACGAACGCGTTTCATGTCGTCCCAAGCGGAAGTGCTCATTTGTTTTTACCCCTTTGTTTGTTCGTTCACCTATGAATCTCATTGCATAGGATATTAAATTGTTGTATGGATATCCATTCATTTTAGGTATTTAAAAGCAAAACAACAAGGGGTGTGGTGCTCTTTTGGCAGAAATTAACACAGTAACAACAAAAAAAGGTCGCATTTGGGGCTTTTTGTTGGCTTTTGCGGTTGTTTTGGTGGCCTTGATTTTGTGGCAAACACGCATTGACACCGCCATTCACATGTGGGCACAACACACCAAAGACACCCACGGTGGCGAATCTTTCTGGGGGTTCTTGTCCTGGTTGGGGGAAGATCATGTTCAAATGGCGATCTGCCTTTTCTTCGGTATTTGGTATTACAAACAATCTAATTATCAAATGAGCCGTGTTTGGTACTTGTCGGTCGTGATTTATCTTTTATCGGGTGTTTGTGTTCAAATTTTAAAGCATATTATTGCAAGGCCAAGGCCGAAGATGTTGCCGGAATATGACGTTCAGTGGTTTGAGTTTGGCGCCAAGTTGCACAGCATGCCGTCAGGTCACACCATGACCACTTTTGCCTGGTTGGCTTGCTTGTTGCCGTTTTACCCCAAAAAAGTACAGGCCTTTTTAATGTTGGCTGCGACGCTGATTGGTTTTTCACGGGTCGGCCTTGGCGCGCATTATACAAGTGACGTGTTGATTGGTGCCGTGTTAGGCTATACCTTTGGGGCGTGGATGCGTCAGAAATTTAAATTAACTAAAGAAGTGCAGTAAACAATGAATCACCTGTCCAAAAATGTGATAACTCGCCATAAAGCCAACAAATGCCTTGGGTCACTGGTGTTGATGACCTTTTTAATTTTTGGCGGTCTGTTTTTTGTCAACCTTGGCAACACAGGTTTGTTTGATGTGGATGAAGCCATTTTTGCTGAAGCTAGCTATGAAATGTTAGAGACGGGGGACTTTGTAACCCCGCACTACAACGGCGAGCCCCGTTACCACAAGCCACCGCTGATTTACTGGGTGCAAGCCGCGGCGATGGACTTTTTGGGTAAGTCGCCCTTTGCGGCACGTTTGCCATCGGCCTTTTTTGCCTTTTTAACGGTGTTTGGCTTTTATGCTTTTATTACGGGGATGACCGGAAACAGGCGCTTGGCGCTGACTGCGGCGGTTATTCTTGGGGCGAACTTGTCGTTTCTCGTTATCTCACAAGCGGCGACAGCGGACATGGCGCTGAATTTCTTTATTGTGATGTCCACCATGGGTTTAATTGCCAATTTGTACGCCAAGCAACGCTCTAAAGTTGCACCGTTGATGGTGGGGATTGTGCTGGGGATGGCCATGTTGGCCAAAGGCCCTGTCAGTTTGGTTGTGCCTGGCTTTGTGGTAGGCTTGGCGGTGTTGTTTAAGCCGCATTTTGTTCACAACCTAAAATGCGTGAACCCTATTTGGGTGTTGTTGGCCATGGTGGTAACCTTGGTGCCGTGGGTGCAATTTGTGGTGGACGCGAAGGGGATGGACTTTTTCCATGAATTTATTGTGGTTCACAACATTGAACGTTTTAGCCAAGGCATGGGCAACACTCAAAGTTCTTCTTACTTTTATTATGTGTTTGTGCTGATGGTTGGCTTTTTCCCTTGGGTGCTGTTTTTGCCAAGCGCTTTGGGGAACGCTTTAAAAGGTTTCCGCGCACGTCTTGCGTCAGAAGATGTGGAAGACGCTTTGCCGGCTTTAGGCTTCTTGTGGTTTATTGTTATTTTTGTGCTGTTTAGCTTTTCGGCGACCAAGCTGCCCCACTACATTTTACCAGCCTACGCAGGTGCCGCTTTGATGGTGGCCGCACGATTGGAAAAACTGTGGGATAAACCGCTGAGCGCTTGGTTGTGGTTGTGGGCGGCGCCCATTGTGGCGTTGGTTGGCACAGTGTTTACTTTGTTTAAATTTGTGCCAGATATTGCCCTTGGGCGGGTGGCAAACTTGCCAGCACCTTTGCAAAACTTTTTAAATTATTTGCAAAGCCAGCACGGTGTGGTGTTGGGCGAGCTGGAAAGCCAAACCCGCTTTGTGTTGGAGCAAGATGTCCACATTTCCACCCTTGCGTTTGCTTCGGGTGTGTTGGTGTTGCTGGCTATGCCGTTGGCGTTTTATTATGTGTTGGCTAAAAACCGTGCGGGTGTCATTTTAATGGCGTCGGTGCAGTTTATGTTCTTGCTTTTGGTTTCGGTCAGTGTTGTGCCTGTTGTGTATAAATACATTCAACAGCCTTTAGCCAACATTGGTAGCGAAATTGCACAAGGCTTTAACCCAGAGCGTGACCAACTTTATTTTGTTGCCATTCACCAGCCTTCGGTGCGGTTTGTCTCTGGTGTGCCTTTTGTTTCATTGCCACGGCCTGAAAACTTGCTGGCACAGCCCATGCCTAAAAGCATGGATGCACAGTTGTGGTTTGTGCTGAAGCAAGAGCGGTTGGCGCAAATGGAAAGCATTGCCCCAAGTTATGCCAGTCAAACCACTTGTGAAGGTGGCTATTGTTTGGTTACAATAACCATGGAAAATTTACGCCGTCATTTACAACAACGTTAAAAGGTTTATCATTTTATGAGTAAAGATATTTCAATCATTGTGCCCATTTATAACGAAGAGGAAAGCTTGCCTCATTTGTTAAAGCGTGTGTCCGAAGCGATGCGTGCCACCGACTTTAAATGGGAAATTATCTGTGTCGATGACGGCTCAAGCGACCGCAGTGCGGAAATGCTGGAAGAATTAAAGGCCGACTACCCTGAGCTGAAACCGCTTTACCAGCGCCGTAACTATGGCCAAACAGCGGCCATGCAAGCAGGGTTTGACCATGCCGAGGGCGACGTGTTTGTGACCATGGATGGCGACTTGCAAAATGACCCTGCGGATATTCCGATGATGATGGAATTGATGGAAAAAGAACAGGCGGACATTGTTTCTGGCTGGCGTAAAAAGCGCAAGGACGATGATTTTCGCAATTTCTTGTCCCGCACTGCAAACAAGCTGGTTTCTAAAATGACCGAGGTAAGCTTGCACGACACTGGATGTTCTCTCAAGGCTTACCGCAAGGAAGTGATGGAAAACATGCGCATTTACGGCGAGCTGCACCGCTTTATTCCAGCCGTGGTTTCCCAATTTGGTGCCAAGGTGGTGGAAGTGGAAGTGCAACACCACGCCCGTGCTTATGGTTCTTCCAAATATGGTAACATTGGCCGCATGTTCCGTGTGGTGTTGGACCTGATTTTGCTTAAATTCTTGTTGCGTTACATCAACCGCCCTATGCACGCCTTTGGTATGACAGGCTTGGCCTGCTTGGTGCCTGGTGGTTTGTTGATGTCCTACCTGTTTTTGATTAAGATTTTTGGCGCGGACATTGGCCACAGACCTTTGCTGTTCTTATCTGTTATGTTGATTTTGATGGGTGTTCAGTTGATTGGTATGGGTGTGCTGGGCGAGCTTTTGGTCCGCATTTACCACGAGCCAGAAGGGCGCAGGCAGTACGTTCTAAGGGACGGTCCACGCTTGCGCAAAAAGGAAACCGCTGTAAAATCTTCAAAGTCTAGCGCTTCAAAGGCTGCCACAGCAAAGGCTTCGGCCAAAAAGCCAGCCGCCAAAAAGGCAACGGCTAAAAAGCCGGCGACCAAGAAGTCTGCGGCGCAAAAGTCTACAGCCAAAAAGTCCTAAACAGGCTTTGTGAAATACAAAAAAGCCCTCGGTTTGAGGGCTTTTTGTTTGCTTTTAGGCAATCGCTTGAAGGGTTAGGCTTTTCTTATACATGGCATAACGCACAGCATAACAGCAGGCGACTATAACTAAGAAAAGCGGTAGTGAGTAAAATTTAACTATCAGCGCGTAAATGCTGCCAAATAGTACCAAAAACACAACTGCCAACAGTATGCTTGGGGCGTATATTTTATCCTTCGCATCGTTTAACTTAAGAATCTGAACATTTATCAATGCCAGTGCTATTGACTCGCTCAAGCCAAGTTTTAACGCAAGGAAAAATACAAGGAATGAGAGTGCTAACAGCATGATGTTGTGACTTCCCAAATGGATTATTGGGTTGTAGTCGTCAGAATTGATGTCAAACACGTTTTTGTGTAGCTTAAGCATAAAAATGCTCCTTAAAGGGTGAATTTGGAAAATGTAAATGTGGTTCATATATGTATATGTAATTATTGTGTGGTTTTGCGGGTGAGTTTTCAAGGTTAATCTGTCAAAAAAATGTGTTTTTATGAGTTTAAATTGATGGGTAAAAATTTATGCGATAAAAAAGGCCATTGTGATGCGTGATTTGTGCATTTGGTGCGTAAATTTGCGTCAATATGCGCAATTGATGCGTATTTCATTCGTATTTTTGGCATCGGATTCCTGACAGGTGAGTGGGTGCTGTAGTGTGTTCTAAAAAAGAAGCCTTGGTTTTCACCAAGGCTTTAAAACATTTGAAACTTTTTTGAGGGAAGCTTCATTCAACTTCAAGCGAATTAAAGGTCTCACTTCTACCCGTAACATTTCTCCTAGGTGTTACATAACCTCCTTATTTGTTCTTTTTTGCACTATCCGGTCCGTAAATCGAGTGGTTGCTTTGGCGGTGTTCTGGTTTGTGGTTTGTTGCTGGTTTTTTGGTTTATCTACCGCTTCAAATCCCTCTGCCGTAATCACGCCTAAGTCATCCAATCCATAAATAAGGAACGCGCCTAAAACCATTGTGGTCAGCAGTTTTAGCATAAGGTCCCTTTCTTTTTATTGTTATTTAATGTAGGTTTTGGTTGCACTTTTGTTCGTCTCAAAATTTCTAACCGAAACAAGTAAAGACTTACACCCTACGTATTTATTATGGGGTAGGGGAAAATATAAAAACTGACAATAACTGTCAACCGTAAATTAACACTGTCAGTTCAATTGTTTAAGGTGATTCGTCTGTTTTTGTCTGATTTGGGGTTGATTTTTGAATAAAAAGCGCAATTTATCAAAAAAGATGTGGACAATTTGAAATGCTTCATGTAAAACACGCCTTTGACGGGATATATCTCGCTTTTGTCTTATGTATGTAAGGTAAAAAAATAGAGTAAATTGTTGAATTAGATATAGAACAGGTAAATTAAAATGTACGCAGTATTAAAATGCGGTGGTAAGCAACTCAAAGTTTCAAAAGGCGATACTGTCCTTGTTGAAAAGCTTGCTGGCGAAAAAGGTGAAAAAGTAACTTTAGACAATGTTCTGCTTCTAGCAGACGGTGACAAGTTAACAGTTGGCACACCTGTTGTAGAAGGTGCAACAGTGACAGCTTCTATCGTTGAGCAAATTCGCGATAAAAAAGTTATTATCTTTAAGAAAAAGCGCCGTCAAGGTTACAAGCGCAAAAAGGGTCACCGTCAGTACCTAACTGTTCTTAAAGTGGAAGAAATTTCTGCTAAGCCTAAAGCTAAAAAAGCTGCTAAGGCATAGTTTATATAAGAAAAGTGAGAGGAGACTAAGATATGGCTCATAAAAAAGCAGGTGGTAGTTCTAACAACGGTCGTGATTCTGAAGGCCGTCGCCTTGGTGTTAAAAAATTTGGTGGCGAAGCTGTTATCCCAGGTAACATCATCGTACGTCAGCGTGGCACAAAGTGGCACCCTGGTAAAAACGTTGGTATGGGTAAAGACCACACCTTGTTTGCACTTACAGGTGGTGAAGTGAAGTTTTACAACGGCTTCAAAAACCGTACATACGTTTCTGTAGAAGCTTCTGCATAAGCGGTTCTGTTCTATCAAAAAGCGCTCGTTTCGGGCGCTTTTTTTGTTGCCTTTTTGTCGGCGGGGTAGTAGTTTGGCTTTGTTATAAAAATCTATTTTATCTTTTTGAATTTCCTACTTTTTGTGAGGTTTTATATGCTTCAACTTTTTAAAAAATACTGTGAGGACATTGCAGGGGAGCCTTTTAAGGGCTCTATCAAATGTTTATTCTTGTCGTTTGTTGCCATGTGTTTGGCCTTTGTTTTTGTGGCTTCTGTTGTTTATAACATTCATTTAACTCTTTCGGGTCAGTCTACGGCTGTTTCGTGGTGGGCTTCGTTGGTGTTTTTGTTTTGTGTGTTTTTGTATGGCGCTTTGGTTGCGGCATTTGCATGGCTGTTTCGCTTAGGAAGGTCACACTCAAAAACTTGATTTTTTTCAATTTTTGGCCAAGTTTTGATGCGTAAAATGCGCATTAAATACGAACGAGATGCGAAAATGTGCGCAAATCGGCGCATGCAATGTGAAATTTTGCGCATTGTGCGCATTGTTTTTAAGTCTGAATGCTTTTTATTTTTTTGAGCGTTTGCTCACATACTTTTTGAGGTTTTGAATATGAACTATGAAAAATTTATGGCGCGTTGCGTGAAGATTTACAATGGTCAGTCAATGCCAAATGTGGTGCGTATCAATGATGATCGCATTGCGGCGCTGGCACCTGAAATTCAAGTGACTGACGAAGAAGCCAGTTGGGATTTTTACTTACCAGAGTCTTTGCAGGTGGATCAAGGTGATGACCCTGCGCTTTTACAGCAAGTGGCTTATTACTTTTTTGTGATGTTGTCGTTGCAGTATCGCTTTTGGGATAAAGATGACCAAGGTGATTTGCAGCACTGGCATTATAAAAGTGACCCTAAATTGAAAGGGTCGGCGGGTTTGGCGCAGTTGATGATGGATCGATATCATGCGGGTACTTTCCCTGGGTTTCATTTAAAGGACTTGGATACGCTTTCGGAATATACCGACCTGTTTCGTGGTGTGGGTATTCCCGCTTATACCTCACGAGCTTTGATTCTTGCGTCATTGGCCGACTATGATCATTTTGTGCAGGATGTTTATCCGAAGTTTATACAGGGTATGAAATTTGATGTGACCACGGCTTATGAGATGTCTCAACTGTATCGCGATGCATACGGTGACCCTTACTTGAAGAAGATTCAGTTGTTTTTGGGCATTTTAGCAGCAAATTTTCGGGCCCGTGGCTTGAAGGTTGAAACGTCGCTGACCGCTTATTCGGACTATCGCCTGCCGCAGGTGCTGCGTCATTTGGGGGTGCTGGAGTATGAAGGCTTGTTTGCCTATCTGGTAGGCCATCAGCATCTGTTGAACAAAGGTGGGCCTTTGGAGGAAGCGATTCGTGCCGCGACGGTGCTGGCTTGTGAAAAGTTGGCGCAAGCTGCCGGTGTGCGCAGTGCCGATGTGGATTGTTATTTATTCTTAAAAACCCGTGACCCCAATTTTATGAAAGGGATTGAACCTTTCCATTTGGTGGCAACCACGCACTATTAACGACAATAAAAAGGCTCCCTGTTGGGAGCCTTTTTTCGTGAGTAGTTTTTATTTTAATTCATCTACCTAAATAGGTTCAGGTTTTTTTAATGCGATGTATATTAAAAACACTGTTAAGATGAGTGCGAGTCCGATGACGGCCTTTGAAGCAAAAAGTATTACCTGTAGAGTCATTTTTTATCCTTAGCCTGAAAGGCAGTTTTGAGTTTAGAAATGTGTCATCATAACTGTGAATGGTTATTAAGGTTTAAACGTAAGCCACATTTACATGTGAGTGAGGTGTTATCATTATTTTATGTTTGTTTGTTTGAGTGATTGCTGACATTTAATATGCTTGTTTTTAGTAATGTTGTGTTATTTGTTTGCTTTGTAGCGTTTTGACCTTACCTTTTCACTTGAGTGTATACATGTTTTGGGTTATACATTGGGATGAAATTCAAATAAATTTATTTAAGTTTAAAGGGTGGAGCCGTCCCATGCAGTTTTTAGATGAAGCGAAGATATTTATAGCCTCTGGTAAAGGGGGGAATGGCTGTGTGTCCTTTAGGCGTGAAAGGTTTATCCCCAAAGGTGGGCCAGACGGTGGCAATGGAGGGCGCGGTGGCTCGGTTATTTTTGTCGGCGAGAAGGACATGAACACCCTGATTGACTTCCGTTACACCCAACACTTTAAAGCCAAACGTGGTGAAGGTGGCGCCGGTAAGGACCGTTTTGGTAAAGCCGGTGACGACATTTACATTAAAGTGCCGCTTGGTACTGAAATTATCAACGACGAAACAGGCGAAGTGATTTTGGACGTGCTTGAACACGGCCAACAAATTGAGCTTTTAAAAGGTGGTGAAGGGGGTCGTGGTAATGCGTCCTTCGTGTCGTCCAAAAACCGTGCGCCACGTCAGTTTACCGAAGGGGGCGACAACCAAGAATGTTACGTGCGCTTGCGCCTAAAATTGTTGGCGGACGTGGGCTTACTGGGTAAACCAAGTGTTGGTAAGTCGACCTTTATTTCCAAAGTTTCCGAAGCGAAGCCGAAGGTGGCGGATTATCCATTTACAACATTGCACCCAAACCTTGGGATGGTGAAGTATCACGAGACAGACTTTGTCTTGGCCGATTTACCGGGGTTGATTGAAGGGGCTAGTGAAGGCCACGGCTTGGGTCACCGCTTTTTAAAGCATTTGTCCCGTTGTTCTTCACAGCTTCACTTGGTGGATGCGTGCAGTGAAACCATTGCCGAGGATTACACCGTGTTGCGTGGCGAGCTGGAAAAGTTTGACGCGATGTACGGTTCTGCCATTTCAAAATTGCCAGAAATTGTGGCCCTTTCACGGACAGACGCGTTGCAAGATGACAAAATTGCCGAAGCGAAGGCCGAGCTGGAAGCAGCTTGTCAAAAGGAAGTAATTGTCCTTTCCTCCCATGATGGCCGTGGGGTGGATGATATTTTAACCTTGCTGGTGCAAGAGGTGCACAACCTCCGTAAAGAGCGTGACAAGGACCTTTTAACAGGCGGTGAAAATGAGCCGACTGAGCAAGAAATTGCCGACGAGTATGACCCAGGTGATCCAAGGGACTATGTGGATGAAGACGATTACATGGAGTCTTGGTACAAGTAATCAAGCCATCAATTTAACAGCGCCTACGGGCGCTTTTTTGTGATATGCTGGGGTATGATCGACTTTTTATGGCAACAGCTTTATCAATTTTCACATCTAGAATGGCTGTTGATAGCCGTTTCGTTCTTCACGTCCTTGTTGACGGTGGTGGCGGGCATTGGCGGTGGCGTGTTGTTGCTGGCAGTGATGCTCAGCGTTTTTCCGCCAGCAGTGGTGTTGCCTGTCCATGGGGTGGTGCAATTGGGGTCCAATTTCTTCCGTGCGTTGTTGCTAAGGCGCTTTTTATCATGGTCTGTGTTTGTGCCTTTTATTGCGGGTTCGGCGTTGGGTGCGCTGGCGGGTGCGCATGTTTATGTGGCCTTGCCTGAGGCGGTCTTAAAGCTGATTTTGGCTTTGTTTATTTTGCATTTGGTGTGGTTGCCAAAGTTGGGCAAAGTGTCCTTATTGTCGCTGCGGTTACGGTCCATTGTCGGTGGTTTTTTAAGCACCATGGCTTCCCTTTTTGTAGGGGCGTCTGGGCCGTTGGCGGCGGCTTTTATTCAGCGTTCTACCGCTAAAAAGGAAGGTTATATCGCCACCCACGCCGCCGCCATGGTGGCACAGCACGGTTTTAAGTCTGTTGCGTTTGGCTTTTTGGGTTTTGCGTTTTATGACTATGCATTGTTGATGATTTTAATGATCGCCACAGGTTTCTTGGGAACCTTTTTAGGCAAGCGGGTGTTGTTGCGGTTGCCAGAAAGCCTTTTTGAGGTCATTTATAAAACAGTGATCAGCCTTGTGGCGGTCAAGTTGTTGTATGAGGGGTTATTTGTTTAAAGGGTGTGATGTGTCATGCACTTTTTTCAGCTCCTTTGCGTCCATCGCAAGGTAGCGTTCGGTGGCGCTGATGCTAGCGTGGCCTAAAAGTTCTTGCAGGGTGCGAATGTCGGCGCCGTTTTCAAGCAAGTGGGTGGCAAAACAGTGGCGTAAGGTGTGTGGGGTGAGGTGGTCTGGCAAGCCAAGCTCTTGACGAATACGCTTGAGTACCATTTGCGCCGCTCTCGGTGTTAAGCGTTCAAAGTAGCGGGCGTTGACAAACAAGGCTTCGTTGCCTTTTTCAATGCCTCGTTCCTTGGCAAGGTCTTCCAAGGCGCTGCGCACGGGCTTGGGCACGGGGAGTGAGCGTTCTTTGTCGCCCTTGCCGTGGATGATGATGCGGTCAGAAAAAGCGTCCTTGATGTTGAGGGATAAAGCCTCGCTGATCCGCACGCCAAGGCCGTACATGGCCAGCACAAGGGCATAGTCACGCTTTTGGGCCATGCTGGCACCTTGTTGCGGTGGTTTCAGTTTGGTTAAAATGTTTACTACCTGCTCTGGGCTGATGGCTTTAGGCGCTTTTTTGTCGGTTTTCATGTTGTGAACGTTAAAAATCTGATCATTGCGTAAGATTTTTTTGCGCTTAAGATATTTAAAAAATGCCTTGATGGTGGACAAGCGTCGGTTGACCGTTTGCTTGGAAACCTTTTCGGTTAAAATGCTTTGGGTCATAAAGTTTTGAATATCGTCCTCGGTTAGGTTTTCTAGGCTGGTTTTGTCCAGTTGATTGCCAAGGTGTTTTTGGATGAAGTTATCAAAAATATTCAGGTCACGCTCATAGGCCATGATGGTGTTGTGTGACGACCTTTTTTCATGGTTGAGGTAATCTAAAAACTTTTTTTGATAGGGCAACATGGCGGGCTTAACCTTTATCTGCTAAAAATTCCTGTAACTTATAACTGATGATACCGCCTAAAAATTCCAGCAGTTCAACACCTTGTCCTTCATGGAAGCGTTCAATGTCTTGGCTGCCAAGGGTTAGGATGCCAAAGTTTTCTTGCTTTTTATTTGTCAGTAAAATCAACGCTTCGGACTTGATGCAGCCGTCGCCACCACCGCTGTGGAGGCAGGCGTTTTCGTTTTGAGCGGTACGCAAGCAAACGCTTTGACCATCTTTAAAGTTGCGGGTGCAAGCTTGCTGGTAGCCTTCTGGGTTGTCATGTTTAAGGATGACTTGGGCGCTGTCTAGGTTTAGTTCATTTTCTATGACATTGCGAAAATGGTTCATCATGCTTTCCTTGGTGGTGCTGTGCAACAGGTCCAAGGTGAGTTGGTTAATTTGTTTTGTGCTTTCAATGTTTTGCAGCGCTGTGGCCATGATGCGTTTTTGACGCTCTTCCATTTGGGCAATTTTTTTTGTCAGCTTCATATTTTGAAAATCGCCAAAACTGGCAATTTGACCACCCTTCTTGCGCGGTAGTGTCATTTTTTCAAAAAGTTCAATTTTTTGAGTGAAAAAGTCACTGTTTTGCTCTAGGTATTGGATAACCTCATGTTCTTGAAGGGTTTCTTTGATTTTCTCTGCGGTGTTTTTGGTCATTTCTATCAAACTTTCTTGCAAAAAAACTGTCACTGGTGGTTAAAAAAAATATTTCAAGGGGTTTAAAGTTGGAATGTGTATACCATAATAAATATTAGCAGTAGCGAGATGTTTGTTTAAAAGCTTTAGGGCCATTAAATAAACATTTTGATACAAGCTTCCCTCTTGCTTGGGCGTCACGCATGTGGCGCCTTTTCTTTATGGCTTTTCCTTTTCTTACCCTTGGTTTTGTTATATTGTCATGGTTGGCTATAAAGTGACAAGTGTGTAAAAAAGGTTTAAGAAAAACGTGGTGCAACAAAGCAACAATTTTGTGGTGACGGTGGCAACGTCGTTGGCTGTGCCTAAGTTGTTGGACTATCGCCTTTTGGCTGACATTGCCCCCAAATCTGGCGCTTTTGTTCAGGTGGAAGTGGGCACTAAAGTGGTGTGTGGTATTGTGGTGGCGGTGCAACCAGTGGCAAATTATGACGGTGCGGTAAAGAAGCTGAAACCTTGCACCTTGTTGCCGGATGTTCCAGCCATTCAACCGCAAACACTGCGCTTTATGCGCTTTGCTTCTAAGTATACCTTTGCCTTACCGGGCGACCCTGTCCGTGCGGCGTTGGTCGCCGGTCAAGTGCCCGAAAAAGTGGCGCCTGAGAAACGGTTGGTGGCCAGTGGCATCACACCCAAGGCGCAAACAGCCGCCCGTCAAAAAGTGCTGGATACTTTAACCCACAATGCCACTTTTTACACCAGCCAGAGTGATTTGGCGAAGGATGCAGAGGTAAGCACTGCGGTGGTCAAAGGGTTGCTGGATCAGCAAGTGTTGGCATGGCAAACGGTGGCCGATGTGGCACCAGAAATTGACATTCAATTGCCCGACTTGAACCCGTCCCAAGCGGCGGCGGCAGGGCAGTTGGCCAGTTGTCTCAGCCAAGGTCAGCATCAAACCTTCTTTTTAGATGGGGTGATGGGTAGTGGCAAAACCGAAGTTTATTTTGACACCATTGCCCGCATTTTAGAGCAAACAGAAGACGGTCAGGTGTTGTTGCTGGTACCCGAAATTGCCCTTACACCGCAATTGGTCAAACGCTTTGAAAAACGCTTTGGCTTTGTGCCGACCTTATGGCATTCCAACTTAGGCGAAAAGGCCCGCAGGCGCCATTGGTGGCAAATTGCCAAAGGGCAAGCCCGCGTGGTGATTGGCGCAAGGTCTGCGCTGTTTTTAAATTATCAAAACCTCAAGCTTTTGGTGGTGGATGAGGAACATGACAGTTCTTACAAGCAAGAAGAAGTATTCCGTTATCACGGGCGAGACATGGCGGTGACGTTGGGTCACTTTTGGCAATGCCCTGTGGTGCTATGCTCGGCAACCCCGTCGCTGGAAACTTGGAACAATACCTTGAGTGGTCGCTATCAGCATCTTATTCTGGATGGCCGTTTTGGCGAAGCCGAACTGCCCGATTTACAGCTGGTGGATATGAAGGAACAAAAAGTCGGCAGGGGCGACAGGTGGCTTTCCGCCCCCATTGTCGAGGCGGTCAAGGCACGCTTGGAAAAGGGTGAGCAATCATTGGTGTTTTTAAACCGTCGTGGCGTGGCACCACTGTTGATTTGTGGCGGCTGCGGCGCACGTTCGGGTTGCCCCAGTTGCGATGCATCCCTTGTAGTTCATAAAAGTTATTTAATTTGCCACCATTGTGGCTTCCATGAGCCGATCCCGAAAAAATGCCCCAAGTGCGATGCCGAAAAACTGCGTGCCTTTGGCCCAGGAACCCGTAAGATAAAAGACGAGCTTGCCAGCTATTTCCCCGAAGCAAGGATTGTGGTGGCGGACAGTGACAGCGTGAAAACCGACCGCCAGATGGGCGACGTGGTGACGGCAATGGAAAAAGGCGAAATTGACATTTTGGTTGGCACGCAAATGGTGGCCAAGGGGCACCACTTCCCCAATTTGACTTATGTGGGCATTGTGGATGGTGACATGGGGCTTGCAAGGGGAGAGCTTCGCGCCGCAGAGCGTACTTTTCAGGTGTTGATGCAGGTGGCAGGGCGTGCAGGGCGTGCGCTTAAAAAAGGGACGGTTTCCATTCAAACCCATGACCCACAGCACCCGTTGTTTGACTGTTTGATGCGGATGGACCGTGACCAGTTTTTGAAAATGGAGCTTCAAAGCCGTAAATTATGGCAGGACCCACCTTTTTCGAAGCAAATGGCACTGATTGTCAGCGGTAAGGACGAGCGGGCGGTGGCTTACGCCGCAAAAACATTGGCCGGTCAGTTTCAGGTGGGCGATGCCCAGATTTTAGGCCCAGCGCCAGCGCCGCTGGCCAAACTGCGTGATAAATACCGTTACCGGCTTTTGGTGAAGTCAAAGCATAAAATGCATGACAATATACAAAAGTGGTTGAGTGGTACAAATATACCCAGTTCTGTGCGGGTTGTGGTGGACGTTGACCCTGTGAGTTTTTATTGATCCTGATGTTTGTTTATTGCAAGCTATTGTCTTTGTTTGTTTTTTAAATTTTCTTTGAAGTTGTTGGCTGTAAAGGGTTTTGTTGCCCTTTAAACACAAGGTGTTTGGCAGAATTGGCATATAAGTTGCGGTGAATAGCTTGGGAAGCTTGGTTGAAAATTATTGCTTGTGCTAAAATTTATACAACTGGGAGAAGTAAAAAAATGCGTAACTTATTTAAAGTGATTAAAAGTCAAACAGGCTTGGCCGCCGATGAAGCGGTGTTGGCCACAGCCATGGTTGCAAGTTTGGGTGCCTTTTTGGTGGTCAACGTGCCGTGGGGTAACATGTTCAGCACGGCGGAAGCCATGCAAGAACAACTGGAAATGGTCGAGCAGGCCAATGCCGAATTTTATCAACGCCACCGTTTGTGGCCACATCAAACCACATCTGGTGACTGGCGGATGAATGTCAGTGCTTTGGTTTCGCCAGAAGCGATGCGTTATCCTTACAGCTCGATGACCTCTTTTAAAAACCACATTAGCGATATTACCAAGAAGCATGACCCCAATGGTGTAAACCACTCTTATGGCACTGGCGGTAGTATTATGCAGCGTGCGGTCAGCTACCAAGGTCAAGAATACATTGAGATTATTTTAGAAGGTGTGCCACTGGCACAGGCCAAAAGCTTGGATACCCGTATTGACGGCGCTTATGACCCCGACAATGGCAAAGTGTACATGATTTTCAATGAAGAGTCAGAATCGGTAGACGTGCACTACCGTGCCAACCGTATCTAATAGCGCTCGCCACACTTGAAATGGCAAAGGCCGGCTTTAATGCTGGCCTTTTTATTAGGCTAACCTTGGATGTGAAGGATTGTTTTATGGCTGACCTTGCCAGCACCGTTTGAAATGGCGTTTTGTTGCACCGTATGTCCTTTGAATAAACCTTCTAAATGGGGAATGTTTTGGCTGTGTTGTAAGGTGGTAAAGGTGCCTGCCTTATCGCGCAGCTTTAAACCTGTTTCAAACCACTTTTGTAACTGCGCTATTGTACAGCCATGGGCTTGCAGTTTGTGGGGGTTGGGACTGGTAAACCCTTTTTCAAGCAAGTGGTATGGTGGGTTGCTGATGACGTGGCTGTATCTTTCGTTTAAATTGCCTGCCAACAGGTCCACCGTTTCAAAGGTGCAGTTTTCAAGATTATTCAGATTGGCATTTTGTTTGGCTTGCTGGGTTAGTTGAGGGTTGATATCCACCCCATGAAAATGACAGTGTGGATAACGCTGTGCCAGCAATAAGGTGATGATGCCGTTGCCGCAACCCATGTCCAGCACAATGTCTCCATCTGCCAATTTAACGTGTTTTTCAAAGTGCTCTACCAGCCATGCAGGGTCTTGACTGGGTTTTAAAAAACCGTCCACCTCAATAAGCTGAAGGCTGTGTTGGTAGCTGTATATCAAACCGAACCTGTGGCCTTGTTAGCGGTTGCGGATGCGGTTGATTTTGGTGCTGCTGGGTTTAAGCTCCTGCGGCACATACACTTGCTTACCGTGCGTGATATAGCTGTACTTTTGGCGGCCCCAATGCTTGTTGTGGCCTGCGCAAGTAATGTCAACCCCACGGGTTTGACATTTGATGATCGCATCCAAGCTGCCACTGCTGGGCAACGGGTAATTGTAGACAAACGAAATGGCTTGTTTTTCGGGGTTGTAAAAACCTTTAATCTCCCTTGGTTTGGGGCTGGATGGGTGGAGGACTTCACCTTCTAACGGGTAAACCACACCTAGGACCTCACCGTCTTGTTTGGGGGTGATTTTACGTCTTTCATCCACCTCAAAGGTGACAATGGCGCCCACGGGTAAAATGTGTTTTGCACGGCTGTCATTGTTTGGGTGCTCGGTCGTTATTGCATACTTGCCAGATGGGAAGTTGGGTGCAACCGTGCTGTAGTTGAAGACACGTTTGAAAGTGTATTCACGGTCATTGGTTTTGTATATAATTTTATCCCCTTCAAGGTTTAACGCTTGCACGGATCCAAAAATCTTCTCAAACGGCAGGGGCAGGGATGACCCAGCTTTTTCACTGTCTGGCAAAGTAATTTCCATGGTGTTGGGGTTGATACGCCCGGTCATTTCCAAGCGGGCAATTTTACCGTAGTCTTCTGTTAAGTCTTCTGGTGATTGCACTTTAATGGCACCAAGGCGACTGATAAGAGTGACTTTCACGCTCAACAGGTCGGTTTGTTCTTGTTGCTTTTTGGCGCTGTCTGGTGTGTCGTCTTCGGTCACCTTGCTGTTTTGAATCAGATCAATGTGCAGCATGCTTGTGCCCAAGCTGTCACGGCCTTTAAGTTGGCCATTTTCCAAGGCGTATACACCTACTTGAGCGCGGATTGTATCCACATATTCTTGCAGGTAAGGGCGTGCCTGTTCAATTAAAGTGGTGTCCGACAAAATAGTAAACAGTTTGGCGGCTTTTTCATGATCGCCTGCTTCATAAGCGTCAATAGCGCGCATCAGTGTGGCAAACTGTGGGCGGGTGTCCCTGAGGTATTGTTTAAATGTGTCGGAAGTGTTGTTCCAAAGCGCTTTAGAGTCTTCTAAAGTGTCCACACGTTTCATGGTTTCAGCCACGACAAAACTGCTTGGAATTTCACTGAATGTATCAATCAATTTTTCACCCTGTTCGGCAAACTCTACCGCAGTGAGCGAGCTGTCAGACACCAAGCTGTTTTTAATGGAATTGATCAGGTAGGCGTGTTTATCGTCCTTGTTAAATTCACTGCTAAAGTGGTTGTACAAACGGTGCAATGAAACAGGAATACCATAATTCCCTTCGGCCTTAACAATCAAGCTTTTAAGTAAGTTGTCCAAAACTTCTGGCTGTTCTTTGAAGTGTTGTTTTAAAAATTCAAATTTACTGCCAAGGTCCACCTGTGCTTCATCGGTGGGGATGTACAATGGGTCCACCACTTGGGAATTTAGCTTCTTTTGGGTACCACTTTGACCTAAATAATCGTCAAAACTTTGGAGTAACAAACTATCCAAACTGAAGTCAATGCCCATGGTTTCGGACAGAAAGTTGGCCAAAGTGTCCATGCCTTCAAAGTTGTTATTTTGCCATTTGTTTTCCAGTGCGTCAATGGTGATAGACACCACTTTTTGGCGAGAAAGGCGGGCAATGTCTGGCTGGAATGAGGCATAGTTGTACACCAAGTCATAGTTGGCATTGTTAACGGCTGAAATCATCGCTTCGTTTAAAAGTTTGGTGACTTTGGTTTTGATGACATCGGCATTGTCTGCTGGCAAAATGATGTGTTGAATGACATCAAGGATGCTTTTGTTTTCGCTGATGAGGTGGTTGGAAACATCAAACAAAGCGTTGTTGTATTCTTGAATGGTGTTGGATGGAATATCCCCTGGGGCAAGGCCTTCGTAAAGGATGCTGTAATTGTCGGTTTCTTTGGCGTAGGCGGTGGCAGGCTCAAGGAAAATATCCCATGACTTTTCATTGCGGGGGTTTGTCAGCAGTGCTACTTTAACCAAGTGGAGCGCAAATTCTTCACGGTCCATCTGCCCTGTCATCTGAACAGGTTCTACCACGGTGATGCTTGTGTCCTGTGGTTGGATCTTTTCTGCTACTGGCTGTGGTTCAGTTGTTTGAACTGGCTGGTCAGCTGGGGTGTTGAGTGGGTAGCTGTGCAAAATGGCACGGTCAATAAAAGCTTGATTGCGGGACATGGCATATACCGCATTGGCAATTTTGGCTTGACCACGTTCGGTGTTAAAGTAAGGAATGTTGGCCACTTTAAGGGCATTGCGAAATTCGTGAATAAACATCCGCGCACCGGTGTTGGGATTGTTTTCCACCATTTGTTGATAAACGGCGTAAGGCAAAGCGTTGATGGCATGGTCGTTGATGGGCAGAGTTGTGTCCGCCTTTTGAATGTTTTCCAGCGCAGTGGCAAGGTCATCCTTGTCATTGGCAATGTAACCTTTGGCCAGCAAGGCAATGCTTTGGTTGGGGTCCTTGATAATTACTTTTTGTGCCAAGGCGCCCAGCAAGGTGTTGGCCGGTGGTACGTCACCTTTGTGAATATGGTCGTAGACTTTTTTAAAGGTCACGTCGATCATTCTTTGGTGTAAAGGGCCGTACGGAGTGTAGGCCATAATGGCTGCCAATGCTTTTGGGTGGTGCTTACTGTGGCTGAGCTTCTCGGTCACCGCTGTTATACGGTCAAACAAATAAACTGTTTGGTCGTCGAGCAAAAATTCGTTTTGTTGAACGTTGCTGAGGTGGCTTGTTAAGGCGTCAAGCTTGCTTGGGTTGTTGTCAAAACAGTTGGTTTGGGCGCATTCTGCCAGCACAACTTCAGCGGCAAGGGTGTGGTAAAGGGGGTTTTGTGGCTCGTCTTCAATGTTGTCAGCCAGCCATTCAATGGCGTCGGCATAGTCATTTTCTGCTATGTATTTTTCAACCTTTTCAACAGGGTTGCCCGAGCACCCAGACAGGGTGATGAGTACGAGCCCAAGCGCCAAAAATGACCTTTTCATCATGTTAACAATGCCTTTTTGTTTTTTATGCATAAAAACTTACGGTGCATTTTAAACTTGATTTGCCACAACCGACAAGAATGCTATGTTTTTGACCGCTGACGACTGTGTCACTTATGTTCCACTTGCATTTTGAGTGAAAGTGGATGATGATAATGTTATGAGAATTTTTTGGGTCATTTTTTGTGTTGTTTGGCTGGGTTTTGTCACCACAGCGCAAGCCACTTCCCCTTCTAACAGTTACAACTGGCAAGAAGACGGTGAACGTTTGACCTTTGACGTACGCTGGTCGTTTATGACCCTGGGTTCTGCTGAATTGTTGCTGGAAAATAACCCAGACGGTTATGTGTTGACCGGTCGCGCGTGGACCGACCCTAAGGTGAATTCGCTTTATATTTTGCGTGACCGCATTCGCTCAGAAGGGACGCATAGCGATGCACCTTTTTTGACCAGTCGTTTCCATGCGCAGTTGAATGAAAACAATTACCGTGCGGATAAGCTGGTGCTTTTTGACCATGTAAAAAAGCAAACAACATACATCAACAAGCACAAAAACCGCCCGCCACAAATCCATGAGGCCGAAGCAGGCGCACGGGATATTTTGTCGGTGCTTTATGCCTTGAGGGCGCAAACGGATAAACTCAAAAAAGGGGACGTTTTAACCCGACCCGTCACCCATTATGACAACCGTTATACCTACAAAATGCGGGTGTTGGGCTATGAGAAGATGGACACCATTTTTGGTGAGGTGGATGTGATTAAAATTCACCCTGTTTTGATTAAGCATGACAACCCAAACCGTAAAAAAGAACGTTTGAAACTTTGGGTGACTGCTGATGGCCGATATATTCCGGTGAAGATTGACATTAAACTACCGCTCGGGTCTTTTGAGGCTGTTTTAAGGCAAGCGGGCCCAGCAAGCTCCTCTTCAGTGGCGCCAGCAGCGTTGCCTTTGACCGGAAAAATTGACATGCGTGTCAAAAGAAGTATAAACGAAGATGTTTATGAAAATTAACAAGTTTCAAAAGGTATTCTTTTTATGAAAGTTCAAGTGTACATTCCCAGCCGTATGGCCAGCACCCGTTTGCCAAACAAACCTTTGGCGGACATTGCAGGCAAACCGATGATTTGTCATGTGGTCAACCGCGCGCAGGAGGCAGATGTGGGTGATGTTTTTGTGGCCTGTGATGATGAGCGTATTGGCGAAGCCGTCCGCGCAGATGGTGGCCAGTTTGTGATGACGGACAGTGCCTTGCCTTCAGGGTCTGACCGCATTTGGCAGGCGGTGCAAAGGCAAATGGCACAAGGTGGCGAAAAGCCGGACGTGATTATCAACGTTCAAGGGGATGAACCTTTTTTACCACCAGAATTGCTAAAAGAAGCGGTCAAGGCGTTTGACCTTGGCTGGCCAGATGTGGTGACTTTTGCCCACGAGATTGATAACCCTGCGGAATTGGCGGACCCTAATATGGTTAAATTGGTGACAGACGAACATGGCCGTGCCCATTACTTCTCTCGTTGTCCAATTCCGCACGGTGCAAAGGTGATGAAACGTCACATTGGCTTTTATGCCTACCGCTACGACGCGCTGGAAAAATTTGTGGCCAGTGCACCATCACCGCTGGAAAAGCAAGAAAGCTTGGAGCAATTGCGTGGCCTTGACATTGGCTTAAAATATTACGTGGCGATGACCAAACATGCCCCCATTGGCATTGACACACCTGAAGACCTTGAAAAGGCAAGGGCTTTAAAAGCCTAAGTTGCGGAAATTTCTGCTGGATAAAAAGCTACCCTTGTGGTAGCTTTTTGATTGTCTACAATCTTTCATTTCTTTTTCTTCTTAAAACTGAGCGAGGTTTATCTTATGTGGATAGCCATTATGACCCTTGTTATACTTATTGTTGTTATTGCTGCTTTTTTTTACTTTTGTAAAAATCATACAGCGTATTTGGTTCAAACAATTCAAAAAGCCATTGTTGGAGACGAACGAATCTTTCAAGGTACCATCAACGGATGTGTGCGTGACCATCAAGTAAAGCAAATGCGCAGTGCCAATGATGTTCAATTGCAAATGAAATTAGCGGTTGAACTGTTTAATGGTACACGTTTACCTCTTGGCCCTCATGGGCAGGTGGTTGGTGTGATTGATGGTTCACGCTTTGTGTTGGAGACCCCGAATGGTAAGCGTAAAATTATATGCGACCACTGCACCGAGCATTTGGTGGGTTTGTATTGTTCAGACCGCAACCTTGGCAAGCATGAGCAGGGTGTTGAAACCGTCAACGGTTTAAGCGCACGTGATTATGTTTCGATCACGTTGGCCTGCAATAAAGCTTTTAATAGCACTGTTTTGGGGATGCGTTCAACGGAACGTTGTCTTCATATCTCTCGCGATTTTGTAGAGCATACGGGTGTTTTGCCGGACTGTGGCTGCAAAGTTTCTAAGAGCTGTCGTAGCCTTAATGGTTAACATGAGGTTTTGTTATGTTTATTTTCATTGCTTTAGGTTTGCTCGCGTTTGCGCTTTACGTTTATCACGGACATCAGCAATTTGTTAAAAGCCTTGGTCCTGAAAATTTGGAGATACTTCAAAAAAAGGCTAAAAGTACAAACCTGCGGAAGCAGATTTACAATAGCTCTTGTTTGGGTTCTCAAAAAAAGATGGCGCATGAAATTTTTTGTTTGTGGGGTTATAAAAGCACTCACATTCAAGAAATTGGCGAGTTGGCAGGTATTATCAATCGTGAATATTTTGTTTTTAAAACAGAAGATGGTTGTTTAAAGTCGGTTTGTTATCCATGTGTGCGGCAAATGTTGGATAAACACCATCCATCAAAACACTTACCCATAAGTGTGGAAGCCTTTGCGGTGAAGGATTTGTCCACCACAACAACCATACCAATGGTTAAAGAAGGTGTGCGCCGACGTTGGTATGCAACAAGTATAGAATTGCCTTTTAAAGGTGAACAACCTGTTTGTGAAATGCCATGCTGTGCTTCATGCAAAATCAATGAACACTGTTCTTAATTTGATCATTGAAACTGCTTTGCGAAAAAAACCTCTTCAATTGAAGAGGTTTTTTTATGTTCGATTAAGTATCGTCAGGTTTAAAGAGTTTGGGTGCAAAGTAAAGTAACAGCGTGAGCGGCCACCAGCTCAGCAACACCACAAGCATAATGACCAAACCAAAAAATGGGTTGAGTTTGTAGGTTTTTTGAAGGTGAGAACCCACTTTGTATGAGCTCCAAATTGCAAAGGCAGCAACAGCGATCGCTAAAAGTATCAGGGCAATTTCCATAAGAATAACCTCGTATGGTGGCTATGAAAAAGGATGGAGATGGGACAAATGATCTGTTCCCATTAAAATACACAGCTTGTAAGCGCTGTGCAAGCGCTTAAATTTTTTGGGTTTGTTGTGTCAGTTTAAAAGAGTGTTTGCTACCAAGCGCCGCGATTGTCGATTTTCATGCCAATTTGGCGGTCATGCTCGTCGTACGCTTGCACCACACGAGCCACAAGGGCATGGCGCACCACGTCAATGTCACTAAAGCGGATCACTTCAATGTCCTTCAAGCCTTCTAGTACGCTTAATGCTTCTCTCAAACCGCTTGGGTTGCCGGGTTTAAGGTCACACTGTGATGGGTCACCTGTGACAATCATTCGGCTGCCTTCGCCCATACGGGTTAAAAACATCCGCATTTGCATCGGTGTGGTGTTTTGCGCTTCGTCTAAAAGCATGATGCAGTCATTGAGGGTGCGACCACGCATGTAGGCCAAGGGCGCAATTTCAATGACGCCACTTTCAATGTATTCTTTTGATTTTTCAGGGCCGACCATGTCATTCAATGCGTCAAACAAAGGGCGCAAGTATGGGTCAATTTTTTCCTCCAAGGTGCCGGGTAGGAAGCCAAGGTTTTCCCCCGCTTCCACCACAGGTCGGGTGAGGATGATTTTTTTAACTTGCTTGCTTGCCAACATGCTGATGGCCATGGCCATCGCCATAAACGTTTTACCCGTCCCCGCAGGACCTGCGCCAAACACCAGTTTGGAGGTGCGCAGTGCATTAACATACACATGCTGTTGCATGGTGCGAGGGGTAATTTTTTTAAGAGGTGTTTGAATAACCGCCTTGTCGCCAATCAGGTCATTCGGGCGTTTTTCACTGTCAATTAAGCCGTCTGTAATGCGTAAAGCAGCGGTGACTTCGCTGGCGCCAACAGTCATGTCCTTAAGTAGAAGTTCGTATAAATCCTCTAAAACAACTTTGGCCTTTTCCCCTTGGGTAGGCTCGCCAAAAATGGCAATTTGGTTGCCTTTCACAATCAGCTGAACACCTAGGTATTCTTCAATCAGTTGAAGGTTGCTGTCATGGTGGCCGCAAAGGTTGATCAACAGTTGATTGTCATCAAAAGAAAGGCGTAGAGGCTTCACGTCCTTTTTAGGTTGATCCTGCGTGTTTGAAGTTTTTTTATCAGCCATAGGTGTTTGAATTCTTTTTCTTTGTATATTGATAAGATGTTTTATTTTCCCAAAAAAAAACGGGCGAGGCAAGCACGAATGTGGTTAATTTATTTCTTAGCCAATTTCATAGAAAAAGGCAGGTGTGCAAAGCCAATCAGCACGCCCAACCACAAAGTTGTAAAGCGAATGACAACCGTGGCAGGCACCGCAATTTCAAGCGGGATATTTAAGGTGGCCAGCAGGGCAATCATGGTGGCTTCGGTGCCGCCTAAACCACCAGGGGACATGGTGGCCGACCCTAAAATAATAGCAAAGCTAAAAATAAAGCCGCATTGTAAAAATGTGAGGTCTGCGCCCATTTGATTTAAGATCATTTGGAAGGATAGTGCCATGGCCGCCCACCCTAAAAGGGAAAGGGCCACTGTTTTGATAAATAACCAAGGGCTGACCAGTTGGGTGATGTTTTTTGCCAAGCGTTGCAAGCTGGCAAACAGGCGTTTTTTGCGCTTGCCTGTTAAGCTGTAAAGAGCTTTGATGGTTTTTGAAATCCAGCTAGGTTTGTTTAAAAATACAACAGCGACAAATGTGATGAGACATAAAGCAATCACCGACGTATTTTGACCGCCGGCTGTGAATGATAGTCCGCCGATAACGCATAAAATTAGTAAAGCGGCAAGGTCGGTGATAGGGTCCATCACCATCAGCGGTAGCGAACGTGCATAGCGCACTTGATGGCAACGCTGGAAAAACCACAGGCGGATGCCAGTGCCGACCTTGCCGGGGGTTACGGTCATGGACATGCCACTAAAATAATAAAGGAACAATCGCCTTATAGGCACGCCCAGTTGCAACTTTTGGGCAAATAAATGCCATTTTAAACCACGGGCACAATAATTGATGATGGATAAACTGATCACGGTCAGCCAAGTGCTAAGGTTTAGCATGGTCAGCTTTTGCCAAACATTCTCCGCCCCTGTTAAAAAGGAAAGTGCCACAAAAGCCACCCCAAACAGCAACATAAATGAAATGACCGTGTATTCCATTTTTTGAATTGATTTCGGGTTGAATTTAGGGGCTTTTTTTGCAGGCATATCGTTTAAACCGCAGGTGGGACAAGACCCACTTTTCTCATCACTTTTTGCAACGTGCGTTCGGCTTGAATGTTGGCCTTTTCCGCACCAACTTTAAGGATTTTGTCCAGTTCGGCACGGTGGTTCATCAGCTCATTAAAGCGTTTTTGAATGGGTTCAATTTCGGCAACCACAGCGTCTGCAACGGTGGACTTAAATGCGCCGTATTGCTGACCTGAAAATTCATTTTGTGCCGCTTCAATAGATATGTTTTGCACGGTGGCATAAATTTCTAGCAAGTTGGCAATGCCGGGTTTGTTTGCAACGTCGTATTCCACTGTACTACCGCTGTCTGTCACCGCAGAGCGGATTTTTTTGGCAATGCTTTTGACATCTTCTTCCATAAAAATGGTACCTTTACCGTCAATGGATTTGGACATTTTTGCGGTGGGGTTTTGCAGGTCCTTCACCCTTGCACCTGTTTTTGGCAACATCGGCTCGGGTACCACAAAAATGGGTTTTGCGCCTTCTTTGCCTTGGGTGTAATGGTTGTTAAAGCGAATGGCAATGTCGCGGGTAAGTTCAATGTGCTGTTTTTGGTCTTCACCAACGGGGACAGCGTCAATGTTGTAAAGCAAAATGTCCGCCGCTTGCAGTACAGGGTAACCAAACAGGCCTACGTTGATGTTGTGGCTGTGACGTTTGGACTTGTCCTTAAATTGAGTCATACGTTCCAGTTCACCCATTTGAGCAAAGGTGTTTAAAATCCACCCCAGTTGAGCATGAGCAGGGACATGTGATTGAACAAACAATGTAGATTTTTCAGGGTCTAAGCCGCAGGCTAGATACCACGCCGCCACAGCGTAGGTGCGTTTTTTAAGCTCTGCCGGATCTTGACGAACCGTGATGGCGTGAAGGTCGGCAATAAAGTAAGTAACGTCCGCTTCATCTTGCAATGAAACTTGTGGCTTGATGGCACCAAGATAGTTGCCCAGTGAAGGGCGACCAGAAGGCTGAATACCGCTGAGAATTTTTTTCATCAAAATTTTGCTCTGCTTTGTTTTTATTTGCTACCCAGCTGTTGTACAACAACTGGGCGTAAAAACAAAGTGGATTTATAACGGAGGAGTTGTGGGGCAATGCTTAGTTGATGGCTGTGCCTTCGTTTTTGGAGGCGGCTTTGTTGCTGTACATGGCTTTGTCCGCCGCTTCAATGATGGCTTCTTCGCTTTGGCAGTTTGTGCCACCAAAAATTTGAACCCCCATGGATGCGCTGACCGACACTTGTTTGTCATGAGCGGTGATGCGGATCTCACGAATTTTTTGTTCAACAATGTCGGCCTTACTTTGGGCTTCATCGCAGGCGACTTCGTTCATGATGACGGCAAATTCATCCCCTCCAATGCGGGAGACTGTGTCCGTCTCACGGAAGACATCACGCAACACTTTGCCCACTTCTTGTAAGATGGCGTCACCTGCTTTGTGACCGTAATTGTCATTGATGCCTTTAAAGTTATCAAGGTCAATGTAAACAACCGCTCCCTCACGGTTGTAGCGTTTGGCTTGCTTGATGCTCATGGCTAAGCTTTCGTCAAACACTTTGCGGTTGGAAAGTTTGGTTAAGTGGTCTTGGGTGGCCAGCTTTAAAAGTTCACTTTCTTCAAGTTTGCGTTTGGTCACGTCGACAAATTGAACAATGGTGTAAGGGTTTTCAACATTGGCAACGCGGGACATGGAAAGGGAAACCCACATGTGCTGACCTGTAACTGTTTTCAGCTTCAATTCAATGCCACGGTAACTGCGGCCACTGTTGATCACTTTTTGTAAGGCTTGGTTGAAGACGGCTTTGTCAATCTCGCTGAAGAAATTAGAAATGTGCGACTTTAAAATGAAGTTTAGCGGCATGTCTAGCCACTGGCATAGCGAGCGGTTGACCATAGAAGGTTTGCCATCATCGCCAATAAAGCAAACACCGTAAGGGGCATACTCTAAAGCAGTGACATAACGTTCATGCTTTTGGCGCAGTGGTTCGGCCTGTTGTTCGTTTTGTTGCACCTTTTGCATGGTGCCAATGATGTGGGATACCTGACCATCTTCAACAATCGGCATGAGGGTGATTTTTAAATTCAGTTGGCTTTTGCCAAGGCTCCACAAAACTTCTTTTTCGACCGTTTCTTGGAATTTTTTAACCTTTTGGGTTTGGGTAATAAGCCATGTGGCGTTTTCGGGTTCAAAAACTTCACCCAACGTTTTTTGACACAGGTTATTGGGCACGCCTGTTATTTTACGCATGGCAGCGTTGCTGTGCAAAATGCTGTGGTTGGGTGTGGTGCAGTCTAAAATAAACACACCTTCTTGAATAGCATCCAATGCGAATGGCATGAGTGCAGACAGTTTTCCTTCACCTTGAATAAACATAGCGCCCTGTTGTTTGTTGTCAATTGTATTCATTATAAGGTCTTTCGTTGTAATTGTCATGTTCATTCGTTAAATTTTCAAGGTTCGTTTTTGTAAATATCTATTTTTGTTATGTTTATTATCATGAAGACAAATTATGATTGTGCAAGTTTAAATTTTAGTATCGCATAGGTTGTGTAAATTGTGATTTTGAATAATTTCAATGGCTTGTTTGGTGTTTGCTGTGTTTGACAAAAATTTGGTTTTTTAAACAAAGAAAATGTTTGTGTGATGTATATCAAAAGTGTGCTTGATTTTGTGGAGGTGACTGTCTATAACCAAAGGGTAAGTTTGATGACTTTAGCTGGATGATAGGTGAAATATGACGCCATTTTTGTTAGAGATGTTAAGAGACCCTGAAACCAAGGCACCTCTTTGCGTTGAGCATGCACGTTATGGTGAAAAGGGTCGGGTGACTGATTGCATATTAAAAGGTCGCAGAGGGCGCACATACCCAGTTCGAAAGTCTATTCCACGTTTTACAGGTGAGCGCCAAAAAGTTCGCACGGTAGTGAGCGATAAAGAGCAACACACCGAACGTCATAAAAGTCTCTATAAAAATGCATGGGAAAATGAATTTGTCCGCAATACCTTTGGTGCTGAAAATATCTTTAAAGATCGGGTGGTGATTGATTGTGGTGGTGGCTCGGGCTATCAAGCGCTTTGGATGCTTGAGATGGGTGCAAAGCATGTGATTTACATTGAAAATTCCCGCGCGGTGGACGGTGTTGCACGGGAGTGTATGGAAGAGTCAGCACATATTGACATTGTCCAATGCACATTGGAAGAACTACCTTTTGATGAAGGGTCGTTTGATGGGGTTGTGGTTTGTAATGATGCGTTGCGTCATTCTCCTTCTTTTGACCATAGCTTAAAGTCGTTGTGGGCGTTGCTTTCACCAGCGGGGGAAATTGTCTTCCAGTGTCCTGTGCGTCAAACCAAGCGCTGGTATCATCATATGCGTTATAAAGTTGTAAACAAAACATTTAGGCGTTTTATGATGCGGCGCTCCAATGCTTTTGTGTGTGGTTATGCACGTTTGGTTTCCTTTTTACATTTGTGGCCGGGTGTTGGGTATTTGTTGATGAAAAATCACTTGGTTTATCGCACCACTAAGCCTAGTGGGCACTTTTGTTGGTTGCGCCGATATAAAGATGCGGTGGACCACACCTTTGAATATTTTGCAGGCTATAAATATGAGCATGTGAAAACGGCCGATGAACTTAAAAGCTTGGTCGGTTTTTTACAAAACAACCCTGCGGCTGTTTTTAATTTAGAAGCGGTATGCAACAAAGACAAGCCTGTTGGCATGGCTATCCGCGTGAAGAAGGGTGAGTCCGCTTCTTAAGGGCTGTTAATAAATCGTAAGGAATGAGCGACAGCACCATCACTTTAAGGCAGGCGTAAGGCATGCGCAACGCCGTGATCACAACGCGGTGGTAAGCTTTATTCTTTAAGGCTCTGTTCCATACTTTGTTTTGAATGATAAGACTGCGAATGAGCGCAAGCAAAGGTGCGGTGATGATGCCTAAAGGTGTGATGGTGCGGGCATGCCTTGCTATGTAAGCTTCATGGCAGGCTAAGCGGTCTAAGAATTTTGAGCTGAGTGATTTGGGTTGAATGTAATAGGTGGTTAAAGCACCTTTGTGGACAAAACATGAGTTTTCAGGGTTCTTTAAAATTTTAAGCCAAAGTTCATATCCTACGTCGCAATTGAAGTGTTCTTCAAAGCCACCTGCTTTGATGACCGCTTGTCTTTCCACCACCACGGTGCTTGTGGTGATGTAATCAAATAAAAACAAACTAAAGTGACTAAAAGGCTGCGGTTGATAAAATTTAGAGCATTCTTCGTAAAACTTACGCCCCATGGGGTAATGGTGAATAATATCATGTGCAATAAGGGTGCAACGATGCTTTTTAAGCTCTTCAATGGACCTCTCCATTTTTTTACTGTGCCATTCATCATCGGCGTCTAGAAAGGCAATGTAATGACTTTCTGCTTTGTTGATGGCGACATTGCGGGCATGTCCTGGGCTAACATTGCTGAGCTTGATAAGCTGAATAGGCATGTTCCAGCCTTCGACGGATCTCTCTTTTTCAATAAGTTGCAGGGTGCGGTCGGTGGAGCCACCATCCACAATGATAATTTCTCGTGGTTTGCTGGTTTGCATGCACACACTGTGAATGGCACGCAGAATTGTTTCCTCAGCATTAAGGGTGGGTATAATAACAGAAACGTCTGCCCATTTATGATAATGAAAACTCACAGTGCTTGTTCTTTTTATTTTTATCATATGAATTATTGCTTTAAAGCGCATACATTTTCCATAAAAATAAAAAGTGATACATGCCCTTTTACCAAGGGGGCTGTGTCTTCAAGGTATGAAATGACGCTATATGCGTTTTTTAATTTTTATGTGCTCAGTTGTTTCAGTGTTTATACTTAAATAAAAGATTGAAGGTTTTTTGTATTGCGTATTTTGGCCGTTTTAACGATTGCTATTTTCTTATTGCCTCAGTTTGCGTGGGGTGATGACGGCTATCGCCTTATGGTGGAGAGTTATTATGACAATAAGCTAAAGGATATAATTCAAAGTCAAGAAATAAAGGATTTGCTGATAGCGGCTAACAAGCAACAAGCAGAGTGGGGTTTAGATGATTTTGAAACTTTAAAAGCAACATGGGAGGAGCGTTTGGAAAGTAAGGATTATAGTCTATATCGCCAAATGTCTTTAAACCCTGTCTCGATGACTTTGGACGCTTTGACGCATAGTACAAAGGGCTTGGTTACCAGTTTGTCGTTGGTAACTCTAAAAGGTGTAACTATTGCTCTAAGCGGTTTGCAGCATAGAATATGGCACTCAGAAATTTTGCAGCAAAAGGCTGATGTTTTGATGAAAGATGTTGAGTATGTGCCTCACGCGCATGAATTTGAGCAAGTTGTCTTTTACCCTGTTTTTAAAGATGGTGATTTGCTGGGATTTTCACGGGTGGTTTATGATGCAGAATATTTAGACGGGTTGAGTTACCGTTATAATCGTTTACGTAGGGAGTTTAGATGAAGACTAAAATATCACTCGGTTTAAAACTCTCTGCTGTGTTGATGGCCTTGGTTGCCTTTTCTGTTTTGGTGTTTATGTCAGTCAATTTTATCTACCAAAAGAAGATGTTTTATGACCATGCAATGAAGGCAGGCGAGCAGACGGTTCGCCTGCTTCGTCCGTTGTTGGCAGGTGGTGTGAAATGGCATAAAGAAAAAGCAATTCGAAGTGCATATGGTTATTTGCTGGAAGATAAAAATAGCAGTGCAATTGCAGTGACAACTTTTGACCGTGCTTTGAAGGTAGAAACTTATGATGAGTCACCTTATTACCAGCACGACTTCGACCTTCATAAATTGCTTGTACAAAATTTAACCCAGCTAGATAAGGGTGAGGTTGTCACCATTTCACAGATAGACAAAAGCCAGTATATCACTTTTATCAGTGTGGTGATGCCCCGTACGGGTGAGTTGGTGGGGTATTTGTCCATTGTGTGGACTCAGAGGAATATTGATCAAATTTTTGAAAAGTCTATGTCGGTTAAGCTTGTATTGATGTTGCTGGTTTTGATTTTTGTGATGCTCTTGATGTTGTTTTTATTGGACAAAATATTGGTCAAGCCCTTGAAGCATCTCACAAATAGAATGCATAGGGTCGCTCAAAATGCAGATGTGCCAATATCTATTCGGTATTTAGAGCGTGGTGATGAATTGGGCAGTTTGGTGCATTCTTTTAATAATATGGTTTTTAAAATAAAAGAGCGTGATTTTAAGCTACAAAAAGAACGTGATTTGGCTGAAAAGCAAAGGCAAGCGGCTGAAGTGGCGAACATGGCAAAACGTGATTTTCTAGCAAATATGAGCCATGAAATTAGAACGCCGATGAATGGGGTGATTGGCACTACAGACATTTTATTGAATACATCGCTGAGTGAAGAACAGCGAGATTTGGCACAGACCATTGAACGTAGTGCAGACAATTTATTGTGTATCATCAATGATATCTTAGATTTTACAAAGATAGAAGCTGGAGAGCTTGCTTTGGAAAATGTATCCTTTGATTTTCGTAATGCTATCTTTGATGTTTTTAATACATTTCATCATCTAGCGTCAGTGAAGGGTGTTTCCATGTTGCTGCGTTTTGAGCCTGGAATGCCGGGTTTGGCGGTGGGTGACCCCACAAGGGTTAAGCAAATATTTTCTAATTTGGTTAGCAATGCCATTAAATTTACGCATCAAGGTTTTGTTAAAATAACAGTGCGATATGACGAGCGTTTGGGTTTTTGTGCGGCAGTTGAAGATACAGGTATTGGTATTAGCGCTGAAAATCAACATAAAATATTTGAACGGTTTACTCAAGCCGATGCTTCTACAACTAGAGAGTATGGTGGGACAGGGCTTGGGCTTTCAATTATCAGTGAATTGGTGGCACGGATGAATGGTCGTATCAATTTAAAAAGTGAGCTGGCTAATGGATCGTGCTTTGAATTTAACTTGAAATTAGAGCGAGATGACCTGAACGACACTTTTTATAAATATCAAGTGGCGCAAAACAGTGTGGCAGGTAAGGCTTTGGTTGTGGATTGCGATGATTTGGAATCTGAGTATATGGTCGAGATTTTGGAGTATGTTGGTTTTGATGTGACATTGCTGAGGTGTATAGACGATGTTGATGATATGTTTAATCCAGAGGTTGACTTTGCTTTTGTGAACATTGATCAATATTCAGAAGATAATATGATGTGGCTTCGTAAGTCTTCAAATTTTGTGAAAAACACACATTTAAAGTGGGTAACTTATGCATATAAAGATAGTTCGATAAATTCGCAAGAATTGAACGAGCTTGGGGTTTATGCACATATCAAAAAGCCGCTTTCTGAAATTGCGATGTATAAGTTTTTAAATAGACTTAGTTCCCATGCGTGTGAATTTGTGTACAGTGATAGCTCTGGATTAATACAAGATGGGGGGAGTGGTGAGCCAGATTTTCAAGGCATGCGTGTTTTGGTTGCTGAAGACGATATCATTAATCAAAAAGTCATTTTAAAAATGCTTCAAGGCTTTGAGGTTGACGTAGATGTTGTTGGGAATGGTCAAGAGGCATTTGAGCAATTTAAGACGCAAGATTACGACGTTATTTTTATGGATATGCAAATGCCGGTTATGGATGGGACTAAGGCGACAGCGCTTATTCGTCAGTTGGAAAATGAGAATGATATGACGCCTATTCCCATATATGCTTTGACAGCTAATGCTTTGAAAGAGCATCGAGATTTGTGTATTCAGTCTGGGATGGATGGCTATTTAAGCAAGCCTGTGACCAGTTCTAAACTTGAATCAGTTTTCCATGAAGTTCAGAAAAATAGTGTTCGCGGTAGTTTAAAGGGTGATGACAACATTGCTGTGGTTAAAGTACAAAAGTTGGAAAGTACAGTGGGCAAAGGAAGTGAAAATCAAAAAGAGGCTTTAGAAGGATACATTGAGACGGCGCATCAGGTTCTTAACGTTTTGGAAACGGCGTGTAAAAACAAGGATCGAAAAAATTGGACGACTGCTATGAAGCGGTTAAAAGATGCTGCAAAACCTTTAGGTATGGACGAGGTTGTGTATCAGTGTCGTTTGGCTTTGGATGCAAATGATGTGGAGTATGATAACAGGCTTAAAAATCTTAAAATCACCTTGATGAAGGTTGAGTCATTTATCCATAAAACATTTTCATAATAATTAACTGATTAGTTTAATTAACTGCTATTATTCATTTTTTGTGCTCGGAATTTGATAGTTAACCGATTGATTAACTGTTCATTGCGGCAGGGGTAAAGCGGATAAACCTTTTGCTGGTTTCATTGGATCGAATGACCAAGCAGGCGTGAATATCCTTTTGCCCTTCAAGCAAAATAACACCGCCCATCGGTGCTTGTAGCTTGGTGCCTAGCTTTTCAAAGGTTTCGCTGTATTTTTGAACCCAAGCCCTGTCTGTCGGTGGGGTGTAAAGCGCAAGAGCTGATTGGGTCGCCTTAAAGGCGCATTTTTGATAAGCGCGGTCCAGTTGGCCGGTGCTAAACGGTCGCCCCATCGCAAGAGGCGAAATCTCACGATGGGACCAAGCTCCACTGCGGTTAGCCGCAATAGTGAGGATGTGCCCCTTGTCCTTTAAAATACGGTTACACTCATTTAAAACAGCCAGCTCATCTTGACAAAACTCTAGGCAGTGCATCACCAAAATGGCATCAAAAAAATCGTCGGGGAATGGTTGTTCATGTTCCCAGCTGAGTATGCATTTGTTGGGTGCGTGGTTGGGCCAAGGCATAGCTCCCATGCGTGCAGGCAAGGCGCAAAAAACCTGAGCCTCTTTGAGCCAAAGTTTAACGTAGGGTATTCCGTAACCCACTACTAAAATGCGTTTACCGTGAAGACTGGGCCAAAGCTTGGAAATGGCATGTTGCACATGGCGGCGCACCATGTGGCCTGTGGGTGTTCTATACCAGTTTCTAAGTGTTAAAATATCCAACTTTTGCACCAATTTCAGTTTCGGGTTATAGTATTATGCAATAAAAAAGTAAGGAAGTCATGCTCTATGTTGAACATTGCATACACATTTAACCCGCAAGACGAAATGGCGCTTTCTTTGGTATCAAAGCGACTGCATCAAAAAAGCGCTTCTGAATATGTGTTGGGTGTTAATTCTGTGCCGCATGTTTCAATCACTCATATAGAGGGGGATGCATCAGATGTTGACGATATGTGGCAAAAATTACAACAATCCGTCATCCCAACCGAAATTCCGGTGGTGATCAAAACTTTTGTGCTTGATGCGCCATGGCGAAGTCGTATTTATAGTAGTTTTAGCTTAGAAGGGGTGGGATCCCTGTCCAAAATCCAAAAAGATGTTATGCGATTGTTTGATGGTAGGAAAGTGTTTAATGGTTATGGTGCTGATTTTGAACCACACATCACCACAGGCTGCCATCTAAAATTGGCAGAAGCATCAAAGTTGCCAGCTCAAAAGCCACCTTTTAAAAAAACGACGGCTTATTTAACCATCGGTAGTCGAGATTCTTATGGTCGAATGGTTCAAATTCACAAAGGGGGATATGTTAAACCAAAATGTTAAATGTGAATTTATTAAAGGCTTTTGATAGCAATTACATTTTCATGCTCCAATGTGATGTAACGGGGCAAAGGGCTGTGGTAGATCCTGGTGATAGTGAGCCTGTTTTGTCATTTCTAGCTGAGGATACTTTGCATAATATCTTAATCACCCATCACCATTATGACCATGTAGGCGGTGTTGCTAAATTATGCGATATTTATAATTCTGATGTGATCTGTGCAAGGTGCGATGTGCATCGTATACCACGGGCGACAACCACGGTGGTGGACGGTGATGAAGTGATGGTGGGTGCTTCTAAGGCGAAGGTGTTGCGCTTGGATGGGCACACCATTGGCCATATTGCTTATTATTTTGAGCAAGAGAAAATGCTTTTTTGTGGTGACACATTGTTTTCTGGCGGTTGTGGCCGTCTGTTTGAAGGGTCTGCTGATAATATGTTTAACTCATTGGTTAAATTAAAAGGCCTGCCTGACGATGTTGCGGTTTATTGTGCCCATGAATACACGGTGGATAACTTTAAATTTGCAGTTTCGGTGGCGGATGGGCGCTGTTACCAGCAAGCCTTAATGCAGGCGGAAAAAGTGCGCGAACAAGGGTTGCCCACTATTCCAACAACTATTTGCTATGAAAGATCGCATAATATATTTATGCGTGCTGCGACTGTGGAGGCCTTTGCAAAACTACGCCAACAAAAAGATAACTTCTAGCGGTTGACGGCTCTTAATACACGGATATAGCTAAATTGACCGGCAGGGGCGGATTTGTCATGAGGGATCATCCCCATAATAAGGTCACCTTTTTGGGTGGGTAACCCTTCGATCTTATGGTCCTCGGTGGCGATGTAGCTTTGCCAAAGGCTGCCAATTTGCTGTTTTTCATCAATGGTGGTGGCGACCAGTCCTGCTTTAATGACTTGATAGTGTAATTTTTGTGGGCGGTTGCCAAAACGGCTTTCAAGTTCGTCTAGGGTGTAGTTAAATTCTTTCGCCTTATCATCTGTCAAACTTCGCATATGGTTGTCTTGATAAAATCCGTAAATTTGGCTGGGCAGTAACAGGTCAGAGTCTGGATTATTCAAGGCGAAAGACCCTGGGAAAAAGGCAACCACTTGCCATGTGCCAATCAAGTCGGCTTTTTGGGCAGGTTTGGTTTGGGCCTGTGCTAAATGGGTGAAGGAGAGGCAAAGTAATGCCCATAACCAAGTTTTTAAAAATATTTGACGCATGTTAAAAGCCTTTTTAGTTTTTAAACAAGGTGTTTGCCAGCGCAAAGCCACCAATGGAAAGGATAACAGAAGCGGTTACGTAGCAAAAGGCTTTTGCATAAAGCCCTTTGTTAATAAGGTGAAAGCTTTCCATGCTAAAAGTGGAAAAGGTGGTAAATGCGCCAAGAATACCAGCGCTGACCAATGCTTTAAGGGCTGGGCTGATGTTTGGGTTTTGGCTTTGCCATGCCATAAAAGCGCCTAATAAAAATGACCCGAAGATGTTGATGGCAAAAGTGGTGCTGATATGTGGTTGCCATTGACTGATGCCGTAACGCAAAAGAGCGCCAATCATGCCACCAGATGCCACAAGTAAATACAGAGTCATGTGGTTAGTGGTGCGCACTTGGTGTTGGATTTGTCTACCCCGCGCTTAAAAGTCATATACCAGGGAGAGCGTCCTTGCTTGATGGCTTTTTGCTCGTATTTTGTGCTCAGCCACCAGTCGGGTGCGGTTGCCCATTCGGTTGGTTTGGTTGCAATGGGGAAGAATGTGTCGTGATTGTACACTTCGCGCAAGATCCACATCATATAGTCTGGGATATCGGTGGCGATGAATAAAACGCCGTCATCTTTGAGCAGTCGGTTGGCAAGGTTTAAGAGCTCGGTATTGACGATGCGGCGCTTTTTTTGTTTATTTTTCGGCCATGGGTCTGGGTAAAGCACAACCAGTTCATCGGCGCATTGTGGCGGTAGGTTTTCAAGTAAATCACGGGCATCGTCATGGCAAATGTGGAAGTTTTGGCTGTTTTGCTCGGTTAGGGTGTTGACCAGTGCGTTAAGGCCGTTTTTGTATACTTCACAGCCGATGAATTGTGTTTCAGGCTCGTTTTTTGCGCGTTGTGCCAAGCAAGCGCCGTTGCCCATACCAATTTCCACCACCAGTTTGCTTTGTGGTTTAAATTCTTTTGCTTGTTGAGCTGTTAATAGATAAGGTTTTAGCTTGTCGTCCAGTTTTTGCTGGTCCTTTTGGGTGAGTCTTGAGGAGGTACGCCCAAAGGAGCGCAAGCGCCCTTCTTTTACAAATAAGTCTTTGTCACCGTGTTTCATAATATGTGTTGTAGACAATTTTTAGAAAAGTGTAAAGGTTGGCGTTGAATTTTTTAATAAATTGTTTTATGTTGCGCTTTGTAAGTTACCTGGTCTTTTTTATGTAAATCCACCCTTTTGCAATTTTGCATTTCTTTCCATTTAGGAGCATTTGTTATGAAAAGTGTATTTAAAGCGGTTTTTGCGGTTGGTTTAATGGCTTGCGCCTCGCTTGCTGTGGCGGACAAGGGGAAAAGCCCCTTGCGTGACCGATGTTTTGACCAAGTCACGGCGGTGACTGCACCAAAACTGGATGCGTTGCGCAGTAAAATGCGAAGCGCTCGTGCTAAGGACGGTAAAACTTATTATGAGGTTTACCGCCTTTACCGTGGCTTTCATTTAACTGCTAAGCGCTTTGATGATATTAAGCAAAGTGCCGATGCCATTTCCACTTCGTCCATTTTTGCCGTCAACCATTGCAGTTACTTTTTCGGTGACATGGATAAAGGCGAGAAAGAAACCATCAGTCGTGTGGAGCGCTTGAGTGCCAATGCGTTTTTGGCGGAAGACACTGTGCCAAAAATTGACGCCTTTTACGGGCAGTTCGACCACTTTATTAAAAGTTATTACAATGTTTATGTAGCGAAGTAAGAAAAGCCCCCAACTTTGGGGGCTTTTTCTATACGAGATTTTCTTTAATTTTGTCAATCAAGTCGGTGGCTTCCCACGGGAAGTGATTGCCTTCGGCTGGGTGACCAAAGTGGCCATAAGCTGCCGTTTTTTGATAAATCGGCTGATTGAGGTTTAAATGGGTGCGGATGCCTTTGGGTGACAGGTCCATTGACTTGCGCACGGCTTGTGCCAGTTCTTCATCGCTGTAGCCTTTGCCGGTGTCAAAAGTGTCAAGGTAGATGGCCAGTGGCTGGCTGACACCAATAGCGTAGCAAAGTTGAATTTCGCAAGATTGTGCTAACCCCGCAGCAACCACGTTTTTGGCAAGGTATCTTGCGGCGTATGCGGCGCTACGGTCAACTTTTGTAGGGTCTTTACCGCTAAAGGCACCGCCGCCGTGACGGCTCATACCACCGTACGTATCAACAATGATTTTGCGCCCTGTTAAACCGGTGTCTGCCCCAGGTCCGCCATAATTAAAGGAGCCTGTCGGGTTGATGTACACTTTGGTTTTACTGGTGATCCACCCTTTGGGGAACACTTGTGCCAAAACAGTTTCGGCCAATGTTTTGATGTCATCTTGGCTGACGTCTTTTTTGTGTTGGTGGGAAACAACAACCGTGTCCACCGCCACAGGTTTATCGTCTTTGTAAAGAAGGGTGACTTGGCTTTTGGCGTCGGGTTCTAATCGTGTTTCGCCAGCATGGCGCATTTCTGCCAATTTTTTCATGATCAAGTGGGCGTAATAAATGGGGGCAGGCATCAATGTCGGTGTTTCATTGACCGCAAAGCCAAACATTAGGCCTTGGTCGCCAGCGCCTTCTTCTTTGCTTTCGCCTTCGTCAACACCTTGGGCAATTTCGGCGCTTTGGCTGTGAATGCGGTTGATAATCTCCACCGTATCGGCGTTAAAGTCGCCAAAAGTGTAGCCAATTTTGCGGATGGTTTGGCGGATTATTTTGTCATAATCGGGTTTGAAATGAGAGCGTACTTCCCCCGCAACGGTTACAAGGTTTTTGGTGACCAATGTTTCCACAGCGACACGTGCTTGTGGGTCTTGCGCAAGGAATGCATCTAATATCGCGTCGCTGATTTGGTCGCAGACTTTGTCAGGGTGGCCTTCAGAAACGGATTCGCTGGTGAATAAAAATGTGTTTGCCATAATTGTGTGTGCTTATTTTTGTTTTTGTTTTTTGTGACTGTTAATATACATTGAAGTGAAGATTTTATGCAATGGAGATATGAAATGTCAACCATGGTTATCATGGCAGGTTTGTTTGCACTGGCTTTTGTCCGCGCTTTGTACATGCGGCAACAGGCGTTGGTTAGCACGCCGTTTGAGTCCTGCAATTCGATTGGTGGTTGGTATGTGTTGGCGCCGATTTTGTTGTTGCCTATTTTTATGGAGGAAGCGCAAGCAGTTCAGGCTATTTTGGTCGATAGCCCTTATTTAATTTTACTGGGTTTGCTTAAGGGCGCAGGTTTTTGGGGGTTGATTTATTGCGGGCAGATCATACGTCGTACAAGTAACAGCAGTGCTGGTTTCTTTGGGTTTTTGTGCATTGGCGTGATTGCGGCGGGTAATGCCATTTTTGGCGAGGAATTAACGTTGCCGCAGTGGCTTTCAGTTTCGGCTCTTTTTGCTATTGGTTTGTATTTTTATTTTAAAGGGCATTTAAGTACGCAAACGCCCTTTGTGAAGTTGTTGTTTTTAATTCAAGTATGCATTGGTAGTATGTTTGGCTTGGTGGATCACTTCTTTTTAACCCATTGCCATTGGTATGGTTTGGTGTTTTTAAGTGGCGTGGGGATGTTGACGACCGCTTGTTTGTTTGGCAGGCGTTCAAGTTTTCAGGTTTTTATGGCGCCATTTAAGTGGAACACGGCTGGTTTGGGTGTTTTTCAAACGGCGACTGAAATGGTGATTTTGTCTCTCTTTGTAACGTATATTCCGGTGACTTTAGGTTGGGTGGCGATGACATTGGCCGCTGTTGCGGTGATGGTGGTGGCCGCCGTTTACTGGGGTGAGGGGCGTTGGCAACAACAATTAGCGGTAGGTGGTGCCAGTTATGCCGCAGTTTTGCCGATTGTGTTAAGTTGAATGGATTTTTTTTAGAGGTTTTTTTATGATTGAAGTGGATGTTGATTTTGCGGTGCCTTTTATAGATGAAGGGCAGGTTCTAAAGCTGTGCGAACAAGCTTTACAAGTGCTTTGGCAATGCCCTGACTTGGCGCTGGAAGGCGAGGGTAAGACATTACTGCTGGCGATGAGGTTGTCTGACGATGTGGAGGTGCAGTCCCTTAACAAACAGTTTCGTGGTAAGGATAAGCCGACCAATGTTTTATCCTTCCCCAGTGGTGATGATATGCCGGGTATGGAAATGGTGGAAATGCCTGAAAAATACATTGGCGATGTGATTGTTTCAGTGGATACTTTAAAGCGTGAAGCGCAAGCGCAAAATAAAAGCGTGGAAGATCACTTTTGTCATTTGTTTATCCACAGTGTTTTACATTTGTTGGGTTACGACCACATTGATGACGCCGAGGCGGAAGAGATGGAGCGTTTAGAAATTGACATTTTAGCCAAACTGGGCGTTAATAACCCTTACCATAAGGGTGAAGATAAGTTCAATAATTAAAGGGTTTTTATATCTTAGATGGACAGTAAAGTAGAGCCAGAGACGTCGTCGAGGCGTGGTTGGAAAGACGGTTTTAAAGGGTTTTGGACCAAAATTTTCCGCAAGGATGTGGATCAGGACCTGCACGATCTGATTGACAGTCGTGAAGATGAGGAGCCGTTGTCTGAAGAAGAGAAAAACCTAATTACAGCTGTGTTAAGCTTTAGCAGTATCACTGCCGGTGCCGCTTGTGTACCAAGAAGTGACATTGTGTATCTTTCTAAAAAAGACGATTATCAAACCGTTGTGAAGTGTTTTAAGGAGTCTGGTTACTCCCGTTTACCTGTGTGCGGTAAAGACTTGGATGAAGTTGTGGGTTTTGTTACCTTAAAAGACATGGTTCAGCACATCGGTGAGGAAAGTTCTTTTGATCTAAAACGTGTGATGCGACCTTGCACTTTTGTGCCCGAAACTTTGGCAATCCCATCTGTGTTGGATGAAATGCGTAACCGCACCGTCCAAGTGGCGATTGTGGTGGATGAATACGGCGGCACCGAAGGTTTGATTACCGTAAAAGATATTATGGAAGAGTTGGTAGGCGACTTGGACGATGAAAATGAACAAGTTAGCGATGCGGAAGATGTCGTGGAGCTTGTGGGTGGACGCCTGCAATTGGACGCGCGGATGGAAATTGTCGACATGGACGAAGCCTTGGTTCAAGGTTTAGGCGCTTCTGCCGATGGGGATTATGAAACGTTGGGCGGTTTTGTCTTGGACTTTTGCGGCAAAGTGCCAGCGGAAGGCGAGCAGTTGAACCTTGAGACAGGTGCAAGGTTGGTGGTGACAAAGTCTGACGGTCGCCGTGTTCAGCGTTTGACCTTTATTCCAAAAGATGAATTGTCAAAGGCTGTTTAAAAGTGTTGATGACTCAATTAAAAGGGGTGTGTGACCGATTGCGGGGCACGCCTTTTTTATGGGCGGTGTTGTGTGGCTGTTTGTATACCTTAGGGTTTGCGCCCTTTAATCTTTGGCCGCTTGCGCTGTTGGCGCTTTGGGGTGTGGCAAGTATGGCCTTTCAGCTTCAGGGGTTTTGGCGGGTGGTTCTGTTTGTGTTTGTGTTTGCCTTTTGTCACTACCTTACCGCACTGAATTGGTTGATTGGCTCATTTTTAGCGATGTATGATCCTTTGTGGTTGGCATGGCTTTTGGGTGTGGTATGTGTTGTGGTTTTGTCGGCTTTCTTGGCGGCGTTTATGGCGTTGTTTTTAGCACCGGCGGTGCGGTTGCTTCAAGGTCGTGGCGTGTTGGTTCAGGGGTTGTTTTTTGCGTCTTTTTGGGTGGCCTTTGAGGCGATGCGCAGTTTTTTGGTACCAACTTTTGCGTGGAACTTGCCTGTGCATGTGTGGGCGGACAGTCCTGAATTTTTGCAAGCATTGCCACATGTTGGCTTATTTGGTTTGTCCTTTATTTTTGTGCTTAGTGCGGTGTGGTTGCGTTGTCCTGTGGGGCGGGTGTTTTCAGTCTTGCTTTTGGTGGGTGTTTATTTGAATGGCTTGGCGGTTTTGTCTAATGCGCCTGACGGCTTGACCGAAAAGGATGAAAAAGGTTTGTCGGTGCATGTGGTTTCGGGTTATGTGCCGCAAAAGGAAAAGTGGCAAAAGCAAACAAAGTGGTCTTATCTGAATGACTACTTAGAGCGGTCAAGTCCGCCCGAGGAAGTGGACCTTTTAATTTGGCCAGAAACAGCTGTCACGTATTATGTGGAGCGTGATGATGCGCTGAGGGACTACCTTCGACAAAAGACAACTGCGGAGGCCTTTGTCTTTGGCGCGCCTTCTTACCGCCTAGGGGGTTATTATAACAGTTTGTATAAAATGGATGCGGACGGGCAGTTATCGTTCCGTTATGACAAGCGTTATTTGGTGCCGTTTGGTGAGTATTTCCCGTTTCAAAATTGGATGCCTGCATTTTTGCAAAAGTTTTTGCAAGGGCAGTCCAGCTACAGTTCTGGGCAGGCGGATCAGCAGGGTTTGATGGTGAAAGGAGTGGTTTTTGCACCTTTAATTTGCGGTGAAATTGTTTTGCCTTTTGCGGCAGACTTGGTGGATGGTGACGCTGATTATGTGTTAAACATCACCAATGATGCATGGTTTAGAGGGTTTTGGGGTCCTGCCCAGCATTTTGCCATTGTAAAGGTTCAAGCGGCGCTACTGCAAAAAACTGTTCTGCGTGTTGCCCATGGCGGAACTTCTGCTTTGATTGATGCTTACGGTCGTGTGTTATGGCAATTGGTGGACGGTGAACAGGGCGTTCTATCGTTATAAGGTGAAGTTGTTTCTGTTTGGATTCTGGTGGTTGTTTTTTGTGTACACTTTTTAAGTTGTTTTGGGTTTTTGTTAGGTTCTTGAAGTTGTAAAATGCGCAAAAATGTGCATTTACTTTGTAATACATTTTGTTTTCGTATATTCTCCTGTCAGTTTTGCTGTGGGGTGGTATGTTAAAACGTGTCCATTCTGTGAAAATTAAAGTAATTTAAATAATATAAATAATAGGTGGTGTAAATGAGTGGACCGGATCCTGTAGATGTTCATGTTGGTAGTCGCGTAAGATTGCGTCGTACGGTTTTGGGTATGAGCCAAGAAAGATTGGCCGACCAGTTAGGTATTACTTTCCAACAAGTACAAAAATATGAAAATGGTAGCAACCGCATTGGCGCCAGCCGTTTGTATATGATAGCTACTATTCTAAATGTGTCTGTTGAGTATTTCTATGAAGGTTATAAGTCGGATGCGTTAGAGGTGAACGAAGAAGTTTCTGAATTTGATCGTCAGTTGAACAAGCGTGAGTCTATTGATTTGATTCGTGCTTACTACAGTATTGCTGATGATAAGGTGCGTAAAAAAGTTTTGGATCTTGTAAAATCCATGGCTAAAACAGCAGCCTAAATTTTTTTGTGACAACACTTGCAGTGAAGGGGGATTCGTTATATATTCCCCTTCAGGTAAACAAGTTTTTAAAATTGTTTTTGTGTAAAAAACAAGTGGGTATACCCCGCTTTTTTTAATTTTATAAGGTGAATAGAATGCTACAACCCGTAGAACAAGAGATTTGGCAACTGTTAGAACCTGGTGTGGATGAGCTGGGTTTGCGCGTGGTGCGTGTGCGCTTTGCTGGGGGTGAGCACAGCGGGACTTTGCAGGTAATGATTGAACCGAAAGAAACCACACGAGATAACATGATTTCCGCGACGGTGGACCAATGCGCAGAAGTTTCAAGAATGGCTTCAGCTTTATTAGATGTGGAAGATGTGATTCAAAGTCGCTATAACCTTGAAATTTCAAGCACAGGGATGGAAAGGCCGCTGATTACAGATGCGGACTTTGAAGAGTACACAGGCGCCCGTGTGAAGGTGCAAATGGCAGTGCCGTTTGACAATCGCCGTAAGTTTGTAGGCGTTTTAAAAGGTTTAAACGAAGGTGAAGTGACCATTGAAATGGATGAAGATGGCACAGAGGTAAAATTGCCTTACGAGCAAATTAAGTATGCCCATCTGTTCTTTACAGATGAAGATATGAGAAAAATTATAAATCGAATAGAAGGATAAAGAAATGACGTTGGAACTTTTACAAGTTGCAGATGCTGTTGCACGTGAGAAGGATATTGACAAGGAAAGTATCATCACGGCGATGGAAGAGGCTATTCAAATGGCTGCACGTCGTAAGTTTGGGATGCACCTGAACATTATCGCCAATATGGACCGTATTGACGGTGGCATCACTTTGAAAAAAGCGTTGGAAGTTGTCAACCTTGTGATGGAACCGGTAAGCCCAGAAGAGTACCGTTTGGCTCAACGTGAGCAGCGCCCAATGGAAATGCGTCCGGCTTGTGACAGCAAGGGTTACCCGTTGAAAGAAAACGGCATGCAAATTCTTCTAGCAGAAGCGAAAAAGAACAACCCGAACATTGAAGTGGGTGAGTTCATCATGGAAGACTTGCCGCCAATGGACTTTGGTCGTATTGCGGCACAAGCTGCCAAGCAGGTTATTTTCCAAAAGGTACGTGATGCTGAACGTGGTAAAGAGTTTGAAGCCTTTAAAGAAAACGAAGGTAAGTTGGTAACTGGTACGGTGAAGCGTAACGATCACTCAGGCACCACGGTGGAAGTGAACGGTGTTGAAGCCTTCCTACCACGTGATGAAATGTTGCCACGTGAATCTTACCGTTTAGGCGACCGTGTCCGTGCTTACGTTTTCAAAGTACAGCGTGAAGTGCGTGGTCCGCAAATTTTCCTATCTCGTACGCACCCAGAGTTTTTGAAGAAGCTTTTTGAAGAAGAAGTGCCAGAAATTTCAACCGGTGTGATTGAAGTGATGGGCGTAGCGCGTGATCCTGGTCACCGTGCAAAAATTGCAGTGAAATCATTTGATCACAACTTGGACCCAGTGGGTGCTTGTGTAGGTATCCGTGGTTCTCGTGTGCAGTCTATCACCAGCGAATTGCAAGGTGAGCGCATTGATATTATTGAGTGGAAAGCCAACCCAGCAGAATACTTGGTTGAGTCCCTTGCGCCTGCAGAAGTTTCTAAGATTGTGCTGGATGAAGAAGAGCAACGCATTGACGTGGTTGTGCCAGAAGATAAATTGTCTATCGCCATTGGCCGCCGTGGTCAAAACGTGCGCCTTGCTTCCATCCTTACAGGTTGGAACATTGACATTATGAGCGAGCAGGAAGAAGAAGAGCGTCGCCAAAAAGAATTTGCGGTGATGTCTAAGACCTTTATGGAAGGTTTGGATGTGGACGAAACAATTACCCATGTTTTGGTGGGCGAAGGTTTCTCAAGTATCAACGACTTGCTGTTGGTAAGTGTGGATGAAATTGCAGCGATTGAAGGCTTTAACCATGATCTAGCGGTTGAAATTCAAGCCCGTGCTCAAAAGAGCGTGGATGCACAAATGCAAGAGCTGCAAGACAAGAAGGTTGAAGAAGCTTTGATCAACTTGCACGGCTTGAAGTTTGAAGCATTGATGGAAGTTGTACGTGGTGGTGTCACTACGCTTGACGACTTTGCAGAACTTGCAACAGACGAACTTCTTGAGATGTTGACAGATGGCATGATGACCAAGCACCAAGCTGAAAGCTTGATCATGGAAGCCCGTAAGCATTGGTTCGAGGACGAAGAGTCTGACAACGAAGAGTTGGACGCCACAGCGTAATTGTTGAAAGGCGAGGCATATGTCGCAAGTGTTTCTTTTTGAAAGTGAAAGCTTAACAAAAGAGGAGCGCTTGCGCTTTGTTTTGGATGACCAAAACAACCTGTGGTTTGACCTACACGAAAAAGCGCCGGCGCAAAAATCTTTTTACATCCCGGCAACCAAGGATTGCTTGCAGCAGTTTTTGCAACAGCAGTTGGCTGAGGGTTCGGGTGTAACCGTGGCAGGTAATATGAAGAATGCGGTTGAAAATGCTTTGAAGAAGCATTTTTTACAGACACTTTCTTTGCTTAAAAAGTCTGGCTCGATTGTGGTGGGACTGCCAAAGGTTCAAGAGCGCATGGCTACAAAACCCCTAAAAGCGTTGGTGTTGGCGAGCGATGCTGGCAAAGATGTTTCAAAACGTGTACATTCTTGGCAAATTATGTTATGTCATGGTGTAACAAGTTTAGACCTTGAAAATGCACTGGGCCAACACAATGTAAGCTTGGTTGGTGTGGAAGACAAAAAAGAAGCTGATTGTCTTTTAAACGTGTATAGTAAATATAAAGCTTTGATTGATTAAATGATGAGGTGATGAATGACAGATTCTGATAAAGGTACAAAAAAAGGAACGTTAAGCTTAGGTGGAACATTAAGTCTGGGGAGCTCTGGTAAAAGCAGTGGCTCTAAGTCGGGTGTTTCTGTCGAAGTGAAACGTCGTCGTTTTAATACATCACCTAGTCAGTCACAAAGTGAAGGTCCTGCAAAGCCTTCTGGTAACAGCGAGCTGGACCAGCGCCTAAAAGTGTTGGAAAAAGCTAAAGAAAATGAAGTGCTGGAAGAAAAGCGCCGTGAAGAAGAGCGCAAACGCGCTGAAGAACTCAAAGCCCTTAAAGCGCAAAAGGAGGCAGAGTCTCAGCAAAAGCAAGAAGCACGCAAGGCTTTAGAAGAAGCCAAGCAAAAAGAAGCGGAAGCGCAAGCAACTCCAGACAAAGAAAAACAAGAAGAAGAGCGCCGTAAGCAAGAATTGGCTGAGCAGCAAGTGGCTGCATCGGTTGATCAAAAAGGCAGTTCCAAGCGTTTTACAGCGGAAGAATTTACCTCGGGTAAGAAAAAAGCACCCGCTGGTAAAGCTGCGCCTGCTGGCAACAAAAAACGTGGCGGCCGTAATGCTTACCTTGAAGGTTTGGAAACGCGGATGCGTGGCATGCACGGCACACGCCGTCAAAAGGTGAAAAAATACGGTGGCTCTGAACAGTCTGCCGAGAAGGTGATCCGTGAAGTGGTGATCCCAGATATCATCACCGTGCAAGAGCTGGCAAGCCGTATGTCCGAAAAAGTGGCAGATGTAGTCAAGAAGTTGATGATGATGGGCCAGATGGTGACACAAAACCAGTCGATCGACCAAGAAACAGCCGCTTTGATTGTGGAAGAGTTTGGCCACACCTACAAATTGGTGAGCGACAGCGACATTGAAGAAGATTTGGTGGGCAACGAAGATAAAAAAGATGAACTTTCCGAGCGCCCTCCTGTGGTGACGGTAATGGGTCACGTTGACCATGGTAAAACATCTTTGTTAGACGCTTTGCGTAAAACACACGTGGTGGACGGTGAAGCTGGTGGTATTACACAGCACATTGGTGCGTATCAAATTCGTACCGAGTCTGGCCGTTTGATCACTTTCTTGGATACACCAGGTCACGAGGCGTTTACCTCCATGCGTGCCCGTGGTGCATCTGTGACTGATATTGTCATTTTGATTGTGGCAGCAGATGACGGCATTATGCCACAAACTGTTGAAGCGATCCGCCACGCGAAAGCGGCGGAAGTGCCAATTATTGTGGCGATTAACAAATGTGATAAACCAGAAGCGAACCCTGACCGTGTTAAACAAGAGCTTTTGAGCCACGACCTTGTGCCAGAAGACTTTGGTGGTGACATTGTTTGCTGTGAAATTTCAGCAAAAGCTGGCACAGGATTGGAGCACTTGGAAGAAATGATTCTGCTGCAAGCGGACGTGTTGGAACTTCAAGCCAACCCCGACCGCCGTGCCGACGGTGTGGTTGTGGAATCCCGCTTGGATAAAGGGCGTGGTCCGATTGCTTCTATCATTGTAAATCGTGGTACATTGCGTGTTGGTGATGTGTTTGTGGCGGGTTCCATTTGGGGCCGTGTCCGTGCGATGATGGACGACAAAGGGAATAAATTGACAGAGGCTGGCCCAGCAACGCCGGTTGAAATTCAAGGTTTGCAGTCCGTTTGTGATGCAGGTGATGGTTTCCAAGTGGCGCCAAATGATCGTCGTGCCCGTGAAGTGGCTGCCTTCCGTGAGCAGAAAAAGCGTGAAAAAGCGATGGTTGGTTCTAAAGCTTCACTTGAATCATTGTTTAGCAAAATTGCTGAAGGTGAAGTGGTTAAACTTTCTGTTGTTGTGAAGGCAGACGTGCAAGGTTCTGTTGAGGCGATTACCGATGCCTTGAACAAGCTGGCAACAGATGAAGTGAAGGTTCAAGTGATTCACGGTGCGGTGGGTGTTATTACCGAAAACGACGTGAACTTGGCCTCGGCTTCAGATGCGTTGATCCTTGGCTTTAACGTCCGTGCCAATGCTCAAGCGCGTACCGCTTCGGAGCGTGAAGGTATTGAAGTGCGTTACTACAGCGTGATTTACAATTTGATGGACGATGTAAAAGCTGCGCTGACGGGTCTCCTTTCTCCTGAATATGAAGAGAAGGTGATTGGCCGTGCGGAAATTCGTCAAGTGATGTTGATCAACAAGTTCAAGATCTCTGGTTGTTATGTGACAGAAGGTAAGTTGATCCGTAACGGTAAGATCCGTATTGTGCGTGACGGTGTGGTTGTGCATGAAGGTGAAATTGATACCTTGCGCCGCTTTAAGGATGATGTGAAAGAGGTGGCAGAAAACTACGAGTGTGGTTTAACCTTTGCCAACTTTGACGACATCAAAGAAGGTGATGAAGTGGAGGCCTATGAAATGGTGGAAGTTAAACGTACCCTTGAAGATGTGAAAAAAGCACAAGCTGATAAAGAAGCGGCTGCCAAAGCAGCCCGTGAAGAAGCGGAACTTCAAGCAATGATGGACGCTGAAAGCTAAGCTTTTGGCTGTTTATATAAAAAGGCGCCTTCGGGCGCTTTTTTGTTTTGAGCAACTCGGTTGATTTGTAAAATTTGAAAAAGTTTTATTTTTGACTTGATTGTGGTATACACCTTGCTTACTTAAAAGGTAACTTAAAAATTGAATGAGGTTGATACAATGAAAGAAATGTCCGTAAGGCAAGAGCGTGTGGCAGAGCAAATTCGTGAAGCTCTGGGTCAAAGTTTGTCCAAAGGCGGCTTTAAAAACCCACTGATTGACGGGATGATCTCTATTCCTCACGTGTGGATTAGCCCAGACCTGCGCAACGCCCGTGTTTTCTTTACAACCTTGAATGATGCGGATCAGGATATGACCAAAGAAGTGGCCAAAGCCTTGAATGCAGAGGCGTTCCGATTCCAGCAAGAACTGACGAAATTTAGCCGTAAAAGTACGCCACGTCTGAAATTTATTCCGGATGAAGACACAGCACGCACAGCACGCATTGAAGCACTTTTTAATCAAATTGGCGTGGGTGCATAACTGCGATTGTCAGTTCTTTTAAAAAGTAACTTTCTTTCTTGTGTATATGTTTAGGACTGTTTTGTTTTTATAAGGAGTTATCATGGAGTTGACTTTGTATAGCCTTGTTGGCATGTGTGGCGCTTTTGGTTATTTGTTGTCATATGCTCTTTTACAGCTTAAAAGGGATTATGCTAAAACGATGAGTTATTCGTTGTTGAATTTGTTCTCAGCTTTGCTTGTGGCAATTTCATTGCTAAAGGACTTTAATGCAGGGTCGATGTTTATTCAATTAAGCTGGATTCTGATTAGTGTTTATGGTGTTGTTAGGTGTTTGAAGTATGTTGTCACAAAAAGGCAAAACTTGCCTGAGAATCGAATAAAGGAATTGGAGCGTGAGATTTTGACACTTAGGCAAGAGCTTGAAATGGAGCTCAGAAGATTGGATGATGTTAATCATGAGTCGATTGATTTGATGGCAAACTTAAATGCGAAGAAAGTTTGATATGCGTTTACATAGAGTTGTGTTGCTTTTGTTTTTTTTGATTTCTTCAAAACCTCAGGATGTATATGGTTGCGATGGTCGGGTGGATGATGAATATCAACCTGAATGGAAGTCTTGCAAACAAGATGCAGACTGTGTGGTTATTAAGGGTACTTGTGGCAGCAGTGCAGCCGTTCATCAAGATTTTAAAAATGACGCTGAATGTCACTTTCAATTGGCCAGTCAAAAAATGCCATATTGCCCCAAGTATTTAGAGCCCCCAATTCAAGATGTGTATTGTGACACGGACATTGAAATGTGCATTATCAAATTCCAAAAATAAAATAGGTGTATTGTGGCAAGGCGTAAAAAAGGTCAAGATATTCACGGTTTTGTGAATTTTTATAAACCCAAAGGCATGAGCTCGAACGCAGCTGTGGGATATGTGCGTCGTTTGTTTGATGCCAAAAAGGCCGGTCACGGGGGGACATTAGACCCGTTGGCTGAAGGGGTGTTGCCGATTGCTTTGGGCGAGGCGACCAAGACACTTTCTTATATGTTGGCGGAAGATAAACATTACCAATTTGAAATGACCTTTGGCGCGGAACGTGACACCGATGATGCCGAAGGCGAGGTGGTTCAAGTTTCAGACAATCGCCCGAGCCAAGAAGAGTTGCTTGATGTGATGGCGAACTTTCAAGGTGAAATTTCGCAAATGCCCCCGGTTTACAGCGCATTGAAGGTGAACGGCAAGCGTGCTTGTGACCGTGCCCGTGCAGGTGAAACGGTGGAGCTTGCACCTAGAGATGTCACCATTTTTAATATAGAATTGGAAAGTTTTGACACGGATAAAGCGACGCTGAATGTCCATGTTAGTAAGGGGACGTATGTGCGGTCCCTTTGTCGGGACATTGGTCGGGCACTCGGTTGTTTTGCTTTTGTGAGTGTGTTGGTGCGTACCAAAGTGCCACCTTTTTTAATATCGCAAGCGGTAACGCAAGAAAAACTTGATTTATGCACAAAAATGGGGCAAAGTGCCCAAACTTATCTTTTGGATGTGGATTATGTACTGGACGATATCCCGGTTTACACCATTTCTAAGGATGAAGCGCAAACCGTGTTAAATGGTCAAGCGCTTGAACTGAAGGGTGACCACGGTTTAAGCACAGGCCAAATGGTGCGGTTAAAAACAAAATGTGGTTTGTTGGTTAGCTTGGCAATGTTGGATAATGCAGTTGCAAAGCCGCAAAAAAACTTCCCACTTTTGTTTGAAAAATGATAACGATATCGACATGTAAGGAAAAAATATTATGTCTATTACAGCTGCTGATAAGCAAAAACTGATCAAAAAATTTGCACGTGCCGAAGGTGATGTTGGTTCTCCTGAAGTGCAGGTTGCAATTCTAACAACACGTATTGCCAACTTGACTGAGCACTTTAAGTCTCACAAGCAAGATAAGCACTCTCGTCGTGGTTTGATTGCTCTTGTAAACAACCGTCGTAAGATCTTGGGCTACCTGAAAGGTAAAGACCAAGACCGTTACACGGCTTTGATCAAAGAGCTTGGCTTGCGTAAGTAAGAAATCTTAAGGTTTCAAACTGTAAAAAGGCTGCTTTTAAGGCGGCCTTTTTTGTGTTTAGGGCTTGAAAAAAGGCTGTGTGGTTCTTAAAACAAATTTGTTCTTAGGGAACACCTTGTCTTTTCATTTCTTTTTTAAGGAAAATTCTTACATGAAAAATTCAAAAGGTTTTACGTTGATTGAGCTGATAGTTGTGTTGGTTATTATTGGAGTGTTATGCGCGATTGCTTATGGCTCTTGGTTTATTGTTTCTGGCCCGTATGTTTGGCCTGGCGAGCGTGAACAAATTGCCAAGCAGCTTTTGGTGCGTCATGTGCACGAACAAGGTATGGAGCATATTGGTGGTCTTGAATGCGACGCAGATGATGACGAATACAGCGAAGTGGATTGTGAAATTGAAGTACGCAAGCCAAATGGTGAAGAAAAGTGGTATTATGCCAATTGTTACCATGACAAAGGATATTGCGAAGCAGATCCACGCTTGTTTGGTATTTTTGGCGACTAAAATAAGCTTTGTTTCGATATAAAAAGAGCACCCTCGGGTGCTCTTTTCTTTTTTCGCTAAATGTTTCTGTTCAGGTTTAATCCTCGTAAGGATCATAACCTTCAGGGACAGGCTGGCCACAATCGGCTGTGTACTGACGCTGGGTCAGCCTTGCGACTTTACCTTTACCAGCATACCAAGCACGTACTTTGTTGTCCGCAGGAAGCGGCGCAACGTAAGTATGCGCAGGTGCATTGCTTTCCATGAAGTTAGACATGTCATCAAAATCATCTAATTCCATTTCGGTTCGGCTGTCTGAATTCCAGTAACCGTCAAGGTCATCATCGCACATCATTCCATGATCTTCGCAGAATGCTATGTGTTCTTGATACTCTTTGTTTCGTTGTTCGTTTTGAAATTCTTTCCATGCTTTAGGCATATGCCCATCACGTGGAAGGTGTTCAAAAGGTACGAAGTTGGCGAAATAATGAGTTTCTTGGCATTCAATATAACCATGATTGAGCAGGAATCGACCATATTGTTCCAGCATGGCCTGTTCATCAGGATACTCCAAAGAGTGTTGCGATAGGAGGTATTCCTTTGCGCAATCTGCGTAAGCAGCTTTTGTTGAGGTGTAACCGCCCAAACAACGCGTCTCTTCATACTCTGCCAAGCCTTCTTCAATGGAAGGTGCGTTGGCAGACTTGAAACGCACGATGCGGTCAGCGTCCATGCAATCGCTCCAGTGCGTACGGTGTGTACGCGCTTCACGTTGCTGTTGTTCGCCAAACCCTGTTGGGTGCTTTGAACGCCCGAACTTTAAGGTCGCTGGTTTTGGGTTGAATTGACTGATGGATTCATCAATCTCCGCCTTTGCAAGCATGCCAACTAACAAAGATCCCCAGCTGTTTTGTGTACTACCTGTTACGTTTGACATAAGTTTCTCCTGTTGCAGAATTTTCCTTGAAACTCTATATGAGCAATCTTTTTCTTGTTTTTCAGATATTGCGGGACGCGTGTATTGTTAAATACACTGGCGTTTCCACAGCCTTCAAACAAGTAAAATCTTATCTCATCTAGTTGATTCATGAATAAATTCTGATATGTCAATAAGTGCGATAAATCGCACAAAATAATTGTTAAAGTCACAAAGTGACCTTGAAAACGGTAACCAGAATGGCCACCTTCAAGTTGCCACTCTGAATGTCAAAGTTAAAAACTTATGGCTAGGCCTTGAAACTGCCCTTGTAAAAAGCTGACAGTTTGGTTTTAGCACTTTAAATTTTGCCTTAAATGAAGTATAAAGAGTGGGTAAAATTGTGCTCTTTGGGGTGGAAGAGTTTCGTTTAAAAGCCTTAAGTTTAAAGTTGATGGGGTTTTTAGATGAAGCGCTTCACCTAAAGGGCGTTTTGAAAAATGAATTAAGGAAATAAAATGTTTAAAATTTTCAAAAAAGAAATGGAATGGGGCGGTCGTCCATTAACCATTGAAACAGGTAAAATGGCCCGCCAAGCTGATGGCGCAGTTATGGTAACATACGGTGGCACACAGGTGCTTGCGGCTGTAACTTTTGCTAAATCTATGAAAGAAGGCCAAGACTTCTTCCCACTGACCGTAAACTACACAGAAAAATTCTACGCTGGTGGTAAAATCCCTGGTGGTTTCTTCCGCCGTGAAGGCCGCCCAACTGAAAAAGAGACGTTGACATCTCGTTTGATCGACCGTCCAATCCGCCCATTGTTCCCAGAAGGTTTCAAAAACGAAACACAAGTTGTGTTGACTGTTTTGGCATCTGATGGCGAAAACGACAGTGATATCCCAGCGATGATTGGTGCGTCAGCAGCGCTGACACTTTCTGGTATTCCTTTCCTTGGTCCAATTGCTGCGGCCAACGTTGGTTTTAAAGATGGCGAATACATCTTAAACCCAACCATGGATGTGATTGACGAAACAGACCTTAAGTTGACTGTTGCTGGTACATCTGAAGGTGTAACAATGGTTGAGTCTTCTGCTTCTGAACTTTCTGAAGATCAGATGTTGGGTGCGATTATGTTTGCGAAAGATGAATACCAAGCTGTGATTGATGCGATTATTGAATTGGCTGAAGCTTGTGCAAAACCAGGTTACGAATTTGAAACACCTGACCACAGCGAACTTTTTGGCAAACTGAAAGAAAAATTCAGTGCCGATGTTCAAAAAGCATACGAACACGCTGATAAGTGGGACCGTAAAGATGCGATGAGCGCTGTAAAAGAAGCAGCGGTTGAAGCCTTTGCAACAGGTGATGATGCTGAGTACAGCGCAGACCTTGTAAAAGCACAAATGAAAGAACTTGAAGGTGAACTACTACGTGCGAACATTTTGGAAAATGGCAAGCGTATTGGTGGCCGTAAGGCGGACGAAATTCGTCCAATCATCTGTGAAGTGGACGTTCTAAACCGTGTTCACGGTTCAGCTTTGTTTACCCGTGGTGAAACGCAGGTGCTGGGTGTGACCACTTTGGGCACAGGCCGTGACGAGCAGATTGTGGACGCTATTGAAGGCGAATACAAAGATCACTTTATGTTGCACTACAACTTCCCTCCATACTCTGTGGGTGAAGTAGGCCGTATGGGCGGTACATCTCGCCGTGAATATGGTCATGGTATGTTGGCACGTCGTGCTTTGACAGCTATGTTGCCAAGCAAAGAAGAATGGCCTTACACAACACGTGTGGTTGCAGAAGTTCTATCTTGTAACGGTTCTTCTTCTATGGGTACAGTTTGTGCATCTTCCATGAGTTTGATGGCTGCTGGTGTCCCAATGCCTCGCCCTGTTGCTGGTATTGCTATGGGTCTTATTAAGGAAGGTGATGACTTTGCCATTCTTTCAGATATTTTGGGCGATGAAGACGCTTTGGGTGATATGGACTTTAAAGTTTGTGGTACCGAAAAAGGTATTACAGCTTTGCAGATGGATATCAAGATTACATCGATTACCAAAGAAATTTTTGAAAAAGCAATGGCGCAAGCTAAAACAGGTCGTTTGCACATTCTTACAAAAATGGCTGAAGCAATCCAAGAAAGCCGTGGTACAGTTTCTGACACAGCACCACAAATGCACAGCTTGCAAATTCCAGTGGACAAAATCCGTGAAGTAATTGGTACAGGCGGTAAAGTTATCCGCGGTATCATTGAAGAAACAGGCGCTGCTGTGGACATTGAAGATGATGGTTCTTGCCGTGTATCTTCTGAAAATGCAGAAGGCTTGAAAGCGGCTGTGAAGATGATTGAAGACATTTTGGCGGAAGCGGAAGCAGGCCAAACTTACACAGGTAAAGTTGTGCGTATTGCAGACTTTGGTGCGTTTGTAAGCATTCTTCCAAACCAAGATGGCTTGGTACACATCAGTGAAATTTGCAACGTACGCCTTGGCACTGTGGACTCTGTCCTCGCAGAAGGTGACGAAGTAACTGTACACTGCATGGAAGTGGACGAGCGCGGTAAAGTGCGTTTGACCATGAAAGGTCAAGACCAAAACGAAGCTGTTGCGGCGAAAATCAAAGCAGCAGAAGAAGGTGGTGACCAGCCACGTCCAGAGCGTAAAGACAACGACAGAAAAGATCGTAAGGATCGTCGTCCACGTCGCAGCGCGTAATTTTTATAAAAAAAGCACCCATCGGGTGCTTTTTTTTGAGCAAACAAAAAGCCCTCAAATATGAGGGCTTCTTACATCGTTCAATCAAGGTGTGGCATTAAAGCGTTAATATGGCGGGTTCCCTGTAAAAGGGGTCAGCTGCATTGCTGTTATCATCCACTGCAATAATGTCTTTCACCAGATACTTATCAAGCCATGTCACTTGTGTCAGGTCAGGCTCCATGGTGAGGGTATAAAAAATGCGTTTGGTTTTAACGCAGGCTTTTTTCTCTAAAGTGGCCATGCCGTACATTAAGTCGCATGACTTAAAACCGCCGCGGTAAAAAAAGGTAACATAACGGCGTATGTTCTTTTTTTCGGTGGGGCCAATGTGAAATTGACCGCAGTTGCTTAATGGCCAGTCATCGGTGTTTTTTAAGTAATCTTGGTAACAGTACGTTTGAATGTTACCCGTTTCACTTTTGCAAAAAACACGGTTGATGTTTGAGTCTTCGCAGGCAAGGCTCTGGTTGATGGGTGAGGGTATTGAAGGGTCTTCAGTGCATTGTGAAGGCATCATGAATTCCTTATTGGTAAAAGGTTCGGTAAAAAGTTACTGCTCCTTATGTAAGAGTTCGTTACGCTTTTTACAAGTCTCTTTGTTTTTTAGTAATCCAGTTTCGGCAGTGTTTGCACTTGCAGTAGGCTTCTGGCTTGTGGGCGTGATAGCCCCAGTCACCGTCCGGTGTGTGGAATGATAGGGCGCAACAAATTTTTGGCCATAAGTTTCTGACTTTTTGGATCAGGTGAGAAATTTTTTTCATGGTAAAACCTCAAAAAGGGAAGGTGATTTTAAAAGTTAGAGTGCGTTAAAAGGGTTGCTTTGTCAAATTTTTATCGGCAGCTCCATCACCAGTGCGTCTTCTTTTTGGGTGCTATTGGCTATACTGTAATAATTGGCACGTCGGCCAATGGTTTTGCCACCCTGGTTTTGATAAAGCTGAATCGCTGCTTGATTACTGACCCTCACCTCTAAAAACAGTTTTTCTATTTTTTGGGCGGTTGCCATTTTAAACACTTCCATCAGCAATTTTTTGCCATAACCTTGGCCTCGCTTGTTTGGTAAAATGGAAATGGTGAGCAAGTCACCTTCGCCCCCGCTGTGGGAAAACAGCGCATAACCAATTGCATCTTCCCCTTCCATTGCCAAACAACCTGAAACATAAGGCGTGCTGAGAAGAGACTGAATCATTGTCAGGTCAAACACTTCACTGTCAAAGCACAAGCTGTCCAACTGGGCGCAAATCTTGGCATGGCTGATGTTGATGGCGGTAAAGGTGAGCATGTTTTAAGAAGTGGCTTTGCTGAGTGGTGTGCCATCGCTTTTGTAAGTTTTATGATACTGAAGCGGGTGAATATAAAGTGGTTTTAGGTCGTTGACGTTTGCCTTGTTGTGCTCCAACGCTTCAAAAGCCATCTGTGCTAAAGTTGTGGCTTGAACATAAAGCTGGTGAATTTGTTGTGCATGGGAGGGGGCAGCGTCGCTGTATTTTTGCATACCACTGCCAGCAAGCATTTCACCCTCTTCAATTTTTTCAGCTGCTAGTCCTGCGGGGAGGGATTCAATGTCGCATTGTTTCTCACCGTGCAGGAAGGATGTGGTGTAAACATTGCCGCCGTGGGCTTCCACCCAAATGTGAAGCTTTGTTTCAAGGTTGTCGCTTTCGGCAATTTGCTTTGCTAAAACTTCAAGGGTGTTAAATGTGACCACTGGAATTTGAAGGGCAAAGCTTAACCCTTTGGCAGCCGATAAGCCAACACGCACACTGGTAAAGGAGCCAGGGCCTTTGGTGCAGGCAATGGCAAGAAGTTGTGGGTATGTAATGCCAGCTTCGGTCATGCATTGCTCAATGGCTGGGTGTAATTTGTCGCTTAGGTGGCGAAAGGCCAGCTCATTAAATTGACTTAATGTGTTGCCCAAACGGTCAACAACCGCCACGCTGAGGTGTTCGGTTGAGGTATCAAAAGCCAGAATGTATTCTCTATTTGTCATGCCACGTTTTATACAATGTTTTGAAAATAAGATAAAGCAAAACCACAAAGGGTTGGTATGGTTATCCATTAAGGGGTGACAGGAATATTCAAAAATAAAGTTGTATACATTCCCATAAGTAGTGTGGATGGAAGCCGTATCAAGCAAGTGCAAAAAAGAATAAAATTGAATAAATGTAATGCTAGAAAGGTTATGCCATGGTCGCAGGAGTCAATTCAGTTGCCATGAGCGCTTACGCTCGTGTCTCAATGGGAATAGAAGAACATAGTTCGGACTTCGGTGTTGTTGCACTTAATATCGCGAATGGTTTTGCAAGTCAGGATAATCCATTTGGATTTTCCAGACTGTCCCCCAATAATGAGGAAGGTCCAGCCTTTACGGACATGTCATCCATGGGTGGGCTGTCCGCTACAGTTGCAGTTTCAAGCCAGATGGTGAATGCTATTCAAAGCGTGAATACGGACAGTGCTGTGACGGACCAATCCTTTTTAGATGAAATTGTCGCCATCACCAACGCCCGCAGTGTTTTTGACTTACCTCAAGGTGATGAGGAGATCTCCGCCGCAGCAACCAGTGCAGCTTTGGTGGCGTTAGCAGGAACCACCGGTGCGGTTGAAGGTTCTAGCGCCACAGCAGCTCTTTCTAATATTGGTCGCACCAGTAACATTGGAGAATTGTCGTCTGAGCCTTCATCAGTGTCTGGTGAGGATGTCGGCGAAGCGTCGCCTGTGCCGGAATATATTGAGGAGCCGATTACCAGTAGTGGCGGTCAAGGCAGTGCCGAGCCGTTGGCGGGTTTGGGTGGTTCAAGTGCTCTAAGTGGTGATGCCGAACAAGCGAAGATGATTGACATTAAAGGTGAAGAACTAAACCGCATTGAAACAGGGCTTTCACGCGCGGAATCGGAGGTGGGGGTCGCCCAAACCACCCAAGATTTCCGAAAAATGGAAGCGCTGACAAAACTACAAGATGACATTGAAATCACCCACAAAAAAGCCTTGTCTTTGGTGTTGATGGGGTCATAAGTTTAATGTCCGACCTATTTTGGTTGTTTTAAACTGTTCTAAGGGTTGCGCTGTGAAGTTTGGTTTTTCTGGAAACAACCCCTTGTCAGTCCATAATTTACGTGAAATGCCATAAATGTAGAGAGAAAGGGAGGTAAAAATGACCAACATTACAAGTACGATGAATCAATCACTGCTGGCCAACAGCTTTGGTAGCCGTGTTTTGAGCAGTGCGTCCCAAAGTTCATTGTTACAGTCCTACGTCAGTCAGCAAATTCCTGATGTGAATGTGGATTTTGGTGGCCAAACACAGCCCCTTTCGGGTGCGGTGGCGCAAGCTCTCAGTTCTCAGGAATCGACATTAAGCTCGCTGGCTCAACTGAACAGTTACAGCGCGGCAGATTCGTTACTAAGTGCCGCTTACGGTGTTGGCAGTCAAGGTTTATCAGGCTTGCTCACCTCATCATATGGCGCGTCGGGTGGTGTTCTGTCACAAGCTTATCTAAGTAACAGCGACGCTGTCGATCAATACGCTTAAAATTGGAGGGATGTTTTATTGATTAATTTATTAAATTCAGGAACTTTAAGTGCTTCTTCCGCATTGACGACAGCTGTGAAAGGGGCGCAAAAAGCCCAAACAGACTTTTCATATGCGGCAACCGACTTGGTGAACACATACAGTGCCGCCGCCAATGTGGTAAGCGGGTCGGATTTATCGCCTGAAGCTTTTCTGGCTGCCAGTGACCCTGTGTCCCCTGTGGTGGATATGAAAGTTTCACAAAGAGCATATGAAGCCAGCTTAACAGTATTCTCCGCTGTGAATGATATGGAAGATGCCTTGTTGGACATTAAAGCTTAACCGGCGCAAGACATTACCATTCTTAATATTTAAAACAGATTAAATTTGCAACAGCGTTGCCTTGGATGCGCACCCTGTAAGAGGGTGTTTTTTGCTAAAATGCTTTACATGACGGTACAATGGAATTTAAAATAATTGATAAACAAAAATTAACTTTAAAGCATTCAAAAAGAAGAGAAAAACAATGGCGCCAATTGAAACCAAGAGCGGTAAAAAAAGTTTTCAAACTTTTATCAAAAAACTTCAAAAAAACAAGCAGGGCAAAAATTTAGCAAAATTTGCGCAACTTTATTTTGACAGAACGCCAGAGGCAGAAGTCGTCTCACTGATTGATAATCGCCCTCACTTTGATAAACATATGGAGCACGCTTTTGATGTTTTAAAGGCCTTTAAACCGGGTGAACAGCATGTTTCGGTCTACCGCGCGCAGGACACCAGCAATGTGGTGATTGAAGTTTACATGGACGATGGCCCATTTTTGGTGGATTCCATGTGGGAAGAAGCCCAAGATAGGGACATTGAAGTGCGCCACACCTTCCACCCTGTTTTCTTGGTGAAGAGAGATAAAAACGGCCGTTTGCTTGAGTTTGAGGACAACACTGATTCAGGCGAGGCGCCAGAAGGTTACAACCGTGAAGTGTTGATCCACATGGAATTGGAATATATTCCTGAAGATTCTTTGTTAGAAGAAATTGAAGCCGCTATTCAACATGTTTTAAAAGAAGCTGCAGCTGTTAGCCGTGACTTTGCAGGTATGGTGAAAAAAATGGATGCTTTGGTGCAAAAGGTTGAAAAGTCCACAACGGCCAAAAAGCACAGCGAAGAATCTGAGTTTTTCAAATGGCTGATTAACAAAAATTACATTTTCTTAGGTTATCGCCATTATAAAATTTCACACGAAAATAAAAAGACATACATGGCGCTTTCCAAGCGCAGTGGTTTAGGCATTTTGCGTGATGATAAAACGTCATCTGTTTATGAAAAAACATGTTTAGATGATGTGCCGCCAAACCTTAAACATTATTACTCCAACAAAAAAGATTTTGTCACTATTACCAAAGCCAACACCAAGTCTCCAGTTCACCGCAGGGCAGACATGGACTACATCGGTATTAAAGAATTTGACGAAAAAGGCAACGTGATTGGCGAACACCGCTTCCTTGGTCTGTTGACATCCCGCGCGTACACCACCAACCCAAGGCAAATTCCAATTGTCCGCCGTAAAATTGAAAAGGTGCTGTCCGCACAAACCAACTTGCCGCCACAGTCTCACAACTACAAAGCGTTGGTCAACATCCTTGAAATGTACCCAAGGGACGAGCTTTTCCAAATTGATGTGGATGATTTAGAACGTATTTCTACCGGGATTTTGAATTTAAAGGAACGTCAACAGGTGCGCCTTTTTGTTCGTCAAAGCCGTCACGAGTTGTTGACCACCGCCATGGTCTTTATTCCGCTAGACCGTATGAGCAGTGCGTTGCGTAAGAAAATTGTTGCCATTTTAACAGAAGAATACAACGCTGAAGATATTGAATATTTGATGAACGTAGGCGAATCACGTCTTGCGCGATTGTACCTAAAAATTCGTTCCAACCCACCGTCTGTCCCACAGGTGAAAGAGCTGGAAGTGGAAGCGCGGATCCGTGAAGTTGCAAGGTCGTGGACGGACGACTTGGAACACCAGCTTTGCGACGCTTATGGTGAGCGTGAGGGTTTAAGCTTACACAAAAAATACAAAGGCGCTTTCCGCCTTGGTTACCAAGAAAACAACAATGTTTACATGGCGTTGCAGGACATTACATCCTTTGAAAACATGTTTAAATATGACCTCAACTTCTTGGTTTCCATCGCTCTAGGAGAAGAAAAGGAAGTGCATTTAAAAGTGCTCCATAAAGAAGAACGAATTGGCTTGTCCCAGTTGATGCCAACCTTCAATAACATGGGTCTTTACATCACAGATGAGAACTCAACATACATTGAAGCTTTGAACGAACCAGGCGTTTGGGTGCATGATTTTGGTGTTGCCGTAAATGCGAATCAAAAGTGCATTTATGACGAAAATGTGAGAAATGTTCTCACAGAAGCGGTGGAACGCGCATGGTGTGGCGAATTGGAAAATGACAGCTTGAATGCATTGATTGTTGAAGCTGGGCTCAACATCCGCGAAGTGGTTTATTTGCGAGCTTTTGTGGCTTACCTCCAGCAGTGCGTGATGCCTTACTCAAAAGAATATATCCGCCAAACTTTAATCAAGCATGCTGATATTTCCCGCACCTTGTGTGAACTTTTTGATGCTCGCTTTAACCCAGCGCTTTCAAAAGCGGTGCGTGAAAAGTCTGAAAAAGCGATTGCAGGTAAATTAGAAGAAACCTTGGCGCAGGTGAAGTCACTGGATGAGGACGTGATTTTGCGCCAAATTTGGGGCGTGATCAATGCGTGCGTGCGTACCAACGCCTTCCAAAATGAAGAGGCGACAGCGCCACTAGCCTTTAAGGTGGAAAGTGCCAAGGTGCCAAACCTGCCAAAACCACACCCCATGTATGAAATTTTTGTCTACCACAGTGTGGTGGAAGGTGTTCACTTGCGTGGTGGCATGGTGGCACGTGGTGGTTTACGCTGGTCGGACCGTCCAGAAGACTTTAGAACCGAAGTGCTTGGCTTGATGAAAACACAGATGACCAAAAATGCGGTGATTGTGCCGTTGGGTTCAAAAGGTGGTTTTGTCCTGAAGGCGGAACCTGAAAGCAAGGATAGAGCATCGATGATGGAAGCTGTGCAAACGGCTTACAAGGTGTTTATCCACGGTTTGCTTTCGGTGACCGATAACTTATTTGAAGGTAAAGTGCTTCACCCACGTAACGTGGTGATGAAGGACGGCGATGACCCGTACCTTGTTGTGGCAGCGGATAAAGGTACCGCCACATTTTCAGACCTTGCCAATGAACAGGCGTTAACTGCCGACTATTGGGATGGCACCGATGCAGGCTTCTGGCTTGGCGATGCCTTTGCATCAGGCGGTTCAAACGGTTATGACCATAAAAAAATGGGTATCACTGCCCGTGGCGCTTGGGAATGTGTGAAACACCATTTCCGTGAAATGGGTCGCAACATTCAAGAAGAAGACTTTACCTGCGTAGGCATTGGCGACATGGCGGGGGACGTGTTTGGTAACGGCATGTTGCTTTCCAAGCATACGAAGTTGGTGGCAGCGTTCAACCATATGCACATCTTCTTAGACCCGAACCCAGACGTGGCGAAAAGTTACAAGGAACGTCAACGCCTGTTTAAAAACCCAAGGCTTACTTGGGCGGATTATGACACAAATGCCATTTCAAAAGGTGGTGCCATCATCAGTCGTGGTGAAAAGTCGGTTGAAATTTCAAAAGAAATGCAGCAAGTGCTCGGTGTAAATCAAGCGAAGATGACACCGAATGAATTGATTCAGTGCATTTTAAAAGCACCAGTTGATCTGCTGTGGAACGGCGGTATTGGTACCTTTGTGAAGTCTAAGGAAGAGAGCAACGCCGAAGTGGGCGACCGTGCCAATGATGCCATTCGTATCAATGCGGATGAGCTACGTGTGAAAGCCCTTGGCGAAGGCGGTAACTTAGGCTTTACCCAACTGGCACGTATTGATTATGCGGCTAAAGGTGGTTACGTCAACACCGATGCGATTGATAACTCGGCCGGTGTCAACTGTTCTGACATTGAGGTGAACATTAAAGTGTTGCTCCGTTTGGTTGAAGAAACCGGCAAACTTAAAGAAGCGGCACGTAATAAATTGTTAGAAGAAATGACAGAAGAGGTGGGTGAACTTTCACTGGAAGCCAACTACCGTCAGTCACAAATTTTAAGTATTGCGCAAATGGTCAGTAAGGATATGTTGGAACCGCACAAGCGCTTGTTAACATCGCTTGAGAAGAAAGGTTTCCTAAACCGTAAGTTGGAATACCTACCAGATGAGGAAGAGCTGGAACAACGTTCTAAGGAAGGAAGAGGGCTTACAAGGCCAGAACTTTCTGTATTGATGGCTTACACCAAAATGGACCTTTACAACACTTTGGTGAACAGCAAGTTGCCAAGTGAGACGGTGATGGAAGACTTGTACCTGTACGACTACTTCCCAACCAAGTTGCAGCGTAAATACAAAGACTTTATGCAAAAGCACCGCCTGAAAACGGAAATTATTGCAACGAAGGTGACCAATGAGCTGATCAACCGCATGGGTATGACCTTTATGGACCGTATGATGGATGAAACAGGCCACGAGGCTTGCACCATTACCCGTGCCTTTGTTATTTCTAAGAAACTATTGGGTGCACAAAAATGGTATGACGCCATTGATGCCTTGGATAACAAGGTGAACGCCAATGTCCAAAAAGAAATGCGTAATGTCGTTAAAAAACTTTTAGAAGGTACAGCGTTTTGGTTCTTGCGTAATGGTAAGGACAAACCATTGAACGTGGAGAAAAGCTTAAAAGCGTTCCAAACTTACTTTGATGACATTCGTAAGGTGTTGCCAAAACACTTAACGGCGGACATGCAAGAACGCATTAACAAGCGTGAATCCACATGGCTTGAAATGGGCGTGCCTGCAAAAGTTGCAAAGGAATGGTCTCTGATGCCAACGCTTAACTGTTCGGCCGATGTGGCAACCATTGCCATGGAACGTCAGAAAAAAGTGGGCGAGGTGATGGACCTGCACTTTAGAGTGGGTGAAAGCTTGGAGTTTGATTACCTGCACAAACGTACTCGTGCAATCCCCGTGACCAACAACTGGCAACGGGTGGGTAGCTTGTCTATCATTGAGCAGTTATATGGTTATCAAAAAGAAATTACCGGCCATGTGATTGAAGACAAGGAGTGCGGTAAAATTAAACAAGCAGGCGACGCTGTTAAATGCTGGCTTGGCACCAAAAATGGTTCAATGACTCAATACAACAAATTTATTGAGGAGTTGAAGGAGAACGAAGAAGTCTCTCACGCCATTTTAAACGTTGCTTTAGGGCAGTTAAAAGGCTTGGTTAACTAAATCAGAAAGCTCCCCGTCTGGGGAGTTTTTCTTTTCATGGTATTGAAATTGGCATTTAAAATGCCTACATAATCACATGTAATCAATACTTGATCTTTTACGGTCACACTCTCCGTGTGGCAAAATCTTAACGTAACTTGCCCTGTTCAGGGCTAAGGATATCTTATGACCAATCAAAAGCCTGCTGTGGCTCATAACCGTTTAAACATTGCGGCAAACCCAAAGCTTTTTGCACGTTTGGTGCTGGGCGATGAATCTGCAACGAAAGACATTGCGCTACGTGCCGTTCAAAATCGTGCAAAGTTTGTAGGGGTGCCAAATGGTGTTTCCACCCAAATTTGTAACAAATTAGCACGTGAACTGGAACCTGCAGGTATTGGCGTGGACTTTGTAAATTATACCATTGCAGAACGCTGGATTACCGAGGCACGCCAAGAGCAAAAGCAGGTAAAACCTCGCTCGAACCCAGCTCGCCGTAAGGGTAACAGTTCACGCTCAAGCAACAATTCTGGTTTAGACCGTTACGGCTGCGATAAGCATGGCAACAAGCGTCGCAAAGCGCACAAAAATAAGCGTACCATTGCCGAGCAGCAAGCGCACAAAAAGGCACGGGCCGAAAAAGACCGTGCACGTTGCAAAGGCGGTAAATCCGATAAATCATAATAAGCGATGAAAAAAGCCACCCAAGGGTGGCTTTTTTGTGGGTTGTTGTTAAATTTTATCCAAAGCTTGACTGAGGTCGGCAATGATATCGTCTGGGTGTTCAATGCCAATACATAGGCGGACATAGCCATCGGTGATGCCGGCTTTCAAACGCTCTTGGCTGGGGATTTGTGAATGCGTGGTCGACGCAGGGTGAATGGCCATCGAACGCACATCACCAATGTGGGCTACGTGGTAAAACATCTTTAAACTTTCCACCACCTTTTTGCCTGCAACAGTGCCGCCTTTAACGTCCATGCCGACCAATGCACCGTAGTGGTCACCGCCAAATTGTTTTTCAGCCAGTTCTTTGGTACCGTCGTTGGCAAGGCTTGGGTAAATGACATGTCCAACCTTGGGGTGGTTTTGTAAAAATTCAGCCACTTTTTTGGCGTTGGTGCAATGTTTTTCCATTCTAAGGGATAGGGTTTCCAGTCCTTGGCTCATTAAATAAGCATTCATGGGTGCTAAGCATCCACCAAAGTCACGCAGCATGGTGGCGCGCAGTTTGACAAGGTAGGCCAGTTTGTCAAATTTCTTCACCCACTCAATGCCATGAAGGGAAGGATCTGGCTGGTTGATCATCGGGAATCTGTCGGGGTTTTGGCTCCAGTCAAAATTGCCACTGTCCACCACAACTCCAGCCATGGCATTGGCATGTCCGCCAATGTATTTGGTTGCGCTGTAAACCACAATGTCCGCACCATGTTCAATCGGGCGACACAAAGCCGGTGTGGCGCAGGTGTTGTCCACAATTAAAGGCACGCCGACATCCTTGGCTACCTTTGCGATGTCCTCAATAGGAAGTACGTTTAGGCGTGGATTTGGCAAAACCTCCCCGAAAAACAGTTTTGTTTTGTCATCCATCGCGCGGCGGAAGTTTTCAGGGTCTTCGTGGTCGACAAATCGTGCCTCAATGCCATAGTCCTTAAAAATATTCATAAACAGGTTTGAAACACCACCGTAAAGGTTGCGGCTGGTGACAAAGTTGTCGCCCGCTTTGCAAATGTTCATCACCGCATAGGCCACGGCGGTCATGCCCGATGCTAACGCAACGGCGCCAACGCCATCGTCTAATGCGGCCATGCGCTCTTCAAAATGATCCACCGTTGGGTTGCCCATGCGACTGTAAATTTGACCAAATTCATCTAACGAAAAACGGTTGGACGCTTGCTCGGCCGATTCAAACTGAAATGACACATTTTGATGGATAGGGGTGATGGCGCTGCCGCTGGAGGGGTCACATTTTTGACCGCTGTGGATGGCTTTAGTTTCAAAGTGCATGGGGTTAACCTCATTGTTTTTTGTATTATTTTTTATATGAACATTATAGCCTGACTTGAAGTGACCACCAAGAAAAGAACTTTTAATATGGAGTGAGCGTTGTTTTTTTGCTAATCTTATTTTTATGAAATATCCAGAAATCCAACCCTACAAAACTGCTTTTTTGCCGCGTGGTCAGCATAAAATCTATTATGAATTATCAGGCAACCCAGAAGGTGTGCCGATTGTGTTTTTACATGGTGGCCCCGGCAGTGGCACGTCGGCTTGGCAACGGCAATTTTTTAACCCTGAAAAATATCAAATTATATTGTTGGATCAGCGTGGCTGTGGTCAAAGCATTCCCCACGGTTGTTTGGCTCAAAACACCACCTCTGATTTGGTGGAAGACTTGCACGCTTTAAAAGAGCAATTGGGGCATCAAAAATGGCATGTTTTTGGCGGGTCTTGGGGGTCAACCTTGGCACTGGCTTACGCTGACCAATACCCAGAAGATTTTTTATCAGTGGTGGTTTATGGTGTCTTTTTATGTCGGGAGCGGGAGCTGTTTAACATGTATGAAAAAGGCGGTGTTTCAAGTGTTGTGTTTGCCGATGTTTTTGAAGACTTTGCCAATGTTCTTCCCACAGAACAACAAGGGCATATCATCCAAAATTATCACCGCATTTTTCAAACAGGTGAGCAGAAGTTGAAAAAGAAGGCTTTGCAAGCTTGGACGAAGTGGGAGCTTTGTATCTCTCGGTTGGAGGTGGATGAGGCTGCGTTGAATGCACAAATGGAAAATGCCGATTATGTTCTAAGCCACAGCTTGATAGAAAACCACTACTTTGTAAACAAAGGCTTTATAGATGGCGATGCCATTTTGAAAACCATTGGCCAAAAAACACAAGACTTTCCTGTGCATATTGTACAAGGGCGTTATGACATGGTTTGTCCGTTTGAAACCGCTTATCAGTTACATAAAGCGGTGCCACATAGCCAACTTTACGTGATTGGCAATGCGGGGCACACCGCTAAAGAGCAAAGGACAACGCAAAAAATTACGGAAATTTTGGACCAACTGTAAAAAACACTTGCGTCTATATGACCTGTTTGATAAAAGGGTCAACCCTAATGAATGTGGGTTTTTGGAACCTGCATAATCTTTATCTTTTATTTTCTTTCACCTGATTTAGGAGGTTTAGCTTTTACCCCCACCCTTCTTTTTTGTCTTTTCTTGGAGATATATGACAAATATGAAAAATACAATTTGTGTTGAACGTAATGATTTAGGCGTTGTTAAAAAGCGTCGTTTGTACCCTTCAATTGTGGTAACCATGTCCAAAATATTAGAACAATTTATTGAACGCTGTTCTGGTTATCGCAGTCTTTGCCAAAAACAATCGCATGCGCATCATGCGGTTTATGTTTACGGCCTAAGTTTAGGAGATGCCAACCGTGTGCGCCATTACCGCGCTAAAAACACACAAGGCATTTCACTGAATGTGCATGACATTCATATGGCGCATATACCCTTGGTAACATTGCCTGACAAACGTTTGATTAAAACGCTCCGTAAGCAATTTAAAGATGATAAAAACAGCTTTGCGGTGATGTTTCAGCATAAAGAAGATGCTGAAAAATTTGTTGCCAAAGTGGCCAAGCTGGCGCCCAGCGCAGTCATTTACTATGACCAGATGCCGCACAAACAAAACGAGCCTTTAAAACAGGTGTCTTAGCGATGAAAAAAAACCGCCTTTAACAGGCGGTTTTTTGTTTGTGTTGCAAGCGTTATGACGCTTTTGCGCGGATGGTGTTTAAAGCACTGCCGTTTCTAAACCAAACCAATTGCTCATTGTTGAGTGAGTGTTTCAGTTCAATTTCAACAGTTGAGCCGTCTGCGTGTGTGACCACAGCTTTGACACGGCTGCCTGGTGCCAAGTCCTTCAAGCCAACAAGGTCGATTTTGTCACCTTCTTCAATCAGCTCGTAGTCCGACTCATTCACAAAGGTTAAAGGTAGAACACCTTGCTTTTTGAGGTTGGTTTCATGGATACGTGCAAAGCTACGGGTGATTACGGCACGGCAACCGAGTAGCCTTGGGCTCATGGCCGCATGCTCACGGGACGAACCTTCACCGTAGTTGTTGTCACCCACGGCAACCCAGCCTTCGCCTTTGGCCTTAATGGCACGGGCAATTTTGCTGAACTGCTCTTTTTCTTCGGTGTAAGGGTTTTTACCAAAGCCAGCTTCACCGCTAAAGGCGTTAATGGCGCCGTTGAACATGTTGTCACTGATATTGTCAAGGTGGCCACGGAACTTCAACCAAGGCCCTGCTGGAGAAATGTGGTCGGTTGTGCATTTGCCTTGCGCTTTTAGCAATAGGCGGAGGCCTTTGTAGTCCTCGCCGCTCCATTTGTCGAATGGTGTGAGCCTTTCAAGGCGTTCGCTGTTTTCGTCAACAACAACGTCCACTTTGCCGTCTGCTGGTTTTTGGTAGCCAGCTTCATCCTTCACAAAACCGTCGGCTGGAACTTCCGCAACATTTTCGGGTGCGTTGAGGCGGAATTTTGTACCGTCTGCGGCTTCAATGTCGGTGTTGTATGGGTCAACGTCTAGGCGGCCAAACAAGGCATAAGCCAACGTCGTTTCAGGGCTGCCGATGAATGAGCAAGTTTGTGGGTTGCCGTCATTACGTTTCGGGAAGTTACGGTTGTAAGATGAAACGATGGAGTTTTCTTCGCCCATCTCAATGTCGTCCCGTTTCCATTGGCCAATGCAAGGGCCACAAGCGTTGGCAAGAACGGTTGCACCCAATTTTTCCAGTGAAGCCAATTGCCCATCACGGATGATGGTTTGGTGAACTTGCTCACTGCCCGGTGTGATGAGGAGTGGCATTTTCAACTTGGCGCCTTTTGCAGAAAGTTGCTCGGCCATTTCGGCGACACGGCCCATGTCCTCATAAGATGAGTTGGTGCAAGAACCAATGAGGGCGGATGTGAGGTTTTTAGGCCAGCCACCTTCTTCCATGTGCTTTTTCATGCCTGACACAGGCACGGCCAAATCTGGTGAGTGTGGGCCAACAATGTGTGGTTCTAGTTCGGACAAGTTGATGTCGATCACCATTTCGTAAAAGTCTTCCGGTTTGGCGAGCACTTCATCATCTGCGCAAAGCAAGTGTGTGTACTTGTCGGCCAGTTCGGCAGTTTCTTTACGGTTGGTGACACCAAGGTAGGTGGACATGCGCTTGTCATATGGGAAGATAGATGTGGTTGCGCCGAGCTCTGCACCCATGTTGCAAATGGTTGCCTTACCGGTGCAAGAAATAGATTGCACACCTTCGCCAAAGTATTCAATCACACGGTTGGTACCGCCCGCACATGTTAAAATGCCAAGCAGCTTCAAAATAATGTCTTTCGGTGCGGCCCAGCCTTTAAGTTCGCCTGTTAAGCGGACACCTACAATTTTCGGGTGTAAAACTTCCCAAGGCATATCAACCATCACGTCGACAGCGTCGGCACCGCCTACGCCACAAGCAAAGGCACCAAGGCCACCAGCGTTTGGTGTGTGGGAGTCTGTGCCCAGCATCATCAAACCAGGGAAGGCGTATTGTTCCAGCACCACTTGGTGGATGATACCAGCACCTGGCTTCCAAAAGCCAAAGTCATAGTTTGAAGAAGCGGATGAAAGGAAATTGTAAACCTCTTTGTTTTCGCTGTTGGCTGTGGCCAAGTCGTCTTTTGCGCCTGTGTGGGCACGGATCAGGTGGTCACAGTGAACAGTCACTGGTACAGCAGCCGAGGACTTACCTGCGAGCATAAATTGTAAAATAGCCATCTGCGCGGTGGCATCTTGCAATGCGATGCGGTTGGGGCGTACTTTAATGTAAGATGTACCATGCTCAAGTTCAGCGTCTTGTGGGTCATCTAAGTGGCCGTAAATAATTTTTTCTGCGTAGGTGAGGGGGCGTTTAAGCCTTTCACGGACAATTTTCAGATTTTCTTCTGTTTTTTTGTAAACAGCTTCCACAAAGGCTGGTGTGCTTTCAATTTGCATGGGGTTCACCTCATTTTTCTTATTTTGTTTTTAAAAACTTTAAAAAATATTCGCTATCACATTTGTGGTGTTGAACCATCGCTTTTTCAAGTTGGTTGCCACGATATGCTTTTTTTTAAATAACGTTTGACTGGGAGTATAACATTAAAAATAAACATTCCCAAAAATAAAAGCTCTACACAGTGTGCAGAGCTTTTGAAGTTGTGTCGATATGTTAAGTGATAGGTAAAAAGCGCTGGTATTGTGCATTGGTTAAAGCAGTGCTTTAGTAACCTTCATCAACGCTAAATGAAATTTGTATGATTAAGATCGCTTTACAGCTTCATTACGCTGGTGCTGTTACAACGATCTTAAAGTCCTGCGGCATACCGTTTTGGTAACCGGTCTCGTCATTTTCTTGACGCGGTTTGATCGCAATCTTAATGCCTTGCTCTTCAATTTTGCTAATTTGCGATAGAATAGAAGGCTCACCTTCCCGCTGGTCAGAACCAGGTGTTCCATTGTTGATGAGATCAAGCGGGAAACGATTGTCGCTAAAGTAAATTGAACTTTCAAATTCGCTTGATTTTGCAATGCACACGTCTTGATTGACAAAAGGTTTGAGTGTGCTTTGAATGGTGGCAGCAGCCACAGCTAGACTGATTTTGTTTTTTTGTATAGGCATAATAATACCCCTCTTAGATGAAAACTTCATGAAGTTTGAAGTTTAATGAACGAAAAGATTTGGCGTTTAAGTTGTGCCTTGATGGTTCTATATCCTTATTGGTTTTATTGTATACTTGGTTTGTTATGAGATGTCAAGCTTTTGAAGTTTCACTAAAAAAGCCCTGCTGTGTGCAGGGCTTTTTTATGTATCAAGCTATTTTTGCCAAGTCAGCAAAAAGCTTTGTTGTTTGAGCTTATGCTGTTTTAGACAAGTAAGCGCTTGTGCTTTCACGGTTGGCTTGCATACCTTCTTCGCCTTGTTTCCAGTTTGCTGGGCAAACTTCACCGTGTTTTTCGTGGAAGTCTAAAGCTTCCACCATGCGCAACATTTCTTCAACGCTGCGGCCAAGTGGTAGGTCGTTCACAACCATGTGGCGAACTGTACCTTCTTTGTCAATTAGGTAAGATGCACGGAAAGTCACACCGCCATCAGCCAAGATGCCAAGCTCGTTTGAAAGCTTACGCTCAATGTCTGAAAGCATTGGGTAGTTCACTTCTTCAATGCCACCGTCTGCCAGTGGTGTGCGGCGCCATGCAGCGTGAGAGAAAACGCTGTCCACAGATGCGGCAACAACTTTGCAACCCAGTGCTTCAAAACGGCTCATTGCTTTGTTGAATGCCACAAGTTCTGTTGGGCATACAAATGTAAAGTCAAGTGGGTAAAAGAATACAACTGTGTATGAGCCTTTGCCATGCTCGGCTACGCTAAAGTCGTTGTTAATTTCGCCATTTTCCATAACTGCTGGTGTGGTAGCAGTTGGGAATTTTTGCCCAACCATAAATGTCATTTTTTTCTCCTTAATTTTTTATGACTTAAAAAATATAACCATATAACCGCACTATAACAGAACTGGCGGAAATGGTAAAAATGAAAATGTCAGACTTTTATTGTGTTGAACTTCAACCAGAAGCTTGTTAATAATAATCCCTACATGCATGAGATTAACATCAAAAAATATGGTTTAAATGACAATGTCCAATAACATTCACCGCAAAGTTATCATTTTAGGCAGTGGACCTGCCGGTTCAACCGCTGCTATTTACACAGCACGCGCAAACTTAAAGCCCATGCTTATTCATGGTTTACAGCCAGGTGGTCAGATGACCATTACCCATGAAGTGGAAAACTATCCTGGCTTTGCAAACGTTGTTGAAGGCCCTTGGTTGATGGATCAATTTAACAAACAGGCGGAAAACTGCGGCACAGAAATGGTGAATGACACCATTGTGGAAGTGGACTTGAAGCAAAAGCCACATGTTTTAAAAGGTGACAGTGGCACGACTTACACCTGTGATGTACTGATTGTGGCAACAGGTGCTTCTGCCAAATGGTTGGGCTTGGAAAGCGAACAAAAGTTCAGTGGTAAAGGTGTGAGCGCTTGTGCCACTTGCGATGGTGCGTTTTTCCGCGGTCAAGATGTAGTCGTTGTGGGTGGTGGTAACACCGCGATGGAAGAGGCTTTGTACCTCAGTGCCATTTGTAAATCGGTTACGGTGGTGCACCGCCGTGATGCTTTCCGTGGTGAAGTTGTGCTGCGCAACCGCATTGAAAAAACCGAAAATATTCAAGTAAAGTGGAACTCGGTTGTGGCTGAAATTCAAGGCACAGAAGGCCCGCTGGGTGGTGTAACATCTGTGAAACTTCAAAACACCGAAGATGGGGCATATGAAGAAGTGCCTTGTCACGGTGTTTTCATTGCCATTGGTCACAAGCCAAACACTGACTTATTTAAAGGTCAGTTGGATATGGACGAATATGGATATCTAGAAGTTGAAAAGGGCACAGTCAACACGAATGTGGATGGTGTTTTTGCTGCTGGTGACGTGGCTGATCCAATTTACCGCCAAGCGGTGACAGCAGCTGGTTTGGGCTGTATGGCGGCTTTGGATACCATCCGTTATGTTGAAGGGCTGCTTGAGGCATAAGCGCTCTTGCTGCATCTGTTTCATTTTTATGCCGTGTCGTGTAGGGCTTTTTCTACACGTCCTCGTTTAAAAATAAAACATATACAACAATATCACTAATGCTGCTGACATTGGTTTTAGCTGATACATTCAAAAAACCCCTCTCAAGGTTGAGAGGGGTTTTTTATCGAAATGTTACTGTATCTGGCTGGCGATTAGCTGAACAATGTCTTGATAGTTTTGAGACTTGTGCGCGCTACCGTCTTTATCTGTGGTGATGGCATGGTCGCTGTCAGCAATACCGTCATGAGAGCAAAGAACCATTGTGACAGCCTGAATAAGCTTGTCTTGACCGGTTTTGAATTCGTGGTCAAATTCATGCATCATTTCTTGACCGGTTAAGTGTGTTGGCATTTTACCAATGCGATCGGAAATGTTTATGAATTCATCTTTGCTAAAATTATAAATCTTCCGAGCGCGTTGCAGGATGTTAGGGTCTAAGTTGTTAAGCATAAAGCCTCCTGAAAAGGAAAAGAAAGTTGATAACTTTTTGTAATGTAGGCTTGTTTGCATTTTTTGTAAAGTGGTAATTGCGAGTGGTAACCTTTTGTGAGATATTCTTTCTTATGATTTCTTCCGATGACATTAAATTAACCAGCGAATTCGAAAAAGCGTTTGAAACGCTGGAGTATACTGGCAGTCATGTGTTTATCACAGGTAAGGCGGGGACTGGTAAATCCACTTTTTTGGATTATTTTCGTAAAAACACCAAAAAGAACATCGTCGTCGTGGCGCCAACGGGTGTCAGCGCTTTAAATGTCAGGGGACAGACCATTCATTCATTTTTTGGTTTGGAACCTCGGTTTGTCGATGTTTCAAACATTGGTCGGCGCCGCAACCGCAAAACTTATCAGCAAATTGATTTGGTGATTATTGATGAAATTTCCATGGTGCGTGCCGATGTGATGGATGGTATTGAAAAGGTTTTGCGTGTCAATGGTCCTCAACAAGGTATGCCGTTTGGCGGTGTTCAAATGTGCGTCATTGGGGACCTTTTTCAGCTGCCACCTGTGATTACCGGTGAAGAAGAGGAATATTTTAAACGTTTTTACAATTCTCCCTTTTTCTTTGATGCCCACAGTTTTGACATGGACGACTTTGAACTTGTGCGCTTTAACAACATTTTTAGGCAACAAGAAGACGGCTTTATTGATACTTTAAATCGGGTGCGGGTTGGCCACAAAACGCCGGAGATTTTAAACTTTTTAAATGAACGTCATGGTGTGGATATGGAGGACTATCAAAGCAGTGTTACCTTGTGTTCTACCAACAAAATTGCCAATACGTTGAATCAATCAAAGCTCAAAGAGCTGAAGGGCACGCCCTACACTTTTAAAGGAGACGTGAAGGGGGAGTTTGACAGCGAGACTGGTCGCCTGCCTTGCCCTGAAAGGCTGGTTCTTAAAGAAGGGGCGCAGGTGATGTTTGTGAAAAATGACCCTGATAAAAGGTGGGTCAATGGCACCATTGGTCGTGTGGTGAACTTGTCCCTGAAAAATGTGGAAGTGGAAATTTTTAAAAATGGTGAGCCAAGGCGTTACAAGATAGAACAGGAAAAGTGGCCGTCTATCCGCTATTCTTTTGATGAAGAGGAAGATAAGCTGGTGGAAGAGGAAATTGGCAGCTTTAGCCAGTACCCCCTTATTTTAGCATGGGCGATCACCATTCACAAAAGCCAAGGCAAAACATTGGACAGTGCGATTATTGATTTGGGTCGAGGTGCTTTTGCGCCAGGTCAGCTTTACGTTGCCCTTTCCAGATGTAGACATTTTGATAAAATTGCGCTAAAAAAACCCATTCAGGCGAGAGACATTAAATGCGATGAGCGTATTTTAAGTTTTGTGAAGGACTATGCGCAAAGTCAAAAAATGAAAGAAAATTCATGATTACAGTTTATGCGTTTGCATTATCAGCCCTTGGTATGGCGGGTGTTTATTTGGGTATTGCTTTTTTAAATGGCTTTTTGTTCCCTTCTGTTTTTGGCGGTCTATACGCATTGACCGACAATGTTGTTTTGCGGATCATTGCAGCCTTCCCTTTGTTTTTTGGCCCTTCTAATTATTTGATTGGTAAGGCTTACGAAATTGGTGGTGCGACCATTGGCGGTGTAGGTACAGTCATTTTTACAGTGATTTGGATGACGTTGATGGCGATTATTGTGGATCAAGCAAAGGTGAATTTATGGGTCATCAGCGGTGCGATGGTAGCCATTTTTGGCTGTTTGATGGTAGTGCATGGTATCAAAGGCTTTTAACAGAAGCTTGTAGATAAACAAAAAAACACCCTCGCATTGAGGGTGTTTTTATTCGAAGGGGTTGTTTTTATAAATAGCTATCTTTGGAAAGCTGGTACTTTTCCCTGAGGATGTGGGCTTTATCAATAAAACGAGTTGGTCCTTGCTCCATGGTCCACCAGCTTTTTTTGTTCGCACCGCCACCTTTTTCTTTGGTGACAAACAACGTGCCAGAAGTTTCTTTGTATTCACCGTTTCCATCATTGGCAAGGTCATCCCACACTTTGGCGACAACAGGTTCATTTTCAGTAAATCCCCAGCCGTATTCCCAGTTGCGGTGGTGCAAAAACAGGGTCCAGCAGGTGCGTTCACCCGTTGCGGTTTGCGGGAGGGTTACAAAGTGCTGGGTTTGATGGGTTAAACTGCCAAAGCTCCCGGCGGAACGTTGATGTTGAACACAGCCTTTCCCTTCGGCTAGTAACGTCATGTCCTTCAAGCGGGTTTCGGTGTATCCACCTGCTAAAATGGCGCTGTAAGATGTGCGCCACGGGTGGGTGTGCAAGTGCGGTTCATCACTGGTGCGGAAAAAGTGAATGTATCCAATCAATTCTTCCGTGATGAACAACGGGTAGCGCTCAAGGTACACTTGCGGGCTGTTTGACTGATTAGGATCATAAGATGTAATCAGCCGAAGCGGAGAGTTTTGTGTCCATTCAAACAGGTTTTGCCGCAAGGTTTCTTCGCTGATATTTTCAGCAAAAGGCAGTTGTGGTGATGCTTGACCTTCATACGTTTGCATATAAAGGTCTTGTGCGTACAATCCACGTATTTTGCTATTAAGGGGTAAGCCGTGAGGCATTTGGGAAATCACTTCATTTAAAAATTCAATGAGGTTTTTGTCCAGGTCATGCCCACGCTTGGTTAAAAACCCTTTTTTAGTCAGGGTTGGGTACTTGGGTGACTGCATAACGATACCTCCACAGGTATGTTTTTGATAAATGTCAATTATTTGTATGTAATGACAAGAGTGTAGGTTTGGGTGAATGAAAAGAATATGTTGTAAAGTTGTATCTCATCAAAAATAGCAAAAATAAGTCTTGTGGGCAAGGTCTAATGATTTGGACTAGAAAATGGTTTAAAAAAAAGGCGTTTGCCCCTATACTCACAAGTCTATCATACAAATATGGAGTGATTATATGAAGCGCTTAAGTTGGTTGTTTGTTGTTTTGCTGGCAGTTACAGTTGGCTGGTACTTTTTGTGGCTTCAAACCCTTCACAAAGTTGAAGAGGTTGTTGCACAAAATATTGAAAGATTGCAACTTTCAAACCCTAAAACAGACGTGGATGTTCATTACACTCTCAAACCAACGGGCTTTCCTTTTAAGGCTGGGTTTGATGTGGAAAATGTTGGTCTTATTTTGTTTGAAAAAAGCACAAACCACCGCGCTAAGCTTACAACCAGTGGCGAAAACCGCGTCTATGTTTCCATTTTTGATTTTTATAAAGTGTTTACAGGTCAACCCATTCAGGTTCACAGCTTTATTAAGGACTTTGAAGGTGTTGTGGATGTCCAGTCCGACCAAGACAATGTTCAAATGCGTTTTAACATTGCCCGCTCTGTGGGTGAAGGTGTTTGGGGCGTTTCCAAGAATTACAAGGGCGTGATGAGTGATTTGGATGTTTATGTGACATCGGAAGACATTGCGGAAAAACGCTTGTTAACTGTCAACTCTATTCACCTTAACTCGTCAGATAAAACCACAAAAGGTGCATTGAATGGTGAAACATCTGTCAAAGTTTCAGGTGCAACATTCTTTGATTTGCAAGCCGAGAACAGTTTTGAAGTGGATGCTTTTAGTTTTAAACTTTTGTTGAAAAATATGCCAACTGATGTGCGTGTATTGTTAGACGCTGTGCACGCTTTGGACGCTCAAAATGCGACCACTGCACAAAAACGGGCGCTAAAAAATTCCCTCATGGCCTTTGCAAAGAATATGGCTCAGCAAGGGGCTGAATTTTCTTTGGAAGATTTATCCCTTAAAATTGATGACTTTGAAGGGGAACTTTCATATCAGTTACGCCTGAATGACGATATGAAGCCCGTGGGGCAAATGCGCATTAAACTTAAAAACATTGATGCTTTAAACCATATTGGCGGTGTTAATGAAGCACCGGTGGACCTCACCAAATTCACCCCTAAAGGACAAGAAGAGGTAGAAATTCACTTCGAAAGTACAGGTCAAAAAGTGTTGTTTAATGGCTTCCCTATTATGATGTTTGTGCCAAGTTTTAACCATATTTTAGAGTCTTACTTGGGGGATGTGGAAGATGTGGTGACTTCTGACCCTGAAGCGGTAGAAGATAAGTCACAAGGAATGAGCTCTGTGACAGAAGTGACAGGCCTTGAGGTGGACGAAAGTCAGCCCTCAGCTGCCCCTACCTTAGAAGTCAGCGAAACAGCTGTTATGCCACAAAGTGATGTGTCCGAAACGGCTGTGGTGGTAGATGGGGTTGTTAAAGTTGTCTCACCTACTGTAATCGTAGTTGAAGGTGAAACAGAGGTTGACGTGGAAGCGGAAGTTGAACCTGTTAGCTTAACGGGTGCTGTTTCCTCAGCTGAGGTGTCAATCACTGTGGATGTGTCCGCAACGCTCTAGCGGTTGGGGAAGTTGACAACTTCTGCCACATAAAGGGGTTTTTCACAATTCAGAATCTCTAGCGCTGTTTCTGCAGAGGTTTCTAAAAATTTATGTGGTTTACTGGCTGATTCATTAAGCCACTTATAACCCAGTTCAATGTTGTTTAAAATATGCATAATGTTGATTGGGCAGCTTTTTTCTTGTTGCTCATGGTAAATGAACTCTAAGCTGCTGTATACCGCATCTGTTATGTAGGAAGCGGCTTTAGCCTTTTTTTGATGTGTTACCGTTTGCACTGATGCTTTGCTTTTGTTATGGGTGTCTTCGCATTTAAAGGCCATCAATCCCAACATTTCTTCAAATAAATTAGCTTCTATGTTGTAGGTGAGTGTTTCTTGAATAAGGTCCACCACGGGTGCAATTGTTTGCGCATCTCTTTCATTAAAAAATGTTTGAAGCGGAATGTCGGTTATAATTTTGTGGATGAACTCAATTTGTTGATCAGACGACATTTGAGACGTCAAATCCAACAGTTTTTCATACTTATCACGTTGTGGCATGGCTTGCCCTCGTCATTAAATTCCCTCTTTAAAAAGGTGTAGGGGTGCGTAGAATGGAATGCAAGCCTAAATATCTTATTTATCAAAAAAATAATAAAAACCTGAGGTGTCAGGAGGTGTAAGTTTTTTTAATAATTGAATTGGTGTGATGTTCTATAAATAACTGTTAAGGGGATTAACTGTGTAAGCAAAAGGGAACTTATGATGGATATTCTTGCCGCAAGGCCAGAACTGAAGGAAATACTGGGTCACACTGGGAAAGAGGCCCAATTTTCTGACCTTGTAAACAATATGAAACCCAGCGAGCTGGCGGCGCTGAATCATTACCTCAATAAGGCACTGGAAGAGAGCGATTCCACAATTTGGGGTAATAAAAGGCGTGTGCGAAAAATTGAGAATCAAATTCAAATCCTAAAGCAGGATTTTAAGGATATACGCTCAAAATTGGAACTGATTCAAAAAGACTTGCGTACGAATTTTAGCATTGTTTACAAAAAACCAAGCCAAGCAGAACAAAAATGTTTGCAGTGGGAAGGTGTTAAAGGGCTGATTAAAACAGGTTGGACACTGCGCAATCGTCCGGCTGTTTTTGGTAATTTGCGTGGTTTTTCACTTTTTGGTGTTGTGAATACTGGGGGCAGGTTGCGCGCAAAAGAAGTTGCGCATACAATAAATTATGAACAAATGAAAAAGTCATTCAACGAAGGCAAAAAAATTGCCAATTGGCTTGGGCATATACTAAAGGGAGTTTAAAAAATGGTTGTGATTGATGGAGAAAAAAAATCTGCTCAAATTAAAGAGCTTTTAGATGGTGAAATTAAACCACTCGAGGGTGAGTTGAGTGCGGCTCAAACGATTTTAAAAGAATCCGAGCAAACGCATGAAGTTTATCTTGCGCAGTCTCGCCAAGTTCAAATGGCGCTGGAGAAAGGCCGTGATAAAGTCATGGATAAAAGCCTTGAGCAACAACATGAGCAAGAACAAGGCTTTGATTTAGAGCGCTAGCCCTTGTAAGTGCTACTGCAAAGTCACAGCAGGGCGGTTATAATGGTGCGCTTGTCTTTACAGGTTTGGTACGGCGTGTATAGTGAATAAAAAATATAAGGCGTAAAGCTTCAATGTCTCAAAAAACTTTTTTGTATACAGCTCTTGTGGTGGCTGCGGCCATTCCTTTTGTTGTACCGGAAGGGTTGATGATTCCAGCGGTTGTTGCCGCTGTTGTTGCGATGGCTTATATTTATTTTAAAAATCGCCCCAAAGCAGGCTATAAAAAGCAAGTGGGCGAACTTAAGAAAATGCAAGGCAAGGCAAGTCATGCCCACGGTTCTGCTGACTTTGCAACCATGAAGGATCTTAAAGAAGCGGATCTTGTCCGTGAAAATGGCTTTATGCTGGGCAAGTTTGATAATAAATTTGTGCGCTTTCGCAGTCCTGGTCACTTAATCACGTTTGCACCGACACGTAGTGGTAAGGGTGTTGGTCACGTTATTCCAAACTTGTTGGACCACCCAGGATCTGTGGTTGTGAATGACATTAAAGGTGAAAACTACGCCGTTTCTGGTCGTCACCGTGCACAATTTTCAAAAGTAATCACGTTTGCACCGTTTATGGAAGGTAGCGGTTGCTTTAACCCCATTGATTTTATTCGCATTAACACCAGTGATGAGTTGGATGATGCCGCCTTAATTGCGGATATGATTATTGTCCCCGGTGGTGGCGATGAGTTTTGGACCAATGAAGCAAAAACCGTGATCACAGGCCTTATTCTTTATGTGGCCAATGAAAGCCCTGCGGCGCTGCGCAACTTGGGCGAGGTGCGTTACCTGATTATGCAGGACCAAAAAGACTTTCAGCTGACCATTAAAGACATGCAGCGCAGTAAAAACCAAATTATCCAAAGGATTGCTAACTCAGTAGCGGCGACCGAGCCTAAGGTATTGGCTTCGGTTCTTTCCACCGCAAAGTCGCAAACCGCTGTTTGGGACAGCCCAAGGCTAACCTCCATCACATCACGCAGTGACTTTAAATTAGAAGACATTAAAAAAGAGCCGACATCTTTTTATGTGATTATTCCACCTGAGTATTTAGATGTATACAAGCCTGTAGTGCGTTTGATGATGGGTATCACTATTGCCACGCTGACCCGTACCCAAGAAAAACCAAAAGACCCAACTTTGTTTATTATTGATGAGTTTCCAGCCCTTGGTTACATGAAAAACATCGAATCAGGTGTCGGTTATTTGGCTGGTTATGGCATTTCCCTTTGGATGTTTATTCAGGATTTATCACAAATTAAGGAAGATTATCCCAAGTGGGCGTCCTTAATTGCCAACTGTAGTGTTCGGATGGCTTTTGGTACCAATGACTTTGACACCGCCAAAATTTTGTCTGACATGATGGGTACAACCACGGTCCGTGTGGCAGGTGAAGGGACCTCGAAGGAGAAGGGGCAGTGGTTTGGTGGCAATGTCAGCAGCAACGTTTCCGAAACGTCGAGACCTCTCATGACCCCTGATGAAGTGATGCGGATGCCAAACGACGCACAGGTTATTTTTGTCCAGGGTTGTCGTCCGGTCTTAGCAGAAAAAATCCGCTACTACGCTGACCCTGAATTTAAAGGCAAGTTTGACGCTTGGTAAGGCTGTTGTGTCGCCAGTCAATTGTTTATATGTCTTATGTATAGAAAGTTGCCATACAAAGCTGTTTTGTCTTTAAAAATGAACTTTCTGTTTTTTTTCTCACAAAAATCATTCACAATGTAACCATTCTGAAAATAGGTGCGAATATCTATGTAGAAATAACAAAAGCAATAATACTGCTTGCATTCAATAATAAGGAACTTGAACAATGAACAATACAACGAAATTGGCTTTCTTGGCGCTAACAGGTGCGCTTGCAACCACGGGCGCTGCCAGTGAAGCTGAAGCGAAGAAAAAAGAACATGAAAAATGTTATGGTGTTGCTAAAGCCGGTCAAAACGACTGTGGTACATCGGTACACTCATGCGCAGGTATGTCAAAAGAAGATGGCGACACCACTGAATGGGTTTACGTTCCAAAAGGGCTTTGCGATAAGCTGGTAAACGGCAGTTTGGAATCGTCCGAGTCTTAAATGAACGACATCCGACCAAATGGTGCACAAGACCTCACAGCTCATGTAGGTGTGGGATTGCGTGCACCGCATTATCAAGAAATTCTAGAACAAAAGCCTGAAATTGGGTTTTTGGAAGTACACAGTGAAAATTTTTTTGCATTAGGCGGTAAGGCGCATGCCTATTTGCAGGCATTGGCTGAACATTATCCTCTAAGTTTTCACGGTGTTGGTTTGTCCCTAGGTTCACACACAAGGCCAGACCTTAAACACCTAAAACGCCTTAAAGAAATTGTCGATCAATATCAACCGTCGTTGGTCAGTGAACATGTGTCATGGTCAGGGGTGGACGGTATGCATCTCAATGACCTTCTGCCACTGCCTTATACCCGAGAAGCGCTGGAAAGACTGTGCCAGCATATTGACATGGTTCAACAATTTTTGGGCAGGAAGATTTTGATGGAAAACCCTTCTGTTTACGTTGGCTTTAATTTGAAGGGTCAGCAACCAGAAGGTGAGTTTTTAAGCCAAATGGTGGAAAAAACAGGTTGTGGTTTACTGTTGGATATGAACAATGTTTATGTCACGGCGGAAAATTTGGGCCTTGATGCGACGGATCAATTACGCGCCATGCCGTTTGATGCGGTTGAGGAGGTGCACCTTGCGGGGCATGAATTGCAAACCCTTGCCTCTGGTCAGGTGGTGAAAGTGGATAGTCATGGTGCTCAAGTGGCAGATGATGTTTGGCAGTTGTACGAATTGTTTTTAAAAAGCACAGACAGGCGACCAGCCACTTTGGTGGAGTGGGACAGTCAGATTCCAGCGCTTTCGGTACTGATAGGGGAAATGGAAAAGGCGATGACTGTTCAACAAAAAGTAAGGCCTCAACATGTTGCATAACCTTCAGCAGACTTTACAACAGCACTTTTTAAAACAAGAAGGTGCAAGCTTACCAAGTCATGATATTGTCAGTGGTCAAATGGTTGAGCGGCTGGCCATTTATCAAAACAATATATTTGTCAGCTTAAAAAAAGCGTTGCACACAACATACCCTATCACAGCGGAATTGGTGGATCTGGCCTATTTTCGCTACATTGCGGAAGAGTATATTAAAGCGTATCCACCGACATCGGGTTGCTTGTTTGAATATGGTGAAAAATTCCCTGAGTTTTTGCAAAACCACCCCTCTGCGCAGAATTACACATTTTTATATGATGTTGCAAAGTTGGAATGGGCGGTGCACCAATGCGAACACGCTGAAAATGACATGTCTTTAACGGGTCTGTCATTGGTTCATATAACCGAAGATGATATGGAAAATTTACGCTTTAAAGCAGTGGATAGGGCCTGTTTAATGGCTTTTAATGGTGCAGCTGTTTCACTTTATAATAACATTCAATCGCAATGTGGTTTTGATGTCGAAAATATTGATTTGGCTCATAATGAATATGCCTTGATATGGCGAGATGAATCCTACGACTGTCAGGTTCAGGGGCTGTCAAAAGCTGTGTACGGTGCAATGCAAGCGCTATTTGATGGCAAAACTTTAAGAGACATTGCTGAAGAAGATGGCGGAGATACGCTAGAGCAAGCCTTAACGCTGGCATTGCAACATCAATTGATTGTGAGGAGAGATGACCATGAACAATGAACAAAATCAAACTATGAAAAAATGCGGTTGTTGGGGAAAGTTGTGCCAGTTGGTGCAATGTAAGTTTATTTTTTTAGAACGGGTGGTGGAGCCAGTAAATTTGTTGGTGATACGCTTTTGGATGGGTTTAATTTTCTTAAGGTCGGCTGACACCAAGGTGACAGGTGAAGGATTGTTTGGCTTGCCTGAAACGGTCAGCTTTTTGGGTGTGCAGTTCCCTCTTATCCCTCTGCCTTATCAAGTGACGGATACGGCTTATATGTTGTTTGAATATGAATACAATGTGCCTTATCTTTCACCTGAATTTGCAGCGTTAAGTGCCACGTTTTTTGAAATTGTTTTTGCTTGGATGCTGTTTGTTGGCTTGGGTGGGCGCATTGCGGCCTTTGGTTTGCTGATTATGACCTTGGTGATGCATTTGACATACCAAGCACATGACTTACACTATTTGTGGATGCTGCTGTTAATGGTGGTGGTCAGCCGTGGTTCGGGCTGTTTGTCGCTTGATAGCTGGGTGAGGCGTCAATTTAACAAGGTGTGTGTGCAATGTGGCAAAAACTAACCCTTGCCTTCTTGGTTTTGCTTTTTTGTGTGAACGACTTGTTTGCGCAGGCAAGGCCTGTGCTGTTAGAGCTTTTTACCTCACAAGGTTGCAGATCTTGCCCTGCGGGTGAGAAGGTTATCCGCCAATTAAATGAGCGTGACGATTTTTTTGCCTTAAGCTTCCATGTGGATTATTGGGATAAAATGGGCTGGCAAGACCCTTTTGCCCAAGGTGCTTTCAGCCAACGGCAAGTGCATTATATGGAAAAGTTTGAAAACAGCAGCCTGTACACGCCACAAGTGGTGGTGGACGGTCAATCAGAAACCACTGCCTCATGGGGCTGGCGGGTTAAAATGTTGGCGTCATCGGCACGAAATAATCAAGTGAATGTCCCAATTTTTTACAGCCAAAAAAACGGCCGAGAATATGTTCAAATGCCTGCCTTTGACATGGGCGGTGTCGCCAATATTTGGTATGTGTCTTACAGACCTGAAGCTGTCACATCCGTCACCAAGGGTGAGAATCAAGGGCGTGTTTTACACTCGGTGAACATTGTCCGCTCTAAGGAACTGTTAAAGGTGTGGGATGGTCAAAAAGAGCTGTCCCTGACATTACCACTTAGACCCGAAGGGTTGGAAGCTGCGGTGGTGATACAAAAGCAAAATATGGGGCCTGTTGTGGGCTTGTTCTACACAGAACAAAAATAAAAAAGCCCTCATAAAGAGGGCTTTTGTTTGTCATTCACTTTTGGGTGATTGATCTTTTCGCTGTTTTTTCTGTTTGCAAGAACAGGTTTCACAACCGGCTGGGTTGCGCTTACACTTTTTCTTCTTGGGTTTATCATCCGCACTTGTGCGCAGAATAATATCGTGATCGGAATGCATCATGGTGAGTGCTCCTTAGGTTTGATGAAGTTTGGGTCTTGTGCCTGTTTTTCTTTTAAGTATTGGTTTGACATAAAATAACAAATGCCCAGAAATACGCTAAATACGGCTAATTTGCAGAATAGGGCTAAAAATAAAAGCCCGTGGTTTGACATCATTAAATAAAGCATCGTTAAACCTCCTTATGAGGTGGCTACAGGCGCAGCAGAAAAAAATGCGCCGTTAAAAGAGGATGTGAGTAATTTGTTAAAAAATTATAGGCACAGCTTCTTTAAAAGACAAGCTTTAAAAATAAACTAAAAAAAGGTATAGTTTTTTTGAACAATAAAAGGGTTTTGTAAATGGAAAGTTGGATGGTTTTTGCCATTGGTATGGTTGTGGGGCTAAGCCTTGGTTTGGGTCTTGGTTTTTACTTGGTGAAGCAAGCTAAACAAAATGCTGAACAGCTTTTCCGCGAGCGTGAAAAATACGCCCGTGAAGATATGGACCGGATGGTGAATTCTATGAAGGAATCCTTCGGTGCGTTGTCTTTAGATGCATTGTCCAAAAACACCGAGTCCTTTTTAAAAATGGCCGGAGAGTCCTTAACAAAACATACCGAAAACAACAAACAAGAAATGGGCGCTAAGAAGGAACTGATTGACCAAACCCTTAAAAGCATGAAGGGCGAGCTGGACAAGGTCAATGAAATGGTTCAAACTCTTGAAAAGGACCGCAAGGCCAAGTTTGATGTGCTAACTCAAGAAATCACCAAAACAGCGTCAGAAACCAAAAATTTAAGGGAAACAACGCACAGCCTTAAAAATGCGCTTACCAATTCACGGGTGCGTGGCCAGTGGGGTGAGCGAATGGCAGAGGATGTTCTGCGCCTTGCAGGTTTCATTGAAGGGACCAACTACCTCAAGCAGCAAACCTTAAAGGAAGGCGATAGAAGCCGACCAGACTACACCTTTTATTTACCAGACAATCATGTGGTGCATATGGATGTTAAATTTCCGCTGGAAAATTACCTCAACTACATGAATGCAGAAAATGACTTGGAGCGGGATAAATACAAGTCACAATTTTTAAAAGACGCAAGACAACGTATTGACGAAGCGACAAAGCGTGAATATATCGACAAAAGCCAAGGCACCTTGGACTATGTTTTGGTGTTTATTCCCAATGAGCAGGTGTATGCCTTTTTAAACGAACATGACCATGACTTGGTGGACGCATCATTGCGCAAAAAGATTGTCCTTTGCTCCCCGACCACTTTGTATGCTGTTTTGGCGGTCATTCGCCAAGCGGTGGACAACTTCCATATGGAGCGTAAGGCAGGGGAAATTTTGGAGCTGTTGGAAACTTTTTCGAAGCAATGGTTTAAATTTACCGACGCAATGGAAAAAGTGGGCAAGCATATCGACAACTCGCAAAAAGCATTTACGGAATTGACAACCACAAGACAAAGAATGCTGGAAAAGCCTTTGAATAAAATTCAAGAGCTCAAGGAAAATGAAAAGCTGACAGAAACCAAAACAGGTGCGCCGCTAAAAATTATCACCAATCAGGACAGTCATTAAAAGCGGATAAAATTTGTCGCATGCTATTTTTTTAGGTAACATATAAGGGCTTAATAATAAAAAAGGAATGCGCCCATGCCACAAGTGAGTGACAAATACGCCCACACAGAAGGCAGCCCCATTGTTGCCATCAACATGAAGGCAAAAGCCTTAGCCAAAGAAGGTCGTGAGATTTTTAACTTCTCAATCGGTGTGCCTGGTTTTTTACCACCTCAACACGTTTATGAAGCGGCCACAAAAGCCGTAAACGAAGACAGTGGCGCTTATTTGTCCTCTGCGGGGAGCGACGAACTGCGCGAGGCATTCTTAAACCTTTTAAAGTCGCAAGGGTTCACTTACAGCTTGGATGAAACATGTGCCACCATGGGTGCAAAAAATGCTTTGACCAGTTTGTGCCAGGTGTTGTGCAATGCCGGCGATGAAGTGTTGTTCCCCGCCCCTTTTTGGAGTAATTACATTCAAACCGTTCAAATGGCGGACGCTGTGCCAGTGCCCATTGAATGTGGCAGTGAGCAGGGCTATAAGCTGACACCAGAACAGCTAGAAGCGGCCATTACCCCCAAAACACGCATTTTTTTGTTTAATAACCCTTCAAACCCCACAGGTATGGTTTACACCAAAGCGGAAATTGCCGCGTTGGCCGTGGTTCTTAAAAAGCATGATGTTTGGATTATTTCCGACGATTTGTATGACAAGATTATTTTTGATGGCGAAGAGTTTCACCACCTTTTAACTGCGGAGCCAGAGCTGCGTGACCGAATGGTGATTGTGCAGTCGGTTTCCAAGTCTTATGGTATGCCCGGCTGGCGTGTGGGTTTTGTGGCCGCCCCGAAGGATATTATTAAAATGATGGTTTCTGTGGCGACCAACACTTTTATGAACATTCCCCACGTTTCCCAGAAGGCGGCGGCGGCGGCTTTAACAGGTGACCAAACGTTCATTGAAGAAAGGTGTGCTGAATTCAAACAAAAGCGTGACGCCGTGATGGATAGCTTAGAAAGCATTGAAGGGCTGGTTTGCCCATTCCCAAAAGGGGCTTTTTATGCGTTTCCTGACGTGTCGCATTTTATTGGTAAAAAGTACAAAGGGCAAACCATCACCGATGATGTGCGTTTGTGTGAACTTTTATTGGAGAGTCACGGTGTAGCCTGTGTGCCTGGCAGTGCTTTTGGCCACCCCGGCGCTTTAAGAATTTCCTACGCTTGTGACCTACACACCCTTGAAAAGGGGATGGTTCATTTTGAAACCTTCTTTAGTGAGGTAGAGGCGTAAACATGTAAGCGGCTACGTTGTTGTGTAGCAGTCGTTATCGAAAAATAAAGTATTTCACACAATGTCACTTGTTTTGGTGATGCGTTAACAGTGCTTGACCGTTCAAAAATAAACCCCTCTGATGAGGGGTTTTTCTTGTCGCTATTTTAAAACTTAATTTAGTTTGGGCGCCGCATTCTGGTAATAAGTGCACAATCTCTTATCTTTGGCATATGCTTCACATTTTTCTACAAAAAACTTGGCTTGTATGGGATTGCTGTCCCAGTTGGAGCAGTGAATGCCCGCCTCGTGTCGGCGTGCTTTTTCGCATATGCGTCCCGTATCAAAGTACAGGATTGTAAAGAAGTGGCTTTTTGGGCGAACTGTTTGTTTAAATATTTTTTCAAGTATAATAGCATCCCTGTCGTTTATTTTAATTTCATCAGCATTTGCTGAAGCGCAAAAAACAAAGGTGGTTGCCAAAACAGCTGTTATCAGTTTTTTCATGATTAAACGCCTAGGTTATGTGTAGGGCCAATCCCCACATGTTGGTTATTATGTAATGTGAATGCCTTTGCATTTCAAGGCTGTTTGTTGTATTTTCTCATTTGTTATAGAAATTAAAGGGTTTTTGAGTCAATGTTTGATCAACTTTCAGGTCGCTTAGATGGTGTTTTTAAAAAGCTAACGGGTCGTGGTGTGCTGTCCGAAAAGGATATTGACGCCGCAATGCGTGAAATTCGCATCGCACTGCTGGAGGCGGATGTCGCCCTGCCGGTGATCAAAACGTTGATCAAAAAAGTAAAAGAAGATGCGGTTGGCGAAAAGGTTTTAAAATCTATCAAGCCGGGCGAACAGGTTGTTAAAATTGTCAATGACAAGTTGGTTGAAATTTTAGGCGAAGGTGAAGGTTTAAACCTTGCCACGCAACCACCAGCCGTGGTGATGATGGTTGGCTTACAGGGCTCGGGTAAAACCACAACCACTGGTAAAATTGCCAAGCGCCTTAAAGAAAAAGAAAAGAAGAAGGTTCTGCTCGCTTCTTTAGATATTTATCGCCCTGCTGCTCAACAGCAATTGCAAACATTGGCCGAGCGCACAGGCGTGGACGGTTTGGAGATTGTTGAGGGTCAAAAACCTGTTGAAATTGCAAAGCGTGCGCTCAAGGCTGCCAAAACAGGCGGTTATGATGTGCTGTTTTTGGATACAGCAGGTCGCTTAGAAATTGACGAAGATCTGATGGCTGAGCTTGAAACGGTCAAGCAACTTGTGAACCCAGTTGAAACATTATTGGTGGTGGACAGTTTAACAGGTCAAGTCGCTGTGAATGTTGCCAAAACATTCCACGAACGTATTGGCATTACCGGTAACGTCCTTACCCGAATTGATGGTGATGGTCGTGGCGGTGCTGCCCTTTCCATGCGTGAAATGACGGGTTGCCCTATTAAGTTTTTGGGTATGGGTGAAGGCCTTGGCGCCTTGGAAGTGTTCCGCCCTGAAAGCATGGCCAACCGTATTCTTGGCATGGGCGACGTGGTCAGCTTGGTGGAAAAGGTGCAAGAAGCGACATCTGAAGAAGATATGATGGGCATGATGGAAAAAATGCTGTCCGGCCAGTTTGATTTGAACGACATGAAAAAGCAGATGAAAATGATGCAACGCATGGGCAGTTTAAAGGGGATGATGAAGTTGATCCCTGGAGTGTCTAAAATGGCGAAACAGCTGGACCAAGCCAATGTAGATGACAAAATGGTTGTCCATCAAATTGCCATTATTGATTCCATGACCAAGCAGGAACGTAAAAACCCTTCTATTTTAAATGCCAAGCGCCGTCAGCGCATTGCAAAGGGTTGTGGTTTGGAAGTGAGCGCTGTTAACAAGCTTATTAAGTCTCACCAACAAATGCAAAAAATGATGAAAAAAATGCAAAGTGGTGGCATGGGCGGCTTGGGTTCAATGTTTGGCGGTGGTGGTGGGTTCCCTCCCATGGGGCGTTAAGTCATTTTAATAAGTTTTCTCTTGTAAAACATAAAGTGTATACTTATATGACAACTGTACAAGCAATATACCCTTTCCGTTTACTTTCTTATAGGAGGCATTTATGTCTTTATTTGATTTACCTGTTCGTAAAAAGTTTTCGTCAGTTGATATTTTTGTTGAGTGTAGTGTTCTTCGTGCATTGGCGAATTCGTTTATGCTGGATGACCCCGAAAAATCCATGAAAACGCGTTCTGAAATGGAGGCGAGTTTGGATGAAGAAGATATTTTGGGTTCGCTACAGTCTATTTCAAATACACGTATGAAGTTTGATGAAAGCTATCGCAAAAATCACTTTACAACAGATGTGTCGGTCACTGTTTATAAAGTTAGTAAGTATAGAGCGGAAGATGCGCCCGTTTTTGCAGCTATTTTGTGCGATGTTATGGATCATCCGCGTTGTGCTGATATTTTAGCCAGCTTAGGTGCGGATGACCTAGCGGCTATAGAGCGGTATCGTGATCGTATCACGCCCGAAGCGTTAGAAATTGTCGCAGAAATTGACAAGGCATTAAACTGTTAGCGTCATTAAAAAAAGCACCCTAATCAATAGGGTGCTTTTTTGTTTTCGATGTTTATGATTTGTTCCTTACTTTAATGCCCTCGGCAAGGTAGTATATGTATATTTCAACAACGCCTCTGGACTTTGTTGGTGATGCGTTGTGAGTATCGTCTAAAACCTTTCCAACTGATTGTGAATACACGTAAAACATAGATCTTTGATGCTCGCCAACCTTGGGCGGGTTCTGCAAGAAATTAGAATAAATTTTTTGTGCTTCAACAATCTCTTCATAAGAAGGTGTATGCGGGTGTGTTTCAAGCTCTAAGTAAAGTTCCTTGTATGGGCTTGGTTCAAAATCTTTTACGGCTTTGTTGAACTGTTGAATGGCTTTAAGGCATCCATACAGGGTGTCTTGAGGTTTTGCGTCATCAGATACGCAGTATGCACCGGCTTCCACAATATCTTGGATGTAGGGATTTGTTGTGTCAGTTAAATTTTTAGTTTTGAAAAATTCAAGGAAAGCACTGCTCCGAGCTTGATTGATTTTTTCAATTGTTACTGTTTCAGAATTTTCAGGGGCTGTTGAATGTCGCACTGTTGCATAGTACAGGTTACTTTTGGCTAAAGCGGGTAGCATCTCATTATTGGTTGCATGAACAAGCAATGAGGTGCAGAAAATACACAACGTCAAGGCGATGTTTTTCATAAGATAGATTTCCAAAGGTTGATGAGAGCACGGTGCTCAATTGAAAAGAGGATGTTATGCTTTTACAAACTTCATATAACTATCTGCTATCTACATTTCAAGGTTTTTATTGATTTTTAACATGGTTATAAGCCTCCAGCGCTTTCTCACGGCTGGTTTTAAGGTTTACAATGGGCTTGGGGTAGGTTTTGCCCAATTCAATGTTGGCCAGTTTTAGGTCAAACACACTGGCTTCCCAAGGTTTGTGGATGTATTTTTTGTCAAGGTCTTGTAGCTCGGGTAGCCATTTTTTAACATACTCGCCATTTTCATCAAAACGTTCCCCTTGGGTGACGGGGTTAAAAATTCTAAAGTACGGGGCAGCGTCCAAACCGCAACCTGCCACCCACTGCCATGAAGCACTGTTGGCGGCTTCATCCGCATCAACCAAGGTGTCCATAAACCATTTTGCGCCTTCTTGCCATGGGATAAGCATGTTTTTGGTGAGGAGCGATGCCACAATCATCCGCACACGGTTGTGCAATGTGCCTGTTTGCCAAAGTTCACGCATGCCGGCATCCACAATGGGAATGCCTGTTTGACCTGTTTGCCATGCTTTTAAATAGGCATCATTTTCAGACCATGGGAATTCGGCAAACTTTTCGTTGATGGCTTTGTGGTCAATGGCGTCATAAAAATAGAGTTGTTGGTATGAAAATTCACGCCAGACCACTTCACTTTTAAAGTGATGAATGTTTTTGTTGCCTTGTTCGTTTTGTGCCAGCTCAAAGGCTTGTACTTGTTCAAAAATGTCGCGTGGGGAAATTTCACCAAAATGTAAATGAGGGGAAAGTAGGGAGGTTGCGTTTTCGCTTGGATAGTCCCGTCTTTCTTTATATTCCAAAACTTTTTCCGCCAAAAATGCTTCAAGCTTTTGCTGGGCGGCGGCTTCGCCAATTTGCCACACTTTTTCAAAGTTGTGATGCCACGTTTTACTATGATCAATTAAGGCAAAGTCATCTAAAGCACAATTGAGGTCACTTTGGACACGCTCACGCTTTGATTTGGGTGGGTTAAAGGGTGTGGGCGCAGGGGCTTTATGGGTCATCAGTTCTTTGAACATCGGGGTGAAAACTTTAAAAAACCCACCTTGCTTGTTTTTAATTTCCCACGGTTCAAAAAGCAGGTTGCCTTTGCAGGACTGGCAAAGCACGTCGCCATCATCTTTGTACAGGTCCTTGATTTGGGTGTCTGTTTTTATGCCAGCTTCATCGTAGCGGCGGTTCCAAAAAAGGTGTGTCGCTTTTTGTTCTTGAATGAATTTGGGTAAAATTTCAGCGGCGTCACCCTTTAAGTAAACCAAAGGGATGCCGTTTTTGGTTAGGTTTTGCTCAAGGTCTTTTAAGCTGTGGTGCAACCACCAATCCCGCGCTTGGGTTTGTTGGCTTTGCGGTTCACGCACATAAACGGCCAACACTTCCCCTATTTGGCAGGCGGTATTCAGTGCGGGGTTGTCTTCAAGTCTTAAGTCGTTTCTCAGCCAAATAATTGCGGTCATCTGTGGTTCCTTGCCATTAAATGTGTTGCGGTTATTTTGACAAAATTTGAGCGAAAAATAAAGTTGCGATGTGTTTTGTGATAAAAAGTGTTGATTTTAACCGTTTTTGTGTGTAAAACACGCTTACCGTATCGCGCTGGTAGTTTGTTCGGAGATGGTACGGGAAGGGATGAGCCCTTCAACAGCGCGACTAGAATCCGAATTATAAAATTTAGGAAAATACTATGGCAGTTAAAATTCGTTTGACGCGTGGTGGTCGTAAAAAGCAACCTTTTTACCACGTAATCGCAGCGGACGCTCGTTCACCTCGTGACGGTCGTTTTATCGAAAAATTGGGCTTCTGGAACCCAATTAAAAAAGAACTTAAGTGGGACGCAGAGCGCGTAAACTACTGGTTAGGCACAGGTGCACAGCCAACTGAAACAGTTTCTAAGCTGATCATCAAAGAAGGCCTAGGTTCTGACGTACAACGTGCGAAGTACCAAAAGTCTATCGACCGCAGTGCTGAAATTGTACGCAAGCGTGTTGAAGCTAAAGCGGCTGAAGAAGCAGCGGCTAAAGCAGCTGAAGAAGCTGAAGCTAAAGCAGCAGAAGAAGCGGCAGCAGCAGAATAATGCACAAGCGCCCACCTGTTAAAGAAGGTTTCTTTTGTGCAGGTGTTATTACTGCGGCGCATGGTCTGCGTGGGGAAGTAACAGTAAAACTGTTTATTGCAAACCCACAAAGCATTTTTGAATATGGCACGTTGTTCAGTTTGGATGACGTGCCATTTTCTGTTTCAAAAGCAAAGTTAACCCCCAAAGGTGCGCTGATTCACTTTGACGGTGTCACCAACCGGAATGAGGCAGAAAAACTTTTAAAAACTTATCTTTATGTTTCGGATGATTATTTACCAACCTTGGATGAAAATGACATGTTGTTGGACCAATTGGTCGGCACCGCTGTGTTGTTTGAAAGTGGTGAAAAGGTGGGGGTGATTCGTTCTCACTTTGACAATGGCGCGCATACGGTCATTCAAATCAAACGGGCGGAGCCGCAAACCAAGGATATCTTAATTCCGTATACTGATGAATACATCTTAAAGTCTGATATTGATGCGCAGGTTGTGACAGTGCATGACGATGTTGCGGACTTCTTTGACCTTTAATTAAATTTTTAGTGTCGATTTTATAAAAAAGACCTGGGCATAAGCTCAGGTCTTTTGTCGAGGGGGAGTTAGCTGGTGCGCATGCTTTGTGCAATGGGATGGCCCGTTTCAGTAAACTTGATAAAACGGCTTTGGCCGTCATCGCTCCACTGTTCGGTAACCAAATCAAGCAAAAGCAAACTTTCATGCGCTTGTGACAATTTCTGGTCAGCGGGGACATGTGCGCCAAATAAAGGCAGGGTTTCCATGTATTCGCATTCCAGCTCTGTTAAAGGGCGTTTTAAACCGCCAGTTACATGCACAGGCGTGCCTGTTTTTTCGATAAACGCTCTATAAAGAGTAACGCTTGCAATAGCTAAAGCAGATGCTAGGATGATTTCCATAAATGTTCCTTAGTGGCACAAGGCCACAGTTTATAATGTTTCAAAGTATTGTTAACCTTTTATGTGTCTTGTTAATAATTTCTGCAACAAAAAAACTCACACATTGTCAAATGTGTGAGCTGGTAACGTTTTTTCAGTTGGGTTATGCGTTGTCAGGTTTGGGGATGTAGGCATGGTACCCCTTGCTTGGGGTGCAGGTCACGTTGCACAGTCCTTTTTCATGCAGGGCGTCTGCAAGGGCTATGTCTTGCTGGTTTGCATCGTCCATGGCTTGATCAATGGTGAGTTTGAAAGGTTCTTTTTTTAAGCGTTTGAGAAAGTTTTTCTCTTGTGTTGTTAGGTTCATAGGGGAACCCTCCTGTGGTGGTGAAGTAAAACGGTTTAGGTGAATGTTGCTAAAAATTATGGGGTCGTTTTGTTAAAAATCAACACTTTAATTTAAATTATTTTAATTGTGCTTGTTTTTTTAAGGGAATTTGCCTACAAAAAAGAGGTAATTTAAAGGAAAAAGCATGACACTACCCATTACTGTTGTAACCCTGTTTCCGGACATGTTCCCTGGACCGCTTGGTGTTTCCATCATGAAACGTGCGGAAGAAAAGGGCTTGTTTGCGCTGAGCACCGTTCAAATTCGTGATTTTGCGTTTGGTAAGCACAAAACTGTGGATGATACACCTTATGGCGGTGGCGCTGGAATGGTGATGCGCCCCGATGTTGTGGCGGCAGCTATTCGTCATGCAAAAAAAGGCTCGCCCAATGCCAAGGTGGTTTACATGAGCCCTTCAGGCACGTCCTTTAATCAAGAAAAGGCACGCCAGCTGGCCAGTCATGAGGGTGGTTTGATTTTGCTGTGTGGTCACTATGAAGGTATTGATGACCGTGTGCTACAAGCGGAAGTGGATGAGGAAATTTCCATTGGGGACTATGTGCTCAGCGGAGGGGAATTGGCGGCCATGGTTGTGGTTGATGCGGTGGTGCGCAATATTCCTGAAAGTTTGGGCAATGCTAACACCTTGCATGAGGAAAGTTTTGACATTCAAACTGAAGCGGGGGAGGTTTTACTGGAGTACCCGCACTTTACCCGCCCTGTGGAGTGGGAAGGGCAAACGGTGCCCGAGGTGTTGACCAGTGGTCACCACGCCAACATTCAAAAATGGCGGATGGATAAGGCTTACCAAAAAACCAAAAAGAACAGGCCGGATTTGCTGAAGGGCTCGTAAACCCTCTCAGCTGTGGCTTTGCTGTGTCAAGCCGCTAAAAAACTTCAAGCAGAATAATGGTCACCACGCAAAGTGTGAAGATGGTGCCGGCTACGGGGTTGGCATTGTCCTTTACCCCAACCATTTTATGGTAAAATAAAAATAGAATCGGTGCGCTCATGCAAATGGCGCTCACGTAAGCAGGGTTTGGTGCCAGCGCAACCGCAGCCCATGAAGTGACACAACCTAAAGCGCCAAATAATCCTAACACCCAAACGCTGAAAGTCTTTAAATGAACAGGCGTGTGCTGCACGCTATGCGACGGTGCCTTTGCGTGGCGGATGGCAAGGATGAGGCCTGTGCCAAGCAGTTGGGTGCAAAATATAATGAACCCTAAAATAAGCACTTGGTCTTGCAAGGCTTTGCTGGCGTCATTGTCTAATATTTGTTTGCCAACAATGGTGCAAGCTGTGAGGATTACCCCCATTAAAATGGAGATGCCAAGGTAACCTTTTTGGCCATCTTTTTTATGACTTCGCATAAAAAATGTGCTGGCAAAGGCTGTGAAGATGCACAGACTGATTAGACTTGACTGCCAAGGGTTGCTTAAAAATTTTTGCTGTTCGGCAGGGTCGATCAACAGCCATGCAATGTAACTTAAGAGCATGGTGAAGTTGGTTGATATGCTTGAAATGCGCCCGTTAAATTGTGCCGCAAGGTAAAAAATTGTAATGGTGTGGGCGGCGGAAACAACCCCAATGAGGATTGATGCGTAATAAAAACTTGCTTGCTGGGGCCAGTTGGAAATGAAAAGGGCTGGGCTAAAGCACAAAAATGCTGGGATACAGCGCCAAAAGTTAAGTGTGATTGGGTGGTGCTTTCGGGCGCGGTTCCAGTTGGCGACTGTTACTTGTGCCAGTAAAGTTGCCAATGCAGGGGCAAGCCATAGCATCTTAATTTATCCTTTTCTTTTGTTTATAGCATAAATGTCAGTCATCTATTATTCTTAAATAACATAAATCTTTGGGCAAAAATTATATTTTTTGCTTTTCTTTTGAGCGGAAATAGCGTATTTAGAGGAGCACTGCGTCATATGCGCGGTGTTTGAGAGAAATTTTAAAACCAGCAATGTCTCTCTGAGCCGGTGGCTTGTATGTGTTTGTTACAGCCAAGAGTAAGAGCTTATAGACATAATGCGAAAGATAAAGGGTTCGAGCAATGAACATTATTGAACAGTTAAACAAACAAACAATTGAAACTTTGGGCAAAAACGTACCAGAGTTTGCAGTCGGTGATACATTACGTGTAAACGTAAAAGTAAAGGAAGGTTCTCGTGAGCGTATTCAGGCTTTCGAAGGGATCTGTATTGCTCGTAAAAATGACAGTGTGAACTCGAACTTCACAGTGCGTAAAATTTCATACGGTGAAGGTGTGGAACGTGTATTCCCACTTTACTCTCCTGTAGTAGACAGCATCGACGTTGTGCGTCGCGGTGTGGTACGTCGTGCCAAGCTTTACTACCTACGTGAGCTACGCGGTAAAGCAGCGCGTATCCGTGAAAAGCGTATGTCTTAATTCCTTTTAAAATACGGAATTTTAAGCCCCGATTCTTCGGGGCTTTTTTCTTGCTATACGGCCTTAATCTGTATACAATAACTGGAGTATTTACCTTTCTTTCCTTTTTAGGAGATGTCTATGTTCACGTCTATCTTAACCTTTGCAGTTATGTTAGCTGCGTTTTTGCTTGCATTTGTGTTGCATGAATTGGCACATGGCTGGGTGGCTTATAAATTGGGTGACCTCACCGCGCGGGAGCAGGGGCGCTTAACCTTAAATCCCTTCAAACATGTCGGCCTTGTGCCTTCATTGGTTCTTCCGGTTTTAACATACCTTCTTTTAGGTTTTGTGCTGGCGGCTGGAAAGGCGGTGCCAGTTAATTCGTTAAACTTTAAAAGTGCTCGTTGGGGTATGGCTTTGGTTGCGGTTGCCGGACCTTTGATGAATGTTGTTTTAGCCGTTTTCTTTTTGGTGGTTTTGGTGTGTTTGCATACACCTCAAGAAATTTGGGATCTTGCGGGTTCTGGCTTGAGTTCATGGAGCACATTGCAGTTATTTCTGATTGCTTCGTATTTATACAATGTGATTCTTGCATTGTTTAACTTGTTGCCAATTCCGCCGTTAGATGGTTCGCACATACTTGCAGCGGTTTTGCCAGGAAAGTTGCGCCGACTTATGTATACAAGAGGCTTTCAAATTGGCGGATTTGTGCTGATTCTTGTTTGTCTCTATCTGGGTTGGTTTCAGTCTTTGATTGGCTTTATTTTTACTTAAATGTCATACATATGCACCTTTGTTGTCTGTAAGGTGTTGTTATCGTTCAAAAAGGGGGTTCGCTCCCTTTTTTTGTGGCTTCTGTGGCACATCTAAGTTGAGTGCCCTTGCCTTGTTGCCTGTTTTTTCAGCATTTTGTTTGTGGTTTATTTGCATGGCATGGTATAAGTAACGGTAGAAGTTCAATGACAAGGAGCTGTGGCTATGTTGCCCATCTTGCCGTTGAAGACTGTTTGCCTACCGGGGGAGGTGCTAACGGTAACCCTCACCGAGGAACGTTACATCCAATTGGTGCAACGCTGCATTAAACATGCGGGGGAGCTGGCGGTGGTCTTATGCACGGATTATGAAAATGAACTTGAAACCCTTAAAACGGTGGGTTGCCAGGTTCAAATCACACATCATGAGATGTGCTCTTCGGGTTATCTTCAAATAAAAGTGCTTGGTCAAAAGCGTTTTTCATTCACCCAAATTGAACAAAAGCTCGGTGTATTCTACGCCGCACAGGTAGATGTTTTGGAAGATGTGAAGGACATTCCCGGCACTCACACCCTGTTTTTAGAAGTTTCAGAAACTTACCAGACTTATTTGCAAAAGCTTAAAAATTACGATGCGGCGCTGTTGCCGGATGAGATTATACAAGGCATTTCATATGCGGACATTGACCATATATTAAGTGGCGTCACATTGTCATTGGAGAAGAAGCAACAGGGGCTTGCCACAAATTCCATCAAAAAGCGTCTAGAATTGACATTATCCTGCTTACATTCCGAGCTGGACATGTTAGACTTCGTGATAGAGAGAAGTGTCGATGAGCAAAAGGTTCAAACACCTTTAAGTTCATTGAATTAAATGCCATTGAAGGGGAAGGTTTTGCAGTTAAACCCGTTACAGGTTGTTTTGTCGGATATGCACCATGCCGGTGTTTCTGACGCTGTGACCGACAACCCTTTTGACTTCTTCACACAAAAAATTGAAAACCCCTTTGCAGGTGATATGGCCAGTGCGCAACCTGCCATGGCCGCACCTGTTGCTGCCACCCAAATGGTGGAACGCACAGAACAAAGCCAGCCACAGCAACCTGCGGCCACGCCAAAGGTGCAAACCAAAACCGAAACCGCCCCAAAAACGAGGGATGTGGCCGACCTTGTCTGGCGTTTTGGTGCAAAGGATGCGACGGTGGAGGTGGTAATTTCCAGCTACGCCCAAAAGGGTGTGCATCCGCTTTCGGTTCAGGCTAAGTCTCTGTTTGAAAAAATGCTAGCCGCCATTGGTTTAGCGGAAGATCAGGTGGCTTATGTGGTGTTGGCCAATGCCGATAAATTTAGCTCCGCAGAAAAAGCTTTGGTTCAGCATTATGGCAGTGCTTTGGGGCAGGCTTCCCAAAAGCTTTTTGTCGGCGAAGGAGCGGTGAAATGCTTGCTGGATAAAACCTTGATCCGTGCCCGTTTGGCGGAAAATGAATTCCACGGCCAAAAAGTGGGGATGGTGATGCACCCGGAAAGCTTGCTGACCCAACCAGCTCTTAAAAAAATGGCATGGCAGGACTTGTTATCGTTTCAAAATTTGATCAGTGGGAATGTGCATTATGACTAAGTTGTTTTTAAAAAGTGCTTTGATGTTGACTGTGATGGCTGTTTGCATGCAGTCAGCGGTGGCAGAAAAGGGCCGTTTAATCGCTGGTGAAGGCACCCAAAAAGTTCAAAAAAATACCGATGTTCAAGACCGTTTGGTGAAGCTGGGCTACTTGACCGAAGATATCCCTGCGGTTTTGTCCAAAAATGATGTTTACCTTTACAAAAAAATGTTCCGCCTACAACGGAATTTACAGCGCTCGCAAGTGGCATCTTTGGTGCCAAAATTGCAAAATAGAGAATTGATGGGGCATTTGATTGCCGAGCGTTTGCTGCATCCTCGCACCCGTGCACCATACAATGACCTTAAAAAGTGGTTGTCACGTTATGGAGACCATTCCATGGCGCCAACGCTTTACCGTCTTGCGAAAAAGCGCCAGCCATCCAGTGACCGTTATGGGCCACAAAAACCGCCGATGGTGCTAGCTTCGGTTGCAAAATACAGTGACCCCGACCAGCAAGTGCGCCGTGAAAAGGTTAAAAAAACCCGCAAGCGCCAAGCGTTGTTGCGCAAGCTTAAAATGTACCGCCAAAAGGAATATTACTCTAAGGCGATTATTCAACTTTCAAAATCTCAAAACAAAGCCTTGTTGGGTGAAGACACTTGGGCACAGGTCAGCCTGCGTTTAGCCCGCGCCATTTTAAATTATGGCGACTATAAGCGCCCTGAACGTGTGGCACGCATGGTGCTGAACCACACCGAATTTCGTAAAAGCGAAGCCCTTTGGATTGCAGGATTCAGCAGTTATAAAATGGCGGACTTTGACAAGGCGGCCGCCTACTTTAGAAAATTGACATACGGTGTGCCACGCAACAGTAAATACTTTGCCCGTGCCGCTTTTTGGGCTGGTAAAACCTATGACGTGCTGGATAGATCCTCCATGTCTCGTGTGTTTTATAGTTTAGCTTCACAAGATGCAGACTCGTTTTATGGTCAACTTGCGGCAGAAAAAATTGGCCGTAAACGTTACTGGGCGTGGGGTGCACCTTCCATCCGCTCAAAAGATAAGGCCTTTTTATTCAATGACCCATTGGTCCGCCGTGTCATTGCCTTGGCGCAAATTGGCGAACATAACTTGGCACAAGAAGAGCTGAAGCTGATTCACTCAAGAGTACCCTATGACATGGACTTAAGCTTGCTGGCACTGGCGTCACAGCTGAATTTGCCGAACATTCAAATGTCCCTCGCGCGTAATTTAAAAGAGCAGAATATGGTTTATTACGGTGGTTTGTACCCCGAGCCTAAAGCATGGAGCCCCCGTGGCGGTTATGAGGTGGATAAAGCCTTGATTCACGCCATTTCCCGTCAAGAAAGTGCCTTTAAGCCGGATGTGAAATCTCGCTCGGGTGCCCGTGGTTTAATGCAATTGATGCCAAACACCGCGAAGTACATTCGTCGCAAACAAAACCGACCTGTTTATTCACGCGCAGCGCTGTTTAAGCCTTCGGTGAACATGACCTTGGGTCAAGACTATGTTGAATACTTGATGGAAAAATTGAACGGCAACGTCATTCACGCTGTTGCGGCTTATAACGCCGGCCCTGGCAATGTGGCCAAGTGGGTGGAAAAGGGCATTGCCCAGCATGACCCTATTTTGTTTATTGAAAGTATACCGTTTACCGAAACAAGGAAGTACGTCAAACATGTGATGAGCAATTGGTGGATGTACCAAGACCGTTACAATAGCAAAGACCAAGGCCTTGGCATGTTGGCGCAGAACAGTTGGCCGATTTTTGAAGGTTATAAAACAGCTGTTTCATTTAAAAAATAATCAACATTATATAAAAGTGTTTACAAAGGGGGAACCATGTCTTTACCAGACTTTTCAATAGAACAAGCGTGGCTTGAAAAAGGTGCTTCTGTTTTGGTGGGGGTGGATGAAGTAGGGCGTGGCCCTTGGGCTGGGCCTGTGGTGGCGGCGGCAGTGTGCCTCAACCCTGCGGACTTACCTGTGGGTGCCACAGATAGTAAAAAACTTTCCGCCAAAAAACGATTGCTCTTATGTGAAGAAATTAAACAAAAAGCCCAATGGTGCATTGCGGAAGCGTCGGTGGAGGAAATTGATAAACTTAACATCCGTGAAGCGACATTGCTGGCGATGACCCGTGCGGTGGAAGGCTTGAATTTACAGGTGAACCACACCTTTGTCGATGGCAATGCTCTACCTTCAGCGCTCCCTTCTGTGACTGCGGAATGTGTGATTAAGGGCGATTCTAAAGTGCTTTCCATCGCTTGTGCGTCCATCATCGCCAAAGTGTATCGGGACAATCTGATGGCCAGCTTGGCGGCAGACTACCCACACTTTGCATGGGAGAAAAACGCTGGATATGGCACCAAGGCTCATCAACAAGGGCTCAGCGAATTTGGTGTTACTCCGCATCACCGCAAATCTTTCAAGCCGATTCGTGCCTTGTTGGGGCAAGCATAAAATGGCCAAACCGTTGCACATTTTTATCAATGGTGTTCATGCAAAGTCTGGCGGTGGATTGTCAGTCCTCAATGCGGTTTTACCATTTTTTGCACAAGATAAAACGGTGCAAGTCACGCTGTTGCTTCACCAAGATTATGCCAGTCGAGTGCGTGTGCCAGAAGGTGTTGCGGTACAGCTTGCTGATGTGCCAAGTGGCTATGGCAAAATGTTGTGGTGGGAACATGTCGTTCTGCCTAAAATGATCCGTCGTTCAGGGGCAAAGGTGGCATTGCACCTGACCGGTTACGCACCTTTGTTGCACAGGCGTTCCGTGGCTTATATCAGCAACAACCCTGACGTACAAAACTTTGTGCCAAAGTTACAGCGTTTTTATTGGCAGGTGTTAACGTTTTTTGTGCGGTTTAGTTTGTTAACCCACCGCTGGTGTATGACCAATGGCTTGCACATTCAAAACGCTTACACACAAGATTTTTGGCGCTTTTTAAAAAGGAAGATGGTCAGCGTGCCCACAGCGTCTGATGTGGATGCGGCTTTGCTGGGTCTGCCTAAAAAGCATCAAATTGTCACGGTGGGGGATGTTTATCCCCACAAGAATTACATGGCTTTGTTGCAGGCCTTTAAAAAAGTGGCAGAAAAGGACAGTGAGGTTATTTTAAAAATCATTGGTCGCCCCATCCATAAAAACATCGCCAAGGAAATGAACCAATACGTCCGTGACAATGGCTTAACAGCGCAGGTGGCGTTTTTAGGCCCTATGCCCCATGATGAAACTTTAAAAGTGGTGCGCCAGTCAAAAGCTTTTGTGAACTTGTCGTTAGTGGAAACTTACAGCTTAACATTGCTGGAGTCCTTAAAGTTACAAACGGCCGCTGTTGTTTTAAATAAGCCCTTTAACCATGAAGTGGCGGGTCAAGCCGCTTGTTATGTGGATGAGGGGGAAAGTGTTGCACAAAACACTGCGGATGCCTTGTTAACCTTGCTGGAAAATGAAACTACCCGACAAGGTTATGAGCATAAGGGCGCTGAAGTAACAGCAGAATCCTCATGGTTTAACACGGCGCAAAGCATGTTAAATGTTTTGAAAAAGCTTTAAATTTGTTGACATCTGTACAGTGTATACATATATGTATAACACAATAAATATCTTTATAACGTTTTCTTAATCTCATTCTTTTACATGTCCACTGGAGAATTTGTTATGTCTAACCGTGATAATCTTGAGCTGATTGCTCGTTATTCAAAAGACCACCTTAAACAGTCTATTGGTAAAGATGCTCTGTCTAGTAACTTTATCAGCTACGCTCTTACTGTTGTTGTTATTGTTCTTTTAGCCTGTTGGGGAGCTCCTGATACATGGCATGTGGCCAATGTATTGTTGTGGTTTCTAATTGCTTTGTCATTTGTTATTCGGTTGTTAGTTCTTATTTATGTGCCCATTAAGCGGGAAGTTGAAAATGATAATGGCACCGCTGGCGGCGAGGTGTACCAATATTTGAAATATGTTGAAGGATTTAAGCCGAATTGTATCATAGCATCCGTTTTGATTTTGGCTACTTGCCTTTTGGCGGGTCATTTCGGTAAGGCAATTATTTATGGTATTGCTTGTGCGTCTACATGGTTTATGGCGTACTTTTATTGGCGTAAAAGCTACCCAGCGGCTTTAGCTGCTGCACGCAAGGCAACGGGCGCGACTGTTTAAATCGAATTACTTTTTAAAGCTCCGTTTTGGCGGGGCTTTTTTTGTTTGTGTTTTTGCAAAGTGGCGGTTATGCTGACCTTACTTAAACATCTGAACCTTTTGGAGGTTTTTCTATGGAAACCTTAAATCTAACGCCTGATGCAAGGCAGTTTATGCAACGCTTTAAACTTATCATCCCCTCAAGGCGGCAAGGTGATATCCCCCTCACTTTTGCTGAAAAGGTTTTGTTTTGTGGCCTGTTATTACTTTCGGGTTTGTGGGGCAACGCCTTTGCTTCAGTGATGGTGTGGGTTGTACTCTTTTGTTTTTCGGGGTCGCTTTTTTACAAAATTGGCCGCTTGCTTTACTTGCAAAGCAAAAACAATCAAAACAGTGAGGAGGCGCTGGCGCGCCATGCCCATTTCTTCTGGTTGGTTCAATTTTATAAAAAGGCCTGCGGCTTTATTTTTGCCACTGCGGTGATGACGATTACCGCCTTTACCGGCATGTGGTCACAGTTTATTGTGTTTTTTGTGGTGGCAGGTTTGGTGCTATCCGTTCAAAAAAGTTGCTACCCCTATGCGCAAAAATTGCAAGCGCAAACCATTTCTTAAATCGATAATTGCCCCTTGGATGAGGGGCTTTTTTTATGCTGGGTTTTGGGCAGTTTGTAGCACTTTTTTCATTAAAGTGGGTAATGGTGGCAGGTTGTCAGCCTGAAAGGTCTGCGCCTCCATGTTGCCTTGGTAGCTAAAAACATCTAAGGTCAGGTCAATATGGGTGAAAATATGGCGAATTTGCCCCAGCATCACCGCCTCGGACTGTATCATCTCAAACCCTTCGGGTGCGGTTTGGCTTTGGCCAACCCAGCCAGTGGTGGGGAATTCCCATAAATTGGCAAGCAGGCCTTTTTCGGGCCTTTTTTGTAAATAAAAATCACCGTTTTGATCTTGAATAACATAAACAGCGCCATGCTCTACCTTTTTGGGCTTTTTAGGTTCTTTAACCGGTAACGCTTCTGGGTTTTGATTTGTTTGAAAAGTGGTGCATTCGCTTTGTACTGGGCAGGTTTCACAGGCTGGTTTGCGTGGGGTGCAAATGGTGGCGCCCAGCTCCATAATGGCGTTGCTGTAAAGGGCATTTTCGCTGTTAGGAGTTAGCTCAATGGCTTTTTCCTTAAAGGCTTTTTTGTGGGTGGGCAGCGGCAGTGTTAGGTTAAAAACGCGTGCCATCACCCGTTCAACATTGCCGTCCATCACCGTGGCTTTTTGGTGAAATGCCATGCTGGCAATGGCCGCGGCAGTGTAAGGACCAACCCCAGGCAAGGTTAAAAGTTCAGCTTCGGTGGTGGGGAACTGGCCATCTTTATCAAAGGCAATAACCTTGGCGCATTTGTGCAAGTTACGGGCACGGGAATAATAACCAAGACCCTGCCACAGGTGCATCACCTCTTCTTCGCTGGCGTTTGCCAAGTCCTCCACAGTGGGGAATTGCTGGGTGAATTTTTCAAAGTAGGGGATAACGGTTTTAACCGTGGTTTGCTGTAACATAATTTCGCTCAGCCACACACGGTAAGGGGTTGCATCCGCCCGCCATGGGAGCGGGCGTGCATTTTTTTTGTAATGTGCTAAAAGCTGGCTGGCAAATTTGTTCATAGGGGTGTATATTGAAGATATTGAAAAAAATTTCAAGTAGAATTGGGAACAAACGTGAGACCACTTGGTTTTTTAAGCCATAAAATGCTAAGGAAGCCCGCCCGCAAGCGAGGCTTTGTGGAGGTTTCTGTGCTGGAAAAATGGCCAGAGATTTTCCCGGCTTACGCTGCATTTATGCGCCCGATTGCCATTAACAAAGGTGTGTTGAAGGTGGCCACCAACAGCGGGTCTGCCGCCAATAACTTGCGGATGCAAGGGCCTTACTTAATTGCTCGTATCAATCAATACTTTGGTTACGCCGCAGTCAAGGACATTAAATTTGACATTCGTCACTTTACCGCCGAGGAAAAAAGGCAAATTGAAAAACTGACTGCCAGCCCTCAAGCTGTTGACTATGCCCATAAGTCATGTGAAAGTATTGCCGACCTTTCTTTAAAGCAAAGCTTTGAAAATTTGGCAATGATGGTTTATGAAGAAAAAAATTTAAAAAACAAAACAAAATAATAGGAAACGTTATGAAAAACTTATTAACCTTGACCGTGATGACACTTTCTTTATGGGGCTTCCAAACAGCTCAAGCTTTAGACGTTGTGGTTGCCGAAAGTGACCCTGCTATGGTTACAGCCCTTGAAATTAAGGAAACCGACCAAGTGGTGGGTGACGCCGCTGCACCTATTACCATCATTGAATATGCATCCATGACCTGTGGTCACTGTGCGGACTTTCATAACAAAACTTACCCTGTCTTAAAGGAAAAGCTGGTGGATACTGGCCGCGCTAAATTTGTGTTCCGTGAATTGCCTTGGGACAACCGCGCGCTGGCTGTTTCCATGGTGGCACGTTGCGCCCCAGAAGAAGATTTTTCAAAGTTTGTTTCAGCCTTTTTCAGCACCCATGAAACATGGGTACGCAGTGGCGACTTTATGGAAAGCATCAAACAAATTGCCCGCCTTGGTGGCATGAAAGCCGACGATGTGGACGCTTGCCTTAAAAACCCAGACGTCAATGACTTGGTGCGCAAAAGCCGCCAAGAAGCAATGGACGTTTTAAAAGTAACAGGCACGCCAACGCTGTTTATCAATGGTCACCGTTTAAATGGTGCTTTGCCAGCAGGTGAAATTTTGGACTATGTGGCACAGCTTGAAGCAAAGCTTAAATAATGACCGAGAAAGACAACAAGGACCTGCAAAAGGAAATTGACGCCATTAAGTCGCGTTACAAAACCTTGGAAGAAGAAGAGGCCGAGCACCAACAAAAAGGCGAAAGCGACTGGAGCGGTTATGTTCTTGGTTTAAACCTTTTTGTTTCAGTTTTGGTTTGCACCGGTATTGGCGTGGTGTTGGATAAATTCTTTGAAACAAAGGGCCTGATGGTTGGCTTGTTTGTGGTTTTAGGCTTTGGTGCAGGGCTTTGGCAAATTTGGAAGAAGTTTTCATAAATTTGCGTGTAAAGCATGCCTTTGTTTAAAAGCAGCAACCTATAAGTTGTTGCTTTTTTTTATGCGTTCTATTTTTTGAGTGTTTTTTTTGACCAATGCGACTTGTATTTCCTGTTAAGGTTGCCTACTTTTTAATGGATAACTTGTTACATAAACGTTTCCTTAAGAAGTTCTTTCTTAAATTTCTACAACATACCCTTTTGGGTAATGGAGGTCATTATGGCTGAATATGAATTTGTAGTTAACCCTAATCTAGAGCCGTCAAAGGCTGAAAAACAAAGAGTTGAAGGAGAAATTGAAACTCTGACATCTGAAATTGCGGAAGCTGAAAAGCGTTTGGAGGAGATTAAGTCTCAAAACCCTCTCGATGAAGAAAAATTTGAACTGAAAGTTCATCACATTGAAGAATTGAAGGGTGTTCTTTCGCAATTTAAAACGGCATTGGAAGTGCTGACCGCAAATGTTGAAAAAGCAGAAGTTTTAGATGCCAACGGCATGGTGCGCCTTGATGATATAGAAAAGGTGGACTTTTGCGAAATTTCAGCGGTGTTGGTGCCTATCGTCATTTCTTTGCCTATGCGTGGTGACTTTGTGACAGATTATCACGGCACTTGTAGTGGCAGTGTTGTTGGGCGTAGTCCGCACCTGAACATTGAAAAGTACGGTCCGTTGATTGAGCGTGCTTTTACAACAAAGTCGTTGGATGCCAACATCATTGCGCAAATCGCAATGGATAAAATTACTAAAATTGTCTCAGAGGCGGAAATTCAACGTCGCGTGGATGCGCAAATGCCATTGTTACAAATTTGTCCGGAAATTAAGGCAGTGTTGCCGATTGTGGAGTCTTTTGGTGGGTCCCCCACCGAGGCGTATGCATTGTCAACAAAACTCCAAAGAGAGTCTAAAAAGGCCGGTGTGCCGATTTATACTTTTACGGAGCATGGTGCTTTTTCGGGCGGTTTTTTTGTGCTTTCAACAGGTGTTAAAGCTTTTGCTTGCGGTCCCTTTACCAAAGTAGGTTCCATTGGTGTGGTGACTGGTTATGGTAAAATGACAGAGCGTGGCTTAAAGCGTGCTGATTGGCATTACTATACCGAAACCGCAGGTGATAAAAAGCGCAATAGCTTGTGTGATCCGCAGGTTCCTGCCTCGGAAGAGGACCTTGCGGAGCTTCGGGAAGATATCGCCGATTGTCATGCGGAGTTCATTGACTTTGTGAAAGGAAATCGTGGTGACGCCATTAAAGCCCCAGAAGATGAGGTTTTTAACGGTGCAAGCTTCCGTGCCAAAAAAGCTGTTGAGATGGGTTTGATTGATGGCATTTGCCATTATGAGGACTTTATCACCCGTGAATTTGGTGAGCGTGCGTTGCACATTGAAGTGGACGTGACGGACCCAAGTTTAGATGTAATGATGAAAAGTGAGAAAGGCGAAGGCGGTGACGGTGCTGAAGTGAAGGCTGTGCGCACGGCCATGCCGGACGTAGTTCAGTCTAACCTTGCCCATATCCGTCAATCTCAGCATGATATTTTGGCCATTAAATAATAGCGATAAAAGTGCCCCCTTTGTGGGGTGCTTTTTTTTGGCCTAAAACCGCCATTAAAGGTTGACTTTCAGGGTGATGCCTTGTAAAAACAAGCTGCATTATAAAAGTTTTTTATGGAGTTAATAAGTAAATGGCAAATCCTTTAGAGCAGTTTGTTGTTAAGCCTTTGAGCGAAACCCCCATTATTCCAGGTACGGAAATTATGTTGACCAACCAAGCTGTTTGGATGTTTGGTGTCACCTTGTTCCTTGGGTTCTTCTTGGCGTTTGGTGTGCGTAAAAAAGCCTTGGTTCCAGGGCGTTTGCAAGCCTTTATTGAAATGACATACGGCTTGGTGGAAACCTTGTCGAAGGACATTATTGGCCCGAAAGGCAAAAAAATGATCCCAACCATTTTTGCCCTTTACATGTTTATTACAACTTTGAACTTGGCGGGTATGATTCCAGGTTCTTACACAGCCACTTCACAAATTATCACCACAGCCATTATGGCGCTGACTGTCTTCTTCAGTGTGATTATCATTGGTTTGCTAAAACATGGTTTAAAATTCTTTGGCTTGTTTGCCCCTGCGGGTGTGCCACTGCCATTGTTGTTTATTTTGGTTCCGCTTGAAATTGTTTCATTCTTCATTCGTCCCTTTACACATGCGGTGCGTTTGGCTGCCAACATGATGGCAGGTCACATTGCACTTAAGGTTTTCGCTTCATTTGTGTTGGGCTTTATGGCCATGGAAGGTGTGGCATCATTCGGCGCAGTTCTGCCATTTGCAGGCCTGTTTGGTATTACAGTTTTAGAAGTGGTGGTTGCTTTGTTGCAGGCGTACATTTTCACATTGTTGACATGTGTGTACCTCAGCGACGCGGTCAACCTACACTAACAAAAGTTTCTTAGAATTTTTATTCTAAGTAAGGTGGGGTTGCAAAGGGTGTAACCTCCAAAATATATAAATATAAAAAAGTAAGGTTAATCACTATGGAAATGGAAGTACTAAAGTTTATTGGTGCGGGTCTAGCTGCGTTTGGTATGATCGGTGCTGGTATTGGTCTTGGTAACGTTTTTGGTAGCTACTTCAACGCTGTTGCTCGCCAACCATCTATGGAAAAAGCATTGTCTAAATACTTGTTCATGGGCTTCGCGCTTGTGGAAGCGATTGCTATTTTGGCATTCGTACTAGGTATTCTTTTGATGAATGCGTAAGCTTTTTACAAAGCAAATTAAAAGTTAATTTAGGAGTTTTTTTTAAATGGAAATGCTATTAAACGCGGAATATCTACATACACAAACTTTTTGGTTGGTGGTGTCATTTGTGGCATTGCTTGCCATTATGTGGAAATTCGTAACACCTATGCTGACAGAAACTTTAGACGCCCGTGCCAACCAAATCCGTGAAGATTTGGACCGTGCGGCAAACCTAAAAACTGAGGCTGAACAAATGCTTCAAACATATGAAAAGCAGTTGAAAACAGCTCAGGCTGAAGCGGCCGACCTTGTGGCGCAGGCCCGAAAGGACGCGGAAGACCTCGCAGCTAAGCGTACTAAAGAACTAGAAGCCGAGCTTTCTCGTAAAGCTGAGGTGGCGGCTAAAAGCATTGAACAAGCGCAAAACCGCGCAATGGAAGAGCTCCGCAAAGAAGTTGTGAACCTAACCGTTCAAGCCACAGAAAAAGTGGTTGGTTCGATGATGGACTCTAAAACTGCGAAGAAATTTGCAGATGAGGCCCTCAACGAGCTGAACTAACATCTTCTAAATAACTTTTAAAAAGCGCCTCACATGGATGGGGCGTTTTTTTTGTGCCAAAGGGCAGGTGTGAGGTGTTTTATTTTTGCTATAAATGGTTGTTTGTGCTAGTTTTGCGTCACTAAAGCAATCTGCTTTCCCGTTTTTGTTTTTCCCCTTTAGCTGGAGGTAATCTCTGTTATGAAAATCCGTTTAACTGACCCTGGAAAAAGATACATCCTTTCGCAATTTCCAAATTTGCAATTGCTTAAAGATGTTTTAACAAAAGTGTCCCAGATTCAAGGTGTTTTTGACAAAAGCACCCTGCGCCAAATGTTCCCAAACTTGAACAGTTGCCAGTTGCAAATTGTGGTGGACCTGATTGCCACGTCCTTTGATGCGGAAGACAGTCAAAGCACAAACACTGCGGTGACTTTGGTGGCAGACGGTTATGAAATTCAATCGCTGGATCATTACAATATGGTCACCGGTAAAATTTTAGACCGCTTAGAAAGCAAGCAAGCACATATCCCCATTATTTTTCAACAAACGAATGACGTTGCACTTGGACAGCAAATGCAGCAGTCTGTTTAGCCTGTTTAACGAAAAAGCACCCTTAATGGGTGCTTTTTTATGCCGTTTTCACAAACTTGTATGGTTTTATTAAATCGGCATTCTGAGAATTTCTTGATAAGCTTCTACCGCTTTGTCACGCACGGTCAGCATGGTTTGCAAGGTCAGTTCCGCTTCGCTGACAGATTGGATGACCTTGTGCATTGGCACATTTTCGCCAGATGCGGCGGCCACGGTCATTTTTTCGGCCATCCGTTGGTTGTCGGCTGTTTTTTCAATCGCTTTGGTGACCATGTCGCTAAAGGCGTCGCCAGCCGTTGGCTCACTTTTAGATAAAGCGGTGCTGCCGCCGAGAGTGTTTTTTAGTAAACCTTCAATTTTCATAAGATTGTCACCTTCCTTTATTAACGCAACATATCAATGGATCTTACCATCATTTCCTTGGCAGATTCAATAGCTGACATGTTCGCTTCATAAGCGCGTGAAGCGCTCCGCATGTCAACATTTTCAATCAAGGTGCTGACGTTGGGTTTGGCCAAAAAGCCCTTGTCATCCGCCAATGGGTGGTGGGGGTTGTACTCACGGTTTAAGGGGGTGTTATAGTCCTTTTTAATGTGTTTTACATTCACTTTGGACATTCCTGTCGCACGGTCGATTGACTCTTCAAATGTGATAAGTTTACGACGGTAAGGCCCACCTTCCGGGGTGACGAGAGAGTCCGCATTGGCAATGTTTTCAGAAATAACTTGCATCCGTTGGCTTTGAGCAGCCATGCCACTGGCGCTTACTTGTACTGATTTCATCAAATCCATGGTCTAAACTCCTTATTGTCCGCTACGGCCTAAAGCCAATTTTTGAAAGCTCACTTGCTTTTTGTAAAGCTCGGTGGCAAGGCGGTAATTCATTTGAATGTCTTGTAGTTTCAACATTTCTTCGTCCATTTTCACGCTGTTGCCGTCATGGCGCATGTGGGTGCGGTCTTCTGTCATGCGGTGTTTGCCGCCAGAAATGGCCTGACCCTTGATGTGGCCACCGTTGGTGGTTGCCATGTTCATGCTGTTGGCGGTTACCAGTTTTTCGAATGAAATGTCCTTGGCGCTGTAGCCAGGGGTGGAGGCATTGGCAATGTTGCCAGACACAACACCTTGGCGGTCTACCAAGTAGTCCAACCTATGTTTTAGTGACATACTGACGTTTTGTGGCATTTTCTCTCCCTCAAATGTTTAATTCAAAACGTAATTTAATCTCCCGCTTGATATAAATGCATGATGTGTGCCAATTTTTTAAATGGCTGGGTTGTTGCTTGTTTCAGGCGGTGGATTGTGCTATTTTTTGTGTTGTTGTTCACTTACTCTTTTGTTTTTTTAAACACTGTTCTCTCAAATTTTGCGAGGTAGCACTTATGATTGCAACACTCACCAGACCTTTGTTCTTATGCTTGGCTGTGGTTGGCTTTGGCATTGGCCTTTTGGTTGGCCAGCACCCACCAGACCTTAGCACCGCCACAACGCTCGGCCGTATTTCGGGATTTGTAGGTTACTTGATTATGGCGGCGGCGTTCCCCACCATGGTGCTTTATGCCCGTTACCGCAATGTGGTGCGAAAAGGCTTTTTCCATAAAAGTTTTTGGCATGTGGTGTATTTTGCCACCGCCGCTACGGTATGCTGGGCGATCCTTTATTTGATTGGCCCAGGCATCGTGCCCCTTGGCGTTACCTTGGCCATTGCTGTTGTGGCTGTGTGTTGCCTGCTTTGTATGGCACATGCCTTAAAGACCTATGACCGAATAAGCCACGATGGCGATTAACCTTATGGCGTTTTAAAAGCTCTCCTCAGTGGAGGGCTTTTTTTATGGCAATAAAAACATGCAACGCACTTTGCTTTGATGTAAAGTAACCCTTATGGCTGATGAAGATGAAGACAAGAGTTCCAAGACGGAAGAACCCAGCGAGCGGAAACTGACCAAAGCCCGCGAGCAAGGCAATGTTCCCAAAAGCAGAGAAGTGAACAACTTCTTTGTCCTGTTGGCGATTCTGGTGGCCATTTTAACCACCCTCCATTTTGCTTGGGCAAGGTTGTTAAACCTGTTTGGTGGTACTTTTAGCGAGCTGGGTTTTAAGCGTGCGTCCAATGCGTCTGAAGTGGGGGGCAGCATGGTCTTTATGGTGCAGGAAATGTTTATTGTGCTGGCGCCGACCTTTTTGCTGTTGCTGGTTTTTGCTTACTTTGGCGGTTTTATTCAAAATGGTTTTGTCGCATCGGTGGAGCCTTTAAAACCCAAACTTTCCAAAATTTCACTCATCAAGGGCTTTGGTCGGCTGTTTTCCATGCGGTCATTTGCGGAATTTTTAAAGTCCCTTGCCAAAATGGTGGTCTTAGGTGCGGTGATTTACTTTATTTTATACATCCATATGGAAGAAATTGTGGTGCTGACCGATAAAACGGTGATGGACACTGCCACCACGGTTGAAGTGATTTTGGTGCGGATTATTCTGGCGGTGCTGGCCATTGCAGGGTTGATTGCGGTGGCGGACTTTTTGTTTCAAAAGGCGCAGTTTATGAAGGACCAGCGCATGAGCCGTAAGGAGCTTAAAGACGAATATAAAGAAACCGAAGGTGACCCCCATGTTAAGGGTCGGCAAAAGCAAATTCGGTTGGAGCGTGCCCGCACAAGGATGATGCAAGAAGTCCCCAATGCGGACGTGGTGGTGACCAACCCCACCCACTACGCCGTGGCCCTGCGTTACGACAAAGAAAAAGAGCAAGCACCCCGCATTGTGGCCATGGGGGTGGACAACATTGCCCTGCGCATACGCGAAATTGCCACCGAAAATGACGTGCCATTGTTTGAAGACCCACCACTGGCCAGAAGGCTTTACAGTGACGCCGAACTGGGGGAAGAAATTCCGCTGGATATGTACGAGGCGGTGGCGAAAGTTGTGGCCTTTATTTACGGCTTAAAGAAACGTTAAACCATATAAACCCATTTTTGTTATGCGCTTTGATTGACAATGCCTCCGCCCAGTCTTATATATAAAATTGAAATATACATCTTTCTTTTTACTTTTTGCCCATAACCTTAAGGAGGTTTTATGGAAAACGTTTCTACAGAACGGCCATCTTGGCATATGCCCTTTGCTGGTTTTAGTTTGTTTGTCGTGCTGCTGTCGGCTGTTTTTTACACCGTGGTGACCCATCAAGGTGAAAATGCATCCAATATGGCATGGGTTGTGTATGGTGCGCTTATGTTTTATGTTTTTTGCATACTTTCAACGTTTATAGCTCATGCGAACATGAAAAAACGCAAAGAATCTATCTATGCAATGTGGACCGTTATTACAGCGCTAGGGTGCGCATTAAACAGCCTCACCCTGCATGCTTGGTCACTCATGCACCCGTTTTGGCTTATACTTACAGCCATAAGCGTGGCGATTCTTGTTGGGGAAGGTTTGTTGATGACAACCACTCAAAAAAGATAGCCGCTTATATCTCGAATAAAAAACACCCTCTCGGGGGTGTTTTTTTTAGGTGAAATACTTGATAAAGGCGGTGATACGTCTTATGTGCATTGTTGTAATAAATAACCTTCTCTTTTTTACTGCCAAACCCTAAGGAGGGAATATGGCTACACCTATTCAAAGGTTTTCAGTAACGGTACGTTCGCTGCTCGTTTTTACAAATCATCGTAAGCTATCGCTATTGATGGTTAACTGCCCTGAAACGAAAGATGTTCATGTGGAAATGAAGCGAAATTTGGGCGTGAATCCTAAGGTGGTTAAATCTTTGGTTGAAGAAATAGAGCGTCGGCCTAATCATGTTCGCGATATTATTTCTGAAATGACTGAGAGCCTTTTTGCAACGCAAAACATTAGAGTAAATATCTCAGATGCGCAAGGTTATGTGGAAACTTTTCATGAAGATGAAGTAGCTTCTGAACTTAAAGGTGCCTTTCAATTCAATGGTACTGTGACGTTTCTTTAGTTTCGCAGGCGAGTTTTAAACACCCTCTCGGGGGTGTTTTTTATGGCGCATGGTTTGTTTAGTCAGGGGAGACCAGCAGGTTGACATTGCCGCTGTAAGACCCTGATGTGGTGTACTGCATCACGCTTTCATCCACGGTCACGCGGACTTTGGCCGAATTCCCACCCACGCCACAGGTTTCATCTGCTGTGTTTGGGTTGGGGAAAATGGTGGCAATGTTTTCGTTTAACACCACCCAGCCAGGGGCGCTGTCCTCTTCGTATTCCACAGTCATGGAAATGTCGCTGGTGCCATTGGTTAAAATGTATGCGTTGCCGGCGCCATCGCCTGTGCCAGTCACTTCATAGTTGCTTTCGTTGTCGTTTTGCACATAAACGCACAGCGTGTAATCGCTGGTCAGGTCGCCGGTGCCACCCCAAGTGCCAAGTGGCTGGTCGCTTAGGCCTGTAATGCGGGCGCAAAGATCGGTTGGCAGGCAGGCCGTTGCCACGGTTGGGCTGATAACACAAATGAGGCTGGCAAGAAGTAAACGCATTTTATTTTCCGTGTTTGTTTTGATTAACAGTTTAATATGCAAAGGCTGTGCCGTAAAGGCTTTTGATGATGAGGCAAAAAAAGCACCCTGTAAACAGAGTGCTTTGGGGACCCCACAAGTGCTTATGTGGGCGGTGGTCAGCTTCTTTTAAGGGGGGGGAGAAGAGAGAGAAGAAACTGACCCCATTTGTTTTGACGGCAAGCCCCACCTTAAAAAGGGAGGGGAGGGAGAGTTAGGTAAGGCTCACCCGCCAAACTGGTTGTGAAGAGGTTTGTTTTAAAGCAGTCGTTTGAACCGCTCGGCAAATTTTGCCTCTTCTGTTGTTTTTATTTTTTGAACCAAACCCTTTTCTATTTGTTGGTTGTTGTTATGTGTATGTCGTTCTTAAATCTTAAAATGGTAGCCATTTATCCAAGAACTTCACCGCAGGTTGCGTCTCTTGTGCTTCGTCCACCATGCCACGACCAGCGTAAGCAATGCGGGCTTCGGCCACTTTTTCGGACGGGATGGTGTTGTCCGCTGCAATGTCATCGGGGCGAATAATGCCGCTGATGGTCATGTTTTGCAGCTCATAGTTCACCAACACTTCACGCTGACCTTGAATGACCAGATAGCCGTTGGGCATCACTTCGGTCACCATGGCGGCAATACGACCTTCAAAGGTGTCTTCCCGTTCGGTTTTACCGTCACCGGTGAAGGTGCGGTTGGAGTTGGTGTCAAACATGTTGCCGGTGGCATCGTCAATAATACCGCTGCGTCCTAGCACGTTGGTCATGTTAAGCAGTCGGTTAATGCCGGCAAGGCCATTGTGGGTGCGGTTGGACTCTGTCTCCGCTTCCACTTCTGCTTTTGCTTCTTCTTTAATAATCACGGTCACAATGTCGCCAATGTCACGGGCACGGCTGTCTTTAAAGAAGCCTTTGGCGCCATGCTGCCATAAGGAGCCGGAGGCACGGGCCTGCTGTCTTGGCTTGTGGATCGGCGCTTCGTGGACACGGGTGTCCATCTTTTGGTTCACCGACTGATCCACAGGTGTGAACTCTGGTCGGGTGCTGTAAAAGCAACCTGTCAGCAATAAGGTGGAAGCCAGTAAGCTGAATTTTGTCAATTTTGTTGTTGTCATTTCTCTCTCTCCCCAATTTTTTTAGTTTACAAGGACGGCGCCATTTTTTTGCACTACACCTTGTAGCATCTGCTTCGAATCTTGGTTGAGCACTTTGACAAAGTCGCCCACTTCGGCATCGGCCATAATCAGGCCATCTGTGCTCAGCTGAACACGACCCTTTTTAAAGATTACAGGGGCCATGGTGCCTTTGCGTACCGCAGGTACTTCACGGAACTGGACCGTGTAAAGCGGCATGCCTGCACGAACATTGCGCAAGGACTCTTTGCCAATAACATTGCCCGGGTTTTGAATGATAAAGCGTGGCACGGTTTGACCTCTATACTCTTTCATTTCCAGCATGTTGTGAGTAACTACGTCGCCGCGGTCAATGCTTTGCTTAAGCACGGGGATGGCGTTTTCCATTTCCTCAATTGGCATCAAGTTTTCGGCATTGGCCATTTTGGCAGCGAGGAGAAGCATGGTGATGCTGGCGGCCATCATACTTCCTTTGACGATACTGAGTGCTTGCATATCTCTTCTCCTTGGTTTTTTGTTGTTTGTTTTAGTTAGTTTTTTCTATTATCTCATCTGGTTGGCAGCAGCCATCATCTCGTCCGCAGTGGTGATTATCTGTGAGTTCAGCTCATAGGCACGTTGGGCGGTGATTAGGTCGGTGATGCTTTCAATCGCATCAACGTTTGACCCTTCTAAGTGCTTTTGCAACAAGGCACCTGAACCATTTTCACCCGCAATCACGTTGGCCGCTGCGCCAGAGGCTTCGGTTTCACGGTAAAGGTTGTCACCAATCGCTTCTAGGCCACCTTCGTTGATAAACATGTTGGTGGTAATTTGCCCAAGGTTGACGCTGTTGTCGTTGACCGTGGCGGTTACTACACCATCGGAGGAAATGTTCAAGTCAATCGCTTCGGGTGGAATGTTGATCGCTGGGTCAAGTAGGTAACCTTGCGATGTCACCATGTCGCCGTTTTCATTCACTTGGAACGCACCATCACGGGTGTAGGCGGTGTCGCCGTTGGGCAGTTGAATGTTGAAGAAACCACGCCCTTGGATGGAAATATCCAAAGCAGAGTCCGTTCTCACCACAGCGCCTTGCTGGAAGTTACGGTGGGTGGAGCCAACGCTGACACCAAGGCCGTACTGCACACCGCTGGGTGCCAAGGTGTTGGCAGCAGATGTGGCAGCCCCAGGGGTGCGGTCGTTTTGGTAAAGAAGGTCTTTAAACGATGCACGCTGACGTTTAAACGCTGTGGTGTTGATGTTGGCAATGTTGTTTGAAAGCACATCCACGTTGGATTGTTGTGCCAGCATACCTGTTGCGCCAATTTTTAATGCATTCATGTTATTCCCTCCTTAAAATTCTAATTTAAGTCTTCGTTACGGCAATCGAGACAAGTTCTGGATTGCTTTTTGTTCAAGTTCTTCCAGTGATTTAACCAACCTTGCAGTGCTTTGGTAGCGGCGGTTCAGTTCGGTTAAGGTCACGGTTTCTTCGATGGGGTTAATGTTGGAAGACTCAACAAAGCCTTGCACAACGTTAATGTTTTCCACCGGGATTGAGGCGCCATCTTCTAAAATGTAGCCATGTTCACCAGTGCGGGTTAATTTTTGTGGGTCTGCCACTTGCACCACACCCAATTGGGCAACAATGCCGTTTTGGTTTGAAATGGTGCCGTCACGGCTGATTAAAATCTCAGCGCTGTCTGCGGGAATAATGATGGGTCCGCCGTTGGCGTCCAAAACAGGTGAACCTGCGTCCGTCACCAGCTCGCCCACATTATTCATGGAGAAATGGCCATTGCGTGTCAGATGAATTTGACCGTTCCGTTCGGTTTGGAAAAAGCCCGCCCCTTGGATGGCCACGTCAAAGTCATTGTCTGTGCGCTCAAAGCCGCCTTGAGTGAAGTTATAAAATGTACCATTGTGATGTGTGAAAGATCCAACCGTTTCGGCTTTTTGGCGGCTGACAACCTCCTGAAAGGTCATGCCAAGCTTTTTAAAGCCAACCGTGTTGCTGTTAGCGATATTATCGGCCGTCATGTCCAGCTTTTGGCGCTGGGCAATCATGTTTGACGATACGATATATACTGGTACAGTCATGTTTCCACTCCCTCAAATTTATCTTATGTCACTTTTGGTGGTGACATCTCTCCTACGTTTCTCCCCAGAAACTTTTCACCGAAGTTAAAAGCATAAAGTGTGCCAAAAATTGTAAGTAATTGAAATTTAATGAATTTATAATATACTTCTGCGTTGCAAGTAAGAAACAATCATTCTTTTTAAGTGGCGGTGATTCCGCTTTGTATGATGCTTTTGTTTGCTTTTTGATGAAAATGACCGCAAAATTGAAAAAAATATAAATTAAGTTTAGGTAATTTGAGCAATGAAAGATGCACCCAGCATTCTCCATGACATTCGCACCATCCGCGACATTGAAACTTCTTTAGAAGAGGCGGAAGATTTTATCTCACGGGTGAAATCAAATAAAGTACGTCTGACAATGACCGACGGTGCCATCAGCATCTCACGCGAGGAGATGGCAAAAATTACCGACCTTGTCGTCACCCTAGAACGCAGTGGTAAAGCGCTTGAAACAGCCGTTTCTTACCTGCGTGAGTTGATGGCTTATGACGAAGTGACCCAAATGTTTTCGCGCCGTTACATTTTGCATTTGGTGGAAAAAGAGCTTTACCGCGCCCTTAGGTATGATACACACTTTAGCGTGATCGCCTTTGAATTAGACCCCTTCGGCGATGACTTGCCCCACATTAGTATGGGCGACATGAACATGCTGGTGGGTGAAGCGGCGCGCGCCATTCGTCACTTTATTCGTGACAGTGACTCGCCAGGACGCACCAGCGAAAAAACATTCATGGTGCTGTGCCCTGAAACCGACGTGGAAGGTGCAAAAATCTTGGCAGAGCGTATTCGTGCTTCGGTGGACAGGGACTATGACCTATCGGTCGGTCGCACCCGCATGACCATGAGTGGTTGCGTGGTGGACAGTCGTGACCCTGCGGTACGTGACATGGCAGGCCTACTTTATGTGATGGATGGTAAACTTTCACAAGCCCGTGAAAATAACCCAAACACCATCATTGTCTAGGCTTTCGCTTTAAAAAATTTAAGCGGTCAGTGATAAAAAGAATAAGCAAATCCTAAGTTTAGGTTGTGCTAAAAAAAATTTGCGCTAAAATGTCAGTTATACTTAAGTGGTATTTTGTGCAAAACCTCATAAGGTATGTGTGGTAATTAAATAAGGACTTTAAGGTATAATGTCAGTGTTCATTGCAGCGCCAGAACTTTCACTTGCGGACAAAGTGCGTGCTTTGTTCTTGCGTCAGAATTCGCCCCTTTCAGGGCAGCCACATCAAGCTGTTGAAGGTTTTGAGAAATGCCTTGTTGCCTTTGAAAAGGAAGAGTCTTTTGACGTTATTATTCTGGTGACGGATGAGTATAACGCGCAAACCATTGACTTTATCGACCATATTGAACGCCGTAAAAAAGGCCCCATTTTGGTGATGACTGATTCGGACGAAGTTAAAAGCCGCAGTCGTTCCCGTGGTTTGCGTTTTGTGTTGCCACGCACCAGTGTGGACCAAGACGTTTTTGTCAGCGTGATGGATGCTTTGAAGGAATATCACGCACTGGGTCAGTCTGTTTCCAAGTTGGAAGAAGTGAACCGCTTATCCGAACAGCGTTTTAAAGACGTGGCGGACCACTTTGCGGATTGGTTGTGGGAAGTGGACAAAAACCTCAACATTATTTTTTCATCCAGCCGTCGCCGTTCCATGGAAAATGTGGAAAAAGGCACCGCTTTTGCCAAATGCTTTTTACCAGAAGAAGAAAGCCGACTGGCGGACAATTTCAACGCTTATTTTAAAGAGCCAAAACCGTTTCATGACGAAGAATATTGGAGCTTTGACGCCTTTGGTAGTCGCCAATGTTGGTCGCTCAGCGGTGTGCCTGTTTTTGATAAAACCGGCCGTATTGTGGGTTACCGTGGGGTTGCAAAGGATATTTCAAACGAAAAAGCATCGGTGGATCACCTTTATTTCCTCACCAACAATGACGCATTGACCGGCTTTTTTAACCGCACAAGATTTGTAGAAGAGCTGGGGCGCAGTTCCCGCTATCACCTTAGAGAAGGGCGTGACGGTGCGCTGTTGGTCATCAACATTGACCGTTTTAAATTTGTGAATGACCGTCACGGTTATGACGCTGGCGATAAATTGCTGGTGCACACAGGACAAATTATCAAGTCGCTGGTCCGCAGTCAGGACGTGGTGGCCAGGGTCGGTGCCGATGAATTTGCCATCATTATGCCCAATACCAAAATTAAGGACGCTGAAAAACTGGGCAAGGACTATATCCGTGCCATTTCCAACCGTGTCTTCCACTTTAATGACCATGAACTACATTGCACAGTGCGTGTTGGCGCTGTCAGCTTGGGTGTGCTGGGTATTTCCACCAGTGATGAATTGCTGGCCAACGCCCACATTGCATTGGAAGAAGCGAAAAAACGTGGCAGCAACACCCTTTGCGTTTATGACGACCTTGAACTGCGCCAAGGGGATTCCATCAAGCGGATGGAGCTGTTGAACTTTGTGTCCTCCTGCTTGGAAAAAGAACAAGAGCGCGTTATTTTGTATTACCAGCCCATTGTAAGCTTGAACAATGAAGCAGGCGCTGAACGTTATGAAGTGTTGGTGCGCTTGTTGGACCAAAACGGTGATATTGTATCCCCTGTGAAGTTTATTGAAATTGTTGAAGAATATGGCTTGATTGCCAAGCTGGACCGCATTGTCATTGGCCGTGCGCTGGACATGTTGGAACGTTGGCAAGCCCAAGGCAAAAACGTGTCGCTCAGCATGAACATTTCAGGCAAAACTTTTGCCGATAAGGATACCATTGACCGCATTATCCACCACCTATCCACCAAGGACATTGCCACCGGCAGCGCCATTTTTGAGCTGACTGAAACATCCGCTTTGAAGGATATTTCTACCGCAAGACGTGTGATTACAAGGCTTAAGGAGCAAGGTGCACTGTTGGCGTTGGATGACTGTGGTGTGGGTTATTCTTCTCTTGATTACATCCGCCAATTAGACCTGGACTTTATTAAGATTGACGGCTCCTTCATTCGTGACTTGCACCGCAACAAGGAAGACGAAGCCTTTGTCCGCGCCTTGCGGGACGTGGCTCATAAACTTAAAATTTTAACCGTTGCCGAAATGGTGGAAGATCAAGAAACGGTACACTTCCTCAAACAATTGGGGATCGACTTTGCCCAAGGTTACCACTTTGCAATGCCAGCGGCCGAAATTTTAGAAGGATTTGACGACATTCAAAGAAAAACGTTAAACTAACTTTACGTTTGCAATAAAAAATTGAAAGTGTCTTGATGTCCGACCTTTATCATTATGACGATATGTCTGCCTTGCAGGTTTTAGGGCTTGTGGGTAAAGGGTTTGAAAAATCGCTGACCCCTGAACTTAAAAATAAAATTTCCGCCTTCCAACAGCAACTTCAAGAGGGGGACTACCCAGCCTTTACCCTTGCCTTGCGCACAGAGGACGTGGCGGCGTTGCATGTTTTGATTGAAAACTGGCAGAAAAAGTTCAAGCATTTGGTTGTTTTGGGTGTCGGCGGGTCGTCCCTTGGGGCGCAAACGCTTGCCTGTTTTAAGGGTCTGTTTGCCAGCACGTCGTTTGATGTTCATTTTGTGGACAATGTGGACCCAACCACGGTGGATGACCTGATCAGCCACTTGCCACTTGAAAAAACGGCGGTTTTAAGCGTGAGCAAGTCTGGCGGCACGTTGGAAACTTTGGCGCAAACATCTTTGTTTATGCAAGCTTTTCAAGCGCAAAATCTCAATGTGGCCGACCATCTGGTTGGCTTAACCGAACCCAAATCCAGCCCACTGCGTCAACTGCTTGAAAGTGAGCAAGTGCCCATTTTAAACCACCCTGAAGAAGTGGGTGGCCGTTTTACGGTGCTGACCTTGGTGGGGTTAATCCCTGCCATTGCCGCTGGGGTGGACGCGGTGCAAATTCGCCAAGGGGCGGCGCAGGTGTTGCAAAGCTTTTTAGCCAACCCACATCAGCACCCTGCGGTGCAAGGGGCTTTGTTGGCCACCGGTGATAAAACCATTCAATACATGATGCCGTACAGCGACCGCTTGCGGAAAATGAGCGAGTGGTTTGTGCAGTTGTGGGCGGAAAGTTTGGGTAAGGATGGTTTGGGCACCACCCCTGTGGCGGCGGTGGGCAGCACCGATCAGCACAGTGCCTTGCAATTGCTAATGGACGGCCCAAAGGACAAACTGGTCACCCTCATTGTGCCAGATTGCCAAAACCAAGGCACTGCCGTTGAGCCTAAAATGGCGCAAAAAGCAGGGGTGGATGTGTTGGCGGGCTTAACGCTGGGTCGGTTGATTTATAACCAAGCGCAAGGCACGGCCGATGCGTTAACGGCGGCCGGTGTGCCGGTTCGGGTTTTTTACACCCCAGCCTTAGACGAAAAAGTTTTGGGTGCCTTGCTGATGCATTTTATGCTGGAAACAGCGGTGGCAGGCCTTGTTTTAAATGTCAATACATGGAACCAACCGGGAGTGGAAGACGGTAAGAAGCGGACACTGGGCTATCTGTTCACATCAGCCAATTAAGCCAATTATTATAGGCATTAACCATAAAAAAAGCCCTCCGAAGAGGGGCTTTTTTTTAATATAATTTATGCGTAAGTCTGGCCAGAAAGTTTCAGGTAACGGCAGGACTGGGCATTTTGACCGCGGGGGTAATCATCCACCGGTGCAAAAATGGTTTGAATGTCCACATTGTGGCCGTTCACCGTTTCAAAAGTTGTGGTCAGTTGTCTCACCGTGCCGGGTAAGTTGGTCAGTTTTTGACCATCCACCAGCAGGATGTTCGGCGGTGGGCTCATGCCATTCATGAAGTAATCTTCAATGTGCTGGGCGTGAATGGCGGCAATGGCTTTTTTGTCTTCAGGGGTAAAGTGGCTTTCCGGCATAAGTTTCTGCTCTTCAATATGCAGGTCAGGCGAGATGCCATTTTTAATTTGGAACATTTGCTTAGGTTTCATTTTTCAGCCCTCCAGTCGGGGTGATGAATAAAAGTACATAACATCTGTTAAGGGTAAGGTGAAGTGGTGGGTGAAGGAAGGTAGTAGATGCACAAGCTTTAAAAACTGAAGCATCAAGGGTTTGAGGTGTAAAACGACAAGGTTTGCATTTGCATTCAGTAGCATAAACAAATTGCCGTCATTGTCAAAGAAAAATCAATTTATCGTTTAAATGATCAACCATTTCAGTTATATTTTGCTTTATGAAAAAGATCCAAGTATTGCCAGAATTTTTAGCCAACCAAATTGCCGCCGGTGAGGTGGTGGAGCGTCCGTCCTCCGTCATTAAGGAGCTGGTGGAAAACGCGCTGGACGCAGGTGCCACCCAAGTGGACATTGCGGTGGAAGAGTTTGGCACCAAACGCTTAACCATTAAGGACAATGGCCAAGGCATTTCAAAGGATCAGCTCCCCTTGGCGTTGGAGCGTCACGCGACTTCCAAAATTCAACAAACGGATGACCTGTTTAACATCCACTCCTTTGGTTTTCGGGGTGAGGCTTTGCCGTCCATTGCGTCGGTTTCTCGGTTTTCCATCACCTCTAAAGCCGCAGGTGAAGACGATGCATGGGTCTACAAAGGCGAAGGGGGTAAAAACTTCACCCTTGAACCGGCGGCCCACAACCATGGCACCACCATTGTGGTGGAGGACCTGTTTTTTAACACCCCCGCAAGGCTCAAATTTTTAAAAGCCAAACGCACCGAAATGGAACACATTCAAGACGTGGTGGTGCGCTTAGCGCTGGCCAACCCAAAGGTGATGTTTAAGCTGGTTTCCGATGGGGACGAAGTGGTGCGCTTTGCCCAAGCTCAAGGGGAGCTGTTGGACGATATGTTGCCACGCTTGGCCTCCTTTATGGGGCGGGACTTTGTGGATAATGCTATTGGGGTGGAGCTGGACCGCGGCGACATGGCCATCAAAGGTTTTGTCAGCCTGCCCACTTACAACGTTTCCACCACACGCAAACAATTTATGTACATCAACGGCCGTCCGGTGAAGGACAAACTGTTGATGGGCGCCCTTAAAAACGCTTATCATGACCTGTTGCACACCGGTCGTCATCCTGCGGCGGTGTTGTTTATTGACATGGACCCAAGAGCGGTGGACGTCAACGTGCACCCAGCCAAAGCGGAAGTCCGCTTTAAGGACGGTCGCAGTATTTTTGGGATGATCCGCACCTGTGTGCGCCAAGCGTTGGATGAACACAGCACCGAGGTAAGCACCACGCCTTCTAACGAAGCGTTGCGCCGTTTTGTCACTACGCCACAAATGCCGGCACAGCCCCGTTTTGATTATCACGCGGCATCAGCGCCGATGCCACAAACAAGCTTTGAAAATGGCGCAAACGCCCAACCACGCACCGTGGCGGAAGAGGCGACGCCAATGCGTTATGAAATGCCACACATTCCACAAGAAGAACCTGCGGTGGCACAGTCCATGCAGCAGTTTGAAGGCCACCCCATGGGGGCGGCGGTGGCGCAAATTCACGGCACTTACATTGTGGCGCAAACCGAAGGCAGTATGATTGTGGTGGACCAACATGCCGCCCATGAACGCTTGGTTTACGAACGTTTTAAAAAGCAAATTCTCAACGGCTCGGTGGAGCGTCAGGCCTTGTTGTTGCCTGAAATTGTCGAGCTTAAACCATCCGAAGTGGATGCCTTGCTGGAGCGAGAATCCGAGCTTTTGGCCTTTGGCTTAGAAGTAGAGCAATTTGGCCCGCAAGCGGTTTCTGTTCGGGCAACGCCAGCACTGCTGGGGGAAGTGAACGCCAAGCAATTGGTGCTGGATATGGTGGAAGATATCCGCAATTTAAAAAAGGAAACCACCTTGCAAGAAAGTGTGGAGGAGTTTTTATCCACCATGGCCTGTCACGGTTCCATCCGTGCCAACCGCAAACTTTCGGTGGCGGACATGAACGCCATTTTGCGGGACATGGAAACCACACCCAACAGCGCCCAGTGCAACCATGGCCGCCCCACTTACATTGAACTTAAAAAGGCGGATATTGAACGCTTGTTCGGCCGCAGATAACCAAAAATGAAAATTAAAGAACTTAAAAAAGCGATGCAACAAAGTAAAAATATTGCCATTTTTAGCCACGGCACCACGGTGCGCATTGGTGCCATCCAGTCGGCTTTGGCCAAGGCTGGCTTAACTTGGAAAGCTTTTGAACTGGGCAAGGGCGACAAATGCCCCGAGCTGGGTGACTATGACGGTGTTATTTTGATGGGCGGGCCCATGGGCGCTTATCAAACCGAAGATTTTCCATGGTTGGAAACGGAAATGACTTACGTCGAGCAGATGATCCAACAAGGCAAACCCGTGTTTGGTATTTGCTTGGGCTGCCAGTTGTTGGCCAAAATGCACGAAGGGGACGTTTTTGCCGGCGACAAAGGCTTTTGCGTGGGCTTCCGCCACCTTTATGTCCATGAACCCGATGAAACTTTTGGCAGCGAGCTGAAGGGTTTAAACGGTTTTAGCTGGCATGGTGACACTTATAAGCTGGGCGAAGGTTGTGACCGCTTGATTACCGGTACTTTTTACCACGAACAAGGGGTAAAGTTTGGCGAAAAGGTTTACGGCGTGCAGTTCCACCCCGAAGTGACCGAAGAAATTATCCGTGCATGGTACATGCGGGACATTCAAGCCGGCACCTTGCCCGAATGCGCCAAGCCAATGCATGAAACCTTGGAAGAAGCCGCCGAGAATTTACCGCCGGTGCACGCTTGGCTGGAAAAATTCATCCGCCGCCTCTTCGTAGGCACTTCCGCAAACGCCTAGCGGTTCAATGGCACGGCAGTGCCGTATTTACTGTTGCAGGTTTTTGTATGCTTGCGAACGGCTCTTATGTGGTGGACATGGCGACCCAAAATGCCGACACCTTGACAGGTGATGGCAAAAGTGTGTACGTGATGGCTTGGTTTTAAGCGCAAGTACAAGATTTACAAAATGTCGGCCTCGCACCCGCACCGCACCCATCCGCACCGTCTTGCACCTGCCCCCGCTTTGTACCGCCTCGCACCTACCACCTCATACCTGCAAGCTCTTGCGGTTAATCTGTATACATTTTTTTAATTTTTAGGCGTGGGTGTGTGTTTGTTTGTGAATATTGTATGCAATTCAGATGCGCATTTGATGCACTTTTCCCCAGCTTTTAGTTACTTTTTACAACTTTTAATTATTAAAATGGCGCATTTTGATGTTTTTTGTTGGGGTTTTGACGCATTGATTCGCTTTTTTGCGTCAGCAATTCGTCCTTTTTTCCGCTTCAATTCTGCACTTTCAACTTTTAGGTGTGCTGTTTTGCACACCGCTTTGGCCAGGGGCGGGTCGTTATTTTTGTTCTAGCAGATATAGGGTGCTTTTGCCGTATTTTTTGGTTTTAAGAAGGTCAAAGCCAAAGGCCTCTGGGTCGATGTCCAGTCGGCTTTCCACTTCCAGCAACCACAGGGTGCCTGTTTGGCCATATTGCTCTTTGTGCTCAAGTGTTTTTTCCGCCAAACCTTGGCCGTATGGGGGGTCGGCAAAAACAATGTCCACCGTGTCGGGTGTGGTGAAATTTAACACGTCAGAGCGGTGGCTTAACCATTGCTCAGCAGGGATTTTGCAGTGCTCGGCGTTTTTTCTCGCCCATGTAATATCGGTGTCCACAAAGTGCACTTTTTCTGCACCTCGGGACAAGATTTCTATGCCAGCGGCGCCACTGCCACAGTACAAATCAAGGCACAGTTTGTCGGCAAAATCGGTGCGGGCAAACAGCATGTTGAAGCCGGCTTCACGCACCCGTGATTTGGTTGGGCGCACAGGGCTTTCATCGCCTTTGTATTCAGGGGTTTCAAGGTTTCGGCCACGGTATAAACCGCTGATAATTTTCACGCTCATAGTTCTTCAATGTCCATGGTTTTTAAAATTGCTTTGGTCACTTTGGTGGGCACTTCGTCGATCATTTCTTTGGGAAGTTTGCCCAGTTCAAAGCCGCCGTATCCAAGGCGTTTAAGGCGAGATACACGCAGGCCAAGGGCCTCCATCATGTTCCGAATTTCACGGTTTTTTCCTTCGGTTAAAGTCAGAGTCACCCACGAGTTTCGGCCAGTGGCTTCGCCTTGCACTTCCACCTTGGCAGGGGCATATTTAATTCCTTTGTGCTTGATGCCTTTTTCAATGGCTTTGATTTGGTCTAGGCTTAAATTACCGTCAATCCGCACGCTATAAACCCGCTCAATTTTAGGGTTGGGCTTCATTAAAGTTTCCGCTAATTTAGGCGTGTCTGTCAGTAAAATAAGGCCTTCGGAATCAAGGTCTAACCGGCCAATGTTGATCAGCCTTGGCAGGCCCTTTGGCAAAAGATCGAAGATGGTTTTTCGGCCTTCTGGGTCGTGGTTGGTGCAAATAACACCACGGGGTTTGTGAAGCCTGAAAAGCCTTGGGTAGTCAGTCTTTTGGGTGATGACGTTGCCCCGCACTTTGATTTCATCTTCCGAGGTGACGTTCAGCGCTGGAGAGTCAATGGTTTTGCCGTTGACTTGGACATAGCCCTTTTCGATCCATCTTTCCGCTTCACGGCGTGAGCATAGGCCCGCCGCGGCGATGAATTTGGCAATGCGTTGTCCGTTATTTGTTGTGTCTTGTTTCATTGATAAAAGCTTTGATTAGTTGGTAATGTGGGCTGTTTTGGTCTTTTGTAAAAAATTCTGGGTGCCATTGAACGCCGATGGCGAAGGGGTGGTCTTCCACTTCAATCGCTTCGATGCATCCGTCTTCGGTGCAGTGGGCGCTGGCTGTTGTGTTGGTGCCTAATTGGGTGACCGCTTCCCGGTGGGCGCTGTTGACGGCAAAGGTTTCCAGCCCTGTTATTTGGTGCAATTTACTGCCCTTTAATAAGGTGACATGGTGGGCGTTTTCTTCCTTGGGGGCGCCGTTTAAATGGTCAATTTTTGTGGTGATTTTTTGCTGAATGTCCACCGTCATTTGACCGCCGGCAACGCAGGCTAAGAATTGCATCCCAGCGCAAATGCCCAGTACGGGCTTTTTGTGGCTTAGACAGTGTTCTGTCACTTTCAAATAAAAGTCCGACCATGCGGAGGCTTCGGGTAGGGTTGGTACTTCTTCTTCGTACCAATGGGTCGGCGACGCAAAGGAGCCACCAGGGATCAGGACACCGTCGACGTTCGCCATGTGATGGTCGAAATGTTCCGCTTGGTAGGTCAACGCTTGTGGGATGCCGCCACACTGGCTTACCGCCTCAAAATAGAGGGCTTCCATGGCATAGTGAGGGTGGCGTGAAAAGGTGCTGTCCTTCATGCCCAGTGGAATGCCGATGATGGGTTTGTTTGCCGTTGTTTGCATGCTTGTTGCGCAAGGCCTTTGTGTTGTGTTTGTTGCTGATGATTTTCTAGCATAAATTGGCTTTGAATACAATCAATTTGTTGACAGGTGTGTGTATTTTGTGCAACATGTAATAGAGCTTTGTTTTTTGTTAAAGCTCAACCTATGCAACGGTTTTAAGGGAAATGCAATGCTCAAAGTTGAAACGGCCATGGCCACCGCTATTGAAGAGGCTAAAAAGGCTTTTGCAGCGGGGGAAGTGCCTATTGGTGCGGCGCTTTTTCATAAAAAATCGGGGCGTTTGATTGCGGTGGGTCACAACAAAACCAAGGCTTTAAATGACCCAACATGGCACGCTGAAATGGAAGTGATTAAAAAAGCATGCCAAAGCCTTGAAACAACTTATTTGAATGACTATGTGTTATTCACAACTGTTGAGCCTTGCGCCATGTGTGCGACGGCTTGCGCCCATGCCAAAGTGGGTGAAATTTACTTTGGTGCTTATGATGTTAAAAGCGGAGGAACAATCAATGGCGCTCGGATTTTTAACCAGCAGACGTGCCACCACAAACCCGAAGTTTATGGAGGGATTATGGAAGGAATATGTCAAGGACTCATTCGGGACTTTTTCAAGGAGAAGAGGGGTGTGGGAGCCGTCCCGTCTTGAAAGATGGCGTGAGACATTGGTCAGCGGTGACGTGGTTGTTGCACCGGCGGAAGGTGTTTATGGCTACTGTTGCGACCCTTTTAACGAACGTGCGATTTATAAAATTATGTCCTTGAAGCAGCGTGCTTCTAACAAGGGTTTAATTGTGCTGTGCCGTAACATTTTTGATGTGATGCGCGTGGCGGACATTCACGGCAAATATGACCGTGAAATCCGCAAGGCCATGGAAGCGCATTGGCCTGGGCAGGTGACGTTGATTTTACCAGCAAAAGCCTCCCTTTCAGACGCTTTGACAGGTGGTCGTGGCACGGTTGCGGTGCGCATTCCTTCGGCTGAATATATGCATGAATACCTTGCAAAATGGAAAGGGCCTTTGGTTTCCACCAGTTTGAATATCTCAGGGTTTCCACCAGCGCGTTATGAAAGTGAAATTCCATATGGGCCGATTGCGCTGAAGCATCCGCAAGCTTTGAATGGCTCTTGCTCCCGCATTTACAATGTGATGACTGGTGAGTGGTTGCGCTAGCTTTAAGCCTTCTATTGAAATTTAAAAGGGTGCGTTAAGCGCCCTTTTTTGTTGGCTTGAGCTTTGGATTTGCTTTGTTGGATTGTGGGCAAAATAAAACCCCTCAACATTGTTGAGGGGAAATAAGAGAGTTGTTCAATGAAATTAATCAGTGATCAATGTTGGTCACACATTGATTTCTTGGTAATTAACCTCAAGAACCTCGTATGTGCGCGATCCGCCTGGAGCGTTGAATGTAAATTCATCTTCCTCCTCTTTGCCGATCATCGCGCGTCCTAGTGGAGAAGAAATGCTGATTAAGCCTTTTTCAAGGTCAGCTTCTTCTGGTCCAACCAAAATGTAGGTGGACTCCTTGTCATCTTCGTCAACAACTTTAACCGTTGCGCTCATCATAATTTTTTTGCCAGACATCTTTTTCGGGTCAACCACGTCAGCGCGAGAAAGTTTGCTTTCAAGGTTTTTAATCATCCCTTCGTTGATGGCTTGGCGTTCCTTGGCGGCGTGGTATTCAGCGTTCTCGCTCAAGTCGCCGTGGGCACGTGCCTCTTCAATGTCGTCAATGATTTGAGGACGCAACGTGCGTGTGCGGTGGTGGAGCTCTTTTTCCATCTTAGCGTAGCCGTATGTTGTCATTGGAACTTTGTCCATTGGGTTGTCCTCTTATCTAAATTGTTTCTTGTTTTGGCATGGTTGCCGAAACGTGAGGGGGAAATTTACGCCTTTCGAAATGGCTTTGCAACACTTATCAATCGCAGCTGCTTAAAAATTGAGCATCAAACTTTTTGTTGTTGGTTTTAAAGGGTTTTTACCCATTTAAAGGTGTAATTGTCAGTTGAATGATATCCGAGGGGCAATTTTTATAGCGTTTATATGCACAACAGTCTTGCAAAAGGTGTGAAAATTCATTATCAATGTGTATAATTACACAAGGCGGTGATGGATTTATATCACTTCTCTTGTTGGCTGGCGCTTTCTTTTGGTGTCCAGTTTAAATAAAAGTGGTGTCCGTCCTCTGTCTGTATCAATTTTTTGAAAAAATGTGAGGGTGTATGTCAGCGGGTCGTTTTTCTCCTGAAGTTTTAGAACAAATTCGTCAAAGAGTTTCTTTGTACGATGTGGTGTCTAAGCATGCGCAAGGCATGAAGAAAAAGGGTCGTGACTGGTGGGCCTGTTGCCCCTTTCATCATGAAAAAACACCATCTTTCCACATTCACGAAAACAAGGGTTATTACCACTGCTTTGGCTGTGGTGCGCATGGCAATGTTTTTGACTTTGTCAAAGAAGTGCGTGGCGGCACCTTTGTGGATGCGGTGGTTTATTTGGGTGAAATGGCTGGCGTGGATGTGAAGTTTGAAGCCTATGACGAAAGGGAACAAAAACTGCGCCAAGACGGTTATGACGTTTTGGAAAAGACGGCGGCTTTTTATCAATCCAATTTAAAAAATGCGGCGGAAAATTATTTTGAAAAGCGTGGTTTAAGCCCGCAAACCATTGAGGACTTCCGCCTTGGCTTGGCGGTGGATGAATGGTCTGCCTTGACAGATCATCTGATGCAGGCTGGTTTTTCGAAGGATATTTTGGTTAAAGCCAATGTGGCGTCGATCAGTGAAAAGAAAAAGTCCCTGTTTGACCGTTTTCGCAACCGTGCGATGTTCCCCATCGAAAGTGTGGACGGCAAGGTGGTGGCCTTTGGTGGCCGTGTTTTAAACGATGACGATGACCCGAAGTACCTTAACTCATCTGAAACCAAGTTTTTTAACAAGCGTTACATGCTTTATAACCTCAACCGTGCCCGGGAATTTATCCGTAAGGAAAATCAGGCTTTGGTGGTGGAAGGTTATATGGATGTTATTGGCCTATGGCAGCAAGGTATTAAAACCGCTGTGGCACCCATGGGTACCGCGATCACCGAAGATCAGGTGCGGTTGCTGTGGCGATTTTATGAGTCCCCCATTGTTTGCTTGGATGGTGACCGTGCAGGACGCGGTGCTGCGGTGCGGATTGCCAAACGCATTTTGTCAGTCTTAGAGCCGGGCAAAACATTGCAGTTTGTGTGGATGCCGGACGGCGAAGACCCAGACAGTTTTGTTCAAAACCACGGTAAGGAAAAGTTTGAAGCGCTTTTAAGCAAACCTTCCACCTTAGAAGAAGTGCTGTGGCAGGACATGACCCAAGGCCGTGATGTCAGCTCGGGTGATGGTCGTGCCGCCATTGAAAATGAAATTGATGAACTGATGAACCAAGCCAGCCATGAAACAATCCGCCGCCATTACAGCCGCGCTTTGAAGGACAGGCTTTGGCAAAAAGGCCATCAAGCACCGCAGGTGGCAAGGGTGGTTAAAGCGGGTCAGCAAAAAAATATTTTGCCGGAGGATAAACAGGCACACATTTTGCTTTCTATTCTGTTCCGCAAAGTGGAACTGTTTGAAACGTTTTATGAAAAGGTTTCCCATGTGCAGGTGCAAGACCCTGACTTGGAATCATTTAAAAAAGTGCTCTTCAAACTTTTTTTAAGTGGAGGACTTGAAAAGGATTCTCTGGAGTCTTATTTCGCTAGTACGGGCATGTTAAATAAAATGAAGGAACTTTTAAGTTCCGAGCTGGTGGCCCGCACGGAAGATGACGAATTGGAAGCCTTATGGCTCAAGGTATATGAAGACCTTGAACGTGCAAACGCCTTAAAAAAGGCCAAGCACGAAAAAGTAGATGTTGGCGACGTTTTTGACGCCGACACTGCAAGCACCGCTTGGGAGCAAATTAAAGCGGCGCGCAAACACAGATTAAAATAAAGAGTTGCTTTTTACAAAGCAGAGCAAGCTTTTGACTGTTTGTTTTGTAAAAGTAAAGAATGTTAAACACATAAAAGTGAAGGACATAAAGACAATGGCTAATGTAACGTCTGAAATGGAAACAAAAACCCAAGAGCAAACAGCTGTGACGGAAGGTGTTTCTAAAAATGTTGTCAACCGTTTTGCAACGGATGAAGTGGACAGCGACGACACAGTTGAATTTGAAGACGACGTGAATGATGACTCTGATGATGTCACTTCCACTTTGGGTCGTCCTTCACTGGCTGGTCGCACTGCGGATGAAGATGTCTCTGCGCCGACCATGTCTTCTGAAATGAACGAGCACCCAGACTTCTTTGGTGCCAAGGCTGACAAAGCGGCTAAAAAGCGTACCGCATCTGATGAGTACGGTCGTACCGATGACCCTGTGCGTATGTACCTGCGTGAGATGGGTAACGTTGAGCTTCTAACCCGTGAGCAAGAGGTGGCGATTGCCAAGCGTATTGAGTCCGGTAAAGAAGTGATGAACGAAGGTCTGTTTGGCACACCTTACACATTCGAAACCATTTTGGGCATGTGGTCTGGCGTGATGACAGGCGAAAAATACCTGCGTGAGCTGATTGACCTCAATATCGCGATGGGTGGCCCATCTGATGATGAAATGGACGAAGAGGAAGAGTTGGCAGCGGCAGATAAGTCTGATGAGTCTACATCGACTGAAGAAAAATCTGATGAGTCTAAAGAAGCGAAAGCGGATGATGCCTCTGACGAAGCGGACGAAGAAGATGAAGAGTCTGAAGAAGACGAGCACTACTCTCTTGCAGAAATGGAAGAGCTGTTGATGCCACGTATGACAGAACTGTTCACCGACATTGAAAAGAACTTTGCAGATGTGAAGAAGGTGATTGCCGAGCGTCAAACAAAGGACGACAAAAAGCTTGAAACCAAAGAGAAGAAAATTTGGAAGAAACTGCACGACTTGATGATGGAAGTGCCACTTTCTAACCCAACAACTGAAAAACTTGTGAACAAGTTTTACGAAACCTCTCGCGCGTTGACCAAAACTGAAGGTGCTTTGATGCGTCAGGCTGTGGCTTGCGGTGTGGACCGTAAGGAATACTTGGCGGCTTACATTGGCAAAGAAGGTGACGCCACTTGGGTGGAAGCTGTTAAAGCGAAAAACACAGCGTGGAAAGCGTTTTACGCCAACCACTTGAACGATGTTCAAGAAACCGCTGAATTTGTACAAGCCCGTGTTGATGAAGTGTTCTTAAGCGTTGAAGGTTTCAAACGCTTGGTGGCAATGCTACGTAAAGGGGAGCGTGAAGCTTCTGTTGCGAAGAAGGAAATGGTTGAAGCAAACTTGCGTTTGGTAATCTCCATTGCGAAGAAATATGTTAACCGTGGTTTGCAGTTCTTGGATCTTATTCAAGAAGGTAACATTGGCTTGATGAAAGCGGTGGATAAATTTGAATACCGCCGTGGTTACAAGTTCTCAACCTATGCAACATGGTGGATCCGTCAGGCGATTACCCGCTCTATCGCGGATCAGGCACGTACCATTCGTATTCCTGTGCACATGATTGAGACAATCAACAAAATGGCCCGTACGCAGCGTCAAATGATGAATGACCTTGGTCGTGAGCCAACTGTTGAAGAGCTTTCAGAAGTGTTGCAAATGCCGGTGGAAAAAGTGCGTAAAGTGCAAAAAATTGCCAAAGAACCGATTTCTCTGGAAACACCAGTGGGTGATGAAGATGACTCGAACCTTGGTGACTTTATTGAAGACACCAACGCTGTGTTGCCAATTGATGCAGCCTTGCAAAAGAACTTGCGTGACAGCACAACCAAAACATTGGCAACGCTGACACCGCGTGAAGAACGTGTGTTACGTATGCGCTTTGGTATTGGTATGTCTTCTGATCACACATTGGAAGAAGTGGGTCAGCAATTTAACGTAACGCGTGAGCGTATCCGTCAAATTGAAGCGAAAGCTTTGAAAAAATTGCGTCACCCAACCCGTGCACGTACATTGAAAACGTACATTGAAAACTAAAAAAGTTTGACTTGAAAAATCACTTTTTTAGAAGACTATAAGGGCGCCTTCGGGCGCTCTTTTTTTTGTTGTTTGGGTGGAAAAGTCTTACAGTACATGTCTGATGATTGATGGTGATTTTTGCCATTTTAGGGCAAATGAGCCACCATTATTATTTTATGATTCAGTTATTTATTTGTTTATTAGACTATAAGTATGTAAGTGGAATAAGGACTTTAAAAACATGATAGCAACATTTGCAAATAAATTAGAAATGCGTGCTGCGGATCACGGCGATGGCGGCATTGTGTTTTATGACCACTCATTACGCTGTCCGGTGGATGTTTGGTTCGAAAAAAGCGATAAAAACAAGTTTGGCTGGGTTGTTCAGTTTAAAGCACCCCGTAGCTCTATCTTAGATGAGTTTCGCACGGACATTTTTCGTCAGGCGGTTAAATATATTGAAAGGCGTGCCAGACGTCCCGTGACCGAAGTTTCATTTGCCGACATTATGAGTATGGCCAACGCATTAGAGGTGAAACATTTAGACCTTCACTAAAAAAATAACAATAAAGGCAGAAGTTAGATGAACATTGGACAGATTGTAGAAAAGCGTAAAAGAGATGTCCCACAAATTAGTATTTATGACAATGTGCATGAAACAGTGCGCCTGTTTAGCCGCAATGGCTACAAGGCAGCTGTGGTGGTGGATGAAAGCAAAGCGCTTTGCGGCGTGGTGACCGAGCATGATCTTGTACGTTGCCTTGGCGAAGACGGTGAGCTAGCTAAAAAAAGTAAGATAGAGGACATTATGTCGCTTGATATTGTGGTGTGCACACCGCAAACATCTATCCAAGAGGCAATGAAATTGATGTCTGACAACAATGTCCATCATCTGCCCATTGTTGATGAGTCTGGTCACATGCGTGGCTTTGTCAGCATGATGGAAGTGATGGTTTCCTTTGTGGAATCAACTTAATTAACCTTTTGGTTAACTGTTTTTTGTGTTACGATGGCTTATTGAATAACAGCAAAATGACAAAAGGCGTGCCTTGTGGATTACTCAATTATTATTCCAGCCTATAACGAAGAAGATTACCTACCGCAAACCCTTGCTTCGGTGCAAAGTGTGGTGGATGCCTTGCAGGGCCAACAAGGTGAAGTGATTGTTGTAAATAACAATTCTGATGATAAAACAGCGGAAATTGCGAAGTCCTATGGAGTGAAAGTTGTGTTTGAGCCTCAAAATCACATTGCTCGTGCCCGTAACGCAGGAGAAAAACATGCCAAAGGTCGTGTTTTAATTTTTGTTGATGCGGACACGTTGCTAACAACTTCCTTGGTGGAAAGTGCATTTTCGGCCATTGAAGCAGGCGCAAGTGGGGGCGGTGCTTTGGTTCAGCTGGATCAAAAAGTGTCATTTTTAATGGAACTGCCCCTTCATGGTTGGAATGCTTTTAGCCGTTTGGCTAAAATTGGCGCAGGATGCTTTGTGTTTTGTCTAAAAGATGCTTTTGATGGTGTTGGCGGTTTTGACGAGCGGGTTTATGCCACGGAGGAGGCGTACTTTTTTATGGCTTTGCGCAAATGGTCCAAGCGTCAGGGCAGGTTCATTCAAATTATTACCACTGAAAAGGTGGTATCCTCCGCCCGTAAATTTGAAACCCATGCATGGTATGAAGTTTTGTTGCTTTTTATGCTTCTGCCATTTTTTCCGCTGTTGGCACGCTTTCAAAAAAGCACGCATTTTTGGTGGTATAACAGGCGTAAATAATAGGCTTTGCCTAAATTTTTCATCAGCTAGGCTGGTTTGCATACATTTCCATTGACAGTTTGCTGTGAATCTGTAACAAGTATAATTGTTAATTTTTAACAGAAGCACTTTTTCTTTTTAAGGAGGTTGTTATGTCGCAACCTAAAAAATGGCCACATTGGCTTACCAGTGTTTACTCCACATTGGCTTTGTTACCGCATGTGTTTTGTTGCCTGTTGCCCATCGTTTTAGCGGTGATTGGTTTTTTTGCATCGGGCAGTTTAACAATGCATCATTGGTTGACTCACCCTGTTTTTGTGTGGATTCATCAGTATCACCTATGATTGTTGCTTACGGCGTTTTTAAGTGTTTCTTTGTCTGTTTACTTTTTGTTGAAACAAAAAAAGAAGAGCAACAAAGCCATTGCGTTTGTTTGTGCAACTGTTTTTCTGCTGATTGTGGATTTCATTATTTTTATGGCGGAAGGTCACATTTTTCATGTGCATCACTTTCGTTTTCATTGATTTGATTTTTACCTGAGGAGTTTGTTTTATATGAACATTACATCAATTACGCCAGACGGCGTTATTTTGTCCACCCAAGCGGCAGAAATTTTTCGTCAAATTCAAAAGCTTGAAAATAAGGACGACCCAAACAGAAGGGGCGACCTTTACGGGCCTTATGAGGCGGTGTGGCTGGCTAGAACTGGTCAACTTCCGCCGGAGTACTTTGAAGAAAATGACCCGGAACCATGGAAACTGCTGGGAGATGAGGCACGTCGTAACATTTTGTGGCAAGCCCTTTCCGGTTGTTTGGACTTTAATGCTGAATGGGCGCTGATTTACATTCAATTGGTGATGGATGATGCTTTGGATGATGATGACTTTGCGAAGGAGCTGGCAAAAGTGAATAAGCAATTTTTGCATAGCTTGGACCACCGCTATGGTGATCATCACACGCATATGAAGCATAAAGTTGGACACATTGATTGCCCTGGTTGTTCAGCTACGGCAGCGCTTTTGATGATTGACCCGCAACTGCGGTCACGCTTTGAAGGGGAGCTTGCCAAACTGAACAAGCTGACACCAGCCGAACGTATGGATATTTTACGGGTTCAAGGGTTGGAAAAGTACCTGAACGCCACCATTCAGGACGAGAAAGGCGGTAAGATTATCTTGCCTGATAGCGAATAAAATTTGAAGAAGTCTCCGTTTGTGGAGGCTTCTTTTTTGTTAAAATTTAACATTTACAACGCCGACTGTTCGGATTATATTGTTAAATCTTAACAAAGGAGGTTTAAAAATATGCGTGTGGCATTTGTTGCAAAAGGTGGAAGTGGTAAAACAACGGTTTCTTCGTTGTTTATACGTTATGCTTTAAGTCAAGGTAAACAGGTAACAGCCATTGATGGCGACATGAACCAGCACTTAAGTGCAGCGCTTGGGTTAAAAGAGGAAGGCTTGAACATCAAGAGCCTTGGCAACAATGAAGCCCGTCTGCGGGAAATTTTGGGCACAAACCATGCGTACCTCACAAGCATTGACCAAATGATCGAGTCCACACCGGCAGGGGAAGGCTCTCACCTTTTTACCAGTCAAAGTCAAAGCCCTGTTTGGGACGAATTTGCCTATAAAGACGAAAATTTACGCTTTTTAACCGCAGGTACCTTTAAAAATGAGAATATGGCAGAAACCTGCTACCACACCTACACCGGTGCGGTGACCATGTTTTTAAACCACTTTATCGACAGCTCTGACGAGTTGGTAGTGGTGGATATGACGGCAGGTTCCGACCCGTATACATCCGGCATGTTCAGCCGCTTTGACGCTGTTGTTTTGGTGTTGGAGCCAACCCTCAAATCCATGGCTGTTTATGACCAGTGTATGCAATATGGCAAGGACTATGGCATCCCTCTTTATGTGGTGGCCAACAAAGTGGAAGATGAGAGTGACCTTGAATTTATCCGTGAAAAAGTGGGTGACGACTTGATTACACACCTTGGCTCTTCAAAATTTGTCCGCCAGCAAGAGCGTGGCGTTTGGGCAAACATTGAAACGCTGGAGCCAGAAAATTTAAACGCTTTGCATACAGTCCTTGAAAAAGTGATGAACACACCCAAAGACTGGGATAAGTATCAAAAATTAGGTGAAACTTTCCACAAAATTAAAGCGGAGGGTTGGGGCAACGTTTTTTGTGGTGGCGACTTGATGCAACAAATTGACCCGAATTTTTCATACGCCAAAGCCGCACAGGAATTAGGAGTTTAAAACATGAGCGCACAACTTGCCCAAGCGGAAAATAAAACCACTGAAAACTTGCATGCAGGTGTGCCCACGCTGACAGCGAAGCAAAGCCCTTTGGTGCAGTCGCTTTTAGCAAATAAAGAAAAGCTGTTGCAGGCCGTTCAAGTTTTGCCAGAAGGGCATATTCATGTGGTGTTGCCACAGCAAATGAAGCAGAATATTGCAGAAATGCGTCAAATTTTTGGTGAATATGGCATTGAGCCACGCATTTTTGTGTCTCACAAGCCCAGCAAGTCCAATGCGCTGATCAAACAAGCAAGGGCGGAAAACACAGGTTTAGATGTGTCCTCCAAAAACGAATTGATTTCCGCACTTAAAAATGGCTTTTCGGGGCAAAATATCTGCTGTACGGGCAGTAAAAATGATGACTATATCACCCTTTCCATTCAGCATGGTTGCCTCCACAGTGTGGACTCGATAGAGGAGTTAGAGCGCTACATTAAAGCTTGTGAAAAAATTGCACCGCAGGAAAAAAGAAATGTCCTTTTAAGAATCAACAGCGCCGATGCACCCTACGGCGGTAAGATTTCTCGCTTTGGGATACCCATGTGCGACTTAGAGGCTTGTTATAATTTATTAAAAGAAAATCCGAATGTAAATTTGGATGGTTTTCATATGCATTCAGGGGAGAGCGATGGAGACCTTCGGGCTGAAGAGTTAGATTTTTTACTGACTTTATTTAAAGATGCATATGAACAGGGTTTTTCACCTAAAACAATCGATGTGGGCGGGAGCTTGCTTAAAAATATATATGAAAAAATAGAGGAGTGTGAAGCGTTTGTTGACCACCTTTCAGATGCTTTAAAGAATAATAAGGAAACATATACCTGGCGCAGGTATGGTTATTCTATTGCTGCTGGAAATCAAAATCGTGTTTCTGGAAGAGAAGGTTTGATGGGCTTTTTCAAGTTAGATGATTATGGACCTTGTGTGAAAAAGATGATGAATGTCCAAACGCTGTATAGTCGAACAAGCCACCAAACTTTGTTAGAGTGCGTTTTTACGCTTGCTTTAGAGCCGGGTGTGTCGGCTTATGATCAGTGCGGGATTATCTTGTTTAAAATTGTGGACACCCGCTTTAATAATAAAGGTGAACACATGACTGTTTTAGACGGTAATGTATTTAACTTGTCTTTCAATATTACGGAACAGATGGCCGACCCTGTTTTGTTGACAGAAGATGAAGATGCAAGCGAAACCTTTTCAACATACCTTGTGGGCAACCTGTGTACAGACTTTGACATTATGGTTAAACGAAAAGTGGTGCTTAAAGGCAAGCCTAAAGCTGGCGACTACTTGTGCTTTATCAACACCGCAGGTTACACGGCAGACTTTCACGACGCACCTGTGCATCAACACCCAATGGGGCAAAAAATTGTTGCCATAAGCGCTCAAGATGGCTGGCGCTTTATGAGCGAGGACCGCTTTAACCCTTACTTAATTGAAGAAGGAAGTATTTTATGATTTATAACTCTGTGATTGACATGATTGGCCAGACGCCCATGTTAAAAATCCCTGCCGATGTTCATGGTTTGAAGCATATCGATGTCTATGCCAAGTTGGAATATATGAACCCTTATGGCTCGGTGAAGGATCGCATTGCATACGGCTTGATGAAAGACCACGTTGAGGAGATGAAAAATACGGGTAAAAAACCTGTGATTGTCTCCAACGCTAATACGGCGAAAGCAGTGAGCGGTATCAGCCATTATTTGGGCTTGCAGCCTTATATTGTCAGTAACAAAATGCCTTATAAAGAGGTGAGAAATCAGTTGAAGTTTTTGGGCGCAGAAATTGAAGAACTGCCAGCGCTGACCCAATGTCCAAACCCGTTTGACCCAAACGATATGATCCAATACGCCGAGCGTATGGTGAACCAAAGCCCAGATAAATTTCACTTGATTGACCAATTTGGGGACAGTAACAATCCTAAAATCCATTTTGAAACCACAGGCAAAGAAATTTACGATGACCTTGGCGATGTAGACTACTTTTTTGCAGTGCTTGGCACATCTGGTACCACGTTGGGGGCTGGCAATTATCTGCGTGAGAAAAACCCGCAAACAAAAGTTTTTGGCGTGATAACAGAAACTGGACACAACGCACCTGGTGGTCGTTCAAAAAGTGAAATGTGGGAAGTGGGTATTTTTAACCCAGACCATTATGACGAAATTATTGCTGGTACCAAGCAACAAGCCACCGCAGGCATGCGTGAGTTGAACAGCAAGTGCGGTGTGATGTGTGGTCCAACGGGTGGTCTTGGCTACCACCGTATGCTGGAAAAACTGCGCGAGATTGACAAAGGCTTAAACGGTGAAAAACGCCACAAAGCGGTGTTTATTGCTTGCGATCGGATGGAGCCTTACATGGACTATGTTCAAAAGGCATGCCCTGAAATGTTTGAGGAAAAACCAAGCAATCAATTGCGTGTGCAAACATTGCCTAGCGACAAAGTTCAAAACGCACCCAGTGTGGACGCTGAAGGCTTGATGCAAATGTTTGAGAGTGACACCAAACCCTTGGTGGTGGACACGCGTGGCGCCTTTGGTTATTCCATTGGCCATATTCAAGGTTCCATCAACATTCAGGACACATTTTTAGAGCAAATGCTGGACAACGGTAAACCGTTCCCACAAAATCAGCCGATTGTGTTTGCTTGCATGCGTGGGGATGTTTCAACACGCTTTGCGGCCTTTGCAAGGGAGCAGGGCTACGAAGCATACTCCCTAAGCTGTGGTGTGGGCGCTTTTGTACAGTTTTATGATGCAAAGAAGGCCGTGGCATAGCTTGGTTTTCTCTTGCAGATATCCAAGGGTTTTGCTAAAAAGAAGACTTCTTATTTCATGAGAGACACATCTTCTTTTTACCCCTTCTGCGGAGAATACCTTATGTGCGAAAAACACACCACGGGCGTTGGCCCTTATGCAACTCAAATGGGTTATGACAAAGCGGCTACGGCTGCGTTAAGCTCACATTTAACTTTTAACGTGACGGGTCAATGTACATACTTTGATTTGGGTTTCATCCCAGCAAACCTTGCCAAGTGGGTTATCCAAATTGAAGTTTCAAAATTTGCACTTTTTGTGCAAAATGCAAAGGGTGATAAAGCACCCATCCAAATTGAAGAAAATAGCAAAGTTCAAAACATTCAACTGGCCATGCCAGAAAGCGGCGTAGATTCATGGGTGCATGACACTTTGCGTGACTTTTTACATATGCAATATGCACCACTAGGTATTGTGCCAAGTTACTTTAACTTTGGTTTCCGTTTGTTTGACGAAGGTGACCCAAGGCATGGCTCAGTTCAAGTTTTTGCTTATGCGCATGTAGATTGGGTGAAAGAATTTGGCCTGAATAATACGGGTAAACCCAATGTTTCATGGGTTGAAAAGGGTGGTTGTTGTGCCAGTAAAGGTGCGGCAGATTTGATGCCTTTAATTTTAAGCTTAAAGCCGGATTATATCCGCAATTTACCACAACAACATTCGGGTGCGGTTTTGTATAGACTGTTGCCATTGTCAAAAGAGCAGTTGGATGTGGTCGCTTCGGCCACGCCAGAGCAATGTGTTACGCATCTGGTCAAAGACGAGGGTACACAGGTTGAAATGACACTTGCGAATGAATCAGGTGAAAATGTACCCGTTTCATTGATGCATCCAATGTCTTGTTATGTGCATCCGCATATACGTCAAATCATGCATGTGATGGATACCCCTTCAGCGTCCCTTTTCGGGGCCACTTATGTGTGGGGTTTTGTGAACGATGACACTTTTCAAGGTATGGTGTTTATGTGCCTTGCGCCAGAAGTGAACGGCCAGCCCAAACCTTGTTCAGTGGAAGAGTATGTCCCAGAGCCACCGCTTATTGCAACCGATGGTCAACTTGCTAAAAAGCGTTGCCCTGCTTGTAAAAGCTAATATCGAAAAAGCCTCCGTTTTGGGAGGCTTTTTTTGTGAGGTTGATGGAAATTAACCAGCTATTTCAATTTGTACGTAATAGGATTTTTTCAGTCCAGTGTCTGAAAATTCTGACACTAAAAGGGTTGGCTTTTGGGCAATTTTTTGTAGAAGTGCTATTGGGAATGGCGAAAGAGGAATGTCGTTCTCTTGGTTTTTTAGCTTAAGTGTTTGACTTTCTATGCAAATCTCAGCTTTTTGGGCTTCGGTTTTTAACTTTTGATCTGCAATGGAAAGCATCAGCTCCCCTGTGCTGGTTTCTACAAGTTCGAATATGTCATTTTTTTGAGGCAAGTGGCTAATCTTTTTCCCTATATGTATATGTGTAAAGTATAAGGGGGAAGTTGAGTTTGTCAAATAATCAAGCCATGAAGGATGCAGAGCGTATTCTTGCGTCTGAAAAATGTGTTTATTCTATGGGTGAAAAAGGTTTGATGGAAACTCTTGCTTCTTCACACACCATGCGTGGGGTTATGGGCGTGGTGCTGGTGAGCACAAGCTCTCAAGCTCTAGCAGGTATAACAAATCAATCCCAGTCAATAAGCGCAGGCGATTCTACCTCGCATGCTGTTATTCAAGGGCAGAGCCAAACAGTTCAGGATGTGATGGGAGGTCATGCCGTTGAACAGTCATCTGGTGAATATACACTTTTTGCGGCTAAGCAGGTTGGCTTGGATCAAAAACAAAATTTAACGACCGTTGATTATGCACAGAAAAAGCTGTTGGAGAATTCGGCTGTTGCGCATTCTATTTTCATTATTGATGATGCCAAATATCAAGAGGTTCATACATTTCCAGATAAGTTAGACATAAGCACCCGTGAAGCTTATCACAACACCGTAAAATATGACGATGGTTTAATCCGTGAAGATTTGCAGGCTCGAGGTTTAAACCGTGAGGATTGGTCTATGATTGGTGACCAAGTTATGGATAAAGCTGGAGATATAGCATTTGACTTGCAATACCGGCAATATCCAGCAAGTTATTATCCGGCATCTGCAGCCAGTGCGACGTTTGATGGCAAATTGAATTCATGCACCATTGCACCCTTGCTTGAAAGTTCGACGATAGAGCAGACTTTAGAATCTAACTATGGTTCAGATGGAACTATTTCCTTCCATGTGCCAGAAGTTGTGAGTCAAAATTATGAAAAACTGGTCATTAATGAAGAAATTGCGCATTGTCAGGACATGTTGCTGGAAGCAGAAAATTTAAGCAAATATGAAAATATGGGCGAAAACAGTGAGCTTCTGTCCTCCATTCGTTTAGAACGCTATGGTCAATTAAAGTCTGTGCTGGAAATGGCGCGTGATTTTGACGACCTTGAAAGTGGTGCATTTTTAAATAACCGTTCAAAGCTTCATGCGCTAGCGCCAGTTCGTCACAGTTTGGACCATGATATGGGTGACCTTTTAGATCAAACATTGCCCCAGATTGATGAAATGATGCAAGACGGTTCGTTGCAAAACATGACATTTGATGAACGTCATGAATGGACACTCAACCAAGTTGAATTATCCATGCAAGGTATGACACCCGAAAGTGTCAATTATCAGCAAGAGCTTCTAGCTGAGCTTAATCAAAAAATGGAAGGAATGACCTTTAAAGAAAAGCACGCGCAACTTCAAAGCATGGAAATTCCACCGGAAATTGAAGCATATGTTACGCGATTCAATGAAGGCTACGATGCCATTGTTGTGGAGCGCCAGGTTGACCCAGAATTAAGCCGTGGTGAGTTCCGTGACGAAGTGCGAGAGGGCTATTTAGATTATTTAGGCCGTGAAGCAGTGGAGCGTGATGAAGACCCTGCTCAAGTTGGTCATTTTTATAATAGAGAATACCGTAATTTAGCCGCAGAGAAAGAACAACGTATTGAGTTCTCAAGGTCGCTGGATCGTGACCATGAAGACTACCAAACCGTGAGGTCGGGCATTTTTGAAATTTCGGTTAAAATGAAAGCGCTAGAAGAGGTATATTCAGGGCATATGGAAAAACACCCAGAGTTGACAGCAAGTTCTGAGGTTGAGATGAATAGAGACATGGATCGTTAAAGGGGATGTTTAACTGATAAAAGGTGAAGGCTAAAGGTAAGACTCCTCGCTCCTGAAATAATTACCATGATATTTAAAGGGCAAAGCCCGGTGCATCTAAACGCGAGTAAGTTGATGCGCACGAAGCGTTCAAATTGGATTGGCTCTAAAAGTTTACTATTTGTAAAGTATGACCTTTTAATGTAATGTAGGTAATCTTATAAAATCTTATGAGGTTTATTATGGCTCATATTATCGTTTTAAATGGGACTTCAAGTTCTGGTAAGTCCAGCATTGTAAAAGCTCTTCAGGAAAGTTTCGAAGAGCCATATTTACACTTACAGCTTGATATGTTTTGGGATATGGTTCCAAAGCATATTGAAGCAAATTCAAACAATTTTGCCAATATAAAGCATGTTGTTATGGACACATTATGGTCACTAAATAAACATGGTATGAATGTAATTCTGGATACAGTTGTTATGCCTAAAGGTTTGCTTTTTGTTCAGGAGCAACTGAAAGGGCTAGATGCTTTTTATGTCTATGTTCATGCTGATTTAGATACATTGAAAGAACGTGAAAAAAATCGCGGTGATCGTAAAATAGGTCTCGCAGAGTCTCAAAAGAGTGAAATCTTAAAAGATTGCTCTTATGATATTCATGTAGATACGACCCATAAAACAGCAGAAGAAGCTGCTCAAGAAATTATACCAAACCTTTAATCACGAATAAAAGCCTCACATAAATGTGAGGCTTTTTATTCTTGTGAGTAGAGTTTTACGCTGTAAGTGGGTGGCGAAACGGCGCAGAACGGCGGGCTTTTTGGGGTGTAGGCATAAAAAAACACCCTGTGGGGTGTGATTTTAAAATAAATGGTGGATCCGAGCGGGATCGAACCGCTGACCTCCTGCGTGCAAAGCAGGCGCTCTCCCATCTGAGCTACGGACCCACAACTGTGGAACGAGTGGTTTATACACCTTCCGCCGTGGGGAATCAAGTTGTTTTTTGCTCAAAAGCTCATTTTTTTTATGATTGTGGGAATGCGGCGTCCGTTTCTGTCACCTTTTCAGTGAGATAGAACCATTCCTTGCCAACTTTGCCTTGGTGCACAGGCATGGTGATAAAACAGTCGCTTGGCGCTGTGTACTGCTGTTGGTCATCGTGGCCAATTAAAGTGCCTTTTTCAACAAATTGCAGGTTGCGCCATTTTTGTGCAAATTCGGCGCCTTCTTGACGGAAGAATAGGTGGGTAAAGCGGTAAAAGTTTTGTGGGGCATTGCTCGGTTGTGGCGCGCCTTGCAGCATTTCTAAAGTGCGCATTGTTTGGATGATTGCATTGTATGCAAAGTGTGTGGCTTGTGGGTCGGTATGTTGTCCACACTCGACAGTTAACCCCATTTTTCCTTGGCTGTGCGCATAAGTTTCGGTGGATTGGCAATGTTCGCTGTCAGGGTATACCTTTTCCCATTCCAGTAAAATATCTGGCGGGTTAATGGCTTTGGCAATGGCTGTCAGTGTGGGGTGGGGGTGGTCAATAAAAATACAAGGTTCACAAGGGGAGCCCATGGAGTGCAGGTCTAGCAAAATGTCGCAGTCGTCAATGTAACGGGTTAGGCAGTTGGCGGCTTGACTTTCATAGCTTTTTGCTTGGGGGTGTTTTTTGATAATACGGTTTAGGTCTTCGTCTGTAAACCTTACGTTATTCGCATAAGAAAGTGGGTTGCAGCATGGCACAAAAGTGACTTGTCCGGCCTTTAAGGTAAGCTGGTTTTGTCGCAGGTCTTCCATAACCTTTTGAATGGCCAGCGTGCCGCAAATTTCATTGCCGTGAATGGCGCCAAAAACCAGCAGGTGTGGCCCTGTTTTTGTGCCCTTGAATGTGTGCTTTGTAATCTCCATAATCATAACCATAAAGGAGCGCATGCCTCAGTACAATTGTTTCCTATACTTTTTGGGGTGTCTTGTGGTAAGATGTGTGCTGTAAATAACGCAATATGTGGGGTTTTTATGGAGTTAAACGATCGTTTTTTAACCCAGTTTTTATCAGGTGAATATCGGTTGGAGCCAATGCAATCTGGCATGTCCTTTCGGACATATGACCGTGTACACACTGAAAAATCTTCTTATGTGGTGATGAACGTGCCGGTGGGGCAACAGTTAGAAGACGGCCAAACCGCAGTGTCTGGCGTTATACGTCCTTTTTTAAAAGTTCATAAATATTTGCAAGGTTTAAATATTCCTGTACCACAGGTGTTGCAGGTGGATGAAAGTCTAGGTAAAATTCTGCTGGAGGACTTGGGTGAGGACACTTTTTACGATATTTACGCGCAAAACCCCATTTCGCTTACTGAATATGAAAAGGCGGTCGACCATTTGGTTGCGCTTTATAAAGCCCAGCCGCTGGAAGGTGTGGAGCATTATAACACCCAATTAGCAACCATTCGGGGTGACTTTTTCTTGGAAGATTACCTCCCTGCGGTGACGGGGGTGGAGTCTACCGATGTCCAGAAGGAACATTTACACAGCATTTTGAAGGAAATTTATGAAGTGGTGGCCGGTGTGAAGTGGGGCACAATTTTGTGGGATTATCACAGCCCCAACCTGATGCCGCATGATGGCCAAGTGGCCGTGCTGGACTTTCAAGATGCTAAACACGGGCCGCTGAGCTATGACTTGGCAAGCTTGCTTTATGATGCACGGTTCCCATTTGCTAAAACACAACGAGATTTCTTATTTAACTATTTTGTTAAATGTGCTGGTTTAGAAGACATTCAAGCCTTTAGGGACAGTTTTGAAATGGCGGGCCTGCTGCGGAATTTGGGTGTGCTTGGTCGTTTTGCACGGTCCTATTACAGGGACGGTCGCGCCGAGTTTTTACCTAAAATTGCTGTTTTGTGGCCGTATATGGAAGAGGCGTTGCAAAACCCTTGTGCGTCCAAGCTGAAACAGTTTTTAGACCTACACATGCCAGAAAACAAACTGCTGGCAGTTTCGTGAATACAAAGCCTGAACAAGCAGAAGGTGATACTCCTCAAAAACCTACGCCAGATGGTGCACAACCCAATGCGTTGGGGCAAACCTTGGTGCGCATGGTCATTTTTGCAGGGTTCTTTTTGCAGGTTGTTTATGCCTTTTTCATTTTTGTGGTGTTACACAAATTGCAACTGTTTGCCTTTTATGGTGGTAACTTTCAATTGATGTTTGAATTGCTGTTTTCGATGTTGCCTGCCGTTTCTTTCGGTTTTTTAACGGCCAACTTTATTTTTCACAAATTGCCTGTGGTGGGGGAAAAGCTGGCCGAGGTGAATGATTACAAAGAAACCCAATTGATATTGCTGAAGGTTTTGCTCTATTCCTTGTTGTTTGCAGTTGTGGCTGGGTTTTTGGTGCTTTTTTTACCCCGTTTTTTGTGATATTTTAAAATAAAAAACATGTATTTAAGGCAAAAAAGTCAAAAAGGTCAAAGTCAATCCAAAAATGGGCAGTTGCGCTCGGTGCACACCTTTTCCTTTTACAGTTACTTTGATGAAGATCACAGTGGGTATGGCGCATTGCATGCGGTGAATTTGGATGTATACAGTGGTGGTGCTGTCAGCTCTGTGCAGAAGTTGTCCGCTCGCAGTATGCTGATTTTTGTCGAAGAGGGTGACCTTTGTTTAACTGTAGATCAAGGTGATGAAAAGTCTTATGAGGCAGGCGATGCAGTGCTTCTTTCAGCAACCAAAATTGGAATGAATTACCAAATTAAAAACGGTGGCCAGCACAGCTCCTTAAAGCTGTATACCTTTTATTTTGACGTGCCTGCTAAAACTCAAAACAGTGTTGGGCACATTGCGGTACCACCGCACGAAGGTTTGAAGTCTATCCTGTTCCCTGGTTTGAATAAGACAGCTTATTTGCAATTGCCACAGTCCGATGTGCGGATGTTTTTGTTGCATGCAAATCTAGGGGAAGAGGTGCGTTATCCCCTTAAAAAGGGTCGGAAATTATGGGTGGAGGTGATTCGTGGCTCGGTGGAGCTGGAGCAAAGCTTCTGGGAAGAGGATTTGGTGCAATTGAACGCTGGCGACGCTTTGGGCTTGGATGCTCAGTCCCCCAAATTGCAGTTTGAAGCCTTGGAAGGGGTGGAGCTTTTTATTGTCGATATGCCAGACGATTAAGGGTTTAACATCTTTAATGTTGTACGGTCGCAAATTGACCAATTTTTTCTGCCAGTTTTGAACGTTCTTCATAAGCATGGTTGATGCGTTGCATGTGGCTTGCATTGGGTGCTTGGCCCCCGTCTGGGTGGTAAATTTTGGTTAATAGTTTGCGCACTCTTGCACATTCACTGACCGAGGCTGTCGGCGAAGTGCCTAAAACCTCCCACCAGTCACCGGTGCTTTGTTTTTTGCTTTCACTCAGCGCTTGTTGATGTTGTTTATCCTTTTTCACATTGAGAAATATCCCCACCACATAAAAAGCAACCAAAATGTAAAGCGCATATTGGGATGGAATGGTGAACAGCACAAATAAAAAGAAAACATGCGGCAATAGGAATGACAAAACTTGATGCATAAATAGCAACCCTTTTATTTGTTACACTCCCTTTATTATATGAACTCTTTGAATGATTTGCACTTTATTCGGCGATGAAATATAATTTATTTAAAAATAACAAGTAAGGTGTGTGCTTTATGAAGGTTTTGGTGGCGGTAAAACATGTGGTGGATGCTTATGTTCAAATTCGCCTGATGGCAGATGGTTCTGGGGTGGACACACGTGGTCTAAAGCACAACATTAACCCTTTTTGTGAAATTGCGGTGGAAGAGGCTGTTCAACTTAAGGAAAAAGGCGATGCCAGCGAAGTGGTGATTTGCTCTATCGGGGAAGATGCGGTGCAAGAAACGTTGCGCAAAGCGTTGGCATTAGGCGCAGACCGTGCGGTGCATTTAAAAACCACAGCGCAAATGCAACCTTTGCAACTGGCCAAGGTACTTCACACCTTGGTGGAAAGTGAAAAGCCGGACTTGGTGTTGATGGGCAAACAGTCGATCGATGGGGACAACAATCAAACAGCGCAAATGTTGGCAGGGCTTTTGGGTTGGCCGCAAGGGATGTTTGCTTCACGCCTTGAGCTCAAAGGGCAAGAGCTTGTTGTCAACCGCGAGGTGGACAGCGGTGAAGAAACCCTTCAATTAAAATTGCCAGCGGTGGTCAGCGCCGACCTGCGCTTAAACCAACCCCGTCATGTAACTTTGCCCAACTTGATGAAGACCAAGCAAAAACCGCTGGAAGTTCAAACCCTGCCGGATCTCGCCCCCAGTTCTTATAAAATCTTAAATGTGACCGAACCTGCCAAGCGCCAGAAGGGTGTGTTGCTAAACTCGGTTGATGAATTGTTAGACAAATTAAAAAATGAAGCAAAGGTGGTGGGATAATGGCTATTCTTGTGATTGCAGAACATGACCACGGGCAATTGAACCCTGTGACTTTATCCACCCTAAAGGCGGCGACACAGCTAAGCGGAGATGTTGAGGTGTTGGTCGCAGGGTATGACTGTAAAAACGTGGTGGAACAACTGACAAAATGCGAAGCTGTTCAAACTGTCCTGTCAGTAGATAATCTACTCTATCAACACTTTTTGCCCGAAAATTTAAGCCTGTTGATTGCAAGCATTGCCCAAGGTTACAGTCACATTTTAGCGCCAGCCACCACCTTTGGTAAAAACTTTATGCCTCGGTTGTCCGCCTTGTTGGACGTGCAAATGGTCAGTGATATTACCGCGATTGAAAGCGAGGACACCTTTAAAAGGCCCATTTATGCTGGCAACGCTGTGGCGACAGTGCAGTGCAGTTCACCGCAAAAGTTGTTGACCATACGCCCGACAGCTTTTGAAAAGGTGGCTTTAAACCGAAGCGCCCCTGCGCCAGTCCGCAGCGTTCCAGCGGCGGAGGGTTTTGAAGACTCGGCGTTTGTTTCTGTCCAGCAAGCCAATGCGGATAAACCACAGCTGAGCCAAGCCAAGGTTGTGGTGTCTGGCGGTCGAGGGCTGCAAAAGGCCGAAAACTTTAAAATGCTGGAAGACTTGGCCACAAAACTGGGCGGCGGTGCCATTGGTGCGTCCCGTGCGGCGGTGGACGTAGGCTGGATTGGCAATGATTGCCAAGTGGGTCAAACGGGCAAGGTGGTTGCACCAGAGCTATATGTGGCGGTGGGGATATCGGGTGCGATTCAGCACATTGCAGGGATGAAGGACTCAAAGGTCATTGTTGCCATCAATAAGGACGAAAACGCCCCCATTTTTGAGGTGGCAACATACGGTTTGGTGGCCGACCTGTTTGACGCTGTGCCAGAACTGATTGAAAAATTAGCAGAAGAGGGTTAGCCAAATGCGGGAGTCTATGCAGTATGACGTGTTAATTGTGGGCGCTGGGCCAGCAGGTCTGGCTTGTGCCATTCGCCTTAAACAGTTGGCGGAAGCGGAAGGTAAAACATTGTCGGTCTGCGTGTTGGAAAAAGGCGCTGCCGTTGGCGCGCATTTGCTTTCAGGCGCTGTGCTGGAAACCCGAGCATTGGACGAACTTTTGCCCAATTGGCAAAGCATGGGCGCACCCATTGACACCGCTGTGACAACGGACGATTTTCAATATCTCTACAACGACCAAAAAGGTCTAAAGCTACCCACGCCAAAATTGATGAAAAATGACGGCAATTATATTGTCAGCCTATCCGAGCTTGGGCGCTGGCTGGCCACTCAGGCCGAAGCTTTGGGGGTGGAAATTTTTGCAGGCTTTGCGGCAAGTGAAATTTTATACCACGCAGATGGTGCTGTGAAAGGTGTGGCCACCGGTGACATGGGCATTCAAAAAAATGGTGAAAAAGGTGACAATTATACCCAAGGGGTGGAAATTCATGCCCATCAAACCGTGTTTGCGGAAGGGTGCCGTGGGTCATTGAGCAAGCAATTGATTGCGCAGTTTGACCTTCAAAAGGACAAGTCACCGCAAACGTACGCACTGGGTGTGAAGGAAATTTGGCAGGTGGAAAGCCCGCATTATAGCGCCGGTCAAATGTTGCACACGGTGGGCTGGCCTTTAAAAAACAACACTTACGGCGGGTCATTTGTCTATCACATGGCAAATAACAAGGTGGCTATTGGCTTTGTGGTGGGCTTGGATTATCAAAACCCAACGTTATCACCTTTCCATGAATTACAGCGCTTTAAACATCACCCCGACATTTTACCTTTGCTTGAAGGTGGCAAGCGCTTGGCTTATGGTGCGAAAACCTTGGTGGAAGGGGGTGTGCAGTCCATGCCGAAGCTGACAGCGCCGGGCGCTGTTTTGGTGGGGGACGCAGCGGGCACTTTAAACGTGGCGAAAATTAAAGGCAACCACACAGCGATGAAAAGTGGCATGGTTGCGGCGGAGGCGTTGTTTGAACACTTTAACGCAGGCGGCACGGGCGGTGAAGTGGTGGCCTATGAGGTGAACTTTAAATCGTCTTGGGCATATAAAGAGCTTTATCAGGTTCGTAACATTCGTCCCGGCTTTAAACATGGCCTTATTTTGGGTGCTTTAAACGCCTTTAAGGAAATGTACCTTTGGCCAGCTAGACGCACCTTGAAAAATCACGCCGATCACGCACAGCTTAAGCCTGTTGGTAAATTTAAGCCGATTGCTTACCCCAAGCCTGATGGTGAGATAAGCTTTGATAAACCCAGCTCGGTTTACCTTTCCAACACCTATCATGAGGAAAATCAGCCAGCCCATTTAAAATTAAAGGATGAGGCCGCCGCCATTGACGTGAATTTGAATCAATTTGGCGCACCCGAAACCCATTATTGCCCGGCCGGCGTTTACGAAATTCTTAAAACAGAAGATGGTTTGCCGTTTTTGCAAATCAATGCGCAAAATTGCCTGCATTGCAAAGCGTGCGACATTAAGGACCCAACCCAAAACATCAACTGGCAAACCCCAGAAGGAGGCGGCGGCCCCAATTATACCGATATGTAAGTTTGGTTAAAAATCGCTCGATTTTTTTGTTGAACTCTACTGACGGCAAATTTGGAATTTTTGGCTGACAGGGTTCCAGCGCATTTTGCCAAGGTCACCAGCGGCGCCGCAAACTTCTGACCCTGTACCGGCAATTTGCGCCGAACCTGAAACATCCAAGGCACCTTGGCGACCGGTGACCAGTCTTTCACCGTCCACGTCCATGTGCACTTCGCCTGTACCGCTATCCATAATTGAAATGCTGGTGTCCGCCACTTGCAGGCTTCCGGCAGAAACGCCTGTTAACCCAGATCCATCGCCAATAAACGCATTGGCTTTAACAGTGCCAGAAACTTCAAGTGTTGTGCTTGGGTTTTCAAGGCCAATACCCACACGGCCTGAGCTGCCATCAATGGTCATGTTGCGGCGACTCCAATCTCTGACAATTGTGTCAAAATGAACATCTTCCGCATAGTTATTGTTTGTGCGCCTTGTACCTAAAATAAGGCTGTTAGATTCTGCGTATGCTGCAGTGTTGTCACCGTCGCCACCAATCAGTATGACACCGCCACGATAGCCGTTTGTGAGCAAGTTACCGACACGGACAAAACCACCGTCCGATTTTGTGTAAAGGGCGGCGTTTTGACCGTTGAATTTCAAGCCTGCAACTTGTTCATCGCTATATTCCAAGTAACGTTGACCGTCCACATCAATGGCAATGACCGCAGAGTTACTGCCATCATCTACAATTGAAATGCTGGTGTCATCCATAAATAGGCTTGTGCCTGCTGGTATCCCTGTCAACCCAGACCCATCCCCCACAAAAGCTGTGGCGGAAACGGTTCCTAACACGTCAAGTTCCGCATTGGCAGACACTTGGTTTACAGCAACCTGACCACCTAGAATGGCCATTGTGTTACTATCTGTCACTTCTGTGCCTGTCACGTCTGCCAGTCCAAACACCATTGAATTGTTACCGCTTACAAACGCATTTTTACCCATCGCAATTGAATTTAAACCATCCGCACGGGCCGCTGTGAAGGCCACTGCAGATGTGCCTGAAACGCTTGAGCCCGTGCCAATTGCAACGCCATAGTTTGCATAAGCGTCAGAGCCTGTACCAATCGCAACCGACGACAAGCCATAAGCTTGCGCACCACCATTCAAGGCACCGGAAGACCCAATAGCGATAGATCTTTGACCATAAGCGCCACCGTAACGCGCAACGGAGAATGCATCTTGTGATTCTGCATTACCTTGAAGTGCAATTGCGTAATTGGCAGAAGCTGAACCGCCAAAACTAATAGAGCGATTTCCTGTAGATCTGGCATTTGTTCCAAACGCAAATGACCCATTACCAGATGCAATGGCACTGTCACCAAAAGCAAAGGAAACATCACCCATTGAGGAGTCGTTAAACATACCAGCATATGCGGCTTTACCAATGGCTAAAGCGCGCTTGTCAGGGTGCCATACAAAGGCTTTGTCTCCGTTTGAATAACCACTTGGTACTGAACCTTCTTTGTAGAAATTAACACCTTGATATTGAATTGATTCAGAAGCGTCTGTCCACAAACCTCCTACGTTGGTTAAACCTGAACCATCCCCCACAAAGGATGTTGCGGAAACGGTGCCAGCCACTTCAAGCTCAGTGGTTGGATTGACAATACCTATGCCAACCTCACCGCTGGATGCGATACGCAATCTCTCCTGCATGTTGGAGGCCTCTGTTCCTGTATTTACAACCACAGCTGTAGGCAAGTTACCCGAGCTGACCGTACCATCTACAACAGCATGAATGGTTGCGGCCATTTCTGTCTCTGCACCTAAGGAAGTTGTTGTGTGACCTGCAAAACCGATACCTGGCAAGTAATCACCTTCGGTCATTGGAATTGGGCTTGTGTCTAATACACTATCGCGGTTACCAATCATAATAACACCCAACATTCGACGTAGATTATCTGAGTTGTTGTAACCAGCGACAGCCAAGTGCAAAGCACCTTCTTCAGTTGATGGGTCGGTTGTACCAATATTCAATCGACCCGCATATGTGCCACCCGTGCTGTGGTTTACAATATAATTGTTTAACCCGCCACGTGCATAGAATTTATCATATCCATTACTGTACGCAAAAGGCACACCATCTAACACACCAGCATTGTTATACTGGAACCATCCGTTATTGCCACCTGGCGTTGCTGAAACTCCTGTCAAACTTGTACCATCCCCTACAAAAGCGGTGGCGGATACGGTGCCGGAAACATCAAGTTCGGCCAGTGGCGTTGCAATGCCCACACCAATCCGGTCGTTGGCCAAGTCACCGTATAAGCTGTTGCCGATGTTTAGCTCATTGGAGGCGGTTGGCGCAGATGTGTCAGCCAAAACTCCAATTACAATATTGTCCGAACCTGTGGAAACACTGTCACCCGCTTGGTGACCCACGAAGATGTTACGACCACTGCCTGAGCGTAATCCATAACCGGCACGGTAACCCAATAAAGTAGTGTGGAAAAAGTCTGCATTACCGGCTGCACCCATGCCTGCTTCGGCACCAATGGCGGTGTTTTCATACCCGAAGGATCCGTACCTTAGTGTGTTATAACCCACGGCGGTGTTGGTGTAACCCACGCTGTTACGTCTAAGCGCATATCCACCTAGTGCGGTGTTAAAGTCTCCTGAAGTTGTGTTATTTAACGCATTACTACCCACTGCGGTGTTGTTTTGACCTGTGCTATTGTCTTTTAATGCCGCATAGCCCAAAGCGGTGTTATCTCTTGCGGTTGTATTACTGCTTAAAGCATCATGACCAAGGGCGGTGTTGTGACGACCCGATGTGTTGCTTTGCAAGGCATCTGTACCAACAGCAACGTTCGAGAAACCTGTTGTGTTGGCGCTTAACGTGTTGCGCCCCACACCCACACTGTTGTTGGTAAGTGCACCATTGTTGGCACCTGCATCATGACCTATGAACAGCGATGAATAAGGCGTTGCAGATGAAACGCCGTGGACAACACCCACAATTTGAGACAAGGAAACAGGGTCTGTGTCCAAGCCTGTCAGCTGTGAACCATCCCCCACGAACGCTGTGGCGGAAACGGTGCCAGAAACTTCCAAAGCGGTTGAACCGTTCACAAAAAGCCCTGCGTCGCAAATAATGTCCGTGCCGTCGGTGTAACACAGCTCATTATTGTTGAGGGTGCCAACCGTACCAATGTTGGCCCAATTTTGCGCACGCGCATCACTTGCTGACATGATGATTGTCAGAGTTATAATCGCAATAAGTTTAACGCAAAACATAAAGTACCCTTAATTCAATGCCATTACACACAATACTGTTACCAGTATATAGTTTTATGGGTATCTGTTAAAATATAAAAATGACAATGAGCTGTATTTTATATAAACCTCCAAGAGGAGATGTGATGTCTACGCCTGTTTGGCTTCTTGCTCAGACTTTTCAACGGTTTCGTTATATTCTTTAAGCTTGTTGCGCAAGGTGCGGATGGAGATGCCTAAGATGCCTGCCGCATGGGTTCGGTTGCCTTTGCAATAGTTTAATGTGGAAAGGATGAGCTCTTTTTCGACATCGGAAACAGTGCGGCCAACCATGTCCGCAGGGGATGATTTACCAATGCCTTTTTCGAACCCGCCAGAGGCGTTGGCATAAGCGCCAGCAGCGGCGCCAATAGCCGCTTTTGCACGGTCCACATCGGTGCGCACAGGGGCCTCTGCCACGTTGGAGGCCATGTTTTGGCTCATCGGTGAAATGGTGATATGTTCAGGCTGCATCACGTTGTCGTCGCCCATCATCAACACGGTGCGATGGATGGTGTTTTCCAGCTCACGGACGTTGCCTTTCCAGTAACAGCTGACCAGTTTTTCTTCCGCTTCTTTGGAAATTTGAATGTTGTTTAAGCCATTTTGCTTGCCGTACATTTCCGCAAAGAACAATGAAAGGGGGATGATGTCGCCTGGGCGTTCCCTCAGCGCTGGGATGTCCAGCATCACGACGTTGAGGCGGAAGTATAAATCTTCCCTAAAGTTGCCATCACGCACTTCGTCTTCCAAGTTTCGGTTGGTGGTCGCAATCAGGCGAATGTCCACCGGCACGGGCTTGGATGAACCAACTGGGTCAATCACCCGTTCTTGAATGGCACGCAATAATTTGGCTTGCAGGGCAATGTCCATCTCGCTGATTTCGTCTAAAAGCAATGTGCCACCGTCTGCTTGTTGGAATTTACCTTGCCTTGCGCTTACAGCGCCAGAAAAAGCACCTTTTTCATGGCCAAAAAGTTCACTTTCTAGCAATGTTTCGGGGATGGCAGCACAGTTAACGCTGATAAACGGCTTGTCTTTTCTTGGGCTGTTGTTGTGAATGTAGTTTGAGTAAACTTCCTTACCGGTTCCACTTTCACCACGCAGTAAAACGGTGGCGTTGGAGGAAGCAAATTTTTTGGCCATCGCCAGCATGTTTTCGGTGGCGCTGTCGCCATAAATGGGGCCAGATGCCTCTTCGGAGGGTTTAACACGTTCAATCAAAGTGTTTGCCAAGTTGCCTTCAATGGGTGTTGGCAGGTATTCAATCGCCCCTAGGCGAATGGCCTTCACCGCATTTTGCACCGGTGTTGCCGCACCCACCACCACGGTTGGTACGGTTATTTTGTTTTCATTTAAGCCGGTGAAGTATTGCGGAAGTTCTAGCCCTGTGTCTAAAAAGACCATATCCACTTTTTTGTCGCACAGCACTTTAAGGGCGCTTTCCACGCTTTCGGCCTGCAATGTGCCAATGCTCATGTCCTTGGCAATTTTTGCCAAGGGGCCCGTGGCATCTTTTAAAGGGCCAATGAGTAGAATATTCGACTTAGACATCCGTTTATCTCACCCTTCTTAATCAAACATGCTAATGCGTTTGCTTGGTGGCAAGATAGTGTTGAGCACAAGTTCCAGCTGGCGTGGGTTTTCTTGACGGACAACACTGAGCACTGAGGCGGTGTAAACCTTACGAACTTGTAATTCCAGTGAGGTGTTAAGTTCGAGCTTCGTAGCCAAAGGGTTGAAAAACATATTGGCCATAATCGCACCGTACATGGTTGTCAGCAAGGCAATGGCCATGGCAGGGCCAATGGCGCTTGGGTCATCCAGCGAGCCAAGCATGATTACCAAACCAATCAAGGTACCGACAAGGCCCATCGCTGGCGCAATTTCGGCACTTTTTTTGAAAACTTGGGTGGCAGATGCGTGACGTTCCAGCATATTTGCAGTGTCCGACTTCATGATGGTTTCAATCACTTCGGGGTTGGTGCCATCCACCGCTAAGCCAAAGGCTTGTTTTAAAAAGTCGTTGGGGATTTGTTCAATGTCGCCTTGAATGGCCAAAATACCGTTGGCACGGGCTTTTTGCGCCAGTTCAATCATTGTTTTGGCTTCTTCTTCCACTTCGGGCAGTTTGAACATGATGGTTTTCATCATCACGCTTTGCGCTTTGATTACATCGCCTAGTTTAAAACCAACTGTGGTAATGGCAAAGGTACCACCCACAACAATCAACATGGATGGGGGGTCAATAAAGCTTGCCATGTTGGAACCAATACCACCGGCCACAAAACCAAAGCCCAGCAAAAGTCCAAGGAGGGTTGCTATATCCACAGTTTGATCATCCTATTCTTATTTTTTTTGTTTCTTTGTTAGCGAGATTTCACAATCTCGGTCATGGTAATACCTAATTTGTCCTCAACAATAACAACTTCACCACGCGCCACCAAGCGGTCGTTGACCAAAATGTCCACTGCTTCGCCAACTTTGCGGTCCAGCTCAACCACGGCGCCACGCCCCAATTTGAGCAATTGGTGAATTTGTAGGTCACATGTGCCCAGCACTGCAGAAACCTTAACAGGGATGTCATAAACGGCTTCTAGGCCGGCATCCGGTTCAGCAGGTGATGTGAGCTCTTGCTCGTCTTGCCCGACAGCTTGACCTTCAAGCTCGTTGAGTTCAAGAGAATCTGTTTCTTTGTTATCGCTCATGTTTTACCTTTTTCAATTGCGCATTTGCGCTGGTTTTATATTTAAATTATAAGTTTGTGCCACTGCATATTAAAGGCATTACTTGCATTTATTATGCCATATTGTCCATCTGTTGAAAAGAACACCGTTTTTTATTTGCTGTCCTTTTCTTCACTGGTTGTGACATCTTCGCTTCGCTCGCTCGGTTCTTCAGCTTCATGGTTCTCGGCTTTGACCTTTTTTTGAGGTTCTTCCTCTGAGGGTTTAGGTGCGGCTTCGGCCTCGCTTTGAGCTACCTCCTGCGCAGTGGCTTCAACGTCTTGAGTGGCTTCCGACTCTGCCTCTTCTGGTTGGGCATCTACCGCGAGGACAATATCTTTTGGTTCAATGTTGTCATGGGCGGCTTGCAAAATGTTATGAATTTCAGTCTTGATGTTTTCAAAGCGAGCGTCCACGCCTTGATTGTCCCATGTGATGATGCATTCGCCAGCTTGAATGTTATCGTCTTCCACAAAATGAGCTTGGGTGTTTTGCAAGGCTTTGCCAGCATGTTCTTGAATGTAAAAACGGTCCGCAGGGGCCATATGCACTTCTATTTTCCCAGTTTTGGGTGCGCTTTCCATGGCTTTTTCCAGCATGAATTCAATCAGTTCGTTGCTGTACTTTTGCTGGGCATCCTTTAAAATGCTGCCAATGACATGCTGAATAAACATCAAGCTTTGTTTTTGAATGTGCGCCACTTGAGGTTTAAGCAGGTTTGGTAAATCATTTAATTGCTCTAAGGTTGCGCCAAGGTGCGTTTCTAGTTCAGCTTTCATCGCCGCTTCGGCTTGGCTTTTGCCCGCTTCTAAGCCTTGTTCGTAACCAGCTTTTTCGGCTTTTTGAAGGTCCTCTTCGGTTATTTTGGGCAAAGCGGCAAGGCGTGCCTGTTCTTCTTTTTCTGCGGCTTCTTTTTCAAGGCGTGCTTGCTCTTCTTTTTTCTTCAAAAGTTCGGCACGTTTTTTTTGAACGGCCAGTTCTGCAAAGTCGTTTTGATTTAACAGTGATTCAAGCGTCGCCTTAGATGAAGTCATCCGCACCACCTTCTTCGGCTAGAACAATTTGACCCGTTTCTGCAAGGCGTTTGGCAATCATCACCACGCTGTTTTGCGCTTCATCCACATCCTTAACGCGCACAGGTCCCATCGCACCCATATCCTCTTCCATGATTTTCGCCGCACGTTCGGACATATTACGCATGAACATATCGAGCAGTTCATCGTCCGCACCTTTAAGGGCAACAGGTAGAAGGTCTTTCTCCACTTCACGGAGAATGGTCTGGATGCCTTTGTCGTCGGTTTTCTTGAGGTCTTCAAATGTAAACATGAGCGATCGGATGCGTTCGGCATCGTCGTGGCTGCGTTTGTCCAACAAGTCCATGAATTTTTGTTCGTTTGATCTATCAAAGTTGTTGAAGATCTCGGCCATAAGCTCGTGGCTGTCACGTTTTTGTTTGGCGGCAAGGTTGCGCATAAATTCATTCTTAAGGGAATCTTCCACGCTTTCAATCACCTCGCGGGAGACATTGTCCATAATCAAGATACGTTCAATCACTTCCAGTGCCAATTCTTCAGGTAAAGCGGCTAGGACTTTTGCGGCGTGCCCGGGTTTAATGCGGCTGACAATCACCGCCACTGTTTGTGGGTATTCGTTCTTGAGGTAGTTCGCCAAGATATCTTCGCTGACGTTGGCCAGTTTTTCCCACATGGTGCGACCGGCAGGACCACGCATTTCGTCCATCAAGTCACGCACGCGGGACTCGTCCATAAAGCTCATGAGGTAACGCTCGGTCGCGTTCCAACCACCTACCAAGCCTGCACCGCCTGATCCAATGGCGTCGGTAAATTCATTGATCACATTCTCAACGTCTTCACTGGTCACTTTGCCCAGTGTCGCCATTTCACGGGAGATATCACGAATTTCAAAGTCATCCATGCCACTGAAGATGGTTGTGGCATTTTCTTCGCCCACAGCCAGCATTAAAATGGCAGCATTACGTGCACCTATTTCACGCGGACTTCTGCTGCTGCGGCTTTTGCCTTTGTTTGGGTTGTTGTCTTCGCTCATTAGTCTTCTCCTTGTAGCCACCCACGAATGATATTGGTACTTTCTTCTGGGTTTTCTTGGATAATTTTAATCACCTTCTTAATGGAAGATTCACGCACTTGACCTTCCACACTTTGAAGGTCAATCATGCTGTCGCCTTCAACAATTTCGTTGGTTGGAATGTTAATCGGTGTGCCGTCAGGGGCTGTGGCTTGCGCTTGTCCGCCAGCTGCACCACCACCTTGAATGTTAACCGCAGGCGCACCTGGGCCAACAGCTACGCCACCAGCCGCCGCAGTTGCACCTGCGCCCGCAGCGCCGGCTTCGCCTGCCATTTTGGCGCCAATGTCGTCGTCTTTTGGAAGGGTTGCCTTTAAAATTGGCTTAATAATCATGAAGATTAGCAAGAAAATGGCAATGCTGATCAGTGCATACTGCGCAATCATGAAGTAGTCATCTTTGTTGAACAAGGGCTCTTCGTAAACTTCTTCTTGCACTTGGGCAAATGGCATGTCCACAATTTCCACCATGTCGCCACGTTCTTCATCAAAGCCAATGGCAGTTTTAACCAGTTTTTCTAATTTTTCTAGGTTTTGTTGGTCGTAGGGAACATATTTTTGTACGCCATCTTCATTGGAATAATTACCTTCCACCAGCACCGCAACGTTCAACTGCTCAATGTTACCACCAGACTTGACATGACGGCGGATGGTTTTTGAAATCTCATAGTTGATGGTTTCTTCCGCGCTTTGGCGTTCTTCACTGCTGCCTGCGGCACCGCCACCCACTTCTTGACCGGGGATATTCGCTGAAGCGCCTGCGGCTTCGTTGGGTTGAGTTTGCTTGGCGTTCATGCGGTCTTCGCTGCGTTGCTCACTGCGCACCACTTGGTTTTCAGGGTCAAAAATTTCGGACTCTTCTTCAATGCTGTCAAAGTCTAATTCAGCGGTCACTTTCACGTTGGCTTTGTTGGGGCCAACCACACGTTCCAGCATCCGTTTTAGGCTATGTTCGTATTCCGTTTCCACTTGACGCTGAATTTTTTGCTGCATGTTCATCACATTGCCTTGGGACTTGTTCCCGCTGGAAAGCATGTTGCCGCGGTTGTCCACCACTGTGACATTCTCAGGAGTTAGTCCCGGCACAGATGCCGCCACCATGTGGTTGATGCTTTGTACCTGTTCATCACTCAAAATACGTGTGCCAAGGTTCACCACCACCGATGCGGTGGGTTCAATTCGCTCTCTCGAAAACAGCTTTTTCTTCGGCATCACAAGGTGAACACGGCTGGATGTGACAGAGGGAAGGGAGGTGATGGTGCGTGCCAGCTCGCCTTCTAAGGCACGGCGTGCGTTGATGTTTTGCACCAAGGATGTTGTGCCAAAGCTGGACTGATTATCCAAAATTTCATAACCAGAAGTGCTGGAGCCCACAATGCCTTCGCCTGCAATTTTAAGGCGTATTTCGGGGATACGGCTTTTGGCAACATAAACCCCGCCAGACCGCACTTGATAATCAATGTTCAAGCCGTCGAGCGTTTGGGCAATTTTTGCCTGCTCTTGTTCGCTAAGGCCGCCATAAACAATGCCATAGTCAGGGGCGTTGCCACGCACCGCAATCATAGAAATGAGACCGATCAGCATCACAATGGAAACCACAAGCATTGCAAGGCGAGCAGCTCCAATACGGCGCAAAACTGTTAAAAATTTATCCAATATCTTAAATTCCGAAATTTAATTACACACGCGTTCAAGTTTGATACTAGCACGAACCGTGCCGAAAAAAAGCATTTGCCGTGGCGCTTTTGCCTATGCTGGGTGGTTTTTAAATGGCTGGGCGTTGTAAAAAAGCACAAACGGCAAGGTTTGCGCTGTTAAATGGTTGTTTTAAGGGTTGTCAGTCACCCTGTCAGGAATTTAAGGCTTGGCAATTTGTGCCCCATTTCATAAAATAGACGAGTTTATATTTTGTTTAAAATAATTTTGTGCAAAAACACATTGTTTATTAAATAAGGTATGGACTTTGGGTGCGAAAGCGTCCATAATATATAAGGTGGACAAGTAGTCTACTATGTTTAACATAATCCATGTAGGAGATAATAATATGCCTATTACAATTAACACAAACGTATCTGCGATGATTTCGCAACGTAACTTGAACGCTGCGTCTGAGCGTAGTGCTTCTTCACTTTCTAAGCTGTCTTCTGGTTCTCGTGTACCAACAGCTAAGGAAGATGCTGCGTCACTCGCAATTGGTACAGGTCTTAGTGTTGAAAACGCTGCTTTGAAAGCTGCTCAAGTGAACGCCTCTCAGGCTTCTTCTCTTTTGCAAATTGCCGATGGTGCTTTCTCTCAGATTTCTGACATTTTGACACGTATGAAATCACTCGCAACAACAGCTCAGTCTGGTCAGCTTTCCGGTACGGAGCGTGGTTACTTAAACGATGAGTACGGCCTACTTCGTAACGAGATTGACCGTATTGCCGCAACAACCGAATTCAACGGCCAAGCGCTGTTGGGTGGTTCAAACACCTTGAGTGTTACAGGTCAAACTGCTGTTGCTGATACCGCAGCTGGTTTTGTTGGTTATGAATTTGACGCTTCTCGAGTTAATGCTACTGATACATTCGCTGTTCAATTTGATACAAGTGAAGGTAACCTTACAGTTGTTAATACTGCACAAGGTACTGCTCAGACTATTAACTTAGGTTCTGCAGGTGATGACCCTGTTGCTGCAGGTGCAACACGCGAACTTGACTTTGCGAATGTTGGTGTAAAAATCACCATTAACAATGACTTTTTCGCAGGTGCAGCGATTGGTGCAGGTGCTGACTTTGGTGATTTGACAACTACACAATTTACAGCTGCTGCTGGTACATCTTCAGCTGCTGCAACCTTTGCTTTCCAAGTTGGTTCTGGTAACTCAGTAACTGATGCGAACAACTCTATCTCCATTACAATTTCTGAAGGTAACTTCAGTGCCTTGATTGGTGGTGGTACAGGTTCTAACTTAACAACTGCCGGTAACGCAGCGACCGCTTCGGACGAAGTTGATGCTGCGGTTCAAGCGGTAAACACTGCCCGTGCGGATGTTGGTTCTAGCCAAAACCGTATTGAGTTTGCTCAAAACAACTTGGCTGTATCGATTGAAAACAGTGAAGCGGCGCGTTCTGTCTTGCTTGATGTTGACGTATCTGCCGAGATCACAAAGTTCACTTCTGAACAGGTGTTGATCCAGGCTGGTGTGTCCATGTTGGCTCAGGCGAACCAGCAGCCATCACTGCTACTAAGATTGCTACAGTAATCTCGTAGTTAGATAAAAGTTAAAAGTATAATTAGTAAAATATAATTAATTAGCTTTAGCGAAAATTTTCCGATACTCACAGAAAAAGGCGTCGTCGCGGACGCCTTTTTCGCGTTTCGTCCTTATGCGCACCATATGCATATTTATTTCGTCATTATGCGTCTTTCGTTCGCATTTTACGCATCGGCTAAGTTGTTGTTTTTTTATTACCCTCATTTATAATAAATCTGCGCATACCATAGGGTTTTGGCTGCTACTTTTAGCGGTGCATGAAAAATGTCAGTAATATATGTTTTTTATTACTGAATGTTGGTATAAGAAATTGAAGTTGCACTTCTTAGTACTTGTGCGACGGATGGGGAAAATAATTTTTTAGGGGAACTTATGGCTAAAAACAGCAACAAAGTTAATGTTAAGCTTAGCAACGCGACAGACAACGAAAAGTCTATCAATTCTAAGAGTAATCACAAACTACAGCATGGCGACGACCAGCAGGTTTCTGGTGCAGAAATGGGCATTTCTGGCGTCAGCAACAAGGCGCAAGTTTCTGCTGACATTGGCGAAGGCTATGCCAACATTTCCCTTGATTCCGCTTGGAACAGTGTTAAAAACATTCAGCTTTCTTCCCGCAGTGCGGCGGACGTTAAAATTGACAATTTTGTCCACACAAACATTAACTTGCGCGGCGATGGCGACTCTAACGTTGAAGTAACAGGTGCTAAGCGCGGTAACATTTACACAGGCAATGGCGATGATAACATTTCCGTCGATGCACAAACCAATGGCTCTGGCTGGTCTAATAATTTCCTTATCCGCTCTGGCTTTGGCGACGATACTATTACCTTAGATGGTGACAAGGGTCATACAATTTTTAAAGTGATTGCAGGTTTTGGCGACGATGTCGTTAAAATGATTGGCGACGATTATAAAAGCTCAAACGTCAACCTTGGTTCTGGTAATGATAGTTTTGAAGGTGGCAGCGGCAGTGACCGTGTCCTCAGTCGTTCTGGCGACAACCGCATTGAAACTGGCGCTGGCGCTGATGAAATTTATGTCGGCCGCGGGAATGACATTGTAGACGGTGGCGTGGGCGCTGACCGTATTTCCGCTGGTGATGGCGACGATATTGTAAAATATGACGCTGATGATCAGCGTATTGATGGTGGTCGTGGTAATGACACACTTGTGGTGGATGGCGACATTGACGTGGATTTAGGCCAAGTGCGTCGCTTTGAAAACATTGACTTAAAAGATGGTGCTGGCGATGACAGTGTGACGATCTCCATGTCAGAAGCGCGCACCCTTTCTGACACTGATATTGTTAAAATTACGGGCGATATGGGCGACTTTGTTGCAGATTTTGACTTTATGAAACAAAATGACGACGTAACCGAAGGTGATGTTACCTTTGCCGTGTTTGAAGGTTTCCGTGGTGAACAAATTTGGGTTGAGCATGGTATCAGCGTCGGTGACCGAGTGATGGGTGAACCCGAGCCAGAGCAGTTTGAAATGGTTTTTGTCAGCGAAGAAGCTGGTTACAAAAACACAATTGGTTATTATGTGGTTGACCAAAATGGCGAAATTTCTGACGTTCAGTTGAACTTTGACAATGCTTCAGCATACCGCAGCGGTGGTGACCTTATTGATGGTTATTCATCTTCGGCAATTGATGCGCCAGACGGCTCTCACGTTGAGTTCTTTATTATTTCTAATGGCTTCAACAAAAATGGTGGTTTTAAAAAGCTAGACCTTGAAGCTGGCGAATTAAAATTTGTGAATGCTGAAGGTGGCAATGCATCTGTGTTAGATGCTGATGCACCGAAGTTGGTGCTGGTAGGTGAAGATGGCCAAGAAGTGGCTTTAAAAGGCGACATTTTCCACACCAACTATGCCAACTTAAGTACAGATGGTTTAAGCCATGCTGAAATTGAAGTATCTGAAGATGGTTCATCTGTTCAAATTTCCTTTGAGGATGTTAAAGGCTTAGGTGATCAGGACTTTGATGACCTTGTGGTGGAAGTAAATTTTGGGCCATTTAATGGCCTGGTTGCAGGTGTTGAAGCCGGCACAGGCCCAGTCAACGCCCCTGTGGCGCAAGACGATGGCGTTGAGCAGTCTGTTGTTTTAGGTTCTATTGGTGAACATGGCTCCATGGCTGATTGGGGTGCGCTGAATGAAGACGGTTCCGTTTCTTTTGATAAAGAAGGCGTGTCGGGGTCTATCCAAGCATTGAATGTAAACGGCAGCGCTAGTGGAGTTGAGTATTCTGTTGGTAGAGAAGGTGGTGGTCGTGATGATTATGGCCTTGGCGTTAGTGGCGGTCAGTCGAATGAGGTGGACTTGAATGAGTCCTTGGTTGTGAACTTTGACAGCCCCGTGCAAGGTGCACGTGTTGGTCTGGACAGTTTATACAGCCACTTTAATGAAGGTAGCCGTCAAGATGCACGTGTATCTTATAAAGCATACAAAGATGGTGAACTGGTTGCCGAAGGTGAAGTGATTAACGACCTACATAACGTGGATGGTGATGGTAAGCGTGAAACAAACTTTTTTGATGTAGATGTGAGTTTTGACAGCTTAGTGGTGGAAACTGTTTCCCCCACTTCAACAACAAATTCAAACTTTGTATTACAATACATTGAAGTGAACACTGGCACAGGTTTCCCTGTGGAAGAAGGCGAGCCTTTGGTGATTGATGCGGCAACCTTGCTTGAAAATGACTTTGACCTTGATGGTGATGTGTTGAACATTGTTTCCACCAGTGCAACGTCTGAAAATGGTGGATCGATTCAATTTAACCCTGAAACAGGCGAAGTGACTTACACCTCGGCTGATGGTTTTGTGGGTGAGGACAGCTTTACATACACCATCAGTGATGGTCAAGGTGGTGAAAGCACAGCCACTGTGAATGTGTTGGTGAAAGAAGGTGACGCCTCTGCCGAGCCTGTGAACACAGCACCAGTGGCGGAAGATGACTTGTTTGTGACCGACGAAGATACCGAAACCAGCTTTACGGTTGAGCAACTGCTTGCCAACGATGTGGACGCTGACGGCGATGCGTTGACTTTGCAAACATTTGATGCAACAACCGCAAATGGCGGTGTGATTGCCTTGGATGAAACCACCGGCGAAATGACTTACACACCGGCTGAAAACTTTGCAGGATTGGACAGCTTTACCTACACCGTGAGTGATGGCCAAGGTGGTGAAAGCACTGCGATGGCCTACATTACTGTAAGCCCTGTGGATGACGCTTCTGATATTCAAGGCGAGTCTTACCAAGTGGCTGAAGATACAACACTTGCTTTAACGGTGAATGACTTGCTTGCCAACGATTCGGACATTGATGGCGATGCGTTGACCATTACAGCCGTGAGTACAAGTTCTGATCAAGGTGGCGTGGTTGATTTTGACCCGACAACTGGTGAAATTTCCTACACACCTGAGGCCGACTTTAACGGCGATGACAGCTTTACATACACGGTTACTTCAAGCAGTGGCGCTGAATATACAGCGACAGTTGCAGTGAATGTAACGCCTGTTTACGATGCGCCAGAAGCACAAGCCATTACGGCAACAGCTGTGGAAGATGGCTCGCCAGTTGTGTTGGATGCCAATGTCTTGAATGTAGATGGTCAAGCGTTGTTCTACTCTTTGGCCAGTACAACAGATGAAGGTACGGTGACCAACAACAATGACGGAACGTTTACGTTTGATGTGGGCGGCGCATTCCAAGACTTAGACAGCGGTGAAGTGCGTGAAGTACGCTTTACTTATCAAGTGACTGATTTGTCAGGTAACTCATCCGTTGCGGATGCCGTTATTACGGTGGCCGGCATCAATGATGCGCCTACTGCAACCAACATGGCATACAGTTTTAATGAAGATGCAGTGACTGCGATTAACGCGGCTTACAATGTGTCCGATGTGGATGATGAACCGTTGACGGTGACCTTGCTGGGTCAGCTGGATGCGGCAACCGAAGGTACAGTTGTGGACAATGGTGATGGGACATTCAGTTTCCAACCAGCTACTGACTCGAATGCATACAATTACCTTGCGGAAGGTGAATCTCTGGTATTGTCCGTTGAATATGCGGTGACAGATGGCGATGCAACAAGCACAGCAACCCTTCAGTTTACAATCAATGGCCAAGATGATGCCATGGTTGTAGCACCTGTGGTGATTGGTGAGGATGAAGTGGTGACCGATGATGGTCAACCAATTGTGATTGACCTTGGCGGTGCTGTCAGCGACGCTGATGGTTCCGTGACTATTACAATTCCAAACCCACCAGCGCCAGAAGAAGGTGAAATTGTCGACAATGGCGATGGCACTTACACATTTGTGCCGGCACCAGAATTGGATGCGTTGGACGAGGGTGAATCACAAACCATTACCTTTGAATATGAAGCTACAGACGAGCAAGGCAACACCGTGGTGGAAGTGGTCACTATTGTTGTGACGGGTACCAACGATGCCCCTGTTGCTTCTAACATTATGGTGACAACAGAAGAAGATAACTCCGTTGCGGCGCCATTGAGTGCGACTGATGCCGATGCCAACGATACTTTGACATACAGCATTGTCAATGCGCCAGACCCTGTAACCGAAGGGATTGTGGTTTTAAATGGTGATCACTTTAGCTTTTACCCAGCAGAGTCCTTAAATGCGATGGCGGTGGGCGAAACACGTGAAATTACATTTAACTACCGCGCATATGATGGTGATGCTTATAGCAACGAAGCATCTGTCACCATTGAGGTGATTGGTACCAATGATGCACCTGTTGTCAATGATATTACGATAAATGCAACAGAGGAAGGTGCGCCAGTTCAAATTAACATTCGTTCATTTATTGATGATGTTGACTCTGATGATACCTCAGAGAGTTTGACTTATGCCATAAACCAGCCAAATCAAGGTCAGTTGGTGGACTTGGGTGATGGTTTGATTGAATTTAGACCAAATGGTGACTTTAACAACCTTGCGGCTGGTGATTTGATGGTGATGAATGTTCCGTTGGTGGTGAGGGATAGTCATGGTGCATCCACAACATTAAACCTTACAGTGTCTGTTGCTGGTGAAAATGATGCACCTGTGGCCTCTGATTTAAGCGTGAGCACAACGGAAGACTCAAATGGAACATCATTTGCAATTCCAGCTAGTGATGTGGACGGTGATGGCTTAACGGTTACATTTTTAGATGTTCCGCCTGAATTGAACGTTACCGTAAATCGTTTAAATGCAAATGTAACTTTAAGTGATGCTTTGCAAGTATTGGATAATGGTGAAAGTGTTGTTTATAACGTAAACTATATAGTTTCTGATGGTGTGGAATCTGTTCAATATGTTGCAACATTTACAGTAACTGGTTCAAATGATGCGCCTGTTATAGAAAGTATTGCGACGACAATGCTAGAAAACGATGTTTCTGTAACGCACGCGTTAAGCAGTGTAGACGTTGAAGGTGATGATGTTGTTTATTTGATTCAAAACCCTCCTTTGGATTCGGATGGTTATGTTACAATTGATAACGTGAACGATACATTCACTTTCCATGCTGGTCCAGGATTGGAGGGGATGCAGGCAGGAGAATTTAGAATTGTTGAGTTTACTTATGTAGCAACAGATGGAAAAGACACCTCAGCTCCACAAACGGTTCAAGTGACAATTGAAGGTCAAAATGATGCCCCTGTGATTAGTGCTGTATCAATTGTTATGGGTGAAGACGATGGTACTCAAACCTTCGCTCTTGCTGTAAGTGATGTGGATAATGACCTTGCTAGCTTGACATACACATTGTTAGAGGCACCTACAAATGGCACAATTGTTTTGAATGGTGATGGCACGTTTAGTGTAACGCCAGGCGAAGAGTTGCAATCTTTGAATGACGGTGAAGCTGCTAGCATTGACTTTAGATTCTCTGTGAGTGATGGTGATAACATTGTTGAAAGAGATGCTACAGTCGTTGTTGTTGGTAGTACTGATCTGCCTGTTGCTAATGATGTTATTTTTGGTGAGCCTATTCAGTCCGTTGAAACGTACTTGTTTGAATTTGATATTAATGAAGTCTTTTCAAACCTTATTGGTGATGAAACAATAACTGTGACTGATTTGAATGGGAACCCTGTTTCGTTTGTGTCATATGATGCACAAACACAAATGGTTAAAGGAGTGCCCGGCTCTACTGACTTTGGGGAATATGATCTAAGAGTAAATGTGCAAAGCGCGAATGGGCAGTCGGTTTCTCAAGAGTTTAAATTGTATGTGAATGAAATAGGTGCATCTTTAGATACAAGTGCAATTATTACAGGTTCTTCAAATGATGTGATTACAGGTACATCTATGTCTGAGTATATTTCAACAGATGGTGGTGTAGATGTTGTGAATGCAGGTGCAGGTAATGATGTAATTTTAGCAGGTAAAGGTAATGATGTACTAGACGGTGGTGCCGGCAATGATACATTCTTATACGCAGGCCGCTTCATTTTGGACGGCGCAGATACAATTATCGGTGGAGAGGGCTTTGATCAAATTGTCGTAAGTAGCAGTGGTTCTGGGCTGTTTTACTTAGATGGAGATTTTTCATATGATGTAAACTCTATTGAGGCGCTCAAGTCTAGCAATGGTAGCCCGCTTCGTATTTATAATTCAAGTGGATTTGACACAATGGACTTTAGCCAGACTCATGTAATTGATGGTACGAAGTTTTATGGTGGTTATGGCGATGATGTGATAACAGGCTCCTCTTCCGCAGATTATATCTATGGTCAAAATGATAATGATGTGATTGACGGTTACCTTGGTGATGACGTCTTGTTTGGAGATAATGGCGATGATGTTGTTTCGGGTGGAGCTGGTAATGATTTTATAAACGGTGGTAGTGGCTCAGATTCTTTATACGGTGGTGAAGGTAATGATACCCTATTGCTAGATATCCTTGATGCGGTTGTCGATGGTGGAGAGGGTGGTTTTGATATTCTATCTCACAGACAAGATTCTAATATTGATATTGCTGGAAGTGCAATGAATATTCGAAATATTGAAGCAATTGATATGGATGTTGGTAACTTTGGTAATGAATTGACATTGGGCTTGTCGGATGTGCTGGAGATGAGGGACCCTCAATCCGATGTCCTGTACATTCTTGGTGACAATGGCGACAATGTTAACACAGGTGGTACATTTGATGTGACATCTCGTGTTGATGTTGTGGATACCAATGGTGACGGTGTGACGGATACAACTTTCCAAGTTTACAGGTCAACACTTCAAAGTGATGTGTTTATTGGCTTGGAGTTAGGCGTTGGTTTGTCACTGGATGGCAATACTGTATAAACTTAAAAAGAGCACTTTTAAAAAGCCTCCTTGTGAGGCTTTTTTCTTCCACTTTTTATATACATGCTTATTTTTTGGGCATGTATATAGTGGTGACATGTGCTGTGGGTATCTATATATTGTGTCAAAAAGTTTGGTGACTATTTTATATAACTTTGAATTATAATGTTTTTTGTTTTTGTAAGCGCTGAATTTTAAAAAAATAGGATCACAGGATATAGTGTCAACGCAAAATAAGTACGTTTTTTGTGTACGATTTTGGGTGCAATTTTTACCTTTGCGTGGCCCTTTTTTTTGGTTATACATAAATGGCACACAGGTTGACCAAGCTTTGGTTGGGATGAAAACAAATTTTAGAGGTCTTTGATTTATTTAAGTGTATGATTTTAAATTGATTTTAAGTTTATTGCCTGCTTAATTTTTAATCACACTGTAAAATAAATCACTGGTTTCGAGGTTCTATATATAGTATCTTTATTTTTGTTGGGTACAATATATAGGTTAGCCATTTGGTTGAATGTTCTGTTTAATTTAATGGTTAATAACAATGAAAAGAATGAGGTAGCACACATGTATGACATTAAAATAGATCACTCACGCGATGATAAAATTACAGCTTTTGGTAAGGCGACTTTGAAGGATCGTTACTTATTGCCAAATGAAACCATTCAAGAAGCTTTTGCACGCGTATGCTGTGCTTTTGCCGATGATGAGTCTCACGCCCAGCGTTTGTATGACTATATGTCCAACTTGTGGTTTGCACCATCAACACCTGTTCTTGTAAACGGCGGTGCCAAGCGTGGCTTGCCAATTTCTTGCTTTTTAAACGAAGTTGAAGATTCCCTAGACGGTATCACCGACACATGGATGGAAAACGTGTGGTTGGCTGCCAAAGGTGGCGGTATTGGTACTTACTGGGGTAACGTGCGCTCGATTGGTGAAAAAGTAGGCCGTGTGGGCAAAACTTCTGGTATTATCCCGTTTTTGCGTGTGCAGGATTCCTTGACAATGGCTATCTCTCAAGGTTCACAACGTCGTGGTGCTGCGGCAGTTTACCTACCTGTGTCTCACCCTGAAATTGAAGAGTTTATTGAAGTGCGTCGCCCAACTGGTGGTGACCCGAACCGTAAAGCGCAGTACTTGCACAACGCTGTGGCTATTACTGACGACTTTATGAAAGCTGTTGAAGAAGATGCCGAATGGCAGCTGATTTCGCCACTTTCTGGCGATGTCGTCAGCACAGTGCCTGCCCGTGACCTATGGATTCGTATTTTAACAGCGCGTATTGAAACAGGTGAGCCTTACATTCTATTTATTGACACTGTGAACAAGGCGATCCCAGAATTCCACAAAAAACAAGGTTTGACGGTGAAAATGTCCAACCTATGTAGTGAAATTACATTGCCAACGGGTATTGACCAGCATGGCCGCATGCGTACAGCTGTTTGTTGCTTGTCTTCTGTGAACTTGGAGCTTTACAACGAGTGGAAAGACAATGAGCTGTTTGTTGAAGATATTATGAGATTTTTAGACAATGTCTTGCAGGACTTTATTGACCGTGCACCAGATGACATGAAAAACGCCCGCTATGCAGCCTTGCGTGAGCGTAGTGTTGGCCTAGGCGCTATGGGCTTCCACAGCTTCTTGCAAAAGAACCGTATTCCATTTGAATCAGCCATTGCTAAGTCATGGAACAAGCGCATGTTTAAACACTTGCGCCAAAAAGCGGACGAAGCGTCTGTGAAGTTGGCGGAAGAGCGTGGTCCATGCCCAGATGCGGGTGAAGCTTTGGTGATGGAACGTTTTTCTAACAAAATGGCCATTGCGCCAAACGCTTCTAGCTCTATCTACTGTGGGAACGCTTCCCCAGGGATTGAGCCAATTGCAGGGAACTCGTTCACCCAAAAAACATTGGACGGTTCATTCAACGTGCGTAACAAGTTCTTAAAAGAATTGTTGGCCGAAAAAGGCATGGATGATGATGAGACATGGTCCTCCATCACCACCAATGAAGGTTCGGTTCAGCACCTTGACTTCTTAACAGATGATGAAAAAGACATTTTCAAAAGTGCATTTGAAATTGACCAGCGTTGGGTGATTGAACATGCCGCTGACCGTGCAGAATTTATTTGCCAAGCACAGTCTGTTAACTTGTTCTTGCCAGCAGATGTTCACAAGCGTGACCTGCACACATTGCACTTTGATGCGTGGAAAAAAGGCGTGAAAAGCCTTTATTACTGCCGCAGTAAATCAATTCGCCGTGCTCAAGTTGTGTCATTCTCTGACACAGGGCGTAAAAAGCTTGATGCTATGACCCAAAATGACCAACCTAAATACGAGGAATGTATCGCATGTCAGTAGTAGAATTTTTAAAGAACCGCGAAATGGGCGAGCGTCATGGCTTGCTTGCTGAAAGTTCAGTTTACAAACCTTTTCGTTACCCTTGGGCTTATGAATACTGGTTGGCGCAACAGCGTGTGCACTGGTTGCCAGAAGAAGTCCCAATGGCGGACGACGTAAAGGACTGGAAAAACAAAATCACGCCGCAAGAAAAGAACTTGCTGACACAGATTTTCCGTTTCTTCACCCAAGGTGATATTGAGGTGAACGATTGCTACATGAAGGAATACGCCAGCGTTTTTGGCCCAACTGAAGTGAAAATGATGTTGAGCGCCATTTCAAACATGGAAACCATCCACGTGGCGGCTTATTCTCACCTGTTGGATACCATTGGTATGCCAGAAGTTGAATATGAAGCGTTCTTGAAATACAAGGAAATGGTTGATAAGTACGAATACTTGCACCAGTTCCACTGTGATTCAAAAGAAGGTATTGCCTTGACCATGGCGGTGTTTGCCGGCTTTACCGAAGGTTTGCAGTTGTTTGCTTCTTTCGCCATTTTGATGAACTTCCCACGCCACAACAAAATGAAGGGTATGGGGCAGATTGTTTCATGGTCTGTGCGTGATGAATCCTTGCACTGTGAAGCGATGACCCGTTTGTTCCGTGCCTTTATCCACGAAAACCCAACGGTGTGGACCAAGGAATTGCAAGATAAAGTGGTGGAATGCTGCCGTGACGTTATTCGTCTTGAAGATGCCTTTATTGACCTTGCCTTTGAAATGGGCGGCGTTGAAGGCCTTGAAGCGGAAGAGGTGAAGCAGTACATTCGCTACATTGCGGACATGCGCTTGGGTGAATTGACGCTAGAACCGATCTACGGCATTGAGAAAAACCCACTGCCATGGATGGATGATATGTTAAACGGTGTGGAGCACACAAACTTCTTTGAAAACCGTGCGACAGAATACTCTAAAGCTTCAACCCAAGGTTCTTGGGAGGATGCCTTCGCTGTACATGACGCTGAGGCGGAAGGAACTTCTGCTCACTAGGGAATAGGCACTTAAGTGTGCCTATTTCACTTTTATAGCTTGCCGTTTAGGTTTCTAAACTTCCAAGCATGGGCTTTGCCCTATAAAAATAAAATAAACCCGCTTTATTCACCTTCTTGCGGATATGTTGAAGGTTTTTATTGGCGGAAAGTGGCAGGCACTGATTCAATAAAACAGGCACCTTGAGTGTCTGTTTTATTTTTATTGCTTGTGGTCTAAGTTTTTAATATTCCCACTATGGCCATCTTCTTGTCACAATAAGCATGATTTATTTCGACTTTTCCTTGAATTGTATACATCAAGGTGTTATATAAAAGGGGATTTGTATCTTTCTTTTCTTTTTTTGAGGAGGGCTTATGTTTAAGCTTTTTGATAATTCTTGGGGTCGCTTAGTTGTGATGATTTGGCTGATTTCAAGCTTTTGTATTGTAAAGTTTTTTGAGCCGAATGCATCAATTGCACATCTTTGTCTTTTTTCGCTGGTTTTGGCTTTTGCGCCATGGAGTGTGACGGTATTTTTTGTCGATCTTTTGCCCGATTTTAAGCGTTTGGGGCAATTAACCTTCTTTGAGTATTTGGGTGAATACAGGCCCGGTCGATTTTGGTATGATACGGTTGTGTATGTCTCTTGGTTTATAATGCCACTCATTCTAGGATATACATGTCTTCTTTCCTACTTTGTTTTTGGTTGGGAGGTAAGTTTTTTACAGTCTGTGCTTTTGGGGTATTACTTCTTCTTTTTGTCGGTTAAAGTACTTTTGTGGGTCAGTTTTTTTGTGGTTGGCAAAAAGAAAGGCGTTGTCTAACAGCTTTAACCTGCTTTATCGAAAGCAAAAAGCCCGCATTGTGCGGGCTTTTTTTGTGGTTACGGGCAGTTATTCAAAAAATCGATTAAGCCCGTAAAATCGCTTGTCATGGTTTTGTGTTGATAAAAGTTGGCGCCAGAATTTTTGGCTTCTTCAATTTTTTTAGGGCAGTCATAACCTGAACACATGGCAAAAGGCATGTTTTCGGGTAGGTTGAAGCGCTCTAGCCGCCCACGTCTTAATTTGCGCAGGACGTCAATGCCATGAAAGCTGAGTCGGCCGTTTCTGGCAGGCATGTTCCAGTCACTGACAATTGCATCGTAATTTTTTGGGTTTTCTTCTAGGGATCTAAAAGCTTCCCGTGGGTTTTCGTACCAATCATAGGTGAAGCCGGCGGCGGTAAGTTCTTCTGCCACGACTTCGCCAATGTTGCGGTCATCTTCAAAGAAAAGGATGTGCTTGGGCATAAAGCCTCCAAAGGTTGGGGAAAAGGGTAGGTGTTTGTTTGTATATTATTTGGTATACACTTTTGCCGGCTTTGTGTCAATTGGTTATAGGTGTTTGATTTTTTGGGATGCTGAAGTGCAATGAAGGGGTGGGTGCGCTTTTATTTTGCAAGGTCTATTTACATAATAACATTAGAGAATAATTTGGAGGACAGAAAATGAGTGGCGATGACTATGAACTTTTGTGCGAAAACGCTGAAATTGCTGAAAACATGGGCATATCAAAACAGGATTTGAAAGTGATATGCGATGCGATGAAAAAGGAAACGTTGCGCACAAATTCGGAAGATGCCTGTGCGCACAAATTGGCATGCGACGTGCGCGGTTATCTTGCCCGCAAAAAAGAAAATAAATTTTAAGTTTTTATAAACGCCGTTTCACTGGCATGGTTTGTGCATAGTGTTTGTTGAGAATTGACAAAACACTAAGGAGATATGACATGCCAATATCAATTGTAAGTAACTCATCTTCAGCCATTGCCCAGCGTAATTTAACGTCGGCCAACAGCGAGGCGCAAAGGTCTATCTCAAAAATATCATCTGGTCAGCGTGTGTTTAACGCCAAAGAAGATGCGGCCGCACTGTCAATCGGTTCTGGTTTGCAGGTGGACTCGGCTTCTTTAAGAGCGGCGTCTATCAATGCGTCTTCCGGTGTGTCGCTGATGCAGATTGCTGACGGTGCGTTGTCTCAAATTTCAGAAATTTTAACCAGAATGGACACGTTGGCTGTTCAGTCTCAATCAGGGCAAATTACGAACACAGAGCGTGCGTATTTGGATGAAGAATTCCAAAACCTGAAAAGCGAGCTGGACCGTATTGCTACGACAACCGAATTTAACGGCTCAAAGCTTTTGGGTGGTGTAAATTCTGTAGAGTTGAATAACCTCGGCGCCAACATTGACTCGGATGATGGTTTTGTAGGGTTCCAAATTCAAGACTTTGTCAACCCAGCGTCGGTGTTTCAAGTTGAATACAACAGTGCCGCTGGTGTGATGACGTTGACCAACCAAACAACTTCAGAGGCGCAATCCATTGCGGTGCAAACGCCCACAGTGGGTCGTTTAAATGAATATAACTTCCAGTCACTGGGTGTGACTTTGACATTGAACAGCGACTTTGATTCAGCGACAGACATTGTCCACGCAGGTGCGGGGGAAGAGTTTGATGTATCCCTGTCAGCGTCTGTCACAGCAAGTACCTATGAATTTCAGATTGGTCGAACCACAGCCGCAGAAGACCGTGTTTTGGTGTCACTGCCTGTGATCAATGTGGATCAAATGGGGTTAACCCTTTCCAATGTTGCGGTACAAAGTGACGCTGGCTTTGCGGTGGACGCTATTAAAAATGCTTTAGATATTGTGGTGAGTGCCCGTTCAAACTTGGGTGCAAGCATCAACCGAATGGAGGTTGCGTCTCGTAACATTCAGTTGTCACTTGAAAACACAGAGAGCGCAAGGTCTGCCCTGTTAGATGCTGACATTGCAGCGGAAATTACCAACGTAACAGCCAAGCAGGTTCTGTTAGAGGCGGGGACAGACATGTTAAACCGTGCCAACCAAACACCTCGTATTCTGCTTGACTTGGTGCGTGGTGCGTAAAGATTAGAACTTTATAATTGAATGAGCGGAGGTTTGCGATATGCGAAAACCGATGACGATTGATCAATCACAGCTTGAAAATGCAAGCAACAAGCAGGCTGAAAAGTCTCTGGGTGCGGCATCTTCTGCTGGTGGTCGATTGGGTTCATCAACGGTTATTTCAAGCAGCCGTGAAAAGTGGGCGGTGCCTGTGCTCAAGGATGGGTTTGATCTAGATGCAGAAAAAGGCCGAGCCATGCAAGAAGCGCGTCATTATATGAATGATATTTTATCGAATGACGACTTGGTGGTGGAGCTGGATGAAGATGATGCAGGCAACACCCAAGGCCACGTTAAAGATGCGCAGACAGGTAAAGTTGTTAACAGTTATGCGGGGACGGACATGTTAAAGCTGTATTCGCAAAACAAAAAAGAACGTGGTATTATTGTAGATGGTCGGGTGTAAGTTTTTTTGAATAAAAATTTGTGCCGATAAACATAAGTAAAGGTGGAGAGCTAGGTAAGCTAACCCTTTAAGGAGAGGACAGGTATGGACTTTAGTTTTGATAATTCGACAAAAACCAGCAGCGGTAATGTCCGCTTCTCAGGTGTGTCATCAGGGATCAATTCTCAGCAAATTATTGATTCTATCATTTCAGCGCGACGCATTCAGGTGAATCAAATTGAAGATAAGATATCTTTAAACGATCAGCGTGTGTCAGCGATTGACCAATTACAAGGCCTGACCAAAAATTTTGCCGCCAGCATGGACGTGTTGCGCGGTGCCAACAGTTTCTTTGTGGATGATGTGTTTGACAATAAGCTGGCTTTTACCAGCTCCCGTGCAACGGCGTCAGCGCCTGCGGGTCACACATCTTCAGCGGCTGAGTCTATTTTGTCTGTTACGGTGGATGATTCTGCGGTGGCAGGTTCTCACACGGTAGAAGTGGTGCAAATTGCCAAAGCTCAGCAAATTCGTAGTGATGCCTTTGCTTCCAAGACAGATTCTTTATCATCGCAAGGTTACCCAACAGGTGACTTTGAGATTAACGGTCGTAATATCACAGTTAACGGTTCAGATTCCTTGCTCGATCTGCGTGACAAGATCAATGCGGTCAACAGCGGTGCAAACGCAACAGGTGTCAGTGCCTCGGTTGTCAGTGTCAGCCCGACGGAAAGTTATTTACTGCTTTCCAGTGACGAAACAGGTCTTTCAAACACCATTACATTCGGTGGGGATCAATCGATTCACAATGCTTTAGGTTTGACAGATGCCGGCACAGATAATGCAAAAACAGTAATTCAAAATGCGCAAAACGCCATTATTCGGGTGGATAACTTGGGTGTGGACGTTGTGCGTGAAAGTAACACCATTGACGATGTTTTTTCTGGCGCAACGATTGACTTGTTCCGTGCGGAAGAAAATACAGAAATTGTGGTGGATATTGAAAATGACCTCAATTCAGTCAAAGCTGGTATTGTGGACTTTATTAACGCTTACAATGAGCTAAAATCTTTTATTGAAGATCAGCAAAGTGAAGTAGTGCGTGAAGAAGGTGGCGAGCCCGAGTTTGGCGTGTTGGCCTTTGATTCTACTTTGCGAAGTTTGGAGTCGCGCTTGTCACAGGTGGTGAGCTCTATTGTACCTGGTGTGGACGATGGTTACGCCAGTTTAGGTCAAATTGGTGTGAGTATTGAGGATGATTTTACCCTGGCGGTGGATGATGGTACGCTTGATAATGCATTGCTCAATAACCTAGACAGTGTGCGTAAATTGTTTGGTTTTGATTTCTCAACTTCGGATTCTCGGGTGAGTGTTATTTCGGTTGGACCAAATTCGGCTTACACAGTTGATGGTTCTGACGTGCCGGAGCCTTATTACTTAAACATTGCTGGTACAGACGCCAATGGCGACTTAACTGACGCTAACTTTGTCACTTCAGCTGGCACTGGTAACGGCGGTGCAGGTAACAACACGGTAAGTATCAATGGTAAGAATATGACCATTTTGCCAGATTCTAACGCAGATGGTTTGAAGTTGTTTTTCAACGGCGATCCGAACCTTGGCCCTGTGGATGATATTGAAGTAACCTTTACACGTGGCGTGGCGGATAGGCTTTACAACTTCTTCAATGATTTTTCGAAAACCGGTGGCGAGGCGGATTCTCTCAAACTAAACTTGCTTGAGCAAAATGACGATTACGAGACTGATATTTCAAGAATTGACAGCCGCCTTGACCTTCAACGCAAAAACTTAGAAGCACGTTTTATTGCCATGGAAACGGCGATGTTTCAATTGAATTCATTGAAAGAGAGTTTGTCACAGCAAATCTCAGCCATGGCTGGTGGCGATAATTAAAAAAACCGAAGAGGACATTAAATGAACAGAAATGCTGCACAGCACTATCAAGAACAGCAGATTTTGAATGCAACCCCTGCGGAGCGCATTGTACTGCTTTACAATGGTGCGATTAAGTTTTTGATGCAAGCCAGGCAGGCGATTGACGAAAATAATATTCAAGAGCGCTTTAACAATAACAAGCGTGCCAGTGATATTATATTTTACCTTCAAGATACGGTTGACATGGAAAAGGGTGGTGAAATTGCACAAAACCTTTACCGCATTTATGGTTACATGCTTAGACGTTTGATTGATGTGGACATGAAAAATGACCAAGAAGCCATTGATGATGTAATTGCAAAACTGCAAGAGTTGAATGCGTCATGGCGCAAAATTGCGTCGGGCGAAGTGTCAGTGAATCAGCCCAAAGGTGATAGTGCTGAAAATGTGACGGACAGTGACGAAGAAAAGGGCAAGCAGGCGGTTTCAATTTCAGCCATTGCTTGAGTCTTTAAAAAAGTTTAGTATAATGATCATCATCAAAGGTTTGTTGTAAGCTTTTTGATTTTTAAAAAAGAATAGAATTTTTAAGGGTTAATCCCTTTGTTTTTTTGAGGAGTTTTTATGGCTGAAGAAGAATTGGAACAGCAAGAAGGTGCAGAAGGCGCTGAAGAAGGTAAAAAAGGTGGCTCGAAGCTGCTGATTATCATTTTGCTCTCGGTTATCCTAATTGGTGGTGCTGGTGTGGGTGCGTTTTTGTTTATTGGTGGTGATTCGGATGAAGCATCTGAAGAGGTTGCAAAAACAGAAGCTGAAGCTGCTGGGCCAGAGTTGGATAAAGATGGGAACCCAATCCCTCCAAAGCCGTCGGCTTATTTCTTTGAATTGCCAGAAATTTTGGTGAATTTAGCTTCAAGTGGTAGTGCGACAAGGTACCTCAAATTAAAGGTTAACCTTGAAGTGGCTACCGAGCAGGACTTGCAACAGCTTGAATACATGATGCCACGCATTGTGGATGATTTTCAGCTTTACTTGCGTCAACTGCGTGTGGAGGACTTGAACGGTTCGTCAGGTATTTACCGCCTAAAAGAAGACTTGTTAATGCGTGCCAACCAGGCGGCGGCACCGTTGCAAATAAGTAATGTTCTGTTTAAGGAAATTTTGGTTCAATAACTAAAAGTTCCCTAAGCAATTGAAAGGTCACGATTTTTCGTGGCCTTTTTACTGTGTTAAACATGTTTGTGTTTGTTGCTTTTTTGTGTTTTTTTGTGGTATTCTTAAAAGTGAATAGTCTTACATATGTTTGATTTTGTGTCTTTGATGCAAATGTCATGTAAAGGGAACGGTTTAGAATGTCTGAAGAAGAAAAAGAATTGTCAGAAGAAGAGCTGCTGGAACAATGGCAGGATATGGCCTCTGATGAAGAGGGTGGCGAAGGGGCAGATGCTTCTGATCAAGGCGCTGGCGACCTTGCAGAAGGTGGTCTGCCCGAGCGTATTCTGGATCAAGATGAGATTGATTCCCTTCTGGGGATAGATTCTGACGAAGATCACGGCGGTGTGGGTATTCGTGCATTGCTAGACACCAGCGTGGTGAACTATGAGCGTTTGCCGATGTTGGACGTTCTTTTTGATAAATTTGAGCGTTACCTTTCCACCTCGCTTAGACATTTTACCGCCGATAACGTTGATATCACCGTGGATAGCATTACTACAGTCCGCTTTGGTGACTTTTTATCATCCATTCCGCTGCCAGCGGGGATTGTGGTTGTCAATGCCATTGGTTTGGACGATTATATTTTGATGATTTATGAAAGCCGTTTGATTTATGCGGTGGTGGATATTCTACTGGGTGGCCGTAAGGCTCGACCTGCACGGATTGAAGGGCGTAACTTCACTACCATTGAACGCCGTATTATGGACAATTTGTCTGATGTTGTCCTTAACGACTTAAGCGAGGCTTTTGCCCCTGTGGCGCCTGTGCAGTTTACAGCTGAGCGTATGGAGGTGAACCCACGTTTTGCTAATATCACCCGAGAAGGTAACGCCGCTATTTTGGTGACTGTACGTGTTAACTTGGAAGAACGTGATGGTATTATTCAGTTTTGTATTCCATACGGTACATTAGAGCCGATCCGTGAGCAGTTGTTGCAACAGTTTATGGGTGAAAAGTTTGGTCAAGATAATATCTGGGAAAGTCACCTTGCGCAGGAGTTGTTTTACACAAATGTGCCACTTAAGGTGGTGCTGGATGAGGAAACGTTCTCACTTAAAGATGTTTTGCAATGGCGATTAGGTGACACAATTCCACTTCACACAAGGCCAGGTCAACCAGTCAGCTTGTACTGTGGTCATGAGAAGAAGCTTGAAGGTCAGCTTGGTAAAATGGATGACTTTAAGGCTATTAAGGTGACAAAGAACATTAATGATGTGAACAACGAAGAGTCGGAGAAACATTGATGTTAGCGCTTTCAGGGCAAATTTTAGACGTTATGGTGGTGTTGATGCTGGCGGTTGTTGGGGCGCTGGTTTTGTGGTTGCATTTTCGTTTGCACCAAGTTAGATCCTCTGAAAAAAAGATGTTTATGCTCAGTGAAAAGTTAAATGAAAGTCTCAACAAAGCTAACCGTGGTTTGTTTGAATTTTCACGCGTTGTGAGAGATGAAGGTCCAAAGGTTGAGGCGGAAGTTTTTAAAGCTGGGCAAACCGTGCAGGACCTTGACTTTATGTTGGTAAAGGCAGAAAAGTTGCTCAAAAGAATGGACGATGCGTTTGACCGTGCGGGTGTTGTGCTTGAAGGCGTGGAAACGCACTTGAAGACAGAAGAAAAAGACACGTTGCTGGGCACTAAAAGGTCAACTGAAAAGTCTTCTCAAAACCGCGTTGCAACCGTTCGACCGAGTCGCGTGGCGCAACCTATGAAGGCTTCTTCCCCTGAATTGTCAGAAGCGGAAATTGAAAAGAAATTGGAGCGAGAGCTTTTGACAGGTTTGATCAATGATCTTCCAGAAAAGTCAGAGCAAAAGCGGGTGGTGGCTGAAAAGTCTAAGCGGATGGCAAGCCCGCAAATGGGGGCAATGGCCTACGGCGGTGCATCACAACAAGTAAAGCGCTCAACAGACGCAGAAAAGGACTTGTTAAAAGCATTGGAAGGGCGACTGTAGTGCTGAATGTTAAGTTTTTATGTGTTGTTGTTTTGTTAACATTTTCCCACACTGTGTATGCCCAAGAAGACTTGGACGTGAAGGAAACACCCGATGAAGTACAATTGACATTTGAGCACAGGCAATTTACAGCAACGGAAATTCAGCTTTTGCAAGAGCTTGAAAAACGCCGTGTTATACTAGATCGTAGAGAAAAAGCCTTGGAGCTGCGTGAGAGATTGGTGGATTTGGCAGAAAAACGTCTTGCTGAAAAAACCGGTTCTATGGAAATATTGAAAGCACAGCTAGAGCAGTTGTTGAAGAATTTATCTGACAAAGAAGAAGGCGAGCTCAAAGAGCTTGCGAAGATTTATGAGGAAATGAAGGCAGAGTCAGCGGCAAGTGTGATGAACCGGATGGATAATAAAATTGTTTTTGATGTGTTTAAGCGTATGTCACGGAAAAGTACGGCTAAAATCATGGAAAAAATGGACACTGGTAAGGCCCGTATTATCTCTGAAATGTTGGCAGAAAAAAGCGAGCTACCACTTTTTAACTAAGAAAATCTTTTACTTCCTACCGCTATGTCAGGTAAAATATAATAAAAAATTTAAGGCGTTTCTTATAAGTCTTAGAAGTTAAATTATAAAAATAAGAACAGGAAGGATAACTTTCATGGCAGTCGACAAAAGAATGCGCATTCTCGTCGTAGATGACTTCCAAACAATGCGTCGTATTATTATCAACCTGCTTAGGCAGCTTGGCTTTACCAATGTGGTTGAAGCTCAGGACGGTCAACTGGCACTTGAAAAGGTGAAAGATGACAAGATTGATCTTGTGATATCAGATTGGAATATGCCGAATATGACTGGTTTGGAGTTTCTAAAGGTATTGCGATCTTCAGAAGAATATAAAGACCTCCCATTTATCATGGTGACGGCAGAGGGCAAAAAAGAAAATGTCATTGCTGCTGTTCAAGCCGGTGTCAACAACTATATTGTCAAACCCTTTAACGCTGCAACGCTCAAAGAAAAGTTGAGCAAGGTTATTGGTGACTTTTAATTAGAAAACGAAAGACTTTTTAAATGGAACTGAAGTCAGATATTCAAAAAACAATTGAAAATTTAGAATCAAAAACCGAAGGGTCAGTGCCTATTGAAGAGGTGAAAGAGCTGATTCGTGGTGTGAAAGATATCTTTGAAGGCCGCTTTGAAAGTGAAGATGTTCACTTGTATGGCGAACTGGGTGAACTTGCACGTTTTATCAATGAAGCACGCAAAGACCTTAGAGAATTTCAACCGCATCTGCTAACAGATCAGGAAATTCCTGACGCGTCTGACCAGTTAGATGCAATTGTGAACCAAACCGAAAAGGCCACAGGTTCTATTATGGACTCTTGCGAGCAATTGGAAGGTTTGAATCAGCGCGTAATTGACCGCTTGATTAGCCACAACCCTCCTTTGGATGAAGATGTTCTTGCAGGTGTGGATGATGCTTTGACAGAGTCTCAAAATCACATTACCAACATCTTCGAATCATGCAACTTCCAAGACCTGACAGGTCAACGTATTATGAAAATTGTCAAAACCTTGCGTGAGGTGGAAAGACAGGTGTTGCGTATGGTTGTTGTGTTTGGTCTTCAAAACAAATCTGTTGATGATGATATGCGCAAGAAACTGGAAGACGAGGCAGAGCTGCTGGAAGGTCCACAGTTACCTGGCAACAGTCTTGAACAGGATGATATTGACGATATCCTAAACAAGCTTCTTTGATGAGGGGGTGAAAGTTGTCTGCTAAAATTAAAGTTTTAATTGTTGATGACTCCTCTTTCATGCGTAACATTTTGTCACGCATGATGCAAAAGGATGGGCGTTTTGAGGTTGTTGGACAAGCCAAGGACGGGCAAGAAGGCGTTGAACAAGTGCGCCTGTTAAAGCCGGATGTGGTTACAATGGACATTGAAATGCCCCGCATGACTGGGATTGAAGCGCTTAAAGTCATTATGAAAGAAAACCCAACACCTGTGGTGATGGTAAGTTCTTTGACCAAAGAAGGTGCAACCTCCACACTTGAAGCGATGGATTATGGCGCTGTGGACTTTATTGCAAAGTCCATGGACGAAGGCGGTGGTAAAAACCTACTGGCCAAAAGTGCCGTGTTGATGGATAAAATATTTGCCGCGTCCAAGGCGCGGATGATTCGCCGTTATGCGAGACCACAGGCAGAAAAGGCAACTGCGGCTCAACCTCAAAAACCTGCTGTTTCAGTTAGCTCTGGTATCAAAAAGCTACCAAAATCACGTATGAACAATGCCAAATTGTTGGTGTTGGGCAGCAGTACGGGCGGTCCAAGGGCTTTGCAGGAGGTAATACCCAAGCTTCCACTGAACATCAAGGTTCCGATTGTCATTGCACAGCACATGCCTGCGCATTTTACAGGGCCAATGGCCGAGCGCTTGAATCAGGTTTCTGATATTCAGGTGTTAGAAGGCAAAGATGGCGATGTTTTAAAGCCTGGTGTTGTTTACATTGCACCCGGTGGTGCCCACTCTCGAGTTGTGAAAGACGCAGGCGTTTTTAAGCTGACTGTCAAAGAAGATCAAGGTGGTGAAAGTGTTTACAAGCCATCTGTAGATATCCTTGCTGAATCGGCCGCAATTTGTGCGGACGGTGATATTTTGGCGGTTATGCTAACAGGCATGGGATCGGACGGTTCACGCGGTTTTGGCGATATTAAAAATAAAGGCGGTTATGTTCTTGCGCAGGATGAGGCTTCGTGTGTGGTTTATGGCATGCCAAAAGCAGTTGCGCCGATTGCGGACGAAGTGCTGGATTTAAACGAAATAACATCAGCCATTATAAGGTTGGTGGGTTAAAAATAAAAAAAGGTGCGCGTATTATGGATGATATGCAAGAGATTATGGATGACTTTTTCCAAGAAGCGGATGAAAGTCTTGATGAGCTAGAGCAGGATTTGATTAAGCTGGAAACGGCTTATGATACAGGTTCTTACGATAGTGATTTGGTGGATCGTATCTTCCGTGTTTTGCACACCTTAAAAGGTGGGGCGGGCTTCCTTGGGCTTGAAAAGATGGCCAGCCTTTCCCACGCGGGTGAAAATTTGCTAGACGCTGTACGTGGTGGCACAGTGCAAGTAAGCACCGATGTGATGGATGCCTTGCTTAAAACCAATGACCTCTTAAAAGAGTTGTTGGATATGGAAAAAGCAGGCGAAGAAACAGCCAATGTGGATAATTCCGATACTGTGGCTGAATTGGAACGTTTGACGTCAGGCGGTGCTAAAGCTGAAAGTGCCCCTGCTGAAAAACCTCAAACGGAAGAACCAAAAAAAGAAGCTGAAGAGGTTGTTTCTGAACCAGAGCAAGAACAAGATGCCGCACTTGCACCAACTGTTGACCCAGAATTATTAGCTGAAATTGAGGCAGATGACCGCTTGGCTGGCGGTGATGATGAAGGTTCTGAAGCGCCCGCGGTTCAAGTGAATGCTGAATTGCTGGCAGAAATTCAAGCGGACGAAAGGCTTTCAGGCGGCGATGATTCTGATAGTGAAGAAGCGGTCGACCTAGCACCTGCCATCAATGCTGACCTATTAGCCGAAATTGAAGCAGATGATCGCCTTGCTGGCGGTGAAGACTCTGAGAAAGATGCAGATGCGGTTGCGGATACCTCCAAACCCGCTGTGAACGCTGAGCTGTTGGCAGAAATTGAAGCGGACGATAGACTTTCTGGCGAAATGCCAGACGTTGAAGAGCAAACTGAAAAAGTGGCTGAAGCCGAAGTGGAAGTTCTTGAGCCTGTTAAAGTTGAAGCTAAAAAAACTGCGGAAGAGGAAACCACAATCACCCGTGGTGCCAAACCGCAAGACGATCGCCGTGAAAAGGTGGACCGTAGGCAAAAACAGCGTAGACAAAGCGAGGTAGAGTCAAGCATCCGTGTTGAAACAGGCAAGCTTGATAAAACCATGAACTTGGTGGGTGAGCTGGTGTTGGCACGTAACAGTTTGGTACGTTTCCTAAACCTACCTGAAATGAAATCTGTGATGCAAAATGCCCCGTATATTAACGAGGTGATGACAAATATTGAACACTTGTCACAAGTGACAAAAGACCTTCAGCTGTCGGTGTTGTCTACCCGTATGCAGCCCATTAAAAAAGTTTTCGATAAGATTCCAAGACAGGTTCGTGATTTAAAATCCAAGCTTGGCCGCGAAGTTGATTTGGTGATTGAAGGTGAATTTACAGAGGTTGATAAAACCTTGGTGGAGGAGCTTGCCGACCCAATGGTTCACTTGATTCGTAACTCTCTTGATCATGGTATTGAGAAACCAGAACATAGACAGGCAGTGGGCAAAAAGCCAACTGGAACCCTGAAGGTTAGCGCCTTTTATGAAGGGAATAAGGTTGTTATTCAAGTAAAAGATGACGGTGCGGGGATTGACCCTGAAAAAATTCGTCAAATTGCTGTTAAAAAAGGCATTATCAATGAAAAAGACGCTGAAGAACTCAGCGATGATGATGCAGTAAAATTGATCATGGCGCCTGGGTTTTCCACCGCGCAGGAAATTAGCGATGTGTCCGGCCGTGGTGTGGGTATGGACGTGGTGAATTCTTCTATTGAGGCGATTAAAGGCAGCGTGGATATCATTTCCGAATTTGGAGTGGGAACCACCATCAACATCTCACTTCCGTTGACCTTGGCCATTGTTCAAGCTTTGGTTGTTAAGTCACGTGAAGAAGGTTTTGCGATACCAATTGGTGATATTAATGAAGTGATTAAGTTCCAGCAAGAGGAAGTTCATAAAATGAACGATCAGGACGTTATTGAACTGCGTGGTGATGTGTTGCCACTGTTTTACCTAAGCAGTTTAACTTCGGGCTTGTTGCCAAAAATGCATGCGGAAACATCGGAAGTAGATGGCCATGTGGAAACCAAGATTGTTGAAGGCGAGGCAACCGACTTGATTGAAAAAGGCGTTGCACAAACGCAGTCAGCGGCAAAAGCATCACACAAGAATGGCAATAATGAAAACAGCTATGTTGTGGTTGTGCGTGAAGGAAAGCAAGCACTTGGCGTTGTGGTTGATGACTTGATTGGTCAAGAAGAGGCTGTAATCAAGGCTTTAAGCGATGATTTTGAGTATCACAGCTCCATCGCAGGTGCGACAATTACAGGTGATGGCCGCGTTCACATGATTTTAGATGTGCCATATCTTATTAAAGAAATGTCCAAAAGGTAGTATACTATCCAACTAAGTAATACTGCGTAACCTGCAAGTGTGGGTCAATGGTTATTGAATAATGGTGATGCTGTTTTGGATGATGAAATATTAGAATCAGAAGGCGGGGACGAAATGGGGGTTGTTATCCTCATGTTAGGTCTATACTTGATTGTATTGGCCTTCTTTATTCTGCTTAATGCCATGAGCGAAACCAGCGAGGAAAAAGTTAAAAAAGCATCCGAAAGTGTGGCAGAAGGTTTTGGTTTTCAGCTGTCAGGTCCTGTGAATATGCGGGATGATGTGGACGTGACGCTGAACCCTGTGTTCGATATTGTATCCCGTGAAATTCAAAGTATCCTCGAAAGTTACATTTCCGACACCAATTTCAAATTTACCACCAATGCCAATCAAATGGTTTTATCCATTGATACAAAGCGTATTTTTGCGCCGGGGTCCATCCGGATCCGGCCAGCAATGGCATACTTTTTTGAGGATGTGGCAAGGGTTGTTTCAACCGAGAGACCAGGTTCGCACTTGGTTTCAGAAATTGTCGTAAAGAATAATGAAACGGACCTTGGCAACAGCCAAATTCCACTGCGTGAATTGGCAGGACGGCGCTCGGCTTTGTTTTTGCGTGCCTTGGCGGAACGGGGCGTGGATGCGCGTTATATGACTGCAGGTGCACAAGTGAGCGATGAATCCATGGTGGAAGTGTTCTTTGAAATTATTGTAACAGACCATCAAAAAGCGGCAGCTCCAGCAAGGGAAGTGATCAGACGCCAAGGGTCTAACAGTATTAACAAACCTATTGAGCGACCATTGCCAAGATAGTTATTTTAAGGAAAGGAGGTTAAAATGTCAGATGAAGATGAAGGAATGAACCCTGAACCGCCAAGTATGGATTGGCTTTTAACCTTTGCTGACCTTGTGAGTCTGCTGATCACATTTTTCGTATTGCTTTACTCCATGAAGGTGGTGGATGTGCAAAAATGGGACGAGCTGAAAGGCTCCTTTTCTGGTGTGTTCTCTATCCGAGAGCCTATTTATAAAGTAAGCCCTGATAAGGACACGTCGGTTGAAAAAATTGACCCGCTGAAGTCGGATAGTTTGGAATATGTCGAAACGTTATTATCGCGCGCTTTCCAGAAAAATCCCGACCTGCGGGGCATTGCTATGCGTCGTAGCCTAGAAATGGATACCCTAACATTTACAGTGCCAAGTGATGAGTTGTTTGAAGATAGTAATGCCGAACTAACCGAAGAAGGTGCAGGTGTTTTAAGAAGCATTGGTGATATTTTAAGGCACTTGGATAATCGCATTGTGGTGGCGGTGCACACCGACCCAGAGCATGAAGCAACCAAGCAATTTCCATCTAACTGGGAGTTGACGATGATTCGTGCCATTCGTGTGGCAGAAGTGATGGAGTCGCAAGGTATTGTGAAAAGTATTGTCACAACAGCGGAAGGTGCAAGCCATTTTGATGAAATTGCACCAAGCTTACCTTTAGCAGAGAGATATAAGCTGGCAAGAAAAGTGGATGTTATTTTGTACGGGGAAAAGGAACTTTAAATGAAATTTGGGGTCACTTTTGGTTTTGTTTTATTGCTGTCCAGCACGGCATGGGCAGCCCCTGTGGTGACCTTAAATGAAAAAGACGGCAATTTGATTGCAGAAATTGATGCCGATAGACAGCGCCTTGCCACTTTTTTAAAGGATAAAGCCTTATGGGTGGTCAGTGATGCGCAAGAGAATGTTGACCTCAACATCCCGTCCGATATCCGAAAAAAATATAACATCACAGCAGGCGAGTCACTTAAGGTGAATGGCGGCGCTGGGGTGCGGATTGCTTTTGGCGATAGCTTGCCTACTATTGAAATGTTGGACATGCCACAAGGCGCACAACCGCTCAGCTTAATTGACCTAAAAGAAGGGGTGGTGCTTTCAGGCTTTTCGGGCGCTAAGTTGTTAAACGCTGCCAGTAACCTGACAGGGGAAAATGTGACAGCTCTCCCATATTTCGCAGGCAGTGCCCAAGCTGGCAAACAGCTTAACGATGGCTCGCAACTTTTGCCATCTTATGCTGGTTATGCCTTTGTGTCAGACAAAGGTCAGGGGTTGCAGTCGCTCTATCGAGGTCGCCAGCAATTTTTAGCGAATGATACGCAAAAACTGTTGCGTCTTGCTCAAAAATCACCCGTGGCGGAAACGGTTTTGTCTACGGCTGGTACTGTAACACCGACAATACAAGCTGTTCAAAACCAGCCAAAAACGCAAGAGCAGCCGGTGGCCACTCAAGCTGAAAAGCAAACAGAACCGCTGGAAGTCGTTGAAGTTGCACCAGTGGTGGAGGCTGTGCAGGTTTTACCAGCCATTGTCACACCCGTAACTGCGACCACAGACCCAGCGCCAGAAAAAGCAGAAGTGCCACAAGCTGAAGCGGTGGTCAATTTAGATCCAGCTGTTAAAAAAGCCCGTTTTGATGATGCGTTGGCCAACATTACCCAAGCAACAAAACGCTTGAGAGATATCAATGTCCCTCAAAGGTCAAAGGCTGAAACCGAGACTATGTCAGCTGAACCTGTGCCTCAAGCCGTGGTGGCACGTACCGCAGAACAAGATGCTTTTGACAGCTTTTTTGGCAATGATGTCGCCCGTCAGGACGATTTTAAAGTGGATGATAAAAAGCCAGAAGGTGTCTCTGAAAAGGAAACGGTTGTGACCCCTGTTCAGGAGGTTCCTGAAGTTGAAAGCAAAGCGCAAGCGGTTCGCATTGCACAGCAGGTTTTAACAGATATCGGTGCGATTAACGGCCAAGACATCGCTGTTGAATTTGACTATGAAAAAGCGGGAAGTTTTGACGAGGTCAACTTTAAAATTCCAGACCTTGACCCGAATGAGCCGATTTTTAAAAAGTATGGCGATGGGTCTTACGATGTTTATCAAAAATTCCAAAAGAAATTATTAGACGCCCTTTCACAAGCGCCCAGTCAATTAAAGCGCCAGCAATATCGCTTAAGGTTGGCCAAGGTTTACATGTCCTATGAGCGACCTTTTGAAGTGTTGATGATGATGGATAACATGCCCAAAGACCCTGAAACAGGGATGATTGTGGACACTTCCGCAAGAATATTAAGTGGTGCGGCTAATGTTATGATTGGTCGACCACAAGAAGCGTTGCCATTTTTAACTGAAACTTCAGAGAATTTTGAAAAGGATCGCCAGCTGTGGTTGGCAGCCGCCCTTGAACAAACTGACCAAGATGAGGCGGCACTGGACCTTTATGAAGAATACATCGACGCGGCGGACAGCTACCCCAAACATCTGGTGCAAGAAATTTACACATCTTATGGTCGCTTGCTTTTAAGGCAGGAAAGGTTGAGTGATTTAAAACAATTGATGGAGCAAATGTCCACTAAAATGCGTCAAGCCAATTTGCCGGCAGAAGCTTTGATGTTGCTGGCTAAAGCCGCCATTATTGAACGCAATGACGGCTTGGCTGAAACGCTGTTGGCACAAGCGGCCTCCAGCGATAACCAAGAAGTTTCTTTCCTTGCGCAGTATGAATTTGTGTCGTTCCTACTGTCACGCGGGGACTTGGGTGTGAAGCAGGCCATTGAGCACTTAGAAAACTTGCGTTACTTGTGGCGTGGTGGTTTTGTGGAAGAGCAAATTTTGAAGAAGCTGGGTTATATGTATGTCAGCCGTGGTGAACAGCGCAAAGGTTTAGAGCGCTTGAAGTACCACAACATTTACTTCCCTTATGCGGAAAGTTCGAGTGAGATTACCGAGCTGATGATGTCCGCCTTTACCGACCTTTACCTTGATGAAACAGCAGTTTCAAAATTGGATCCTTTGGCGTTACTTGGTCTTTATTATGACTACCGTGAGCTGACCCCGCCAGGCCCGAAAGGGGATAAGTTAATTGCTCAAATTGCAAGGCGATTGCGGGACTTGGGGCTGTTTGACCGTGCCATTACAGTGCTGGAAAGACAGCTGAAATACCGTGTAAAAGACAATGTGCTTAAAGCGGAAATGGGGCGCAATTTGGCGAAATTGTATTACTTAAACGACCAATATGATGAAAGCTTAAACGCCTTGGTGAGAACCGAGCACAGCCCACTGGCGGCGGAATTGGCCAAGTCTCGCGCTTACATTGAGGCGGAAAATTACATTGCACAGGGCGCATTTAAAAAAGCCGAGAAAATTTTAAAACAGCAAAATGGCGATGAACGGTCTGTGAAGTTATTGGCTGAAATTGGCTGGCTGGAAGAGGAATACAGCAAAGTTGTTGACGCTTATCAAAAACTTTATGACAACCCTAAAAGCTTGCCAAAGGCATGGCAAGAGGAAGAAAAGTTGAACTTTGTTCGCCTTGCTGTGGCTTACAACGCCTTGGGCCAAAGCCGAGATTTGGAAAGTTTGTTTGACCGTTATCAAAGCAACCTTGAGCAAGACCCGAACATTCTTGAAGTGGCTCAATTTTTGATGAAGGACCAAGGCTCAAGCTCGGTGATTCCGAAAGGGGCACCAAAGGGCTTGTGGCAGAAGTTAACAGCTTCGATGGATGCTTACCATCAGTTTGCGGACTTTTATGAACAAGCCATTGAAGAGCGTGAACAAGACCGCCGTGACAAGCAAATGTTCAACCGACGGATGCGCCAAATGAGTGCGCCGCCAAGGTTTTAAGTTGAATATAAAAAACCGCCTCAATCGGGCGGTTTTTTAATGTGTTGTTGCAGGATCTCTTAGCTGTTCTGCGGTGCTTTTTTAACGCGGTTGTAAATGGATACAAGGTAAATCAGCATAAATAAAACTAAGAATGTTTCGTTCACCTCTTTCAACTCTTTAAAGGCGTCACGCTCGGCATATTCAGGCTTAATACCCATCCAAGCGTAGTAACGCTCCCACAAGCGGGAGGCAAAGGCCAACACGCAACTTAACATCACGGCGCGGGTTGGCATAACCCAGTACCAAAAACTAGTGGCTTCAAGCTGAATGGCTTTGGACTTTTGCACCAAAGGCCAAATAATGCCACCAAAAAGCGCAGCAATGTGAAGGAGGATTTTGGGCAATTGTTCCATTTCTGGGGTTAAGTTGTGCAGGTTGGTTTCATACATTTGGTTGTTTTCAAGGAAGTATTGTGGGGAGGACCAACCAAAAATGTGCTGACCCCAGCTTGCTTCTTCCCCGCCAAGGTAAATTAAAGCCACTGTAAATAAGATGAACCAAACTTTAAAGAACTGCGATTGTGGCATGTCCTTCGTCATAAAAATAAGCCTGAAGGAAATGACCGCAGCAATAAAGGAATAAAGCACGGTTAAATTTTCAATGATGCCAAACTCACTGCGTAGCAACCATTCATAAAACGGCCCTTGCTCGATGAGGTTAAAACCTAAAATCAGGCCAATCATAATCACCAAAGGTGAGAAAAAGTGCAATGACTTGGGGACAAATTTATCCATGCTTAAATATACCTTTTAATTTTGTGTTTTACACGTTTGCCGTCAAGGTGCGAAGGATTGAACCAAGCTGCCAGAAAGCAAGTGCCAACCATCCACCATAACAAAGAAAATAATCTTAAATGGGAGCGAGACAATCACCGGCGGTAACATCATCATACCCATTGACATCAAAATGGATGCCACGGTCAAATCAATAACCAAAAAAGGTAAAAAAAGCAAGAAACCAATTTCAAAGGCGCGTTTCAGCTCGCTGATCATAAACGCTGGCACAAGGGCGCGAAGGGGTGCATCTTCTGGGTTTTCCAGTTGTTCAGGGCGTTCACGCTCGGGCATCATGCCAATAAAAAGCTCTAAATCTTCGGAAGCCACTTGACTGCCCATAAACGCTTTAAACGGGGTGACGGTGCGCTCAAACGCTTCTTCTTCGTTAATGTCTTCTTCTAAGTAAGGGGCAATACCACTTTGATAAGCGGCTTCAAAGGTGGGTTGCATGATAAAGGCGGTTAAAAACAGCGCTAAGCTGACCAGCACGCTGTTGGGTGGCGTGTTTTGCAAGCCCAAAGCGCTACGGGTGAATGAAAAGACGATGATGATGCGAGTAAAGGACGTCACCATAATCAAGATGGACGGTGCAACCGATAACACCGTCAGCAAAATAATCATCTGGAACAAGCGCTGTGAGGATAATAAATCGTCGCCTACGTTGATGTTCAAAGGCCCAGCGTCCTGTGCCAAGGCAAGGCTTGGCAACCAAACTGCCAGGGTCATCATCATCAAAAGCAGGGGCCATTTTTTAAAGTTGATCATTGGGAGGGTTCAGCCTTTTGCTTGTTTTTCTTGGTCGAAGTTGTGTTTTTCGCTTCTTTTTCTGCCGTTTTTGTTGTGGGGCAGTTGCCTTTCACAAATGCTTTTAAAAAGCCAATGCCGCTTAAACTGTCCTTGGTGCAAATTTGCGCTGTGTCAGCGCTGGAGGCAATGGCGTCAGTCGCTTCTTGGCTACCCAACATTTCCATACCGTTTGGTGAAATGGCGACCACCATTTCAGTGTTGTCCAACTGGATGATGCTGACCTTGTTGCGGCTGTCAATGTAAAGCGTTTCAAGCACTTTAAGGCGTTTTTTCTTCATGCCAATCAAGGTTTGTGGCTGCTTTTGTTTATAAAACTTTAAAGCGTTGGCGAAGAGAATGAGCAACAGCATCAAAACGCCGCTGGCGATCACCCACCTTGTAATGTCAATTTCTGTTTGAAACATGTTTTATTCCTGATTGGTGTAACTGGCTTGTGCCTTAATTTTTTGTAAAACGTCCATCACCGCCTTGCGGGAAGAGTTTTTGGCATCTTCAATGGCTTTTTCCAAGCTGTCCATCAAGCCCATAATGCCAACCAAGTCGTCCTTGTGGGGCAAAACTTCTTCAACGGGAATGTCACCAAGGGCGTTGATGCGCCTTGTCAGGTCCATCAATGCGGTTTCCATCACGTCAATTTCCTCTTGGGTAGAAGCACCTGTTTTGCTTTGAATTTTGGCAATATCTTCGCGGATTTTACGCATTAAAACATCAGCCCGTGACATGGTTTAACCCCTTTTTATTTTCTATTTTGACTTACTTTATAAATGTATGCAAATATTTCCGCAACGATTGCGTAGACTTCAAGCGGAATTTCTTGCTCAATTTCAATTTTATCTAAAATCTCAACAAGGTCGGCGTCGCTGTGGATGGGGATGTCATGCTCTTTGGCAATTTCAAGAATCCTTTCCGCCACCAAGCCTTTGCCTTTGGCGGTCACCAAGGGGGCGGCGCTTTTGCCTTTGTCATATTCCAGTGCGACAACTTTTTTATCTTTTTTGTTCTTGTCTGTCAAAATTGGCAACCATCTTGCATAAATAATCGTTGTTATTAATAACCCGTTGAATGAAAGGTATACTTGCCATGACTATAGCACCGTTTTCTAATTTAGGGAATATACAGGGGGCAAATGCACAAACGGGGGGAGGACTTTTGGGGACAGGTGGCCTTGCTGGGCTGTTTGCGGCACTTTTAGGTGGCCAAACATCGGCATTGTCTTCACTGCAATCAGGGTCGTCGGATCAACCAGCCTTGGATGAAGGCATGGCTGACATTTTAAAATTTATGCAAGAAGGTGTCAGCCAGTCCAAGCAAGGGCTTGGTCGCACTTTGCAAGCGTTTTTACCACAACAACTAAACAACGCGGACATGAAAGGGGTGAGCTCGGAATCATTGCTGAGTGACCTTTTTGGCTCGTCCGATGTTGCGGGCGGTGGTTTAGACGGCCTACTTTCACAATTTGGTGAAGGGGAAGGTACAGCTGTTTTTTATCAAAAAATTGTGGTTGAAATTCAGAAGGTTTCAGTTTCGTTGCACACTTCAGGTGTGGACCTCAGCGGCATTCAAAGCTTGGACCAGTTGGCCGCCGCATTTGAAAAAATGGGGATGCCGCAGGACATGGCACAAGCCAAGGCCAAACGTGTGGATGAAGCCATCCGTTTGATGCAAAAGCGCTTAGGCATTGAAGTGGAATCTGAAACTGCGGTGGAAGAAAATGCACTTTCCAGCGTGTTGTTTTCAATGTTTCATGGATCGGGCCTTGCACAAAGTGAATTGTTGGCTTCGTCTGCCTCTATTCAGGTCAGTCATACAATGCTGGCGTTTGAGTCCAGCAACAGTTTGGTGTCGTCCGATGTGGCGATGAAAGTTTTAAAGGGCGAGTCCATAAGCCCAGCTTTAAAAGGCGCACTTGGTGAAAATGCTTTGCCAGTAGAAGGTAAGGCAAGCGTGACGCCACAGCCATTGGTTCACACCAAGGTGGCGGATGTCTCTGTTCAAAGCGTGGAAGGTGAATTTGCACCGATGACCGCTAAAGACTTTGCAACAGCGGATGCCACAGCATTAAAGGTAACGCCTGATGCTGTGGCGCAAGCACCTGTGAAGCAGTCGGCAGAAATTGCCACCTTGGCGGATGATGCAGGGCAATTTGTGGCAGCCAATGAAGATGTGGCGAAGCAGCGTAAAAGCACCAGCAGTATTGCAGAAGATAAATTGCTGGGTGATGTGAAAGCGCGGGACTTGTTTACCGTTAAACCAGCTAAGGATATGGGCATGGAAATGAACATGCAGCTTGAAACCTTTGAGGGTGAGGTGATGGACGTTGAGATGACCGAAGACGGCGGCCAAGAAGTGGCAGAACTGGTGGCGCAAAAAACGGCTTTTGATAACCGTGTGGAAGGGCTTAGCCGACCGGCGATGGCAAAAATTTCTACCATCAGCAGTCAAGTTGACATTCAAATGCGTCAACTGATCAACCAAAATGGTGGTCAGGTGAAGTTTAGGTTGGACCCACCCGAGTTGGGCGAAGTGAATGTCGAGCTTAAAATTCAAGGTGGCAGCGTGAAAGGTACAATTATTGTACAAAGTATCGAAGCGGCTGAACAATTGGCACGGGACTTGCGTCTACTACAGGAGAGTTTACAAGAAGCCGGTTTAAACCTCAGTGAAGAAGGTTTGAAGTTCCAGCTTCAAGATGAACAACCAGACTCTGAACACCAACAAGCTTCAGGTGAATCAGAAGAAGGCAGTGACACAGGTTCAGACACCGACGCTGACATCAACGCCCAAGGCGACGTGGCAGCAGAATGGGTGAGACCCGATGCACTGGTAGATGTTTCAATTTAAGGCATAGATGCTGAAGGAGATGAAAAATGGCAATTAGTTATCTAACAAATAGTCAGGCAAATGTTGACTTTGTCAACAACTCAAACGGTTTTGACGAGAATGACGATACCGTACGCTCAGCAGCGGATATGAACTTTGAAAACTTTTTAAAGCTTTTGGTAACCGAGCTTGAGCACCAAGACCCGCTCAACCCAATGGACAACAAAGAGATGACCGCGCAGTTGGCTCAGTTCTCCAGTTTGGAGCAAAACATTGAGCAAAACGAGCACTTGGCAAAAATTGCCGGGCAGACAGATTATTCACAACAAACAGTGGCGCTGTCCTACATTGGTAAAGAAGCGTTGATCCCCGGTTCGGACGTGATCAATGACATTGGCTCAGCCGAAGCGACCTTGAACTATGTTGTGCCATCTGCGGTGACCAATGTCAGTGTTGAGATTATCAACAGTAAAGGTGAAGTTGTCCGCAATATGGAAGGTGACATCTTCATTGGCCGTAACAGCGTGAAGTGGGACGGTACAGACGATGCAGGTAACCCGGTAGAAAGTGGCTTTTACAGCTTTAGAGCCAGCGGTGTTGACCCAAGTGGCGACAGTGTGCCGATTACAGAATATGCATATGGACATGTTTACTCTGTCGAAGGTACGGGCGAGAACATGATGTTCACATCTGCTGATGGCCGTAACTTTGTTATGGACGATATTTTGCAAGTGCGTGAAGCGTATCAACCAGTCACAACTGTTGACCAAGGTGGTGATGCGGATACATCAGAGCAAGAGCAAGAGCCTGAAGAGCAGGCATAACATATAACAGTTTTAATAAAAGATTTTTAACGAAAGTTAAAAGTGCTTCCTCAAAAGAAGCAGTTTTGGAAAAGTAGAAAAGGAGACAAGGCGATGAGTTTATTTGGATCTATGTCAAGTGGTGTTTCTGGTTTGCTCAGTCAATCTGAGTCTATCAGTGTTATCTCTGATAACTTATCAAACGTAAACACAATTGGTTACAAAAACACACGTACACTTTTTGACCAGCAGGTAACAAGTGCAGGTTTAAGTGGTACACTTTATAATGCGGGTGGTGTTGGCACAAGCTTTGACCGCTTCCAGAACGCTCAAGGTTCCTTGCTTTCAACGCAAAGTTCAACTGACCTTGCGCTGAGTGGTAACGGATTTTTCACAGTGGTGGACAACACAGAGATCACCACCGATACAGGTTTCTTCTACACACGTGCGGGTGCATTCAGTGAAGATAACCGTGGTTTCTTAACCAACCCATCAGGTCAGCACTTGCTGGGATGGAGAACGGAATCGGACGGTGTGATTCAAGACATTCAAAGCCCTGAGCCTGTTGAGCTACAATCTGTGAGTTCCTCGGCCCGTGCATCCAGTGAGCTTGTGATTGGCTTTAACCTGACAGCGAATGAAACAGTGCACCCTTATGACACAACACAAACGTTGGACCAAAACTTGGACGCCATTGTGGCAGACCCAACAACGGCTGACTTTGTGACCGATGTGCGATTCTTCGACTCGGAAGGTGGCGCGCGTGATATCTCCATCGTCTTCTCTAAAAAGGCGAACAACGTTTGGGATTGGTCGGCTTATACCGATGGCTCGGAGGTTGTTTCTGACTTCTTTGGTAACTCGGTAGCGGACGGTACAAACGCAACAATTGGCCGTGGTGAGTTGTTCTTCAACCGTGATGGTGGTTTGAAGTTTGCTTCTGGTACCAATATGTCTATCCAATGGGCTGGTGGTGTTGAAGAAGGTAGCATTGACATTGACTTTGGTGACTACACCGGTGGGTTCTTGTTTGATGACTCAACCATTGCAGGTGGCTTCAACTTTTCTGATGGTGTGACTGATGTTTCGATGGCGGAAGAGGTGAGTAACTCTCCTGCAAGTGCTGGTCGTACAGTGGCAGGTACCTATAACTTTAACAACCTTGGTGCAGTACCAGGTGGCTATAACATCCAGTTGACGGAGCCAGATGGCACAACATTTACAGCGGTTTTACCTGCAACCAACGTGGACCGTACACTTGAATTTTCTAATGGTGTAACACTTACAGTGAGTTCGGCCTTCAACGTCGCGGCGTTTGGTGCAGGTTCAATTGACATGCCAGCTGTGCAAACACCACCTTTAGATGAAGGTCGTGGAACAGATGGCGCGGTTCAGTTCTCTTCTGCTTACAACACGCGATTTGCAAACCAAAACGGTTTTGGTTCTGGTACTTTGGCTTCGGTCAATGTGGATGGTGATGGCTTTGTGATTGGCTCATTCACCAACGGTGAATCCAAGAAGTTGTGGCAGCTGGTGATCTCGGTTTTCCAGGATACAACTGAGCTTGAACCAGTGGGTAACAGTTTATTGCGTGAGACGGATGCGTCCGGTCGCCCTCTCTATAAAGTAGCGGGTGTGGGCGGTACAGCGAAAGTTGTGTCCGGTGCGTTGGAGCAATCCACCGTAGATATTGCGCAAGAGTTTTCCAACATGATTATCTCGCAGCGTGCGTTCCAAGCATCGTCTACCATCATTTCGACGGCGGACCAAATGCTGAACGAACTGTTGCAGATTCGATAGTTGGAACCTTAACGGCTGGAGACTTCTCCCCCCCCCCTTACAGCACTTCCAGCCGGTCCCTTTAAATAGACACCTTCGGGTGTCTATTTTTTTACACCAATTTATTGGTAATGGTCTGATTTTGATGCGAAAACCATGCGAAATATGGACGTATAATGACGAATTGATGGTGGGTTTTATGCCTGATTTGCGCAAAAATGGCCAATTTTACCCACCTAAGGTTGTAAATTTGAAGGTGTGATGCGTAAAATGCGCATCAAAAGCGCACCGGCATTGTATGCAATGAGTTTGTAAGAGGGGGTGTTTTTATGTTGCATTCTCCATTTTTGTATACACAATCAAGGCAGGAGCAGGCAGGAGCAGGC
>DCXM01000007.1 GCA_002328405.1 Proteobacteria bacterium UBA2136 | reverse complement strand
GGACCATATATTGGGGGCTTGACACATGGTAGATTTTCTGAAAACATTAAGTTGTGTACAACGTCCTTAAATGAAGAGATGTTGGCTGTTGTTTTGATTTTTGAATATGATAATTTAGTGCATGCCGAATATATTGTAGCGTCAGAAAAAGGTAAAAGTATTGGTGCTTTAGACTACTTGTTTTCAACCTTAATTAAAGAAACTTATAAGCATAAACAGTACTTTGATTTTGGTATATCAACAGAGGATCAGGGGCGCGTTTTAAATGAAGGTCTAATTTCTCAAAAAGAAGGCTTTTCTGGTCGTGCTGTTGTGCACCAACATTATAAAATGAAAATATAAGTTACTATGAATAACTATAAAGAATTAATTTTTTCTTCGATGGGCGCGCAGGCTTATCTGGCTATCGCGCACTTTGTTGTTTTGTGGTTAACCCTTAATATCCTTGGGTCTGAAAATCGCGGTATTTATATTGTTATGCTAACCTGGGTTCAGTTCTTTTCTGGTATATCTCACCTAAGTTTAGGGCAAACTATATTAAATAGAGCTATAAAATCGTCGGGGCTCGCATGGTTGGCGCATACAGTTGGTACGTCCTCCGCTGTTGCGCTGTTGGTTTCATTGTTTAGTTGTTTTCTTATGGCTGTAGGGTTCTTTTTGTTCCCAGCTTTCTTTGGTGGAAGTATTCCTAAAAGTTTCTTCTATGTAATGCTTTTAGCTGTACCACTGTTTGTCTGGCTTAGCTATAACAGATCTATTCTCATTAGTTTAGGTAAATTGGATGTTGCATATAAAAACGATGTTGTCTCGCAAACTATTATGCTTCTCCTTATGCCTTTGATGTATGTTGTTGGTATTTACGGAGCAGCTATAAGTTTACTAGCATCAAAGCTTCTGACAACTGTTATGGGAGCTAAGGTGATAGCCTCTTGCTTGTCTAGAAAACCAAAAATTTCAAAAGTTTCTATGAAGAGTTACTTGTTTAAGTCTTTAGCTCTTCACCCTGCTATTATCTGCTCTGTCTTCATAGGTTATACTGATATTTTAATGATTAACTACTTTTTAGGCGTTGTTGAAAGTGGTTTTTATCAGATGGCGGTTCAGCTTCTGGCTATGATGTTAATAGTTCCCCAAGTTGTTTCTAATGTTTTATTCACACTTTGTGCCGACCACGGTATTACCAAAGCATGGTTAAAATATAAAAAAATTGTTATTTTAACTTGCGGTTTTATGTTGCTTAGCAGTGTGTTTGCTTTCTTACTTGCCCCATATATTATTCCTATGGTGTTAGGCGATTTAGCTGTTTCGTCGGTACCTGTATTCAAGCTACTTTTATTTACTATACTTGGACAAAGCCTTGCGGCTTTAATGTCTCCACAGTGGATTGGTCGAGGGTTGTTTAAGACGGTTTCTGGCATCTCTGCATTTACCGTGGTGGTTAACATTGCTTTAAACTATTTATTTATACCTAAATGCGGTATTGAAGGTGCAGCTTACACCACGATTATTGTTCATACTTTTTCTATTCTTGTAAACGGCGGTTTATTTGTTTATATCTGGCGGGAATTCACTCTAAAAAACAGAACTAAAGTAGAAGGTCAAATATAGATGTCACCAAAAGTAAGTATTAATGTGGTTTGCTATAATCAAGAAAGTTTTATAGCAGAGTGTTTGGAATCTATTGTTACTCAAAGTTATAAAAATTTAGAAGTTCTTGTTTGTGATGACGCTTCTACAGATAAAACACTAGAAGTAGCTAAAGAATACAAAGAAAAGTATCCAGAAATCATTCGTATATTGCCGTCTCAAAAAAACCAAGGTGTTTGTTTGAATGCGACAAAAGGTTTGCAAGCTGCTACAGGTAAATATTTCTGTAGTTTTGCAGGTGACGATATAATGTTGCCTGGGAAGATTGAAACCCAAGTTAACGCTTTAGAAGCTGATAAAAGCCTTGTGATAGCGCATACAGACGCCATTGTTTTTGATGATGCAACGGGGAAAGATCTTTATAACTACAATGATGATAAAAAGTGTCCAGATACGACATTATCTAACTTACTTAAGAGAAACTTTATTTGCACACCTAGTGCTATGTCTAAAAGGTCTGCTATGCCTAACGCCTATGACCAAAGAGTTGGCTCTGTGAGTGACTGGTTTATTCTTATAGTGCTGTTACAGCAAGGTAATGGCATTTACATTAACAAACCTTTAATTAAATACAGAAGACACGCCAACAACTTGTCAGCCAAAAGCAGGGTTCTAACTCTTGTTCGTGAATCAAACATTGCTTTAGATTTTGCAATTAACGAATTAGGCATTAAGGATAAGAATGTTTATGTTGGTAAGTTATGGATTTCTAAAGCCGGTGCTTACCGTTCACTTTTAGCAGGTGACATAAAAGGCTTTGTGAAATATACAAGTATTTTTGTATCGTCTGCACTAAAATACTTAATCAAGTCCTAAGACGTTTTGTAAGCTTTACAGAATTTTTCTGTGCAAGGTACAGCCCATTTAACAGCATCCGAGGCTGTAGGGTCTAAGCTGATTTTGCTGCTGCTTTGCAGTTCTTTCTTCATCTTTTGTACAAATTGAGCTTGTGACATTTCCTTGCCAGATCCAATATTAAACGTGCCTATGTGAGGTGTGTTTATGCACTGTAAAACCAATTTTGATAGTTCTTTTACATGCAAGAAATCTCTATAGAGTTCGCCGTTAGAAGTAAGTGTTATATCCTGGTTGTTAGACAGTTTTTGATATATGGTCCCGATAGAGTTCTTCTTGATGTTCTCACCATAAATTTGGGGAATTCTAAGGATAATTGTATTACTATGTTGAGATAGTATTTCTTCAGCGGCTAGCTTAGACCTACCATTGTCCGTTCTTGGGGTTAGAGGGCTAGACTCTTTTATTTTTTGGGAATTACCTGTTGGGCCATAAACTGCAATGCTGGAAAACTGAATGATCAAAGTTGTTTCTTTGACGTTATTTAAAATTTCTTCAACTATTTTTTTGTTGTCTTCAATGTTATTGGTATGCGCAATGTTTATGACGATGTCGGCATTATGGAGGTTGTTATGGTAACTCGGCGTACCGTGTTCAGATTTACCCACTTTAAATATATTAAAATCTGTATCATTTAATACTGAGCTTAGGTGTTGTGCGCTGTAAGATGTACCACCTGTAATAATTATATTTTTATTCATGGATATCCTGAAGCTGCTGATTGATTAAATTTTGGCCAACCTATCATTATTTTTACCTTTGTTCAAGTGTCAAGCCTTAATACGTAAGACTTTAATCCACCTTGTTGCTTGAAATATTGTTCACATAACTACGTAAGGTTACATCGTGCCCAATCTTCTTTAAGCCTATGGCAAGGTTAATGCAAACAGTGGTTACACCACCCGAGTTCATTGTCATTGTTAGGATTGGAAAGTTTTTTTTATACATTACTTAGGCTCCTTTTTTGTCGGGAGGTTTGAATGTTTCTTAAAGCTTTAGTTAGAGGCTTCTCGATGACATAGAATAAAATTGTTGAGCTTATAAGGCTAGTAATTATAGCAATACATAGCATGACTGCAGATGGGATGACTTTATCTAAGCCTGAGAATTGCCATGACCTTGCAACCACTGTAATTATTGGAATGTGAATAAGGTATAGCGCATATGAAATGTCTCCGCCCCATAAGCTAAATTGGGGGAGGGGCTTCTTATTTATTTTTTCAAAATATAAGAAGCTTGCAGTGATGAATACAGCTGGTATGCCTAGGGTGATAGTGCGTATATCAATGTCTATAAATGGCATTGTTAATGTAAGTATGATTGCTACGCCCATTAGGAAGTATGCAGTTGTTTTGCTTGCCCTTAGTTTTGGATAAAGAAATCCTAGCCACATACCTGCTACAAATTCTAATAACAAATTAGATGTGATAAGGGTTAGTATAGGGTTTGTAATGTCTTCATACTTGATGAATTGACCGATTATAGACGTTATAGTGAAAATAGACGTTATTAATACTATCTGTTTTTTTGTACCTAGTGGCAAGAATAAGGCGAAAATCAAATAAAAGAACATCTCAAATTCAAGTGTCCAAGCAACCATAAGTAAAGGTGCGCCTTCTGATGGAACTAAAAACCACGAATGCCAAAAAGAAGGTGGTACAGCGCTTCCTGCGTTTATCCATTCGGGTTTGAAGGTGAGCACTGGAAGCAGTGAAAGGCATATCAGCCAATATACAGGGTAAATACGAATACAGCGTTTGTATAGGAAATCCTTAACATTTACTTTCTTATTATAAGTTGTATGAACCATAATGAAACCACTAATAACGAAAAATATATCAACCCCCATTTTAAAAACCTCTTCAACCGTGAATAGTACAGGTAAGCCCAGTTCATATTTCTTATTGCCAAAAAGAATGATGTGCGTCATTACAATCATAAATGACGCTATGAATCTAAGCAGTTGGATGTTATATAGCAATGAGTCTTCCTTTAATAAGTTTCAATAGCTTTAATACCATAATCCACTTTATCTTTAAAGGTTGTTGTTTCAGCTTTACACGTCTCTTGTTAGTTGATAGGTTTAACCTGTTTTTTTATGAGTGATTTTGAAGGTTTTTAAATGATTTATAATGCTATTTTTGTATTGCTGTCTTTAGGTTTAGTATCTCTTTATTTGAATAAAGGTGGGGTCGCTGTTTTTGTGGGTCTAGCATTCTTACTTTCATTTATACCTATTATAAAAAACTGGAAAGGCATTGTACAGCGAGGCAGAGTAAAGGAGGCGCTATCTAGTAAGCCTGTTTTGTTTCTTGTTTTGTTTTTAATAGTTTCTCTTTTATCTTCTATTTTTGGTATAAATCCTGACTATAGCGTATCAAAGTGGTTTCAGATTTTGGGGCTTGCGGTCGGAGGATTGTTTATTTATGGTGCGTTGAGATATGCCAAGGTCGAGCATTTTGAAAGATTCCTTTTGTATTGCTACTGGTCTCTGGCTGTGTTTAGTCTTTGGGCGCTTGTGGACCACCTTCATATTATACCTGCTTTTACAGAATTGGTGCATGGTGATGAACCACGGCTTACAAAATACAGCTCAGTTTTAGCGATAGTTATTCCCTTTGCAATTGGTTATGCGCTTCTTCAGAATAAATTAATGTATTGGGTTGTACCGTTTTTAGGAATTACAGCATCAGTTGCTTGCGGTGGACGCAGTGGTTGGCTGGCACTTATGGTTATGCTTATTGTTCTTTATATGTTTTACCCATGGGAAACGGTTAAGAAAAAGCGTTTAAATAGGCATGTGTATAAACTGGTTGCTTTGTTTGCACCTATCTTGGGTTTGTTGGTATATAAAGGATTTGCAGGTACAGAGGCTTTTGTAAGACGAGCGACCTTATCTTCACCAAATGGAGTCGGTTCAGGTCGCCTTGATATTTGGAGTTTTTCTCTTCAAAATTGGCTTGATAATCCTGTTTTAGGCATAGGTGTAAAAGGTTTTAGGCACTTAGACTTTTCAGGTGTTAGTTTAACTTCACATATGCATCCACATAATGCTCTTATTGAAATACTGTTGGAAACAGGTGTATTAGGCTTGTTATGCGTTGTTGTATTTGTTTTCATTATTATGACTAGATTGATTAAAACGCTTTATGCAAATATTAGCTTTAAAAGTTCAGTGTTTCATACAACGGCAATATGCTCGCTTGTAGGTTTTATTGCATATGGTGTAGCTAGTCTAACGCTGACATCTATTTTCCACGCATACTGGCTTTCTTACGGTGTAGTGTTAATCGTTTTAATGGAGCTTTCAAGGTTGAATATCCTTAGAAAGAAGGATGATGATTATCAAGATATTGACGATAATAAGGGTATTACGGCTAAGTACCCAGTTGCAGTAAGCATAATTATGCCTTGTCATAATGGTGAAGACTATATCGTGCGTGCCATTGAAAGTGTTATTGCTCAAACATACCAAAATTGGGAGCTTATTGTTTCTAATGATGGCTCTAAAGACCGCTCTCTTGAGATTGTGCAAGAGTATGCTTGCAAAGACAAGCGTATAAAAGTACTGAGTCGAGACGAGGCTATCGGGGCTGGTCCTGCTCGCAATAAGTCCATTGAAGCGGCTCAGGGGCGTTACATTGCGTTCCTTGATAGTGATGATATGTGGGTTGAAAATAAGCTTGAAAAACAAATTGCCTTTATGGAAAAGACAGGTGCGTCATTTTCAGGAACGCATTACTTTGTTGTGAATGAAGACGATGAAGTAACTGGTTCAATTCAACCATCGAAAAGGCATGTCAGTTACTTTTCTATGTTGAAAGCGAATGATATTGGTTGTTTGACTGCTATTTATGATGCACATCAACTCGGAAAAATGTATATGAAGAAGTTGAGAGTTGCTCAAGATTTGCAGCTTTGGCTCGACATTCTTAAAAAACAGCCTTTCGGTGCAATTCTACATGAAAGACTAGCGTTTTATCGTATGCACAGCGCATCGAATACTTATAGTAAGGGGAAGAGTATTAAAATGCGGTGGAAGATGATTATGAGTGAGCCTGAGGTTAGTCTTGCCCGTGGTGTGTATTACTTCTGTTTTTATGCTATAAACGGTGTTCTAAAATCATTACGTGGGCGTTTTGGTAGGCGTGGTTGACTTATCATCCTGATTTATAATGTTTATTTTGTGTGAGAGATAGAGTTTTTTATGAGAGTTTTATGTGTAGGTGGCATACAATATAAAAATGCTGCATCTCGATTTTATGATGTTACTCAGAAGATAATGAATGGCTTCATACGTGAAGGGCATACGGTTTTGTATTTCTCTGATAGGGATGTCTCAAGAGCCAATAATTTGTTCCGTTCTAGGAAAATGGGGGTGTTGAGGTGTAATAAAGAGTTTGTGAAAGTTGTTGAGTCCTTTATGCCTGAGCTAATTGTGTTTAAACATGCCGATGTTATTTCACCAGAAGCTATTAATTTTATTAAAGAGTCGTATCCATTGATGAAAATGGTCCAATTGAATGTTGATGCTCTTTTTAACCCTGATAATGTAAATAGAATTCGCTCTAAAAGCGGTATCTTGGATGCAACTTTTGTAACGACCGCTGGTAATGCATTGGAAAAAATTAAAGTAAATGATAAGCCTATTTATTTTATACCTAATCCAGTGGATGCAAGTATCGAAACAGGTCGCTCTTTTGAGGAGGTAGACTTATCTGTTGATGCTTTTTTTGCTATGGGTGGGACTTTTGATGGAGATTTTCGTAATGACTACCTCAAACAACTTGCAGCTGACTTGCCTCAATGTTCTATTCGGCTTTTTGTCTCAAGTCTTGGGTATGGTATTCGTGGCGCTGCTTACTATAGTACTTTAGCAGATTCTAAATGCGGCTTAAATCTTTCCAGAAAAGCAGAGTCGGGTCGAGAAGCTCTTCCTGAAGACCTTTATTTATATTCATCTGATCGCATTGCTCAGTATGTTGGAAATGGTTTACTCACCTTTACAGATAAAGATTTTTCATTAAACAAGCTTTTTACAGAAGACGAAATGGTTTTTTACTCAGGATATGAGGATTTGCGTGAAAAATTAAAGTATTATCTTGATAACCCAAAGGAAAGGCAGCGTATAGCAAAAAATGGCTGGAAAAAGGCACATAGGGCCTATAACGAACGTCAGTGCGCAAAGTTTATACTTGAAGCAGCATTTGGTGATTTGAATTCAACGTTTGAATGGGATACGTCCCCTGTCTGAACCTTATTTTACATTTAAAGGTTTTAGTACATAGCCAAAAGCCTGCTTATAAGTCGTTTGGTTGGGGGCATATAATGTTTAAGGAAAGGTTATTGTAGGAATCTTCAAGACCAACTTGAATGAATGGTTTGAAACATACGAAGATATGGGCGACGAAACCGCTGCTAAAGTGATCTATCTTTTCGACCACCTTGATTACACCACTTACACCGCAAATGATATTCAAGACAAGCTGGACGACATCACCCTATTCGAAGGCACAGCCATTGAATATGCCGAGCAATACTTGGAAGAAACAGGCATGTTGAATAAAATTCCACAGCACTTGCGTTATTACTTCGACACTGAAGCCTACGCACGCGATATGCTTCTAAATGGAGACATCGCCGAAGTGGAAATCATGAACGCACGTTATATTGCAATGGGAGGGTGATTAACTTTTCCATTCAAGGTAGTTATCTGGAGGTAAAAACCTCTTGCGCTCTTCGGTAAATTCAAATTTAGCTAATTGTTTTCTTAGTTTCTTAGGTAATGCTTTTTCGCCGAGTGAATGTAATTCTTTCTGAGCTTTTAACATAAACCACAAAGCTGCATCCGTGTCGTTAATTAAAGCAATAGACAAACTTCTTAATCTCTGATCTTTATCTTCGCTTTCTGGATATAAATCAAAATATACAGGTATTTTTACATTAGCATCTCGTGGATCGTTGCGTAGTTCTTCGAGTATTTCATTTCGTTGGTTAATCCTGTTTGAAATGGATGCTAGAGCCTCTTTAGCTCTTACTGCGAATTCAACAGGTCGAGTGGATATATGGCAGTACTCACTAATTTTATTAAAATCAATCATGAACTGATCATCTATTTCAGGGAAAAGCTGCATCATTAATTTAATTACAGTTAAATCGGTTACTTCTCCTTTTTTTCGACTTTGAATAAGGCCATCAACATGCTTAACTTCTTCTGCTAAAGGTATAAAAGCTTGCCTTTTCATTCCTAGCAAAGTATTGATGTGTCCAACTAGAGCTGCAGAATTATAGTTAATGGAACTAAGTAATTTGTGATTTTCCTTTTTACGCTCTATTTTCATGATGGCGTAAGCACCGCCAGCAGCACCGGCAAATGCACCAATAGCTGACAAGACAAAAGTACCACTTAAAAGGTTTTTGATCACAACTAACAAACTACTTAAGCAATAAGAGCTATCTAAAAATAAAAAGCAAAAACCAAAATTCACCCCAAAACACTATAAATTCACGCTAAAATGGCCTAAATTCACCTGAAACAGGGTCAAATTCAGTCATTTTCATACCAAATTCACTCAGCACCCTTCCAAATTCAGCAAAAATTCACTGTTTTGGCTAATTTTGCCCATTAGCCGAGGTCTTGCACCTCTCATTTGTATTGGCAGGATAGGTACTTTGTGGCCACATTTTTTGTTTACCCCCATAAGTAAGTGACGGAGGTAACGCCATGAAACGCGTGGCGACATTACGCCGAGACCGTATCATCACGCTGAAATCCATCAAAGCGCAGAAAGAAGAATTGTTTGAACGCCATGAGGTATTCAATGAAAAATATGTCGAACAACGCCCCATCAACGTGCAGAAGTACCGTGAGCAAGTTCACAAAAAAGCTGAGCGACTCAAACGCATTACCGAGCGAGAACTGAAATATTCCAAACTCACACCAACAAGAGCCAGTGAGTTAAGGCAACAATTAGCAGAAATTACAGCGTTTGAGAAACAAGAAAAGCTTGAAACGAAGCATATTGCGCTGACTGATCCGCAGGTGACAGCAAAAGCACTTCAAAACGAAGCGAAGCGGCTAAGAGAAAAAGACCCAGCCAAATCTCGCAGGCAACGTAAACATATGCAGAAGTATCTCAAGCATTTTGAAACTGAGGTGAACGAAGCCATCCGCCACTTCAAAATCGTTCAAAAACGTGCAGGCATCGACACTACTAAACACGTCAAACAGCTTAAAGAGATTAAAAAGTCTCTAGGCCTTGGCGTTGGTATGGGGTTGAAGCTGAGGGTTTAGATTCAATTTAATATTAGAATATATCAACCCTTTCGGGACGATTTTATAGAATGTCACTATATTTTATTCAAAATAGAACGATTCGGGTTGATTTTGTTCTATGCATTCAGTCAGAGTTACTGCACCACAACTGCACCACAACTGCACCACAGCTGCACCAAGCGGAAAAGTCACCATCTCAAAAACATTCAAAATGAAGATGCAAAGAAAATTTACTTATGTATAATCAGGCTTAGGATTTGGACATCCTAAAAGGCGGAATGCACCGAATTGCACCATATTTGCACCATGCACCAAAAAAGCCTTTGAGTAGAAGCTTACTGAAATCTTCTAAAAGCGTTGCTGAGTAAGGAGAAATAAATGGTGGGCAGGGAGGGAATCGAACCCCCGACACAAGGAGCTTCAATCCTTTGCTCTACCAACTGAGCTACCTGCCCCCAGGAAACCGTTGGTTATCGGTGATTGGGAATATAACCATGTTTTGGGGACATTGCAAGCGGAATTTTAAGCCTTTTTTGAAATAATTTATTTTTTAAGTAAAAGGCGTGCTTTATCAAAAATGACATGCCGATTTTCATACAGAATGCCGTCTTGCTTAACAGCTGTTTTTATTGGGAAATATTGGCGGTTTGTCGCTTCGTTCGACTTTTTAAAAGGCAGGTCTTGTTTAGCCTTTCCAAACACAAAAACTTCGTAGGATTCTGGGTAAGGGCGTGAGCAGTTTGGCGTCTTCTCCCCTTGTTGAAGCAAGCGTTGATAGGCCACCACTTCTAAGTTTGTAATCTCAACGCAGGCTTCCTCCATCACTTCTCGGATGGCGGTTTGTTCAATTGTTTCACCAGCTTCAGCGCCTCCGCCGGGAATGTTCCAGCGACCGTCTTTTTGTTGGATCATCAAAAGTTCACCGGCTTCATTAAAAATAAAAGCGAAAACAGCGGCTAGCTTGTTGGGCTGCGGGCAGTGGTTTGCAAAATAAAGCTCCACTTTATTGGGTGTGGGCAACCAATGGACGTTTTTAAGGTAAGAATACATTAAACCGCTTAATCGTCTTGTTGGGTTTGCTTGTAAAGCTCTTCCACTTCTTCCAGTGTGGGAATGCCCGGCTCGGCACCCAGCTTTTGAATGCACAAGGCGGAAGCACAGCGGGCAAATTTAAAATGGCCCTGCCAACTGCGGTTGGGGTGCTCAATGTAAGAGAAGATGTATGAACCGTGAAAAACGTCCCCAGCGCCGGTGGTGTCGACAATTTTTTCGAGGGCGACGGGCACGGCGCTCACACGGTAGCGGTTGCCGTTTTCCATGACGCTGACACCTTTCGAACCATAAGTGATGGCGGCAATTTTCACGCCTTTTTGTGCCAGATAGTCAAACATTTCGTCTTCCGTGAATTTCATTTGTGCGGCAAAATCTTCTGAAAGTACAGCCACGTCAATATATTCTAAAATTTCTTCAATTTGCGGGCGGACAGCACCACCGTCCAGCGATGTTAATATGCCTTTTTCACGGGCTTTTTTTAACACATCTAAGGCCACTTTTGGCATGTGGCCGTCCACATGCACGGCTTGAACATTTTTCAGACGCACTTGGTGTGGTTTGGTTAGATACTCAGTATCACGACAGCGCAAAATGGCACGTTTGTCTTTGTTGTTGGGCAAGATGAGCGAAAGGGAGCTTTTTTGAACGGTTCTTGGATAAATGCGAATGCCATATTTGGCGGCACGCTGTAAAAAAACGTCGCCCAAGCGGTCATCGGCCACTTGGGTAATCAGTCCCGGTTCTAGGCCAAATTTGGCACAGGTAAAGGCTGCGACAACGGCATTGCCACCCACGCCAAAGGCATAGTCATCTCCGACGTGTTTTTCGTCCCCTGTGGGGATGTAATCGGTGGTGAATGTTACGTCTGTGTAATTGTGGCCAATAAATAAAGCGTCCATAAAAAGTGCCTGCTTGTGTTTTGTTGTTTTGTTTATTATCATTCTAAAATTAAAAAAATTCAACACAGGAGTTTGCAATGCCACAATACAAAGCCATTATTTTTGACCGTGACGGTACCTTAAATGCCACCAGCCGTGGTAAAGGGGGTTACGTTTTAAAGGCGGATGAAATGACCTTGTTGCCTTTTGTGAAAGAAAGTTTACAAAAGCTGAAAAGCCAAGGGCTAGGGCTTTATATTTTTACTCAACAGCGTTGTATTGGCAAGGGCTTGCTTACAGAAGAAGGTTTGAAAGATATTCACAATAAGCTGAACCAATTGCTGGGCGAAGAAGCGGCGATTGATGCTTTTTACCACTGTCCGCATTTGGTGGATGAAGGCTGTGCTTGTTCCAAACCAAAACCGGGCATGCTTTTTGATATTCTGCGTGACTTTGACCTCAAAAAAGAAGAAGTGTTGGTGGTGGGTGACAGCTTGCGAGACTTTTACGCCGCTGAAAATGCAGGGATGGATTTTGCATTTGTGCCCAATGACCTTGGCAAGCACACAGATCAAGAATATGCGGCCACAGGCGCGCCTTATTTCCAGAATTTGCATGACTTGGTGGCAAAGGTTTTTTAAATGATAAAAAAGGGAGGTGAAAACCTCCCTTTTTTGTGCTTAAAGCAATGTTACTTGTTGGCCAAAAGTTTTAACCATTTGCCTTGCAGTTTGCTGTTGGCGGCCAAAATTTGGTTGCTGCCCAGTTCAATGGCTTTACTGTTCAATTCGCAAGCAGAACCACCAGCTTCACGGACGATAAACTGGCTGATAAACACATCCACAGGGTTTTGGTTAATGGCAATCACCGCATCCAATTTACCCTTAGAGTGGTTGATGACATCGTGAATCAAATTGCCAGATGTGCGGGTGTGGCAGTTTTTAGAACGTGCGGTTTTCAGCAAGTTAAAGTAAGCATCTTCGTCCTCTGTTTTGGAAACGGGGGAGAAAATTGAAACCAAGCTGTCTTCCACCATGTCTCTGCCAGAAACACGCAAGCGCCCTTCGTGGCTGTAAGCGCCTTTGCCCTTTTCAACGGCGAAAATCTCATCGGTGAGGGGGTAGTAAACCAAAGCGCACTGGGCTTCACCGTCCACCATGTAAGTGAAGGTCACGTTCACTTCGCTGGCGCCGTGACACAAGTTTACAAAACTGCCACAAGTGCTGACCAACCATGCGTTGCCTTGGGTTGGCAAGTTGTCCGATGTGCTAAAGCATAAAGCGTCGCCAGGTGCTTTTTCGGTGATGTCTTGGCTGTAAAAGCGCTGCATCTTCGCTTCAATGTCGCGTGCGAGGGTGCCGGCACCTTCTTTGGTCACCAATTTGCGCTCAATGTCGCCAAACGCCAGTTTGAAAGGTTTGGCACTGCGGCGCGCCATACGTTCCATGATGTTTAGTTGGGCATTGTCACTAAAAGCCATCGTCCGTTCACGGCTTTGCTTCATGTTCTGTTTCATTTGTAAAAGAGCCTTTTTAAATCAAAAATTTATGCTTTTGCACGTTCCACGTAGGAACCGTCTGTGGTGTTTACCACAATACGCTCCCCAGCGCTAATAAATTGTGGCACCATCACTGTTTCGCCGTTTTCAACAACAGCAGGTTTGAAAGATGATGACTGGGTTTGGCCCTTCACAGTGGCTTCCGCCTCGGTAATTTCCATCACAATTTTTTCGGGCAGTTCAATGCCAATGGGCTTGTCTTCATAAAATTCAATTTGAACATTCATGTTTTCTTGCAGCCACACTTTTGCGTCGCCCACCATGTCATAAGCTAAGGAAACTTGCTCATAGTTTTGGTTGTTCATGAAGTTTAAGGTGTCGCCATCGTCATACAAAAACTGCATTTCCACCTGTTCTAAACGGGCACGCTCCACCGTTTCGGATGAACGGAAACGTTCGTTTAACTTGGTGCCAGAAACAATGTCCTTCATTTCTGCTTGGGTGTAAGCACCACCTTTACCAGGCTGGGTGTGCGAAATCTTTGCAACACGCCACAGACGACCTTGGTGCTCAAGCACCATACCAGGGCGAATTTGGTTGCCATTAATTTTCATGAATGTCATCCTTAAATAAATAAATCGAAATATACAAAACAAAGTAGCAATAGACCGTTATGAAATCAACTGCCAACATTAAAAAAACATTCTTTTTTGCAATTTTAGCCATGCTATGCAGTTTGCCAAACGCCTTTGCTGGCTTTGGGATGGAAATTCAAGACGGTTACCTAACGTTCTTTATTGAAAAGGACGATAACGGCATTGTTAAACTGACCGGCTTACCGCTGGAGGGGGACTATTTTTATGACACCCGCAAAGCCCAGCTGATCTTTAAACCCATTTTTGCAAACGAAGCCTACAGCTTAAATGTGGTTCCGCTGGAGCGTTCCATTCCCAAGGCCCGTTTTTCGCGCAACCCAGGCCGGGACAAAATGTTCATTGGCTTTGACACGCAAAGCTGGGGGCTTTCCACCAATGATGTGGACTGCAAGGAAGTTTTTGCCTCGCCTAAATTGGGCAAAAAAATGAACTTTACGATGACCGATGTTTCCCGCATTAACATTGCGCTGGCGCATTTAACAGCCGTGCCATTGGCCAACCCTTGTGCGGTGCATGTGGTGAACAAAGCCGCCGGCAACATGATGGGCATGCCGCTGCACAGTTACAGCCTGATTGACCGCAGCGACTTTACGGTGAAAACCCTGCGTGATGATGCCAGCTTAACCGCCCACACCTTGCCCGAAAAAATTGTACCATTGAGTGACGATGTTTACGCCCAGTACCTTGAAACTTTATTAGGTGGCTTTGCCAAGCACAGTTACGCCCAAACGGTGGACAGGCTTGGCGACAGCGGTGTGACCAAAATTAAAGCGCTTAAACGCTTGCTGGGTGAGCCGGAAAACCGCCGTAAAATCACCCCACAAAAACCACAGTAAAAGTGCATTCAAAAACCTTTGAAGGGGGCTTGAATTCCCAAGGTGGAGTGATTAAAACAAAGTTTACATAAACTCTACTTATTCTTTTTCAACAGTGCATTCGCACTAAGGACCTTTTATGCCACTACCAAAAAATGACCCCCATGCAAGGGTTGTTGATTCATTAGACGAGTTGGTTGAAGCACACAAAAACCCAGCTGTGGAAGTTGCTTTTTATCCAAAGTTGGATACAGGTGCTGATATGTTGGACATATTCGAACAAATTCTCACAAAAGATCAAAGTTTCAATTGCTATATCGCTCAACTTTTAACGGGTGACCCTCAAACTAAATATTATTTTTATGGTTTTGATGGTGATTTTTACTATTGCGGACCTTCTTTGGAGGATTGGAACCGCGTCTTTAAGGATTACGTGCAATCATGTGTAAATATTTCAGCATTAGAAGTGGAAGCTTTTATTGTGTGGACAAAACAGGAGATTGATAAACACTGCGCGCTCTTAAAAACATTGCGTGTTCAACAGGGCGACTATTGTGATCAGGTTATGTATGGTTCATTGCGTGCCAGCCAAGCGGGTGCCGAGGTTGCTTTGGGAGAAGTTCTAGATTTTCATCAGGATATACAAAACTATACAATGATGAAATACTACATTGGGCCAAGCACTGAATTTGCACCTAGAAAGCTTTTGAATCCACGCAATGCGTGGAGAAGCTCAAAACCCAGATGTTATGAAAAAATTAAACATAAACTTTATACCTTAGATGGGCAAGGTGTTTGCTTGCACAAAGGTAAACATATGCCAGGTGTGAAGAGTTATCATCGTGCACCGGAAGGGTTGAACTCTCCATATGTACGTGGTTTCTTGACATGTTGGCTGAACTGGCAACTGCCTGATAAATGGCTATAGCGAAATAAAAAAAGGAGGCGTTAAGCCTCCTTTTTTATTTGTTGACTCACGGTTGCTGTTTTGTATACAATGGAAGTGTCTTGTTTTACTTAATCTTTTTACCAGTGCATTCGCACTAAGGACTTTTTATGCCACTACCAAAAAATGACCCCCATGCAAGGGTTGTTGATTCATTAGACGAGTTGGTTGAAGCACACAAAAACCCTGTTGTGGAAGTTGCTTTTTATCCAAAGTTGGATACACCTAAAAATATGCTAGAACTTTTTGAAGCAATGATTACAAAAGATCAAAGTTTCAACATTTTTCATAGTCATAAATTGGATGATGAAAGTAAATGTGAATATTACTTGTACGCATATCACAAAGAGTATCTTTATGATGGTACATCATTGCAAGAATGGCAAATGGTTCTTGAGGGCTATTTGAAAAATATTCATGGTTTAAGCCCTGATGTTTGTGATCAGTTCATCCAGTGGGTGATTTGTGAATTGCAAACGCATTTAGACTTACTTAAAAAGCTAAAGCGGACAAAAGGGAAATATAAAGATCTTTCTGTTCTGGCTTCTTTGCGCTCCAGTCAAGCTTCAGGCAAAATTGCACAATCTGATGTTTTGGAATACCATAAGGATCGCCAAAATTACACTTTGATGAAGTATTTTGTTGGCCCCAGCACACGCTATGCACCAAGGTCAACTTTTGCAGATATTCCAAAGAAGGTGTCGACTATTGGGGCTTTATCGGAATATGAACAACAAAGACTTACACCGCGTGAATATGCCTTGGATGGTCAAGGCGTGTGTGTCCATAAAGGCTTACACATGCCTCGTGTGAAAACTTATCATCGCGCGCCAGAAGGGCCGGATTGCCAAAATCCACGTGGCTTTTTAATTGCATGGCTTGCATGGGATCAATAATATAACGATATGAAAAAGGAGGTGTTAAGCCTCTTTTTTATTTGTTGACTCACGGTTGTTGTTCTGTATACAATAAAAGTGTCTTGTTTTACTTAATCTTTTTACCAGTGCATTCGCACTAAGGACTTTTTATGCCACTACCAAAAAATGACCCTCATGCAAAGGTTGTGGGTTCTTTAAATGATTTGGTTTCAGTTCATCATGGCAGTAGAGTTGAAGTTGCTTTTTATCCAAAGTTAGACACGCCGGCTGACATATTGCAAATATTTGAAAAAATTATTACGGAAGATAAAAGTTTTATTATTTATCACATTCAAAATTTGGGTGATGAAACGAAACTTACATATCGAATATCGGCAAACAATAAAGAATACATTTATGGTGGTCCATCGTTAGAGAAATGGCAAAGTGTTTTTACGGATTACTTAACCAAAATTCACTGTTTAAGCCAAGGCGTTTGTGATCAGTTTATTCGGTGGGTTATTCACGAACTGCAAAAACATAGGGACTTATTAAAAAAGCTAAAACGCGCAAAGGGGCAGTATAAAGATCTTTCTGTTACGGCTTCTTTGCGTTCCAGTCAGGCTTCAGCGCAAGTTGCACGCACAAGCAATGTTATGGCCTACCACAGAGATCGTCAAAATTATACTTTGATGAAGTTTTATGTTGGCCCTAGCACACGCTATGCACCAAGGTCAACTTTTGCTTCTTTACCAAAATCTATATCGAACATCGGTGTTCTCAACCCCCAAGAGCAAGAAAGTCTCACGTCTTGTGAGTATGCCTTAGAAGGGCAAGGTGTTTGTATTCATAAGGGGCAATATATGCCCTATGTGAAAACTTTTCACCGTGCACCAGAAGGGCCGGATAGTAAAAACGCACGTGGCTTTTTAGCTGCATGGTTGTCTTGGGATGCCTAGTTAAGCGAAAAAAAGAGGCTTATAGCCTCCTTTTTTATGCAATGAATTGAATTTGATGAAAAGGCTTTTTATCACGCACAGGGCGAGAACGAATGAACTTTCCAAGAATAAATTTTAGGGTGGAAATGCTACGCCTGTATACAATAGATTAATGCGTTTGATGCGCATTGATGCACAATTTAGGCAAAATTGAACAACTTTTGATTGGTAAAAATGGCTATCTTTGCCAAAATCACGCAAAATTTGTTCTTTATTTCGTCAATATGCGTCTTCAATTCCTATGATATGCGCACGGAAAATCTAACATTTCAACTTATGGTTGCTATACTGCTTGAACCGTGCCGGTGATGTTGCTTCTATCCCCTTCAATCACGCCAAACAAAAACGCTCCTTCATTCCAGTGGCGCAGTGCCTCTTTTAACGGCTCCGACGTTTTGGCGGCTTCTTGCAAAACTTTTTTACCGTCAACGGCTAAATTCTTGCCATTTTTCACCGCTTCCATCAGCGCATTTATGGCTGTGATATTGGCTTTGGCGCCGGCTTCCACACCGTTTGGGTGGCTCATAACATTGGCGCCACATTGAATAATACACCCTGCGCCAACCGTGTCAATCAGCCTTGGGAAATGCCACGGATTGTGGCCGCCACCCACGGCTGGAATTGCTTCTTTCATCGCCAAAGTGGGCTGATCGAAGGAAAGGCCAAGCTGGTCTTGGGCAATGGGGTCTTCACCAATCAGCGATAAAATAGTGCCCTTCACTTGACGTCTAGAGTTTTGGAAACTTTCGCCCAAAGGGCTTGGTATGCTTACAATATCCGCCCCTGCAAAGCGCAGCAATTTGGCCAAAACCTGCTCGCTCATGGTGGCAGTTTGCATGGATCTTGCGCCCATGGCCGCAATGACAGCGCCGTGTTCTTCGGCAAAGTTTCGCAAGCTTTGCAGGGTGCTAAAACCGGTGGCGGCGGTGTCAATTAACAGGTATTTCATGTCGCTATAAATGGCAATTTTTGCACGCTCCAAAACCTCTTCTGTGGTGGCGGCGGAAACGTTGACCATGTGGTGTTTTCCTGTGATATTTTCTTCATATTTTAAGCTTTGTATCGCTTCGGAAATAAGGTTTACCCGTTCCCTAAAATGGTGTTCAGGTAAGGAATGCATCATGGTTGGGTCGCAGGTAAAGTCCACCCCGTTTTTTAAAATGTTATAAACCAAATTGGCGTATGACTGGGGTGTTAAACCGGTCATCGGGCGCATGGTCACACTTAAAAGTGGGCGCTGGTTATCGGCGGTTTGTTCTAAAATATTTTGTCGGCCTGTAAAAGGTGCTTTAAAGGTACGCACCAAAGCGGGGGGGATGCGAATGTCCATCAGCCTTGCGTGGGTGCCCACCATCGCCGAGCCAATGACGCCCAGCAAACTGGCAATAGAGCCTGCTTCAACATAAGTGTGGGGGAAGGCAAGGTCCACCACAATTTTTTTGTGGCCGGTTTGCATGCAAAAAATGGGTTTAACTCTTGCTGTGCCTTCTTTAACCAAGCTGTCGTGTGGGTGGGCAATCCATGTGCCGTTGGCCGCACTTGTGAGCATGCGAGAAGCTTCTGACGGTGTCATGTCCGTATTGCTAAGTTCAAAGCTTGCAAGGATATCCGTCTCATTAGAATAGTCTTCTTTCACAGGCACACTCGGTGCGCTGTGAATGGCTTGAATGGGCATGCCTGTTAGTTGGTCTAAGCTGACATTTAAAGCTTTCGCAATTTGAATGACCTCTTCAAAGGATGGGCTGTTTTGGCCTGATAAAATATCATTTAATACTTGTTCGGTTACATTGGAAGATTCGGAAAGATCTGATAAGGACATGGCCTTTTCGTCTAAGGCTTTGCGCAATTGTTGTGAAATGTTTTTTATCAGCTTTTCCATCATAACTTTCCATATATACAGTTTGGGGTACCGTTATCATATATGGAAGGTGGTTGCCAAATTCAACCATGGTGGCCTGATTTTACCTAAATTTGTGGCGGTTTATCAAAATGTCAATGGTTTAAGCTTGGTTTTGGCCTTGGCAGTTTTTAATATAGCGGTAAATGTAAAAACTTTTTTGTGGGGCTGGCTCAATGTAGCTGTCTTCCACAAAGCAGCCATAGCTTATCAATTTTCTAAGGTGTTGGTGGGCGTTATAGTCGGTGTCATGTTCTGGTTTTAGTGGGTTGTTTTCTGTCACCCATAAGGTCACACCTTCACGCAAGGCATTGTTGATAATGTCAGTGCTGCTGCCAAATGCCACGGGGATTTTTTCTTGGAAGACGGCTGGTGCGTATAGCCCTTTGTGGCCAAGAACGTAGTTCATTTTACCGTGTTGGGTGTAAAGTGCCTTGTCTTCTTTTTTCATGCTGTTTTTAAGATATTCGGCCACGGTCATCTCGGGCATGTTTTGTTGAATGTATTCTTCAAAAGTGATGTTTTTAAAAGCCAGTGCCACAGCTGGTTGGTTGATTTTAGATGAAATACCAAACTGTACCGCCATGATCACAAACGTGGCTGTGATGAGTGACGCGCGAATAGGGAAGAGGCTGCGTGCAAAAAGGCTTTCTGCCATCATCCACACAGGTAAAATAAGCAATGGAATAACAGGCGTTAGGCTTTGTGGTTTCATTTCCATACCATAAAAGAACCACAAGCTGTAAAATGTCATAAAGGTGAGGGCGTAAAGCTCCTGCGTGCCCCAGTGTTGTGCAATTGGGCTAAGGAATGAAAAGCGTTTAACAATCATTAAAATACAAGGGATAAACGCTAGCAAAAATAGTGGCCCTAAGCTGAGGTGGTTTACAGCCCAGTTTTGGGTTTGGATGGCAATTTCAAGGGGGTAGTTGAAGGCCCAATCTAGCAAGGATTTGTCAACACCTGCAAAGGCTTGTTGTTTGTAAAGTGCGGCTTGCATCGGGCTCCAACCTGTCATGCTGGTCAGGTCGCTAAAAATGGGTAACAGCAGTTGGCCTGTTTGTGCATAAGCCCAGCCATAAAAAGGGCTTGCAAACAGCGTTAGCAAACATACAAACAAGGTGGTGTGAGCCAGTGCTTTTGTCAGCTTAAGGTCTTTAACGCACAGCACAAAAGTGGATAAAAACGCACAGGCAGCAAAAATGCCAATCACATGCATTTGCATGGCAACGGCCAGTAAAAGTGCGGTTATGAACAGCCAGTTTAATTTTTCACTGCGGGCATATTGCACCAATGTGAGAGCCGCGATGGATAGAACGCCCATCAGCTTAGGTTCAATGATACCACTGCCAGCGCTGTATGTCAGGGCGGGTAAGCTGGCAATAACAGCTGTAAAAAGCCATGAAGATGCAGGGCGCAAACGTCTGCGTGCCAAGGCGTAAACCGCTGTGCCCGAAAGGACGAACATGCCCCAGCTATTCAGCATCATTAAGGTTTCACCGCCTAATATGTAGGCCGCGGCGGCGTGCACATGGGTGAGCAGTGGGCCAGACTGTAAAAAGCTGTCAACCGTTAGGTGGAATTGTTCACTGCTAGCCATGCTTTTGGGGATGGCTAGATGGTATGCGAGGCCAGAACCGGTCAGTGGTGGCACCATGGTGGCTGGCAAAGTAATAAGACAAGCAAGAATAAATAAAACAGAAAGTAAGTGACCTTGGTCAAAACGTTGGAAGGCTTTATGCGTTGCCGATTGTTTGAATTTGATTGGCCATAAACCAAGGGCAGATAATCCCAAGACTGCAAGCACCGTTGTTTCGTTGAGTGCATTGAAGCAAAACAGAGCAAAAAAGGTAAGCGACAGAGTGGCAAAGCCGACCCAATAGCAAAGTGTAAGGTGGGTCAGCCCCTTAAGGTGTGTAATTTTAAAAATGTTTAAAAAGAAACGACCCTGTAAAATAAATGCCAACATCCATGGAAGAAATAGAAGATAAGATAAGCTGTTTTCCACCGTTTTTTGCCCAATGCTTTTTGTTATTTTCTAAATAATGAAATAGATTATTTTTCTAAAGGTGCTTTCAAACTGAGCAAGCCAAAGGGTTACGACGGTTAAAACCCAAACCATCATAAAATAAGGCGCTGTGCTGTGTGTTATATTTTTCATGGAAAGGGAATATAGTGCCCTTTTAAGGATGACTCAATAGCCACAAAATTGTTGGTTGAATAAAAAGTAAACAATAATATATAATACAATCACTTACAGCATTGCGTGCAAATGATCTATTTTTAGAATTTTATTCTATGTGTGTAAAAATGACACAAAATCAAAGTGATGGATTAACCCCACCTTTGTATGATGCTGGAAAGCTGGGCACGTGCCACGGTGTTAAGGTTGATAAAGCCAGATAGGTTACCGCTTTCTGTAATAATGGGGAGGTTGCGGATTTTATATTCGCCCATCACTCGCACCGCTTCGTCAATCTGTTCAAAGGGGGAGCAGGCCATCAGGTCCACGCTCATAATTTCGGTTATTTTAAGTTCGAGTATGCGTTGTTTGTATTTTTTGATGGCTAAAATAATGTCCTGTTCTGTAACAATGCCAACGTAGCGTTTGGCGGTGTTGATTACCAGTACAGATGGTGCACCTGTTTTAAAAACAATGTCAGCCGCTTGGAAGATGCTGTGATGGTCATACACAGTGCGAATGTTTTTGGCTTCTGCTGTAACAAGGTCTAAAAGTTGCATGGGTTAACCTTCACTTCTGGTGACTGATTTAATGGGCTTTGCTTGGGTGAGGAGAATAATATCTTCAAAAGTAATTTTGGCCAACGGCTTGCGCAGGCGTTTTTCAAGGTAGTGGATGGTGTGGTCGAACAGTTCTTTTTTAGTGGCACGAATCACTTCGCTGTTGCCGTGCATGTTAATGCGCCAGCCAATTTTGTTTTGGGTGGTCTTTGCAATGTGAACATCAATTTTGACACGGAAGCCGTGGTTGAATAAAACAAAAACATTGCGGGTGCTGGGGTCTTCTCGCACTTTAAGTGCGTCGCTAAATGTGCATCGAATCAAAGCTTTACCCCTTTTTGTGTTTTACCCATTATTTGACAGATTATGACCCTAACTTGCTGAAATTGCAAGTTAAGTTCACAACGTCGTTGTGTTTTTTAAGGTTGAGTGTTTGTTTTAAGTTCTAAATTGGCTCACGCGGTTGTGTACTTCTACCGCTTCGCTTTCCACAGATTCCGCTGTGCGTGAATTTGCGTCAATGTTATCGGTCATTTCTTCCATGTTCATCGAGAACTCGTGAATGGTGGATGAAACTTCTTGAATAGCGGTGGACTGTTGCTCCAAAGCGTGAGACACGTTCATGATGCTGTCCGCCACTTTGTTAATGGAGGTGGAGATCTTGGTGAACGAGTCGTGGGTGTGCCCTACATTTTGTTGAAGCTCGTTGATGACAGATGTAATACGCTGAGTGGACTGGCTGGTGTTAGCGGCCAGTTTTCGAACCTCGTCCGCCACCACAGCAAACCCGTGGCCGGCTTCACCTGCACGCGCCGCTTCAATGGCTGCGTTTAGGGCGAGTAGGTTAATCTGGTCAGATATGTCCTCAATCACGCTGATCACTTCCACAATTTGGTCCGAGTTACCTTGTAATGTGTTCATAATTTGGTCAGACGCTTCAGACTCAGCAGAAACAATGTCAATGTTTTGTTTCGCATCTTGTGACAGGTTGTTGATTTCGTGAATGGTGGAAGATGTTTCCTCCACAGCGGCAACAATCTGAGTGATCGCGTCTTTTTGGTTGGAGCTAAAGTTTGACATGCTTGTGCTACGATGGTTCATTTCCTGCGCAGCTGTTTGCATGGATGTGGCCGCTTGTTTAATGTCGTCCATTTGTAATTTTAAATGCTGGACAAACTTCCCAAGCTGACTGATGGACTCACCAATTTCATCAGATGTTTTAGGTGCAAGGTTAATGGTCAGGTCATTGTTGCTCAAGGTCGTAATACCAGTGTTGATGGTTTTAACAGAATCTAAAATACCGCGGCTGATAACAATTGAAAGCAGTGTTGTTGCACCGGCTAAGATGGCCATAACCATTAAAATAAGGGCCGTCAACTGGGTAATTTTTTCATTCATGCGTTGTTTGGCATGTTCTTTCACCACCACGACTAAGCTGTCCATGATTTTTGTTGGGTTACGGTCAATGCCTGAAACCAGTTTGTCTACTTTTTGGGCGGATGCAATGTCCGTTTTATCGTAACTTTCCAAAGCTTCGCCATATTTATCAATCATTGCTTTGTAGTCTTTTAATAGGATGTCTAGTTCAGATGTGTCCAAGCCATCGGCCTCAAAGTTTGCACGAATTTCCTTCAAGTTTGAGGAGATTGTTTGATATTTGTCCTGAATGCGGTCCCAATATTTATCAAATTGTTTGGGGTTTGTGCCACGAAGGAGGGTGTTTTTCCACTCCTGCACTTGAATTTTAAAAGTCACCTGCGTTTCGCGGATGTTATCAATTTTGTTTAAAGTGTCATCCGAGTCTTTTTTAAGGTCATTCAGTTCATAAACTGCAATGGCTGTGAGCAGTAAAAGAGTGGTGACAAAAAAGCTAGTCAGGATGATGAATTTGTTGCGAATGCTTGTTTTGGCCAGAAAGTTAAGCTGGTTCATGGGTCTGAAACTCCAGTAAGTTTTTTTATTATCTTTTAAGATATTTTAAGTAATTACTGAGCAGATTTCAACAAATGCTTGCGTCTATTAAGTGGTATGGAGTTAAAAAAACAATGTTTAGGGTATTGGTGTGTGGAAGGTAAATGGTGGCGCTTCAGGGACTTGAACCCCGGACCTTTGGATTATGATTCCACTGCTCTAACCAACTGAGCTAAAGCGCCATGCATGTTTGAACGTTTGCATCATAGCGCGAAATTTTAGGTTGTCAAGCACGCATATGCACAAAAACAAAAAAAACTCCCAAAGAGGGAGTTTTTTTAATGCGATATCACTTTAAAAGGTGTTTAAGCTTTAAAGTAGTTTTTAAGCGCTTTGATTTTTTGGGCAAGATCTTCCTGCGCTTTAACCATGGCTTTTAGGTTTTCATCAACGGCAACGCCCAAGTCGGAGACGGTCTTTATCTCTTGGTTGAAATACTCAATGTCTAAATGGCCACTTATAAAGTCTTGGCAAAGATCATGAATCTTAAATGCGCTTTGAAGCTCACTTACAACTGAATGAAACGCGTCAATGTTATCATGGCTGTTGGTGAGGCAGTACATGTCATTGTGTGTCTGATCATTCCAATACAATGAAAATGATGAAGCTAAAAACTGTAATTGTGGCATGTGCAGCTGATGGCTTCCGTTGGTACGGCCAGATACAAAATGCGCAAAGGGAAGTATGCAAGTTTCAATCACGGATTTCGCCCTAACATTATCGGGCTTGATGATGCTTTTTTGATAAATATCTACATACTCTTCAAAAGTTGCTTGGTCTATTGTTTGCACCTTGTTGAGGTTGATTTGAAGCTGCGCGATAGACTGAAGGAGGTTTGCGGCATCAAAATCAATTCTTTCTTGTCCTAGAAGTTTGCGCCCAAATTCTTTTGTAATGACATAAAGTTTACGATCTTTGCTGGCTTTCGCAACTTTGTTGATGAAGGGGATCAGGTCTTCTGGGTGAGATTTAAATTTTTTAGGTGCAGGAAAGTCTTGATTTGGTATGTTAAGTGGATGGCTGAAGATAACTGCGGCAATAAAGCGGCTTGTGTGGATGTTTATTTTCATAAGGCTAAGGCCTCCAAGTTTCTAAACAAGAGGGGTGAAATTTTGAGGTGGTTCTAATATTTACTCATATTTAGGTTGTATTATGTATACACACCATTTTTTGTCAAGTGTTTAATGGTGAGGTGTGGTTAAATTTAGGTGGAAATAAGCAATTGCGATAGGGTGTATTTTTCAAGCTAATTTCATTGACTTCTTGCGCCAATTCTTTATGCTGTTATGGTTAAATATCATATAAAAAATGAATGAAAAGGAATTTCCCTCAATGCGCCTGTCACAAACCTTTTTGCCAACTTTGAAAGAAACACCTTCGGAGGCGCAAGTGCCGTCGCACCGCTTGCTGTTGCGTGCGGGGATGATCCGTCAGGTGACCAGTGGAGTTTACAATTGGTTGCCGTTGGGGCTGAAAGTTCTTAAAAAAGTGGAAAATATCGTCCGTGAGGAAATGAACCGTGCAGGTGCACAAGAAATTTTGATGCCGATGGTTCAACCTGCCGAACTTTGGCAAGAAACAGGCCGCTGGGACAAAATGGACGCCGAGCTGTGCCGCATCCAAGACCGTCACAACCGTGACTTTTGCCTAGGCCCCACTCATGAAGAGGTGGTGACCGACCTTTACCGCAACAACATTCAAAGCTACAAGCAGTTGCCGGTGATGCTTTACCAAATTCAAACCAAATTCCGGGATGAAATTCGCCCAAGATTCGGGTTGATGCGTGGCCGTGAATTTATGATGAAGGACTGTTATAGCTTTGATGTGGACCGTGAGTCTGCGCTAGAGTCTTATGAAAAAATGCGCCTTGCTTACCATGCGATCTTTTCACGTTTGGGGCTGGACTTCCGTCAAGTGGTGGCAGATACAGGCGCCATTGGCGGTAACTATTCTCACGAATTTCATGTATTGGCACAAACAGGGGAAGATGACTTGCTGTTTGACCCAGAAGGGGATTATGCCGTCAACGTTGAAAAATACAACGAAGCCGAAGCGCCAAAAGCAAAAGAAGAATTGGAGCAGAAAAAAGGCATTGAAGTGGGGCACATCTTCTTGCTGGAAGATACTTACTCTAAGCCGATGGAAGCCAATGTGGTTCAACAAGATGGCAAGCCAACACCTGTGACTATGGGTTGTTATGGCATTGGTGTTTCTCGGGTGGTGGCCGCAGCGATTGAACAAAACCACGACGATTCGGGCATTGTTTGGCCTGAACCCATGGCACCATTTAAAGTGGGCATTGTGGCAATGAAATATAAAAATGATGCTGTGAAAGAAGCAGCTGATAACCTTTATCAATCGCTCCAAGCCAAAGGTGTGGAAGTTCTGTTGGATGACCGTGATGCATCCCCTGGGCAAAAATTTAATGAGATGGACCTGATTGGCCTGCCTTGGCAATGTGTGATTGGCCCTAAAGGTGTGGACAATGGCGTGTTTGAGTGGAAAAACCGCAAAACAGGTGAAAAGATTGAGCTGAAAGCTGGCGAATACCCCGCAGGTTTTTTGGATGATCAGCAAGCAAAGGTTGCTTAATGTCTTTACATTCGTTTGTTGCTTGGCGTTACTTTAAAGCCCGCCGTGGTTTTGTTTCAGTGGTTTCAACGTTTTCGTTGATTGGCATTACCCTTGGGGTGGCAGCGCTGATTATTGTGATGTCGGTGATGAACGGTTTCCGTGAAGAATTGATGGGTAAAATCCTTGGGATGAGTGGTCACGCCACCGCCCATGTTTCCTACGCTGGGGAAGAAAGTGCCAACGCCATTGCCAAAAGCCTCCTCACCCTAGACGGGGTGGAAAAAACCGAAGTTTATGTTCAAGGTCAGGCTTTGGTCACCAACCGTGGTGGTGCTTCGGGCGTTTTGTTGCGTGGTGTCAATGCGGAACAAAGAACAGCCTTCGTCTTTCAAGATAGGTTCTTACTGGCGGGGGACTTTGCAAAGCTTAATCAACTGAACACCGTGGCCATTGGTAAGGACTTGGCCAGAAGGTTGCAAGCCACTGTGGGCTCGGTGGTGAACTTGGTGGCACCGCAGGGGGCAACCACGCCATTTGGCTTTATTCCACGTATGCAAAAGGTGCGTGTGGTGGCCGTTTATGACGTGGGCATGAATATTTATAACGAAGCGTGGGTGTTCACCTCCACCGCAACAGCGCAAAACTTTTTAAAGCTGGGGCAAAACGTAACAGGGATTGATATTCAATTGTCAAACCCACTTTCTGTGGAGGACAAGCGTGATGCAATTGGCGCTCAAGTGTCCGAAGATGGGGCGGTGATCACCACTTGGAAGGACAGTAACAAACAATTTTTTGAAGCGCTAGAAGTGGAAAAGGTTTCGATGTTTATTATTTTAACGCTGTTGGTTGCCATTGCGTCTTTCAACGTTTTAACTGGACAAATGATGAGTGTGAACAGCAAGCGTGGTGAAATTGCCATTTTGCGTAGCATGGGCGCAAGACGGGCGGACATTTTAAAAATGTTTGCCTACGGTGGCTCGCTTATTGGGGTGATTGGCACCTTGCTGGGCTTGGTGTTTGGTTTGTTGATTGTTTTTAATTTGCAAGGCATTGTCTCGGTGCTAGAAGGTTTGTTCGGCGTGGCTATTTTTAGTGGCGAGGCCTACTTCTTAGAAGAGCTACCAGCGGTAATCAATTGGCACGATGTGGCGCTGACGGTGATAATTTCCATCACCCTTTCCATCGCGGCGGCCATTGAACCAGCAAGGCGTGCCGCCAACTTAGACCCGGTGGAGGTGTTGCGTGGTGAATAACCTGTTACAAATTGAAAATTTATACAAAACCTTCCAATCTGGTGGGGAAGAATTGCACGTTTTAGAAGGTGTGAATTTAACCGTTCAAGCGGGTGAAAAGGTGGCGATTATTGGCCAAAGCGGCAGTGGTAAAAGCACATTTTTGCAAATTGCAGGGCTTTTAGATTCAGCCACCAAGGGTGAGGTGAAGGTGGAAGGCGTTGCCACAACCACCATGAAGGATTATGAAAAATCGGCAATACGGTTGGAAAAATTTGGCTTTGTTTACCAAAGTCACCACCTGTTGGCAGACTTTACAGCGCTGGAAAATGTGCTGATGCCAGCACGTATTCAAGGCAAAGTCACACCCGAAGCTGTGGCCTATGCCCAGATGTTGCTTGAAAAGGTTGGCTTGCAAAAGCGTGCCGAACATTACCCCAACCAACTTAGCGGTGGTGAACAACAACGTGTTGCCATCGCCCGTGCTTTGATGAACAAGCCACAGCTGTTGCTGGCGGATGAGCCGACTGGCAACTTGGACCCGCACACCGCAGCCGAAATTGCAAACCTGCTTGAAAGTTTGGTGCAAGACCAAGGCTTGGCCATTTTAATGGTGACCCACAACCATCAACTTGCACAGGGGATGGATAAAGTTTACAGCATGGAAAATGGAGTGTTAAGCCAGTGACGGAAAGTGCCAAAGCCCCAGTTGAAATGGCAAAGTTTGTCCATTTAAATGCCCACTCAAGTTACAGCTTGCTTGAAGCTGTACCTTCGGTTAAAGCGCTGGCAAAAAAAGCAGCGGAATATGGCATGCCGGCTTTGGGTGTGGCGGATACCAACAACCTGTTTGGTTCGGTGGAAATTGGCGAAACCTTGCCCGGTTTTGGTGTTAAACCGATCATCGGTTCCAGCGTGTCCATCACCATGGAAAAGGACAGCCCCACCCAACTGCAAGCAGACACGGGTTTGATTACCCTTTACATTCAAAACGAACAAGGTTGGCGTAACCTAACCAAAATTTCATCCAAAGCGTCGCTGAACGGGGATGAATTGGGCACACCGCAAATTTCATTTGAAGTTTTGGCCGAGCATTCGGCAGGGTTGATTTGTTCCACCTGTAATGCCCGTGAAGGGTATGTCGGTAAGTTGATCCAAAAGGATAAAACCAGTGAAGCTGAACAGTTTATTTTAAAACTGAAGGACCTGTTTGACCAAAACCGCTTGTACATTGAATTACAGCGTCACGGCATGGAAGAAGAAATTTTAAGCGAACCACACTTGTTGGACTGGGCTTATAAACACAACTTGCCACTGGTGGCCACAAACGACATTCGCTTTATGAAAAAAGAACAAGAGGAAGCGTTTAACGTGATGTTGGGTGTGGGCGATGGCACCACCGTCTCCAACCCAGCGCGCCGTAAATTTACCGCCGAGCATTATTTTAAAACCCCCGATGAAATGATTGCCCTGTTTAAGGACGTGCCTGAAGCGGTGGAAAACACGTTGGTGATTGCTCAGCGTTGCAGTTTTAAAGTGCCGCTTGGAACCTATTACATGCCGCAGTGGTTTAAAGAAGAGGGCGACGACAGGTCGGTTGACCAAATTATGGTGGATGAAGCCCGTGAAGGTTTGGCCGAGCGCTTTGAAACCTTTGTAAAGCCTGTGTGCAAGGACGATGCGGAAATTGCCGCCAAACAAAAAGAATATAACGAACGTTTGGACTATGAAATTGGGATTATCACCGACATGGGTTTCCCAGGGTACTTCCTCATCACGTCCGACTTTATTCGCTGGGCCAAAAAACATGATATTCCTGTGGGTCCGGGTCGTGGTTCTGGTGCGGGTTCATTGGTGGCTTGGTGTTTGGACATTACCGACATTGACCCCATTCCGTTCGACCTTTATTTTGAGCGATTTTTGAACCCAGAACGTGTTTCCATGCCGGATTTTGATATTGACTTTTGCCGTGACAGACGCGGCGAGGTGATTGATTACGTCCGCCGTAAATATGGCGACCCTGCGGTTTCGCAAATTGTGACCTTTGGTACCTTAAAAGCCAAGGCTTGTATTCGTGATGTGGGACGGGTGATGGAAATGCCATTCCCAGTGGTGAACCGTGTGGCGGCATTTGTGCCAGAAGGACCGGGTAATTTTACCATTGAAGGGGTGATGGCGGACGATGAGCGTTTGCGTGCCTTGTACGATGAAGATGAAGAAGTGAAGGCGGTGCTGGACATTGCCATGGAGCTGGAGGGTGCGTATAGACACACCTCGCTTCACGCTGCGGGTGTGATTATTGCCGACAGACCTTTAGAAGAAATTTGCCCACTTTATAAAGACCCATCTTCACCGATGCCGGCGATACAGCTGAACATGGTGGATGCCGAATCCGCAGGGTTGGTGAAGTTTGATTTCTTGGGGCTTAAAACTTTAACGGTGATCCACACCGCCATGCGGTTTATCCGTGAACGGGGCGATGACCCGAAATATAACTTTGACATCAACCTGATTAGCTTGGAAGATAAACAAACATTCGACCTGTTAAAAGCAGGGCACACCTGTGGGGTGTTCCAAGTAGAGTCTAAAGGGATGACCGACTTTTTGGTGCGGATGGAGCCTGATAAGTTTTCGTACTTAAGTGACGTTGTGGCACTTTACCGTCCCGGGCCGCTCGAGTCCGGCATGACAGACGACTTTATTGAATGTCGTCACGGCAGGCAAGAGGCCAAGTTCCCCCACCCAGAGCTTGAACCCGTGCTGGGGGAAACTTTTGGTGTGCCTGTTTATCAAGAGCAGGTGATGCGGATGGCGCAGGTGATGGCAGGTTACAGCCTTGGCGGAGCGGACATGTTGCGCCGTGCGATGGGTAAGAAAAAACCATCCGAAATGGCCAAACAGCGTGAAATTTTTGCCGAAGGTTCAGCGAAGTTACACAACCTTAAACGTGAAGAATCTGACGCTATTTTTGACTTGATGGCCAACTTTGCTGGCTATGGTTTTAACAAGGCGCACACCGTTGCTTACGGTTGGGTGTCGTACCAAACAGCTTATTTAAAAGCGCATTTTCCGTTGGAGTTTATGGCCGCCTCGATGACGCTGGACCGTGGTAACAGCGACAAGGTTTTGAAGTTTAAACGTGAGCTAGAACGGATGAAAGTGCCCCTTTTAAACCCAGACATTAACAAGTCCGGCAGTGAGTTTCGGGTTGAAAATGGCGAGGCGATTCGCTTTGCGCTGACAGCACTTAAAGGCAGTGGTGAAGAGGCGGTAGCCTTTATTGAAAAAGAGCGCCAAGATAATGGCAACTATAAAGACATTTACGACTTTATGGAGCGTATACCGCCCGAGTTTATGAACCGCCGCCAACTGGAAGTGCTGATTAAAGCCGGTGCTTTTGACAGCATGGATTATGAGCGTTCGGTGTTATTCCAAAATGCGGATGTTTTGCTTTCGTACATGCAAATGTACCATAAGGAAAAAAACAGCGACCAAATTGGTTTGTTTGGGGGTGCCACCGAAGTAACGTTGGAGCGACCAAAACTGAACCTTGAAAAAGACAGGTGGGACCCCTTTGAAGCGTTGGATAAAGAACAGCAAGCCATTGGTTTTTACTTGTCATCGCACCCGTTGAACATCTATGATGCGGAACTGCGCAGTAAGCGGGACTTGAAAGAGGTGGCAAACCTGAACACCTTGGCGTTGGGCGATGTTAAAAAAGCCAAAATTGCGGCCATTATCCACGAAAAGCGCGAGCTGAAAACCAAGCGTGGTGACCGGATGGCCATTTTGAACATATCGGACAGTTCAGGCCAAGAGGAAGTAGCGGTATTCCCCAAAGATTACATTAAGTTTGAGGAAACGATTGATAAAGGCCGCCCTGTGTTTATGAAAATTTCCCTCGGGGTGGACGGCGAGCGAGTGAGGATGAATGTGGAAGACATGTCCGACCTTGAAAGCACGCTCTCTTCTGAAAATGCGCTCAACATTCGCATTACCGACATGGCCGCTATTGATAAGTTAAAAGAAGTTTGGGCAGGTCAAGAAAACGGCAAAACCGAATGTAAATTGATTTACACTTCACCCAGAGTGGGCGAGATTGTGGTGCAGCTGAACCGTCCCATTCAAGCAGGTAAACGCTTGATGTACCAGTTGGAATCTCTCGCAGGTGTTGAGGTGCGCTAGCGCTGACTCTTGGTTGATTGTTTTGCTTTTCTTCATTGGCCCTGTGAATAGGCGAGGCATGGAATGCTGTGGGTTGAAAACTTGTTATTGGCGTCAATCTTTTATGAAAGCATAAAAAAAAGAATCACTTTTTTTCTGGGTAAAAGTGATTCCTTTAAGTCGCTTGAAGTTGGTTTTCTATAAAGCTTCCCTCAAACCTGTTAAACAGGTGTTTCAAATGTTTTTATTATTATTACATTTTTTATATCGCTTTATAGCCTGCAAAAGTTATTTATTATTATTTTTAAACGCAGGGAATCCAGAATCGTAAAATCAGGAAATGAGCTTAGAAACGGCAGCTCAGGTCATCGCAATCACCCGATAAGGTAAATGAATTATCCCAGACTAAATTGTATTCATCAATAAAAAAAACACTATATTCTGTGGGTGTGATGTTTTTTTATCGCGTCCGGCATACTACATGTATACAACGCTTGAAATTTGTTTATGGAACAGTACCTTAAGGTTCGCACAAAAAAAGCCAGTGAATTGTCACTGGCTTTAAAGGGTTTAGATGAGGTTTAAGAATCCATCTTTTCCTCCACCACAGGGATGGTGAGGGTGGATCGTTTTTCTTCCTTTTTTTCTGGCAAGTGCACCACCCGTTGTGGGAAGGGAATTTCAATGTTCTCTTCTTTAAAGCGCTTCCATATTTCCATGAAAATTTCACTGCGAACAGCGCCAATGCCGGCTTCGGGGTCGTTTACCCAAAAGCGCACTTCAAAGTTGATGCTGCTGTCGCCAAAGCCGGTTAAGAATGCACGGGGTTCTGGCTCGTTTAACACTCTTGGGCTGTTTTTTGTCACTTCGTGTAAAATGGCTTGCACGTGCTCAATATCAGAGTCGTAGCTTACACCCACTTCCACCGTAATGCGGACATTTTTGTTTTCGTAACTCCAGTTGATCACTTCATTGGTCATCAAGTGTTCGTTGGGTATCAAAACTTCGGTGCCATTGCGTTTGCGCACCACCACATAACGGGCGTGCAGTGCGGTCACTTCACCATAAGTATCAGCCACGGTAATCACGTCCCCCGGTTTGATGGATTTGTCCATAATGAGAATCATCCCCGAAATGAGGTTCCCAACCACTTTTTGCAAACCAAAACCAATACCAATACCCAAGGCACCACCAAAGAAGGCAAAAGCGGCAAGGTCAATGCCAATGATGTCTAAGGTCATCATAAAGGCAATAATGAGACCTGAAATGTTGGTTATTTTAACAATAAGGGTCCGAGCGGATGGAGAAAGTTTACGGTTGTTTCTAAGGAAGTTTTTCTCAATCAAGCTGGTCATTTTGCCGACAGCCCAAATTAAAAGCACAAAGATGATAACGGCTTTCACAATAGACCAGACAGAGATGACCTTTTCGCCCACGGTAAACTGTGCCGTGTCCAAAAAGTCAATAATTGGGGTGATGCTTTTGGTGAGCATTAACACCAGCAATACCCACCCTATAAAGACAAAGCGTTTTTTGGTGCTTTCCCTTAGTTTGGTGTGGTTAACCATGTTGGGCAGGGCACGGATGGCTAAAATTAGAATGCTGGCATCCACCAAGGCGGACTCAAACGTAATGTACTTTAAAAAGGCGCTTAACACCACCAACAACCCCAAGGCGTAGGTAAAGGTGTTGAGGTTGGCAAGGTATTTTAAAAGGTACTTTTTATGGTTAGTCAGGTAGTTGTCCGTCACTTTTGAAAAGGCTTGAGCAATAAGTATAATAATCAAAACCAAACTCAGCTGAATAGCAAAAGGCAAAAGCATGGTGATGGTTTTTTCATACTTTAAAATTTCAGGGAAATAGTTGCTGAGCTGATTCAGCAGTTCTTGCAGGTCTGGGTGTTTGCTTGCAAAGTCTTTCATGCCTTGTCCTTCTTGTTATGCTTAAATATGTTACAATATAATGCATCAAAATTCATTATTCTTTTGTGATTTTTTAGGTTTGTTTTAAAGTGATGGGTATGCAAAACAAAGCAATCAGTTTAAATAAGCCGTACGAAACCTTGTCGCCTGAGATGGTTTTAAACGCTGTGGAGTCCCTAGGGTTTGTATGTACCGGCAACTTTTTTCCGCTCAATTCTTATGAAAATCGGGTGTATGATGTGGCACTTGAAGGGCATGATAATGTTATTGTTAAATTTTACAGGCCCTTTAGGTGGAACAAAAAACAACTTTTAGAAGAGCACTTGTTTGCAAGCCAATTGCAAGAACATGAAGTGCCGGTGGTGGCACCGCTTACTTTTGATGGTGAAAGCATTTTTGAATATCAAGGTTATTTATTTTGCCTGTACCCCAAGCGGGGTGGCCGTGCTATTGAACTGAAAACGGAAGAGGACTTCCGCCACATGGGTCGCCTGATTGCGCGGATACACACCGTGGGGTCATGGGATAGTTATCAACACCGGCCATCTTTAACGGTTCAAACCATGGGTTGGGATAATTTAACGCACTTAAGGCAAAGTGGGCACATCCCCGCAGATATGATGACCAACTACGACATGACGGTTAGCAATATTTTAACCCAGTTGGATGCTTTGTGGGGCGATAGGGAATTTAACCTGCGCTTACACGGCGACGCCCACCTTGGTAACATTTTAAACGATGGAGATGTTTTCTTCGTTGATCTCGATGACTCTGTTTCTGGGCCAGCGGTGCAGGATTTGTGGTTGTTTGTGGGCGGCGACAGGGCAGAAATGGCCAAGCAGTTTGGCCTGCTGCTGGAAGGATACACCCAAATTCGAGACTTTGACTTTGCCGAACTTCAACTGGTGGAAGCCTTGCGCACGCTGAGAATGATTCATTATACAGCGTGGATATCCAAACGATGGGACGATAAAGCCTTTCCTCGCAGTTTCCCATTTTTTGACAGCGTTGACTATTGGAACCGTCACTTGATGGACTTAAAAGAGCAAATGTCTCTGATTCATGAGCCGTTTTTCGCGCAAATTTAATTCAAATAAAGTAAAAGGTGAAATTGACCGATGTCGCTTCGTTTAAATGAAATTGTTGATATTTACGAACAGTCACGCCCTTGGTATGACGAAAAACCATACCCCCAAACCACAAAAAAAGTGGCAGGGTTGAAGGGTTGTTTGGAAAATGTGGAGCTTGTATTGTTGGATTCTTACGGCGTGTTGTGTCGTGGCCGTGAGGTGATTCCCCAAGCGCTGACTGCCATTGCAGAGTTACGGCAAAAAGGGGTGGCGTTTTGTGTGGTCTCTAATGACACCATGAACGGCTGGCGCACAGTGGAACAAAAATATCAAAAGCTGGGTTTTGACTTTAGCGCGGATGAAATTGTCACCAGTTTGGACGTAACTGAAAAGTTTTTAGAAAAGCAACAAGGTCAGACAAGCTTTGCCGCTACATGTTATGGCAACAACCCCATTGCTGGCAAGTTCCCTCAAATAGCTGACTTGAATATCACAGCTGGCGTTCTACCCAAAAATGCTGAAAACCTGATGTACCTTGTGGGTGCAACTTGGGATGATGATTTGCAGAAAAGTTTGATTGAATCCGCCCAAGGTGTGCAGGATGTCTACCTTGCCAACCCCGATGTGGGCGCACCTTCTGGCGATGTTTTTGTGAAAACGCCCGGCTTTTACGCTCATGATTTTTATAACAAGACCAATCATAATCGCCCACCCATTTTGTTGGGCAAGCCAGCAGCTTGCATGTTTGAACATGCACTGGAGTTTATGGGCTATCAAGGCAAGGCGGAAAATGTGCTGATGGTGGGGGACACCCTACATACGGACATTTTAGGTGCGATTAACATGGGCTTCCAAACCTTGTTGGTGGAAAGTGGCTTGTTTATCGGCGGCGAGGCAGAACATTACATCCAAAAAACAGGCATTAAACCCAACTTTATGGCGCCAACTTTGTAATTTAAGTTGCAATGTAGAAATTGTTTTGTATCATTTATAAAAATTAAAAGAAAACGAGGTTGCGATGGCACAAAAAAATAACAAAAAACAAAAGGTTGAAAAAAGCAAGCCTGGGTTTTTAGGCTGGCTGCGCAGCAGTTTTGTGGCAGGTCTTTTGGTTGTTTTGCCCATTATCATCACGTTTTATATTATTAAATTCACAGTTTCAATGGTGAATAACTTGGCGGAATCATTCTTCCCACCGCATTACCGCCCAAGCAATTACCTGCCTTATGACATCCCCGGTGTGGAAATTTTGATGGGTATTTTTGCATTGATATTTATTGGGATATCGGTGCGCAACTTTGCAGGGGCAAGGTTAATTCGTTGGACCGAAAGTTTGGTGAATTCCATCCCCGGTGTGCGCTCCATCTACGGTGCTGTTAAACAAATTATTGACACTGTCTCGGTTTCAAACTCTTCGTCCTTCCGTGAAGTGGTGATGGTGGAATACCCACGCCCCGGCATTTGGGCCATTGCCTTTGTCACGGGAGAAACCAAGGGCGAAGTTTCACGCACCTCAGATGAAAGTTTGGTGAATGTGTTTTTACCCACCACGCCAAACCCCACTTCAGGATTTTTGCTTTTTGTACCACGCAGCCAATTAAAACCACTGCACATGACCGTTGAGCAAGGCGTTAAAATGGTGATTTCCGCAGGGATTATTACCCCAACCACAGCTGAAGGTTTTGACGCACTTCAAAAAGAACAAAAGGAAAAGCCACGTTCAAGCGTGGTGGTGAAACCTGTCAGCAATGATGATGTTAAAAAAGCAAAAGCTGTAACGGCCAAGCGTGTGAAAGCTGAAAAAGAGCAAAGCCAAAAAAAGACGGTTAAGAAGACCACCAAAAAGGCAACGGCTAAAACCAGCAAAGCGCCTGCTAAAAAGAAAGCTTCATCAAAATAAACCTTGATGAAGCGTTTGGCTTGTATTATAAAAATACCGTTCGTGACACTTACATTTTTAGATCAGCATTTAAGCTTATTTCTTGCTTTATTTAGTCCATCGTCCCTTGGAGGTACAGGCTATGTCAAACGACCATCAAAAGTCAAATCAAGGTAAAAAGTCTCGCCGTAGCAAACAGTTACAAGCGGCAAAAAACAAACGTTCTCGTAAACATCAAAAGGGCAAATCGTATGCGCAAAGCGCTCAGAAAAATTCGCCGAAATACCCGAAACAGCCAGAAGCGGCGTCGGCAGTTGTGGAACTCGCAGACGAACGACAAGCCTCTGTTCCTGAAAGTTTAGAAATACCCCAACAACCTAAAGACTATGCAGAGCCAGTTCACAGCGCAGGCGAGAAATCACCCCATCAAAAAAAGAATAGTATTTTGTTTTGGGGGAGTGTTGTCGTTGTGGCGTTGATGATTGCTTTGGGTTTTATACAAAACCTGCCATCTTAAACAACCGAAAATAAAAAGCCTCCGCAAGGAGGCTTTTTTAATCGCTATCAAGTTTCACCGCTTGTGACGTAAGCCTTGACCTTCACGGTAAGCCTTATCGTCTTGCAGAACCTTTTCAGCTTCATCAATCACTGTCTGTGGTGATGAATTCACCACTTCACTCACACCCAGTGAACAACTTGTCTGGATGATCGGTTGGTGGTGATGGGTCATCACTTCCGCACTTTCAATGGCTTTGACAATTTTTTGTCTCACCGCTTCAGTGCTTTGACAGCCTGTGACCACAACGGCAAATTCATCCCCACTGAGGTGAAATGCCATGTCGCCGGCGCGCAAACAATTTTTAAGTTTGTTGGCTACGGCAATCAACAAGTCATCACCGGCTTTGTGGCCATGGTTGTCGTTGATGTCCTTAAAGTTATCCAAATCAATGAAGAAAAGGTAACTTTCAAGGTTGTGGCGGTCCGCGTGAGATTGTAACTCGGTTAATTTTTCAGCCAGCGCTTTTTTGTTGGCTAGGCCAGTTAACGGGTTTGTCCGTCGCACCGTATTCAGCTCTTCTTCAAGTTCTGCTATCCGGGCTTTGGCTGTTGCAAGGTCGTCTGCCAGTTGGTGACAGGTTAGGCATGTGCCCATAAGTTATCCTTAGCCCCTGCGGGGGCAGTGTAAAAAGGCATGAAGTGTTGTTGGTATTTAAAAATACCGACTTAAGTTCTTATGTAGCTTCATAATAACCATTTTGCAAGGCAAAAACTGACAAAAGCGTTGCGCACACTTTTTAAGGTGGCATCGTGGGCTGAAAAATGTTAATTTTTAAGCCGATAAAAATGAAAATAAAGAGGTTAATTGATGAAGTTCCTAAAAGTGGTTGTTCTGGTTTCTGCGTTGGGTTTGGCGGCCTGTTCCTCCACACCTGAAAAACGTGAAATTGTTGGCGAAGTTGAATTGCTTTATAACCAAGGGATGGACCTGTTGACCGAAGGCCGTTACGGCGAAGCGGTGAACGCTTTTGAAGAGCTGGAACGCCAACACCCTTATTCTGGTTGGGCAACCCGTGCCCAGATGATGGTTGTTTTCGCTTACTACAACAGCGAACGCTATGACGAAGCTGTGCCAGCGGCGGACCGTTTTATTGGTTCACACCCCGGCCACAAGGACTTACCGTATATCCTTTACCTCAAGGCGATGTCCCACTACAACCGCATCAGTGATGTGCGCCGTGACCAGCAGTTCACCGAAGAAGCTTTGCAAACCTTTAACGAGCTGGTGCAGCGCTATCCAGAAAGTGAATATGCCAAAGACGCTAAGCTTAAAATCACCCTGTGCTTGGACCACTTGGCCGGCAAGGAAATGATGGTGGGTCGTTACTACCTTAAAAACCGCCGTTACATGGCGGCGATCAACCGTTTCCGCACCGTGGTGGAAAACTATCAAAGCACCAGCCAAATTCAAGAAGCTTTATACCGCTTGAGCGAAAGCTACTTAGCCCTTGGCATTGAAGACGAGGCAACACAGTCAGCTGCGGTGTTGGGTCACAATTACCCAAGCTCTGTGTGGTATCAAAAAGCTTATGACTTGTTGGGTCAAAACAATTTAAAAGTACCAACTGTGGTGGAAGAAACTTCATGGTTTGGCCGTGTGTGGAAAGGGCTGAAAAACACAGTCCATGATTCTAACAAGTAACAAAACATAAACTCAAAAGGCACGTAAAACCCATGCTGGCACATTTGAACATTCACAATGTTGGTTTGATTGAACAATGTCAGGTGGACTTTAAGTCCGGCTTTACCATTATCACAGGGGAAACCGGGGCAGGTAAGTCCATGTTGATTGATGCACTTTCCCTTGGTTTAGGTTCAAGGGCGGACACATCGTTGATACGTCACGGGGCGGAAAATGCATCAGTAGAAGTGCGCTTTCAGCTGACTGATGATCATCCAGTGGTGAAAATCCTCGCTGAAATGGGGCTGGAGCTGGAAGAGGGCGAACTTTTCATGCGCCGCCAACTTAGCCGAGAAAAAAGCCGTGCTTTTATCAACGGCACGCAGGTTACACAAGGGCAGTTGCAAACTGTCGGTGGTAAATTGGTGGATATTCACGGCCAGTATGACGGTCAGCTTATTTTAAAACCGGTGAATCATGTTCAAATGTTGGACCGTTTTGGAGGGCTTGAAGGGCAACGCAGTGCGGTGCAACAAAGTTATCAAAAATGGCGCCATGTTTACAATGAACTGCTGGACGCTCAAAACCGCATTAAAAACCAAGCGGACGAAGAAATTTTGCTGACAGCTTACATTGACGAACTTGAGAAGATGGACATTACAACTGGCGAAGAACAAGCGCTTAGTCAAGAGCGTAAGCTGTTAATGTCTTCTGAAAAGGTGGTGAAGTCCCTCAGTGAGGCACTGAATATCTTAAGCGGTGAGGATAGCGACGTGTCATCACTGCTTAGCCACGCCGATGGTGTGCTGTCACCTCTATCTGACCTTTCGGATGAGATGAAACAACTGTGCGAACGTTTTTCCAGCGTTGCTATTGAAGTGGGGGACTTGGTCGGCGAAATTGAAAGCCTTGGCAGTGACTATGAAGCCAACCCACAGCGCTTGCAAGAAGTGGACGATAGACTGTTCACCTTGAAGGACTTGGCCAAAAAACACAACTGTGCTGTGGATGACTTGCCTGAAACTTTGGCGCAGATGCAAGGAAAACTGGCAAGCTTGAGCGGTTTGAAGCATGATCTTTCACGCCTAGAGCAAGAGGTGCTGAAGGAGCGTGCCCAATTTGAAGCGGCGTGTAACAAGCTAAGCAAAGCCCGAGACGAAGTGGCGAAAAGCCTTTCCACCGCGGTTGAAAAATCTCTAAAGTTCTTAGAAATGCCACAAACGCAATTTAAAGCACAACTTGAACTTTTGCCCAGCGAAGACTGGGGCGAAAAAGGTGCGGAACGTGTGGAATTTATGGTGGCGACCAACAAAGGCCAGCCTTTGGCGCCGTTGGTTAAAGTGGCTTCGGGCGGTGAAGTTTCAAGGTTAATGTTGGCACTGAAGCAAGTGTTTTATAAAAACATTGCCCCCACCACCTTGGTGTTTGATGAGATTGACACCGGTGTTGGTGGTCACGTTGCGGAAAGTATGGGTCTTGCGATGAAGGACCTTTCCAGCCAGCATCAAGTGTTTTCCATCACCCACTTGGCGCAGGTGGCTTCCAAAGGGCATCGCCACGTTAAAATTATGAAGAAGACAGAAGGTGACAGCACCAAAACCACACTGGTGGAGCTGAACAGCGATGACAGGTTGGATGAACTTTCACGGATGATTTCGGGCAAGGAAGTAACTGCCGAAGCCACGGCAGCGGCGGCCAAAATGCTGGCGTCTTAATGTTTATAACAAAAAAGAAGCCCTGCGTTGCAGGGCTTCTTTTTTATCATCGATTAGCGCATTTTTCCAAATGCTCATAGGCTGCTTTAATCTGTTTTAACAGGTCCTCTTTATTGTAAGGGGTGACTGTTTGGTTCAGAATAAAGTCTTTGGCGAGGGTTGTGTTCAGCAAAGCTGTTTCAAAAAACAAACAGCCTGGTTGGCCACTTTCTGCGTTGTCAGTTTGGGTGCGCTGCATTTGAAATTCGGCTACTTTCAAAGTTTCCAACGTGCGGTTTAAAGCGCAAATGATTTTGGGGTTTGTTTTAGCCTTATCAATAGCTTGGTGTGCTGTTTTGATAGCAGGTATAAGATGGCGTGAAGTCACGACACATAAATTGCTCATTCAGGTTCCTATAAATTAAAAGGTAAGAAGGGTTAAAAGTCTGTAATTAAGATAATCACTTCAATGGGGCTTGGCAAGGGTAAATGGCATATTTTTAGCCGTATTTTATAAAAAATAATGGGCAGCAAAAAGCCCAGCGGTTGGCTGGGCTTTCGTGCAAGGTTTTTTAAGTGGTTGTTAAGTGATGGAATTTAAACGTTTTAAACATTCTTCCTTGCCAAAAATTTCCACAATGTCGCCCACGCCGGGTGCTTGGGTTGTGCCGGTTAGGGCCACACGCAGCGGCATGCCAAAGTCCTTAAATTTTAAGCCAGTGTCTGCGCACAATTTGCCAACAATGTCAGAAACGGTGTCATGGGTCACAGGGCCTTCAACGTCCTTTAAGGCGTTTGCAAACAAAGCTAGATTGTTTTTGTAACCTTCCGTTTCAAGGATGGATGTTTCCTTTTCGCCAAAGTTAAACGGTGCGTTTTCAAAAAAGAAGGCCGTGGCGGTCACAATGTCACCCAAGCGTTTTGCTTTGTTTTTAACCGCTTCAATTCCACCATTTAAAAGGTAACCTTCTATGGTACTGTTCAGGGTTAAGCCTGCTTTTTCATAAAATGGTTTTAGTTGTGGTAAAAGTTCAGTTGCGGATAATTTGCGGATGTACTGGGCGTTAAACCAGTCCAGTTTCACTTGGTCAAAAACAGATGCACTTTTGTTGACGTTATGAATGTCAAAGTGTTCAATGGCACGTGCCATGTCAATCACCTCTTCATCCCCAAGGGACCAACCAAGGCGCATTAGATAGTTGTTCAAAGCTTCGCTTAAGTAGCCCGCTTCTTTATATTCAAGCACGTTGGTTGCACCGTCACGCTTGGACATTTTGCCGTTTTTGCCGTGAATCATTGGTACATGGGCAAAGGTTGGTAGGTCATAGCCCATGGCTTGATAAACAAACATTTGTTTGGGAGTGTTGTTGATGTGGTCATCACCGCGGATAACGTGGGTAATGCCCATGTCATGGTCGTCTAAGGCCACCACAAAGTTGTAAGTGGGGTAACCGTCAGCACGCATAATCACAAAGTCGTCCAATGTGTAGTTGGGCACTTCAATGGTGCCTTGTACCGCATCGTCCCATTTGGTTGTGCCTTCTTCGGCCACTTTTAAACGGATAACAGCGGTGCGACCTTCGGCTTTAAAGGCTTGCTTTTCAGCGTCGCTCAAGTTGCGGTGGCGACCATCATAGCGGATGGTTTCGCCCTTGGCTTTTTGCGCTTCACGCATTTCTTCCAGCTCTTCTTTTGAGGTGTAGCACTCATAAGCTTTGCCTTCTTGAATCAGTTTTTCTACTGCTTGTTTGTGGCGCTCTAAACTGTCGGTTTGCAAAACCCATTGGCCGTCTGTTGGGCCAAGGCCTAGCCAGTCCAAACCTTGTTTGATAATTTCTTTGTTTTCTTCGGTGCTGCGTTCTTGGTCCGTGTCTTCAATGCGAATCAGATATTCACCGCCGTTGGCTTTCGCAAATAAGTAATTAAAAAGTGCGGTGCGGGCACCACCAATGTGCAACATTCCCGTGGGGGAAGGCGCAAAACGTGTTTTTACCATTTTCGTCATTTACACTAAACCTTTAATTTCGTTACAATGCCTGCCAGCATGTTAAAAAATATCAATAAACCTAAAACGCGTTTTCAAAGCTATGCTTTGCCTTTTGTGTTGGCAATGGGTGCTTTTTTGGGGGCTTTGGTTTATTTTCTGCTACCAGTTGAGGTGAGTGTACCGTTCTTTGTTTTATTGTCAACCGTTTCTCTTGTGGGGGCGTGGCTTTTGCGGGGGCACTATGCTTTGTTTTTGGGCTGTGCTTTGGCGGCTTCTGGCATAGGTTACTTGGCGCACACCGCTTTTGTGGTTCAAAATAAAAACACCACATTTTTAGCTAAAGAATATGAGAAGGGTCGTCACTGGGTGGTGGGGCAAATTGCCAAAAGTGGCACCTATGACGGGCGGGATAAGGTCACTCTTGAGCATGTTAAAATTTATGGCGTGGCTGAAAACAAAACGCCAAACAAAGTACGCATTTCAAGTTCGGAGGGTCGGTTAAGTGAATTTTACGTTGGCGATTGGGTGGCCGTTGAAGCTAAACTGTTTGCGCCGAAACCACAACAACACGCTGGCGACTTTAATTTAAAACGCTATTACTGGCTTAAAGGCATTGGCGCAACGGGTTATGTGATGGGGCGTGTTTACAAAACAAGTTGGCCGCAAGGTTTTTATCACAGTCAATACAGGGTACAAAAACTCCGAGAAAAATTATCGTCACTGATCATCACAACGCCCAAAGGTGAAAAGGTGGCAGAAAGTGAAGCTGTTTTAACGGCGCTGACCATTGGCAAACGCACCGAACTTTCCGACGCATTATACAGCGCCTATCGCCGCAGTGGTTTGGCACACTTGTTGGCCATTTCGGGCTTGCATGTGGGCTTGGTGGCGGGTTTTGTTTACTTTGGTTTTAGGCGGTTTATTTGCTTGTTCCCCCATGTTGCGGTGCGCTTCAATGGCAAAGTGCCAGCGGCCATTTTGGCGGTGCTGGCGGCAGGCGGTTACACCGTGCTTGCAGGTGCAACGTTGCCGACGCTTCGGGCTTTTTTAATGCTGTCATTGCTGTTTTTGGCTGTGGTTTTAGGGCGGTTGCACAACACCATGCGCATTTTAATGCTGACCCTTGCTCTGGTGCTTTTTATCTGGCCGGAAAGTGTGTTGACTGCTTCGTTTCAAATGTCCTTCGCGTCGGTGTTTGCGCTGACACTTTATAATGAATATAAAGAGCGGGAGCTTTACTCCGCCCTTAAAATTGTTCAAGGTTTTGGTTATGTAAAAGGCGTTTTTCTCACCTCTGTTGTGGCGGGGGTGGCCACCATGCCGGTGGCGGCGTGGCACTTTGGTGAAGTGCATTTTACAGGGTTTTTGGTGAATGTTTTGGCCATTCCGCTAACCGCTTTTGTGGTGATGCCTTTCGCTTTTTTAGGGCTTTTGCTCACACCTTTCGGGCTTCATACTGTGGCGTGGCAAGTGGCCGCTTGGGGGGTGGAGTGGGTGAACGCTTTGGCTTATTGGGGGGCAGAGCAACCTTTTGGTCACGCCGTTGTTGAACCTTCCGAAGTTTTAATTTTAAGCCTGTTTTGCTTGTTGTTGATTGGTTGTTTGTACGTCAAGCGTTTTGTTAAAACCAGCTTTGTGATGCTTTGTGTTGCGGCTTGGGTGTTGGCCACTTTTAGCTTTGGCCATGCGGACATTTTGTGGCTGCGCGGTGGTCAAACCCAATTGGTTTACAAAGATGGTGTGGGTTACATTGCAGCGGTGAGCGATGGCAGCGTTGCCGAAAAACAAATTTTTGAGGACTTTGCTGTGGTTGACACACCGCTTTCAAGCCACCTCAACTGTGACGATGTGGGCTGTGTGGTGGAAAATAATGGACGGACGGTGCTGTTGGCTTACCCTGAAAATGCCCCGCAAACGGAGGATTGTTTTAAAAGCGACTTGGTGCTCACCGCGCACTTTAAAATGGCGCATTGCAAACATGCCTTTGTGCCAGAAGAGGGGGCGGTTTCTTATAAAATTTACCTTTCGCCCACCGGTGTGACGTTAAAGCCCTTTAAGCCAAAGTTGAATCGCGTTTGGGATTAGGGTTTTGTTTGCTTTTTTGCGGTCAAACAAGTATAACTTTTGATTGAAATATTTCATAAATTATAAGGTTTTTTGTTTTGCAAACGGTGAATGTAATTGGTTTGGGCTACATTGGCTTACCTACGGCAGTTTTGTTGGCGGATGCAGGGCACCAAGTTTTGGGTGTGGACATTCAAGAAAAGGTGGTGCAAAAGCTCAACGCCGGTCAGGCTCACTTTGAAGAAAAGGGCCTGCAACAAGCCCTTAAAAAAGCATTAGATTCTGGCCGTTTTAAAGCCAGCACAACTGTTCAAAGTGCGGACATTCACCTGATTATTGTGCCCACGCCCTTTATTGTGGAAGATAAATCGGCGGACATGTCCTACGTTCAAAGTGCCAGCAAAGCTTTGGCACAAACTTTAAAAGCGGGGGATTTGGTGGTGCTGGAATCCACATCCGGCTTGGGTGCCACAAGGGTGGACGTTCAACAGGTGGTGGAAGCCCAAAGGCCAGACCTTGTCGGCAAAGTGCATTACGCTTTTTGCCCCGAACGGGCGATCCCCGGCAACACCCTTTATGAGCTGATCCACAATGACCGTGTCATCGGTGGCACCACCCCTGAAGCGACGGACAAAGCATACGAATTTTACCAAACTTTCATCAAGGGTCAGCTGCTTAAAAGCACCGACCAAGTGGCGGAAATGGTCAAGCTGTGCGAAAATGCTTTTCGCGATGTGAACATTGCTTACGCCAATGAACTGTCAATGATTTGTGACGAGCTGGGCATCAATGTTTGGGATGTGATTCGCTTGGCCAACCATCACCCAAGGGTCAACATTTTACAGCCCGGTCCTGGGGTGGGTGGGCATTGCATTGCCATTGACCCATGGTTTATTGCCGCCGCCAGCAAAAAGGGCAACGCTAAGTTGATTACCCAAGCCAGACAAGTCAACGATGCCAAGCCCGAATGGGTGGTGGCCAAGGTGGCGGAAGCGGTGGCGCAAAGCAATCAAAGAAATCCCACAGTTGGCCTGATGGGTTTGGCGTTTAAACCCAATGTGGACGACATGCGAGAGTCCCCCGCTTTAAAAGTGGCGCAGATGGTGCAAAAAACAATTTCTGCCAACATTCTTGCTTGCGAGCCATACCTCAAAGAGCTGGCAGGCTTTCACTTGGTCAACACCGAAGAACTGCTGGAAAAAGCGGACATTTTGGTGATGCTGACCGACCATGACATTTTTAAACAGCTGAACAAAGAACAGCTGGCAAACAAAACCATTATTGATACAAGAGGGGCGTTTACGCATGTTTTCTGACAAACAAAAATTAACCATCAACATCAGCGATGAGCCATCAGAGCTGAACTTAGAACGTGCCTTTGCAGGGCAAGTGGGCACATTAAATTTGGGCAAAAACGGTGTCCGTTTGTGGTGCCCGGGCGACGATGTGCCCAAAGAATGTGAAATTGTTTTTGACATTCGCTTACGCCCACTCAGCGAAAAGGACTTTGAGATTTTTAAACAAGCGTGCAAAGGCCGCTTTATGACCAGTTACATCGCAATGATGGAAAGCACTGACCCCAAACGCATTGAAAGAATGCTCGAATATTACGACTATGTGTTGGTGCCCAACCCCAGCATTAAAAACACACCGGCCGACTTTAGAAACAGAGTCCTTTCTTACAACAAGGACTAATTGAAAAATAGATCGACCCACAAAAAACAAAAAAACCGAAGAGAAACAACATGAAACAAGTTTTACAAAGCGTTAAAAATGGGCAAATGAACTTAACAGACGTGCCAGCCCCACAAGTGGGCAAGGGTGAAGTTTTGGTGGCCACCAAAGCGTCATTGATCAGTGCGGGGACTGAAAAAATGTTGATAGACTTTGCCAAAAAGTCCCTGCTTTCTAAAGCGCAGGAACGCCCAGATTTGGTGCAAAAAGTGTTGGATAAAATGCAACGGGATGGTTTGTCCGCCACCTTGTCCAGTGTGTTTTCAAAGTTGGAAGAACCTTTACCACTGGGTTACAGCGCCGCTGGCGAAGTGATTGCAGTGGGCGAAAACTTAAAGGGGCAGTTTCAGGTGGGGGAACGTGTGGCCATGGCAGGGGCTGGCTTTTCCAACCACGCCGAAGTGAATGCCGTGCCCAAAAATTTACTTGCCAAAGTGCCCGAAAATGTCAGCGACCAGCATGCGTCGTTTGCGACGCTGGTGGCCATTGCCATGCAAGGTGTGCGCAATGCTAAAGTCACACTGGGCGACAAAGTGATGGTGATGGGCTTGGGGCTGGTGGGTCAGCTGACGGTGCAGTTGCTGAAAGCCGCAGGTTGCAAAGTGTTTGCGGTGGACTTTGACGCAGACCGCATTAAACAAGCGGAAGAAAACGGTGCGGACATGGTTCACGCATTAAGTGTCGGCAATACTGAAAGCTTGGTTAAAAGCTTTACAGATGGTTATGGCTTTGACAGCGTGATTATTTGCGCCGCAACCGACAGCAATGACCCGATTGAACAAGCGATTCAATTTGCCCGTGACAAGGCCAACATTGTGATGACCGGTAAAGTGGGGAGCAACATCCCATACGCTGAATTTATGAAAAAGGAGCTGAATTTCATCATCTCCCGTTCTTATGGCCCTGGGCGTTATGACAAAAATTACGAAGAGCGTGGCCAAGACTACCCCCGTGGTTTTGTCCGCTGGTGCGAGCGTGAAAACTTAAAAGAAGCGTTGAGCCTGATGGCGCAAGGTAAATTGAACATGGAGCCCTTGCTTTCCCACACTTTCCCCATTGAAGAAGCGAAGGACGCATACGCTTTGGTGATGTCTAAGGACATACCAAGCATGGGCGTGGTGCTGGAATACACCGCACCGGTGCAAGACCGTTTGAAGACAAGGCTCAACCTGCGGCCGACCGAAATTGTCACCGGTAAACTGGGCTTAAGCTTTATTGGTGCAGGCAGTTTTGCCCGTGGTGTTTTGTTGCCCGCTTTAAAAGGGGCGGAAGAAGTTTCGCTGACAGGTGTGGTTTCCAAAGGTGGGGTCAGCGCCCGTTTGGCTGGCGATAAATTTGGCTTTAAATATGTGGCCAGCACCGAAAATGAAATTATCAACGATGCGGCAACCCAAGCGGTGGTGATTGCCACTCAGCACAACACCCATGCCAACCTTGTGGGGCAGTCCCTTCAAGCGGGCAAGCATGTGTTTGTGGAAAAACCGCTGGGCATGACCTTTGAAGAAATTGACATGGTGGAACGTGAATACCGCAACTGCAACAAGGTGCTGATGGTGGGCTTTAACCGCCGCTATTCCCCTTACGCCATGGCGCTGAATGACTTTTTTGAAAATATCCATAGTCCAAGGCAGGTGATGATTCGGGTCAACGCTGGTCGGCTGGATGCCGATAATTGGCAGCATGACCCCAAAACAGGCGGTGGTCGCTTGGTGGGGGAAGCTTGCCACTTTGTGGACTTGGCGCTTTACCTTGCTGCCTCTGCACCGGTGGAAGTTTATGCCACCGCAGGCACAGGGCAGGACGTTTATAACATCATCATCCGTCACGAAAATGGTGGTACTTCAACCATTGTTTACACCTCCGAAGGGGACACGTCGCACTCAAAAGAATTGGTGGAAGTTTACGCTGGTGGCAACATTGGGGTGATTGACAATTTCCGCAAAGGTTGCATCGTCACCGGTGGCCGAAAACGTAAAATCCGTGTCAAAGGTGGTTTGTTTGGTGGCAGTCAAGACAAAGGACACCAAAACGAGCTGGCGGCTTTTGTCACAGCGGTGAATGGTGGCTCCAACTTAGATGTCGAAGGCATGCTTAAAACCAGTCGTTTGACCTTGCTGATCGGTCAAAGCATGGTTGAGGGCAAACCCCTTCAAGTGAACTTTTAAAATATAAAATTGGCGAGGCGGTAAAATGTGCGGCATTGCAGGATATGTTGGAAACTACGACCAGTCTGTGCTGCAAGGCATGACCGATAAAATTGCCCATCGTGGCCCTGACGGTGCGGGTCACTGGGTTGGCAAAGAAGCAGGGCTTGGCCACCGCCGACTTTCCATCATTGATTTATCCGAAAATGCGGCACAGCCGATGGCAGGGGTGGGCGAGCGCTACCAAGTGACCTTCAATGGCGAAATTTACAATTTTAAAGAGCTGGCGGTTGACCTTAAAAACAAAGGGTATCAATTCAATGACCAGTCGGACACCGCCATTTTAGCACCTTTATATGACGCTTACGGCGAGAAAATGTTGGATAAACTGGACGGTATTTTTGCCTTCGCCATTTGGGACAGTCAAGAAAAGTCCCTTTTTGCCGCGCGGGACCATTTGGGTATGAAGCCTTTTTATTATGCAGAAACACCTAAAGGTTTTGCCTTCGCATCCGAATTAAAGGCATTGGTGGACTTGCCTTATTTGAACAAAAGCTTGGACCATGACGCCGTGCTTTCTTACGTGCGCTATTTGTGGTGCGCGGGTGAAGCCACTATGTTAAAGGGCGTTAAAAAGCTGTTGCCTGGGCACTTTATGACCGTCAGCGAGGATTGCTTATGCCTTATTTCAAAATGGTATGAACCGCCTTTGCACCACGACCACCAAGAACAACAACCTGGAGACTTGTTAAGCCTTTTAGACGAAGTGGTGGCGGATCAAACGGTCAGTGATGTGCCGGTTGGGGCGTTTTTATCTGGCGGGGTGGATTCCAGCGCCATTGTCACGTCGATGAAAAAGCACTTGGGCAAACCTTTTCAAACCTTTTGCCTTGGTTTTAAAGGCGTGAACATGGAAAGCGAAGGCTTCAGCGATGACAAAACCTACGCCCAGCAAGTGGCCGAGCAAGCAGGTGTCAACCTGCAACATGTGAACGCCAAAAGCAACTTTGTGCATGACTTGGCGGACATGGTCTATGTATTGGATGAACCCCAAGCTGACCCGGCACCCTTGTTCGTCAAAGCCATCAGCAACAAAGCACAGCAAATGGGCATTAAAGTTTTGCTAAGCGGTGCAGGGGGTGACGATATCTTTTCGGGTTACCGCCGCCACCAGCTAACGGCGATGTTGGACCGTTACAACTGGGTGCCAGAACCTTTGCAAAAAGCACTGCTGACCACGTGCCACTTGTTAGCGCAAAACAAAAATTTAAAACGGCGTTTGGGCAAGCTTAAGGATATTTTAAAACACCCGAAGGACAGCCGATTACTCAGCGCTTTTTACTACACCCAACCCAGCGTGCTTTACCCTTTGCTAGGCGCAGACCTGAAACAAGCTTATGACCAACAAACAGTGGACTATTTACACCAAGTTTTAAATCGGTCGCAGGGTTACCCCAACTTGGATCGTCAATTAAACCTTGAGCAACACGGCTTTTTGCCCGACCATAATTTAAATTATACAGATAAAATGTCCATGGTCTGCGGGGTGGAGGTGCGCACACCTTTTACCGCCCGTAAAATGGTGGACTTTGCCAGCCAGTTGCCACTCCATCAAAAAGTGCATGAAGGTGAAGCCAAGTGGTTGCTTAAAAAAGCACTTGCCACAAGGGTTGACCCCAGCATTGTTTACCGCTCTAAAGCGGGTTTTGGTGCGCCTGTACGCCACTGGTTGATGGAGGAGATGGACTTTGTGCGCAGTGTACTGTTTTCCAAAAAGGCTATGGAGCGTGGGCTTTTCAACGCTGCTGCGGTGCAAAAATTATTGCAAAAAACACAAAAAGGTCACGTTGACGGTTCGTATACAATTCTTTCCTTGCTTGTTGTGGAACTTTGGGTTAGTATCTTTTTAGATCCTCAATCTAAGTAGTGAATCTGAACAAAAACTTTTTTAACGGAAGCGCAAATACAAGTGAAAGAAAATGTTATGGTGCAAACAAAACGTACTGGCGATTTGATAGACTCCTTAATGCAAGGTGAAGTACAAACCAAAGGCATGGAAACGGTGCAAAAAACACCTGCTGTAAACATGATCCAGTCTATGGTGGATGCCCATATTGAGGCGGTGAACGGCTTTTTTATGAAAAATGCCGAAGCGCTTGAATCTCTTTCAAATGAAGTGGCAACTTGCCTTAAAAATGGCGGTAAAGTCTTGTTGTGTGGTAACGGTGGCAGCGCTTCGGACGCTCAGCACATTGCAGCAGAATTTGTGGGCCGCTTTGTGAAAGACCGCCGTGCACTTGCTTCCATTGCGCTCACAACAGACACATCCATTTTAACCGCTGTGGGTAATGATTACGGCTATGACGAAGTGTTTTCACGCCAAGTGGAAGGCTTGGGACGAGAAGGGGATGTGTTGGTCGCCATTTCAACCTCTGGTAACAGTGGCAACATTATTAAAGCGGTGCAAAGTGCCCATGATATGGGAATCAAAACCGTCAGCCTGACTGGTAAAGAAGGTGGTCAATTAAATGGTATGTGTTCATACAACTTCTGTGTAGAACACCCAACCACAGCCCACATTCAAGAATGTCACATTACATTTTTACACATGCTTTGCGCCTTGGTGGAAAAACAAATGGGCTTCGACAGCTAACATTTTAAAATTTGTGAAAGCCCTGCATTTGCAGGGCTTTTTATTGGCAATAAATGGCAAGTCATATTGCTGAATAACAAGGAGTGAAAATGAAGATAACCATCCAAAACCGTCATGGTTTAAACATTGTTTTAAAATACACCCAAGTTGATCATGCAAAGGGTCTTGCTTTCTTGCAGCATGGGTTTGGTGGTTTTAAGGAGCAGAGCCACATTCTGGCTATGGCGGAAACTTTCCATAAAAATGGCATAAGCACTGTAAACTTTGATGCGACACATTCTTTTGGTGAAAGTGGGGGAGATTTAGTTCATGCCACAATTACAAACCATTACCATGATTTAGTGGACGTTGTTCAATGGGCCATGTCTCAGCCTTGGTTTCAATCACCGTTTTATTTGGCAGGGCACAGCTTAGGCGGTGCAACAACTTTAAATTATGCTCTCAACCACCCCCAGCATGTTAAAGGGGTTGTGCCAACTTCTGCTGTTGTTTCTGGAAAATTGTGGAAAGAAACAAAGTCGGAATCATATCTTAAAAATTGGCAAGAAAAAGGGTTTTATGAAAAGAAAAGCTCAAGCAAGCCAGGGGTAAAAGGCCATGCAAGCTGGGGGTTGATGGAGGATGCCCAACGTTATGACTTATCAGTGGGGATAGAAAACTTACGCATGCCTGCGCTGTTTGTTGTGGGGGGTGAGGATGTTACAACAACGCCTGCACACCAAAAACTGCTTTATGGAAAGTGGGGTGGTGAAAAAATGTATCATGAAATTCAAGGGTGTGGGCATACATTTCGCAGTCCTGAGGAGTTGGCCGAGCTTCGAGCTGTTCTGGATCAGTGGCTATATAAAGTAAATTAAATTGCTACCTGTACATTGTGATTGCATTGTATGCAAGGTTGTGGCATGGTTTGGTGATTGTTTCACCTCTTCTTTTTCCACATTTCCTGTGAGGTTTTTCTATGTTCGTACGTAATTTTAAAATTGTTTTAACAGAAGTTCTTGGTTGCTCTGTGATGAGCTTTTGTTTATGTGAGGCTGGTCGTTTTAAAGCCTTTAAAACAAAAAAGGCGAGTGCAAGTTTTGTGCAAAAAGTTATAGCAGAAGGTCGTCACATTTTATATATAGACCTAAAAAGTGGTGTGTATGTTGAATCTTTTCTCGACATAATATTTCGAGATGCGCGTTATGGCCTTTTCGTGCGCAAACCTGATTGTGAATTGGGTGAAGATATCTTCTTTTACGTTGCTAAAGATGATGAAGACTTGAAGCAGCATGAAGAATTCCACAAAGAAAATCTGGTGGCTTGTTTTAACCGAGAAGATTTTTCATACCATTTTTATAAAAATGGTCAAAAGGTTGAGTGCGAAAGCTGATTGAGCTGGTCTTTTCAGCTTCAAATTTTTAAACGAATAAACCCCGTCGATGACGGGGCTTTTTTTATGCGCATATCATGCATTTTTGTGGTGAAATAGGGTTTATTTTCGCCGATATGCGCATTTGATGCGTTGCTATTTCGCCTTTGTTTCGCTTTTATGCACCTTGGAAACTGACAAGGGTAAGTGGTTGTTAACCTTTAAAGCCTGTGCACAGCAAAAACACCTCGCGTGATTCTTTACGGGATGATTTTGGCTTAATGAACTGCACTTTGTCAAAGTGTTTGCGCATTTGTTCGCGGAACTTAATTTCTTCCCCACCTTGGAAAATTTTGGTTAAAAACGTGCCTTTGGGCTTAAGGGTGTTGAGGGCAAAATCCGCCGCCATTTCTACCAAACCCATAATTCGCAAGTGGTCTGTGCCGTCATGTCCGCTGGTTTCGGGCGCCATGTCAGACAAGACAACGTTGATCTTTTCGGGGCACTTTTCAAGCAGTTGTTCATAAATCTCGTTTTCGGTAAAGTCACCCTTGATGAACTCCACCTCTTCAACGTCTTCCATCCAAATTTTATCAAGGCCAAAAATTTTGCCACCACCAAGGCCACGGCCGCCTTTGGCCATTTCCTCTTTCACCACTTGGCACCAGCCACCGGGGGCGGCGCCCAAGTCCACCACCACCATGCCAGGGCGGATAATTTTGTGCTTGTCGTTAATTTCTTTTAGCTTATATGCCGCGCGAGAATGGTAGCCTTCTTTAATGGCTTTTTTAACGTAAGGGTCCTTTGCTTGGCGTAGTAAATATTCCTTCGATGACTTGCTCATCTGGCTTTTAAACTTGGTTCTTCCGCCAACAATTTCACGTTTTTTCTGGGTCATTTTAAAGTTCCTTTACAGTTTTTGAACCGCGCGTTCCACGGCTTGTTGGGTCATGCTTTCAATGGCTTCATCGTCATGCGCCAGCGACATAAAGCAAGCCTCATACGCCGAAGGGGCAATATACACGCCTTCGTCCAAAAGTGCATGGAAAAACTTTTTGTACATCTCAACGTGGGAAGTACTAATTTCGGTAAAATTCGACGGCGCTTCTGGCTGGAAAAAGATACCAAACATGCTGCCCACTTGGTTAATGCTGTGGGTAATGCCTTTATCGCTCAATGCTTTTTCAAACATTTTTACGTATCTTGTAGTGGTTTGTGTCAGCTTATCATAAGCGCTTTTTGGCAGCATCTCAAGCGTCGCACACCCCGCACTCACTGCCAGTGGGTTGCCGGATAATGTCCCCGCTTGGTAGACTTTTCCCACAGGGGCTAGGTGTTGCATGATCTCCTTCTTACCGCCATAAGCCGCAAGCGGTAAACCGCCACCAATCACCTTACCAAAGCATGTCATGTCCGCTTTAATGCCATAAATTTCCTGCGATGAACCGTATGCTACGCGACACCCTGTCATCACCTCATCAAGAATGAGAACAACGCCATATTGGTCGCATAGTTGACGTGTTTTTTGTAAATAATCTTCAGCTGGGGGGATGCAACCCATGTTGCCAGCAACAGGTTCGACGATGAAGCAAGCAATATTTGAATTTGACTTGAAAAGTGCTTCTAATGCTTCTGTGTCGTTATACTCAATCACATGTGTGAGCTTGGCAATGTCTGCTGGAACACCAGCACTTGTCGGTTTGCCACCTGTGGCAAGGCCAGACCCTGCGCTAACCAACAAACCGTCGGCATGGCCGTGGTAGCAACCGTTGCATTTAACAATTTCGTCCTTACCGGTATAGCCACGCGCAAGACGGATGGCGCTCATGGTTGCCTCGGTGCCGGAGTTGACCAACCTTAACTGCTCCACACTTTCGTGGCGGGTGCAAATCAGGTCGCTTAGGTAAGTTTCAATGTCGGTTGGTGCGCCGAATGAGGTGCCAAGACTTAACCGTTCCGTCACACTTTTAATCACATGTGGGTGGGCATGGCCTAGAATCATCGGCCCCCATGAAAGCACAAAATCAATGTACTGATTCTCGTCCATATCCTGCACAATTGGGCCGGATGCACCCGCAATAAAAATGGGGTGACCGCCGACACCGTTGAAAGCACGCACGGGGGAATTAACACCACCAGGCATCAATTGTTCTGCACGTTCAAACAGTTGTTTGCTTATGTCGTAGCGGCCTTTGTGCTGTTTGATTTTTTGTTGTGCAAATTCAGGGATCATACCGGTTACTCTTTTAATTGTTTGCTTTTTTTTGTATAAAAATGAATATGCCAAAACAGGCAGGCTTTGTAAACTTTCTTCTATAATTTAGGCACTTATTTTGGCTTTGAAATTCTTTGGATTTTAGGGGCCTTTTTCGGTGGAGAGTTTGACCAAACTGGGCTATACTTTGTGGGTTGTTTTAGGCAACTGAATGCAATTTATTTTAAGACATGTGGAAAGGGATCGTGAATATGGCAGTTTTTACGCACTTATCAGAAGCGGAAATTGCTGAAGTTTTATCCCATTTTTCAATCTATTCTCTCAAGCAAGCGGTGGGCATTCACAAAGGCACCGAAAACTCAAATTACTTTATTGAGACGGACAAGGAAAAACTTGTTCTCACCATTTTTGAAGAGCGGATCGAGCAAGAAAGCATCCCTTTTATATTGGACGCCATGTGCCGTCTGTCAGAAGAAAATATCATTTGTCCGAAAATTATGGCCGCCCAATCTGGCCAGCGCCGCTACAAACTTGAAAACGGCAAAACTTGCATTTTGCAAACATTTATGGACGGGGATGATGTTGAAAAACCGTCAGACTTACAATGTTTTTCTGCTGGTAAAACGCTGGCGAATATGCACAACACATCCTTGCATGTGGACATTCCACAAATTGATAATTCGGTGGATATCAGCACCTTGGCAGGGTACCTTGATGAGCTAAAACAGCAAAGTTTAACGCCTGAACAAAGGGACGCGTTAGACCTGATTGAAGAGGAGTTGACCTATCAAAAAACTTTGCGCCATGTGGGTTTGCCCGTCGGTTTTGTGCACACAGATTATTTTAAGGACAATGTTTTGTTTACGGAAAACTTTGTCAGCGGTGTGATTGACTTTTGGTTTTCGTGCACCGACTATTTTGTGTATGACCTTGCCATTGCCTTGAATGCTTGGGGCTTTGAAAATGGTGAGCTGACAGATGAATTATTCAATCAGTTTTTAGAAGGTTACAGCTACCGAAGAGCGCTAACAGACGGGGAAACAAGCGCGCTGCCAGATATGTTAAGGTTGGCAGCTTTACGCTTTTTAACCACACGCTTGTACGACGAAGTTGCAGGTGTTAAAAAGTCGCTCGGGGCGCAAAAACCTTTCCAAACATGGTGTGACCGATTGAAGTTTCACCGCCAAAATCAGTGGGATTTTTAAGCCATGTCAAACGGTGTTACACTTTTTACAGACGGTGCGTGCAGTGGCAACCCAGGCCCAGGGGGTTGGGGTGCAATTTTAAGCTATAAAGGTCAAGAAAAAGAGCTTTTTGGCAGCGACGCTGAAACCACCAACAACCGTATGGAACTGATGGCCGTGATTGAAGGATTACGGGCACTGAACCGACCTGTTGATGTGACCATTTACACCGACTCTAAGTATGTGTTAGAGGGGGCCACCAAGTGGATGGCTGGCTGGAAAGCCAAGGGCTGGAATAAAAAAGGTGGCCTGAAAAATGCCGATTTATGGCAACTGCTGGATTTAGAACTTGCAAAGCACAGCGTGACATGGCAATGGGTAAAGGGACACAGTGGCCACCCCGGCAATGAACGGGCCGATGCACTGGCCGTTAAAGGGGCTGAACAGGCAAAAACAAAGGTAAAGTAAAAGATGACAACACCGCAAAATAAAATGATTGATAACCTAACAGGTTACTTTTTAATGGCGACAGAAAACTTGGCCGACACTTACTTTGAAGGTGCTTTGGTATTTGTGTGTAGCCACGAAGCGGAAATGACCTTGGGCTTGGTGGTGAACCAAGAGATGATAGAAATGAGCTTTGAAGATATTTTAGAAAGCTTGTACAACCAAATTGAAGTTCAAGCTAAAGACGTGCAAGACTGGCCAACCTTAATGGCAGGCGGCCCTGTAGAAATTGAAAAGGGTTTGGTGTTGCACAGCAATGACTATAAGTGCCACGGCACCATTGAGCTGACACCCGAAATTTCGCTGAGTTCTAGCGCTCAAATTATTCAGGACATTTGCAAAGGCAAGGGGCCTAAAAAGTACAATTTATGTATGGGTTACAGCGGTTGGAGTCCTCTTCAACTGGAAGAAGAAATTGCCGAACATGACTGGATGGTTGTGCCCGCCACCGCAGATGTGCTTTTCCATGATGATGTGGAAGAACGTTTCCAAGCAGCGGCGGAAAAAATGGGTTTTAATTTTAACAATTACGCAGGCTTTGTTGGCGAAGCTTAAAGACAGTTTTTGGGGCAATGGTTTTGCCTTGATGAAAAATTTGATATCATTTAAATGCAGTTAAATAAGGAATATTTAAATTGACACAAGACGTTAGAATTACAGGTAAAGGCATTCAAAAAGATGTGGTTTTTGCAAACAACAAACCTTTTAGTTTGCTTTGTGGTCCTTGCCAAATTGAAGGGCGTGACCACACCTTAAAAACAGCCAAAAAATTGCAAGAAATTTGCGATAAGTTGGGCATTGGTTTTGTTTACAAATCATCTTTTGATAAGGCAAACCGCACATCCTTGAACGCCCAGCGTGGGGTGGGTCTTGATGAAGGTTGTAAAATTTTAGAAGAAGTACGCCAAGAGTTTGGTGTGCCTGTCATCACTGATATCCACGAAATCTCACAGGTGGACGCAGTGGCGCAAGCGGTGGACATTTTGCAAATTCCAGCTTTCTTGTGTCGTCAAACCGATTTGGTGGTTAAAGCGGCGGCAACGGGTCGTGCTTTAAACATTAAAAAGGGTCAATTCCTTGCCCCTTGGGACATGGAAAACGTTGCTAAAAAAGCGGCTTCCACCAACAACAAAAACATTATGTTGTGCGAGCGTGGCGCAAGCTTTGGTTATGGTAACTTGGTAAGCGACATGCGCTCACTTCCAATTATGGCCAAAACAGGTTTCCCGGTTATTTTTGATGCGACACACAGTGTGCAAATGCCAGGTGGCAATGGCACAAGTTCTGGCGGTAAACGTGAATTTGTCGAGCCGTTGGCAAGGGCAGCAGCGGCTGTGGGTGTGGCTGGTTTCTTCATGGAAGCGCACGAAAACCCAAGCGCTGCTCCTTCTGATGGGCCAAACATGATTCCGCTGGATCAATTAGAAGGCCTGTTGCGCAACCTCAAAGCCATTGACGATGTTGCCAAAGAAAATGCCTACATGAACATTATCAGTGATTAACGAAAGGTCATTCCAATGAGCATTATTTTAGACATTCATGCCCGTGAAATTTTAGATAGTCGTGGCAACCCAACCGTGGAAGTGGAGGTTTACACTTCTTCTGGTGCTGTGGGTGTGGCGGCTGTGCCTTCAGGCGCTTCTACCGGTAGCCGTGAAGCAGTGGAAAAACGTGATGGCGACAAAAAGCGTTATGGTGGTAAGGGTGTTTCTAAAGCGGTGGATTCGGTCAACACGCTGTTAAAAGATGCTCTTTATGGCATGGATGTTCGTCAACAATCTGACATTGATGCCAAGTTAATTGAAGTGGATGGCAGTAAAAACAAGTCCAACCTTGGTGCCAACGCCCTGCTCGGTGTATCCCTCGCCACCGCGAAAGCCGCGGCTGACCACGAAGGGATGTTTTTGTATGAGTACATTGAAGACTTGTGCGGTGTTAAAGAAGCGTGTTTATTACCGACACCTATGATGAATGTTATCAACGGTGGTGAGCATGCAAACAACTCGCTTGATATTCAAGAGTTTATGATTGTACCTGTGGGAGCAAGTTCATTTAAACATGCTTTGCAAATGGGGTCTGAAGTTTTTCACGCTTTGAAAAAGCTACTTGAAGAAGAAGACTTTAACACTGCTGTGGGCGACGAAGGTGGTTTTGCGCCAAACTTTGCCAACAATGAAGAGGCGTTGGAATGGCTGGTAAGCGCTGTAGAAGCCGCAGGTTACACACCTGGTGAGGACATTGTTTTTGCGCTAGACGCAGCAGCGAGTGAGTTTTTGGCTGATGAGGGTTACACCTTTGGTGCGGAAGGTAAGGTGCTGACATCGGAAGATTTGGTGCATTACTATGAAGGTTTGTGCGAAAAATTCCCCATTGTTTCCATTGAAGATGGCATGGGCGAAGATGATAAAGAAGGTTGGAAGTTACTTACCGAAAAGCTGGGTTCAAAAGTGCAAATTGTTGGCGATGATTTGTTTGTGACGAACAAAGAAATTTTGGCCAGCGGTATTGAGCAAGGTTTAGCCAATTCCATTTTAATTAAGCTGAACCAAATTGGCACATTGACCGAAACATTGGAAACAATGGAACTGGCACGCAAAGGCGGTTACAGCTGTGTTATTTCCCACAGAAGTGGCGAAACAGAAGACACCACCATTGCCGACCTTGCTGTGGCCACGGGTTGTGGTCAAATTAAAACGGGTTCCCTTTCGAGAAGTGACCGCACGGCGAAGTATAACCAACTGTTGCGCATTGAGGAGTCCTTGGGCATGTTTGCGCAGTACGGTGGTATAAAGCCGTTAAAATCTGCTTGATTGAGAGAAGGTTAAGTTAAATGCAATTGTTTAGGGAACTTAAGTTACGCTTCCACAAGCTGATGGTTCCCTTTATTTTTTTAATCGTCTTGTTTTACAGTTATTACCAAATGATGACCGGCAGTCACGGTGCCATGGTTTGGTATGACCTTAAAACCCAAGTGCGGGACATTGAAATTCAAAACAATGCACTGGCAGAGCAGGTGAGCCTGACGGACGTGAAGTTGGAGCGTTTGCGCCTTGAGACGCTTGACCCTGATTATTTGGATGAGCAGATTCGTAAAAATTTACCTTTGGTTCATAAAAACGAAACGGTGATATATTTAGATTAAGTGAAGATAAAAAACACCCCGAAGGGTGTTTTTTTATGGTTCGTTGTGGAATGGTTTAACCGTGTATTTGCCACTGTCGTTGTGGGTGAAATAGTCCTTGGTTAAAGACCTGACCTTGCCATTTAACAGCACAAGCGCAATGACGTTGGGTAAAATCATCAAGGCGGTGAAAACTTCTGCCAATGTCCACGCAAGTTTGATTGTCATGATAGATCCTAAGAAGGCCACAATCAAAAAGGCCACTTTGTAAAGTAGGATTTTATTGTCGCCAAACAAGAAGGCAAAGCCTTTTTCGCCATAATAGTACCAGCCAATAATGGTTGAGAAGACGAAGAAGATCAGGGTGATGGTAATGATTAGTTCGCCAATTTCATAACCTAAGAATGTGGCATTATTTAACCCTTCACTAAAGGCTGAACCTGTGAGTGCAGCACCACCGACGCTGACCTCCGCCGCCAAACCAGACATAACAATAATAAGCCCTGTAAAGGTGCAGACGATGATGGTGTCAATGAAAGTTTGGGTCATGGAAACAAGAGCTTGGGAAACGGGATGGTCTGTTTTAGCTGCAGCGGCAACAATCGGTGCGCTACCCATACCAGATTCGTTGGAGAATACACCGCGTCCCACACCTTTGCTGACCACGTCACCAATGACACCGCCAAGCAAGGCGTCAATGCTGTCAAAAGCGTCGTTGAATATCAGTGCAAGTACATCGTCAATTTTATCGTAATTTAAAACAAGAATTGTGAGGCCAGAAACAAGGTAAATGACAATCATGGTTGGCACGATGGTTGAAGCAACATCGGCAATGCGTTTAATGCCGCCAATCACCACAAGGCCTGTAAATATGACCACAATGATACCTGTGACCCATGGTTGAACACGGAAGGTAGATTCCATCACGTCGGCCATGGAGTTTGTTTGCACCATGTTGCCAATGCCCAAAGCTGCCACAAATAAGAAGAAGGCAAAGGCATAGGCTAAAAAGTGCCAGTTTTTGGAAAGGCCGTGGATAATGTAGTACATAGGCCCGCCTGAATATTCGCCACTTTCATGTTTTTCACGGTAGTGGACACCTAGTGTCGCCTCGGCATATTTGGTGGCCATACCAATAAAGCCGGTGAGCCACATCCAAAAGATGGCGCCGGGTCCACCTAAAGTCACAGCGGTTGCCACACCGGCAATGTTACCGGTACCAACGGTGGCGCTCAGCGCAGTCATCAAGGCTTGGAAGTGTGAAATGTCCCCGTCGCCATCCACATGGTCATCATCTTTTTTGCTGAAAAATGTCAGGGTGATGGCCTTTTTAAGGCCTGTAAATTGAATGCCCTTTAAGCCAATGGTGTAAAGTAAACCGGTAATGACAAGGGGGAGTAACAATGGCCAACCCCACAAAACGGCACTAATTTCACCAAAAAACTCTAATAGTTGTGCTTCTAAACCCTGCATAATTTGCCCTTGTATTTATTTTTGATAAGACTTTTCAGCTACATGGTAAACAAAAGCGGGCTAAGCCCGCAAGTGCGTTGCTTAATTTTTAGGCAAATGCCTCATCCTAAAGGCTGGATTTAAAATCACTTGCCGTTAGGGTTTGTGGTAATTTTTTGGGTTCCAACGGGTTTTGTGGTGTGTACATTAAGTAAAGGGGGACACCGCTTCTGCCGTGCATTTCCAGTTCCTTGGCGATGGTTTGGTCCTGCATGGTCCAATCGGCTTTCAGCATTAGAATACCCTTACTTTCCACAAATTTTGCAACTTCTTGACCGCTAAAGGCAACTTTTTCGTTGATTTTGCAGGTGATGCACCAGTCAGCCGTGAAGTTGACAAACACTGGACGGCCTTGGGATAAACCTTTTTCAACTTCGTGGCGCGACCATTTTTGCCATTCAATTTGGGCATCGCCCTTTGGCAGGTGCTTTTCAATATAAGGGTCTAGAATGCCGGTGGAGAAGTAAAAAGCTATGATACCGATGATGAGGAAAATAAAACCAAATACCTTCTTTTTAAATCCTGCGCTTAGGGTGTTGGTGCGGCCAAAAATCCAAACACAGAAACTGGCAGTAAACAAACCTAAAATGATGTTGTACATTTCGGTCAGGCTGGTTTGTTGACCGTAAACCCAAAGCAACCAAAGCACGGTGGCATACATGGGGAAGGCAAGGAAGTTTTGGAATGTGACTTCCCACGCACCGGGTTTTGGCAAAAGCCTTAACAGCACAGGCATAAAGGTCATAGCTAAGTAAGGGAAGGCAAGACCAAGCCCCAATGCGGCGAAAACAAGGAAGATGATTTCGCTTGGTTGTGTCAGTGCAAAGGCCACTGCAGATGCCATGAAGGGTGCGGTGCAAGGTGTGGCCACCACGGTGATTAACATACCACTGAAAAACGTTGGGATGGTGCCGTGACCAGAAACCAAGTTTTGCAAGCGACCAAACGTTGAGCCAATGTGAAACACGCCAGACAATTGTAGGCCGACCAATGTCATCACCAAGGCGGTGCTGGCGACAAAAATGGGTGACTGTAACTGGAAGCCCCAACCCACAGATTCACCGCTTTGTTTCAGCCATACCATCATAAAGGCAAGGCCGGTAAAGGTGGCAATGATACCCAGTGTGTAAACCAAGCCGTACCACCAGCTCAGTTTGTGGTTGGCATGGTGCAGTAAGCTTAATGCCTTGAGTGAAAGAACAGGTAAAACACAAGGCATTAGGTTTAAAATTAAACCGCCTAAGAATGCTAGTAGTAGGGTCACCTGCAAGGTGCGGTTGATCTTCACATCATCCAATGAATAGGTAGGTACTTCTGTTTGGGTAACTTCTTCCGGTAGTTTAACGGTAATTTCTTGTTTGAATTCAATGGGCGATTCAACCTGCACAAAAGTGCTGTTGTTGATGTTTAAAATCCCCTTAAACTGTGACAGTTCTAGGTTGCTTTTTTGATCCTTTTCAAGGGTGAGAATATGCATGGTGCCTGACACTGAATGTGCTTGGGCGGCACTGTCCACAATCATCCCTTCAAGGGCTGGGATAAATTTCACAGAAGTTATGTCGCCTTCAAAACCGTCGAGGGTTAAGTGATAGTTTGAGCCTTCTTCGATGGTGTTGATTTTATATTCTTTGTATTGTTTTGGGCTTTTTTCATCATGGATGAGGAACATGCCTGCGTCTAAGGAAGGTTCATTGTCCTCACCAAGGGTGAAGGCTTTTGAAATTTTAGCTTCACCGGGCAGGCAAACGTCCTTGCAGACAAGGTATTTGATATCGGCTTCTGCGAACAAGGAAAATGATTTGGGACTGTTTTCAAGCTGGGCAATTGTTTTGTAGAGTACATTGCCTTTAAAGCCGTAATCCACAATGCCTTCGCTGTTGAAAACTTGGGGCGTTGGTGCTAGATTTTCTTGTAACATTTTGACTTTTTTGTCAAAAGACCAGTTGATGCTGGTTTTATAACCACTGTCGCCGGCATTGTCCCAATAAATGTGCCAGCCTGGATCAACCGTAAAAGCAACACCAATTTCAAAGGGTTTTGTTGGGTGCAGAGTTTCTTGCTTGCTGACAATTTTTGCTTGGACATGCGCCGTCGGATCAAAGGCGTAAGTGTTTGATGTTGTAGCAATGATTGTGAGAATGAATATCCACAAACTGTAAAGTGGCTGGATCATTATTTTTATTTCCCTCTGCGTTTCTTCGTGACACTTATTATAAATATAATGTAAGATGTTTTTTACATTCATGCCATATTTTTTGCGATAAATGCTAAAAAATGCTCAATAAAAAAATAAAAGAGGCAAGGGTAGGTAGCCAAAATGTCAAAAGTTAAAGAAATTTCCATCCAAAAGGCCAACACTGGGTTTGTGTTGTTGTTGTTCATATTCGGTGTTTTATTGTCAGCAGTTGCTTTGGGGCTTTTTATTGAACATTTGGTTCAGGTACCTAGTACTGAAATGCTGCCTTTTGTGGATAAATACACCGAGCAGGTTCGCCTGTTAGGTCGTGATAAAAGCATGCTAACCGTGATGCCTTATAAACTTGATCTTTACAGTTCGGTGGTTCAGGTTGAAAGTTACATTATAACCATTCCAGTTGTGATACTGTCTTTTACCATGGTGATTATTATGGGCATAACCCGTAAAGTCATGATCAATGATTTGGTGGATCGAATTGGCCAAAGCCGACGTGTTGTTTTACAAGAGCGTAAACGCAAAAAAGAAGCGTTGATGCAGCTGGAAAAATCAGAAGAGCATTTAAACCAAATGCACGAACAGTTGACTGAAGCTTTTATGGTTATTAACAAGGATGAGAGGTTCCACCATTTAAACCGTGTTGGTGTTCAATTTTTGGCCAAATGGAATAAGACGCCTAAGTCCTTGCGTCATTACATGCAACAACCTGTGGAAGCTTTTGTTGCGGATTACCACAGCTCGGGCTTGGCGCTTTGTGTTCAAGATGCGGTTTCCAAAAAGCTTTCATGGCAAAAGGAATTGCGTTTTGAAAGCATTAATAAGTGGATGCAAGTGCGTGTTTACCCAACAGGTGGTGACACAGCTTATGTTTACATGCGTGATATCACCGCGGATAAAACCCCTGAACATTTACGTATGATGGGGGATGTGATGCTAGGTGCCTTATCCGAAACGTCACCCTTTGCCATTGCGGTGATGGATAGGCAGTGGAATTACCTTGTGGTCACAAAAGAATGGAAAGAAGCTTTCTGTTTGGGCGATGGCAAACTGGAGGGGCAAAACCACAAAGCAATGTTGCCAAGGTTGCCGGGCAAATGGCCAGCGGTTGAAGCGCAATTGGTGGATGGTAAATCGGTTCGTAGTGAAGGGATGCAATTTAACCTAAACGGTAAAGATGAATTGGTGCAGTGGGAACTTTCTCCTTGGGGTGCTGGGGACAAGGTTCAAGGTTTCATGATGTACGCATCGATCATCACCGACCAGCTTCACAACAAAGAAAAACTGGAACAACAACGTGAACGTGAACACAAGCTGGCGTACCACGACATCTTAACAGGCCTACCCAACAGGCAGTTGTTTTATGACCGTTTGACCATGGCTTTGGCTCATGCTTACCGCAACTTGGGCAAGGTGGCTTTGTTCTTCCTTGATTTGGACGGTTTTAAAGGCATTAACGATAACTTGGGCCACGACATTGGCGATATGCTTTTAAAAGAAGTGGCCACAAGGCTTAAAAAATGCGTACGAGATACGGACACCGTTGCAAGGCTGGGTGGGGATGAGTTTACCGTTATTTTAAATGGTATTCATTCAGAAGAAGATGCCATGCATGTGGCGCAAAAAATCATCAAAAGCATCAATGAGGTGTTTAAACTAGGCGACCATGATGTTTATGTTTCCACCAGTATTGGTATTAGCCTTTACCCGCTTGATGGTAGCACCAGCTCAGAGCTGATGAAGAAGGCGGATACAGCAATGTACTGGTCTAAAGAAGGTGGTAAAAACCAATCAAACTTCTTCACGAAGGAATTGAACACCCACAACGCAGAAGGTGGCGTACCAGAAGTTGCTGAAAAAGTGGAAGGTGTTACCTCGAGAGAATTGGAAAGTCAAATTCGAACCGCTTTGCAGAAAAATGAAATGGAAGTCTTCCTTCAGCCCACGGTGGACTTGGCGAAAAAACAGGCGGTGTCAGTGGAAGCTTTGGTGAGGTGGAAGCACCCACAAGCCGGCATGTTAGAGCCAAGACAGTTTTTAAACATTGCTGAAAATACTGGGATGATTCTCCCCATTGGTGAATTTGTGCTAACAGAGTTGGCGCAAAAAGCCAAACAGTGGAAAAGTTTGTCCGCTTCAGGGGCTGGGCTGAAGTTCTCCATGAATTTATCACCAAGACAGCTAAAAGATGAGAGTTTGGTGGAGCGAATCACCCGCATTTGCAAAGGCGTAGGAGTGAGCCCTCAGTCCATTATTTTTGAAGTGAGCGAATCTCAAATTGCAGACGCAGACGAAAAAATGATGGAGCGCTTAAAGCAGATATCCAAGCTTGGCTTTGCCTTTTACGTGGATGATATTGGCGAAAGCTACGCTTCGTTACAAAACCTAAAGGACATTCAACTGGCAGGCTTTAAGGTGCAACCTGCTTTGCTTAAAAACGCCGTTAACAGCAATGAAGACAAAAGCAAGTTGATGGCTTTGCAAAAGCTGGCCGCAAACATGAACATTCCTTTGATGGCCAAAGGGGTGGAAGAGGAGGATGTGTTAACATTCATTCAAAACATGCGCATCAACATGGTTCAAGGCTATGTGGTGGCGCAACCTAACAAGCCAGAACAAATTGAAAAGCTGTTGGAGGGTATTTGATTGAAAATTGCCTATCAAGGTGTAAAGGGTGCTTATGGTTACATTGCATCAGTCCAGTGTTTTGGTGACAGTGCACAGATTGAAAGCTGTACCTCTTTCCAGTCTGTTTTTGATCGTGTGATAGACGGCAAGGCCGACTTTGGTGTGATCCCTTTAGAAAATTCAACCGCAGGGCGGGTGGCGGACGTTCACTTGCTTTTAAAAAACAAGCCTCTTTTTATTGTGGGTGAATATTTTTTGCCCATACGCCACTGTTTGATGGCACCCAAAGGTGCAAAAATTGAAGGTTTAAAGAACGTTTATTCGCACCCGCAAGCATTAATGCAGTGTGAAAATAACATTCATCAAATGGGCATAAAGCGTAATGCCACAGCTGACACCGCGGGCGCGGCGCAATTTGTTGCTGGTCTAAATGACCCAACTTGCGCAGCGTTGGCTTCAAAAGATGCGGCGGCCATTTATGACCTTGAGATTTTGCAAGAGGATTTTCAGGACTATCCACGCAATGCAACCCGTTTTGTCATTGTTTCCGCCACAAAGGACGTGCCAAAGCCACTTGATGATCAGGGCTATATCAGCAGTTTTATTTTTGATATCAACAACCAGCCATTGGCACTGGCAAAGTGCTTAATCGCATTTGGCGAGCAAGGTATCAATTTGTTAAAGCTGGAAAGTTACACCGACCCGTCGGACTTTTCATTGGCGAGTTTTTATGTGGATATTGAAGGCCATGTGGCGGCGGAAAATGTTGAAGCGGCACTGCGAACGCTTAAAAAACATACAAAGGATTTAAAGTTCTTTGGTTGCTATAAAGCGGCAGATTTTCGTAAAAGTCTATAAAATTAAAGGTTTTTATGCAACGGTGCTAGCTTTGGCTTGGGTGTTTTTTATAAAAAAATTGCAACATCCTCTTGCAATGGGTCGTATACAAAACTACAATTGAGTGGTTAAGTAATTTTGAAATAAAAGATTAAAGGTTTAAAAATGGAAATGTTTCGCAAACTTGCCCTGCCCAAAGCTTTGAAAAATTCAAGCAATGCAAAAATTGAATATCAAATGGGAGAGTTTGGCGAATACGAAACACAATTCCAAAACGTGGAAAGTTTATTGTTACAAATGCCGAAGATGTCTATCCATCAAATGGCGGAAAGTGATGATAACCGTGCACGGATGATGTAACAAACCTTCTTCTAAACTTCACAGCAAAGCCCCATTTTTGGGGTTTTGCTATTTTAACACATCGCCCCTTTGTGAAGGTAAGCTTTCCCTTGTAAGGTTTAGGCGGAAGTTGTATGTTAATAACCATAAATAAAAACGTTTAATTAAGTATAGAAAGTGCGTGCAATGACAATTCAAGCATCCCTTATTCCAATGGTTGTTGAACAAACAGCAAGGGGGGAACGTTCCTACGATATCTTTTCAAGGCTTTTAAAAGAGCGTGTGATTTTTTTAAATGGCCAAGTTGAAGATCACATGGCGAACCTGATTGTTGCACAACTTCTTTTCCTAGAATCGGAAGACCCGAACGCAGACATTTCCATTTACATCAACAGCCCAGGCGGTTCGGTTACTGCGGGTATGGCTATTTATGACACCATGCGCTACATTCGCCCAAACATTGCCACAATTTGCATGGGTCAGGCTTGTTCTATGGGTGCCTTTTTGCTCAGCGCTGGTACCAAGGGTAAACGTTACGCATTGGAAAATGCACGCGTGATGATTCACCAACCGTTGGGTGGTTTCCAAGGTCAAGCATCGGACATTGAAATTCACGCCAAAGAAATTTTGGAACTGCGTGAGCGTTTGAACAAGATCTTGTCGGAAAATACAGGCAAGTCCCTGAAAGATATTTCTAAGGATACGGACCGTGACTACTTCATGACTGCAGAAGAAGCGAAAAAGTATGGCTTGGTGGATGAAGTCTTAACAGAACGTCCTGAAATTAAAGAAGATTAATTTGTTTTCTTACTCAAAAAGGGTCTTTTTTATAAGGCCCTTTTTTATGTTTTTTAATTTTTTTATTTGTGGTGTCGCTTTCATGGTGTTAGTATACAACTCATGTAATTAACTCACTTTAACTTTTTTGAGATTCTATCTCTTATATTCCTTGTTAAATTTCCGTACTTTTCTAATGCCGTTGGAGGTATTTATTATGAGTAATCCTAGTAAAATAAACGTACCAACACCAAGTGGTATGAAAGCAAAGCTGGAAGATTTTCAGCGTCAAGATTCAGTTGGTTTTCGAAACATGTTTGGTGTCAAAGGTCAAGGCCTAAATGCATTGCATTGGCCAAATATTACCACCACAGAAGGTAGCGCGCGTATTTCAGAAGACCCTCTTTCACACATGTTAAAAGAGCGCCGACTTTTTTACACCGGTGGTGTGAATGAACATACAGCAGAAATTATGAAAGTTTTGCTGATGTATTTGGAAAAAGAAGGCGCTGGACAAGACATCCACATGTACATTGACAGCCCTGGTGGTGAAGTTTACCGCGGTTATGGCGTGATTGATGTTATGAACTACATTCAGTGCGATGTTAGCACCATTGTTTGTGGCATGGCGATGTCTATGGGTGCTGCCACTTTAGCTGCAGGTGCACCGGGTAAGCGTTATGCAACACGCAATGGCCGGGTGATGATTCACCAACCGTTAAGTGGTACCCAAGGTCAAGCGACAGATCAGCAAATTTCTGTTCGAGAAACGTTGGATCTGAAAGCTTCATTGTTGCGTGATATAGCTATGGCATCAGGCGTGAGCTTTGCCGAAATTGTAAAAGCATGCGAACGTGATAACTACATGAACCCGCGTGAAGCGCTTGAATTTGGCGATAAAGGCCTGATTGACGGTATTATCGTTTCTCGTGATGATGAAGGTAGTCCTATCATTGCGCGCCGTGGCGATGCAATTTTGGATGAAGTTTATCCCGACCTTTCAGAAGAAATGGCACTACTTGAATCCTTAACCAATGCAAATGGTATGGGTGCTATGTATGTGCAGGCTGAAGCAGACGAAAAAGCGCGTTTAGAAGCACGTGCAAAGCGTGAAGCAGAGGCTAAAGCAAAAGCCGAAGCGGAAGCTAAAGCAAAAGCCGAAGCGGAAGCTAAAGCAAAAGCCGAAGCGGAGGCTAAAGCAAAAGCCGAAGCGGAGGCTAAAGCAAAAGCCGAAGCGGAAGCCAAAGCAAAAGCCGAAGCAGAGGCTAAAGCAAAAGCCGAAGCCGAAGCAGAAGCCGCTGAACAATCTGACAGTGACAACACTGATAGCGAGTAATAAAACCAAGAAACCACCCCTTTAGGTGGTTTCTTTTTTTTGTGTCTAATTTGTGGCAGGGGGCTTGGATGTTTGGCTTTGATGCGTTGACGATGCGTAACGATTCGCCTAAAATTATAAAAAAATTAAATCAAAGAAAGTGACGCACCATGTTAATGACAACCACCCCATTTGTGGAAGGTTACCGTATCCGTCGTTATGGCCCGCTGGTGGCTTCTGAAGCGGTAATGGGTACCAACTTATTTAAAGATTATTTTGCCAAAGTGCGTGACGTGATGGGTGGTCGCAGTGGGGCTTTCCAAAACTCCCTTTCCGACGCGCGTGAGTCGGTGATGCATGAAGTGCAAGAGCAAGCTAAAAAAGCCGATTGCAACGCCATTATTGGCATTGATTTGGACTATGGCGAGGTGTCCGGTAAGGACCGCACCATGTTGGTTGTGGCCATCACAGGGACCGCCGTTTACATTGAGCCGATTGCTTAAGCTCAAAATCACATTTAAAAAGCGCTAAAATGGGCGCTTTTTTTGTTTGTGGCTGATTTTGTTGATTATTTTTCATTTTTCCCTTGCAATCTCTATCACCAATGTGTATACCTATACTTCGAAAGTATAGGTACGTATCAAACAAATTGACCGTAACCTTCATTAAATTTGTAAGCCTCGTTTGCTTACGTTTTTCATTATAAAAATCAACCTACCCAACATGTGGGAACGTTTTGTGCTGGGTAATTTAGGGAATAAGGAAGTTAAATTTATGAATCATTCAATTTTTGATGATGTAAATCATGCGCTGGTATGGGCAACAGAACCTTTAAAGGGCAGGCGTGTGCAAGGTTATGACCCTTATTAAACATCGGCGTGAAGAGGTTCATGGCTTTCCAGTTCGGGGGCTTGTTCGTCCAGCATTTGCAGGTAAATGTCCCTAAAGGCTTCGGTGGACATCAGGTCCTCAATGGCAAATTGACGGTGTTGTTTTTGAAATTCTGGCAAAAGGTAAATGTGGGTGGCTGGCTTGCCGTAAGTGAGTTCACGAATTTTATGAGCATATTCATGAAATGATGCGCAAGAGCCCATGGCCAAACAGTTTTCAATTTCAAGGCCGTTGCGGTTGGCACGAACAATAATGTATATGCCGCCCCATTCGGGCATATTGTCATAATTTGCTTCAACAACGCTGAACATATATTCACGTTTTTGACCTTTAAGACGAATAACGGGCATGGCTAAACCTTTTTTGTTTGTACCTTTTAACTACACCACAAATGATTGCTTTTTATAATTGTTAACAACTGAGTTTTGTAAATTTTTGATAAGTCGAACCACTTACCTTTTTGTTTTTAAATGTGTTTTTGTTTTTAGAATTTAATTGAAAGAAAATTAGATGAAACGTAATTTGTCACATCTTTCGCTGATGTTTCCGCGGCGGTTGATGTCCAGTAGCCAAACCCCGACTCAGATGAGCTTTGACTACGCCCGGGAAATTAAAAATATGTACGCCCAGCAAGGTGGTGCAGGCTATAAACGCAATGGTGTTTTGAAAGTGGGCACGAGCTTGGCGGGGGAAGATATTCAAACCTTAATGCATTATGTGCCACCCAGTGGCCAAGTGCAGATTTTAGCAGTCAGCAGCGCTGGGTCTATTTACTTATTGGAGGGTGAAAGCTGGCAGGTCAAATACAGCGGTTTAAACCCACAAGATAAAGTGCGTTGGGTGCATTTTGCAGGCAAGCTGGTGTTTTGCAATGGGCTGGACGCTGTGATGTCCTGGAATGGGGAAGCGGTTGAAGTTGTTTGTGAATATATTCAAGAACAAGGTGGTAACCTTTTGTATGTGTCGGAAAATACATTTTCTGTGGAATCCGATGCCACCCTTTACCCCACAGGCAAAGAACTGCGCCTTGAAAACGCAGCAGGTGATGTTGTGGAATCTGTGGTGGCAAGTGCCAGCCAGTCTGGCAATGTCACAACGGTTACAATGCAAACCGATGTGGTCGACAGCACCTTAACATCGGTGGCATTGAAGGAATATCCGCCCAAATTTCAGCATTTATACGCCGCACATGACAGTGTATGGGGAGATTTAACATGCAACATAGAATTGTTTTTAAAATGCCGATGGCACAGTGGGTGTGATTATACCTGCCATAAGTTGGGCCGGAAACCTTGAAGCGTTGGCACAAAAGGACGTACCAATAGGTTTAGCGTGGCGGATTGTGAACGTGGATGACTTGCCAGATGACCGCACTTTTCGCAATGCGTGGACCGACGACAATCCCACAACAACGGTGGATGTGGACATGGTCAAGGCCAGACAAATTCACATGGATTATCTGCGCCATATTCGCAATAAAAAGTTAGAAGCTTTAGATGTGGAGCAACTCAAAGGTGTGGATGTATCGAGCGAAAAGCAAGCCCTGCGGGACATGCCACAAAATGTTGACCTAACCCCTTACCAAACGCCAGAAAGTTTAAAAGCTGTTATGCCAGCCATTTTACAAGAGGTGAACCCATGACCCTCAAGCCTTTAACCCAAAGGCAGTGGCCACAGTTGCACCAAATGATGTTGGCGGAAGGTTTTCCCCACACCCCACAAAGCTTTAGCAAAGCCAGTGGCTTTTTAGAAGACTGTATATGCTTTGGCATTTTTGACGGTAACGACACCCTTGATGCGGCCATTGTGCTGGGCGAAGTGACCAAAGAATCTGCCTTTGTGGATGCGGTCTGCCTAAAAGAACGTCGTGGGCGTTGGTTGAAGCCGCAGCTGTTTCGTTGTTTTTTAAAATGGTGTTTGAGCAAATGGGCCTGCGTTACTTGTGGGCTGAACCACACAGCAAGCCGGCTTATCAATTGCTTGGCAAGCTGGGTTTTGTTTGGGTGACAGGGGTGGAACAACACAAAAATAAACCACCTTGTTTTGTGCTGACGCAGGGTTGTTATCAACAGTCAAAATTTAAGAGAGGATAAAATTATGGGATCAATTTTTAAATCACAACCATCGACACCGGCACCACCGCCACCACCGCCGCCTTCGACTTACCGGGATGAAATTGGCGGTACGGAGCAAGTGCCTGTTAAAAACCCCGATGGCGCGTATACTTACATCACCCGCAAATTGCCATTAACAGACGAGCAAAAAGCCGAGCAAGAAGCTTATGACAAAATTATGAAGGACGCTTTGGCAGAAATTCAAAAGTTGTCATCAACCGATTATGACCATGACCCGCAAACACAAAAAGTGTTAGATGCATGGGAAGCTGAAAGCCAATCCATTTTGCAACAAACGTTTGAAGAGCGCAGTGATGAAGAGGATAAAATTCTCGCAAGGGCGTTGAGTTCTGCCACCAGTGGCATGAGTGCGGTGTCGTCCATCAATGCGGGCAACCGTGCATCCATTGCCGATTATTACAGCCGTCAACTTAAACAACAAAACTCCAAACTGCAAAACGGTGTGGGGTTGTTTGGCAATGTGCTTGGTCAAACCATGGGGGCGCCAGCGCAAACGTTGGGTTCGGTTTTAAAAATCTTCTAAGGAATGAAAGGTGAGTGAGATGACAAAATTAAATGAATGGGTTGAAAATGAATTGAACCCGTGGAAAGAAGCGATGGCAGAGCATCAGCGTAACATGATCAACCCTGGTACCATTGTGCAAAAAAATGCGGCGGAGCTTAAATATATTGTGGCGCTGTTGCTTGAAAAACGGGAGAAAGAAGCTGTTAAAATTTGGAACGACTTGGGGTTAAAGCCCACCCTGGCGGAAATTAAACTGAATTTACCCAAGGACGAGTTGGTGCTTACCCACAAAGACGGCAAGGCACAGCATTTGTCCGTTGTGGCGATGCTTGAAGAATTACAAGCCATGCTAGACGGTTAGCTTGCACTGTAAATTGTTTGTGATTCGTTGGTGAAAAGGGTGTTATTCCGCATCATCAGCAGAGTCGTCAAGGGCTTGCTCTAACAAGCGGTCCTTGATGTCTTCTGCCAGTTTTTTATCGGCGTCTTCGTCGTCCTTTTCGGTGATGATGACATTGACCATTAAGGATCGCCAGTCATTTTCTGCCGCTTGTGGGAAGATGCGTTGGTCCAAATAAACTTCCCAAAATACAGCAATTTCATTGCTTAATCTTGGGTCGATAATGGTTTGACGCTGATAACCTAAAATGGCTGTGTCATGCAGGGAGATGATGGTTTGTTTACGGGTGTGGTACGAAAGGTCCCCACGGTAGCCAGTGCCTAAAATGGGTTCCAGTGCGCCGTACATGTCCTCTTCGTCGTTGACAAGGTTGGCGCTGCAACGCGGGTCATGCGGTTGAATGTAGCCAAAACGGGCAATGTTTTCGGATGTGGCAGGCGGGAAGTCGAAAGAAATCTCCTCACCTTCACGGGTTAGGACAATATTGTACTTATGCGGCTGTACCGCATTCTTAATGACATAGTCGTCTTCGTAGTCGTCGTAAAAATCACTCATAGCAAACAATTTATCCCGAAAAGGGTCCATTAACAAGTGGATATACAACAAATGAATATTTAAAAGCAACAAGGGTTGCGCAGGGGTCACAATGGAAAATTTGGCACAATTACTTAAAGACGAACTTAAAGAAGTGCGTAAAGACATTAAAGATTTACGCCAAGAGGTTACCAAATACAAAGGTTTTGTGGGTGGTGTGTTGTGGAGCATGGCCGCAGTTTTTGCGGTGTTTCAGTTTATTATTAAATGGTGGGGAGGGTTTGACCAGTGAGAGAAATTAAAAATCATATCATCCACTGTTCAGACAGTGACTTTGGCTGCGTGCGGGAAATTCGCCGTTGGCATCAAAAGCGTGGATTTCGGGATGTGGGCTACCATTTTATCATCCGTCAAGATGGTGAAATTGAAATAGGGCGCCCATTGGACGAAATTGGTGCGCATTGCAAAGGGTTTAACACTCAAAGCATTGGCACTTGTTTGATTGGTCGATATAACTTTACCCAACAGCAGTTTAAAGCCCTTAAAAAACTGCACAATATGTTAGCAAAGCTTTTTGATGGACTGACATTGCAACCGCATGGCCACTTTAACAAGCGAAAGACTTGCCCGAATTTTAACCCAGTGGAGAGGGTTTTGAAATGATGGGTTTGATGAGCCAGTTTGTGCAACTTGCACTGCGGCAAATTGTGGACAATGAAAAAGAACTGGCGCAGAAAATTGGCGCAGATGAACGCATTGTGAAGCAAGTAACAAACGGCATTGGCAGTTGGATCACTGAACCTGAACGGTTGATAAAACTGGAGACGGATTTTTTAAAACAAGCCCGTGAGCATGATGTACAAACATATAACAAGGATGATCTATGGGTGAACCGTCTGCGTTCCAGCGTGCGCCCAGTGGTGACCTTTGTAACTTTGTTTTGGTATGTTTATGCAAGGGTAACAGGCCTAAGCTTGCAGGAGGAAGATTATGTGATTATTGGAGGTGTGTTTGCCTTTTGGTTTGGCTTCCGCCCTTTTGAGAAAAGAAAGTAAATTTTTTTCTTGCAAAATTTTTTGAAACAGGTATTTTCTTTGGTGCGTGGAGGCGTGGCAGAGCGGTTGAATGCACTGGTCTTGAAAACCAGCAAGGGTTAACGCCCTTCGTGGGTTCGAATCCTACCGCCTCCGCCATTTTTACACAAAACACCCCTTGAGGGTGATTTTTTTTGGAAAAATAAGGAAAGGGGATTCGCCAACATTCATGTTGGTTAAGGGGCGCAAGCCCATTAAGAAACCCAAGCAAGGGTTCGATACGCAGTGACGCGGACCGTCAATCCTACCGCCTTTGTGAGTGTGTTTTATTTGTATGGTTTGAATTGTTTGTTTTTTTTGAAATGGACAGCATAAAAGCTACCTTTCGGTAGCTTTTATTAACTTAATCATCTGTTTAGTGTTATATATAACAGCTATGATGAGCAAGACACCTAAAAACCATAAGATACTGGATTTTGGGTGGCTTTCGCTGATAGCTTCGAAACACAGGTACGAGCTGTATCCGAATATTAAGTTGCCAATTGCGATGGCAATAACTCCGATCGTTTTTAATGCTTTCATGTAATAAACGATTTGTTACCAAAGCGTTCTCCATGGTTGTGTTAAAAAAACTTACCGATTTTATACAAGTCTATTTGCCTTAACAAGGCATATTGTAAAACGGTAAGCAAAGATCTTAATCACTTAATTATGTGATGCTATTAAAATATAAAACTGACATTTCCTTGAATGTTGAAATTGATTTCAAATGGAAACTATTCCTCCGTGTGGAAAGCATCTTTTAAAAGGTCATGCTTGATGGATTGATCCGTCGCATGTTTGCCAAGCCATGTACCAATGAAGGCTTCGGTAAATTCGGGGCTGTTGATCACGCCACGGTAGTCATCGTTGTGGTAAAATTCGGTACTCATGCTTTCGTTTTGAAAAACGGTGATGCTGTCGCCGTCTTTAACGTCGGGGAAGATAGACGCCATCTGCCCTTCCCAAGCGCTGAGGGTTTTGGGGCTGAAATTACCTTGTCTGTCAATGGCTTCAATCGCATGTTCAATGCGTTTTTTGGCGGCCACGTCACGGTTGTAGGTAATCTTTAAGGCTAAAATGTCTTCCACCTTTTCCACTTGGTAAAGTTCAATGTCGTAGACATCAATAAAAAAGAAGTAATAGTCACTTTGCCCTACCTTAACCAAGTCGGGGTAATTTTTTTTAATCTCTTCGGGAAGGGCTTGGGCAAGGTTTACCGAACCGAATGTCAGTACCATGGCTAAAAGGGTAAATTTTAAGGCGATGTTTTTCATTTTTCTTTTTCCTGTGTCGTAAGTTTCTGACTTTTATCTTACCCTTATTATGGTGCTGAATGGCGGAATTTTCAAAATAATTTTTTGGTTTGCGTTGTTTTATTTATAAAATTTTTATTTTTTTGTTTGTGCGCTTTGATATAACATTAAAAGAAAACAAAAGGTGCTTAATGCGCGTTATTTGCAAAAAAGAACAAGATGTTGGCCTTGCTTTACAAAAGCGGGACTTGCCACCGCCACCAAAAGACGATGAGGTTCAGGTGCGGGTGACACATGTTGGTATTTGTGGCACCGACCTTCACATTTATAACTGGGATGATTGGGCAAAAAATCGCTTAAAGCCACCTGTGGTAGCTGGCCATGAAATGGTGGGAGTGATTGTTAAAGTTGGTCAGGCGGTGACCAAATACAGCGTTGGCCAGCGGGTCAGCGTGGAATGCCACAAGGTTTGTGGTATCTGCCGTTACTGTCGCACTGGGCGTGGCCACTTATGTTTTAAAACCTCAATCATTGGGGTGGATGAAGACGGTGTGTTTGCTGACTATGTCAATTTGCCAGTTAGCAACATTTGGGGGGTGGATGACGGTATACCCAGTCATCACGCTGCCATTTTTGACCCTGTGGGCAATGCCATGCATGCGGTTTCAAAAGCAGGTGTTGCAGGTCACAGTGTGTTGATTACAGGTGCAGGTGCCATTGGGCTTATTTCCATTGCCATTGCAAGGTCCTTAGGGGCAAGGCATATCAGCGTTATTGAGCCTCAGTCATACAAATTAAGTTTGGCAAAGGAATTGGGTGCCGACATTGCCCTACCTCCAGGGCAAGAGGCGAACGCCGCCATTTTGAAAGCTACAGGTGGCTTTGGTCCGCACTGTTTAATTGAGATGAGTGGTCATGAAAAAGCCATAGAAAATGGCCTTGATTTATTGCAATTGGGTGGCACCGCTGTCATGCTGGGCATACCCAGTGATAAGATATCCATCGATTTGGCGCAAAGTGTCATTTTTAAAGGCATCACCATGAAGGGGATTGTGGGCCGTGAAATGTTCAAAACATGGTTTGAGGTGGAAAGTTTTATGCTTAAAAACCCCGATGCGGTGGAAAAAATTGTGTCCCACATTCTGCCGTTTGAATCTTACGAGGAAGGTTTTAAGCTAATGCAACAAGGTTTATGTGCCAAAGTTATATTAAAATTGGAAGAGGATGCTTAAGGTGAGTAATTTTCAAAGTCATTTAACACAAAAAATTAGTGACCTGAAACAGCGCGGTACTTACAAATCTGCCAAGCATTTAACCACGCCCATGCAAGCCCATGCCCATTTGCAGGAAATGGAGAGCGAGGTTTGTGTGTTGTCGTCTAATAATTATTTAGGTTTGGCCAATCACCCAGCGGTTGTTCAAGCGGCACATGATGCGCTGGACAAATTCGGCTTAGGCACGGCGTCTGTCCGTTTTATTTGTGGGACGATGTCGGTTCATCAGTCGCTTGAAAAGGCATTGGCAAAGTTTCACAAAACTGAAGCCGCGCTCACTTATTCCTCTTGTTGGTCGGCCAACACAGGGCTTTTTTCGGTTATCTGTGAAGCGGGAGACGTTCTGATCAGCGATGCGTTGAACCATGCCAGCATTATTGACGGTTGTCGGCTGGTGGGCAAAGGCGTTGTGCGAAAGGTTTACGGTCACAGCGACATGGCCGAGTTGGAAAGCATTTTAAAAGATAGCGAAAATGCACCAAGGCGTTTTGTGGTAACGGACGGTGTTTTTTCGATGGAGGGGGACTTGGCAAACTTGCCAGAAATTGTCCGCTTATGTCAAAAGTACAATGCTGTTTTAATTGTGGATGATTCCCACGGTGTGGGGGTGATGGGAAAGGCGGGTCGAGGTGTTGCAGAGCATTATAATTTAGAAGATCAGGTGGATATTTACACGGGCACACTTGGCAAGGCGTTGGGGGGTGCTGCGGGTGGTTATGTTGCCGGTTCACAGTCACTGATTGATATGCTTTTTCAAGCATCGAGACCACAAATTTTCTCCAATGCCATTTCACCTGTGACAGCGGCTGGGGCGCAGGCAGCGCTTGAATTGGTCACGGCAGATAGGGTGGCTTCCTTAAGACAAAAAATTCAGCATTTTAAAAAGAAACTTCATGAGTTGAACATTCCTGTTTTAAAAGGTGAAAGCGCTATTTTACCCATTATAATTGGCGAGACATCCAAGGCGATCGAATGTTCGGAACAGCTTTTGAAAAAGGGTTTTTACGTCACAGGGTTTGGTTTCCCTGTGGTGCCAGAGGGGGAAGCGCGTGTACGCATTCAAGTAAGCGATGATTTAACTTTTGACGATATAGATGAAGCTGCATACGCTTTGAACGACGTGCTGAAAGGGTTGGTAGGATGACTAAAGTAGCCATTACAGGTGCAAGCGGTTTGGTGGGGCAAAACTTGCTTAAGTTTCTGCCCGAAAGTGAATATGAAATTGTAACCATTGGTCGCGGTGCTGAAAATGATGTTCGATGGAACCCTGATCGTGGCGAAATTGACGACGCAGCTTTAGAAGGTGTCGATGTGATGATTCACTTGGCGGGGGAAAGTATTGCCGAGAAAAGGTGGACAGATAAACAAAAAAACTACCTGATTGAAAACCGCTCCCGTTGTGCCAAATTGGTGGCCGAGGTTTGCAACAAACAAAAAATCAACACGGTTTTGGTGGCATCGGCTGTGGGTTTTTATGGCCATCGGCCTGATGAAAAATGCACAGAAGAAAGCACTATTGGTCAAGGTTTTACCTGTGATATTTGCAGTGAAATTGAAGGCGCTTTTCAAACCCCTGCGTTTAAAAATAAGCGGGTGGTGTTGATGCGTTTTGGCGTTGTTATGTCCAACAAAGGAGGGGCATTGCCTAAAATGGCCTTACCCGTCAAGCTTTTTGCGGGTGGTCCTGTTGGCGATGGTCGGCAAATGGTCAGCTGGGTCGATGTGGATGATGTTTGCTTGGCCATTTTACACATTCTGAAAAAGCGAAAATTAGAAGGTGCTGTGAATGTAACCAGCCCCGAGCCGGTGAGCAATGCTGTGATGGGGCAAACCATTGCGCAAACATTAAGCCGACCGTTTGGGTTGCCCTTGCCAAAATTTATGGTTAAAATTATGTTGGGTGAAATGGGTCAAGCACTGCTTTTGGACAGTTGCGAAGTTTATCCCGAAAAATTAACCAAAAGCGGGTTTCATTTTTCATACCCGTCGTTAAAATCCAGTTTGAACAATATATATAAGTGAAGCGATGAAAACAGCAGATATACCAAATAATGAACAACAAAGGCTAGACCTGCTAGAGCATCTAAAAATTTTAGATACCGAGCTGGAAGCGTCTTACGATGAGGTTACGGCCCTAGCGGCGGATATTTGTGATGTCCCTATTTGTGCAGTGAGCTTGATTGACAAAAATCGGCAGTGGTTTAAGTCCCGTTATGGTTTAGAGGCTACGGAGACACCCCGTGACTTTTCATTTTGTGCACATACTATTTTGGCGGACGATGTTTTTGAAATTCCCAATTCATTTGAAGATGAGCGATTTAAGGACAACCCACTGGTGACAGGTGAGCCACGTGTTGTTTTTTATGCAGGACACCCTGTAAAAGCTACCGATGATGTTAACTTGGGTGCTTTGTGTGTGATTGATAATAAACCGCGCAATTTAACAGAGTTGCAGAAAAAAGCGCTGACTGTGCTTGCACGGCAAGTTTCCAATCAGTTGATGTTGAGAAAAGCGCTAAAGGACTTGGAGAGTGCGAACCTGCGTGTCAGTGAAGAAAATTCCTTTAAAACAAAGTTTTTCGCTAGTGTGAGCCATGAAATTCGCACTTCACTAAACGGTGTAATTGGTTTAATGGATGTGATGAAGCAAACTAATTTAGATGATGAACAGTCTGAAATGGTAACTTTGGCCAGTAAAGCGGGTTTTAACCTTCTTCATATTTTGAATGATATTTTAGACTTAAGTAAAATTGAAGCAGGTCGTGTGAGTATCAGAAAAGAATCGCTTTTAATTCGGGAAAGTGTACAAGAAGTTGTGAAGCTGTTTGAGCCTGAATACCTAAAAAAAGGTTTGTGGCTGAAAATGAATGTGGCAGAGGATGTACCAACAACCATGCAAGGTGACGAAACACGCTTAAAGCAAGTGATTATCAACTACATTTCTAATGCCTTGAAATTTACAGATGATGGTGGCGTGACGGTGGATGTCATGGTTAAGGAAAAGGGTGGAGTGCCTTTATTGCGTGTGGATGTGACAGACACGGGCGAGGGGATTGACGAAGTTCACCTTCAAAAGCTTTTTAATGTTTACGAGCAAGCAGAGTCCAAAGTTAAAAATGCCAGTGGTGCGGGCTTAGGTTTGTTTATTTGTAAGCGCTTGGCTGATTTGATGGGTGGCACTGTGTCAGCCCGCAGTGTTTTGGGTGAAGGTTCTACATTCTCACTGGAAGTGCCGCTGTAATTGTTTTATCTATCATAAAAAAACACCCTCGTTTGTGAGGGTGTTTTTTGTAAAACTTGAAAGCTTATAGAGCTTTTAGGTTTGCTGCTGCTTCTTTGCCGCGGTTCTCTTCGATGTCGTAAGAGATTTTTTGGCCTTCAGCAAGACCTTGCATGCCAGCAGACTGAACGGCGCTGATGTGCACAAAAACGTCGTTGCCGCCGTTGTCCGGTGCGATGAAGCCGTAGCCTTTAGTTTCGTTAAACCATTTTACTGTACCTGTAGTCATAATATATTTCCTTTGTATTCAATAGACTTATTCATTTAAACACAATCATGGAAAATAAACTAAACTTTTTGAAAAATTTCATAAAATAGTCAGATGGTCGTGCTGGAGCTTGGCTAATAAATTGAATTAAGTCTGTGTTTTTTGCTCCAGTTTTTAATAGATGGTGGGGGAGGATGGATTCGAACCAACGTAGCTTACGCAACAGATTTACAGTCTGCCCCCTTTAACCACTCGGGCACTCCCCCTATCTGTGAACAGGTGGGAAGTTACATTTTCTTTTATTCTTTGTCAATGCATTTGTTGTCATAAAATTTCACTTTTTTCAGGTTTGTCAGACAAAGTCTTTTTATTTCTTTGTTTTTGCATGTTTTGTTAGGGGTTTTTGCCACACATGTATCATGCGTTTTTCTTCACAGTTTTGATTCTTCAATTTGCTTGTCCTATAATCACGCCGTGCCATAATATTTTAAAGGGGTAGTATGCGGCTTAAATTAGGTTTTCTTTTGTTGTTAACGGCTTGTTCTTCTTTGCCTGAAAAGGGTTTAACAACTTTGCATAAAGAGGAAGTGTACGCATTGGAGCATTTGCCTTGCGCCTCTGTTGCCAGCAAAACCCCGTGGGAAAAACGAGATTATTCATTTTTATGTAACATGGGTGAGTGGGGGACAATTACCTACATATTATACCCAGACGAAGATAAAAATGACGGGTCTATTCAACGAGCTAAATTGATGTGGAAGGAATATGTCTCCAATGATTTTTTCCCGTCGAATAAGCAGTATGTTGAAAGTGTTCTCAACAGGTTGGCTACGGAGTTTGCGCCCAATCATCAAAAAAGAGTTGTTGGCTTTGCTTCCACCGTCAGCCCTTACACTTTTTATACAGATTATTTGAAAGTGAAGCACGAGACGGAGTATTATAAAAATACGCCAGAGCCATACTTTTTGCATAAAGTCTGGTTTATCAATCAATAAAAATAATAAGGAAAATAAAAATGACAGCTATGGTTCCGGTTACAATTATCCGTGGGGATGGTATTGGCCCAGAAATTATGGACGCGACGCTAAAAATTTTAAAAGCGGCAAATGCTCGCATTGAGCCAGAGTTTGTCAGCGTAGGTTTGGAAGCTTACGAGCAAGGTATTTCCTCTGGTGTCACGGATGCGGCGTGGGAGTCTATCCACAAAAACAAAATTATTCTAAAAGCGCCCATTACCACACCGCAAGGTGGGGGCTACAAAAGTGTCAACGTGACCATGCGTAAATCACTTGGTTTGTTTGCAAATGTGCGCCCAACACAAACTTTTGAGCCTTATGTTGCTTCAAAACACAAAGATGTAGACCTAGTGATCGTCCGTGAAAATGAAGAAGACCTGTACGCAGGTATTGAATATCAAGTATCCGAAGGGGCATTCCAAAGCATTAAACTGCTGACCCGTGGTGGTACAGAACGGATTGTTCGTTACGCTTTTGAATATGCCAAAAACAATGGCCGTAAAAAAGTTAGCTGTATGGTAAAAGACAATATTATGAAAATTGGCGATGGCATGTTTCATAAGGTCTTTAAAGAAGTGGCTGCGGAATATCCTGAAATTGAATCGGACAGTTATATTGTGGACATTGGCATGGCCAAAGTTGCCGCAAACCCCGAAATTTTTGACGTGATTGTCACACTTAATTTGTATGGCGACATTGTGTCGGACATTGCATCGCTTGTGGCAGGGTCTGTCGGTTTGGCAGGGTCAATGAATATTGGTCAAGAATACGCCATGTTTGAAGCGATTCACGGCAGTGCGCCAGATATTTCAGGTAAAGGTATTGCAAACCCGTCAGGTTTATTAAACGGTGCCATTTTAATGCTGGAACATATTGGCCAGCACGACGTGGCGGCAAACATTTACAACGCATGGGTAAAAACCATTGAAGATGGTTGCCACACCGGAGACATTGCTAAAAAAGGCGATAAAATTTTAAACACCGAAGAATTCACCCAAGCGGTGATTGAACGGTTGGGGCAACAGCCTAACACACTGCCAAAAGCCATAAGTGAAGGCAAGGTGGCAATGAACATGACTAATGTTTGTAAGGTGTGTGAAGAGTCAAGCACTCAAGAAATGGTGGGTGTGGACGTTTTTGTCAGCGGTAAATGGCCTGTAGATCAGTTGGGTCAGTTGGCAGAAGATTCTTCAACCGATAAATTATCTTTTAAACTCATATCCAGCCGCGGCATGAAAGTTTACCCAGGCGGTGGATTGGTTGCAAAAGATAGCGACTTTTGGCGACTGCGTTATTACGGTCAGGGGTTGTCTAACGCCGACATCTATAAATTACTTGAAAATGTAGATAAAAATAAACTGCACTGGGTGAAGTTAGAAACGTTGTACCACTACAATGGCGAACGTGCATTTTCACTTTGCCAAGGTGAATAGGGTGCGTGTGTGATGTATTTATCATGCACAGCAACCGTTAAAATGATATTTACTGCCTAAATATGCATGGCTAATGGTTGCAATTTATATTCGCTGGTTATAAACTGACAGTATATTTTTATTCTGTGGGGTGGTTGAGAAACTGCGGAAAACAAAAACAAGAAAGTTGAGAGATATGTTTAAGAAAATTTCATTGTCTGTTGCTTCGTTGGTGGTTCTGTCTGCGTGCTCGGCATGCACAACAACACCAAAAGATGGTGCAGCAGAAGCGCAAATGGAAGCACAAGCTGCGGATGCGGCTGCCGTTGCGACACCATCTGTAAGCGAGCTAGAAAAAGTTGCTGCGATGTACACTGGCAACAAAGTGCACTACGGTTTTGACAGTGCTGCTTTGAGCCCAGAGTCTCAGGCGCGTCTAAAGGCAATTGCATCACGCATCAAAAAAGAAAACCCAAGCCAAATTATTGTTGAAGGCCACTGCGATGAGCGCGGTACTCGTGAATACAACTTGGCACTTGGCGACCGTCGTGCGGTTTCAGCTAAGAAATACCTGGTTGGCCTAGGTGTTGACTCCAGTAAGATCAAAACAATTTCTTACGGTAAAGAGCGCCCACTAGACCCATCACACAACCCGAACGCTTGGTCTCAAAACCGACGTGCAGTTGTTAAGTTTTAATTCTTAAAACATTTTTTCTGAATTAATATTTCAGGTTCACGATATTTTGTGATATCGTGAGCCTGTTTTTATGTAAGAAGCGCAATTTTCAAGGGCTAACAGAAGAATGAAAAAGATTATTACAGTTTTAAGTGTTTTAATGGCTTGCGGTGCAGGCTCATTGGCCTATGCACAAGAAGAAACTGAAATTGGCAAGCTCAAGCAACGCTTGATGGCGTTGGAGCAAAAAATTTACAGCAACAGTTCACAAAAATCGGCCACAAGTGGCACCTTGATGGCGGACTTTCAGGCACGTCTCAGTAACTTGGAAGATGAGGCACAAAAAGTTTATGGTGCGGTGGAAGAGTTGGGCTTTACAGTGAATGAATTTGCTAAAAAGATGGACCTGATTTCGAAGGACATTGACCTACGATTGACTGATCTTGAAACTTCCATGGCGGAAATTAAAGCCGCACAAAAAGTGGTTAAGCTTGAGCCGAACACAGCCGACAAAAAACCTCAAAAGCCACAGTCCAAAAAGGCCGAGCCAAAAGCTTCTCATGCGGCCAGTGCTGTGCAGTCAAATGTCCCAAGTGACCTGACAGCGGAAGACCTTTACAGCAAGGCGTACCATTTCTTAGTGGCCACATCTTACGACCAGTCCGAAGAGTGGATGAAGGAATTTATCAAAAGGCATCCATCCCATGACCTAGCGGACAACGCACACTACTGGTTGGGCGAAATTTATTTGGTGAAAGAAATGCCAGAAAAAGCAGTTGTTTCATTCTCAACAGGCCTATCCAAGTTCCCCAAAGGCGCTAAAGCACCAGCTAACTTGCTTAAAATGGGCACAGCCTTTAAGCAAATGGGTAAAAATGACTTTGCACAAAGTTCATGGAAAAAGCTGATTAAGGACTTTGAAAAATCACCCGAGGCTGACAAAGCTACAAAAGAGCTGGAAGCACTTAAAGCTGCGGGATAATGACCAAGCTTACCAACCCTTTCTTATTAAAATCTGAACTTAAGTACGCTGTCGCCGTTTCCGGTGGCAGCGATTCTTTAGCAATGCTGATGATGTTGGTGGAGTTTGGCTACCAATCGCAAATCACTGTATTGCATTTTAACCATAAGCTCCGCCCTGAAAGTGAGGAAGAGGCTTTAGAGGTTGAAAAAATCTGTGAAGGTTTGGGTGTTCCTTGTATTGTGGGTCATTGGGATGATCAAGCATTAGAAGGCAACCTTCAACAGCAAGCACGCCAAGCACGCTACAGTTTTTTTAAGCGTTGCTGTGATGAAAAGAATTTGGCGGAAGTGTTGGTTGCTCACACTCAAGACGATGTGGTGGAAACGATGCTGATGCGTTTGGGGCGTGGCAGCGGTCTCACAGGTTTAAGTGCGATGGCGGAGCGGAGCACAGCACTTGACGTGGCCGTTTTTAGGCCCTTGCTAGGCTATAGCCGTGAAGAGTTACAACAATATTTGGCTGACAAACCTGTGGACTTCATCTCCGACCCTTCCAATGACAATGACAAATTTTTTCGGATTCGGGTTCGCAAGTTGAAAGGTCATTTGCACAACGCTGGCTTGGATTATCAGCACATGGCCAGCAGTGCCCATGCGTTAAAGCGCGCCGATGAAGCGTTGGAGTTTTTCACCGAAGGGCTTGCCAATCAATTGATTGAGAATAAGGAGGCGGGTCAAGTCGCCCTTTCCACCGACCTGACATTTTACCCGCAGGAAGTTCAACTTAGGCTGCTTGCAATGGCTTTGTTGCAGTGCACAGGTCAAGGTATGGCGCCACGGACTTCCAAAAGGCAGCAAGCATTGCAATTTATGGTGCAGGGTGTGCCCAAGTTTACTTTAGGTGGTGCTATTTTTTTACAAGGTTCGGGTGCTTATATCATAGAAAAACAGCCCTAATTGTTTTATGATGTCTAAAAATTAAAAGGCAATGGTATGGATTTGTTTGGCGCAGACAATAAGGTAGAGCAACGGATTAAGCAACTTACGCAGGAAGTGTTGCACCATAATAAGCTTTACCACACCCATGATGAACCTGAAATATCGGACGCAGAATACGACCAACTTTTCCACGAGCTTAAAAGTTTAGAAGAAGAATTTCCCCACCTGAAGCAAGCAAATTCGCCAACCGATCAAGTGGGTGCAGCGGTTAAAAACACCTTTAAAAGTGTGCCTCACAATGTGCCGATGCTTTCACTGGGTAATTGCTTTAATGAGGAAGATGTTCAGGACTTTGTGAAACGCATTGGCCGGTTTTTAAACAGTGGCCAACTGCCAGAATTGGTAGCAGAACCGAAAATTGATGGTGTGTCATGCTCTATCCGCTATGAAAAGGGTTTGCTGGTTCAGGCACTCACAAGGGGTGACGGTAAAGTGGGAGAAGATATTACCGCCAATGTGAAAACAATTAAGTCTATCCCGCACTTCCTTCATAAAACGGCCAATGTGCCCGATGTGGTGGAGGTGCGTGGCGAAATTTACATGCGTGATGATGACTTTGAGAAATTAAATGAAGCGCAAGCGCAAAACAGTGGCAAAATTTTTGCAAATAGCCGCAATGCAACGGCTGGCTCGGTCAGGCAACTTGACCCGAAAGTGGTTGCAAGCCGTCCCTTAAAGTTTTTTGCCTATGCTTTGGGTGACAAGTCTATCGATTTTCAAAACCATTTTGATGAGCTTTCCGCCATGAATGAATGGGGTTTTGAAGTTGTGGAAGAAGTAGCTGTGTTAAAGGATGTTGCGAGCATTATGGAGCATTACTACGCCTTGCAACAAAAGCGCCCTGCGCTGGGTTATCCCATTGATGGCATTGTTTATAAGGTGAATGATATTGCTTTGCAAAAGCGTCTGGGTTTTGTGGCTAAGGCACCACGTTGGGCCACGGCGCACAAGTTTCCAGCCGAGCAGGTGACCACCGTTTTGAACGACATTGAAATTCAGGTAGGGCGCACAGGTGTTGTTACCCCTGTGGCGAAACTAAAGCCCGTTGCGGTAGGCGGTGTCAGGGTTTCAAACGCAACGTTGCACAACGAAGATTACATCATAGAGAGGGATATCCGCATTGGTGATACCGTGTTTGTGGAGCGTGCCGGAGATGTGATTCCCAAAGTGGTGAAAGTTGTGGAAAGTAAAAGGCCAGCGGTGACTGAAAAATATAACTTTCCTAAAAATTGCCCATCTTGTGATCATTCGCTGCTGAGAGAGGAAGGCGAGGCGGCCTTTAAATGTGTGAACCACACCGCTTGCCCAGCCCAACAACGTGAGCAAATGGTCCATGTGGTTAGCAAAAATGTTTTTGACATTGATGGCTTGGGCCCTAAACAAATTGACCTGTTTTTGAAGGAAGGTTTTATTGAAGACTGGGCGGACATTTTTGTTTTAAAAGACCACCGTGACGCACTTTTAAACCTAAAAGGCTTTAAAGAAAAGTCGGTCGATAACATTTTAACCGCCATTGAAACCGCAAAGGATATTACTTTGCCACGCTTTATTGCGGCATTGGGCATGCACATGGTGGGCACGCAAGTGGCCACGCTGTTGGCAGAACGTTTTGGCGATTTTGAAAGCTTTAAGCAAGCGGCTATTCATCAGCCTGACCAATTGGTGGACATTGACGGCATTGGTGAGGTGATTGCGCAAAATATCCACCAAACATTCCAGCATGAAGACAGTTTAAAGTTGATTGAAAAAGTTTTAAGATTTGGCGTTATGCCAAAACCTTATCAACCCCCTAAAGGTCAAGATGGCTTTTTTGCAGGTAAAACAGTGGTGTTAACGGGCACGCTTTCCACCTTAGGGCGCAGTGAAGCAAAAGAAAAGTTGGCACAGCAAGGGGCAAAAGTTTCCAGCAGTGTTTCATCGAAGACTGACTTTTTAATTGCAGGTGAGGCGGCTGGCTCCAAGCTTAAAAAAGCCAAGGACTTGGGTGTGCATGTTTTAACCGAGCAAGAGATGATAGCGCAACTGCTTTAAGTTAGTGAATGGTCTTCCCATTTTTTTTGGATGTGTTTTCCTTCTGCGTGTAATTAGATTGCATGTCATTTTTTTTATGGTTTTCATCCGTTTCCAATATGGCCCATTTTTCTATAATCCCTACCAGTTCTTCCATGTGGATGGGTTTTGCAATGTAATCACTCATGCCGGCGTTTAGGCACTTTTGCTGGTCACCCTTCATGGCATTTGCGGTGAGTGCGATAATGGGTATGCCTTTTATTTTTTGTTTCTTGATCATTGTTTGAATTTTGCGTGTGGCGGTGTAACCGTCCATTATTGGCATTTGGCAGTCCATAAAAACAATATGATATTTATATTTGTTTCGTTTGATTATTTCCAAAGCTTCTTCACCGTTGACGGCCTGGTCCACTTGAATGTTCATTTTTTTTAGCATACTGGTGATGATGGATAAATTGACAGGGTTGTCTTCCACGCACAATGCATGAAGGTCTTTAAATTTGTTTAAGGTTTTTATCTGAGGATTGGAATGGTTTTTTTGATCTGTGATCTGTGTAAGGTGATCTTTAACTTTATGCCTTAAAAGTGGTTTCTGAATAATGAGATCTACTTTTTCTTTGTGGTAGGCGTCGTTGACGTCACTTGGGGAAGTTGGTGGGGTTATGGCAATTACCTTTATTTCAGATTGCGCAATTTTAAATGCATTGACAGGGAACTGACGTATTGCTTTGCTTTTAACTTTTGTGGAAAAGGCAATGTATTTAAATTTTTTGGGGTTGCTTGCCAAAATGGCAAGTGCATCTTCTGTGGTGGCTGTCAGTGTTGCCTTAAAGTTAAGTGACCGAAAATGTTTGGCAATGTTCTTTCTACTTTGTGGGTTGGGGTCGATAATTAAAATATGTTCGCTGTTCTTGAGAATTTTTTGTCTATTGTCTTCGGTTGAGTTGCTTTGTGTTTCTTGTAGAATTAGGCTGCACCAAAATGTTGAGCCTTTACCAACTTTGCTGCGAACACCCACTGTGCCGTGCATCAACTTTGCAAGTTCATAGCAAATGCTTAAGCCAAGGCCTGTGCCGCCATATTTTCTTGTGGTTGAAATATCCGCTTGGCAAAATTTTTCAAAAATATATTTTTGTGCTTGTTCGTCAATGCCTACACCTGTGTCCGTTACTTCAATTTGTATGGCTTGAAAGCCTTTTAATGGATTTACATTGGGATTTTTTTGGATGTTTACATGAATGTAACCTTGCTCTGTAAATTTAATGGCATTGTTAATGTAATTGGTTAAAATTTGTTTAAAGCGCAAACTGTCCCCTTTAAGGGTTTTGGGTAGGCTTTTGTCCACTTCGAAGAGAAGTTCTAAGTCTTTTTTATAAACACTGGGTGCTAAGTTTTGTGCCACGTCATTTAAAATATTTTCAAGTTCAAATTCTTTCTCCTCGATGGAGATGTAGCCGGCTTCAATTTTTGAAAAGTCCAATACTTCATTGATTAACAGCAGTAAGGACTCGGCAGAGTCGATGATGGTTTTTACATCCTCTTCATGTTCAGGGCTTAGGGGGCTTGTGCGCATGAGTTCTGCTGTGCCGATGATGCCGTTCATTGGTGTTCTTATTTCGTGGCTCATGGTTGCTAAAAATTCACTTTTGCGTTGGTTGGCTATGGTGGCCTCATTGCTTTTTTGAATTTCTTCTTCAAGCACCTTCTGTTTTGCTTCAAGTTGCTTAACGTAGCTTTGAACCTGTGATTCTTGAATCTTCAATTCTCGCGTTCGGGATAAAAACACAAAGACTGATTGTGCAATTTTTCCAATCTCATCATTGCTGTTTTTGTAAGGTACGTTGATGTTGAGGTTGTTTTGAGCAATGGCATGCATGGCGTTGTTGATTTGAACAAGTGGCTTACTAATCCGTATATAGCAAACATAAAACACAAAACAAAGTGTGAATAAGATGGCGCATGACTTTATGAGGGCGGTTAAGGTGATGTATTTACGCTGGTCGGCAATAGTTTTTTCAACTTTTTGTTGGCTATATAACTGGTTGTTTAGGATTTGTGCTTTGAGCCTTGAAAGTTCAATCAAAGTAGGGACGTCGTTAATTTTGACAGCTTTGTCAATTTCAACACTTGATGCGCCATTTTGCACCATTTTTTCTGCAATTGATGCCATACTTATATAAGATTTTATGGCATCCTCTGCAGTTTTGAGCGCTGAAGTTTCGGTCGTTTTAATGGTTAATGTGCGATACTTTTTAATGACAGATAGGGCTTGCTTGGCCGTTGTGTGAAATTCATTTAACAGCTCAGGGTCTTTGCGTAGCACGTAATTTTTAAAATTGTGTATCATGCCGCCAAAGCCAATTTGGCTTTGTAACTCGGTGAGTAAGCTTATTTTTTGAACTGCTTGGTTGTCAAAGTTTTCCCATGATTTGCTAAGTTGGTTTGAATGCTGAGTTAGGTGCACTGCCGAAAAAATAACAGCAAGCAAAATGCCCAGTATACAGCCTGCGGCAATATGGCTTAGAGTATTAATGGTAAATTTGTGCATGCTTACAACTCTTAAAATTATCTTTTGTTAAAGGTTAGTTGTAATAGTTTTTCATTTGCAAGTTTAAAGTTTTAATACGATGGTGCCTTGAATAAATGTTGTTTTTTTCCAGTGATTTATAATGGGTTTTAGTTTTTTAGATTTGTTTTAGGTCAAACATCAGTTAAATGATTTTGAGGGCTTGCGACTTATGTAGTAAGCGCAATTTTGAATTGAGGCATAAAAAAATACCCGGCTGGGTATTATTTTATAAATTGGTGCGGATGGAGGGAATCGAACCCCCACGTCTTTCGACACTAGAACCTAAATCTAGCGCGTCTACCAGTTCCGCCACATCCGCGAACACCAATGAACGTAGCCTTAAATGGGGCGAGCGACCGGGCTTGAACCGGCGACCCTCAGCGCCACAAGCTGATGCTCTACCAACTGAGCTACGCCCGCCATAATATGAAATACAAATATATTTCATTCAAGGCAGATGGAGTTGTAGCTAAATTTTATTAAAAGTGCAACATAAAAATGATATGTTCCGACAATTATTTTATAACCCCTTTATTTAATTGTCATTATATAAAGTCTTTAATGTTATTTTATTCTGCTGTTTTACTTTAGTGTAGCTAGATGTACCTAATAAGATTGTTTTTGCATATTGTGTGAATTGTATTATTCTTAGTGAGTTCTAAAAAAATAATTTATAATTTATAAAGTGAAACGATGCTGAAACCCTGTTCTATTTTTTTACTCTTATTGTGTGCACCAGCTTGGGCTTTTGCAGATGATGACAGTGGGTATGATATTGACGCATTGATGGACATCCCGCTAGAAGAGTTGGTTTATGTCGCTTCTAAGTCCTATCAAAAAATTGAAGATGCTCCGGGTGTTGTCAGCGTTATTAAAAGGTCTCAGTTTGAGCGGTTTGGTGCGAAGAATTTGGCAGACGTGCTAAACTATGCCACCAGTTTCCACGTTTCGAGCAAGCTTTTCTTCAGGAATTCTACGTCGAGTGTGCGCTCGGTTAATCGTCGGATGTTGGATGGTCACACGTTGCTTTTGGTTAACGGTCGCCCGATGAGGGACAGTATTGCAGGGTCTATCAATACGCCTATCTATTCAGGGTTCCCAATCGATATCATTGAACATGTGGAAGTGATAAGAGGTCCAGGCTCGGTTCTTTACGGCAGTAATGCATACAGTTCGGTGGTGAATATTGTCACCTATAAACCAAAGTTGGACGATGTTGCTGGTCAGGTTAAGCTCAGCCGTGGGTCTTACACCACAAGAGGTGTGGAGGCCAGTGTTTATGGCACACATGAAAGTAGCAACTATCTTTTAGCAGGCCGTTATTTTGAAAGTGATGGTTGGCATTATGAAGGCAATAACACTTCTGGCAATCCGGTTAGTACAGACATGTACGAGCTGGATAAATCCATTTTTGGTTATTATAAAAATGGGTCATTTACATTTAACGGTTTTAAGTCAAAACGTAAGGACTTGCACATCAACGCTTTTTCCAGTAGCCCTCCTTTTGTAACCCATGAAACAGGTAGAGACTTTGCAGATTTTGGCTATGAGGTACAGTTGAATGAAGATGATATATTGGACTTTAATCTCACATACAATGGCCTTTATTCGGGTGATATCTATGGCTTTGAAGGGGATGGTAATTCTTATCTGTTGGAAACAAATTATAAAACGAAGCAGCTAAACGGTGACTTGAACTTGCTGATAGGTGCTACGGCTGAATATCGTGAAGCGCGTAACAAAACAGTTAAATCTGCTTATTCACGGGACTTTTCTTGGTATGCACAAGGTGATTACCGCATAAGCGAACAAACAAAATTTATTGCAGGTGTGCAAGCCAATCGGCCGAATATTCAAAGTTGGGATTACTCCCCAAGGCTTGCAGTAAACCACAAATTTAATGACGAGTCGGGGGTAAAACTCTCTTACGGTAAAGCGTTTAGAACGCCATCGCTTCTTGAATTATATTCAACCAGTATTGGTGTGGAAACACTCGAACCTGAAATTGTTCGTACCTACGACCTTCAGTTTTACCACCGTGGGGTGAACAGTTATGCGGCGTTAACCTTTTATAACACCCGGCAAGAAAATGCCATTGGTGGCCAAGGGGCTGGCGCACCTTATGAAAATGGCACCACAACTGTTCACCGCGGTATTGAAATTGAAGGGCACCACTACCTGAGTGATGAAAATTACATTCAAGGGTCCTTAACATGGCAACGCTCAAAAGATGAAAACAGCGTTGAAGGCTGGGGATGGGCGCCATCCTTTATGGCAAAGCTGGGTTACAGTTACACACCTGTCCACGGTTTGTATGACGTTGGTCTTTTTGCTCACTATTATTCTGACCAAACAAGAATTAATGACCTCAACAGTAATTATGACGCCATCAACCCTAACCCAGATGCGTATACATGGCTGACCTTAAAGTCTAAATTGAATTTGGATAAAATGTGGAACCTCCCACGAGATACCGTTTCGGTGGATATTTTTGCCGAAAACTTGTTGGATGAGGATGTTTATACCACCACCACGACCATTGCACGCTATAACTCCAACATGTCACGTTCGGGTCGTACCGTTATGGCGAATTTGCGGGTGCAATTTTAATCTTTACAGATAATTAGTTGAAAAGGTTGGCGCGAGCTGTATAATTAAGAAATGAAGAAGCGCTTTTACACAACTTTTGCCATTTTATTCCTTTGGGCGGCATTTGTTGTGTCGTCTTTGGCGCTGGCTCAAGTTAAAAGTATTCAAGCCGTTTTTTTGTATAACATTCTACATTATTTCCAATGGCCAAATTCTGTCGACCCAAAAATCTATAACGTTTGTATGGTTGGTAAACCTGATTTGTTGGAACCTTTGAAAAAAATTAAAAATAAATCTAAAGACCATGATCACACTTTAAATTTATATGTTTATAAAAATGTGGAAGACGCACAGCAAAACAGAAATTGTAATTTGGTATACTTTGATAAGAGCGTCAAAGTAAATGCGGACGACTTGAAACCTTTTTATCAAAGAAGTGTTTTGACGGTTGGCTCTCAAAACAGGTTCAGTAAAATTGGTATGGTGGAGCTTGCAGCTCAAGGTGGCAATTTACGTCTCATCATTAACATGCGAAATGTGAATAAATCGCAACTGTCCATCAGTTCAAGGTTGCTGCGAGTTGCAACGGTGGTGGACGAATGAGAAATATATTTAGTTTAAAAAAAGGTTCTATCCGCCAAAAACTTTACAGCATTACATTGGCTGTTACGATTTTTACTTTGTTGATTTTCACCGTTGGTCAGCTTTTTGCTGCTTATGTTTATACCGTGCGTGGTTTGGAACAGAACCTGTCTGTCACAGCGCAGACCATGGGTTTTCAAAGTGCGGTTTCCCTTGAGTTCTATGACTCTATCTCGGCGGAGGAAACTTTAATTGCTTTACAAAAAAATGATGATGTGATCAAAGGTTGCCTATATGACATTGAAAAGAAAATTTTTGCCAGCTACTCCGCCACAGGTGAGCCTTGTAACGCCCAACTTTTAAAGGGGATGGAGGTCAATGAACAGATCTTCAAAAGTAAGTTGTATGTGGTGGAACCCATCACCGCAAGGGGGGACACTTTAGGCTATCTTTACCTTGAAAATAGCTTTGATATTTTCCGTCATTATGCCAAAAGATTTTTAACGGTTGTGTTGGGGCTGTTTGCCCTTGCACTTATTTTGGCTTACCGCTTTATTGTTTATTTTGAGCGTTTCCTTACCAAGCCTGTTGCCTCACTTTTAAATGTGGTGAATCAAGTTTCTGAAACCAATAATTATGAATTGCGTGCCAAAAAAATCTCCAATGATGAAGTTGGGCAATTGGTTGTAGGCTTTAATAAAATGTTACACCTCATTCAGCTCCACAATGAAAATCTTGAAAAAGAAAAGAAACGTGCCGAGTTTGCCAACAACGCCAAAACTGAATTTTTATCAAACATGAGCCATGAAATTCGAACACCTTTAAATGGTATTATTGGTACGGCGGATTTGTTACAGCGAAGTAAGCTTACCGAAGAGGATAAAAAGTCGGTTGAAATTATTGCCGAATCTGGCAAAAACTTGCTGGCCATTATCAATGATGTTTTGGATATTTCAAAAATAGAAGCTGGTAAAATTCATCTGGATCTCACAGCGGTTGATCTGAAAAAAATTATACAAAGTGTTGTTTCTGCTTTTTCCGCAATGGCAAAAACAAAAAAAATTGAGCTTAAATCGCATCTGGATGAATCTTTAGACTTTCATGTTATGGTGGATGAGGTGCGGGTGCGCCAAGTGTTAACAAACTTGCTTTCCAACGCCATTAAATTTACCGAAAAAGGCGAGGTGAACGTCCACCTTGAGCATGTTCAAACAGACGATCAAGGTTATTTCAAAATCAGCGTGCTGGACACAGGCATTGGCATCAGCGCAGATAAACTAGACAGTATCTTTTCTCGCTTCACGCAAGAAGATGGCTCTATCTCGCGGATGTATGGTGGCACAGGATTGGGGCTTTCCATTTGTAAAGAATTAGTGGACTTGATGCATGGTAAAATTGAAGTGGAAACCAACAAAGGAAAAGGCTCTAAATTTGTTGTGACCTTACCACTTAAAAAGGTTGATAAAGTGGTTGAGAAAACCCCTTCCGAGCAAGAAAAAAGGGACGTGCCAAAGTTAAAGGTTCTGGTTGCGGAAGATGATATGATTAACCAAAAGATTATTGAAAAGATGCTTAAAAGTTTGGGGCATGAAGTTCACTTAGCGGACAATGGTGAAGTGGCGCTTGAACATTTTAAAGAAGATACCTTTGATATTGTGTTGATGGATATGCAAATGCCTGTGATGAATGGTATTGACTCTGCGAAGGCTATCCGTGCCCACGAACAGGAAAATAACCTAAAAGAAACGCCCATTTTGGCACTGACTGCCAACGCCTTAGAACAACACAAAGAAATGTGCTACGAAGCAGGGATGAACGGCTACTACACCAAGCCCATTACCATGAAGTCCATCGAAGAGATGCTTACCTTAAATTGAAGCTTGCATTCCTTTTAAGTTTTGCTATTATTCACCTCATGCGTGCGCCCATAGCTCAGCTGGATAGAGCATCTGCCTTCTAAGCAGAGGGTCGGGGGTTCGAGTCCTCCTGGGCGCGCCATTTCAAAATACATCCAACCTTTCCAAGGAAGAGAACAACCGAAGGATTGCGCAGCAATGCTTTACGGGGGGGTGAACACCGAAGCTGCAACTTTGGATAGCTTGCACAACACGGAGTATAGATATATAAGCCAAAGTTCCTTCCCTTGAAACGCTTGGACCCTTGGAAGGTACTGGAAATGGTACTGAAATAGTTTTCCTCTTGGAGGACACGGCTAAATGCTTGGCTACCCCCTGCCACTTGAAATATATTGAGATAGATGTTTATCGTGTATCTAAAGTGAGATGAATATTCATCAATGGTATACTAGATTATTCCCTGAAGAATATGATCTTCACTATGACTCAATCCAAGATGCTGTGAACCGTGCAAAGTGTCTTAACCCCATGTCAAAAGAGTATATTGATAAAGTTAACAAGCACCGAAAAGAGTTAGGATTTGGTAACTATGTAATAGGTGAGAACAATAATGAGACATACCAATTTGTCGCAAATAAAATAAATAGCGGTAAAGAATTTTTAGCTAAATGCGCACTTTTATAACTTGAAGCTAGAGTTGTAAACACACATAATAATTTAGCGCGAAGACCGTTACGGACGTAGGAGCGGGGTGTTGTTAGATGCATCATAACATATTGGCTCGTCGCGCTTAAACGCTACAATACTAACCCACCACCAACAACTCATCCCAGCTACTTGTATATGCCTGAGTCCGTTTTTCAGATAACGTTTTCCAAAGGCCGTTTGGGTTGGATGTGGCATAACGCAATGTGTGTTTGCCCCATTTACCGTTTAATGTGTCCAGTGCTTTCATGAGGTTGTTTTGTTTGGATTCGTCCACTTGGGTGAATAGGTTGGGTTGCACTTGGCTTTGCGGTGTAATGTCGCTTAGGCATATGCCCGCTTTTTTAAATTCTTTGCCTGTGCGGTAAATGTCCTTCAAGCCTTGCATGGCTGCTTTTGTCAGCGTGCCTGTGAGGTTGGTTGGGTTATCCAACACAATGCAAGTGGAGTTGCCGTAAAACTCTCCTTTAAAGCGGTTGGTGCGGGCGTAAACGGTTATTTGTTGGCATACGGTGTTTTCCTCTCTGAGCTTCGTTGTGGCAATGGCCACAAAAGTGCTTACAGCTTCTCTCAACCCTTTTAGGTCTGTTACAGGTTTACCAAAGGAACGAGAGCTAATAATCTGCTTGCGGTGCTCTGGCTCTTCACTAAAGCCGTAACAAGGCGTGCCCTGTAATTCCAAAACTGTTTTTTGCGTCACCACACTGGTAAGCTCACGGATATACGTCGGGTCACACTCTGCCAACTTCCATGCGGTGTTCAACCCCATAGATGTAAACCTTTCGGACAACTTCCTGCCCACGCCCCACACATCGCCAACCGCCATACGTTGAAGGACTGAACGCCTTGCTTGCAAGCTGTTCATCAAATAAACACCCTTGGCTTGTTCGTATTTTTTCGCCACGGTGGCAGAGGCTTTGGCGAGTGTTTTTGTGGGAGCAATGCCAATGGAAACAGGAATGCCTGTCCACTTTAAAACACGCTTGCGTATTTCTTGGCAGAGCGGTTTCAATTCATGTTCTGGAATACCTGAAAGGTCGAGGAAAGCTTCGTCCACCGAGTAAACCTCAATCGCAGGTGCCATGTCTCGTAGAATACTCATCACACGGCGGCTCATTTCACCATAAAAGGACAAATTCCCGCTGATGCACTCCACGTTATGCTTTTTAACAATATCAGTAATTTTAAACAGCGGCACACCCATTTTGATGCCGAGTGCTTTGGCTTCATTACTGCGTGCCACAGCGCAACCGTCATTGGATGACAGCACAATCACAGGACGGTTATTCAGGCTTGGCCTAAACACCCGCTCACAGGACACAAAGAAGTTGTTACAGTCTACAAGGGCGTACATGGATATATTATAATAGGCTTATTATCACTCAACGGAAATACTGTTACAAAAACTTCTGAGAAGTCAGACAACCCCTTCAAGTGCTCACGTATTAAAGGTGAAATTTCAGAATCACCCATGCTCAGTTTTATTACATCCATAGCCCTGTCATTACAATAAAGAATGAGCCCCATATCGCCTGGATACTTTTTATCTGCTTTTTTCGCATAAGCAGCTTTAAACCGTTGAAAGGCCATATCGTCCAAGACATAATTTGAATTCGCTATGTGAGCATGTTCCCACGATGACTCTAATTCCAAACTCACACGTTTAAAGTGCTTGATAGGCCCTGTACATGAAACATGTCCATGCAATGAAAGTTTAAGCATTCTGAGCCTCGCATCTGTTCCATCAACAGTGCTCACTATTTGATAACCTTTGCCATCAATGTAAATATCAGGTCCATTTTTATCATTTTGATTGATTTGAAAAATAGCATCTGGCTTTTCTAAAGCAATAGAATATACAGCCTCAAGCTCCTCAAACCATTGCGCGCTTTTGCTAAAATCTCCTGACTGAAAGTATTCATGACGTTTATAAGCACTTTCAAACACTGAGTTGCGTATTTCATAACCTTTCATCAAAAATTCACACAACTCTTGACCTGTGAACTCTTTAAGTAGGTTTTCTTCGGAAAAATAGCTCTCTAAATCATCAAGGGTGTACACGTCTCTAAACCCCCTTAATAATATTAGTCACAACACCCCAGATGCCCAGCTCTTCACCTTCGGTGAGTTCGATGTTAGGGATGTTGTCGTTTTCTGCAATCAGTGTCACACGGTCACCAAAACGCTCGTATCGCTTAACGGTGAGTTCTCCGTTGACTGCGGCAATGACAATCTTACCGTTTTTAACGTCTAGACTTCTATCCACCACCAAAAGGTCACCATCGTCAATGCCTGCATTAATCATGGACTTACCTGCCGCGCGTACAAAGAAGGTGGCAGAAGGTGTTTTGATGAGATGTTCGTTCAGGTCTAGCTTTTTATCCACATGATCGCTCACACCAAATGGCGTTCCTGCTGAAACCGTGCCTTCATATAAAGGAATGTTATAAGCCGCACCATGTGCAAGGAAGGCCTTCACATCCTCCACCTTGCTTTCAGGCACACGCATAACTTTCGTTGCAGTGCTGTATTGCCCCGTTCCCTTTGGGCGACCAGCGCCCGTTCTTTTTCCACCATGATTTTTCATAACTTGATTATTGTTACAAAATTAAATCTTGTCAATATCAATCGTAAGGAATGAATTCTTTTCGGCCGTCTGCATGTTCACGAATTATGCCTTGGCCATCATCCGATTCATACGACCAAGGCACACCCTTGGCAAAGGCTTTTTCTTTTAACTTCTTTAGGTGCTCGGCCAAGTCCGCTTCTAACTTTAATGCGTCTTCTTCGTTTTTAATATCTAGCATTTACAATCTCCAAATTCATTCATCGCTCATGTTTACCCCTATACATATTTTTATCGGCTAGTTTTAAAAGTTCTTCTGGGTTGGTGGCGCAGTTTGGGTAGGACGCTACACCGATGGAAGCCGTCACCTGTAGTTGCTGCCCTTCAAAGGTGAAGGGTTCGGCCACCGCCTTTTGAATGTCCGCCATCAATGCTTCCGCTTCATGCTTTAATTTGCCAAGCAAAAGCACGCAAAATTCGTCGCCCCCTAAACGTGTTTGCACCGACTTTGTAGGGAACAATGCTTTCAGCCGTTCGCCCACACTCCTTAACACAAAATCCCCTGCATCATGGCCGTGTGTGTCGTTAATGGGTTTAAACTTATCAAGGTCGATGAAAATAATGCTGTAAACGTCCGCTTCATAAGTGGCACCTTTGAGGGCTGTCATAAACCCGGCACGGTTGGCAAGACCTGTAAGGGAGTCACTTGCCGCCACATTATGGCGATATTTTCTTGCGACAGACTTTAGGTTATCCGGCTTAAAGGCGAGCACCTTTTTCTCGTCCATTAAAATGGCCTCAATCGCACCTTTGTGCACATTCAAAGCGTCGGCGACTTTGGTAACATCGCCTTTAAAATGCTCTAATGTGTTGGCGACAATCTCACGGCTGTCGTCCACCCTTTCAATGTCTTGAGATGTATAATCGACATGTTCTTGCCATTTCGGTGTTTTAGTTTTTCCTTTAAATGCCACACTCAAAGCAGAAACTAAACAGCCTACTGTAATAATCAACCCCGCAATGACATCATTGTTAGAAAACGTTTTTAGGCTTAAACCTGTAAGCGTTTGAGTGAGCCATTCCCAAAAGAATGTAGAAATAGAGGATAGTGCTGCAAGGGCTAAAAAGTTTTCTGTTTTAATTGTGTTGGCACTTGAAAATTCTATCAACCTTAAAGGTGCAAGCAAAACAACACCTGCTATTAAGCCCGCAAAAATGCTGGGGCTATGCGTAAAGTCTGCAAGTGTTGGTAGAATATTTGTTTCAATAGGCAATGGTTCAAAAGACTGTAAAAGTGCAATAAGTGCTGTTAAGCATAAAAAGAAAGTACTAATAATAAACATGACAAAGCCAACAACACGGGCTTTTGCTCTTGGGTCTTTATCTAAGTTCATGGCTTGTTTGTGTGGGCGGTGAATTTCTGCCACAAACATTCTGGCGGTTAAGGCTAAACCCTCTAAAAACATCAGCAAGTAAATAACGCCTCGATTTTCACTTGGAAGTTCTCTACAAACCATAAACAAACCAATGGTAACAATGGCAACACCTAACCACTGACCTTTCGTTGGCGTTCGACTTAAAAATACCCAGCTTACAAAAACACTAAATAGAAGACTGATACGCTGTAAAAGACTACCCTCTGTGGATGATACATATGAAAACAAGCTTAGTGTTAACACATATCCAACGAGCATAATTAAACCAAAAGCCCAGGTATCAATAGATCTTAAAGTTTCACGAACAAGCGGGCCTTTGCCACCAATTAACAACAAGAAAAAGGAGCAGCTTACGAAAGCGCTACATGTATAAACAAGGTAGTTCGCATGTAATACTTGAGCGCTATACGCAATCATCACATTGTTGCAACCCCAAAGCACAAGCACACTAAACGCCGCCCATAACCACCCTTTAGCAATATTCGAATTCATTTTAAAGCCCCCATAGCGCTAAAGAAATTAACAGAAGGTTCAACAACCCACAAAAAAGAACAACTTTTCTCCACACACGTGCCTGAGACTGTACTTCACGCAACCTATCTAGCTCATCATGCCTGCGTTCTTTTTTAATAAATTCTTTTATTGACGACTTAGAAACTTTGTAAAGGTCGGCATCGCTTTTAGACTTATTTGCCCTACGGTTTTTGTTGTTCATTTCTGCCCCAATTATAAAAACTTTAAATAGTATAGGTATTTAGTACGTTAAATTCAATTAACTTGAGATATAAGTCAACACTCCATACATAAATTATAACCCCTGATAATTCCCGGTTATGGTTTTGAGGTTTCAACGAAAACCCTGAGGAGCCAAGTGCTTTATGAGAGAAACCTCCTCGTAACAGTAAACTTTTACTGAATAAATGCTGTTATTTAGATAAAAGCAGGGAAGAGCTGTTGAGCAGAGCTAGCGATTGCCAGCAAGGCGCGCCATTTCAAAATACATCCAACCTTTCCAAGGAAGAGAACATCTGAAGGATTGCAGCAAGACTTAACGGGGGTTTGAAACCGAAGGTTCGAGTGAGCAAATCGCAAAAGTTAGTCGATAACAGCACAATGACAGGTCGCTAGTTCAAAGACACCCTAAATACCCACGCACAAGATACAAAAAAGTTGTTACAGTCGACTAGGGCGTACAAACTACACCTCTTTAAGGGCTTTCCAGCGTGCTCTTGTTAACAACCAGCGCTGAGCTATAGCTTCACCTACATTATATCGATCTTCTACCTCTTCACTCACAAGTTCCCAGCCTTGACGCACTTTGATTTTAGAAGAAGCTGTATTTATAAGGGCATTATCCGTTTTAATTGCTTTTATATTTGTATTCTCAAACACCCAATCATTAGCTGCAACTGATGCTTCAGACATATAACCTTGTCCATGATAATCTAAAGCCAGCCAAAAACCTCTTAACAAGGTGTCTTCATCATCGCATTCTTCATATGCAATTGTCCCGATTGGTATAAACCCATTATCCGTAATAAGTTCGATAATAAATCCATAACTTTGACCATTCATAATTTTGGGTAAAAGCATTTCTTTTAGAAAATACTCTGCTCCATCGTCAGGATATGGCCATGGTATATTCTTATTTAGATATTTTATAACTTCCCACTTGGCAAATTCACGTTGAATAAATTCTGCATCATCAAGTGTTGGCACTCGTAGAGCCAAACGTTTTGTTTTGATTAAATGTCCCATTCAAACTCCTTTAATAATATTCGTGACCACACCCCAAATGCTACCTTTCGACCTGTAGCATGTTGGTTTAGTCAATATAATCAACTAAATAAGGGCCTAAATCTTCAACAATACGGTCAATGCCTCGTGCGTTGGGGTGAATGGCATCATTTTTCATGTAAGTGCTTTTGCCAAAAATGTCTTCCAACAAAAAAGGGTAAAGTGGCACGTCATATTCGTCGGCCAAGTCTTCGTATATGCTGTTAAATTCATATGCGTATTTAATGCCCATGTTGGGTGGGGCCTGAACTTCGGATAAAATCATCGGCACGTTCTTTTGCTTTAAGATATCTAACATGCCGCGTACATTTTGTTTGGTTGCCTCGGCGGGGAAGCCACGCAAAACATCATTGCCGCCAAGGGCCACAAATACCAAATCGGGTTGGTGTTCTTCTAGCGCCCATTCAAGCCTTGAAAGGCCTCCGCCTGTGGTGTCGCCCGAAACGCCACCGTTGATGACACGCACATCATAGCCTTCGTCAGCGAAAAACCCTTCTAATTTTGTGGAAATGGTATGCTTTTCAGGCAAGCCGTATCCTGCTATGATGCTATCACCAAAAAGCAAAATGGTGCTAACAGCCACGGCTTTAACAGGTGCAAATGCAACGGCGATAAATAAAAATAGAGACAACATGCGAGACGTAACAAACATCATTGATATTAAAAACCTTTCACTTAATCTTACAGGTCCAAATGGCAAACAGGTGAACATTTTACATAATGTGAACCTAAATGTACAGGCTGGCGAAAGTGTGAGCATTGTGGGGCCTTCAGGTTCGGGTAAAACATCGTTGATGATGTTGATTTCCGGTGTGGAAAAAACAACCTCGGGCCAAATTGAAGTGGCAGGGGAGGACATTACCCATTATGACGAAGACGAACTGGCGGCTTTCCGCGGGGCAAATATTGGTGTGGTGTTTCAAAATTTTCATCTAATTCCCACAATGACAGCGTTTGAAAATGTCAGCGTTTCGTTGGAACTTGCAGGCCATAAGGACACAGAACAAAAAGCGAAGGACAGCTTAAAAGCCGTTGGTTTGGAACAAAGGATGGACCATTACCCAGAACAACTTTCGGGCGGTGAACAGCAACGTGTGGCCATTGCAAGAGCTTTTGCCACACACCCCAAAATTTTGTTGGCAGATGAACCCACAGGCAACTTGGACAGTGAAACGGGTCAGGTGATTATTGACCTGCTTTTTTCACTGACCGAACAGTACGGCACAACACTTGTTTTAATTACCCATGATGAAAAGTTGGCCAACAAAACGTCTCGCAAATTGGTGATGAAAGACGGAGTTTTAAACGCGGATGCTTAATTTTAAAATGCCCTTTAAACTGGCCTTGTTAGAACTGAAACACGGCTGGAAACATTTTAGTGTTTTTGTAACATGTCTTGTGCTGGGTGTGGCCATTATGGCCACCGTTAACACCTTTGGGTCGGTTGTGCAAAATGCTTTGAACCACGAAGCCCAAGGGCTTTTAGGTGGCAACATTGAAGTGAGCATTCGAGGCGTAAAAGCCAAGGAAGAGGAGGTGCAGTATTTAACACAATATGGCACCGTTTCGCAAGTTTCAACCATGCGTGCTATGGCCCATGCGGGCGAGGAACATACCCTTGTTGAATTGAAGGCCATTGATGAAAATTACCCGTTGATTGGCACGCTTGAATTTAACGAAAACATCACCAAAAAAGATGTTTTTAAAAACAAAGGTGTTGCGGTTGACCGTATTCTTCTGTCGCAAATCAACGCAAAGCTGGGGGACGAAATTCAGCTGGGTGAAGATGTTTACACCATCCGCGCTACCTTGAAAAAAGAACCTGACCGTGCGGTACAAATTTTTAATTTTGGCCCGCGGGTTATGTTGAGTCATGCGTCCATTGCTTCTTCAAAATTGGTCAACACGTTTAGCCTTGTGGACCACAGATACCGCATTTTAACCAAGCCAGAAATTACAGCCAACAACGTTTTTGAAAATAAACTTGAAAGTGAACTTCAAGCCAAATTCCCCAACACCAGTTGGCGTGTTACCTCAGGCACCGATGGCAACCGAATGTTGAAGCGTTTTTTAAACCAGCTTTTGTCATTTTTAAACCTTTCGGGCTTATCAACCTTTTTAATTGCGGGCATTGGCATTGCTAGCGCTGTACGGTCGTACCTTTCTAAAAAGGTGGAAACCATTGCCGTGCTTAAAGTGCAAGGGGCACGCAAAAACCTGATTGCCAAAACTTACATTTTTGTTTTGGCGCTCTTATCGCTTTGTGCCGGTGTGGTTGGTGTGGCCATTGCACAGGGGATTGTTTTATCCCTCATGCCCATTTTGCAAGACTTTTTACCCGTTTTGAAAGACAGTTCGGGCGTGCACCTACCGTCACTTTTATTGGCGGTTTGGTATGGTATGCTGGTGGCGTTTTTATTTTCAGTCCCCGCATTGCTTAGCGCGCTTGAAATTCGCCCCGCACTTTTGTTTAGAAGTAAAAATAATGTTTTATACCTCCACAACAACCATGCGGTTCGGTTCAGCATTGCTGTATTTTCATTGCTGTTGTTCTTCACGCTTTATGTGACTGCGGTGGACAAGATGTTTACCGTGGGCGCCCTTTGTTTGATTACTTTGGCCTTTTGTGTCTTCTACCTTTGTGTGGCGTTTGTTAAGGCAGCTGCCAAGCGTATTCGGGTTAAAAAGCCTTGGCTGAAGCTTGCTCTTGGTAACCTTTACCGGCCAGGTGCCACAACGGGCACTGTTGTTTTTGCCATTGGTATTAGCCTGATGGTGCTGATTGCGTTAACACTGACAGAATCAAACTTCCAACAGCGGATTCAAAAAGTGGTGGAAGAGCGTGCACCGTCGTTGTTTATGATTGATATTCAACCGCATCAAAAACAAAAGATGCAAGCCTTGCTTGATGAATATTCCCCGCATGTGATGATGTACCCCATGGTGCGTGGCCGTGTAAGCTTTGTGAACGGAGTACCAGCAAGTGAAGTGGAGGTTGACCCTGATATTGACTGGGTGATGCGTGGGGACAGGGGCATCAGCTATTCCAAAACACCGCCAGAAAATGCCCTTATTTCAAAAGGGGAGTGGTGGCAAAACACCCAAAATGACAAACCGCTCCTTTCAGTGGATGAACGTATTTTAACGGGGATGGACCTCAAGCTGGGTGACACCATCACCCTGACAGTGCTGGGTAAAGACATCACCGCAACCATTGCCAATGCAAGGCAAATTGATTATTCAACGTTTCAGATTAACTTTGCGATGATGCTCTCCGATGGGGTGATCAACAAAATGCCGCACACAAGTGTTGCGACCATTCATCTCCAAAATCCAACGGACGAACTTGAATTTGAAATTGTTAAACGCATAGCCAACGAGTTCCCCGGTGTGACAACCATTCGCACCAAGGAAGTTGTAAGCTTAGTGCAAACGTTGATGAACCACATTGCAACGGCGTTAAGCTTAACGGTTGGTTTAAGTTTGTTTGCGGGCTTGCTTGTGCTTGCCAGTTCGCTCAGCTCCACCATTGACCAAAGGCGTTACGATGTGGCGGTGTTAAAAGTTTATGGCGCCCGTAAGCGTGACATTTTAAAAAGCTGTACAGCGGAATGGATGTTGCTGGCGCTGATCACTTCGGTGATATCGGCGGGGATTGGCACACTCAGCGCTTATCTAATTAACAGCCGGCTGCGTGCCCAAGGTTTTGATGCCATGCCAGAGGTGACACTTACAACCATTTTGCTTTGCTGCGTGATTGTTTGGTGTGTGGGCTTTGTGGGTAACCGTAAGTTGTTTAACTTAAGGCCGTCAAATATTTTAAGAAATGAATAAGCCTTTGGCCCAGCGGGGCTAGGCTTTGGTTGGCAATTGGAATTTCTTTTTGACAAAAAGGGCTTTACGCAGTACTTTTTGAAAAATTTTTATATTGGAGAAGTTGATGAGTTTTGAACATATTACAGTGGACAAAAGTTTGTTTGATGGCGCAAAAGTTGCCGTAGTTGGCGACGTGATGCTGGACACATTTGTCTACGGTGACGTCACACGTATTTCACCCGAAGCACCTGTGCCTGTGGTGCAAGTCAGTCATGAAACAAATACCCTAGGTGGTGCAGGTAATGTTGCAGCAAACCTTGTTTCTTTGGGTGCAACACCTTTGATGATTGGTCGTGTGGGTGAAGATAAAGCTAAAAAAACATTGTTTGAACTTGCCCTCACCATGGGTGTTGATTTTGGCTTGATGGTCACTTCTCAACAGCCAACCAGCAACAAAACACGTATTGTTGCTGCCAACCAGCAAATTGTGCGTATTGACAATGAATCAACTTTAAACCTTGAAGGTGACGAACGCAAGAGGGTGATTGAACACCTGAAACAAGCCCGTGCCCAAACTGACGTTGTGGTTGTGGCCGACTATGACAAAGGCGTGATTGACCAAGACATGTTTGAGACCATTAAAGAAATTTGGAAAGACGGCACCGTGTTGGTGGACCCTAAGGTCCGCGCGGGTATTGATTACTCCGGCGCTTCAATGATGACACCCAACTTGGATGAAGCCCGCCAATTGGCGGACGCCGCACATGTTGCAAAAACAGACAATGAAGCCGAAGAAATTGCCAAAGCTTTATGTGAAAAATTCAGCATGCCAAGCGTGCTTTGCACCCGTGCAGGCGATGGGATGACTCTTTTAAACAAAGACAAATTTACGCATTTCAAACCGTTCGAAAAACATGAAGTGCGGGACGTTTCTGGCGCAGGCGACACTGTTATTTCTGTGGTTGCCGCTGGTGTTGCAGCTGGCTTGAGCATGGAAGATGCTGTGGAGCTGGCAAACATTTCCGGCAGTATTGTGGTTTCAAAAATTGGTACAGCCACCATTTACTGGTCAGAAATTGTGGACGCAATGAAGCGTTCTAATAACTATGCACCATTTGTTTTCCGTTAAATTTTATGGTTTTGAAATTTTAAAAAAGGCCCTTTTTATGGGCCTTTTTTTTTTGAGGTTGTTAACCCTTTGAAAAGGGCGTGAACTTGCGGTCCAAGTCTCGTAGTACATAAAGGCTAAAACAAGCGGCAAGCATGGGCCATGCGGCAAAAAACAGCAGTTTTAAATCAAGGTAAGCCTGCCATGATGAAATGGTGGAAAAGAAATGCATGGCAAACACCGCACCGTAAGAAAGGCGTTTTTTGTAACCTGTTAAAAATGCCAAAATCACCAACAATTGCAAGGACCCGATGATGTAAAAAATCTCGGTTCCAAGGTTGGGCATTAAATAAAATTTTGTAAATACCTTTTCGGCGTGGGCAGGGTTTAACAATTTATCCAAGGTCCAAACCAGCATCACCACAAACACACCTAAGCGTAAGGAAAGCAGTGACCATTCAATTCTGTTTTTAAAGTTTTGCATCATATGCTCCGTTGTTTTTTTCAATGCTAACACGGCGACTTTAAAAGGTGCAAGCCTCTAGCCTTAAGTGGTTTTGTGCATCAATAAAAAAAAGCCCCCTTTAAAAGGAGGGCTTTGTAGTTATCGATCTTTAGGGGGCAGTCTTTGTTTGTCGGCTTCGCCCACGGGGGCACCGTCACTGCTTTCCCACGGTTGGTTTTCATTGTTGCCAGATTGGCTTTCTTCAGAATTGCCTTCACCTTGGTCGTTACGGTCCTTGGTGGAGGCAGGTAATGTGATGTTGAGGCCTTTGCCCGGCTTCATGCCTTTGTTTTTGGCCTTGCCTTGCTGTCCTTGCTGTTGGCTTTGCTTTTCGGCTTCACGTTTTTGAACCTCTTTTTGCAAGCTTTCTTTGAACTTTTGCAAATTCTTTTCAGCTTGCTTGGTTTTTTTGGTACTGCTTTCGTCTTGGCTGTAACCTTTGGCAATTTTGTCAATTTCCTCTGGCGTGAGCTGGGAAAGCTGTTCAATGGCGTTGGCTTTGTCCAACATATCCTTGGAGGACTGAAGCTTTTTGTACCACCGTTTCATTCCAGCTTGTTTGGCGGTTTGCTGCTGGCTTGACTTGTCCTCCACACGGGGGAAAATATCAAACGAGCAATAATGCTCACGCAACTGGTTGCCATGGTTAAACTGCAAGCGAATGTTCAGCACACCGTTGACCAAGCCAATGTCCTGGTTGGGGAAGTAATATTGCTTCAACACCGGTTCAAAGGTGGTCATAGGTTTACCGTCATCGCCCAGCTTGGGTGTACCATCTGGGTTTAAAACAGGGTGCTGGGCATAAATAATATTGCCATCAGCGTCTTGTTCATAAACTTGGCAGTTGGGGTCAGCCTTGCCGATGTATTTATTTTTCACATAAGGCTCGGTGGTTAAAATAAGGAAGGTTAAACCTGCCATAAAAACCACGCCAGCTATGTTTAAAATGGACTTGGGTGCTTTGCTGTTAGCCAGCAAAATAACCGCCACAAACCCCACAATACACAGGCAACCCACAATTAAAATATATTGGTTGGTGGCAATGTGATCCACCAGCCAGTTGGTAAAGCTGTTGTTCATAAAAGTTACCTCAAAAAAGAATAGCGTGCCGTTAAGCACGCTACCTTCGGGTTATAAACGGTTTTTGGATGATATCCTCATTGGAACCCTCCACAAACAAACCGTTGCGAATTTCAAACTGGCAGACTGTCCGCTCTTGGCGGTTGTTAAACAAAATGGCAGGGTTATTTTTTTCAGCGGTAAACTGACAAACAACCTTTTCGCGCGATTTGTCGCCCTTAAACACCACCACGGTGACATCCACACAAATGGAACTTTGTGTGCGCAATTCACCTTTGTCCGAAAACAAGTGCAAATTGATGTCGTAGTAACCATCGGTTAAAGTGCTTTTGGCCGACTTGATCACCTCCTTATTCAGTTCGCCATCTTCTTTTTGAGGAGAACCTGGGTAAGGTGTGCGATAGCCCTTGTCGTCTTGGTCCAGTATAAAATGTTTGGTTTTACGGTCACGGGTGGAATAACCCAAAATCTCGGTCACCTGTTCCCCAGTTGCTGTGTAAAACGTGCCCATAATCCACGTGTCCACATCCGCGCGGGACAAGCCAGGTTCACGCTCACCTTTTAAACAGCTGTCCCACTCAGCGGTCACCTGCAAGGGTTCAAATTCGGGCACTTGGGGGTTGATGATTAAAAGAGCAATGACCAATAACGCCACAAATATAAATGTTAAAGCTGAAGTTAAGTCATTGAGTATCTGACTAAACTGGCTGTTTTGTGGCATCTGTCGTCTGTTGTTACGCTTCATAATATTACCTCGAACTTAAGGGTTTGTCCCCCTTGTTTTGGGGCCCTTTGTCAAGCTGTTTCACCAGTTTTTGGTAACTGTTAGGGTTGCATAGCACGCGGCTCATGTCCTGCAATGTGTTGGATATCACAAGGTAAGACTGGCGGTGCCGTGCATACAGCCGTTTGTGCATTTTATTTAAAAACATGGAAAATAGAATGCCCAATATACTGGTGATCAACGCAATGCTGATACCACTCATGACATGAATGATCACTGAAAAAGCATCGTCAGGGCTAACTGTTGACCAGTCCACCATGGCAAAGCCCCACAAAATGCCAATAAATGTCCCCAGCATACCCAGTATGCTTAGGTTCATAGATTGTTCCACCTCGTCACTGGTTTCAATGAGGAAATTTTCATCCACGGCAAAATCCACAGCGTCCAAGTTGCCTTGGCTCAGCGGGTCGTTGGGGTTCAGTTGAATCATTCGGCCAATGTCCGTCAGCAATGTGCTTACAGATGTGCCTGCATAAACATCGCTTTGTGCGTTGTTGAGGGTTTGAGCTAAGTCCGCATCAAAGTGTGAACTGTTTTTTAGTTTTTTACACAGATGTACAATGGCATGATGGTTTTTGTTGTACTGCTTAAAGCTGCGGTACTGCGACCGGCAAGCCGTTAAAAGTGTTAAAACCAAAAATAGGCTAAAGCCAATGCCAATTGTATCTTTTGAGATTAAAAAGTCCAAATGTCCAGTTGAATAAAGGACAGTGGCGGTTAAAATAAGGGCGACGAACCACGTCATCCACACGGTGTGTATGCTACCTTTTTTCATAAAGGCACCTCATATAAGTTGTTAAATGAAAGTAAGTGGGTTGGGGAAGGATACTTAACAGTTAATAAGCTATGCAGAATGCAAAGCGCTTGTAAAACAACTGTAAGCTAAAAAATTAAAGTGATTGATTTGTTTGGATTATTCCATATCTCACTTGCTAAGGCAAGGGAATAGATGCCACTTTTGTTTGACTGTAACAGTGCCAGCCATTAAGGTGTTTGGGTATAAAAACAAAATCAGGTTTAAAAAACGGTGAGAATTGCACTTTACCCCGGCACCTTTGACCCTTTTACCAAAGGCCACTTGGACATTGCACTACGTGCAGCCACACAGTTTGATCGCTTAATTATTTCGGTCAGCGAACACGCGCGCAAGCAAACACTTTTTAGCTTAGAAGAACGTATTCAATCCATTGAAGAAACAGTGGCAGAAACTGGTGTTGACAACATTGAAGTGAAAGGTTTTACCAACTTGTTGGCAGACTTTGCAAAGGAGCAAGGCGCTTATGCGGTGATCCGTGGTTTGCGTGTAACCTCCGACTTTGAGTATGAGTTTAAAATGGCGCAATTTAACAACGAAATGAACCCCGAGCTGGAGGTGGTTTATTTGATGTCCACCGCTGCTTACTTGCACATTTCATCCACTTCGGTTAAGGAAATTGCAAGCCTTGGTGGGGACGTTTCGGCCTATGTGCCCAAAGGTGTGCGGGCGATGCTTAAAAAGGCTTATGCTTAAACGGTGGCTTCATTGGATACATTCACCGGTGTTGTTTCTTACCAAATAGAAGAGGGGTGCTTAACCCATCTGGCTTGGGGAAATGTTTACCAAGACAGCCCCGCAAACTTACAAGTGGAGCAACAACTTAAAAATTATTTTAATGGCAAAACAAAAACCTTTAACCTGCCCGTTAAACCCAAAGGGACAGCGTTTCAACAAAAGGTTTGGCAAGCTTTACGCACCATTGATTATGGCACGTTGGTCACTTATGAAGATGTGGCGCAGATGGTGAACTCTCACCCCCGTGCGGTGGGGGGTGCCATTGGCAAAAACCCCATTCCAGTGGTGGTGCCATGCCATAGAGTAGTGGGTAAAAACGGTACATTAACTGGTTTTAGCGGCGGCGAAGGCGTGGCCACTAAAAAACTTTTAATAGAACATGAACAAAAACATAAATAAAAAACAACCAAACATATAAAGGGGAATGATGAAAAAATTTAAATTACTAATGGGCATGGCACTGGCACTGGTGGCACAGCAATCCAACGCACAGGTGGAAGGGGTGACCAAGTTCCCCAACCCTGATCTTTACAAATATGTGAAGATGGAAACCAAACACGGCGACGTTGTGCTGAGGCTTTACCCTGACGTGGCGCCACAAACAGTCCAAGCGTTTTTGGACCGTGTGAACGAAGGCTTTTACAACGGTGTTTACTTCCACCGTGTGATTCCAGGGTTTGTAGCCCAAGGGGGTGATCCAACACTTGTGGGCCGCCCTGCCGCCAATTACACATTACCCGCAGAATTTAGCAAGCTGAAACATAAGCGTGGCACCTTGGCGATGGCACGTGTGGGGCATGACATTCACTCCGCTTCCACTCAGTTTTACATTTCATATGGTTCGCACCCACACCTAGACGGTCAATACACCATTTTCGGTGAGGTGGAAACTGGCATGTCCGCTGTGGATCAAATCAACAAGGGCGACAAAATGATTAAGCTGTACCAAGTGAACAAAACACGCTAACAGTGTATATCTTAAAAAATAAAAAAGCCCTCACTTGGAGGGCTTTTTGCTAGGCAGTATCGTTATATATGTTATTCGCAATTGCGGGCAGCCTCTTCAAGCTCATAAGCTTTGCGGGCTTCTTTGTGCTCTTCGTTAAAGGCTTTAATTTTTTCAATGCAGGCTTGCAGCTCTGCCATTGTTTCAGGCTCGTCAGGGTTGACATATTGAGCATAATGACAAATCAGGCGTTCTTGACGTAAAATGCCCTTTAAAGTTTTTTCAAGCTCTTCTAAAACTTGCTCAGCTTCTTGTTCATGGTTTGTTTGGTCAGACATATCATCATCCTCATGGATAAGACAAAAAGGGAAAAGAAGGTTGCCCTTCTTAAGTGTTTGAGTTCTTTGTTTGTAAACAATTCTAACTTCCGTTGCAATGTTTTAATTGAAATATTGGCCGATAATGTTTACATTCCGGTTTGTGTAATAAAATTAAATTGAGGTAACTGACAAAATGGCTGATGCAAGGCTTTTAACAAAACATGGCGAAGTGATGATTAACTTTTACCCTGACGTGGCACCCAAAACGGTTAAAGCCATGAAGGAACGCATTGAAGAAGGTTTTTTTGATGGTTTAACGTTTCACCGTGTGATTGACGGCTTTATGGCCCAAGGGGGTGACCCTGAAATGTCTGGCCGCCCAGGGGTGGACTATACCCTTGAAGCTGAATTTAGCGAAGTGGAGCACAAGCGTGGTATTTTGTCCATGGCGCGTATGGGTCATGACATTCACTCGGCTTCCACGCAGTTTTTCATCTGCTATGAAGACCAACCACACCTTGACGGTGAGTACACAGTCTGGGGCGAAGTGGAAAGCGGCATGGAAGCTGTGGACGAGCTGACCAACGGCGATGAAATCATTGAATTTGAATTGTTGGACGCGTAAATCATGTCAACTTGGGTTTTTGGTCATCACGCTGTTACAGCGATTTTAGAATCTAAAAAGCGTAAAGTTTTTGAAATTCATCTCACCAATCAGCAATTGGGGCGCTATGAAAAGGTGTCCAAAAACGCCAAGGTGAAATTGGTGCGGGTGGACATGCGTGAACTGGACAAAAAGTTCCCCGAAAAAGTCCACCAAGGTGTTGCCGCAAGGGTGGAACCTTTGCCAAAACTGGCCATTGAAGATGTGGCGAGCGATGCAAACCTGCTGTTGATTTTGGACCAAGTGACCGACGCCCGTAACATTGGCGCTTGCTTGCGCAGTGCCAACGCCTTTGGGGTGGACGCTTTGATTGTGCCAGCCCACGGCAGTGCTGGGTTGAACGACGTGGCGGTTAAAGCTTCCGTCGGTGCCAGTGAATTTACACCGGTGGTGGAAGTGGGCAACCTCAACAAGGCGATTGACCACCTTAAAAAAGAAGGTTTCTGGCTTGTGGGGTTGGACGGTTATGCCGAGCAAGAATTGTCACAGGTGGACCTCAAGGGCCGCATTGCCATTGTGATGGGCAGTGAAGGCAAAGGCCTGCGGGACTTGGTGAAAAAGAATTGCGACTTTACCGCCAAACTCCCCATGGTAGGCGAGGTGGAAAGTTTGAATGTCAGCGTTGCCACAGGAGTGGCTTTGTATGAGGCTTTAAAACAACGCCGTTAAAAACACTTGAAAAGTCATAAAGCTGTGCTTATATTAAGGGTTGATAAATGTATCAACCTTTTCTTTTTCACCCCACAACCTAGGAGGCTTTATGCCTATTAAAGCGACTTACCGCGTTTCAAGCGTGGACCCTAAAGCTGTGAATAAAAACCGTGCGTATGATTTAAAACTGATTAAAGGCGAGTGCCCTTTTACCAAGGCGCTGATTGCCAACAACCCCCATGGCGGTAAATTTGACCTTCAACACCCATACGGACGTTTGGAAGATTTGGTGGCCGACGCTGTGGACCGCGCAGAAGAGCAAGGCAAGGTGGTTCACCTGACCATTGAAGTTTCAGCCTCGGCGCCTATGCCCCCGGAAGATGTCATGTACTTAATTAGCCAGCGTAGCATTGCCTTAGAGTGTGAGGTGATTGACGCCACAAAGCGTACAGCTAAAAATCCAAACCCTAAGCGCCACACGGTGATCATTGCAAATTGCAATTAGCCTGAATATCGACCCTTAAAAGCACCCATAAGGGTGCTTTTATTTTTTTGTCGCACATATTGCTTGATGCAATAAAAAAGCGGTGGTAACTTGGCAAAAGTTTTAAAAACAGAATAAAGGAACTTTTGCTGAAATGCTGATTTCTATCCCAAAAGAACAAGGCGCAGAAAACCGTGTTGCCATGACACCGGACACCGCCAAAAGACTGCTGAATAAATTTAAAGGTTTAAAAGTTGCGGTTGAGCAAGGCGCTGGGCAACAAGCCCACATCAGCGATGAAATGTTCCAAGCCGCAGGGGTGGAAATTGTAAACCGTGACCAAGCCTTAAAAGGCGACATTGTCTTGGTGGTAAACCGTCTGGGCGATGACGAAGTGAAAGGTCTTAAAGAAAATGCTGTTTTAATTGGTGCGTTGGAACCAGCCAGCGCTGGCGACCATTTTCAAAAATTGGCGCAACAAAAGGTAAACGCCATTGCAACCGAAATGATTCCACGTATTTCCCGCGCACAGGCGATGGACACGTTGTCCTCCCAAGCAAACATTGCCGGCTACAAAGCTGTGCTGGAAGCCACCAACCACTTTAACAAATTCTTCCCTGTGATGATGACAGCGGCAGGCTCAAGCAAGCCGGCTAAGGTGATTATTTTGGGTGTTGGTGTTGCTGGCCTTCAAGCCATTGCCACCGCCAAGCGTTTGGGCGCATCGGTTGAAGCGTTTGACATTCGCCCCGAAGTGGCCGAACAGGTGCAAAGCTTGGGTGCGAAATTTATTGACTTGGGCATTGAGGAAGATGGCTCGGGCGAGGGTGGTTACGCCAAAGAACTTTCAGCCGAAGGCAAAGCCAAGCAACAAGCAGCCTTGCAAGAATATCTTAAAAAAGCCGACGTGGTGATTACCACGGCACTGATTCCTGGTCGTCAAGCTCCGGTGTTGATTACCGAAGACGCTGTAAAGGGCATGAAAGAAGGCTCGGTGATTGTGGACATGGCAGCCGGTGGCTTTAACCGTGCCAACGGCATTGCAGGGGGCAACTGCCCGCTGACACAGGTGGATCAAGTGGTGGTGAACCACGGTGTAACCTTGGTGGGTTACTCCAACTATCCGTCCCAAATGGCGGGTGATGCCAGTGCTTTCTTCTCACGCAACTTGCTCAACCTTCTGCCGCTTTTGATTCAAGAAACGGAAGACGGCTTAACCCTCAACGTTCACACCGAAGACGAAATTATTCAAAAGTCATTGGTGACCCTTGACGGCGTTGTGAAGTAAAGGTGGCATGAAAAATGGAAAAATTTAACGACTATCAAGCGCTCACCACCCAAATGGCCATGGTGGCGGACGACAAGCAACGTTTGCTCATTTACATTATGGGCCTTGCGGGGGAAACAGGCGAAGTTTCCGAAAAATTTAAAAAGTTGTTCCGTGACCAACAAGGCGAGATGAGCGATAACTTCAAGCAAGAAGTGGCTAAAGAGCTTGGCGATGTTTTGTGGTATGTCAGCTCCATCGCGCATGAACTGGGGCTGCCCCTTGAAGACGTGGCCAAAGCCAATGTAGAAAAAATTCAAAGCCGCCGTGCCCGCAACACTCAGCACGGCAATGGCGACAACAGATAAAAAGGGAATATTAAAAATGGTTATCAGTTTATTTACCGTTGCATTGATTGTTTTTGTGCTGGCCTGCTTTGTGGGTTACCACGTTATTTGGGGTGTAACACCTGCTTTGCACACACCGCTTATGGCGGTTACCAACGCCATCAGTGGCATTGTTGTGGTTGGCGCCATGATGGTGGCTGGCGGCGCTGTGGAAGTGGCATCTGTGGGTGTGGGTGGTTACATCATCACGTCCGAACAAGCGGCCTTTTATGCCAAGGTGATTGGTGCCGTTGGTGTGTTTTTAGCTTCCATTAACATTTTTGGCGGCTTTGTGGTAACCAACCGCATGCTGGCGATGTTTAAAAAGAAGTAAGAGAAGATTTTAAGGTTTTAACAAAATATGCCGACATACATTTTACATGGCGGAGCTGCGTTAAGAAGGTGTGAATCCAACACTCAATTTTACCAGCACATTGCCCGTAAAATGCAAGCGGGGCAAACCTTGTTGTTGGTTTACTTTGCGGCAGATAGGGAAGACTGGGCCCGTAAACTGGCGCATGACTCTCGCAATTTGTTGGCACAGCTGGACATGAAAATTGAAGTCGCCGAGGTGGAAACTTTTGAGTCACAGCTTAAAAGCGCCGATGTGGTCTACATCAGAGATGGCTACACCGACAAACTGTTTAAAACCTTTGAAGCGTTTGACCCAAAACTGTTGATGCAAGATAAAGTGTACGTTGCATCATCTGCTGGGGCGAATTTGCTGTGTAAGGGCTGTTATTCTGCCCCTGCGCAAAAAGTCATGCAAGGGCTTGGCGTGTTGCCCTTGAATGTTTTGATACATGCCAATAAAGATGAGTACAGTAAAGCGAAGGAAAAACTGGTGAAGTTGTCCAATCAAGACACACCTTTTTTAGCCTTAGAAGAAACAAAATTTATAACATTGGAGTTTTAAAAAAATGGCAGAACTAAAAACCTTTTTAAGCCCTTATTTAACAGGTGATGTCTTTGCACTGGTTTACCTTGTGGCGGGTATTTTGTTTATTTTAGGTTTAAAAGGCTTGGCGCATCCATCTAGCGCGCGCCGTGGTAACAACTTTGCCATGTTGGGGATGTTCATTGCCATTATGGTTACTTTGTTCCACCCACAAATTACCGATTACATGTGGATTTTTGTGCCCATGGCCTTGGGTGCGTTGGTGGGTGTGCCCATTGCCCTTAAAATTAACATGACAGCGATGCCGCAGTTGGTGGCCATTTTGCACAGTTTTGTTGGTTTGGCGGCGGTGTTGGTTGCAGCGGGCATGTTTTTGCCGTTCCAACCACAGCTTATTAACCCAGAGGGTGTGGTTTCAGAAGGGGTTCTGCCTCAACTTTCCACCGCGACGATGATTGAAATTTTCATGGGTGCGTGGATTGGTGCCATCACGTTTACAGGTTCTGTTGTTGCTTTTGCCAAGTTGAATGGCAACTTCCGCAGTGCGCCCATCACCTTTAAGGGTCAGCACTTGTTAAACTTGGCCATTTTTGTGGCGATGATTTACTTCGGTGTTTACTTTGCGATGTACCAAAGTGTGGAAGCCTTTGTGGTGATGTGCGCTTTGGCGTTTTTGCTTGGCTTTACACTTATTATCCCCATTGGTGGGGCGGACATGCCGGTGATCGTTTCGATGTTGAACTCTTATTCTGGTTGGGCGGCAGCAGCCACAGGTTTTACCCTCAACAACATGCAGTTGATTATTGCCGGTGCGTTGATCGGTTCTTCCGGTGCCATTTTATCTTACATTATGTGTAAGGCGATGAACCGCAGTTTCATCAGCGTGGTGTTGGGTGGTTTCGGCGCAGATGATGACCCTGCGGCCAGCGAACGTGCCTCTGCGGTTGAAAAAGGTGTCAAAGCAGCCGCGGTGGAAGACGCTGGCTATATGCTGGAAAATGCCGAAAGCGTGGTGATTGTCCCAGGTTATGGTATGGCGGTGGCGCAAGCCCAGCACGCTTTGAAAGAAGTGAGTGAAATTTTGGAAGAGAAGGGCGTTAAAACACGCTTTGCCATTCACCCTGTTGCGGGCAGAATGCCTGGCCACATGAACGTTTTGCTGGCAGAAGCGGACGTACCATATGACCGTGTGGAAGAAATGGATGAAATCAACAGCGACTTTTCACAAACCGACGTGGTGTTGGTGGTCGGCGCCAATGACGTGGTTAACCCAGATGCAAAAGAAGACCCATCTTCACCGCTTTATGGCATGCCGATTTTGGACGCTTATAAGGCCAAAATGGTCTACGTTGTCAAACGTTCCATGAGTAGTGGTTACGCTGGAGTAGAAAACACGTTGTTTTATATGGACAATACATATATGATATTTGGTGACGCAAAAGAAATTGCAGAAAACTTATCATCCAGCTTAAAGGGTACCGCACACTAAGCCGCACCCTTTCGCTTAAAAGAAGGAGAAGGCCAATGAACCTATTCAAGTATCTATTTTCGCCAAAGGGCCGTGTGAGACGATTTTCCTTTGTTTATACTTGGTGCATTGTCCTTCTTTTTGTTTCCATGGCCAGCGTCTTTGCGGTCAATAACGACTATTTGTGGTTTGCACCTTTGGCCTTGTTGCCTTTAACCATTCGCCGCTTGCACGATGTGGGCATGTCTGGCATCAACAGTTTTATCATTTACCAAGTGTATGGCTTGTGGGCGTTGCAGTTGCTTGGCCTCAATAGCATTCACTTCATGGGGTATGACATTTCAATGCTGACCCTTATTTATTACACCGCATGGCCCAGCACCTTGTGTGTGTTTTACTTGATGATGAAAAAGGGTGACCAAGGCAGCAATGAATATGGCGCCGACCCACTTTGGAACTTGGCCCCAAGGGTGACCTTGCAAGAATTTTTATCATGGAGTGACGAGGCGAAGTCATGAGCTCTTACTCCATTGTTTACACAACGCTTAGCACTGAAGAAGAAGCACACAGTTTAGCCAGCTATCTGGTGGAAAATAAATTGGCCGCCTGCGTCAATGTGCACGCCAAGGCCACATCCTTTTTTATGTGGGAAGGCAAACTACAAAAAGAAGGTGAAGTGGTACTGATTGCCAAAACCCGCACCGACATGGTGGAAAAGGTGATGGTGGAAATGAAGCGCAAACACCCCTACGACCTGCCAGCGCTTTACAGCTTCGCCATCCACAAAGGCGACCAAAATTACATGAACTGGGTCGACCAACAACTGCTGTGAAGGCTCCTTCCAATCAAGATTAAAGCCAAAACCTGCCAAAGAGCAACTGCTTAAACCTTAAACCTCCTTCTGATAGATGTGATGATGAAAAACCATAGAAGAGACGAAAGTGTGAACTGTATTACCTCAATAAGCTTTATAAAATTATTGGCTGGTGTAAGGATTCCATTTTTAACAATAAGTCCAATCGGACCGAGTGCATAACCAAGTGCGTATGTTAGTGATGCTGTAAAGCTGTTATTGCAAGTTGTTAAAACCCAAGTGTTATCGAAATAATTTAAATCTTTGTTATTGATAACTCCCGAGCAAGAAATACCTTCATCGAAAAAGAAGCCTAAAAATAAATAAATCAAAAAGGAGGCTACTGTTAGTTTCCCGAGGAGTTTAAATGGTTGTATTAAATCTCTACCATAATTATGGATATGCTTTAAGCACCAAGATGAAGCTTTTTCTAAACCATACTCTTTATCCCACAATGATTTATTTTTAAGCACGGTGTGGTAACGAGACTCAAACTCTAAAGCTTGGAACACAGATGCTTGGTGTTCATCTCCTATGGCATGAGTTTTAATTCTTAAATCTCTATAAAGTAAAATTGAGTTATCAGAAGATGTGTCATTGAATTCACAGTTTTGAAATATTGTGTTATCAGGGATTTCTGTGTTTAAGAAATTAGGTGCTTGATTAAATGTGCAATCTTCAAAGTATAGAGACGACTTTGGTTTGCAATTTTGAAATGATAGCTTTTCAAAAATGATAGATTTAAATTTAAAATTATCAATGCATTTTTTATTATTGATAATTGCTTCTCCGATTCTAATTACACAGTCATTTGTTATATTGAGGTGCCCGTCATCCCTTGATAGCTTAAGAGTTGGAATAAAAGATTCTGTTGATTTGTTTGTATTTTCGAAATGGTAAGAAACATCTGAGTAGGTTGATAAGTTAATAGTTGCGGGGTCATCAATTTTAAAGTCCTTGAATACAAATTTGGTTGGATTATTTACTTGGCTGTTTGTCTCAATGTTTAATGAATTAAAAGTAAAATCACCTTCAAACTTGATTGTAGTAAACTGTGTGATAACAGGTGTGAATGAGTTGGTGTGCCGATGTGGGACTGATTTTTTAAATTCTATGTCTTTATACTTTATTAATTCAAAGTTTTTTAATGTGCAGTTTCTTTTTGTAAAATTACATTTGTTGATGTGATTCATTGTTAAAGAATCATTTTCAAAAATGACCCCATCACCATTAAACTTACAATTTTCCCATAAAATATTTTTTACAGTAAAGTCACTGTTAAATGTAAAATTATTTAAAAATATAAAATTATGAAGTTCGATTTTGGTAATAATAGTTGGGTCTATTTTGTCGAAGATATATTTGGTGGAAATGTCATTTGTAATGACAAAGTTACTTAAAATGAGTTCGTGCCGGCCTTTCATTCGTCCCTTGCAAACTTTACTTTGTTGAATAAAATTCAACATTTCGCCAAATTTACGTTTGCTGATTTTTATTTGCGTATGTGAAGGTGTTGATTTTAACCCTAACTGTGTTATTAGAATATTTCTTAGAGTTTGATCCATATTCATCCTAAGCACTCAATAGACACTAACAGCTAGTGATTTTGTGCGTACCCCATATCTTGTTATCTACAAAGTTATTTCCCTTAACCCGTTGTGTAGACTACATTTAATGCTATGCAATTACAAATAGAAAATTGGCTATTGTTACTCCTTAATTTTTTTGCTTTTGTTGTCCTAATCACCCTGCCGAGCAAAAAGAGGTGGCCATGGCTTGCCGGCAACGTCCAGCGGATTCAAAGGGTGGCTCCGCCGAGTTTATGCTATTGGCTTGTTGGCAGTGACACCACGCTGATTTGAATTTGCAGGCTGAACGGCATCAGGTCAGCCAAGGCGCGTCAAATTCAGAAGAATCTTGGAATGTTTTGTTGTTTTTTACAGCTTGATGCGCTCTCGGTGCGTATTTGATGCGTAAATGGTGATTTTTCCTTAAAATAATACAACTTATGATAGTTAAAAGGGGTGTTTTTTAGGGTTTTTGGCAGTGCTTGACGGAATTGATGCGTCATTATGCGTCAGCTATTCGCACGCAATTCGCACGTTATTCGCCGATTTTAACCTGTGATTGTGTCGTTGGTTCTTGCCCTTGTTAGGCAGGGTCCACCAGCACGGTCATGGTGCCGGTGTAGGTACCATTGGTCACGCCGCGCATGTCCGCGTCTTGAATCCAAATGTGGATGTTGGCGCTGTCGCCACCGGTGGCGCAGGTGTAACTTTGCTGGTTGGCGTTGGAGCGGTTGCCTAGCTTTGTGCCCGCTGTCAGCACCATTTCGCCAGTCGTTGTGCCGGCTGTTTCGTTCCAATAAACAACGTAAGGAATGGTGTCTGTTCCGTTGGTTAGGGTGTAAGCTCCGCCAGCACCATCGCCAGTTACGGTCACGCCATAGCGGGCAGTGGGGGTGTTGGAATAAACGCAAAGCGGGTAGTCATAGTTAAAGTCACCGCTGACAAATGTACCAAAATCAATGTCTTCTAAACCGGTGACTTGCAACCGTTCTGGGATGGTTAAGCTCACTTCAAAAGATCCTGATGAGGTTGGGTTCAGCGACCCTTGAGTGGCGGCAATACTGTTGGGAATGCTGGTGTATCCCACCATTAAAGTGGTTGCGAGTAATGTCATTTTTACAATGTTCATTTTTGCTCCTTTTAGTCCTTTAACCGCAGACAATGTCACCAACTTGTACATATTGTTGCTCTTTTTTCAAGATGGGTAAAGCCAAAACGCATTGGTGTTTGCTGGTGTTCACAAATGGTGTTTCGTTGCCTAAAAGCTCCATTTGGAAAAAGCCATCTTGGTCTGTTGTTGCGTAATTTTTGGCACCTTCAATACGTTGCCATGCAAGGGGCTTGCCATCTGCTGAAACAGCGCGGCCTGAAAGGAGGTAAATGCGGTTGACTGTCCATTCTTTTTGGGCAATGTTGCCCGGGTAAAGTTTAAAGGTCATCGGCGTTGGGTCAAAATCCAATAAGCCGACACTGTCATCTGACGGGGTGATGGTCAGTTCAGCACCGCTATAATCTGGCACGTCGAATGCTACTTTCTCGCCCACTCTTGCTGTGGTTTTGCGAATGCCGTTGATGTTGATATCCATTGGCTCACCCGTGGCGTTACCTTTGACCGTTACAATGATGTTATTGCTTTGGCCAGCACGACTACCGGCAACAAATACATCTCGTTTTTCAGGGTCCAAAAAGTCGTCCTGCGTTATTAAAATGTCCGAATCGAGCTTGTAGTCAAATGTTTGTGACTTCGGTCGATTGCTTGAATTTATACGTTGATAGTTGCCTGAAAATCCAACGTGCTTCATGTCTTGCGTTAGGTAAAGTGTGGAGGTTCGGGTGTTTCTGTCATTTTCAATTTGGGCGTTGTGACCTGCTTTAAAGGTTGTGCCAAATTTTCCACCTTCGCGACCATCATAGGTGATGTCTTGATTCACTTGGGTGAAGTTGTTGACACCGGTGTTTTGGCGGCCAACGCTGTTTTTATAATCCCACTTTGAGTCCCTTGGTTTGTAACGATAGTTGACAAAAACACCTTGGTTTGTGTCGGATCTTGTTTTGGTCAGCTGGGCATTGGCGGTGATTTGGTGGCCGTTTTTGTAAAACAAGCGCCAGTTTACACTTGGACCGTAAGAATAAGTGGCTTCGGACCGGAAGTATTTACTGCGTTTTGCACTGAATGACCAACTGACTGTTGGGAGCCTGTATGTAATGTTACCTGAAAAGACAGACCTTGCAGAGGCTGTATTTTGTTTGAACAAGTCGTCGTCTTCAATGTCGTTGCTTGAGTATTGGTGCCCTGTGAGGGTTTGGGTGTAGCGCATGTACCATGTTATCGGGTCGTCCTTGTCAATTGGCACATAGCTTAAACCACCAATAAAAGCTAAGTCATTGTTGCTGGTCATGCTTAAAGCTGCGTCATAGCTGTATCCATTGCCATAAAAACCGGAAAGTTCAGGTTCTAATACAAACGCCCCATCCACACCATATAAATTGGCGTTGAATTCTAAATTGTCCATCACCCTAGTGGCGTAGCGGAACTGGTAAACAGGGGCTGATCCCATTTCGACCCCGTCCCGTTGGATACCCAGCGCCATGCTATATTCAGGCAGTCCAATGGGGGCAAGGCGGTTGCTTTTGTTGAAGAATCTTTTTTCTTCTGTGATGGTGCCGTTGTTTTCATCAATTTCAATACGAATTTCATAGGATCCTGTCGGGAATCTTGCTGTGGAAATGGTTTGCAGGCCAAACGCATGGTCTGCGGTGTAAATAAGTTGGTCGGTACTTTCTCTATAAATGCGGACCCTTGCTTGCGATGGTACGAAAATATCAATAGGCGAAGCGCTTAATTCACTTAAGTCGCCATATCCACGAATGTTACTTTGCAGTGTCACACCGTAAATGTTTTCGCTCCCCACCAATTTGGCACCGGAGGTTTGAAGCATACCAATGCCATAAATATTACGGCCAACATCATGTGCGGCGTATAAGCTGTTAAAGTCATATCCTTCGGATTTGACTAAGTTACCAGTCATAAAAGTACGCCAGCCACCGCGGCTGATGGCAAGGCTGTGGTAAAGGCCTAAACTGTCATCGGTGTTGGGTTCAAAGTCGGTGCTACCTGTTAAGCGCAAACGGTTCGCAAAGGAAACGTGGTTTGCAGTACTGGCTTGCAATGTCGGGATGTTGTTTTGCTGTTGTTGTTTTGTTGCCTGTTCTGGGGCAATGGTGATGCTGAGTTTAAAGTTATAAGGGTCAACCTGAACGCTGCCCACGCCACTGACCGACTTTTCCTTGTTGGTGAAAATTTTACCTTTGAAAAGTTGGGCAAAGGCTTGGATGTTTTTAACCTTGGGCATTTGGTCTAAAATGTCGTTGGGGTTTTCCACCACCACCCATTCATCGTTATATGAAACAAGGGCGTTGCCTTGGTAACGACCTGCAGCGTAGATATCGAAAATGATTTGTTCGGCTTGGCTGGTGTCAATTTGGGTGTTGTCCACATTGTTATCGGCAAAAAGTTGCGGTACTTCTTGTGCTTGCGCACCTGTTGCAAAGGCAGAAGCCAGCAACAACAAAAAGTGCTTTTTCTCAATTTTAAAAACTTTGTTTGGGTTTAAAAACTTATTCATAAGGGATGATGATCTCCTTTATGTTACCCAAAGCACGGTATTCCAGTTTGATGTTCTCCATGGCAATGGCGTCGGGCAGTTGCAGATTCCAAGTGTCATTGGGCCACAACCTTTCCCCTGGGATGGTGCACTCAACATTTTCAGTGCACTGTTTGGGTTGCCTTAAAACAATGTTTGTATTGCCAATGTTTTGGAAGGTGATTTGGTTTTCACTGCGCTGCCATTTTAAGTTGTCTTCTGGGTTCAGTGGACGAATAATGGTCATGACTGAAGTGGATGACAACACAGAAATGGCTGACTTTTCAGGTTCAGTCGTTTCAGCTTTTTGGGGTAAAAAGTCAATTTTATAAACCTTTTCAACTTCAGGGCGCACCTTAGATGCAATGCGCACAGGACGCTGTGAACGAGGCGAAAGTTGAAATTGATTCGGCACCACAAAAACTGTATTGGTTTCGGTTAAAATTTCTTGCGTACTGCCAGGGTTTTGAACCTCATAAACTTTTGGTGTTACGGTGAAGCTGTGGTCGTGGTGGGCATTGCCAACAGCAATGTTTTCAATCAATGCGCCTTGGTTGTCCATTTCCACAATAGCATCGCTGACGATGATTTGGGCATGCGCAGGCAGGGCACTGCATAAAAGTGCGCTACAGCAAAGAATTTTGTTCAAAAGCTTGTTCATGATTTAATTATACATAAATTGCTTAAGTTTCCTTTTGAATTTAAGCTTTTCGGGCTTTTTGACGATATTTAAAGGTGGAGGTGTGTGGCAGTTTGTCGACTGCTGTGGTTGTGTGTGTTTTTTTGCACCGCCACTTGTTTGGAATTGCATGGGAAATATTAAAAATTGTGTTTTTTTGTTGCGCTTGTTTGTTGCAGTGGTCAAAACTTGGTATATGAAATGCAATTTTTTACATGTCACAACGTTTTTGAGCCTGATAACTTTGGGGGCAACAGCGCATGCGCAAGAAGCCGCAGATTCTGCTTTGGCGGAAACCAAGGCGGTGATGCCGGCGCAAACCCAAAAAAGCATGCTGACACCGAATTTGACGGTGAATTTTCAACTGAATTCCACTTTGGGTGAAAAAGAAACAGCTTATTATGCCAAAATTGTTGACCGTATTTTAAAAGGTTTACCTAAAAAAATTGAATTAGATGGCGATGAGCGAGATCTTTTATCGGGTTCAGATGTTTATGACACTTTAAAGGTTGTAGCTTATTTCCCCACCCGTGGGGAAGAGCGTGCTGATGACCCTTTTAACAAAATTGCCAAAACGTATAACATTCAATTTGAACTGCCCAAAGAAAATAGGCTGAAGCGCCTTGTAAAGTCGGGTGATGTTTCCCCAACCATGGTGGTGTCCAAGGTGAGTTTGGATGAGTTTATGGCGCAGCAAGGTGAGGGTGCTTTTGCAAGTGAAGTGTCAAAAACATCCGAAGAGTTGGTCGCAGTCACAACGCAAGCTGCTCAACTTCCTGCGGTAGAATCGGCCAAGGTGGCTGCCAAAACGGCCGCTGTTCAAAAATCAAAGGTGGCTGAAGTTAAGGTGGTGAAGCCTAAAGTTGTCCTTCAAAAGGCACGTCTTGACTTTTACGGCGATGAACAATCTTTAAACAGCATACAAGAAGCTTTGGTTAAAAAGCTGGCTCAGTCTTATAAATCCAGCGGTGCTCAAACACTTGAAATTGTTACAGCGTCTGCGCCAACGCCGTTTAGCAAATGGCAGGATGTGCGTGATAGTCGCCTTAAAGCTATTCAGGATATCTTCAGTACTCACGGGGTAAAGTTGACGCCGAAAAATGTAAATTACGTGCATGTGCGTTCAACTTTAAAGCAGTATGTTGACATTGCTTTTTAAACTTTAAAAATTCATTTGATTTACAATGACTTTTTCGGGGAAGCCGCAGTTTATTTTACGATTCTGTTCTAATAAAAATTCAAATTCGGCAGTAAGTTCTTTTTTGTGATGCGTTGCCGCACCATTTTCACGGTATTTTTGTGCTGTCTCTATTGCTTTGTGAAGTTTATGGTCCATCACAAGGCATGAAAGCCCGTGTGGTTCTTTCCCTTGCCAAAAAATTGCAAGAAAAAGTAAGACAAACATGGTGACGATTGTCACATAAATCCCAATTTTATAATGCTTGTCATTTTTTGTATCTGTTTGTCTCATATATAAATTTTGCAGTTTTATGGCTGTTTTGTAAATTATTATTTGTTGATCTGTGAAAATTATTAACCATAATTTAATTATACCCAATAAAAATAATAGTTAGATGGATTGATGGAACTTGTGTTGGAAGAGGTTGAATCTCAAATTCAGCAACTGGTTAAAAAGGTGAGTGATTATCCTGTGGCATGGCGTGCTATTCACTGTTTGTGGACAGGTGCGCCGCAGTCAGCTTTAGAGGAGTTAGTAAGCGGTGCTGACCTTATTTTAGATTCCGATGAAAGTTATCTTTTTCAATGGGGCGGGGATGATATTTTCATTCTCGTGAAAGGTACAAGAAAAGAGCCGTTAGAAAAAGCACGTCACTTTATTGAAAATTTTGCGCGCAAAAAAATGCGTTTGAAGGATGATGTGCCTTATGATGTAAAGTCATATGACCTAAGCATTGCATGGGATGAATTTAAAGAATTCTTCAAAAAGCGCCAGCAGGAAATTTTGCATCAAAATAAAGAACCTGAAGTGGTTCATCAGTCCATTCGACGTGAAGAAAAAGAAGACGTTATTCGCTTGATTAAATCAAAAGCGAAGGAGAAAAAAGCAGCGCTTAAAAAACGCATTAAACGTCCGGGGGTGACCATTTTGGCGGTGGATGAAGATGCCAATACCTTAAGCTTAATAGATGGTATCTGTAAGGGGTACCGTGTGCTGCGTGCGGCTTCAGGTGAGGAGGCGTTGGAGAAGTATTTTGATGAAGCGCCTGATATTGTGATTATGGATACTCACCTACCGGTGATTGACGGCTGGGAAGTTGTGAAGAATATTTATGAAATGGACGATAAGGCTTTTGTGATCATGGTTACAGCACATGCAGACCAAGTGGCCGTTCAAAAAGCTGTGCAGTTTGGTGTGAAAGGTTTTGTTAAAAAACCATTTTCACAAGCTAAGGTGGAGCAATACCTTGAACGCTTTGGCCAGTCGGCGCCTGTGCACAAAAGGGTGCAAGTTTAGGCATTAAAGTGGCATTTAATGTCGTTTATGGGTTTATTTTTTAGCATAAAGTTGGCATTATGTAGGGCATATTTTTAAACAATAAATGGTCCTGAAATTTTATGTCTACTCTACATGCTGTTCAAAATGAAAGTGCGCTGTCCTTTGATGACGGTGTTTTCCCGTCGCAAGTTTTTAAAAAGTTACAATCCATGGGGTTGCTGCGCTCTGACGCACCTTTAGAAGAAGGGCAAATTCAACCAGCAAGTATGGACTTACGTTTGAGCGATAAAGCGTACCGTGTGCGTGCAGGTTTTTTACCGGGGGATGGTCACACCGTGATGGAGCGGATGGAAGAACTGAAAATGCATGAGGTTGACATTTCCGAAAGTGGTGTGCTGGAAAAAGGTGCGGTTTACATCATTCCGTTGATGGAGTCACTTTCGCTGCCTAAGGGTGTGCATGGTTTGGCCAGCCCGAAAAGCACCACCGGACGTTTAGACATTTTAACAAGACTTATTTGTGACAATGGCACCAGTTTTGACCAAGTGCCAGAAGGTTACGAAGGTCGTTTGTATGTGGAAGTCAGCCCCATTACGTTTAGCATTATTGCCCACCAAGGGGATAAATTAAACCAACTGCGTTTGCGCAAAGGGGTAAGTGTTTTAAGTGATGAGTCATTGGTTGCGCTGGACCAGCAAGGCGCACTTGTTTACAACAATGACCAACAGCCAGAAAAGCCAATGTTTTGTGAAGGTGTTTGGCTGAGTGTGGACCTTGAAGGTAAAAATGGCAGCAACATTGTGGGCTACCGTGCCCGTAAAAATGCGCCTTTGGTTGACCTGCGCAACATTGCTCATTACGAAATTGAAGAGTTTTGGGAACCTATTTTTAAGCCAACATCGGGTCGGATTATTTTAAACCCAGAAGACTTTTACATTCTTGCCTCAAGAGAATGTTTAAGAGTGCCAGCAGAATACAGCGCCGAAATGATGGCCTATGAAACTCAAGCGGGTGAACTTCGGGTGCACTATGCAGGGTTCTTTGACCCTGGTTTTGGTTGCGATGTTGGCGGTGAAGGCGGTTTTGGCACCACCGGTGTGTTGGAAATCCGTTCCCATGACGTGCCATTTGTGCTCGAGCATGGTCAGCGCATTTGTCGCATGGTTTACGAAAAATTGAGCGAAACACCCGAAAAGATTTACAGCCAAAACATTGGTTCAAACTATGCAGGGCAAACCCTAAAGCTTGCCAAGCAATTTAAAATGTAATTCAAGGTTTTTGTGTTATGAAAAAGGTTGTACTCGCTTCCACTTCGCCCAGACGGCAGGCCTATTTTAAAGAGATGGGTTTACAGTTTGAATGTGCTGCACCCGACGTGGATGAAACACCTTTGAAAGACGAAAAGCCAAGGGCTTATGTAGCCCGAGTGGCAACCTTAAAAGCTTTGGAAGTTAAAAAATACAATAAAGATGCGGTGGTGGTTGCTGGGGACACGACGGTGGCACTGGGCAGGCGCATTTTAGGTAAGCCTGAAAATGCGGAAGATGCCGAGCGTATGCTGAAATTGATGTCGGGTCGCCGTCACAAGGTTTTAAGCACAGTGTGTGTGATTGATGAAAACGGACAGGTGTTCCACAAAACAACGGTCACCACAGTGAAAGTGAAGCAGTTGAGCGAAAGCGATATTCAGTTTCATCTTAAAAATGCCGAAAACTGGCAAGGCAAGGCCGGTGCTTATGGTATTCAAACAACTGCTGGTGGTTTGATTGTGAGAAGTATTATCGGTTCTCACAGTGGGGTTGTTGGCTTGCCGTTGGTTGAAACGAAAGAATTGTTGGTGAGGTGCGGCGTTGAATTTTGATATTGTTTATGAGTCATGCCCGTGGTGTCGCCGTGCAGCTTTGTTTAATGACCAAGGTAAATTGGTCAGCCTACACCATGACTATGAAGGTGACGTTTTTAAAGAAGGCGCTGTCATTGTAGGGCGTGTGCGCCGTGTGGTGGAAGGTATTGGCGCCGCTTTTGTGGACATTGGCGACGTGATGGAAGGTTTTTTACCCCTTAAAAAGGTGCCTAAAAAAATGGGTGCTTTGGTGGAAGGGCAGGACATTGTGGTGCGTATCACCCGTGAAAAGGTGGACGATAAAGGCGCAACTTTAAGTGCCAATGTGTTGCATGACATGCCAGACCATTATGGTGACAACAAAGTGCCTTATGTCTTAGAGGAACCACCGGTCGCCCTTTCCCGCGCGTTGATGAGCGCAGGCGTTTCCCCCGTTCGGGTGTGGGTGAATGACGCGCGCTTTCGGGTTGAGGCTTTAAAATTTGTGCCAGAAACCAAAATTTTTCAAATGGATCAACATGAAGATGTGGACCTGTTGGATAAAGTGGATGACAGCATAGACTCCCTTTCAGGGGAGCGCTTCCACTTGGTGGGCGGTGGCATGCTGACCATTGAACGCACTAAGGCGCTGACTTCGATTGATGTGGACACCGGCACAATGACCATGAGCTCGAAAGATGACCTTGCGTTTCAGGTGAATATGATAGCGGCGGAAGAAATTGTTCGCCTTTGTCGGCTTTTAAACATTGGCGGTAGCGTGATTGTGGACTTTGTCAGCATGCGGCAAAAAGCAAGGCGTGAGCAAGTTGTCAGTTATGTAAAAGACCTGTTTATGAACACCGATACATTTCAGGTGGAAGTTTTAAAAATGTCCCGCTTTGGTTTGCTGGAATTTAACCGTGAAAAGACAGGTAAAATTTTGCTCAACCAGCTGGAAACACCAAAAGCTGTCGCATCCGAAATTTTGTTGAATTTATGGCGCTTTAAACCAGGGGCGCATATGCACCGTGTTAAATGCTCCACCGAAGTGGCAGATTTACTGCGCGCGCGGTTAACACCTTCAATGGCGATTGCGCATTTGGGCAGGCCTGTGGAGATTATTTCTGACATGGGGTTAACGCCACGGGTTTATGACATTTCCACAACCGATGCCTACTGATTCAAAATAGCGGTGTTTTTCACTAAAAAAAGCCACCCTACTTGGATGGCTTTTTGTTTGCATGATTTATGTTCTACGGTTTTACTTTGCCCGCTTGGATTAAGGGTTGAAGTTTTTGGATGTATTCCTTGGCCACCACATAATCTGGGTTGCGTTTTAAAGCTTCCTTAAATTGGTTGTAAGCTTCTTGATTTTCACCAACGTAAAGCAATGCGAGGCCATAAACAGTGGGAGCATTAGGTGCATAATAGCTAACCTTTGCCGCACGTTCAGCAAACATGATGGCTTGTTGAATATGCTGGTTGGCTTTGGTCATGTTCTTTTCTTGCATGAACTTCTGTGTTTTACGAATGTGGGTCATCGCTAAGTTGACCAAATTGTTTTGGGCATAAGGGTCAAAACGGATGGCTTCAAGTAGTTTGTGTTCAATGTCTTCTGAGGTGATGTTATAGCGCTTGCCTGAAATACCATTTTTGTAGGACATGTAAACCACGCCCCAAATTTCCCGCGCGCGTGGGTTAAGGGGGTATTCCTCCATTGACCGGTTGATGAAGTAAACACTCATGTCACTGTGTTGGCTGGCACGGGTCATTCCCAGTGCAGGCTTTAAATAAAGTGTGCCTTCACGGCGTTGGTAATTGTCGTAGCTGATAAAGGTTAATAAAATGGCGCTTAAAGCCATTAAAGTGCCAAAAAGAATTTGCGGGTTCAGCTTAGCTTTTAAGTTAAAGCCGTAAACTTTTGGTTTGTTGGCGTACTGTAAATATAAACCTGTAACAACACCCACCAACAACCACAACACACCCGGCGCTGTTGGCATTTGCAGCGGGAAGTCACCCAGTGAATTGACGCACATGCCACCAATGCCCACCAACGCAAAGAAGGATAACATTTTAGCATTGTTGGGTGCGGCTTCGTTTTTTTGAATGCGCCACGCCATGAAGATGGGCGAGAGGAAGATTAGCAAGTGGGCCAAACCACCAATAACACCCAATTCAATAAACATCTGGAACATGTCATTGTGCATGCGACGCGGGCGGGCTTGCAAGTTGTAACCAGGCTTTGGTGTCACCATGGAGGATTTGAAATATGCCGGATAAATTGTGTGGAAACTGCCAAGGCCAATGCCAAAGGGATGATCTTTTAAAATGTCCACACCGTTGATGTTGTAAGCAATCCTTGTGGCAAGCTCGCCTTTTTCAATGTCCTTAATGCTGGAGAATTGCTCGGTCACTGTGGTGGACATGGAGTGGAATTGTTGGCCTTTTTTAGCAAAGCCACTTTGGAAAGAAGCACTCCACAATAAAATGGCGATGGAAATTAAAAAGGCGACACCTTTTTTAAGGGTGACTTTTTCAATTAAAGCGCTGCGCAGTGGTTTGTGCAAGCAAAGCCAGATGGCTGCAAAGGCAAGGGCGGCGCAGGCGCTCACCCAGCTGCCCCGTGACCTTGTGTAAAGCAAGAACACGCATGCCAACGTCAAAGCGGTTGTGGATAAAACAAGTTTTAAGTTGTTTTTGCTGTTGAGCATTAGGTAAGCCATCAGCGGAATGGTCATCACCATAAAGGAAGCTGCAAGGTTTTTGTTGGCAAAGGCCCCCGCTGGCGGTGCGGACTGTTGGAAGAAGCCTAAAATGCGCCATGACTGTAAACTTGGGAACGTTTCCGCCAAGCTTTGCATGAATGGAAAGGCGTTAAGAATGTCCGCATCGGTTAGTGCAAAAAACTGCATAATCCCCAAAACAGCGTTGAAGGAAACGCTTAAAGCCAGTAACCAAAACATGTTGTTGTACCACTGTATGTGGCGTGCTTGTAAAGCAAAAGCAAAAATGAGGGCGTAGCCCATCAGGTGTTTTAAAAACCACCAGTTGTTGGGCAAGCTTGCACCCCAAAACAGGGTGAGGATGCCAAAGAAAACGGTGATCAAAACCATCCAGGAGGTAAAAGGCAGTTTGATGCTGAGTTGGCTGTTTTGGTGTGTTTTATGTCGTTCAATTTGATAAATAAAGAACAGTACGCATAAAGCCAAGCCGCCGCTGTGCATCATGTACCATCTTAAGTCGCCAGCCACTTCTGGCACATAAAAGTCATAGGCAATGGGCAGTAAAAATATGATCAGAGAAAGGGTTAAACGTGTTAAGAAAAAGTACCATTTATGTGCTTCGTCTTGGGCAACAGGTGCCAAAAATTGACGGTAGGATACCAAACCATTTTTAATGAATGTTGGTAAAAAACTGAACCACCTTTCCCATGGCAAAGCCAAAACAAGCAGGGCGATTAACATTTTCATTGCAAAGGGGAAGTAGTATATATGGCCGTTTTCAAACATCTTTTTATATTCTTATCAGTTGTTAACTTAATGATTTATCGGGCATCATACCTTTTTCGGGTGCGTGGTGCAATTTAAATTCGTGCCATAAAAAAATGCCCTTAACATCAAGGGCATTCGTTTAATTTCGTTTCGGTGGTTTCAATGAGGTAACCAATGACATCGGCCGCGTAAAATTCAACTTCTTTGTACTTATTACGGCTCCACTTTTCGGGCTGAAGCAAAACTTCTTCGGTTAAGACTTTATAAACCCTTTTGAGGATTTTTAACGCAGAAGTTGCCTCACGCTTGATGGTGGTGCTGTGCGGTGTGAAATCGATCACTTTTGCAGCGCGTATTTTTCTGTGTCGTCCTTCTAAGTATAAAAGAACTTGCAAAACGCCGGCAATGCGGTGGGTTTCGGTGGTGGTTTGGCGCATGATGTTTAAATGCATTATGCCACGCCATTTTTTGCTGAGTTTATCCATGGTAAAAGTTTCGGTAAAGGAATGTATTATATGTTATGGTGCGCCTAAGGTTCAAAGTCAAGCGTTGGTGATGGGTTGTCTTTAGCACTCGATGTAGATGAGTGATAAAAAAGACTTGATTTGTCAAAAAAATTGGCTATGATGCTTGTGTGGAATACATAGAGTGTTCTTAAAATATGAAAAATAATTTAGAAATATGGAGTGTTTAAATGAGCAAACCTACAATTCGTCCATTACATGACCGTGTGGTTGTTAAAAGGCTACCTGAGCAGACCAAAACAGCAGGTGGTATCATTATTCCAGACACTGCAAAGGAAAAACCACAAGAAGGTGAAGTTTTAGCAGTTGGCAATGGCTTTGTCATGCAAGATGGTTCTGTGCGCCCGTTAGAGGTGAAGGTTGGTGATAAAGTGCTCTTTGGTAAATGGGGCTCAACAACCGAAATTAACATTGGCGGTGAAGAACTTTTGGTGATGAAAGAAGATGATATTATCGCCATTTACGCCTAACGAAAAACGTAATCAAGCACAGGCTTGAGTTTTAAAAAAATACAAATTTTAAGTAACTGATGGAGAGTGAAATATGAGCTCAAAAGATATTCGATTTAGTGCAGATGCCCGTTCAAAAATGCTTAAAGGTGTTAACACCTTGGCGGACGCTGTTAAAGCAACTTTGGGTCCAAAAGGCCGTAACGTTGTTTTGGATAAATCATTCGGCGGACCACGTGTGACCAAAGACGGTGTTTCCGTTGCGAAGGAAATCACCCTAAAAGACAAGTTTGAAAACATGGGCGCACAAATGGTGAAAGAGGTTGCCTCTAAAACTGAAGACATTGCAGGTGATGGTACAACAACTGCAACTGTGCTTACCCAAGCCATCTTCCGTGAAGGTGTTAAAGCTGTTGCTGCGGGCATGAACCCAATGGACCTAAAACGTGGGATTGACCTTGCAACAACCGCCTTAGTGGGTGACCTTGGCAAGCAAATGAAACCCATTTCTTCCAAGCAAGAAATTTCACAGGTTGCAACAATTTCTGCAAATGGTGACACATCTATTGGCGAGCACATTGCTGAAGCCATGGAAGTTGTTGGCAAAGAAGGCGTGGTAACTGTGGATGAAGCCAAAGGCTTGGAAACAGTGCTGGAAACTGTAAAAGGTATGCAGTTTGACCGTGGCTACCTTTCACCATACTTTGTGACTGACTCTGAAAAGATGACCTCGGACTATGACGATGCACTCATCATGTTGGTGGACGGTAAAATTTCGAACCTATCGCAAATTGTGAAAACCCTTGAAGGCGTTGCGCAAAGCTCTCGTCCGCTTATTATTGTGGCGGAAGATGTTGAAGGTGAGGCGTTGGCTGCCTTGGTTGTCAACCGTTTGCGTGGTGGCTTGAAAGTTGCCGCTGTTAAAGCGCCTGGTTTTGGTGACCGCCGCAAAGCGATGATGGAAGATATTGCCATTTTAACTGGCGCCACTGTCATCAGCGAAGAAGTTGGCCACAAACTAGAAGACGCAACTGTTGAAATGTTGGGTCAAGCAAAGACTGTGAACATCACCAAAGACCACACCACAATTGTGGATGGAATGGGCGATAAAGCCGCTGTGGAAGCACGTGTTGAGCAAATTCGCCGTGAAATGGACGCAACAGAATCTGACTACGATAAGGAAAAACTGCAAGAGCGTTTGGCCAAGCTAACAGGCGGTGTTGCTGTGATTAAAGTTGGCGGAGCTTCTGAAGTGGAAGTGAAAGAAAAACGCGACCGTATTGACGACGCTTTGGCCGCAACCCGCGCCGCTGTGGAAGAAGGTGTTGTTGCCGGTGGTGGTGTGGCGTTGGTACGTGCCAGCAAAGCCCTAGACGGTTTGAACACTGAAAACGACGACCAAGCGGTTGGTGTGAACATTGTGCGCCGTGCCATCCAAGAGCCGATTCGCCAAATTGCAACAAACGCCGGTGTTGACGGTGCTGTTGTGGCCGGTAAGGTGATGGAAAACCCAGACGCTTCATTTGGTTACAACGCTGCGACAGGTGAATACACCAACATGTTTGAAGCTGGTATTATTGACCCAACTAAAGTGGTGCGCACTGCCTTGCAGGACGCGGCTTCTGTTGCTGGTTTGATGATTACCACAGAAGTAATGGTGACAGACAGTGCGGACGAAAAGTCTGGCGCTGATGCTGCGGCCGCTGCTGCTGCCATGGGTGGCATGGGCGGCATGGGTGGAGGTATGGGCTTTTAATGTCGTCTACTTTCTTGCTTTGCAGCTTCAGCAAGGGCAACTGGCTTTCAGCTTCTAGCATGAAAATATGTTTACATTAAAACTGTAGCTTACCTATAAGTTTTTTAAAGCACCCTTCGGGGTGCTTTTTTCATGGTTGACTACGGTGAATAATCCTGTATTTTGATTTCTGCTAGAAATCTACCTTTTCCTTTTCTTTGGAGGTCACTATGAGCCTTAATTTTGATAAAATCCGTGAGATTTATAATGCCAAGCAAGAGGCTGTAACAGGACTTAAATTTACCCCTGAACTCAAACAGCAATGTATTGATAAAATCCATGCTGTGCTTGAAAAACCCGAGGATGTCGAATGGCAGTTTAATCTTGCTTCAAGTTCATTTTTTGTGGATATTCCTGTGGGTAATATGGCGCGTCCATTCGAGTCAGAGGGAGACCGATGGGCTGCTGTTGCTTTTTATGAAGAGATATTTGAAGAATTCTCAGAGTATCTAGCTTCTGGCATTAAAATGGAAAATGTTTTTCAACGTTTTTATCCTGTTGACTATTCAGCCACTTGGGCAGATGACCGGTTTTTGGCCGAGTCTATCCGCATTACTGTTTCACCATAACCAGTTGAACGTAAGAGGTTTATTAAAGTTTATTTTTCAAATTTTACTGCTGTGATTGACACTCTAACTTTTTCTGTATACATTTAACTGGTCGTAAACTTTGCCTCTTCGGCATGTTACTTTTCTAGGAGAAACCCTATGTTTTCAATCAAACATAAACTGTGTGATATGAACCCTGACGCTGGCATGGCTGGTGAATTGCGTCAACAAAGACGTTTGGAACGTAAAGCTCAAGCTGTGAAGCGTATTGTCGAAGCATCCGCGGATATGTCAAAATGTTGCGATAAAATGATTCAAAACAACAATGACATGAAGCGCCTTTTGAAGAGATGATGCGCATAAATCGAACATAAAAAAACACCCCTAAGGGTGTTTTTTTATGTGGTGGATGGCTTGTGTTTTGAAAAACTGACAGGTTTTTGCTAGGTGGTGGCTTGTAAAAGCGTAAATGTCCCTTAAAAAGCGTTTTATGAAGGGTGATTCACCTTTGATGCGTAACCTTTCACTCCATGTGCATGGTTTTTGTCCGTTTTTTTTGGCTTAGCGTTTGTTTTTATGGGTGTTTTAAGTCTACTGTGAATGGTTGTTTACAGTTGTCAGTTAAAAAGGCGAACCATAAGTGAATAGAAGGCGTAAATGGGCGAAATAACACAACGGCGCTGGTTGGTCATCTTCTTCGCTTTGGCCTGTTGTTTGTGTCTGCCTTTTTTTGTGTTAAAATAATGTCTTAATCATAATTTAGAAGGTAAGTTAAAATGGCACCACAAGTTGATGATACGTTCCAAAAATTATTGCATGGCCGCACGGTGGACGGTGTGCCATTTGATGAAAAAAAAGTGCCTTACAGAAATTTTGCCCATTTGTGGATGGAAAAGGTTCAACAAAACACAGATGGTGACTTTTTAACTTTTTACAGCGCCGAAGGCGAGCGCAGTCATTTTAGCTATGCGGAATTTTTTGAAAGGTCATGCCAAGTGGCCAACTTGCTGGTGCATGAATTTGATATTACCCCAGGGGATAAGGTGGCATCGGTTGCTTTTAACCATCCTGAAACTGTGGCGCTGATGTTTGCATGCTGGATGGTGGGGGCTTGTTATGTGCCCATCAACGCTGGCGAATGCGATGAGCGGATGGTGTTTATTTTAAATGATGCCAATGCCAAGCTTGTTTTTGTGATGCCAGAATTTGTGCAGCGTGTTGCCAATGAAAAAGAGCATTTGGAAAATGTCGTCCATTTTATTCAAATGTTGGAGGGTGAAGACGAGGCGGGCTTTTTAAATTATCAAGAAATGTTGTCCCACCAGTCCACCCACTTTGAAGAAACGGACCTTGCCACGCTGGATGACGAGGCGCTGATTGTTTACACCTCGGGCACAACAGGCACGCCAAAAGGGGTGGTGTTGGACCAATACAACTGCTTGGTCAACGCCAAGGAAATTAGCGCTTGGTACAATTTTAACAATCAATCAAAAGCAATGCTGGTATTGCCGATTCATCACGTCAATGGAATTATCGTCACTCTTTTAACACCGCTTTATGCGGGCGGGTCATTGGTGCTGAACCAAAAATTCAGTGCCAGTCAATATTGGCAGCGCCTGAAAGCGGAAAAATGCAGTTATGGCAGCGTGGTGCCGACCATCCTTTCATTCCTGTGTGAAGCCGGTAAAAAGAACTTTTCAGTCCCGCCGGTGGATTATTTTTTAATTTGCGGGGCAGGGCCATTAACGGTGGAGATGGGTAAAAAATTTGTCGCCGAATTTGGCGTGCGGGTGAACCATGGTTACGGTTTAAGCGAAACCACATGCTACAGCTGTTATTTGCCGTTTAATTTAAGCGATGATGACTATGACAAATGGATGCAAAGCTATGGCTACCCTTCCATTGGTGTGGCACTGCCTTGCAACGAGATGGACATTCACGACCAGCATGGCAACTCTGTAAAGGAAGGCGAAAAGGGCGAAATTGTGGTTAAAGGTCACAATGTGATGAAAGGTTACTACAATAGACCCGATGCCAACGAAGAAGCTTTTGAACATGGCTGGTTTAAAACAGGCGATGAAGGTTTTTATAAGTTGGACGAATCTGGCCGTAAATTTTATTTTATCACCGGTCGCTTGAAGGAATTGATTATCCGCGGTGGTGTGAATTACTCCCCTCTAGAGTTGGATGAGCTGATTGGCCGGATTGACGGCGTGAAAGCAGGGGTGGCTGTGGGCTTTGAAAATGACATGTACGGCGAAGAAATTGGCGCCTATGTTGTGCCGAAGGAGGGGGCAACCCTGACCGAATTGGATGTTTTAAACGCCTTTGAAGGTCTGCCTGAAAGCAAACGCCCCAAAGTGGTGGTGTTTGGCAAGGACCTGCCGGTGACATCCACAGGTAAGTATCAACGTAATAAATTAAAACCCTTATTCAATGAATGGAAAGGCGTGCAATTCTAACGTTTTTTAAAATGTGTTAGACCTTGGATGTTTTAAATGATATGTTAATGGGTAAGTATTTATCTTAATATCTTTTTACTTTTCTTTTACAAACCCTGTGCGAGGTATTGTTATGCCGACCATTTTTAAAGAATATCTTTTTAAACGTGACCCTAATGCTGACTATGACAACATGAGCCAAGTTCAATTGGTGGAAACAGCCATTCATAATGCGCTTGCTTGTGTGACTTTTAGCGTGGATAATGTGGTGGAAGACGACCCGGATGATTCGCTTGCGGTTATTACCAGCCTTGAAACGGTTGCTGCTTACCGTGTTAATTATCCAAATGCTTTAAAGGAAGTGGATTTGCCTCAGCAAACCACTGGCACCATTGCAGAACTTTGGACCAATGCTTTAATCCCCGAACTTTGTAACCACTTTAGCACCGCCGAACTGAACGAAATGGTTTTTGTGGCGGTTGAGCAACATTCTTAATTTTTTGAGGTGAACTGCTTATGAAAATGAAACGTATTTTTTTACCAAAAACCGATGATAATGTGCGCATTGCGAAGGCATTGCGAGCGCAAGGCTTAGAAGTTGCGGCGTACAACCGTTTGTTGTCAGAATTGATAAAGCAGGAATTTGCATCCTATGAGTACACTATTCAAAAAAAGAACCAGAGAGAAGCATTGGTGACGTTGAAGAATGTTAAATGTGGTGACGGCTATATGTTTTTACCAAAAACGATGCAATCTTGTGAGCAAGGTTACTTTGAAACCAACACCTTTGCGCCTTGGATGGAAAAGCACCGAAAAGTCCAAGAAGGTGATGAACTTTCCCTGCTTCGGATAGATTTTGTATACGCACAAAGTTAAATAGCGATGTTAAAAAAGCCCCTTTTTGAGGGGCTTTTTTTGTGAGAGGTTTTAGCGTTCGCTTCTACGGTCTTGCCTTGCGTCCTTGCGGTCGCTTCGGCGCTCCTGTCTCGCTTCTTTTCTATCTGCGCGTTTCTCTTGGCGATAGTCTTGCCGTTGTTCACGCCTTTCTTGTCTGGCTTCTTTTCGCTCCTCTTTGTGTTCTTGCCTTGCTTCGTGGCGTTTTTCTTTAAATTCTTCTCGTTTTTCACGCATCATTTCACGGTGTTGTTGGTGTTGTTCGTGCAGTTCTTCGCGCTTTTCTTCCATCGCTTCTTTGCGTTCGATACGGTGCTCTTCAAGGTTTTCGCGCAGTTCTTGGCGGTGATCCTGCATTTTTTCACGCATTTGTTGGCGCTGGTCCTGCATTTTTTGGCGCATTTCACCCTTGCTTGGTCGGTCCTGCGCTTGGCTTAAACCGGTGGTCGCAAGCAAAATGCCAGCCGCCAAAGTTAAAATGGTTGTTTTGTTCATACCCATGGTTCCCTTTACCGTTGTTATTTTTAATAAGTGTTTATGGTGTAAGGTGCGAGCAGGTTTATAAAAATTTCTGTCAGCTTAGTCGATATATTTACGTTCTGGCCCTTCGGGGTTGTGGTTAAAGCCTGTGGTGGCGTCCTTATCTCGCACCTCGTGGTTAAGGTGCCAACGTTCTTCCCCTGGTTCACGGATGTTGCGGACAGCGTCATTGGTTTGCCAGCCTGTGTTGCTTTTGGTACGCAGGCTTTTATTAAGGTTGTAACGGCTGTCTTTGTAGCCTTCTTGCTGGGCTTTAGCCACGGCATATAACCCGCCTAAAAGTGTGCAGGTAACAAAGGCGAAGACTGTTAATTTTTTAAATTTCATAACTTTATTATGCCTTTTTTGAGGTTGATTTACAAGTCCTTCGGTTTGTAACGGTCGGGGTGGGCACGGCGAATTTCTGGAGCATTTTTTATTTTATTATAGATGTTTAGAAGTTTTTTGTAAGGTGTTGCATTAACATTAAATCTTTCTACATTATACATTTGTGCCACCAAGCAAATGTCCGCCATAGTCAGGTGATTGCCATGTAAAAATTCGGCATTGTGGGGTGTTAAATCTTCCAACGCTTGGAAGGTTTGGTGCACCCAATGGCTGTACCAGTCCTGCTTTTGTTGTGCGGTTATTTGAAAATTATTTTCAAGGTAGTTTAACACCCGTAAGTTGTTCAGCGGATGCAGGTCGGAGCTTATCATATGTGCGATGGCACGCACTTTGGCTTTGCCTTCTTCGTCTTTTGGCATCAGTGGTGCGCCAATGCAGGTCTCGTCGAGATACTCAATAATGGCGAGGGACTGGGTGTAAACCTCGCCGTCAATGTCCAGTGCGGGGACCAAACCTTGCGGGTTGACCTTTAAGTGGCTGGCGCTTTGTTGTTCACCTTCTTTTAAGTTGACCGCCACCGTTTGAAAGGGCTGACCCTTTAGGTGCAAGGCCATGCGCACACGGTAACTGGCGGTGGAGCGGTAATAGTCGTATAAAATCATTTTTTGGCAACCACTTTTTGTTCAATCACGCCAAAGGGGGAAGTGCCGGTGCTGTCTGGCATTTCAATGCGGATGATGTCGCCATCATTTAAAAAGGGTGTTTTGGCTTCGCCATGTTCTAGGGTTTCCAGCATACGACGCTCGACAATGCAGGAAGACCCTTTTGACCTGTCGTGGTTAGAAATGGTGCCTGCGCCAATCACCGTGCCGGCGTGAAGTGGCCTTGTTTTGGCTGCGTGGTGGATCAGCTGCGCATAGTCAAAATACATGTCTTCGCCGGCTTCGCACTTGCCAAAAAGTTCCCCGTTGAGGGTGCAGTGCATCGGCAGGTGCAGTTTGTTTTCATGCCACGCGTCGCCCAGCTCATCCGGTGTGACAAACACCGGCGACAACGTGTTGTGCGGTTTAACGTGAATAAAGCCAAAGCCTTTTAAAAGCTCTTCCTTGGCAAGTGCACGCAGTGAAATGTCATTGATCAAGCCCAGTGCCACCACATGTTTGCCCGCATCTTCCACGGTCACACCTTGTGGCACATGGTTGGTTACCACCACCACTTCGGCTTCAAAGTCCAACCCCCAGTCGGTGTTCGCAATTTCAATGGGGTCATGGGCGGCCATAAAATGGTCAGCCGTGCCTTGGTACATCAACGGGTCATGGTAAAGGTTGGGCGGCATTTCCGCCCCGCGGGACTTGCGGGTTAGCTCCACATGGGAAAGGTAAACACTGCCATCTAAAAACTGGAAACCACGGGGCAGGGGTGCCAGCAAGTCGCCTTGCTTTAAAGGAAAGGTTTCCACTTGCCCGGTGTTGATTTGGCTGTAAAGCTCTAATAAAGCAGGGGCCACGGCGTCCCAATTGTCAAAGGCGTGTTGCATGGTGGCGGCAAGATGTTCAGCTGGGGTGTAGTGGGTCATCTCTTTGTTGGTGATGACCAGAGTGCCGTCTTTGTGGGTGGACTTTATGGTTGCAAGTTTCATCTGCTTTTCCTTTTATTTTTGCGGTTCAACACGCCATGAGTTGACGTAGCTTGTGTCTTCTATATTTTTAGCATCGTCGCACACGGTCAGTGGGTGGCGGGTGTCAATCATCACCGCCACTTCGTCGGTGGCCTCTTTTTCTTGTTTGAGCATGTTTTTTAAAGCCTTGGGGTGTGGCCCGTGGGGGAAACCGCTGGGGTGGTAGGTGATCATCCCCGCTTCAATGTTGTCCCTGCTAAAAAAGTTGCCTTGATGGTAAAACAGCACTTCGTCAAAGTCGTCATTGCTGTGGAAAAACGGCACTTTGATGGACCGTGCACTGGTTTCGTAAGGGCGGGGCACAAAGGTGCACACCACAAAGCCTTCGCCCATAAAGGTGGTGTGGGCAGAAGGTGGCAGGTGGTAACGGTGGCTCATCACGGGGCGAATGTCCCGCCAGTTGATTTTAACCACCACATTGTTGCCGTGCCAGCCAATGGCGTCCAACGGGTTGTGGGGGAAGATGACAGAGGTGATTTCGTCCTGCTTTTTAATGCGGACTTCCCAGTCATTCTCGTCCTGCTGTTTTAAAAATGTGTCGTCAATTTCAGGCGTTTGGAGCATGGCTTCATCAAACACGGCGTGGGGGCCAAGCATGCCTTTTTCGGGCAGTTTAAAAGCGCCACCGGTGTTTTGAATCATCAGAATGCTGGTGGGGTGTTCCACTTCGATTCGCCATAGGGTACCACGGGGAATCAGCACATAGTCCCCTTCAACGAAGGGCAGATGACCATAGTCGCAAAACAGCTTGCCTGTACCTTTGTGGATAAACAACAAGTCGTCACCATCGGCGTTGCGCACCAAGTGTTCCATGCCGCCGCTTGTGTGCCAGATCCGCAGGTGGCATTGCTGGTTTTTAAGAAGCTCATCGGCGTGGAACGGGCAGCGGTGGGTGTTTTTTTGCCATTTGTTGGGGTTAAAGGCACGGGGCTTGAGGTTGCCTGTAAAACTTTTCCACGCGGTGGGTGGGTGTTTGTGGTGCAGGTGGGTGGCGGGGCCAAAAAAGCCTTCCCGTCCGACTTCTCTTTCAAAGGTATCTGCTGGTAAGTTGACATGTGCCTGCTTGGAATAAGTGCCAGACCCTTTGATGAAGTTGATCCACTTTTTCATGGCGAAGTTTGCCCCTTTCAGTTTTGTCTTATTTTAAGATACCACGGCGCACTTGGTCTTCTTCAATGCTTTCAAACAAAGCTTTAAAGTTGCCTTCGCCAAAGCCTTGGTTGCCCTTGCGCTGAATGATTTCAAAAAACACGGGGCCAATGACCGTTTGGGTGAAAATTTGCAGCAAGATACCGTCATCTTCAGGGGCGCCATCAATGAGGATGCGGTTTTTTTGCATCCGGTCAAGGTTTTCCGCATGGTGGGGGATGCGGTTGATGATTTTTTCGTAGTAAGTGTCTGGCGTGTGCATAAAGTCCATCCCGCCTTGGCGCAAGTTTTCCACCGTTTGGTAAATGTCCTCTGTGGACATGGCAATGTGCTGAATGCCTTCACCGCCATAGTCCTTTAAAAATTCTTCAATTTGGCTTTTGTCGTCGCTGGATTCATTGATAGGGATGCGAATTTTACCGCAAGGGGCGGTCATCGCGCGGGACTTTAACCCTGTAAGCTTGCCTTCAATGTCAAAATATCGAATTTCCTTGAAGTTGAAAATATCCTCATAAAACTTGGCCCATTTGTCCATGTTGCCTTGCAAGACGTTGTGGGTTAAATGGTCCAAAATTTGAAGGCCAGCGCCTTTGGGGTGGTGGTCAGCCCCTTCAATAAAGGTAAAGTCTTTTTGGTAGATGTTTTCGTCATCCACTAGGTAAATAACCGTGCCACCAATGGCTTCAATGGCAGGGATGGTTGCTTCATCTTCTTGGGTTTGGCTTTTGTGTTCGGTGCAGCCCAGTTCCAGCGCTCGTTGAAGCGCAATTTTTGAATCCTTAACCCGAAAGCCCATGGCACATGCACCGGCTTTGTGCTGTTTTATAAAGTTTTGAGCCTGCGCGGTGGGTTCTTCATTGATTAAAAAGTTGATGTGACCTTGCCGGAATAGCGACACTTTTTTGCGTTTGTGATGCGCCACTTTTTGAAAGCCAAGGCTAAAGAACAAGGCTTCCAATTGTTGTGGGGATTCTGCCGCAAATTCCAAAAATTCAAATCCATCCGTGCCCATGGGGTTGTGAGATTCGTAAGCGGTGACCATGTAAACCATCCCTTCAAATTCTTTTTATTTTTGAATATTTTACATGTTTTTGCAGGTGGTTGCAAATGAATCTCAAATTTTAAAAAGTTTTCAAAGCTGGTTGGAGGGCACAAAAAAACCTCCCAAAAGGAGGGAGGTTTTTATCGAATTTAAGACAGCTCAACAAGAAGTGGGAAGGTGACACCTTGTTGCATAAGCTGCTGAAATTTAAGAGCCAAGCGTTCAATGTCATTTGCGGCTTGTTCGATGGTAGCAATATCGACGCCTGTTAAAGCTTGGCCTTTCTTAGCATTGGCAGCAGTGTATGTGATGCTGACAATTAAGATGGCCAGTTTGGTGTTCAGGTCTTCGATAGAGCTGGCTTCCATACGGCGAAAGTGAATGCCCTTCATGTCTGGGTAACCTTGCGCTTGAAAGACTTTTAAGGACAATTCAAATAGCGCCAAATCATCCGGAGAGTCTTTAAAAAGGGGTTTAATGATGTCCAGTTTCAGTTCGTATTCATCCAAACGGGTGATGATATCTTTATAAGGATCGACCATGGTCAGATTTCCTCTTTCAAAATGAGTTTTTGGAAGGTTTTGAGTGTTGTGAATGTTTCAGCGTGAGCAAGGCAAATGTTGCCAAAAGTAAGAAATGTTTCTGATTTTTATGCCTTTTAAGGTATGACAACTCAAGCGTTAGGTCAATGGCAAAATGAAAGCGATGACAATTTGTGCACCGAAAGCATGAAGAGGGCTTGATTATTCAAAAAAGTTGTGTATGATGCTAATGCTTGCAGTCGCAAGCGGCATTTTAAAAGTGCTGCTGTAGCTCAGTGGTAGAGCACTACATTGGTAATGTAGAGGTCGGGAGTTCAATCCTCCCCAGTAGCACCAGTTTTCAGATGATTTCCAGTGTAAATAACCTTCCTAGGTACTAAATAGGTATTGTGTTAGTATTAACTGTCAGTAGCTTATGTAAATCGTGAGGGAGTATTGGGATGGTTGATATCTTAAAAGAGTTTGTAAGCGGTAATTTTAGTTTAGCTCAAGTGCTATTTATTGCAATCGTATCTATAATTGTTCAGCTCTTAACGTGGGGAGTGAAGGAGCTTTGGAGTCTGTATAAAAATTCGAGGTTGCCAAATGAACATGATTTACAAGTTTGGAATAGAATTCAAAAACATTTAGATAATGATACATTACAGTTTATCAAAAAACAGCATTTTGGTAATTCTTTCGATGATTGTTATATGAAACCCTTAGAGGCGTTATACCATATTACATCTGAAGACTTTCCAGACTATCAATTTATTGAAAAGAAATTGGCTATATCCTTTAAACAGGTGACTGATTCTTTAAAAGATTTTTTTGATTTGGTAAATACACATGTTTTTTATTGTGCAAATAGTATGAACTTTAGAGAGGTTCCTTTAAGCTCTTTTGGTGGTGACGAAGGAAAAAGAGATGAAGCTATAAAAACAATGAATAAGAGTGCTAATGATCTACATGAAAAAATTATCAAATTCATGAAAGAGTCAAGCTATAGATTTAATAATAAACTTAAATAAAAAGAGGGCTGAGCCCTCTTTTTATGATTGAATGGCTAGTTGCTTTTTACGCCGTCTAGCCTCGATTCTTTTCTTATAGTATTTGGGGTGATGTAGGCTGTGCCTTACAGGCAATCCAAAAACTTTTGGCTGTCGGTTTGGATGGTTTGTTTTTTGTCGTCGCTCATGCGGTTGTAGGTGTTGTATATCATGCCTAGGCGGTGGTTGCTTTTAAGTTTTTCTTGGTTGCGTGCCAAAAAGTCCCAGTAAAGGTAATTGAAGGGGCAGGCTTTTGCGCCTGTTTTGTCCTTGATGTTGTATTGACAGTTTTGGCAGTAGTTGGACATTTTGTTGATATAATTCCCACCCGCGGCGTAAGGCTTGCTGGCAAGATAGCCGCCATCGGCAAACAATATCATGCCCGAAACGTTGGGCAGCTCTACCCATTCATAAGCGTCGGCGTAAACCAGCAGGTACCATTCATTCACTTCTTTTGGGTTTAAGCCTGCCAGCAGGGCAAAGTTGCCAAGCACCATCAAACGTTGAATGTGATGGGCATAGGCGTTTTGTTTGGTTTCGGTCACGCATTGTTTCAGGCAGTTCATTTTGGTGTTGCCGTCCCAGTAAAATTGGGGCAGAGGGCGCTGGGCATTAAAGAAGTTTTGTTGAGTATATTCCGGCATTTTGAGCCAGTAAATACCACGGACATATTCTCGCCAGCCTAAAATTTGACGGACAAATCCTTCCACCGCATTTAAAGGCGCTTTGTTTTGTTGGTAAGCTTTGATGGCGGCGTCGATGCATTCTTTAGGGTTGAGTAAACCGCAGTTGATGTAAAAACTGATGTGTGCGTGGTACATCCATGGTTGGCCTTCGACCATGGCGTCTTGAAAGTCGCCAAAATTTTCAAGCCGCTGTTGGATGAATTTTTCCAACGCTTCTAATGCTTGGGCACGGGTGACCGCAAAAAAGAAGGGTTCAATGTCGCCAAAATGGTCGGCGAATTTGTCCTCCACCAGTTGGATGACTTGCTGGGTGATGTCGGACTTGGGGGTTTGATACGTTTGCGGAATGAACAGGTCCCCTTCGGGTGGTTTGCGGTTTTCCGCATCATAGTTCCATTTGCCGCCTTCGGGTTCATCGCCGTTCATTAAAATGTTGTGCTCTTTGCGCATTTCTCGGTAAAAAAGTTCCATCCGCAATTGTTTGCGGCCCTTGGCCCATTTTTCAAAACGCTCGAGGGTGCATAAAAAGCGGTCATCGTCCAAAATGTCCACCGCAACGCCAAGGTCATCTTGCCATGATTGCATGTCCTCAAGCACCCGGTGCTCTCCTGGTTGGGTGACAACAATTTTGTCAATGTTGTGTTCTTTAATTTGCCGTTTGAGTTCCCCTTTAAAAGACCCTGCATTGTTGGGGTCATCCAACTGAGTGTAAACAACCTGATGGCCATTTTGCTTCAGCTCTTGCGCAAAGTGGCGCATGGCCGAAAATAAAAACACAATTTTTTTCTTGTGGTGTTTGACGTAAGTTGCTTCACGCATCACCTCGCACATAAAAACTATGTCCTCACCTTTTTGAGCTTGGCTCAAGCTGGAAATATTGTGCGAAAGTTGGTCGCCAAGTATAAGCCGAAGCGTCTTCATGGTTTAGCTACTTATTAAAAGCTTCTTTGAGGCGTTTGATGATGTTGCTGGGTTCAGTGTTTTTTACTTCAATTTGAACTTTTTCAACATTCAGGGTAACATTTTTCAGGCGTTTTATAATGTCGCCATAGCCACGCTCGAGCAGGTCCACGTTGGTGAGGTAAGATGTACCCTCTGCCACTGCCGCTGCAATAACATAGGCAAGGCCTGCACGCAAGTCAGGGATCTCAATCGGTTCTTCAATGGCTTTAAGTGGCGTTGGGCCCATAATCAAAGCGCTGTGTTTATGGTCGTGGTTTTTGTAACGACATTCTTGGCCTAAACATTTTTTGGTTAACTGAATTTGTGCGCCAAGCATGTTCACGGCTTTGGTGTAACCAAAACGGCTTTCGTAAACCGTTTCATGGACGGCGGAAATGCCTTTGGCTTGGGTTAATAAAACGCAAAACGGTTGTTGCCAGTCGGTTGAAAAGCCGGGGTAAACGTCCGTTTCCAGTGCGATGGATGACAAGGCACGCTCACGGAAGAAACGAATGGTAGAACCGTCTAAAAATTCGTAACCACCGCCGACTTGACGGTAATATGATAAAAAGTTGCCCAAGGTGTTGGGGCGAATGCCTTTGACCACAATTTCACCGTCGGAAGCGCAGGCAAGGGAAGCCCATGAAGCGGCCTCAATGCGGTCGCCAAGTACATACATGTTGGTGCCTGTTAATTTTTCCACCCCTTCGATGATGATTTCACGGTTGGGGTTTAAGAAGATGATGGCGCCCATGCTGCGCAGCATGGTGATCAGCTCCATAATCTCGGGTTCAATGGCGGCATTGCGAATAACACTTGTACCTTCCGATAGCACACTTAAGAACAAACAGCTTTCAGTTGCACCAACGCTTGGGTAAGGCATGGTGTAATGGGTGCCTTGTAAGCGACCGTTGGATTTGGCGTAGTAACCACTTTCCTTGGTTTCTACCGTTGCGCCAAACATTTCCGCCGCTGTGAGGTGGAAGTCGACCTTGCGCTTACCAATGTTACAACCACCCATGGTTGGCACGGTGGCTTGGCCATATTTATGCAGTAAAAATGGAATCAGCAAAATGGGCAAGCGGTTGTTGCGGGAATCTGGAGTGGTGACCTTGTGGGTGTTGACGGTGGTCGGGTCAATGTTCAAGGTGGTGTCGTCCACCCATATGGCTTTAGCGCCCACTGTTTCAAGGAGCTTTTTGGTAATGTCAACATCGCCAATTTGTGGCACGTTTGTTAATGTTGTGGGGCTGTTGCCCAGCAAAGCACAAACCATGGCTTTGGTGGCAAAGTTTTTAGCCCCGAGGCATTGAATTTCACCTTTAACTGGGGTGCCACCTTTAATTTTATATGCTGTAATTTGCGCCATGGTTTCTACTCCTTAATATTTAAAACGCATTATTAAAGGATAGGCTGGATATTTCAAGTTAAATATGGAAATTATATGTATAGAAGCATATATATTATTTATAGGCTGATATTTGTCATTTATGGTCGTTACAACTTAATGTTGTGGTGTTGGATAAAATGTTATGTGAAAATAATTTTGTAAATATAAGAAGAGCTTTATAAAAGGCAAAGCAACATTATGAAAGTGAACAAACTAGAATCTATGGTGGTTAACTCACCCATACGTCGGTTTTTTCAAAAACATTTTGAAATGCCAATGTTGATGAAATTGGGTGGTGTGCCCAAAACAGGACGTGTGGCCGAAATTGGTTGTGGCAGTGGTTATGGCCTGCGCCTTTTGTTGGACATTTTTAAACCAAGAGTTGTTCACGGTTTTGACATTGATGAAAAAATGCTGAACAAAGCCAGCAGTTTTCTTGCCAAAGAAATTATGGACCACAAAGTGTTTTTACACAATGAGGACGACAAATTAAGCCAGCTGAAAAACAATGAGTTTAGCACCATCTTCTTTTTTGGGTCACTGCACCACATCCCCGGTTGGCGCCACGCCTTAAAAACAGCTTATGACAGCTTGGAAAATGGTGGCAAAATTTACCTTTGGGAATTTTACCGCCCTTTGACCATGAACCGTTTTGTGAAGTTGTTTGTGGATCACCCGGTGGAGGCCGCTTTTAGCCATGAAGAATTGAAAGACGAGCTGATGAAATATAACCTCACCATTTTGGGGGAGAAGAATATGCTGGGCATGGCAGGAATGTACGTGGTGGAAAAAGCCCGTGATGTTGCACCAAATTTAAACGAAGCCAGCAGTTTTGAAGTGAGACGAAATATCAGAAGAAGTAATACTCACTCCCACGCTTAATTCTTACGGTCCTTCAAAGGTTGTTTTGGGTTGTCTGGCTGCTTTAACTTCATCCAGCTTTTTATGGAATGTTTGCTTGGGTAGTTTGCCAAAAATTTCCTTGGCGCCGGGTTGTTTGGCTTCGTCTGCAATTTTTTTCATCACCGCAATAAATTGGTCTAAAACTTCTTTGGGTTCACTTTCGGTGGGTTCAATCAGCATCGCGCCGCCCACCACCAGTGGGAAATAAACAGTCATGGGGTGAATTTTATGGTCTAGCAATGCTTTGGCAATTTCGTGGGTGGTGATGCCATGCTGTTTTTGCCATTTTTCGCTCAGCAAACATTCGTGCATGCAAAAGCTTTTATCGTCTTTGTTAAACGGAGTGTTAAAGTGGTTTTTAAGGTGTGCTAAAACATAGTTGGCGTTAAGCACTGCATTTTCCGATGCTTTGGTTAAGCCGTCAACACCGTGGGATTTCATGTAACTTAACGCACGGACAAACATGCCAAACTGCCCTTGGAAGGAACGAATGCGACCAATGGAGTTGGCACTGTTGTGCTGTAATTTAAAAGTGCCGTTTTTGTTTTTTTGAATATGTGGCGTGGGTAAATAGGGGGCAAGCGCTTCGCACACTGCCACAGGGCCACTGCCAGGGCCACCGCCACCATGAGGGGTTGAAAATGTTTTGTGTAAGTTGAATTGCATCACATCCACGCCCAAATCGGCGGGTTTTACTTTGCCACAAATGGCATTAAAGTTGGCACCGTCGCAGTAAAAATAAGCGCCAATGCTGTGCAGTTTATCGGCAATGGCTTTGACATTGGGTTCAAACAAGCCACAGGTGTTGGGGTTGGTCAGCATAAAGGCGGCCACGTCTTCATTTAAGGCTTCTTCAAACGCTGCCATGTCCACCAAGCCATCTTTGTTGGATGGAATGGTTTTGCAAGTGTAACCACACATGGCGGCGGTGGCTGGGTTGGTGCCGTGGGCGCTGTCCGGCACCAAAATAATTTTGCGTGGGTTGCCCCGTTGTTCATGTGCTTTGCGAATGATCATCGCGCCGGTCAGTTCTCCATGTGCGCCAGCGCTGGGGTTAAGGGTTGTTTTGGCTAAGCCTGTTAGCTTGCAAAGCCATTGCTCTAATTCATACATTAAGGCCAAGGCACCTTGCACCGTTTCATCGGGTTGCAGGGGGTGAATGTCGGCAAAGCCGTCTAGCCGTGCAATTTTTTCGTTGATACGGGGGTTGTGCTTCATGGTGCATGACCCAAGGGGGAAAAAGTTGGTATCAATGGCATAATTTTGTTGTGAAAGGCGGGTGAAGTGGCGCACGACTTGTGGTTCGCTCACCTCGGGCAGGCCAATGCTTTGGCGTGGGGTTTGACCGGTGCATAGTTTCTCAGCGGTGCCTTCTTCAAGGTCAGCGCCTGTTCTGCCCACAGCGCTTTGTTCAAACAATAACTTTTCTTCAAATGTCATATCACGGCCTTTCATTATGCACGCTTTTATTATGCCACATTTTGTTTTATTTACCATGTTGAATTGTACTGAAGGTGTTAACTTTGTTGACTTTATGGAAATGATGTCTAAGAAACTTTTTGACCTTTTAGGTTGTTATTTGAATATGCAGGCGCTATAAAAAGGTGAGATTTATACCGTACCTGACCTTTTTAAGGAACTTTTATGTTCATGAAAACTTTTTTAAAGCAATTTTTATTGCTTGTTGTGTCATCTCTTGTTTATGGCTTGATCGTCTTGGGTGTTTTTACTTACGCTGTCCCCGCCACATATGCATCTGTGATGGTTGTATCTTTAGCAGGGTTGATGTTGAGCCTTTTGTTTTATGCGTTTTTTGGCGGTAATTTGGTTTATGTTTTGGCCATACCTGTTAGCACGCTTTTGCTTGGGCAAATTTTGCTTGGTGAAACAGAGGAGGCTGTGTTTTTTATTCCAATTGCTTTATTGATCACGTATTCCACCACCATCGATACTTTGCGCAAACAGCGACAGTTATAACAAACAAAAGGCCACCTGAATGGGTGGCCTTTTTAATTGAAAGGATAATCATTTTTAATTTTTGTTGTGTATGGTCCCCATTTGTTGAACTTTTGGTCATAAGGTTCATTGGGTCTCAACGAGCTTCACAGCTTTTTGGTGACCCGACACTTAAAGGCGTTTTGCTTTAAGTGAGATAGGGTGGTCACCTCCTTAGCTTGCCAATTCCAGTTCGTCAAAGTCGAAGTCTAGGTCGTTTTCCCAGCGCTCCATTTCGTCAAATAGTTTTGTTTCAAGGTCTACAACAGCGTCCTCACAGGTTTGACCACGACCAATGACTTGGGTGTCATCATCGCCCATGGCTATGAAGATGGTTTTGCCTGTTATAGCGTCGGTAGTTTCGACAACATGCACCTGAAGTGTGTCGCCGTGGAAGAGATCTTCCTCAGACCAGAGTTGTTCACTCATAGAATGTCCTCCTGATTTATTAGACATTGCTTACAATTTAATTGTATGAACTGCTTAAAATTTAAGCAAGTACTGTTTAAAGCTGAGGGAGCGACTTTAAAGCTTGAGCCAGTTGCTCAAAGTCGTGGTCGGTGTTGGTTTCGGTGGCGCAAACAAGCAGTTTATGGTCGGAAATTGGGTAGCCAGCAATGATGCCGCTTTTATGAAGGTGTGTGGTAATTTTATCTGCTTTTTGAGGGGGTTGCACCACAAATTCATTAAAATAGGTTTTGTTCAGCACTTTAAAACCGTCTGCTTGTTCATAAACCTTGGCCAGTTGTTGGGCTTTGCCATGGTTCAGCAGTGCCAACTTTTTAAAACCTTGTTCGCCTAACAAGCTGGCATGCACCGTAAAGGCTAAGGCGCACAAGCCTTCGTTGGTACAAATGTTGGAGGTGGCTTTGTCCCGCCGGATGTGTTGTTCACGGGTGTTGAGGGTTAGCACAAAACTGCGACGACCGTCTACGTCGGTGGTTTCGCCAACAATGCGGCCAGGCAGTTGCCTTAAATAGTCCTGCTTGCAAGCAAAGAACCCTAAAGCCGGCCCACCGTATGATAGCGGAATACCAATGCTTTGCGCTTCGCCGACCACAATGTCCGCTTGTTGCGGGGGTTGAAGTAAGCCAAGTGCCACAATTTCAGTGACGCAGATAATGAGCTTAGCACCAGTTTCGTCGCAAATTTTGCGGTACTTATCAAGGTTGGGCACTTCACCATAAAAGGTGGGGTAAGGCACCACAACGCAGGCTGTGTTTTGTGAAACATGGGCATCTAGTTTTAGACTGGTGTGGGTGATGTAGGTTTCCAACGTTTCTTTGTAATGGGGGTGTAAAGTTTCGGCAATGCAAACGCCAGTGCGGCTGTTTTTGTGGAGGCGGTTGGCCATCAACACCGCTTCCGCAAGCGACGTTGCGCCGTCGTACATGGAGGCGTTGGCCACTTGTTGGCCAGTAAGCCTTGCAATGTAGCTTTGAAATTCAAAAATGGCCATTAAAGTGCCTTGAGCCACTTCTGGCTGATAGGGGGTGTAGGAGGTTAAAAATTCCCCTCTCTGGATAATGTAATCCACCGTAGCGGGGATATGGTGTTTGTAATAACCAGCACCTAAAAAGAATGGGCCGTCGCTGGTGCTGTGGTTTGTTTGCGCCCATAATTGCATGTCCCGCTCCACGGCCATTTCGGGCTGACCTTTGGGTAAGCCTTCAATGTAGCGCTTGAGTAATAAATGGTTGGGTACGCTGCTGTAAAGGTCATCTACGCTTGTGGCGCCAATGTCCGCCAGCATTTCATCAATTTCAACTTGGGTGTGAGGTTGATAGCGCAAATAAACCGAAACCTTATCTTTTTAAATTAAGATGCTTTAAGGCGCTGTTGGTACCAGCTGGAAAAACGGTTCATCAAACCTTCTAAGCTAGAAGAAATGACAAGGCCACTAAAAGCAGTGAGGTGTTCACCACCCAAAAAACCGTCCTCAGCGCCAATCAGCACTGTTTTACCTTGGCCAAGAGCAAAACCAATTTCCACCCTTGTGGCTTGGTTGGATAAACCTTCGCCCAGCCAAAAAACGGCAACGTCTGCGGCGGCAAGGGCTTGGCGTTCCCATGCAACTTGTCTGGCATGTTCGCCTGGGGCAATGTCGGGGTTGGGGAAGTCTGCTCGTGAAGGGTTGATAAAGGTCACGTCCGCGTCCGTAAAACGGCGGAAAAAGTCCAAACGCCAGTCACGTCCCTTGCAGTTTCCACCTAAAAAAATGTTAGGGTAACGACTGTTTTGTGGGATCTGTTCCCCAGAAGTTACAAGTTCATATGGCATTCTTCTTCCCCTTATTCATAAAATTACTTGCACGATCTTTTAAAATTCTCGACAATTATGCCATGGAAAAAATAATAAGCAAGACACCTTTGCACCAGCAGCACAAAAATTTACAAGCCAAAATGGTGAACTTTGCGGGCTATGACATGCCACTTTCATACCCGCTGGGTACGATTAAGGAACATTTGTGGTGCCGTGAACATGCGGCTTTGTTTGATGTTTCGCACATGGGGCAGTTGATTTTAACAGGCGAAAATGTCGCCGAAGAGCTTTCACGCTTAACGCCCACAAACATCGCAGAAAAACCGCTTTTAAAGTGTGCTTATAGTATGTTTTTAAATGATCAAGGCGGCGTGGAAGATGACCTGATTGCGGTGCGCCTGACGGAACGTAAAATGTATGTGGTGGTCAACGCCGCTTGCGTTCAAAAAGACATGGCTTACCTGCGCCAAAACTTACCCAGCACCATAACAGTTGAACTTTTGGAAAACAGAGCGTTGATGGCCTTGCAAGGGCCAAAGGCTGAAGCTGTTTTGCAAAAATTGGTGGAAGCACCGCTGTCGCAAATGCCTTTTATGACCTTTCATGAAATGTCGGTGGCGGGGCATGCTTGTTATGTAAGCCGGAGTGGTTACACCGGGGAAGACGGTTTTGAAATAAGCATTGCGGCGGCCAAGGCACCAGCGCTGTGGCAACAACTTCTTGAAAGTGAATGGGTGGAGGCAGCAGGCCTTGCGGCGCGAGACACCTTAAGATTAGAAGCAGGCTTACCGCTTTACGGGCAGGACCTGACGGCATCGACCACTCCAATGATGGCGGACATGGCATGGGTTTGCACAAAAAAATTTACAGGTTTTAAAGGTAGCTCTGTGCTTAATGAGCAGCTTGAAGATCAAGCGACTTTAACAGAAGTGTTGACGGGTGTGATATTACAACAGCGTGGTGTGTTACGCCAAGGGATGGCCTTAGAAGATGATAAAGGTGAAGTTGTGGGTCGCTTGACCAGTGGAGGCTATGCACCCAGCTTACAAAAATCCATTGCTTTGGCTTATGTTGATCCACAATGGAATGTGAGTGGTCAAAAGCTTTTTGTTAAAATACGCAATCAAAGCGCCGTTGTTAAAGTGTGCGGTAAACGCTTTTTAAAGAATGGTAACCGCTAAGGGTTGATTATTTTATTGAGTTTTGTTTTTTTAAATGTCTATAATGTCCAAAATTAAAAGCGCATGAAAGGTTTGACCATGTCTGATATTCGCGACAATTTGTTTTACACAGCTGAACATGAATGGGTCAGCGTTGATGGTGACATTGCCACCGTTGGCATTACCGACTTTGCACAAAGCTCCTTAGGCGACTTGGTTTTTGTAGAATTGCCTGAAGCAGGCACCAACGCCATTGTCGGTGAGCAAATTGCTGTGGTGGAATCGGTCAAGGCGGCAAGTGAAGTTTACAGCCCGTTGACAGGTGAGGTGGTTGAAGTTAACAGTGAGCTGGAAGAAAGCCCTGAAGTGATCAACCAACATCCCTTTGATGACGGTTGGTTGATGAAGGTGAAACTGAAAGATAAAGGCGAGCTGGACGAGTTGATGCCGGCAGACCAATATAAAGATTACATAGATGGGCTTGAGTAAAAAATTGATGACTATTTCCACGTTGCATCGCACATTCAATTTGCAAAAGTTGGCACGCAAGTGCCAATTTCTTGTTTTATCCGCCATGCTGTTATGCACAGCCATGCATGCTTTTGCCCAAGATGGTATAACCCCGTATGAGCAAACTTTTGTGGTTAAAAACTATGAAGTGAAAGAATACAACGGCCCCATTTTTAACATGCGAGAGCGGGCTTTGACCAAAGTTAAAAAAGAGGCTTTGGGGCGTTTGCTTAAACAAATTACACCGCGCAAAACCTGGGGTGTTCACAGTCAAATTATAGCGCAGGCCAACATTGACAATTTGTTTTACAAAGCGGTGATTGACCAAGAGGAAATTACCAACCACTATCAAGCCTCTGTCCATGTGTTTTACAGGCAAAGCGCAGTGCGTGACCTGTTGGCACGTTACGGTGTGCCTTACAGTAAGTCCACGGGTGGCCGTGTGATGCTGTTGCCTTTGTATGAATATGCGTCCAACCTTGTGATGTGGGAAAGTCAAAACCCTGTGAAAGAGGCGTTGCAAAAAGCCATTAAGTCGTCAGCGTTTTTTGAATATGTTTTCCCGAAGGGGACAGTCGCCGAGCGCAATAAACTTTCCGCCAAGTTGGCAATGTACGGCGCGGGGGATGTGATCACCGATGTGGCGAAAGCATATGATGCCGAAGCTGCGGTGGTGGTTTATGTTAAAATATCTGAACGCTACGACGGTTTTTACCTAGACGTGACCGCCACTTGGTTTGAAGAGGACACACTGGTGGAGCCGGTTATTTACTCGCTGCCTTTAAATGGTTTGGTTTTGTTTGATGGCTACCCAGATGAAGACAAACTGGCGACCTACCTTGATACTGCCTTTGCGGATGTCCTTTCTCGTTTAGGTGAACACAAACGCCACGAAAACTTGATTGAGGTGGATAAGCCAGGGCGGATCTTTTTAAGGTTCAAACCGCAAGACCCAACCGACCTTGAAAAAATTCAAACCCGTGTCAGCGCTTTAAGCAGTGTTAAAAACTTTAAACTGCGGGTGTTGAACATTAAGGACAGTGTCTTCCAAGTGGATTACTACGGCGAGCGTTTGGGCTTTAAAAATGCGTTGATAGAAGCAGGGATGACTGTGGAAGAAACCACCATGCCCATGGTGTGGAAAGTGGCTTTTCAAAATGATCCGTTTTTAGGCCCTGTTGATTACAGCATTGAAACAACCGATCAATAAAGGCAGGTTTAATGTCCACAAATCCACAGCAGATTTTACTTTCATTCCCCACACTTGTGGACATGAGCGCTGAAAGTTTTATGCTTTTGCCAAGCAACCACCAAGCTTTTATGGCGCTGCAAAACTTCCCTGCGACATCGGGCGATGTGTTGGCCATTTACGGCGAGTCTGGTGTGGGTAAAAGTCACTTGGCGGAAATTTATAAACAGCGCACAGGTGCAGAAGATTTTATGCACAAGTCCGCCCAGAACTCGCTGGACCTCACCGCTGAAAAGCACATGGTGTGTGACAATGTTCACCTGCTGAAAAAGGACGAGCAAGAAGCACTTTTTCATCTTTACAATCACATTAAAAGTTTTGGTGGCAGTTTGGTGGTTACATCCCACCAGCCAATCAGCCAGTTGGACCTGTTGCCCGATTTAAAATCACGGTTGTTAACAGCGCCACAAATTCAAATTGAACAACCGACCGACGCACATCTGGAAGTTTTATTGGTTAAAATGGCGGCGGATAAACAAATGTATATTGAGCCGAAAGTGGTGACATTTATTTTAAAAAATTGCCACCGCAGTGTCTTTGCCATTTCCCACGTGCTGACCAAGTTAGACGCCTTGTCGTTGGAGCAAAAGCGCAAAATCACTGTGCCACTTGTGAAAGAGGCTTTGGGCTTGTAGGTGCTAAATTATCACGGCTGTGATTGGCTTGTGGTGTTTTGTGTTTTCTTTTTTCAAATGTTTTGCCTATAATTATTTCCCATGAAATTAAATGCCAAACCACGTTTTATTTACCCTGAGGAAAGACCCCACAAAAAAGGTCGTTTCGCTGTTATTGATATTGGTTCTAGCACCATGCGTTTGGTTGTTTATGACGAAGGTTTATACCCACATCTTTTTTTGAACCATAAAGTGCGCATTCGCTTTGCGATGGAAAAGGGCGAAGGGGATTTTTACTTGGATGATGAACGGATGGACCGTGCCATCAATGCCTTGAAGTGGTTTTTGTGGGTGTGCGAGCAGTCTTCAGTTAAAACTGTGGTGGCCACAGCCACCAGTGCGGTGAGAGAAGCTAAAAACGGTGGTGAATTTGTTGAGAGTATTCGCCAGCAAACAGGTTTGCATGTGGAAGTGATCAGCGGTGAGGTGGAAGCTCGTTTAAGTGCTGAAGGCGGTGTAACCAGCTTGCCGGATGCTTCAGGGTTGGTGATGGACCTTGGCGGCGGCAGTTTGGACATTTGCGAAACCAACACCAAGGGGGATTTTGCGTCCCTGCCTTTAGGGGTTTTAAGTTTGCAAAAACTTAGCGGACATAACCCTTACAAAGCGGTGGAAATTTTAAAAGATGCTTTGAAAAAGGTGGACTGGTTTGCCAACAAAAACATGCGTGACCTTGTGGCCCTTGGCTCGGGCATGCGTTCCATTGCTAGCTTGCATATGACAGAATGTGACTATCCCATGCACATTTTGCACGATTACAGCATTGAAAAAAATGAGGCGATTGCCTACTGCGATAAATTTTTAAAAGGTGAAATTAACCCCAAAGTTTTGCACTTGGCCAAAGGCTATGAAGATGTCATGCCTTACCGTGCGGCGGCGTTAAGTGCCTTGCTGCAAAGTGGTCAATTTGAACGTGTGCGCTTTGCGTCCTTTGGTATTCGGGAAGGGGTGTTCTTTTCCCAAATTGAACAAGGTGGCGTGGGCGATGATCCGTTGCTTTCCTATGCAAGGGATATTTCCGAGCGTGATGGCCGTGGCATTGCCTATGCAAGGCAGGTGGCAAAGTGGGCGCATAAAATTTTACCAAAAGTGCCTTACAGACTGTTAAAAGCCGCCGCACTGTTTAGTGACATTGCATGGCGAGAACAATACATTTACCGTGCCAGCACCACCTTTGAAATTGTTTATGGCAGCCCCTTTGTGGCTTGCTCACACCGGGACAGGGCCAAGCTGGCGCTGATGGTTTATTTTGCCCATGACGATGACTTAAAGGCGGAATACCAAAAACGTGTCAACGGTTTGGTAACGTCTGAAGAATTTGCTCAAGCCAAGCGTGTGGGTGCACTTTTCCACCTTGCTTCATTTTTGGACCCTGGTGCGCGTGGTATTCTTCACAATTTTAACCTTCAACAAAAAACAGATGGTTCGTACGAAATTTTAGGGCCAGAGCCTTTTATGAAAATGCAAAGCGAATCGGTTGCGAAAAGGTTGGAAATTTTTAACAACACACTAGCTTAATTTTACCTTTGGCTTTATACTCCTTGGCTGTAATTTGATGAATAACACAGACAAGAGGTTTGAATGAAAAACGTTGTTTTTGCATTTTTTATGGCATTTTCAATTTCACTGCTGATGGGTCACGCTGATGCGCGGGAAAATATGCTGGGCATGCGTGCAAGTTTTTCGGACACGGTTAAAAGTTCCTCCGCTGCTGTGGTGAATATTTACACTGAAAAAGAAGTTGTCACCCGCACGGTCAACCCTTTCTTTGATGATCCATTTTTTAACCAGTTTTTTCAAGGTGGTCTCTCAGGGCGGATGAAAAAGCGGATTGAACGGTCACTGGGTTCTGGCGTGGTGGTCACGGAAGATGGTTACATTGTCACCAATTATCATGTGGTGAAAGATGCCAAGTCTATCCGTGTGGTGTTCCACGACCGCACCGAAATGGCGGCCGAATTTATTGCGGCGGACAAAAACAGCGACATTGCCGTGATGAAAGTGATTTTAGAAGACGAACGCGACGAAGCGAAATTCCACTACCTTGACTTTGCCGACAGTGACGAAATTCAAGTGGGTGACATTGTCCTTGCTTTGGGTAACCCATTTGGTGTGGGTCAAAGTGTCACCATGGGTATTATCAGTGCCACTGGGCGAAGCAACCTTGGCACAGGCTACTACGAAAATTACATTCAAACCGATGCAGCCATCAACCCTGGGAACTCTGGCGGTGCCTTGGTGGACAGCGAAGGCAAACTGGTGGGAGTGAACACGGCCATTTATTCAAAAACAGGGGGCAGCCAAGGCATTGGTTTTGCCATCCCAGCCAATGCGGTGCGTGTCACTTTAAACAGTGTGTTAACCACAGGTAAGGTGACAAGACCATGGTTTGGCGCTGCTGGCCAAGATGTGACGGACGATTTAGCAGTGCAACTTGAACTCGCAAGACCTTATGGGGTGTTGATCAATGAAATTGTACCGGGTAGCCCTGCGGAAAAAGCAAACCTGTTGATTGGTGACATTATCTTGTCCTTCGATGGTAAGGAAGTGGACACCATGAGCGTTCTAAACGCCCGTATCGCATCTTCTTATGTGGGCAATAAATACCCGCTTGAAGTTTGGCGTGAAGGCAAGCTTTATGTTTCCGACGTGATGCTTGGCGCATTGCCTGACCGCTTGGTGGACCAGCAGTACACGGTGCGTGGTTCCAACCCGTTAGAAGGTTACACGTTCGAGCCGTTGTCCCCCGCTTTAAATGATGAAATGGGCTTGCCACTGAACACAGAAGGGGTTGTGGTAGTTGCCACACCTAACCGTCGTGGCTTTGGCATGGTGGACATGAAGGAAGGGGACATCATCGTCTCCATCAACCGCAAGGCGGTGCTAACCATTAAGGATCTGCAAACGGCTGTCAGTCGCAGGCCAAACGCATGGCAAATTATTTTTGAGCGTGCAGGCAAAACACATCGGGTTATCATTCAGTAATGTCGGGCTTGTTTGAAAAAGGTAAAGTGCCGCTGGCTGAACAGTTGCGACCCAGCACATTGGAAGATGTTGTGGGTCAGCGCCATTTGCTTGAAGAAGGTGGGCTGCTAAAACGGCTGGTGGATTCTGGCGTGCCACAGTCCCTGCTTTTTTGGGGGCCACCAGGGGTGGGCAAAACCACTCTTGCTAAAATTTATGCCAACCAGTTTGATGCGCACTTTGTGCAGATCAGCGCCATATTCAGCGGCGTGGCAGACCTTAAAAAAATTGTTGCCGAAGCTTCAAAACGTCATGAAGTGGGCGAATTAACTGTGCTGTTTGTGGATGAGATTCACCGTTTTAATAAGTCCCAGCAGGATGCTTTTTTACCGTTTGTGGAATCGGGCGTGATTATTTTAATTGGTGCAACAACGGAAAACCCATCCTTTGAATTAAACAGCGCTTTGCTTTCAAGGTTGCAAGTGCTGACACTAAAACCGCTGGAAGCTGAAGACTTTGATAAAATTATTCATAGAGTGGTGCAGCTTCAAGGTGATTTACCCATTGAGGGTGACGCTTTAAAGTTTGTGCAAAGCTTGGCTGGTGGGGATGCCCGTTACTTTTTAAACTTGCTGGAAACTTTATACGCCGTTGCAAAAGGTGGTGAGTTGTCACTGAGTGATGTGGAACGGGTGTTGAGCAAAAAAAATCCCATTTATGATAAAACGGGCGAAGCACATTATGACATGATCTCCACCCTCCACAAAGCAGTGCGTGGGAGCGATACCGACGGGGCGCTTTATTGGCTGGGGCGGATGCTAGATGGCGGTGAGGACCCGTTATATATCGGTCGCCGTTTGGTGCGCATGGCCAGCGAAGAAATTGGCATGGCCGACCCACAAGCGTTAAGCCAATGTCTGGCCGCTGTGGAAGCTTATAAACAGCTTGGCTCACCCGAAGGGGATTTGATGCTGGCACAGGCGGTGGTTTATTTAACCCTTGCGCCCAAAAGCAATGCCGTTTACAAAGCGTGGAACGAGGCTTACGCCACGGCAAAAAAAAGCAACCATTTGCCAGCGCCGATGTTTTCCCGCAATGCGCCAACTGCGTGGATGAAGGACCAAGGTTACAACGATGGTTACCTTTACGACCATGACAGTAAAAACGCATTTTCTGGGCAAAATTACTTCCCCGAAAAGTTACCAAGGCAAAGTTTTTACAAACCCAATCCACGCGGGCAAGAACGGGAAATGCAAAAAAGGTTGGACTATTTTAACAGCCATAGAAAAGGATGATTTGTTGAAAAACTTAGAACAATATTACGAGCTTTATGACCACGGCACATCGCCAGACGCACCTTGCGTTGTGTTCCTGCCAGGTGTGGCTTGCAGTACATGGCTTTTTCGGGATTCGGTGCCGCTTTTTAACCCAAACTACAAAGTGGTGATTTTTAACAACCCAGGCACCAACGGCACAAGGTTGCCTGTGAACTTAACGGTGGAACGTATTGCCCAAATTGTGGTGAAAGTTTTACAAAAAGAAAATTTAACAAATTGCATTCTCATCGGTCATTCTATGGGTGGTTTTACAGCGCAACAGGTTTATAAAATATGCCCTGAATTGGTCAGCAAATTGGTGCTGTTGTCCAGCTCTTGCGGTCATCCATTCACCAAAGAAGAAGCACTTCGCCTTGCCAAGGACCTTGTGCCCAACGCCCTTCAACGCATCAGGGATTTTAACAGCAAACCCGAAGAAGGGGTAAGCTACACCTTTTCAAACCATTTTATGGAAACACAGCCGATAAAATATAAAATATTTGCCCATCGGCTATTTGAAATGCGACCGAGACAGTCCGCCGTGGTCAGGCACTTTTTGTGCGCCAGTCGTTTTTCGTCCTTTAAGTTTTTAAAGGATATCAAATGCCCAACGTTGATTGTTCACGGCGAAGACGACAAACTGATAACACCCAAAGGGGCGCATATGTTGCATGAAAATATAGAAGGTTCAAAATTGGTGATGTACCCCCATTGCGGTCATTTCCCCATGGTTGAAAGCGGCACGTTTTATGACGATGTTCTGAAATTTATAAAAGAAAGCAAGTAACATGATCCACAAGGTAGAATCGAAGCACGACGGTTTAAGGCTGGATAAAACATTGATTGAAATCTTCCCCAGTGCCACATTTGGCTTGGTTCAAAAGCTGTGCCGTAAGGGGCAAATTCGTTTGGATGGCAAAAGGGTGAAAGGCAATGAACGTTTAGAATCCGGCCAAGAAATTAAAGTGCCGGACTTTTTGCTTGCGGAAGATGAAAATGCGCCTAAAAAAACGCAAAGCTATCAACTTTCCAACAAAGAAAAACATGACATTGAAAACATGATCATCCACCAAGATGATCACATGGTTGTTTTAAACAAGGACTATGGCTTGCCGGTGCAAGCAGGGTCTGGCCATTCTAAAAGTTTGGATCGGATGCTTAAAGCATACGCAGGTGAAAAATACGCCCCAAAATTGGTGCATCGAATTGATAAAACCACGACAGGTCTTGTGCTGTTTGCCAAGGATAAGGAAACCGCGAGGGATTTATCCGACCAGTTTAAAAAGCGCCAAGTTGAAAAGGTTTACCTTGCGGTGGTACAGGGCAAGGTTAAACAAAATGAAACCGAAGGCGTTATTAAAAGTGAAATGGCTCCACAAACCGATGACGACGGCTATGAAACAATGACCGCTGCTCAAAAAGGCAAACAAAAGGCCGAAACTTATTATAAAGTGCTGGATTCTGCGGGGATGTATCACTTGCTTGAAGTGCACCCCAAAACAGGACGTAAGCACCAAATTCGTGTCCATTTGTCGTCGGTGGGCTTGCCCTTGGTTGGCGATGTTAAATATGGTGGTGAACGTTTTGAAAGTGACGATAAACACCTTAAAAATAGAATGTTCCTACATGCGCACAAGCTGAAACTGAATCAGAAAAATACGTTTACAGCTCAATTGCCAAAGCATTTTGAAGTACTGTTTAAGCTGATGCAGTGGAGGTTTTAATGGCGTTGGTTGTGTTTGACGTCAGTGGGACTTTGCACGATGACTTTGTCGGGGCGCCTATGTATGATGGTTTGATGGATGTTTTTAAAAAACTCCAACAAAATGACATTCAAATTGCACTGGCTACCAATTTAAGCCGTCAAGGTGTTGAACATTTTATTCAAACAAATGGCTTGGAAGGTTTTATATCCGAAAGCATGACCATGAGTGAAGCACCACCCAAGCCGCACCCCAAAATGTTGGAAGATGTCATTCTTAAAACAGGCGAAAACGCAAAAGAAACCTTGATGGTGGGCGACAGCTCTGGCGACATTGCCATGGCCAAAGCATGCAAAGTGGCAAGCGTTGCTGTTTGCTGGAACGGTGCTTGGAGGCAAGAAATTTTGGCGCAAAGCCCTGATTATAAAGTTGATAAAATTGACAATTTGTGGCAAATTTTTAGTGAGTTTTTTAAAATAGAAAAATAAAGAGAACCCAATGCTTAAACTATTAAAGCTTTTCATTTTCGTTGTTATTGTGGCACCCATTACCTTTGCTGCTGTGCTTTACTTTACACCTGAACGTATTGATTTTTCAAAGTATCAACCACAAATGGAAGATTATATTCTTGAAAAATCAGGGTACCGTGTTTCCTTAGGCGACAACTTGAAAATTCGGGTTTTCCCTTCACCTCACATTTCCAGCGACAATGTGGTTGTTCATGCCTTCCGTGGCGAAAAACCTTTATTCACCGCCGAAAAAGTCAGCTTGGATCTCACATTGGATAATTTACTGGCCATGAAAGTTGGGGTGGACAAATTGTTGGTTAAATCGCCAAAAGTTTACCTTTATAAAGGCATTAAAGGGGAAGGTAACTGGGAGCCAAAACGCAAGCGTCGTACATCATCCAAAGCGGTTGACCTTTCCTTCATTTCAGGCTTGGGCGAAGTTTTAATTTCCAACGCCGATGTTGTGATGGAAGACGACCAGCATGGCAACCAATTCAAGCTGCAGTCGGGCCAATTTAGCATTGCGGGTGAAAACTTGCGCCAAACAAAGGTTAACATTGCAGGTGTTCTAAATGGTGTTGAAATTGAAAGCCAACTGAACATGGACATTTCCAACATTGTTGAAATTTCAGTGATGGGTGATGTGCAAGTGGCCGAAAGCAAGGTGACTTTAAAAGGCTTTATTGACGACCTTTTGTTAAAGCCAAGTTATAACGGCGAAATGAATTTTGAAGGAGAATCTCTCCTCACTACGGTTTATGACGTTTTACACGTTGCGCCAAACCAGCGCACCGTTGACCTACCGCTTAAACTTGGTGGAACAATTGATGTTTCATCTGATTATTTAAAGCTGGATAACTACAGCGTGAGCGTGGAGGTTAGCCCAACACCTGTTGAGTTTTTTGTAACATCTGAACTTTGGTTTAACAAACAAAACCAAAACACGGTGAATCTTTCGACAGTGGATAAACTGAACCTCGAAACCTTTAAAGTTTGCCAGCAACAACAAGGTAGCTCTAAAAAATCGGGCGACATTGAATGGTCGCAAGAGTTGATGGATTTGACACCGCTTAAAAACTTAAACATTGTTATGGACATTGATGTTCTTAAAGGTTTCACCTGCCAAGGGTATGACGTTAAATATGCCAAGCTTAGATCATCTATCGATGAAGGTGTGGTAAAAGTTTCGCAATTTAAATTGGAGATGAGCCAAGGGGGTGACATCCGAGGTACGGCGTCTCTTGATACGCGTGGCACGCCAAGAGGTGGCATTGACATTACAAGCAATAACCTCAACGTTGCGAACTTGAAAGCTGTTGAAAAACAGCAAAGAGTCAAACTGCCTTTAGATGGTATGCTGCAAGTTGATTTCAGCGGTAAAACAGTGCACGAATGGGTCAGCGGTTTACAAGGTAAAATGATGCTGAATTCAGATGGTTTGGTGCTTTATGGTGTTAGCCTTTCTAGCTTGAACAACATGCTTAGCAATGTCTTTATGGATAAGCTTACAGGACAAGCAAAATCGGAAGATTATGGCAAATTCTCCATGACAGGAACAATCGAAGAGGGTGTCTTAAAGTCTGAAAACATCAGCCTTTTATTGGCAGATGCCGATGTGATTGCAAAGGGTAAGGTGGACCTTGTGCGCATGACCATGAACTTTAAAGCTGAACCTAACCCTGAAAATAAGCTAGGATTCAAAACACCAGTGCTGATTAAAGGTTCGGTCTTTTCACCTGCGGTTATCCCTGTTGCAACCACCTCCCAAAAAGTGGGCGCAGCTGTTGGTGGCGCAGTGGGTGGGCCTGCCGGTGCCGCACTGGGTGGTGTGTTAGGTGCAATTATGGAAAGTGGACCAAAGCGTCAAGATGTTTCCACCACAGAGCTAAACGGTGATGAAATTATGAAGGAAAAACAAAGGCTTCAAGAAGAGGTCCTTAAATTCTTGCAAACACGTTAAATTTTATTAACTTTTAAGCTTGTGCTTTTGGTTATTCTTTGCTAAAACAAGCTCACCTTCTGGTTCGGGGAGTGGCGCAGCCTGGTAGCGCACACGGTTTGGGTCCGTGGGGTCGGAGGTTCAAATCCTCTCTCCCCGACCATTTTTTGAAGGTTTTCTTTTCGAATATATTTCAAATTTTACCACAGGATACGCCCAGTTTAGATTGCTGTTTATAGGCTGATTTTTTGCTTTCTATCGTGTATCCAATTTGTGTAAAAGTGTTGCTGAGATTGGGATGTGGAGAAAATGGCAGCGGCCATGCAAGCGGTGGTGTCGGTGTCGCCGCCAAGGCTGATGGCATGGGAAATACAAGCTTCAATTGTGCTATTTTGTGTTTGTAAGTAACTGTAAATGCCCATAAAAGTGCTTGGAATGGCATGGCAGGAAAGGCCTTCGCTGTGAAATGTCGGTTTGGGGTTAAGCTGTTTATCTATTTGTAAAATAATATCTTTTTGTTTTTGTGGTGATTGTGATTCGCACCATGTTTTTAAAATTTGTTCAGAAGTTTCAAGGTGTTGCGTGTTTATATTTCGCTTTTGTGCATAAATTGCGAAATTGTGACGCATTTGCTGTGCATATTGACGCATATCGCCCTTTTTTTGATAAGCTAGCGCAACGGCCGTTGCCAGCGCAATGGAAGCTAAAATGGCTTGCGGGTGCTTGTGGGTAATTTGCGCTTGATTGATACATTCATCCACCAACATTTCAGGGTTGTTGTAAAACAAAATACCCAGAGGTGCCACACGCATGGCAGCGCCGTTTGTTGGCCTTGTTGGGTCGCCGCAGGTTTCAATGTTTTGGTGTTTGTGAAAATGGTCCATCGCATCTTTGCTTGTGTGGCCGTAACCCACCATTTGCTGGGTTTGAAAAAGGTGACATAGATTTTGCGCCAACGCCAGTTGTGGTGAAATTTCTTGTTGGCTGTAAGCTTTCACAAGCGCCAACATGGACTGGCTGTCGTCGCTAATTTGCCCTGGGGTGTAGGGCTCTTGGGTGATCCAATCTGTGATGGGGAAGCTGTTGAACAGCTGGGTTTGTTGATGCAAATTGGGGGTGGCTAAAATTTTTTGCAGGCGCAAAACTTCGGCTTTGGGTTTGCCTTCCACCAAAAAGCCGATGGCATCGCCCAGCATGGCATAGGAGAGACAGCGCTTGATGGCATTTTTATCCATAATGTTGATTGCCCTTATTTAAAACATTACACTTAAAACTATAACAAAGTTTACAAAGGTTAAAAAGGGCGTTATGGCACATAAAAATGATAAATTTGCGTTTATCGCAGGGTCGGCATTGTTGGACATTGTTTCCACCATAACGGATTTTAGACACATTGAGGACAGCATTGGCACCACCAGTTTAAATTTTGGTGGAGTGGCTTATAACGTGGCTGTGAACCTTCGGAAATTAGACGTGCCCACCACTTTGTGCACCGCCATGAACACATCGCCCTTATCGCAGATGATCCAAAATGAGCTGACCCGTCAACATGTGCGGATGCACTTTAAAATTGATAAAAAACTGCCCGATGCCATTTACAACGGCATGTTTTATGAAGGCAAGGAAAAGGCATCGGTTTGGGTGAACACCGTTGAAAAGGTGCGCTTTGATAAGAAGTTTATTGAAAAGGGTTTGCAAAATGCCGCTTGCATGCTGATTACCAGCTGCTTAACCGTGGCGACGATGAACCGCTTTATTGCCTGTGCCAATGACCAAAATTTGCCGGTGTTTATTGGGGGTGCTTCGTTGATGGAGGTCAGCAAATTAAAGGACATTGAAGGGCAGATTGATTACATTTTTATTAACGAGAATGAAATGAACAAGCTGACAGAAGCTTTAAACTGTGCCAGCTGGTGCGAGGTTGCCAAACTTAAAAACACCAACTTGATTGTCACTTTGGGGGCAAAGGGTGTTTGCTTGTGCCAAAAAAATGGCAAGAAGAGGGACTTTAAAACAGAAAAAGAAGTGGTGAAAGGCAATGTGCTGGGCGCGGGGGACCTGTTTATGTCCGTCGCCATCAAGGAGATGATTTTCAAACAAAATAGCATTGCCGATGCCATTGTGGAAGGGATGCGCTTGGCCACCCAAATTTTAGAACGAGATGACGCCAACCTTGGAACATATAACCCACTGGCGGCCAACATTCAAATGGTGACCGACCGTGCCCACCATGACAAATTAACAGGCGCTTTAAACCGTCACGGCATTGAACGTTACCTCACCACCCCTGGCTTGAATGTGGAAGACTTGCACTTGCTGATTTTGGACGTGGACCACTTTAAAAATATCAACGACACCTACGGCCATGACGTGGGCGATGAGGCTTTGGTCAGCCTGATTTACGCTATTAAGGCGATGATGCGCCAAAGCGACATTGTGGCCAGGTTTGGTGGCGAAGAGTTTGTTTGTCTTTTAAAAGGGATGACCGCCAGCCAAGCGCAAAAATTTGCCGAAAGGTTGCGCAAAAACATTGCCAAGCAAAAGCACACAAGCGCCGAATTGAACATTACCGTAAGCGTCGGCTTGTGCAAATGGCAAAGCGGTGAGGGGTTGGACCAAGTGCTTAAACGTGCAGACGACGCCCTTTATGAAGCCAAAGAAGGTGGCCGTAATCAAGTGGTGAGTGGCGGGCTTTAAGGGTGGGTTATTTGTTTAGCCACATGTAGATCATTGGCCCCCAAATGAAAGATGTGGTGAGTGTGCCTTTGACAAATTGATAGCCGACCCAGTACCAAAAAAACTTCTTTTTATTGTCCTTTAAAAACTGGGCAAGACGTTGACACCTCTGGATGAGGTTCATCTTCCCGTTGTTTTGTGACAATGTTCCCAAGTTTTAATAACCTTTCATTTGTTATGGACTTTACGCCTTTTTGCGGCGTTGGTCAAGGCTGTGTCAAAAAGGTGGGGCGGTGTTTATGCCGCCCCTTAGTGTTTTGGTTAGTGGCCAACCTTGTCGCCAATTTGGCGATAGTCCACCGCAAGGCCGTATTCAGGGTCCTCGCTGTTGTCCTCTTCCACGTATTTGCTGGCTTTGTTCAGCAACAGTTTACAGTCCTTCGAAAGGTGCTTGAGGTGCAACTGGGTGTTGTTGCGCTTGTAGCGTTCGGCCAAAGCGTCAATGGCTTCAATACCGCTGTGGTCAAGCACTCGGCAATCCAAAAAGTCCACCACCACGTCCTTCGGGTCATCCTTCGGGTTAAAAATTTCCTTGAAGTTTGTGGCACTGCCAAAGAATAAAGGGCCGGTGATTTTGTAAATTTTTTGACCGTTTGCGCCTTGCTCTGTTTTGGCGTGAATGTGCCTTGCGGATTTCCAAGCGTAAACAAGGGCGGAGACAATCACACCAACAATCACGGCGATGGCAAGGTCCGTCATCACGGTGACGGCGGTGACCAACACCAACACGAAGGCATCTTCTTTTGGCACTTGGCGCATGATTTTAAACGAAGCCCACTCAAAGGTGCCAATCACCACCATGAACATCACACCAATCAGCGCTGCAACGGGGATTTGTTCAATCAAGTCAGATGCAAATAGAATGAACGCCAATAAAAACAATGCCGCACTGATGCCAGACAAGCGGCGACGGGCGCCAGAGGTGACGTTGATGATGCTTTGGCCGATCATGGCGCAACCGCCCATACCACCAAAGAAACCGGTCACAGTGTTGGCTGCACCTTGGGCAATGCATTCCTTGCGGGATGAGCCATGGCCTTCCACAATATCCGACACCACGGTGAGGGTCAGCAGCGATTCAATCAAACCAATGGCGGCAAGAATAAGAGCGTAAGGGAAAATAATTTCCAGCGTTTGCCAGTTGAGGTCCACCATTGGGATATGGAAACTTGGGAAGGCACCGGCGATGCTGGCCAAATCGCCCACAGTCTTGGTGTTCAAGTCAAAACCGATGACCAGTGCGGTTACCACCAAAATACCCGCAAGTGGGGAAGGGAACGCTTTGGTAAAACGTGGCAAAATGTAAATAACAGCCATAGTTACAAAAATAAGGGCTAGCATGGTGTAAAGTTCGGCGCCGATCATCCATTCATCGCCATTTTTAAACTGACCCAATTGGGCCAAGAAAATAACAATCGCCAAACCATTCACAAAGCCAAGCATAACAGGGTGCGGGACAATGCGGATAAACTTCCCAAGGTGAAACACACCGGCTAAGATTTGCAAGATACCCATCAACACCACAGTGGCGAACAAATATTCAACCCCGTGGGTTGCCACCAAAGAAACCATGACGACGGCCAGCGCGCCTGTGGCGCCGGATATCATCCCGGGTCGTCCACCAAAAACAGCTGTAATTAAACCAACCAAAAATGCGGCGTAAAGGCCAACAAGAGGTTCAACCCCTGCCACAAAGGCAAAGGCCACAGCTTCTGGAACCAAAGCCAAAGCCACGGTTAGGCCGGCTAAAATTTCAATTTTAAAGGTGTTGAGTGTCCACCCTTGGGCAGACTTGGGGGTGAGCATTTTGAATAATTTTTCCACGGTGATCGGTTTCCTTTAAGGTGGTTGTTTAAGGTTATTAAATGCCCGCACTATAAAGGATTATGCAATAAATGCAAGAAAAGCCTGATATTTCTTTGCAGGTAGCAATCGCTCAAACGGGTGCATTCAAGCCAAGCGTTTGCGCTTTGGGTGCCTAAACGTCAGCCACCACCACTTGGTTGCGGCCTTGGCTTTTGGCTTGGTAAAGCGCTTGGTCGGAAAGTTTAAGTGCCGCGTCCCAGTGGTGGCCTTGCGCACTCAGTGCAACGCCAGCGCTGATGGTGATGTTGTGGTCTACACCTTTGAGGTTTAATTTCTCCACCTCTTTGCGGATACGTTCGGCAATGCGGGTTGCCACGGCAATGTCTTTGTCGTCAATAATGCAGACAAATTCTTCACCGCCCCAACGGCCGACAGCGTCCTTGTTGCGCACGCATTTTTGCAAAACTTTGCTGACTTGTTTCAGCACGTTGTCGCCAATATCGTGGCCGTAAGTGTCGTTAAATTGTTTAAAGTGGTCCACGTCGCACAAAATGGTGAAAAAGGGTTTGTCGAACAACGAGCGGGACTTCATAAAGCGCTCCAAACCATCACGGTTGAGAATTTTGGTTAAGTTGTCGGTTTCCGCGCGTGAAGCGATGGATTCAATGTTGTCTTGGAAGGCTTGTGCACGGCCTAAGCTGGCGTTTTGTCGTTTTAAAACCTCGGCAGCGGCGCTGATGCCTTGTTCAATGGCGGTTGCCAGCGGTGCTTTTTCAAAGGCGTGGGCTTTGATGAAGGTGGATGTGAACATGTCGCCAGCGCCAAGGGTGTTGACGTCCACTTTAATGGCTTGAACGCTAAAGTTTTGCACCGTGCCGTCTGGCTGGCACAGGGCCACACCGTCCTTACCTTGGGTCACCACAAAGGTGCAGTTTTGTTTTTTTGAAATGTCTGCCCATGACTGGCAGTCGTCTAAAGTTTTAAGCAGGTAATTCATTTCCCGCTGGTTGACAAAAATCACGTCAATGTTGTGTTGAATGTCAAGCGTGCGAAGGCATTTGGCTTCGGAAACGCCGGCAATGTAAACTGGCACACCGTGCTTGTTGGCCACCTGTGTGGCCGTGTTGAGGGATTCAACACTTAAGTTACAGTCCAAAATTAAGCATTTGGCGTTTTTAATGCCACGCTCAAAAAACTGTTTGCTAAATTGCACTTGTTCCACCGGCATGGATGACACGGCAGAAAAAAGGTCTCCTTGAATAAGCTGGGCACAAAAGCCTGCTTCAGGGAGACTTGAAATCGTTTTAACATGAGTTCGAATACCGTTATTCATCATTTCGGTCAGGATCATTTGAGAAATGGGGCTTTGGTTAAAAGCCCCTGTGAAGGTTGTTTGAACACCTGAGTTTTGCAGGTTCATGGCAAAGTTGTAAGCTGTGCCACCAAATTCATAGTGCATGGTGCCAATTTTATCCACCACGTCTGCCTTGTCGGTGACGTTGGCAATGATGTCTAAATGGGCAGAACCTGCGATGTAAGCATACTCTTGTGTTGTCATTTTTTTGCAATAGCCTTTATGTTTCCAAATGTTGATGAGAAGATAGACTCCACTTCAAAGCCTGCGGCTTCCAGTGCTTTTTGTAAGTCTTCCTCCGCGTATAAACAAACAGGGTGCATAATGTCATGGTGACGAGCCACTGTTTGTTCAAGTTGGGCAAAGCGTGCTTTAACCGGCGTGTTTTTCGCTTCATAGCCTTGTGAAAGTTCTGAATGTAAGCCAGAGGCAGAAATGTAAAGGCGGCCGTTTGAGCTTAAAACCTTTTTCATTTCCTTTAGGGCAACCAACGCTTGCTGGTATGGCAGGTAATGGATGGCACGTTGGCACACCACCACGTCAAATTCTTGGCGGTAGTGCTGTGAAAGTTCTTGCATGTCGGTCACTTGAAATTGAACTTGCTTTTCAACGCCCATGGTGGCTGCGAGGGTGATCACATCGTCGGCTCGGTCTAAGATGTCCGATGCAGAAACTTCAGCACCCATTAAGGCCATGCGCACAGAATGTCCGCCTGAACCACAGGCCACATCCAACGCTTTAACGGCATTTTGTTTGTGGATAATGTTTTGAATAAACTGCAGAGACTTATTGTCCAAGTCGTCTGCGCGTTGCAGGGCAACGTCGATACCGCGACCTTCACCCGCGGGGATTAAATCGTCTTGACGCATAAACGTTCTCCAAAGATCAAAAGTAGAATGGCCATAGTATTAATCCAATTTTATTCAAAATACAACTACATATATAAGGTAATTTATCTTTTAAATCAATTGGGGTGATGAAAATGCATTGTTTGAGGCTTGCATTGTACTGTTGAGGATATAAAAAAACACCCCTTTGATAGGGGGTGCTTTTTGTTCGTGGTTTAGTCAAATGTATGAATGCTTTCCGCATCCACATAGACTTCGATGGTTTGGCCGTATTTCACACCTGGGATGAAAGGGCAAAGCAATTCAAAACGGTGGTATTCATTTGCGTCTGGGTTTTCTTTTGTGCCAGGGTCGGGCAAATAAATGTAACCGCTGGTTTCGTGCGCTTTGGTCATTGTACCACTCACAGGCTGTGGGGTGGTTTTGATCAGAACCGGTATGAGGAAAAAGTTTTCAGTTTTTACAACATATTCCGGGCCGTTATGCGATTGACGTTCGCCGTCAAACCATGTGACATCGTCAAAGTAAAACGATTTGTCACGCACAGGCGCCCAGTTTGTACCGTGTACACAGTTGATTGTGCCATGGTGTAAACTGCTCAGCGGTGTGGGTAAGTTGTAACCGCGCGCATCGGCAATTTTTTGAAACAATGGCAGCTGTGGCTTGATTGTTCCTTCCGATGTGTATCTGTCACAAAGTCCCGATGCAATTTGTTTGCCTTGGGTGATAGTACCTTTGAAAGGTTTAAGCATAAAATTCTCCTAAGTGGGCATGCTTGTAGATGAGGGTAAATTAAAAAAAGGGTAGGTGCTTCCATGAACTTAATGGATGTTATAAAGATAAATGCTCAAAAAACAAGCCCCTTGGCGGGGCTTGTTGTCATTTTATTGTATTTTTTATTTTTGTGAGCCTGCCAGCCATTCTGGTCGCTCAAATTTTTCGTCACTTTCGGGGCTTTTGATTTTATCAAACTGTTTGGAGTTGGAGTAGCCTTCTTCTAAGGGAATGATCACAACTTCACCGCCGTGTTTGCGCACTGTGGGAGTTTCAGGCATTTTCTCGGGGTCATAGTCGCCACCTTTAACGTGAATGGAGGGTTTGAGTATATCAATAATTTCTGTGGGTGTGTCCTGTTCAAACACGGTGACATAGTCCACACAGCGCAGCGCTGTTAAAATTTGTGCACGGTCATTTTCGGCGTTGATTGGACGTGTTGGGCCTTTGATGCGTTTAACCGACGCGTCACTGTTGATGGCCATAATTAACATGTCCCCCAATTCCCGGGCCTTTTCAAGGTAAGTGACGTGACCGACGTGAACAAAGTCAAAAACGCCATTGGTGAAGGCAACTTTTTTGCCGGCAGCACGGGCAGATGCAACAATTTGTGCCAGTTCTTCATTGGTTTTGATACGGCTTTTTGAATTTTCGGTCATTTAGCTTACTTTCATTTATGAGTGTTGTGTGTTTACGTTTGTTTGGTCAATTTATTATAGGTTAAAAATACGCTTTTGCAATAGCGTTAAAATGTGGGTGATTCACGCTTGAATTGTGTGATAGAAGTTCTTATAAAATTATCAGTTTTACATTTTCTTTTTCCATATAACCTTAAATAGGAGGGTTTATGAATGCTATACCATCAAAACTTGAGGGTTTAAATAATTGTTATTTAAATAAGCTTTATCAACATATAAAAGACCCGCAAATTGAAGCGGATTTAAATCAACTTGTAAGCATGATACAAAGTTTTTCTAAATTTAAAGGAAAACTCATAACCAAGCTTGGTCAAGCGCTTGATGCGAAATGTCAAATACATGGTCTTAACAATAAACTTGTTTATTTTACAATGCTTGTGAGTGATTTGAACAAGGGCTCTGACGAGGCTAGAAAACTTGACCTTTGTGTGAATGATACTATCACAAAATTGGAAGCCTCTTACATGAGTTTTTTTGATCGTGAAGTGTTTGACTTAAGCGAAGATAGTTATCAAAACCTACTGAAGACTGATAAAACTGTGGCATATTACCAGCCTATGTTGGATGCAATTCGCGCCAAAGGACAGTACCTTCTAGCTGAAGCGGATGAACAGAATGTAACCGTTAAAAATATTGTATCTCGCTTAAAGTGGGTTTCAGCTTTCAGAAAAAGCTCTTATGACTGGGATGTTGAGACAGACGCGTTTAATGTTCTTGCCGGTAACAAGCTGGAGGAGGACGCATTGCGCGGTTATGCAACGCCTATGTCCGCACGTAACTTAAGTTCTAAAGTGGATGATGCTGTTGTAGAGTCCTTACATAGTACGGTGAGAGCTCATGCAAGTAAGATTTGCGATCGTTATGGTGAACTGTTTCAAAAACTGAGTCACAATGAAAGTTTTAGAGAGGTTCGCTTTTTTATAAAAGATACGGATTGGGTTAAAAATAAAAACGTTGTTGTAGATGCTTATGATCACTTCAGCCCAACACTTGCAGCCAAGGTGCGACAGGTGTTGGAAAATGGGTATGTTGCGGTTGGAGGTGTGAGTGGTGCTTATTGCGCAACGGCGGTTTTATCACACTCGCAAGTGCATAGCTATGTGTTGCTGGATTATTCTAATTTCAAGGTTTTTGCGCATGAAATTGGCCATGCTTTGCATGCACATCTTGCAGCAAGTAAGCAGGGGCCTCTTATGTGGTCAGCTGCTTCAATCTATCAAGAAACGGCAAGCCTGTTTAGTGAACAACTTGTGTTTAATCATCAGCTTTGTCATGCTTGTGATGATCAAGAACGGTTGAAGTTATTGTTGCAGCAGATCAAAAGTTTTCAGCACACGGTTATTCGACAAATACGCAATTCAACCTTTGAACAAAAGGTGTATGAAAGGCGTAAACTAGGAGAGCTTAAAGAAAGAGATTTTAACATCCTGTGGCATGAAACTTTTCAGGAGTTTTACAAAGAGGATGCTAAAATGTTTTGGCATAAAAGTGCACATTATATTACGCAAGACCCATTCCATAGTTATAGCTATGGATTTGGTGGTTTGTTTGCGGCTGCTTTGTTTGAAGTCAAGGAGCAAATGGGCGAAGCTTTTGAACCGCTCTACCTTAACTTTTTAAGTAAAGGTGACACAGAAGGGTTTTTAGATTTAGCAAAACCTTTTGGCTTAAACCCAAATCACCCAGCTTTCTGGGAGAACTGTATCAAAAATTCATTTTACAAATGGCTAGATGAAGCGGAAGTACTTGCTAAAAAGTTGGGTTACATCTAAAACGCCATATCGAACGCAAAAGCCTCAGCTATCTGAGGCTTTTTTACGTGATTTATACAAAAAAAGACTTTCGGAGTAATCTCACGAAAGTCTATAAAAACCGTGGTGCCTGTTGAGAGACTCGAACTCCCGACCTACTGATTACAAATCAGTTGCTCTACAAATCAAGCCTTCCAAAAATACCTTTACTTTTTATTATTTTATATTTAAATTCAATAGTTTATTAGAATATTTACCACTAATCAGAAAGTTGTAAATTGTTGGCAATTATTGGTAAATTTTGGCTATTTTTGATGTTCAGTGTCCCTTTTTTGTCCCTTTTTAATTGCATAAAAACCTTGTAAATACTATATAAAATAGGAATCGTTATTTTAAATTTATTAAAAATTAGGGTGAAAATGGCTACATTTGAGAAAAGAGAGACAAAAAGCGGCGTTACTTTTAAAGCAATTGTTCGTGTAAAAGGCTTCCCTGTTAAGCGTAAAACCTTTAAGCGCTTAACTGACGCTAAAGAGTGGGCAAAGCAGATGGAAGTTTCTATGTCTCGCGGTGAATTTGTGACCCTTGGCAAAGATGCGCAAAAACGAACGGTTCGGGATATGATAGAAATATTCATTGAGATGGATACGTCATCTAAAAAGGAAACAACACGACACACCGAAAAAGGGTTTCTAAACTGGTGGGCAGACGCCATTGGTGAATATGCTCTTTCACAAGTAACGCCTGCGCTTATTTCTCAACAGCTGAACATTTTGAAAAATGAAGGTGTACGTCGTGGCAATGGCAGCATTGACCCAACCAAAACCAAATCTCGCCGCACACTTAAGTATTATAGAGATATTCTCGACAAAGCCTTTAAAAAGGCTGTGCAACTTCGTTGGGTGGCTCAAAACCCATTTGATGAAGTTGACCCAATCACAAAGCTGAATAATGAGCGTGTGCGCTTTTTAGACGATGATGAGCGTGCAAGGCTTCTGAAAGCATGTAAAGAAAGCCCAAGCAAGTACCTTTACACGATTGTTATTTTCGCTCTTTCCACAGGTGCAAGGAAGAGTGAGATTATGAAGCTGACTTGGCGTGATGTCGATTTCGAACGAAACGTCGCTGTTTTACATAAAACAAAGAATGGTGAAACTCGTGCGATTCCTGTTGTTGGTCATTTAAAGACTTTGCTTGAAGAACTGTACAAGCACCGAAGAGACGATACAAACCTTCTTTTTCCACGAACAGACGGTAAAGCGCCTGTAAGTATTCGCAAGGCTTGGGATACAGCTGTGCAAAAAGCCGAAATTGAAGACTTCCGCTTCCACGATCTCCGCCACTGCGCTGCTTCTTACCTTGCAATGAATGGTGCGACTCTTGCTGAAATTGCTGCCGTACTTGGCCATAAAACCCTTGCCATGGTGAAGCGCTATTCCCACATTTCAGAGCAGCACACCGCAAGTGTTGTCACTCGTATGAATGAAAAGATTTTTGGGGATAGTTAAGCACTTAAACCTTAATGCTATCCGCAATATGAAATGCACTAGACATTAATGTAATCTCACGATTGGGGATAGAGAGTTCAGCTGCAATAACTTTCCAGGATTGTATAACGCTTGCAACTTCTTTAATAATATCCTCTGCACGTGTATCATTTACACGGAAATGTGGTGCAACACTACGCACAAGCTCTAAATCTTGTTGGTTGTCATCTTGTGAAATATTAAGCGCCAACCCCCCGCCCGTAGCAACAGGGTTTATATCGTAAGCAGGTGAAAGAACCCAGCCATCTTTTGTGAGCATAAAGCCATGATTTCTCAAGTGGTCATCTGTGTTTGATACGCAAACATAAAACACAATTCTTCGCCACAACTGTTCTAAATCCTCACTTACATTTGCACCATGGCGTGTAATGAAGTCAACAAGGTCTAAATAACTTACACCTGTGTCAGCCCCATCACCATCTTTTTTGCCTAATAATGTCATTGCAGATGCGAAGTGAAGACGCTCTCCTGCATCGGTTCTATCAAATCTTTTCGTTAGAAATGTATCATATTCACCAGAAAAGTTACGAGCTTTAGATTCTGCAATGTCAATTCTTGCCTTCAGCGCTAAACGATAAACTAAATACTCCCACTTTCCGATATTATATTCATCACGTCGACTAGGAAATTTAGCAATCCAAGGGTGGTTGCTTTCATCAAGTACGCTCGCTTTAGGGCGTGCACCACCCAAAGATCCTCCAGGTGCAATAAGCATATTCAGCCACTTTAGATAATCACTTTCGCTTTCTGCATTGTCATTTTCTAGCTGAAAACTTGCATATTCAAGATCCCTCAGCTTCGTCCATGGCGGTGTCGATAAATACTCTTGATCATCTAAAAAGGCACCATTATCTGACAACCTAAAGCGTAAAGCGCCCATTCTATGTCCGTCAAAAACACCAAGTAAATAATCAGATTCATATAAAGGCCTCGCTGCACGATCTTCAGACTTGGCCTTTTGCGCTTCCCTACGTTGCATAAGAACGCGCCCCCAACGGTCAGGAGAAGAGTCCAAAAACAGCCCAAAATTATCGTGGCCATCACGTGCGTATTGTGGGCCAGTAAAAAGCCCTAAATCAGGGTCTAGCGTTTGGGCATAAGGTGACTTGAGCCATGCCTTATCATATTCAAAAGAAAAAACTTCTTTACCTCTGGAAGGTGCTGCAAACAACCTACCCATCAAAACAGGCTCAACCATGCCTTGCCAATGCGCGCAAACTTGTATCACCTTTTGCATTTGTTTTTTAGGTGGCATTTTATTTATTCCTTTTTGATACACGTTCTTTGTTATGGGTCAAGTCTGCATCTTGCAGGCGTCTACCTAACGGGTCATCACTTGCTAATAGCGTCAAGTCTTTTTCAAGGCCTAGACAGAATAAAACACTTGCGTAAGTTCCTATAGCGACACTACTTTCACCGCCTTCAACCTTGCTTAACGTCACACGGCTTATGCCAGCACGTTCGGCCAGCATTGTTGCTGTGATTTTTCGACGCAATCGTGCCAATTTAATGTTTTCTCCCAAAACCTGAAGCAAACTCTCCAGCTTTGGTGATAAAACAACCTGTCTTCCAGCCATTTCAAAACCTTTAATGTTAAATATAATTTACAAATACATGCTATATTGTAAAGTTTACTATACTTTAATACAAGTGGTACTTTTATTTTTTTATAAAAATGTCCAGCTTATGTAAGTGCTTTTTTATGAGGTTGTGATATTCACCCTTTAAATAGGTGCAAGGAAAAAATTTTTGGAGATGGTGTAAACCTATGTAAGGGTTGCTATCTAATCAAAATAATTCAACTAAACATGTAAAGAAACAACAGTGTGCCAGATAGAAGATTGAGATTTTGTATTAAATCTTTAGCAAAATAGCAATAAAACTGTCATACTAGTCGATTGTAGAAATAATATATGGTGTTTTAGTGAGTAATGTCTGATTGGGGTGTTGTTGATTTCTTCTGTGGTTGCGGAGGAACTAGTGCTGGTTTAGAAAAAGCTGGTATGGATATACTTGCTGGCATTGATATCGATCAAAGTGCTTTAGATACGTATAAAATAAACTTTCCTAAGGCGGAAGCTATTCATGAGAGCGTTACCACACTTTCACCTGAAACTTTAAATAAAAAAATCAAGACACAAAAGAAAAAGCATCTTGTTTTTGCAGCATGTGCTCCATGCCAGCCCTTCTCAACACAAAATCGACTCAAAAATAAGGAAGATGAAAGAGTCTCATTGCTCGGAGAGCTTTGTAAGTTTGTCAAACACTGCTCTCCCGATTACATTGTTTTGGAAAATGTGCCAGGCATGCAAAAAGCTGAAAAAGGTCCCTTTACATTATTTTTAGAATTTTTAAAGGCTGAAGAATACAGCTTTGATTTCGGTATTAAAAATGCAGTGGATTATGGCGTTCCACAATCTCGAAAAAGGTTAGTACTCATTGCCGCTAAAAAGGGAAGTATAGCCTTACCAGAAGAGACCCATGGAAAAGGAAAGCTACCGTACAAAACGGTCAAAGAAGCCATTTCAAAGTACCCCTCTCTTAAGGCTGGTTCAAAGTGTAACAGAACCCATAACCACCAATGCGCTAAGTTTGCGGATATTACAATGAAGAGGATTAAACACACGCCAGAGGGCGGTGACAGAAGAAACTGGCCAGACCATCTAATTTTAGACTGTCATAGAAAGCATACTGGCCATAATGACGTTTACGGTCGATTGTGGTGGGACAAGCCATCGGTAACCCTTACAACTAAATGTGTATCCATTTCAAATGGTCGTTTTGGTCACCCTGAACAAGACAGAGCTTTGAGCGTTAGAGAGGCCGCTGCATTACAAACTTTTGACGATGATTTTATATTCGTCGGCACATTGAGAAGCACCGCTCAACAGGTTGGAAACGCGGTTCCTGTTGATTTCGCGAAAGCTCTTGGCAAGCAAATAATTAAACATTCTAAAGGACTTTGATTAACAATGGCAAAATTTCAACCCCGTGCGCGCGCCTTAGACCTTTTAGGTCGACAACAAATTGCAGGGATTCCAACTGCGCTAAATGAGCTCTTTAAAAATGCGCATGACGCATATGCTGATAATGTTGAGGTAGATTTCTTACGAAAGTACAACTTACTGCTGTTGCGTGATAATGGCATTGGCATGACCCAAGAAGACTTTGAGTCAAGATGGTTAACTCTAGGGACTGAAAGTAAGCTTGAGACCACTTCAGGAATTTCAAAGCCCTATAAAGACAAAAATAAGGAAACACGCCCTACAATGGGAGAAAAAGGTATAGGTCGTCTTGCCATTGCAGCAATCGGGCCTCAAGTTCTCGTTATTACTCGTGCTCGCCGTGAGGATGGCTTGCACCCGTTTGTAGTTTCTTTGATTAACTGGTCTATGTTTGAACTCCCAGGGATTAATCTAGAAGAAATTGAAATCCCTGTAACAACATTTCAATCTTTAAATGAAATAACCGCACCCCATGTGGGCGAATTGGTACAAGATCTAAAAAACACATTGTCTTCCGTTGCAGGGAAAACAGATAAAAGTTTATGCGATAGAATCAGAGCAGAACTTGATCAGTTCACTTTCAATGAAAGGGTAATAAATCTAAACGACCATCTTTCATTAGATAATGGTGGAACTTTCTTTATAATTCAGCCTACGTATTCTCAAATCTTAGTTGATATAGATGGCGACTCTCGTGAAAAAGGAGACTTAGCACCTCCATTGCACACCACTTTGTGCGGTTTCACAAATACCGCTATTAAGCAAGATGTTCCAATTAAAACAGCCTTTAGAGATCACAGGCAAGATGGCTCGACCGAAGACCTTATCGGTGAAAAGAATTTTTTTACACCCGAAGATTATAAAAAGGTCGATCACCACATTTCAGGACACTTCGACGAGTATGGAAACTTTAAAGGGAGGCTTTCTATTTATCAGATGGAGGCCGACGAAATTGAATTCATATTTAATACTACTGGCAAAAAAAGCGCTTGTGGGCCTTTTGATATTGATTTTGGCTATATACAGGGCAATCGAAAGGACTCCTTACTTGATGAGGAAGAGTTCACTAGGATCACTCAAAAATGTAACCGTATGGGAGGGCTTTTTGTTTATCGTGACAATATTCGCATTCTCCCTTTTGGAAGACATGACTTTGATTACTTTGGAATTGAACGTAAAAGAACATTTAGCGCTTCAAAAGCCTTCTTTAGTCACAGACGAATCATTGGTGCCATATCATTAACTCGGAAAGAAAATGCTTCTCTCTCTGAAAAAGCTGGTAGAGAAGGATTTATTAACAATTCTGCATCTGCTGACTTCAGAATAACAGTTGAACAATTTCTTGACGCATTGGCTCAGAAGTACTTCAGTGAAAGTAGTGAACTTGCAGACAAGTGGAGTCAGACAAAACAAACTTTAAATAAAAACCATTTGCTTTTAGACAAACGCAAAAAAAGCCTTAAAGGTAAAAAAGATTTATTTTTGAAAGATTTAGCAGATGCTATTGCAAAGCTAGATGATAGAAATGGAAGATCTCAAGCGGTTCAAAAAATCATTCAAATCGTTCAGTCTGTCGATACTTCACTTACTAAGATAACTGATACAGATGACTTGGATCATTACGCAAGCACTATTATCAACTTAGAAAGCAGTGCACATCAAAGCATTTTAGAGATAGAAACCAACTTAACTGTTGTAAAGCCTAAAAAAATCGGATTCAACAAAAAGCAAGAAAGTGACTGGGCTAAATATCAAATCTTAAAAGATGATATTTTGTTGCCAGCCATTAAAAAGGCTCAAGCCGAACTTAATGTGCTTATATCTGAAAAAGCTAAAACTGCAAAACTTCATTTAGATTCAAAGCGTCGTCTAGAGCAATCTATTTCGCTTTTCAAGCAAAGCAGGCTCAAGGATATCAAAAAGGAAGAAACAAGCGTATTCTCAAGCCATAAGCAGGTAGATGAGTACGTTAGGTCAACTAGGAAAGAGCATAAAATACTCTTAGATCAGCTGGAGCTGAAACTTGATAAAGCGCTACACGATATCAATAAAAATGATGACCTAAACAACTTCACCGAAATACGATCTGAGCTAGAAAGCACAGTGAACCAAACAGCCTCTGCTATTTCAGAAAAATACACACGCATTCAATATGCACTTGAGAACGTCTTGCAGACCAAAGGAGAAGATGAGGATGATGCAACTATCATCCAAGCTCTAGAAGGTCGTGTGGAGGCATTAGAGGAGGAGCTTGAAGAAAACCTTGAAAGCGTGCAATTGGGGATGGCTATTAAAATCGTGAACCATGAATTTGAAGCTAATATTCAAGGTGTTCGAAATTCAATTAAAGCTCTGAAAAAATGGAGTGATGCTAATAAAAACCTTCAAGGGTTGTATGATCAGTTACGGGATGGTTTTGACCATTTAGACAACTATTTAAACCTATTTACACCTCTAGAACGTAGAATGCGTCGCAGAAAAACACAGATCACAGGAAAATCTGTGCACGATTTTATCATGAAGCTTTACGAAGAGCGATTGGAAAGGCATAACGTATCACTAAAAGCAACAAATGCATTCCTTCAGCATAACATCGAAACATTTGCATCTGTTATATACCCAGTATTTATCAACTTAATTGATAACTCAATCTATTGGCTATCAGTTTCCAATGCGGTTGAAAAAACTATTCTTCTAGACGCAACTGAACAAGGCTTTGTTGTTGCAGACAATGGACCTGGAATTTCCCAAATAGATAGGCCACATATTTACGATTTTGGTTACACCCGCAAAGTGCATGGTGGCGGTGGAATGGGTCTCTATATTGCTAAGACCGTACTAAAGCATGAAGGCTTCGATATAGAACTAACTTCGAAAGAGAGTGTGAAAGGCACAGAGTTCCTAATTTATACTGAGGAGAATGAGCAAAAATGACAACCTTTGCAGAAACTCACAAAAAAACTGTACAGAACTTCTTAGCTGGCGTACTCCTTATTGACGATCAAATTATTTATGGTGATAACACTGAGACTGTAGAGATTTTGGAAACCCCTGAAGAATTTACCTTCTCTCCTTCGGATGAAACTGAAACAGCCAGCGCACCAATACCATCGGAGGTTAATGCTCAAATCATTCAAAACTCCTTTGCAGAAAAAGGCATACACTGCATTGTGCATAAATATATAAGCGATGAAAGTATTCGTAATATATCAAGCCTTATGAAAAAATCAGATGTAATTATTTTCGACTGGGAGCTAAAAAACGAGCAAGAGCAACAAACTACAGCTTTAGAGTACATTAAAAATGTAATTTCTAAAGATATGGAAGGTTTTCGCTATTTAGTAGTTTATACAAGCAATAAAAGCGAAGCAAATAATTCAATAATCGAAGGCTGGGAAGGTGTTGATATTGAAGAAGACGATTTTAGAATACTAGTCAAAAAGCAAGGCGGTAGTCATGTGGTGTGCTGCATAGATATCATTTCTAAATCCCATGATGGAGAGCTTGCAGAAAAAATTATCGATGGTTTTTCCTCTTTTAGCATGGGCTTTATGAGGAACAGCGTTTTATCCGCACTTGAATCCATTAGAAATAATACATTTAGACTTTTATCTTTATACCCCAAAGAGATTGATGAGGCTGCAATATCTCACTATACAGCTCTGCAATCTAGCAGTTCTTGTAATAGAGCTGACATCTTGTTTAGGGATTACGTATCCGATTTAATATCATCTCAAATAAATGACATCCTCATCTACTCCAAAAGTCTTAAAAGTGCTGTATCAAAGGATAGTATCTCTTCCTACCTTTCAAGTGGTGTTACAAAAGCCTACTTAAATGCAAAAGGAAGTGCATTATCAAATATTAATTTAAGTGAACTGGTCAAGATTGAAACATTAACAGAGCTTTCCGAAACAACTTTTAGCTCTCTCCCAAATCCTTCAAATTTCACAGATAAAGAATCATTGGAAAAAGCTTTTACGAGAGGTGACCAACATTTATCTCTATCTAAAGACAATGAAAATTATAAAAAACTAGCATTTCTTGATTGCTGTCGAAATCGCAACATGTTTTCTGAGGAAAATCCCCCCTTGAAATTTGGAACCATAGTTCAATCTGAAAATGATTATTATATATGTATCCAACCACCATGTGACAGCGTCAGACTTCCTGGCACTACAGCTTTTCCATTTGTAAAGGTCAAGAAAAGCAAAAACAGCGAAAGAATGGAATTTGTTGTTCACTTAGAGAATGGCGAATATTTAGGGCTTAGAACATTCCCAAAACCGCACCAAGAAATCGCTTCATTTTCATTTAACAATGTATGTTCAATCAATGGCGACATCCGAGCTGAAAAGAAAAATTTCCAAGCAGAAAGCGGTGAGAAGTTTACATGGTTATCTGAATTAAACAAAGAATACACACAAGCGCTAGTTCATAGGATTGCATCTAATGGATCAAGAGTAGGGATGAATCAACTTGAATGGTTGAGATTTAAAGCAAAATAAATAACAAGAATTATTTCACAAAAAAAACTTAACCCCCTAAAAATCTTCCCGCTCGGGAAGATTTGCACCTCAATACTGCGACGTATGCTTCTTCACACGGCCTTCCACGTAATCCAATATCGCGTCACGCTTATATCTCACCAAACGACCAACTTTGATATATTCAGGTCCATTTCCACGCACACGCCACACATTCAGCGTTTCTTTGGCGATTCCAAGCAGCTTGGCAACATCATCTGCTGTCAACACTGGCGGTAAGTCCTCAAAGCTCTTTAGCTTGCTTCTGTCCACCTTTACTTCTGGGAATGTTTCATGTTCTTCATGGCTTAAATTTTCAGCTTGAAAAGCCAGCTTCTGCCATAATTCACTTTCTTGTTTTTTCAAATTGGCCATACCTTCGGCGTATGTTTGAAAGATTTTGGCTATTTTTGCTTCCATTCAATCATCCTTTCATAAATTCTACATGGTGGCGTATGTTCATATAACCCCTTGCTTTGACGTTGGATATTTAATGCCAGCGCGTGTTGTTTTACGATGCTACACATCCAACGGATCTTCCACACAAGCACTGAGAAGACCGTATGAAACAACACTTCTTCGCTGTCATTCCTCCACGTTTAAACAAAGCAAGGAGATTTAAAAATGAACATCTATCACGCAACACCATACGATATTTCCGCAATGGGATTTTACTTCAAAACTTATGAAGAATATTGCCAAAAGGCTGAAAAACACACAAATGCCTACGGCCAACCAGTAGAAGAGTTTGAAATTCAATTCATTGATGGCGACAACTACGAGCTTTTTAACGCACTCAGAATCAACCAAACCAACTTGAATGAATGGTTTGAAACATACGAAGATATGGACGACGACGATGCTGCTAAAGTGATCTACATAATCGACCACCTTGGTTACACTTCCTACGATGCAAATGATATTGCAGACAAGCTAGATGACATCACCCTGTTCGAAGGCACAGCCGTTGAATATGCAGAGCAATACTTGGAAGAAACAGGCCTGCTGAATGAAATTCCACAGCACTTGCGCTATTACTTCGACACCGAAGCCTACGCACGCGATATGCTTCTTGGCGGTGACATCGCCGAGGTCGAGATCATGAACACACGTTACATTGCGATGGGAGGGTGATCTAAAGTTTAACTTTAAACACTTGTCCTTTGTAATTAACTAGAACATGTTTTATTTTATTCTCAGGTGGAGGGCAATATCTTTTAAGTTGGTCTTTATATGATTCCACATAAGCATTTAAAGATTTGATAGATGTTGCACCTTTTAATTTCAGTGCAAAACCTAGACCTATTTCGTCTTCATACTTTCCAATGTATGGTAATGGATCAAAATCGCTATCATACCCTTTTCCAAATAAATTTTTATTGGAGCCCATTCTATAAGTCTTTATATAATTAATAGCGTCTTGTGCTATAGGCGCATTTAATATTTTCTCGATTAAGTTTTCATCATATTTATTCATATATGAGATTTGTTGAGCGAGCTTCTCATTTTTTAGTCTGTGTTTTTCTTCGGTTATTATTTCTTGTAGCTTACCATTGAAGTCCTTATTCATTGACCACAGTTCTTTTATAGTTGGCTCTTTTTGTGGCCAATTTGTACTATCTAAAAAGTCGTCAGCATTAATTTTGTAAGAACTGCACACCAACATTAAATTGTTGATATGAGATGATGCTTGCATGTGTAGGAACAAAAAGAAACTTATTGTAGTTATTACAATTAGAAAAAATATTTTATTTTTAATAAAATTTATCAAATTCACCCCAAAACACTATAAATTCACTCTAAAATGGCCTAAATTCACCTGAAACAGGGGTAAATTCACTCGTTTTTATACCAAATTCACTCAGCACCCTTCCAAATTCAGCAAAAATTCACCTTTTTGGCTGATTTTGGCTATCTACCGAGGTGTTTCACCTCTCATTTGTATTGGCAGGATAGGTACTTTGTGGCCACATTTTTTGTTCACCTCCATAAGTAAGCAACGGAGGTAACGCTATGAAACTCAAAGAAAACTATATCAAAGTCCGTGTGAATACACAAACAAAAGAGATGTTAAAACGCATTTCTGAGGCAGAAAATTTGGATGCGTCGAAGCTGATTCGAACGCTTATCCACAATCATGAAAGGCCGTTTACACTTTCCAAACAACAGTTCGATACGCTGAAGTTTCACTTCACCAACACAGCACGTTTGGGTGGCCTTTTAAACCAGATTGCTTATCACTTAAACAGTCAAAATTTGGATGTATTAAATGGCAACAAGGACGGTATGGAGATTGACGCTGCCGAACTTCAAACCGTATGTAAAAAGCTAGAACGTGAAGTGCAAGACTTGAAGAAATCCATCCTCAAAATGTGTGAACATAAGGTGGCGTGATGACGACTTTCGCCCGCAACCGTGACCCGCTTTTATGGGATGCGCTATCGCACATGCGTAAACGCGATGTGAATGATCCTGCGCGCGAACTTTCCATGTTCAAACGGCTCTTTTCGCCGACCTATTTGAACGATGCTGGTTCGGGCAACCCAGAAGCGGTGATGAAGATTGTGAGCACGGGCATGGGCAGGCAATCACTGGCGCAACTCACAGCGTATATTGCCCGTAGTGCGGAATATATGGAGGATGAAGAACCGCTTGCCCTTGAAGATGAAACTGGCCAGTTGATAGACGGCAAGGCGATGGAGAAAAGCATCGTCGATGAATGGGTGGAGGACTTTGAACCGCTGGCGAGTTATAAAGAGCAACTTTGGAAGCTGGAACTGAAAAACAAGTTAGAATTTGAGCGCGCCAAGTTGCAATATGAAGGAACGGATGAAAAGCGTATTCGGGAGATTAACCTAGCTCTCAAGCGTGAGAAAGTCACGGACGAAAATGGTGAAGAAGTGAACTTCCATTTCCATGCGCCGAAGGATTTAACGCACATCATTCTTTCCGTTGGTGGTGACGGACACAACATCAAACACGCCACCGAAGCCACACGCCGATTCTTACGAGATAACTTTGAAGCCCAAGGTTACAGATATATGTTCGTGGCACATGATGATACCGATAATCTCCATTTCCATGTGATCGTCAAAAACAAAAACATCATAGACGGCAAGCGACTACAATTTGACAAGGCAGATTTGTTCACACTCCGTCATGACTTTGCCTATCACCTGAAACAAATGGGCATCAAGCGTGTGGCTACACTTCGCCGTGACCGCATCATCACGCTAAAATCCATCAAAGCGCAGAAAGAAGAGCTGTTCGAGCGTCACGAGATATTCAAAGAAAAGTACGCCGAGCAACGCCCGATCAACGTCCATAAATATCGTGAACAAGTTCACAAGAAAGCTGAACGCCTTAAACGTATCACCGAGAGAGAACTGAAATATTCCAAACTTACGCCAACCAGAGCCAGTGAGCTAAGACAACAGTTGGCTGAAATTAAAGCTTTTGAGAAAAAAGCGAAGATGGAAACAAAACACATTTCACCGACTGATCCACAAGTCACCACCAAACAGCTGCAAAATGAAGCGAAGCGATTGAGATCAAAAGACCCAGCCAAATCCCGTAGGCAACGCAAACACATGCAGAAGTATCTCAAGCATTTTGAAACCGAGGTGAACGAAGCTATCCGCCACTTCAAAATCGTTCAAAAGCGTGCAGGCATCGACACGACCAAACACATCAAACAACTTAAAGAGATTAAAAAGTCTCTAGGCCTTGGTGTTGGAGTGGGATTGAAGTTAAGAATTTAGTTGAAAACAAATTCGTCATTCAAAACCTTTGTATCACAAAAATTTTGGATATGTATATTAAACCCTATCTGAGGAGGAGTGTTCTTTTTCTGAACATTTAAATGAGGTTTTAAACCGTAAATTATATTGCTTTCAATGATATCCAGAAGATTTAATGCTGTCTCTTCAGGTTTAATCCATTCTAGTGCTATATATTCATCATTAAAATAAAACCATACGGAACATAAATAGATTCTTTTTATATGCCCTTCGTATAGCGGATTATGTAATTTTAATGAAATTGAATGCCCTCCCTTGAATCTGTTTGTATTTTGTGTTTTTCCAACATATTGTACAGTTTCTACGTTGTTATACGTTGTAGTAATTATGTCCTGCCCCCATATATTGAGTC
>DCXM01000008.1 GCA_002328405.1 Proteobacteria bacterium UBA2136 | reverse complement strand
GGACCTAAAATTGGGGGCTTGACATTTTGCTGAGACGAAATATCGTCTACATAGCTTCGTAAGGTGACGCGATGCCCAGTTTTTGTAAGGCCGATTGCTAAATTGATAGATGTAGATGTTACGCCCCCAGATGTCATGGACATCGGTAGGATGAGGAAATTTTTGCTTGCGCTTTTACTCACAGCTATAGCCTTTAAGTTTATTTTAGGTGTTGTGAATTTTAGCAAGGCATTTTGTTTTTACAACTTTAAACTTATTAAATGGCAAAATAGCATCGCTTAATTGTTATAATTCATAAAGATTTCTTTTGTGGTGTTGATGATGTTGAGCTGTTCGGTGGTTGGGTTGCCAAGTGTTGCAAACGCCAGTGGTTGTTTGATGATGATGTTTGTTTGTAAAGGTTTTAAGTTGCTTCTTATAAGGGATTTGTAGGGCAGTACAGCAAATGCATTTTCAAACCGTTCTGCGACATATGCAATTTGATTACCTTTAGGGAGTGCTTTGGCGTCTTGGTGGATGGATTTGCCACTCAGTAGTGTTTGTTCCACCATGGTGCGGATGCCGCCACCGCTGTATTCGGTGATGATTTTAATGGGCTTGTCGTCGCCGTCAACGCCCTTCCATGATGTGATTTCTCCCAGTAAAATGCTTTTGACTTGCTCTTGTGTGAGCGTTGAAATGGGGTTTGACTTGTGAACCGCAAAGCTTACAATTGTTTCCCCCACTTTGTGTTCTCTTAGCTTGTCTTGGTGTTTTGTTAAGTTGTTTTTTTCTAAAATTTTATAAAGAGGGGCAGAGATTATGGCCATGTCAGCCTCTCCTTGTAGGAGCTTTTTAACGCCACGAGAGCTGCCAAGTCCTTTTACTTCCAGTTCGGTTCCTGAAATAACTTCAATTTCTTCTTCGTGAAGGTTGAAGATGATGGACTTCATTGTGGTGGAGCCGTTGATGCGCACAGGCTCGCCAATGGCTGTTAGGGCAACTAGGCAAATGGAGGCAATGATAAAACAAGAAGCTCTGTATCGTTTGAAGGAGTTGAAGGTCATGGCTATCACTTTTTTATTTTTTTATTCGTGGTTATTTAGTGTAACCAGATGTTGCAGTTGTTGGCGAAGGTAAAAAAGGCAGTGCGATAATGCTACAAGTGTTAAACTTCATTTAAAGCAAAGTGTTGCATGTGTGTTTGGCTTGGTTCATAGTCATGCTAATAAAATGATTGGTAGGATGAAAGTTGAATGTTCAATGGAAAAGTTGAAGCTTGATGATCAGGACTATAAGCTGATAGAGACAGCGAAAGAGGTAATAGAAAAGCATTTTTTAGAAGACTGGCATCACATTGCGGTGGCTTGCCGCGGGAAAAGTGGAGCTGTTCACGTTTCGGTGAACATGGATACCTATGTTGGTAGTATGGCAGTTTGCGCCGAGCCAATTGCCATTGGTCAAGCAACTCTTGCAGCGGATTTACCATTTGATATCATTGTGGCAGTACGCAAGCCAAGGGCAGGGGTAGAGGATCAGTCGCTTAAGGTGGTTTCCCCTTGTGGCAAGTGTCGTGAAATGATTGCGGATTACGCATCCGACGCTTACGTTATTATAAGTGATGAAGGTAGTCTATGTAAGGTTAAGGTTTCTGAATTGTTACCTTTTAAATACACGTCAAATAAAACAAAAAGCCAAAGGTATGGATAAAATGAGTTTGCAGAATGAAACAATCAAACCTGTAAAGGAAGGCGCTTCTCCGTTTACAAAAGAAGAGGTGCGAGAGTTCTTGGCGCAATTGTCCGACCAGTGGGTGGTGGATGATGATTACACAAAAATTCGCGTTGAGTTTAAATTTAAAAATTTTAAAAAGGCGTTGGATTTTGTCAATGCGGTGGGTGAAGTGGCAGATGCTGCTATGCATCACCCTGATATAACTTTGGGTTGGGGTTATGCGCATTTGGAAATTCAAACTCATTCAATTTCAGGCCTTCATAAGGCAGATTTTGTATTGGCGGCCAAGGCCGATGCGCTTTACCAGCAAACGGCTCAGTAAAAGTATTTTTACTCCATTAAAATACCAAAGGTGATGGCACCAATGTTTTCCCTTGCGCTGTTTTTAATGGGGGCGCTCACCTGCGCTGTAAAGGCTTGGGCAGACTCGTCAAATTCTACATCGCCAAGGTGGAAGCTTTGACCGTTTGCGGGGAAGGTTTCCTGCCATTTAGCTTCGTCACCTTGCCAATAGTCTGACGTGGGTTGAGTCATCGCAATGGTCAGTCCTTTGTTGTTCATAATGAAAATTTCTCCATAAGTATTACTGCGGTTGTTTTTGATTTTTTTAAGTTCTCTCGATGCGTCGGCGTTTAATACTGAGTTTATGAAGTTGTATTGGTTGGTTATGAGCTCCCTGCGCCACTGATTGTCTTTGAGTGCAATTTCGCTGTTGGAAATGTCTCTGCTCATTTTGTTGGATGCGATAATGTGGTTAATAATGACGGGATTGTTTTCAATGGATTTGATATCATCTGTGATTTGCTTTAGGTGAGTTCGTGCATCACGTTCCTGAGCGATTGATGTGGTTGTGCAGATTGTGAGTATCATTAAAAGTGCTAAAGCCGTTCTTATCACTTTTGGTATCCTTTTGAAATTGTTACACACCAAAATGTTAACAGTAATTCTGATGATTTTAAAGTTTAAAATAAGAAGTTGTACGGTTTTAAAATAAGAGGATGGTTTGTTTATATGATAAATTAAAATCAGTGATATCAGTCAATTAACCCTTGGAATTGTGTGGTTTTAAAAATTATCAACAATTTTTCTGTATTTCAATGACAAGAAGTTGTAAGATGCTGTTGATGTGATAAACAAAAGAATAAATAGTAGGTCATGTTAGAAGAATATTTTCCAGTCCTGATTTTCTTAATAATAGGCACAGGCATCTCTTTGCTGTTTACGGCAATTCCATTTATTGTGGCCGAACGTAAGCCCGATTCTGAAAAGCTTTCACCCTACGAATGTGGTTTTGAAGCTTTTGATACTGCTCGCAAACGGTTTGATGTTCGTTTTTACTTGGTTGCCATTTTATTCATTATTTTTGACCTTGAGGTGGCGTTCTTATTCCCTTGGGCAATGGCCTTTGGTGATATTGGTTTGTTTGGTTTTTGGTCTATGATGGTGTTTCTGTTGGTTTTGACCGTAGGCTTTATTTATGAATGGAAGAAGGGGGCGCTAGAATGGGAGTAATCACCAAAGTGCAGCCAGATGCTGTAAGCGCTGGTGAAAATGCCTTAGAGCAAGGGATGCGTGATAAAGGCTATGTGCTCACCTCTGTGGATGATGTTGTGAATTGGGCCCGTTCTGGGTCTATTTGGCCTATGACCTTTGGATTGGCTTGTTGTGCGGTTGAAATGATGCACTCTGCGGCGAGTCGATATGATATGGAGCGTTTTGGTACACTTTTCCGTCCGTCACCACGACAAAGTGACCTGCTGATTGTTGCGGGGACGTTGACCAACAAAATGGCGCCTGCATTGCGCAAGGTTTATGACCAAATGCCCGAGCCTCGCTATGTTATTTCAATGGGTTCTTGCGCCAATGGTGGTGGCTATTACCATCACTCATACGCAGTTGTTCGTGGCTGTGACCGTGTTATTCCGGTGGATGTTTATGTGCCAGGTTGCCCGCCAACTGCCGAAGCGTTGATTTATGGCGTGCTACAATTGCAGAAAAAAATTAAAAGAACGCCTGTGTTTAAACGTACCAGTCTTGAAAAACCACAATACGCTTATAAGGAAGGTGAAAAAGCACCGTATACAGACCGTGAACGTCATGTGGGGGATGTGTAATGACTCATATTGATAAAATGCACGACGGTTCTGCTTTGTTGCGTGTTAAAGAAGCTGTTGAAAATAAATTTAAAGACGGCATATTGGATGCTGTTTACGTCAACCGAGAGTTGACTTTAACGGTCCGCAAGCGGGACTTGTTAAAGGTTTTAAAATACCTGCGTGATGATAGACGTTTTATGTTTAAATGCCTGATGGATATCTGTGGTGTGGACTGGTTGGGTAAACGTGATGAACGCTTTGATGTTGTTTATCATATGTTGAGTGTTCACAAAAATATGCGTGTCCGTGTGAAGGTTTCCGCTGGTGAAGATGAAGCTGTGCCTTCAGCTTGTGAGCTTTTTGACGCCGCAAACTGGTTTGAGCGTGAAGCTTATGACATGTTCGGTATTCCGTTTGAAAACCACCCAGATTTACGTCGTATTTTGTTGGACTACGGTTTTGACGGTTTTCCACTACGTAAGGACTTTCCACTGGTAGGTAAGGTTGAGGTCTACTACGACGAAGACGAAAAGCGTGTCGCTTATAAAAAAGTGGATATGCCGCAAGAATTCCGCCGTTTTGACGAGCAATCACCATGGGAGGCGATGACCGGTAACGCCAACTTGGCCGATGACCCGAATACATTCAGTGAAGAGGAGTTTAAATCGTGACATCTGTGAACACGACCACAAAGGAAATGGAGTTTGGTGAAAACTTTACACTGAACTTTGGTCCTCAACACCCATCTGCGCACGGTGTTTTACGCCTTGTGTTAGAGCTTGATGGCGAGGTTGTTGAGCGTGCGGACCCGCACATTGGTTTGTTACACCGTGGGACCGAAAAATTACTTGAAAACAAAACGTACATTCAAGGTTTGCCCTACTTTGACCGTTTGGACTATGTTTCCATGATGTGTCAAGAGCATGTTTATTGTTTGTCGGTTGAAAAATTGCTGAAAATTCAAGTGCCAGAGCGTGGTAGTTACATTCGTGTGATGTTTAGTGAAATTACACGTTTGATGAACCACTTGTTGTGGTTGGGGACACACGCTTTGGATGTGGGTGCAATGTCCGTTTTCCTTTACGCCTTCCGTGACCGTGAAGTGTGCTTTGACTTTTACGAAGCCGTTTCTGGCGCGCGCATGCATGCCAATTATTTTCGCCCTGGCGGTGTCGCGAAGGACTTGCCAGAAGGTTTGACCAAAACAATTCTAGAATTTACCGATGCGATGAAAAAACGCATTGATGAATATGAAGGCTTGTTGAGCGAAAACCGCATTTGGAAACAGCGTACAGTTGGCGTGGGTATTGCCACCGCAGAACGTGCGATGAGTTATGGCTTTTCAGGTCCGATGTTGCGTGGCAGTGGTATTGCTTGGGATATCCGCAAGGCAGAACCGTACGAAGTTTATGACAAAGTTAAATTTGATGTGCCGATTGGTAAAAATGGCGACTGTTATGACCGCTATTTGGTGCGTATGGAAGAAATGCGTCAAAGTATTCGCATTATTGAGCAGTGCATCGAAAAATTACCAGAAGGGCCTGTTAAGGTTCAAAACTTTAAAATTTCACCTCCGGGTAGGGATGACATGAAGTCCTCTATGGAGGCTTTGATCCACCACTTTAAATATTTCACAGAAGGTTTCCACGTGCCAAAGGGCGAGGTTTACGCTGCAGTGGAAGCACCAAAAGGTGAGATGGGTGTTTACCTTGTAAGCGAAGGTGGTTCCAAGCCTTACCGTGTTAAAGTGCGTGCCCCCGGTTTTGCCCACTTACAAGGCTTTGAGATGATGACAAAAGGCCACATGCTGGCCGACGTCACAACAGTGATCGGGACACAGGATATTGTCTTCGGTGAGATTGATAGATAAAAACAAAATAACGCTAAAATAAGGTTTCATAGTGCATGACAACAGCAAAGTCGAAAGCTACTAAAACGAAGGTGAAGATTGTAAGCCCTGACCTTGGGCACCACGCAACCGACGTGGGTTTGGAGTTTTCAAAGGAAACAGAAGCTAAAATTAAACGTATTTTGAAAAGATACCCCGAGGATAAAGCGCAGTCGGCGGTGATTCCCGTTTTGCGTTTGGCGCAGGATGAATTTGGTGGCTGGCTTTCCACATCGGCCATGCAATTGACCGCTGAACGTTTGGGCTTGCCGTACATTCGTGTTTATGAAGTGGCAACTTTTTATACCATGTTTAACCTGAAACCTGTTGGCAAGTACCATTTGCAAGTTTGCACCAATTGCTCATGCATGATCCGCGGGTCGGACAAAATTGTCGAAGCGGTGAAGGACTTTACAGGCATTAGCAAAAATGGCGAAATGTCGGACGACAGCCTGTTTACACTAACAGAAGTTGAATGCTTGGGCGCTTGTGTCGAAGCACCGATGATGCAAGTTAACAATGGTTACTACACCAAGCTGGACAAAGAAAAAACACTACAAATTTTAGATGCCCTTAAAAAAGGCGAAGAGGTTGAAACGGCAACGCCAACAACCCCAATGAAGGACGGTTACTAATGGCAACACCAAAGCTTTCCATTGAAGATAAAATCTTTAAAAACCTTGATGGCTCGGATGATTGGAGCATTAAAGGTTATCAAAAAAGGGGTGGCTACGACGGCCTTAAAAAGTTGTTAACAACCAACCCAGATGTTCACATTGCACAGTTGAAGGAAAGTGCGCTCCGTGGTCGCGGTGGTGCTGGTTTCCCAACGGGTTTAAAGTGGTCATTCATGCCAAAGCCCGATGGTAAAAAGCCAAACTACTTGGTTTGTAACGCCGATGAAGGTGAGCCGGGTACATGTAAAGACCGTGACATTTTAAGATATGATCCACACACCTTGGTGGAAGGGATGATTGTTGGCTGTCACTGCTTGGGCGCTGAAACCGGTTACATTTATGTACGTGGTGAATACTATGATGAATCCTCCCGCTTAAGCCAAGCAATTGACGAAGCTTACGAAGCAGGGTTACTAGGCAAAAACATCTTAGGCACAGGGGTGAATGTGGATATCCATCTCCACCTTGGTGCTGGTGCATACATCTGCGGTGAAGAAACTGCATTGTTGGAATCTCTAGAAGGTAAAAAAGGTCAACCAAGGGTGAAACCACCATTCCCAGCAGGGTTTGGTCTATACGGTTGCCCCACAACCATCAACAATGTTGAAACCATTGCTCAGGTTCCACCTATCTTGAAAAAAGGGAACGACTGGTGGTGCCAGTTTGGTCGTGAAAATAACCACGGCACAAAAATTTTCTCGGTTTCAGGAGCGGTAAACCTGCCAGGCAACTTTGAAGCACCGATGTCGATCACTTTAAAAGAGCTGATCAACGATTACGCCGGTGGCGTGATTGGCGGTTGGGAGAACTTACAGGCGATTATCCCCGGCGGTTCATCCACGCCAATGCTTTCAGCGGAGGACTGTGAAACTGCAATTATGGACTTTGACGGCCTGCGTGAATTTGGTACTGGGCTTGGTACAGCCGCTGTGATTGTGATGAATAAGGACACCGACTTGTTGCGTGTGATGACCCGTATTAGTGCATTTTACAAACATGAAAGCTGTGGACAGTGCACGCCATGCCGTGAAGGTGTGGGTTGGGTTTTCCGCTTAATGGAAAGGCTTTCCCGCGGGGAAGGCACGTTAGAAGAGTTGGATCAACTTTATGACGTGACCAAAAAAATTGAAGGTAAAACCATTTGTGCCTTTGCCGATGGTGCCATGTGGCCTGTGCAGGGTACACTCAAACATTTTAGACATTTGTTTGAAGAAAAAATCAAAGAAAACATGAAAAAGAGCGCATAACAAGATGAGCGAAATTAAAACAATTACACTGACCATTGACGGACAGCAGACAACCGTTCCAGCTGGTAGTTCAATTATGGATGCGGCAAAATCACTGGACATTGAAATTCCACATTTTTGCTTTCACAAGCGTTTGAGTGTTGCGGGCAACTGCCGCATGTGTTTGGTGCAAGTGGAAGGTGGTCCACCTAAGCCAACCGCATCTTGCTGTTTCCCAGCAGGGGACGGCATGGTTGTCCACACCCAAAGCGACATGGTGAAGGACGCACGCAAAGGTGTTATGGAGTTCTTGCTTATTAACCACCCACTTGACTGCCCCATTTGTGACCAAGCAGGTGAATGTGACTTGCAGGATATTTCCGTTTCATACGGCTCGGATCAGTCCCACTTCGCAGAACAAAAACGCGCGGTGGAAGACAAAGACATTGGCCCTAAAATTAAAACAGTGATGACCCGTTGTATCCACTGTACACGTTGCATTCGCTTTGCAACGGAAGTTGCAGGTGTCGAAGAAATGGGCGCGACATTCCGTGGTGAGAATATGTCCGTCGGTACTTATGTGGAAAGTGCGCTTCAAAGTGAGCTTGCAGGCAACATGATTGACCTTTGCCCTGTGGGTGCTTTAACTTCTAAACCTTACGCCTTTACGGGTAGAAATTGGGAACTGATTAAAACACCTTCGGTTGACATTATGGATGCGGTTGGATCAAACATTGAAGTTCACAGCCGTGCAGGTAAAGTTATGCGTATTATCCCCCGTGAAAATGACGAAGTGAACGAAGAATGGATTAGCGACACAGCACGCTTTAGCTATGACGGTTTATACGAAAATCGTATCACATCCCCACTGCTTAAAAACAAAGGCAAGTTTAGAGCCATTGGCTGGAAAAAGGCTGTTGAAACGTTGTTGCCAAAATTGGACAACAAAAAAACAATCGCCGGCTTGGTGGGTGACCTACATGCGGTGGAAGACTTGTTCGCCTTTAACGCATTTATGAAAACAACCCTTGGCAGTGACCATGTTGATGCACGCATGAACGGCTTTGCTTTGGACGGGTCATACCGACCAAGTTACCTGTTTAACACCACCATTGAAGGGGTGGACAGTGCTGACGCTGTGGTCATTATTGGTTCAAACCCAAGGCTGGAAGCTCCCATTATCAATGCACGTATCCGCAAAAATGTGGTCAACCGCCAAATGCCAGTTTACATGGTCGGTGCAGAAGTGGACTTGACTTATAAATACAAACATCTTGGCGACAAGCCAGAAAACATTGCCGAACTTTATGACGGTAAATCTGCCATTTCCAAAGAATTGGCAAAATTTGAAAAGCCGTTGATTATCCTTGGTGCGGATACTCTTGGTCGCAGTGATGGTTTAGGCATCTATAAAGAAGCTGAAAAATTAGCCGACAAAATTGGTGCACTTTCCAGCAACTGGACAGGTTTGAATGTTTTGCATAACAAAGCATCTGCTGTGGCTGCGCTGGACCTTGGTGTCTACCCAGAGGATAAGGGGATGGACCTTGGCAAAACCCTTAAAGCCTTGGAAAAGGGCACAGTCGATACCTTGATTTTATATGGCGATAGCACCCACGTAGATGCTGAAAAACTTAAAGGTGCGAAGTTCACAGTTTACATTGGTTCACACCGCGACGCTTATGCTGAAGTGGCCGACCTTGTACTGCCTGTAACACCTTACACCGAAAAAGATGCTTGGTGGGTGAACACCGAAGGCCGCCTGCAAGAAGCCAAAGCATCCGTGGCACCACTGATGAACGCCAAAGAAGATTGGAAAGTGTTTAGACATCTTTCTGGTGAGCTGGGCAAGCCATTGCCATTTAACAGCTTGGAAGAGCTGAGAGCACATGTGCTGAAAAAATGCCCCAATTACAAATACAACAACTGCATTGCTCCTGCCGAAAAATGGGTGAGCATTGCAGGGGCTGACAAGTTGCTGAAAAAATCATTTGTTGAAACAGTAACAAACTTCTATAAATCAAACGAAATTTTAAAGGCGTCTAAGGTGATGACAGAATGTGCTGAAAGCTCGTTGAACAAAAACAAAGCAATGCGAAAGGCGGGTTAATGATGGAGATTTTTGAACCTTATTTTGCATTGGTAAACCAAGAAAACTTGTGGGAGCTATTGATTATGGTCCTTCAAGTTGTGGGTGTGATTAGCCCGTTGTTGGTTTGTGTGGCTTACCTTACATGGGCGGAACGTAAGGTGATTGCTTCCATGCAGTTACGTAAAGGGCCAACCCACGTTGGTTGGGCTGGTTTAGGCCAACCCATTGCGGACGCTGTTAAATTACTGTTTAAGGAAAATGCCATTCCAGCAAACGCTTCGAAAGTGGTTTATATGATTGCGCCAATGATGGTGATGATCCCTGCGGTGATTGCTTGGGCGGTTATCCCATTTGATGAAGGCCTTGTTGTGGCCGATGTCAACTTAGGTGTGATGTACCTACTGGCAACATCTGCATTGGGTGTTTATGGTGTTTTGATGGCGGGTTGGTCATCCAACTCGAAGTATCCATTTTTGGGTGCTGTGCGAACAGGGGCGCAAATGGTCTCTTATGAAGTTTCCATGGGCTTAACTGTGTTGAGTGTCATATTAATGGCAGGCTCAATGAACCTAACAGAAATTGTTAAAGCGCAAGAAACTGTTTGGTTTATGATCCCCGCGTTCCCAATGTTTATTGTGTTTATCATTTCCATTTTGGCAGAAACAAACCGTGCACCGTTTGACCTACCTGAAGCGGAAGCTGAGCTTGTTGCTGGTTACTTTACCGAATACAGTTCTTCCAGTTTTGCGCTGTTCTTCCTTGGTGAGTATGCAAACATGATTTTGATGAGTGCCATTACCGTTGTGTTGTTTATGGGAGGTTGGTTGCCACCGATGGATATTGCACCATTTAACTGGATTCCAGGGTTTATCTGGTTCTTCATTAAAGTGGCATTTATCTTGTTTATCTTCTTATGGTCACGTGCAACATTCCCACGTTTTAGATATGACCAATTGATGAGATTGGGTTGGAAAGTCTTCCTACCGTTCACATTATTTTGGCTGGTGCTGACTGCTGGTGCCATGCACGTTTTTGATTTGGTATAAAGGGTGAAAGAAATTGAAACTTATTAAATTTTTAAAACAATTTTTGCTCATTGATATTTTGAAAGGAATGTCAATCACACTAAAAAACTTGTTTAGTAAAAATGTAACTTTGCTATACCCATGGGAAAAAACGCCCATCTCGCCACGGTTCCGTGGGGAACACGCTTTGCGCCGTTACCCCAATGGTGAGGAAAGATGCATTGCATGTAAACTGTGTGAGGCGGTGTGCCCAGCACAGGCCATCACCATCGAAGCCGAACCACGCAAAGACGGTTCACGCCGTACCACAAGATACGACATTGACATGGTGAAGTGCATTTATTGTGGTTTGTGTGAAGAAGCTTGCCCAGTCGATGCCATTGTGGAAGGGCCAAACATGGAGTTTGCAATGGAAAATCGACAAGACCTTGTGTACAGCAAAGCAAAGCTTTTAGAAAATGGCGACAAATTGGAGCCAACATTGGCAGAACGTCTGCAAAAAGACGCACCGTTTAGGTAAGGGGAATTCAAATGATTGCTGATATTTTATTTTTCATGTTTGCCAGCATTTTACTGGCTGGCTCATTGGGGGTTGTTTTAAGTAAAAACCCAATGTACAGCGTGCTGTTTTTGGTTTTAAGCTTCTTTAATGCAGCAGGTCTGTTTTTGCTGATTGGGGCCGAGTTTTTGGGCTTGTTGTTGATGATGGTTTACGTTGGCGCCATTGCCGTGATGTTCCTATTTGTGTTGATGACAGTGGACATGACCCAACAAGATGATGACGGTAAAAGGTCACCACTATTTGTGACCCTTGTTTTGGTTACAGGTGGGGTGCTGTTGTTTGAAATTATTATTTCCATTTTGGCGGGCGTTGCGTCAAACACCAGATTGTCAGAATTCGTGGCAACCCAAAGTGATGTGCAGAACATTGTTCAGCTGGGTCAAGTGTTGTTTACCAACTATGTTTACCCATTTATTGCCGTTTCCATGATTCTGCTTGTGGGAATGGTGGGCGCTATTGTTCTCACCCACAGAAAACGTGAAGGGGCATTGAAACAAGATATCTCCGAGCAAATTGGACGTACAAGAGAAGAAAGCATTGAAATTGTTACGCCAAGCTTGGGCAAAGGCATTTCGTAAAAAGAAAGAAGAAAAGTTAGATAAATGGAAAACGTTGCATTACACCATTACCTTATTTTGTCAGCCATGTTGTTTGTTGTTGGCTTAATTGGTATATTTTTAAATCGCAAAAGCATTATCATTATTTTAATGTGTATTGAGCTGATGCTTCTTTCAGTGAACATCAACTTTGTTGCTTTCAGTGCCTTTTTAGGGGACTTGACGGGGCAGATTTTCACCTTCTTCATTTTAACTGTTGCCGCTGCCGAAGTTTCCATCGGCTTGGCTATTTTAACAATTTTCTACCGCAACCGTCACAGTGGCGATGTGGAAGATTCTAACTTAATGAAAGGTTAATAAAATGATTTCGGCAGATATTATTTATACAATTGTTTTGTTGCCTTTGGCTGCTTCTATCATTGCGGGATTGTTCCGTGAATCTATCGGCCACAAAGGTGCGATGGGTGTAACCACCACTTCTGTTGTGGTCAGCGCATTTTTGTCCCTTTACACATTTTATGTCATGGCGTTTAAGGACCAAGCACAGCCTGCGTTTACCCACTACCTTTACACTTGGATTGAAACGGGTGACCTGTCGGTGCGCTTTGGTGTGATGGTTAATAAGTTAACTGCAACCATGTTGCTTGTTGTTACATCAGTCAGTGCCTGTGTTCATGTGTATTCAATTGGCTACATGGCGCATGACCCTCACCGTGCAAGGTTCTTTAGCTATCTTTCCCTTTTCACGTTCACAATGTTGGCTTTGGTGACAGCACCAAACCTGCTTCAAATGTTTTTGGGCTGGGAAGGTGTTGGCTTGGCTTCTTACCTGCTGATTGGTTTTTGGTTTAAAAAGCCAAGTGCCAATGCGGCATCTATGAAAGCGTTTATCGTAAACCGCGTGGCAGACCTTGGTTTGTTGTTGGCCATTTTTACCGTTTTTTGGACCTTTGGCTCCCTCGAATATGCAGACATTTTTGCACAAGTTCAAAACCTGCATACTGAATACTTCAATTTCCTTGGCTTTGATATTCATCTTTTATCATTGGTGGCAATGTTGCTGTTTATTGGTGCCATGGGTAAATCTGCTCAGTTAGGTTTCCACACATGGCTGCCGGATGCGATGGAAGGCCCAACCCCAGTTTCGGCCCTTATTCACGCTGCAACCATGGTCACTGCTGGAGTGTTCTTGGTGGCACGGATGTCGCCGTTGTTTGAGTTTTCGCCCAGCGTGTTAGAAATTGTCACTTGGGTGGGTGGCCTAACAGCCATTTTTGCCGCAACCATTGGTATGACCCAGCATGACATTAAACGTGTGATTGCTTATTCAACTTGTTCGCAGTTGGGTTACATGTTTTTTGCTTGTGGTATTGGCGCTTACCCAGCGGCTATTTTCCACCTGACAACCCACGCCTTCTTCAAAGCGCTACTGTTCTTAGGGGCAGGTAGTGTGATTCACGGTATTTCCGACGAGCAGGACATGCGCAAAATGGGTGGCCTGAAGTTCGCCCTTCCGGTGACTTACTTTATTATGCTCATTGGTTCTTTGGCATTGATGGGTATTCCGCCATTTGCTGGGTTCTTCTCTAAAGATCTTATTTTAGAATCCGCCTTTATGAGCCAAACCCACAGCGGTATGTGGATGTATATCTTAGGTACAGCAGCTGCATTCATGACAGCGTTTTACAGTGCACGTGTATTTTATCTCACATTTTACGGCAAAAACCGCGGCGAGGAAGATGTTTACAAACATGCGCACGAATCTGGCTTGGTTATGCTCGCGCCAATGTTTGTTTTGGTTGTAGGTGCTGTTTTAAGTGGTTGGGTTCTGTACGACATGGGTAACCTTGACTGGTGGAAAGGTGCGCTATTTATTGCCGACTATCACACTGGCCTTGCCAACGCCCATGACATTGCATGGCAATGGAAGTACTTACCACTGGCTATTGTATTGTTTGGTGGTTTTATGGGGACTGTGTTTTATTTATGGAAAACAGACCTACCGGTCAAAGTTTCAAGCGCTTTGGGTGTTATTTACACCTTTGTTTACCGCAAATGGATGGTGGATGAACTTTACCACGGCATCTTTGTATGCGGTGTTAAATGCTTAGCGCATAAATTCCATAAAATTGGTGACGTGATGATTATTGATGGCTTGTTGGTCAATGGCTGTGCCAAGGCTGCCAACTTGTCTGGTTTAATTGCCCGTCGCTTGCAAACAGGTTATGTGTTTCATTACGCTTTTGCAGTTGTGCTTGGCGTGTGCTTATTTGTAACTTGGCTGTTGTTTTAATAGAGGAAATTAAGAATATAAAATGGAAACGATCAACACACATATGCTTTCAATTTTAACCTTTTTGCCTTTGGTAGGTGCATTGTTTATGTTGCTTATCCCCGGCAATGAAGAGGTCCGCTCAAACAACGCCAAAAAATTAGCGCTGTTATTTTCATTGGTTACTTTGATTTTAAGCCTTTCAATGCTGGCAGGTTTTTCCACCACCAACCCTGGCATGCAATATGAAGTTAAAGCAGGATGGATAGACACCTTGAACGCGCATTACCACATGGGTGTGGATGGTATTTCTGTTTTGTTTGTGGTGTTAACAGCGTTGCTAACACCGATTTGTATCCTTGTTTCATGGAACAGCATCACCGAGCGTGTGCCCCTTTACATGGCGGCCTTTTTGTCATTGGAAGCTTTTGTAATTGGTGTTTTCTGTGCGCTGGATTTGTTGCTGTTTTATGTTTTTTGGGAAGCGATGCTGATCCCAATGTTCCTCATCATCGGCGTTTGGGGCGGTGAAAACCGTGTTTATGCTGCTTTAAAATTCTTTTTATACACCTTCTTAGGGTCTGTTTTAATGTTGGTTGCTTTGGTTTACCTTTACCTCGAAAATGGCAGCAGTTTTGACATTTTAAGCATGCACGGCATGTTTTTGGATACGCCGGTGCAAATTTGGTTGTTCTTAGCGTTTTTCATTGCCTTTGCTGTCAAAGTGCCGATGTGGCCGTTCCACACTTGGTTGCCAGATGCCCACGTGCAAGCACCAACTGCAGGCTCGGTTATTTTAGCAGGTATCTTGCTTAAAATGGGTGCTTATGGCTTCTTAAGGTTCTCCATGCCTATTTTGCCTGAGGCCACCTACATCTTCACGCCTTATATTTATGCATTAAGTGCCATTGCCATTGTTTACACCGCTTTGGTGGCCTTTGCACAGTCGGACGTTAAAAAGATGATTGCTTACTCCTCTGTTTCGCACATGGGCTTTGTCACCTTGGGCATTTTTGCTGCCACGACGGAAAGTGTGCAAGGCGCAGTTATGCAAATGGTGAACCATGGTATCGTGTCATCGGCTTTATTTATGCTGATTGGTGTAATTTATGACCGAATGCACACCCGTGAAATTGAAAAATTTGGCGGCATTGTTAACCGCATGCCTATTTATGCGGCGCTGTTTATGCTGTTTACCATGGCGGCTGTGGGCTTGCCGGGTACCAACAGCTTTGTCGGTGAATTTTTAATTCTAACTGGGGCTTACGGCGCCGATAATGCACAGCTTTACACTGTGATTGCTTGCTTAGGGATTGTGCTGGGTGCGGTTTATATGCTTTCGCTTTACAAGCGCATGATTATGGGTGAACCAAAAACACAAGAAATCATGCGCCTAAAACACATGGATAGACGTGAAAAGTGGATGTTTGCACCACTTGCTGTGTTGGTAATTGTGTTGGGCTTTGCGCCAAACCATGCCCTTAAATTTACAGAAGCATCCGTTGTGAAACTGGTTGCAGACTACAATGTACAAGTGGCTGATATGAAAAATACGAACATACAATTAGCTCAGTGGGAGGACAAATAACATGACCATGATGAACGAGTTTAACTGGCATTTTTACAGTGCAGGTATTGCCGAAATTTTTGTGATGGTTGTTTGCCTTGTGCTGTTGGTTGCAGGTGCGTTTTCACATAAAAGTGTTGAAGGTAAATTTGTCCGAAACTTGACCATGCTTGGCCTCTTGGGTGCCTTGGTTATGGTGGTGGGCCACATCCCCGAAGTGCGTGAATTTGCCTTCCCTGTGGTGGAGCATGCCATGCCATCTGGTGCGATGGTCAGCCTGTTTGTGAATGATAAATTCACCGTATTCTTAAAAGTGTTTATCATCCTTTCGGCCATGTTAAGTCTATACCTTGTGGACGACTATATGACCCGCAAAAAAACAAGGAAGTATGAATACGATATTCTTATTTTGCTCAGCGTCTTAGGTGCGATGATTATGGTCAGCGCCGCTGACTTGTTGATGCTTTACATTGGGTTGGAATTGATGAGCTTTAGCTTATACATTTTAACAGCATTCCACCGAAAAGAAGCGAAATCATCTGAAGCGGGATTGAAATACTTCATCCTTGGTTCCATTGCATCCGGCTTACTTTTGTTTGGTATGAGCTACATTTACGGCCTGACCGGTGAAACATCTTTTGATGGTTTGCAACAAGCATTCGCATCGGGCATTGCCATTCAAGATGCGGCGATGATGCTGACCTTTGCAATGGTGCTGTTTATTACAGGTATGGCGTTTAAAATTAGCGCCGCCCCATTTCATATGTGGACACCGGACGTTTACGAAGGTGCACCCACACCTGTGACGGCTTATATGGCGATTGTCCCTAAAATTGCGGCTATGGGCATTTTTGTAAGAGTTTTATTTGAACCTTTGATGTACATGGCTGACCAGTGGCAACAAATTGTGATCGCTTTGTCCATTTTGTCCATGGCGGTGGGTTCTTTGATGGCGATTGTTCAAAACAATATCAAACGTTTACTGGCTTATTCATCCATTGCAAACATTGGCTTTATGTTGGTACCGGTTGCCACGGCATCCATCCACGCAGTGGACGAAGCCATGTCCTACTTACTGGTTTACTGCATGATGACGTTGGGTGTCTTTGCGGTTATCTTGTCGCTGCGCCTGCGTGAAAAATATGTCGAGCGTATTGAAGACTTAAGCGGCCTTTCCAAAACAAATCCAAGTGTGGCAGCAGCCCTTGCCATTTTAATGTTTTCACTTGCTGGTGTGCCACCACTTGCAGGCTTTATGGTTAAGTACCAAGCGTTTAAAGTGGGTGTTGAAATGGGTCTTACTTGGTTGGTGATTGTGGCTGTGTTGCTTTCAGTTGTTTCAGCTTACTATTGCTTGCGTGTGGTTAAAGTGATGTACTTTGATAAAGGCAGTGAAGTTTACTCGCCGGAAGTTCCTTCGCAAATTCGCTTTATTATGTGGGCGATGGTGGCTTTGGTGGTTGGATTTGGTATTTTGCCAGACACCTTGTTCCAAATCCCCGCAATCATTCAACAAAGCTTAATGGATGCAACAACCTTTAATGGTTAACCGACACATCCACTTTAAGGAGGTGACATCCACCAACGATGTTGCCTTAGATCTCGCACAACAAGGCGCTGAACATTTAACCTGCGTGACAGCGGATGTTCAAACAAAGGGCAGGGGGCGCCGTGGTCGGGTTTGGACAACCATTCCTAACAAGTCCGTGGCGGCGTCGTTTGTGGTTAGGCAGTTGAGCCATCATTTGCTACCCTTTGCCATTTCCTTGGCTGTGGCAGAAACTTGTGAACATTGGGTGGGCGATGTTCAAATTAAATGGCCGAATGACATTTTGATAAAAGGTCACAAAGCCAGCGGTGTTCTGATCGAAAGACATAGTGCAAACGACCAAACACCTTTTTACATTGTGGGTATTGGCATCAACGTCAATAAATACACCGCCGATGAATTGGCAACACCATACCCCACCACCAGTTTGGAAGACCATGCAAACACCACCATTGCAATTGATGATGTGGTGAACCTGTTGGCACAGCGTGTGGCTTATTGGGTGGCGACATCCCACGATGATGTTTTAGACCACTATAAAAAGTCATGCATCACTTTAGGGAAAAAGGTTGAATGGAAAATGGAAGACAAAAGCCTTTTGGGACAAGCCATTTCAATGGATGAAAGCGGCGCGTTGATCTTAAAGTTAGAAGACGGCGCCGAACAAAAGGTGTTAAGTGGCGATATCATCATTCAAAATGGATAAACGGGGTTTAAGTTATGAATAAGTCGGGCTATACATTAACCATTAGCGTTGGGAATTCTAACACCATTTTTGGGTTGTTTGCGGAGGATAAATTTATCAGCAAATGGCGGATGGAAACCACAACAGGGCGCACCGCCGATGAATATGGTACATGGTTGTTAACCATTTTTGACTTTGTAAACGTTGAAGCAAGCCACATTACAGGGGCGGTTATCAGCTGTGTCATCCCGTCGGTTGATATGGTGCTTACCAGCATGTGCCGACGCTTTTTTGACTGTGAACCTCTGCACGTTATGCCGGGCATTAAAACAGGCATGCGCATTCAATATGGCCGAACGGGCGACCTTGGGCCAGACCGGCTTGCCAACATTGTCGCCATGAAAAACTTGTATCAAGAACCTTGCATGGTGGTGGACTTTGGCACAACAACCAGCTTTGATGTTATCAATGAAAAGGGTGAATATGTCGGCGGTGTTGTCAGCCCTGGTGTGTCGCTGGCGTTGAAGTCTTTGTCTTCTGCGGCACCACAATTGCCAGAGGCTGGCCTAGAAAAACCAAAAGAAATTATGGGGCGAAATATTGTCCATTCCATGCGCGCAGGTTGTTACTTTGGCGCGGTGGATATGATCCAAGGTCTTATAAATAGACTTTGGAGTTCAATTGATTTAAAATCAGGAACATGCATTGCAACTGGCGGTTTTGCAAAAGATATGGTAGAAGATTTAAGTGAAATTAACGTGGTGGACCCAAACCTAACACTCAAAGGGCTCAAGTTTTTGTACGATAAAAACCTACCACACAAAAAATAAATGAATACGAAGAAAGTGAATTATGGCTAAAAAAGCTTCTCAACAAGGTTTAACAGCACTGCCACTTGGTGGCTTGGATGAAATTGGTTTGAACCTCATGGTCTACGAATGCGATGGGGATATGATCTTGGTAGACGTGGGTTTAACATTCCCAGATGAATATGCACCCGGGGCTGACATTGTTGTGCCAGACGTTTCATACATTCGTGACAATGTCGAAAGACTGAAGGGGATCTTTATCACCCACGCCCACGAAGACCACATTGGCGCATTGCCTTACCTGTGGGAAGAGCTTGGCAAAGCACCCGTTTTTGCCACCAAATTTACTGAACGTGTCTTAACAGGTAAAATGGAACAGTTTGACCTGTTGCCACCAGAATATAACATCCACGTCACCGAAGAAGGTGAACGTTACAAAGCTGGCTGTTTTGAAGTGGAATACGTTTCCATCACGCACTCGGTGCCGGGCAGCGCAGCGCTAATCATTCGCACGCCTTACGGCAACATTGTCAACACAGGTGACTATAAATTGGACAGAAACCCCGTACTCGGTGGGCCATCTAACCTTGAGCGCTTAAAGCAAGTGGGCGAGGAAGGTGTTCTGGCCTTGTTTGGTGACTCGACGGACATTTTTGGCGACGGTGAAAAACCATCTGAAACAGAACTTTCTGAAAACTTGGACGTTGTGATTGCAGGGCAACCAAAGGCCATTTTTGTGTCGCCTTTCGCTTCTAATTTCGAGCGTATTTTGTCAGTCAGTGAAATTGCGGTTAAACATGGCCGTAAAATTTGCTATGCAGGTCGTTCCATTCAAAACATGGTTCAATACGCCAAGGAATGTGACTTCTTCCCCGACTATTTATCAGAACATGTGGTGGACATGTCCCAAGCTAAAAAAGTGGCACGGGATAAAATTCTTTACTTCGTTACAGGTTCACAAGCACAGCCTAACGCCATGTTGAACCGTTTAAGCTCGGGCGATGAATTCCGCGGTGTTCAAATTTGTGAAGGCGACACGGTGATTTTATCCTCTCGTCACATTCCAGGGAACGAAAGACCCATTCAACATATGATGAATAAGCTGACCAAAATTGGCGCAAGAGTGCTCAGCGGTCACAATGAGTTTGTTCACGTGGGTGGCCACGGCCATAAGGACGAAACCAAACAAGTTTACGAACTTTTAAAACCGCAATACTCTGTGCCATCATACGGTACGTACACCCACTTAAAAGAGCATCAAAAATTTGTGGAAGACAACAAACTGGCGCAGTGCTTGTTCATCACCAATGGTGACAAATTGCACCTTGCACCAGAAGAACCAAAAATTATTGAGCGGATTGATACAGGCCGCTGCTATGTGGATGGTTACAACATTTTAGATGAAGATAAGTTTATCCTGCGTGAACGTCGCCAACTGTCCTTCGATGGTTTGGCCACCGTCACACTGGGGATCGACTTTAGAAGTAAAGCGATTGTGTTTGGCCCTATTGTGAAAACCAAAGGCATCATTGATGAAAACTTGCAAGACGATGTGTTGGACCTTGCTATTTCGGAAGTGGAAAGATCACTCGCAGGTAAGTATAAAAACGGCCGCATTGATGACCCTCTTGAAGCTGAAGAAGTGATGCGCCAAGCCGTGCGCCGTGCATTCGGTCGGGAACGTGGTCGCAAGCCAGTTACCGTGCCACTGGTGGTGGAAGTACAATAACAAAAAAAGAGAGGTCATTGACCTCTCTTTTTTTATCTATCCATCTGTCTTACTTAATAAAGGAAGCGAGGAAAATTAACATCAGAACAGACATGGTAAACAGTAAGCCTGCTTTGACATTGGCGTTGTCCTCAATGTTGAAGATTTTGTGATACACAAAGATGAACAACGGTGTTGAACCCGCAATGATGGATGTGTACGCAGGGTTTTCAGTGTACACCATAGAGATGTTACGACCAATCATCGCCGTACCATAAGAAAGGGCAATTAAAAACGCCGCCTTCAGCAAAACCTTATCTTGTAATGAGCTGACAATGCTTTTGTCTTTCATGTGTAACAGCAACCCCGTCACAATAGAAACCAAAGCAAGGAAGAATGTGTACCAAATAATCCCGTTCCAAAAGCCCGAGTTATCTTGCGCTGTTTTGTTCATGGTGTCGTTGATCGCAAAGCACAAAATAACAGGGACCAAATAAACAAAAGCACGCTTTGAAATTTCACAACGCTGAAGGTGCGAAATGGCATAAACACAGCCAATGAGGGACAGTACAATCCCAGTACCAATCACCGGTGTGTCAATAAACTTATAAAACGACTCGGGGTTAACCACCAACCAAATCACAAAACCCAACAAAGGGGAAATGGGCAAAATGCGTGAGGTTGTGCCAGCGCCAAATTTCGCCGAGCTGTTCATCAACAAGGAGTCTGCAAAAAACGCCAACAAAGCCGCCACAAAGGTGGAAATGTAAAAAATGGGTTCACTTGGAGCTTCCACAAAAAATGTGAAGGGTAGCAAACAAAGTAAAATAAAGCAGGCACGAATGGTCACCAGCGAAAAGCCAGATTTTTTATAATGCTGGCTTAACAATGTTACACCCGAAAATCCAATAGGTTGAAGGAGGGCAAACATCCACCAATAATGTTGTTCCATTTAATGTCCTTTACGTTTTATTTAAGTTTTAAATATTAAAAAGGCCTAGGGAGAAATTCTCTACCTAGGCCTTTGAATGACTGGTGGGCCGTACAGGGCTCGAACCTGTGACAAACTGGTTAAAAGCCAGTTGCTCTACCAACTGAGCTAACGGCCCAATCAAGTGCGAATATACATCGTTTTTTTTAAAGGTCAAGCATTATGTGCCATTTTTTATATATTTTTTTTGGTGTTATTTATAAGTCCGTGTTTTCAAAATAAAAATTTTAAATTACTTTTTATAAGCCAAAGTCATGCCATCGCCCAGTGGCAACATAGAAATATCAAATCGTTCGTCTTGGTGTAGTTGTTTGTTAAAGTCTTTCATTGCTGTGGGCAAAACGTCATTCACATGCTCGTCTTTTATCACTTCCCCAAACAAAAACACATTGTCAAAAATCATCAAACCACCGGTGCGCAACAAGGTGTGGCACTTCTCAAGGTAATCTTTATAGCCTAACTTGTCCGCGTCTATATATATAAAGTCAAAGGTGGCAGCTGCACCTTCGTTAATCAGCTGGTCTAAGGTGTCATGGGCTTTGGCAATGCGCAAATCCACCTTGTGTTCAACACCAGCTTTTTTCCAATACTTTCTGGCAAAGTCTTCATAGCGACCGTTATATTCACAAGCAATAATTTTAGAATCCTCGGCAATGGCCATCGCCATCCACAATGTGCTGTAACCAGTAAAAACGCCAATTTCTAAGCATTTTTTTGGGTTTAGAATTTTCAGCAACATGCTAATAAACTGCATTTGCTCGGGGGAAGAAACCATCCGCGCCGCACGTTCGGTGGCAAAAGTTTCATCACGCAGTTCAACGGTGAGGTACGGTTCTTTTAAACTGTGATTCACGGCATAGTCATAAATTGCCTGCGTCATTTCATATTTTCGTGCCATGGTACCCCTTTGCTGCATTGACTTTGAACTTTTTGCATCTTGTGATATTTTGATGCAGATTTCAAGCATAAAGGATTGTTTTGACATGTCGAGTAGAGGGTACTTTGCCATTGGTGTGGAAGCCATCAGCAAGCCAATGAACCTAGGGAATATTTGCCGCACCGCCCATTCGTTTGGGGCGTCGTTTGCGTTTACTGTTAACGCCCAGCACAAAAAGCGTGATGTCCATAAAGCGGACACCTCCGGCTCCATGAATCATATGCCTTTTTACGAATTTCCAGACGTGGCAAGCATGGCCTTGCCCAAGGGCTGCCAACTGGTTGCAGTGGAGCTGACAGAAGACTCAGTCGACTTACCATCTTTCCGCCATCCAACCAATGCTGCATATATTTTAGGGCCGGAAAATGGCGTGATCTCGCCAGATCTGATGGCGCAATGTGACCATGTGATTAAAATTCCAATGAAGTTTTGTGTCAACGTGGGGATAGCCGCGGCACTGGTGATGTATGACCGTTTGATTTGCTTGGGCAAACATGCGCCAAGGCCGGTGCGTGCAGGCGGCCCAACCGAAGAAATTCCCGACCATTTTCGTGGTGGGTCTTATTACATAAATGGTGAAAAACATTGGCGTAAACCAGAAGGTTTGGAAAAGAAGTGAAACTTGCTGGTTACACCATAAACGATGATGATTTGGCGCACATTTTGGCGCAAATAAATTGGGATGAAAACGTTTACCCAGCATATGAAAATTGCTTTAAAGCGCTGGAGCTAACACCTTTAAAAAATGTGAAAGTTGTGGTGTTGGGGCAGGACCCTTATCACGGTGAAAATCAAGCGCACGGCTTAAGTTTTAGCGTGCCGGATGGGGTGAAAATTCCACCTTCTTTGAAAAATATCTACAAGGAAATTTCGGCAGAATTTAACGGCGAAATGCCAAGCCATGGCTGCTTGGAAAGCTGGGCAAAACAAGGGGTTTTGCTTTTAAATTCTGCGCTTTCTGTGGCGGCGGGGCAGGCGGGTTCCCACGCCAAATTGGGCTGGCATAAAGTGACCGATGCGCTGTTGGCCGAAATTTCTGAAAATTGTGAAAATGTGGTGTTTTTACTGTGGGGGAAACATGCGCAAATGAAGGAGGGGTTGATTGATTCTAAGAACCATTTAATCCTTAAAAGTCCACATCCATCGCCACTTTCCGCCCACCGTGGTTTTTTGGGAAATGGTCATTTTAAAGCCGCGAATGACTATTTAACACGCCACGGCAAAAAAGCCATCAACTGGCAAAGTCTATAGCTACAATCTCTGGTTGAAAATGGCTGAAAAACCTACGCAAAAATGACGAATTGACGGCGCATAACGGCGAATTGATTTTTGATTTTTGGTGTTTTTGGCAAAAAAAACGTCATTTTTACCAATTAAAAGTTGTGTGAATAGGTGGTGTAATGCACAAATTACGCATCGGTACGCATCAAATGTGGTTATGAAATGGCTTAAGCCTTGTAATTTTTGTATACCTATCTTATATCTTGTTTGAATTTTTACATATTCTTTTTTGAATGAGGTTCTTTATGACTTCGAAATCTGATGATTCTGATGACGGCCCGTGCTCGCGCACTGTGGTTCGAAGCTACAAAAATTTAAATGATTTTTTGATGAACGGCACACAAGCAGATAAAGAAATTGTGTTCCAAAGAGTGTTGCGCAAAGCAACTGCACGTCAACAACAAATTTTAAACCAAGCAAAGCGTAAACTTTAAGGAAATTTATGTTTAACATTCAATTTTTTGCATCGCCATTTTTTAAATATGTAGAAACGCTGTTTTTTACACTGTTTATCATCTGGTTTGTTTACAGCACTTATGGTGCTGGCATGGCTGGCTTTATGCATGCCTTTTTTATATTAGGCATACTGGCTTTTGTTATGTTGAATGTGGGCGTGAACCAAACACCACTGCTTTTTAATGTGGAAGAGAATGCCTTTGGTTTTGTAAAAGCTTTTGTTGCGGTTTTTTCGGTTGCACCCATTGCGGTGGCCATAACCTTGTTGATGTTGGATGCAGCGCAAATACCACTTTTGATAAAACATGAATACACACAGCATTTTAAAGTGCTGAAAATGTTGGCTGGTTTAACTGTGCTACATTTTGGTTTACGTTTTATGTTTTCACTGGCTTGCAAATGGAAGGCTCAAAAAGCCATCCTTTAAATTTGGAGATGCTTTATGTTGAAGAAAATAAACGACGACACCGCTGTAATAGTGATGTTGGTTTTATCCATCATTGGTGCTTACCCTTTTTGTGAAACTTTTATGGCTGGGGTTGTGGGCACAACATTGGCTTTTGCTTTTTTAAGCATGGTTTATGTTTTTTGCACAAACCGGCATGACTTGTTGACCTACTGGGATTTACCGGTGGAAAAACAGGAAAGTTACAGTCTATCACGCTTTATAGCAGTTGCAGCAGGAACTGTGGGTTTTGCCGTTTCCTTTTTGGTTCTTTTACCGTCACTGGTTTATATGGACTTTAGGGGTTACGACCAGTTGCCCTGGTTTTTAATTGCAAACCTTGTGGGCGGCGTTATTGCCTATGGGGTTTTGATTTATGATAAAATATTCAATAAATCAAATTGTTTTTAACAGATTTACATCTTTTACTTTAACTTTTAGAGGTTGTTAATATGGAAACATTGTATGAACAATTGGACCGTCAGCGTGGTAAACGTTTGCAACGTGTTCTATCACTTTGTTGGATGGCCTTTGCAGCTTTGTATGCTTTATTGACGGCTGTGGATTTTAAAGGCCTCCTTGTGTCGTTTCTTTTGATAAACGCAGTGCTAGGTGCTGTTTTGTTTGCGTTACCCAAGCGTGGCATTTTAGGTGTGTGCTTTGGTTATAAAAAACCTGGATTATTAAGTGACGCTTTTGTGATGGTATCAATTTTGGCGATGATTGCGGCCGCGGCTTCGGTGGCACTTGGTTTGATTCACGCATTGGTTACGCTGACCATAGACCCTTACATTGCGGCCAATATATACACGGTGTATGTATTTGTTGTGGTGTTGGTTTTGGCCTCTTTACGTTGGCTTGGCATCTTTGCAGTGTCGGTTTATCACTACGTTCAATTTAACCAATTTTCTTTAATTTTAAAATGAGGTCATACGATGAGTGTAGAAGACTTTGGCGTGACAACTAAATGCAGAGATACGATTGAAGAACGCAAACGGTTACAGTTGGTTCTTTCCATTGTTTGGGCGTTTGTAGTATTTGTTTTTGTCGTTAAATTTAGTGACAGGGTTTTGCACTTTATAATTGATATAATGTTTATCAATGGCATGTTGGGTATGTTTTACTTACTCACCCCTAAAAAAGGTTTTCTGGGTCAAGTGTTTGGGTATATCCCAGAAAGAGATATAAGTGTTACATATTGGTACTTATCCGGCTTTGCGGTAATTTGTGCAGTTATTTTATTAGGTACGACTTCTATGTATCGTGATGTTGTATATGGCTATATTTCTGCAAACTACCCTATGCCGGAGGTTGTGAATCTTTTTATCCATGTTTTTGCGTGGTTTGTTATACTGGTCTGGCTTTATGTTTTTGGCCTATGCGTTAGAAACTATGTGAAGTTGGGTCGTTTTCACCCCAACCGTGAAAAAGCAGGTTGACCACTGTTTATCGAAAATTAAAAAAGCCCTCGGAAGAGGGCTTTTTTTGTGGGCGGTTGCCTGAAAAGCTTGTTTTTAAGCTTGAGAGTCGGTCTCCGCCAATGTAGGGCTAGAAGAAGGCACTTTCACACGGCTTGGGCGCGGGTGTTTGTGTGCTTCCGCCGCGTTGGTGGCTTGACCGTCTTGGTATTTGGTGTTCAGGTCCTTCACCATAAAGTAAAGGTCCACCGGTTTGGTGTGGTCAATGGCAAATTCAAGACGCTGCAGGTTCATCAAATCTGGCTCGTCATGCTCTTCCGGCAAGGCTTGGTCATGCAGTTTAAATTTACTTCCTTTGATGAGGTGGCCGTACTTCACTTCCAGCTCTTGCAGCAAATTGTCCGGCACTGGGCGGTTAAGGCGAATGACAGCGTTGCCATTGTCCAAGTAGCGCATGGAGTGGTAGCGGTAGTAAAAGTCATTGATGTAGTTGATGGCATCGTCCACGTCGGTGGTGTAGTAGACAAGGTCAAGGTCTGGTCGGCTGACTGTGCCTTGGTCCTTCAGGTGGTGCATCAATTCAATGGTTTTGCCCCAGAATGACCCGCCTTCATGTTCCATCATCACCACAGGGACGGGGATGGAGCGACCTGTTTGAATGAGCGTAAGTGCTTCAAAGCCTTCATCCATGGTGCCAAAACCACCGGGGAACAGCACAATGCCGTCCGCCTCACGCACGAAGGCTAGCTTGCGGATGAGGAAATAGTAAAATGTAATTAGACGCTCGTCTTTCAGGTATGGGTTGGCGTCCTGCTCGAACGGTAGGCTGATGTTAAGGCCAATGGCACCGTCTTTCCCAGCGCCTTTGTTGCCTGCTTCCATAATGCCAGGGCCAGCACCGGTGATGACATCGTAACCAAATTTTTCAACCAGTTTTTTGGCAAAGTCATGGCACAGAACATAGTCTGGATGTGTGGGCTGGGTGCGTGCTGAACCAAAAATGGAGATTTTAGGCGTGCCACGCAAATGTTGGAACTTTTCGCAGTATGTTTTCATTTCAGTGATGATGCCAAGCAAAAGTGACTTGTCATACCCTGTGATGCTGGCGGACTCTAAAAACGCTTGCGCGTCTTCCACGCTGAGCTTTGGTGATGGTGTACCTGCGTTGAAACTGCGGTGATCCGTTTTTGTTCTTTTGTGTACCATTTGCGTCTTCTCCTTATAATTCAGGTTACACATTATAAGCACTTTGATGAAAAGAAAAAGCTTTTTTAATGGAAGGGGGGTATAATAAGTTGCTCATGTTGTATTCCTGTGCTAAAAAAGACAGCGCAGGTAGTATAAATTTATTCTAGGTTTAAAAAAGTGGCAGAAGATACACAAAAACAAGAAGAGTCAATGGAGGATATCCTAGCCTCTATCCGTGAAACTGTTGAAGAGGAAGTTGGCAAGGCTGATGATGATGAATCCAGCGCGTCGGCTACAAACTCTGATGAAGATATTGCAAATGAACTGCTTTCTGAAGAATTAACAGGCGAAGAAGATCAAAACGCTTCAAGCGACGACGATGCAAAAGAAGAAGCTGAAGCTTTGGCCGCACTTTCCAACATTGAAGAATCCAGCGATGAAGCAACACCAGCGGAAGAATCTTCAAGCGAAGACGACGTACTAGAACTCACAGACGTTGTGGAGCAGGGCGACAAAGCCGCAGGCGACGACATGATCGACGTCAACAAATTTGCCGAATCTGGCGAAATTACCGAAGCATCTAAAGAAGATGTAGCAGCTTCACGAAAGAGCTATGGTGCATCTGCTGACGATGCTGACGACATGGACGTGGACATTGACGGCATTATGTCCGAACTTGAAAGCGAAGGCGAAATTCCATCTGCTGAAAATAACTTGCCATCAGAAGACGATGCCGCAAGCTTTATTGCACAAAACAACGTGGATGAAGACGAAGCGCAAGCCACCACCCAGCCACAAGGCGAAGATGGCGATATGCTTGCTTCCACTGATGACGCTGAACAAGCCGAGCAACCAGCAGCCGAAACCCCTGCTGAACCGCAAGTGCAAGCACCGGCAACCGAAGCTGTGGCCAAAGCCGCTGCGGAAGAAGTTGCTAAAAAAGTGTTCCTACCCACAACACCTTCTGCAAAAGGTTTGCAGGTCAGCTTCCCTGCGGAAGTTTTGGCCGAAGCACTGCGCCCATTGGTGACCGATTGGATCAACCAAAACCTTGGCGACATTGTGGAAAGACTGGTGAAAGAGGAAATCTCTAAATTGGTGGATAAATAATTTATCTGTGTGTTTATTTGTCCTTTTTTATAGATGATTGATAAAGTGCATAGACTGAAAAGTTGATAAAGAAAATGGGGGCGGTTGTGCCCTCATTTTGAATGTTAAAAGTAAAATAAGTGGAATAAGTTAGATGTTAGAAAAAGCATATAATGCCAAAGACGTAGAGCAAAATCTTTACAAAAAATGGGAAGCTTCGGGCTGTTTTTCGGCTAACCCGCAAAGTGCTCAAAACCCGTTTACAATTATGATTCCACCACCGAACGTCACAGGTAAATTACATGCTGGCCACGCCCTAACCATGACCTTGCAAGACATTTTGGTTCGCCACGCCCGCATGACAGATAAGGATGCTTTGTGGCAACCCGGCACCGACCATGCTTCCATTGCGGTGGAGCGTTTGGTAACTCAAAAACTTGAAAAAGAAGGCGTGGACAAAAAAGAGATTGGCCGTGAAGCTTTCCTTAAAAAAGCGTGGGAGCAAAAAGAAGAATCTGGTTCTAACATTGTCAGTCAGTTGAAGTTGCTTGGTGCATCTTGCGACTGGGACCGTGAGCGTTTTACCATGGACGAAGGTTTGTCCAAAGCGGTGCTAAAAGTGTTTGTAGAACTTTACAATGAAGGCCTGATTTACCGTGGCACACGCCTTGTAAACTGGGACCCAAACCACCAAACCGCTGTTTCAGACATTGAGGTGAAGCACAAGGAAATGCAAGGCCACATGTGGCACTTGAAGTACCCATTGAAAGATGGTGGTCATGTTACCGTGGCAACCACACGCCCAGAAACCATGTTGGGTGACAGTGCGGTGATTGTTCACCCAGACGATGAACGTTACAAGCACCTTGTGGGTCAAACCATTACCTTGCCATTGGTGGGTCGTGAAATCCCCATTATTGCCGATGACTACATTGACATGGAGTTCGGCTCTGGCTGCATGAAGGTAACCCCAGCGCATGACTTTAATGACTATGAAATTGGTCAGCGCCACAATTTGGAAATGATCAACATTTTCACCAAAACGGCCCACGCCAATGAAAATGTGCCCGAAAAATATCAAGGCTTGGAACGCTTTGAACTGCGCAAACAAGTGGTGGCAGACTTTGAAGATCTTGGCCTGTTGGAAAAGGTGGAAGCGCACCAAAACAACGTGGCGCATGCCGAACGTGACGACACGATTTTGGAGCCATTCTTAACAACGCAGTGGTATCTTAAAACCAAGGAACTGGCAAAACCTGCCATTCAAGCAGTGAAATCTGGCGAAGTTGAATTTGTGCCACAAAACTGGGAAAAGACATACTTCCATTGGATGGAAAATATTCAAGACTGGTGTATCTCTCGTCAGCTTTGGTGGGGGCACCAAATCCCCGCTTGGTATAAAGGGGACGAAATTTACGTGGGTGAAAAAGCCCCAGAAGGCGAAGGATGGACCCGTGACCCTGACACGTTGGACACATGGTTCAGTTCCGGTCTTTGGCCATTTTCAACCCTTGGCTGGCCCGACAAAACACCCGAGCTGGAAAAGTATTACCCAACCGATGTGTTGGTAACAGGTTTTGACATTATCTTCTTCTGGGTGGCACGGATGATGATGTTTGGCTACAAATTCATGGGTGATGCACCATTTAAGAAAATTTTCATCCATGCTTTAGTGCGTGATGAACATGGCCAAAAAATGAGCAAGTCCAAAGGCAATGTGCTGGACCCGGTGGAGCTGATTGAAGAATTTGGCACCGACGCTTTGCGTTACACCATTGGTTCCTTAACAGCGCCGGGGGCGGACATTTCCCTTGGTAAGGGCAAAATTGAAGCGTCCCGCAACTTTTGCACCAAGCTTTGGAATGCCTCCCGCTTTGCGTTGATGAACGGCGTGCAGTATGACGAAAACTTTGACATTCAAACCGTAAAACACCCCGTGAACAAGTGGATGATTGCCAAACTTTCTGAGCTGATTGACACCCAAAATAAAGCCTATGAAGAGTTTAGGTTTAATGATATTGCCACAAGCCTTTACCACTTTACGTGGGGCACATATTGCGACTGGTACTTGGAGCTGACCAAACCAATGGTTTACGGAACAGACGAAGCGCTGGCCGAAGAAACGAAGCAAACCTTGGGCTGGGCATTGGAAAAATTATTGCGCTTGATGCACCCTGTGATGCCGTTTATCACTGAAGAAATTTGGTTGACACTCACAGGCAATCAAGGGACGGATAAACTTCTGATGGGTCAAGCTTGGCCAGATGCCAAAAGCTGGCCGAAGGACGAAAAGTCCATGGAAGATGTGGACTGGTTGATTAACGTTATCACTGCTGTGCGTACCGCAAGAAGTGAAAACAATGTGCCAAACAAGGCCGAAGTTGTGGCCACTGTTAAAGGCGCAAACGAAACTGAAATTACACGCTTTAAAGCTTATGAAGGTTTCATTAAGGGCATGACCAAAGTGGCAGGTTTTGAGCCACACGCAGGTGACCTTGCCAAAACCGATGTGGTGGCCGTGGCCGAAGGTTTGGAAATTGTTCTACCCCTAGAAGGCGTGGTGGACTTTGAAGCGGAAAAAGAACGTATTCAAAAGGAAATTGCCAAATTTGAAGCCGAACTTGGTAAAATTAACGGCATGCTAGGCAACGAAAACTTTGTGAAACGTGCGCCAGAGCATGTGGTGACCGAACAGCAAGAAAAGCGTGATGCCATTATGGCAGACCTTTCAAAATTAAAACAAGTTTTAGAGGCGAGATAGATGGATAAACGGAACGATATTCTGATTAAGTTGGATAACTACAACCCTGAAAGTTTGGAAGAGCAGGGCAGTAAAATTTTGATGCTGGACTTTATTGAAAACAACAAAAACTGTTTTCAACGTGAAAACTTGGAAGGCCATGTGACGGCTTCGTCTTGGATTGTGAACCCCGACCGCACCAAGGTTTGCTTGGTTCATCACAAAAAGCTGAAGCGTTGGGTGCAAGCTGGTGGCCACTGCGATGGTGAATTCCGCACCAAATTGGTTGCACAAAAAGAGCTGGAGGAAGAAACAGGTCTTAAAACAGCCGAGTTGGTGAGCGATAAGTTGTTTGACATTGACGCTCATGTGATCCCCGATCACAAAAACGTGCCCGAGCATATCCACTACGACGTGCGGTTTTTGTTTGAGGCTGACGACAACGAAAACCCTGTCGTCAGTGATGAATCCAACGACGTGAAATGGTTTACGTTAGAAGAAGCCGAAAAACTGGAATTGGATGATTCAGTTTTAAGAATGCTTGAAAAAACATACGCAATACAGTAAATTCGATTAAATTTTAAAGAGGGAATAAAAGATGGCAGGACACAGTAAATGGGCCAACATTAAGCACCGCAAAGCGGCGCAAGATGCCAAACGTGGTAAAATTTTCACACGTTTAATTCGTGATATTATGACAGCGGCAAAAAGCGGTGGTGACCCGAACGATAACCCATCTTTAAAGCTGGCGCTGGATAAAGCACGTGCCGCCAACATGACCAAAGACGTGATGGAACGTGCCGTTAAACGTGGTACGGGCGAAATTCAAGGTGAAGATTACGTTGAAAAAGTTTACGAAGCCATGGGCCCAGGCGGTGTGGCTTTGGTCATTAAAACATTGACCGATAACGGCACACGCACCTACAACAACGTCCGCTTGGCTGTTTCAAAAGGTGGCGGTAACTTGGGCGAGCAAGGGTCTGTGATGTGGCAGTTTAACCACCTTGGTTTGATGGTTTACCCCAACACAATTGGCGCGGAAGACGACGTGATGGAAGCGGCTTTGGAAGCAGGAGCATCTGACTTTGAAGCCGAAGGCGACGTTTATAAAATTATGACAGAAGTGGCCGACTTTGGCGCCGTGCGTGATGCTATGGCTGAAAAATACGGCGCAGCCATTGAAGACCCAGACCTAACTTACATTCCAACAAACTGGATTGAAGTAACCGACCAAGAAACGGCTGAAAAAGTTCAAAAACTGGTGGACATGGTGGAAGAAGATGACGACGTTCAAGAAGTGATCACCAACATGGACTTGTCGGAAGAAGTGGCTGAAAAATTAGCTTCTTAATTTTTTTAAGCTTAAATAAAGCCAAATAAAAAAGCCTCCTAATGGAGGCTTTTTTACGAGTGATGGTTACGATGTTTTAGGTTTGGTGTCCTTAACTTCAAGTTTAGGTAAGTTGGGGACGGCATTATGTTCAAACAGATTGTCCATTGTTAATCCGTGGATGACCATCCAGAAATAAAGAACAACATCAAGCCTTGCTTTGTTGTTGCATGCTGGGTTGCTGAGCAGGTGAAGTAACATGTCAATACTATGTTGCTCGGGGTATTGCTTGAAGTGTGCATTTTTTGTGGAACTGTCAACAGGCAGGGGGGTGTTTATAAACAGCTTGTGGGCCAAGCTCAGTTGGCTTGAAAGTAAATTGCAGATGTTTTGTGCTGTCGGGTTGTTGAGAATAAAAATTTTATCTCGACCCCTTTCTAAGCAAGAAGTGTAGGATTGTAAGTCTGTATATGCTTGCTCGGTACTTTCCAAAACAGCTTTGGTGAGGCTGCAGCTATAAACCTCGCGTGTATCAAAAAATGGAATGGTGATCGAGTTTTTATCCACCTTGATCTTTCGGGCCTTTTTGAACAATTTAAAGTTAGGTTCAGAAAAGATGTAGTGGTTGCAGTGGGCACGGATCAGTTTCTCGCATTTTCTAATTTTGGCCACCACGTCAAATAAACTCAAAGTGATGGCGCCGCTGTTAAAACGGGTTAGCTTGTTTAAAATTTCGGTTATTTCTTCGGCGGCTTGAATGGCCTGTTCAAAGGGTTCAGTCATGGGAGGTTGCCTCATATGTTTAAAAACAGAAGAGAGAAGAAAAGGAATGGAAAGGTGTTAAATACTTATTTAGATTGTGTACAATTCGCCCTTAAATATCAAGTAAAAAAGGTTTGAAGTGAAAGGGAGGTTACAAGAAAAGTGATTTATAAATAACAGTGCCTACAAAATTTGCCATTCATTGTTTAAATTTGGTTGGTTCTCATGTATGATGGAGGGCATAAAATTTTAATTAAAAAAAGAAGAAATTTGTGCAATGTCTCAGTTTGATCTAATTGTAATTGGTGCGGGGCCAGCGGGTTATGTTTCTGCCATTCGTGCAGCCCAGTTGGGAATGAAAACAGCGTTGATTGAAAAACGCAAAGAGCTTGGCGGCACTTGCTTAAACGTAGGTTGCATTCCTTCAAAAGCACTTTTGGATTCTTCCGAAAAATATGAAATGGCACAACACCACTTTGCCGACCACGGCATTGAAGTGACCGACGTGAAAACGGACATTCCAAAGATGATCAAGCGCAAGCAAAGCGTGGTGGATAAGATGACCCAAGGCATCAACTTCTTGATGAAAAAAAACAAAGTAACTGTGATTAACGGCTGGGCGACCATTGACGGCCCGAACACCGTAAAAGTGGACGATGGTGACGTTTATGAAGCGAAAAAAATCCTCATCGCCGCAGGGTCGGACGTGATTGAGCTGCCGTTTGCTAAGTATGATGGTGAACATATTATTTCTTCTACAGAAGCGTTGGAACTGCAAACAGTGCCACAGCACCTAATTGTGATTGGTGCCGGTGTAATTGGCTTGGAGCTGGGTTCTGTTTGGCGCCGTTTGGGTGCAAAAGTTTCTGTGATTGATATTGCAGATAAACCACTTGCGGTAATGGACGGTGACCTTGGTAAAGAAGCGCAAAAGCTGTTTACCAAACAAGGGTTGGAGTTTTACATGGAGTCTAAGGTGACTGGTGTGAACGTTGAAGATGGCAATGTGAATGTGGAGCTGGAAGACAAAAACGGCGAAACTAAAAAGCTGAATGGCGACAAAGTACTGGTGGCTGTCGGGCGTAAGCCAAACACCAGCGGCTTAAAGCTTGAAAATGCCAACATTAAAACCGATGACCGTGGCTTTATTGAAGTGAACGAAAATTTCCAAACTTCTTGCGAGAGCATTTACGCCGTGGGCGACTGTGCGCCAGGGCCAATGCTTGCCCACAAAGGTGAAGAAGAGGGCGTGGTTTGCGTAGAGATGATGGCTGGTCAAAAACCGCATGTGAATTATGACTGTATTCCTTGGGTTGTTTATACATCGCCTGAAATTTCTGGCGTTGGTAAAACCGAAGAAATGCTGAAAGAAGAAGGTGTGGCGTACAACGTTGGTAAGTTTAATTACTTGGCCAATGGCCGTGCAGTTGCCATGGCAGAAAGCACAGGCTTTGTAAAAGTGTTGGCGGACAAGAAAACCGACAAGCTTTTAGGTGTCCACATGATTGGTCACAACACGTCAGAGATGATCCACGAAGCTGTAGCCATTATGGAATTTGGCGGTTCTGCCGAAGACATGGCACGCATGGTTCATGCCCACCCAACCATGAGCGAGGCCACCAAAGAGGCGGCATTGGCTGTGGATGGACGTGCGATTCACGCTTAAGTTAAAAGTTTGTTGAGGCCGTGCATTACACCGCAGAACAGATTAGTGAAATTTTAAAGGCAGAGTCTTGGCGTGGGTTTGACGCTAAGGCTCTGACTTTATTAGAAGAGTCTGTTCAAGAATGTGTGGACTTGGCTTATGCCGAACTGGGGCATGAATATGTCATGTTGTTTGAAACTTTGACCGACCATTCAGCAAACCAAATTGAATTATTTGCCAAACGGCTTGAGATGGCCTTTCCTAAAAAGTCTAAGCATTATGTTCTGGACGTGGGGGCAGGGCACGGTGTTTGCACCCAGCACCTTGCCAAACAACCAAAGGTTAAGGTCAAGGCGGTTGAGCCTTCCGAGTATTTTTACGCCCGCCATTTGCTGGAAATGGAACGTGAAGGCACCTTGCCCTTTGGCTGTGCGATGAAGGCGGACATGTGCCATCTGCCGTTTGAAAATGCCACTTTTGAAGGCGTTTATTGCAACGCTGTTTTGCACCACCAACTTTACCTGCCGGGTAAAAACATTGGCATTGAAAAAGCAATGAGCGAATTTTCGAGGGTGTTGATTAAAGGCGGGCAGCTCTACATTTTAACCCTGTTGGGGGAGCATCATCACATTCATAATCACAAGTTTTTCCAGTCCCTGGAAGGGGCAGATATGGAAAAATTGGCCAAACGCAATTTATTAAAGGTGGACAACTTAAAAGAAGTGGTGAGCAAAGGTCCGTTTGGTGACCAAACCCGCTGGTTAGAAGCCTGCTTAACAAAAAGAACGTAAGGGGTTGATATTATCAGGGCGAATGAATATACTTTATTCAAGTTCTCACCTAAGGTAACGTTTATGAATGTAAGATCTGTGATTTCTCACGCAATTTTCTATACCACCTATTTGATCAATGCACTCGCCTATGGATGCTTAATTGATGTCTCTGTTAAGTTTAATGTGTCGTACGTTATACCGTTTATCTCAATGGCGGCCTATACCACCTTGTTAATTTTTGTTAAGAATTTTAATAAGCAGAAATTAGACACCCAAAATTTTACGGTTTGTCCGCTTAAAACAACAAACGAATCGTAGTATCGAAAAAATAAAAAGCCTCCAAGTGGAGGCTTTTTTGTTGCACCTTAGCTGTTGTTTTTCACCAGCGCATCGTTTAAAAAATTGGTGAGCATTGCCCCAACACCAAAACGCAAAGCGTTTAAAATGTCGGGGTTTTCGCCACCAAAGTTGTGGTCGGCATGTTCTATCACCAGTTCACTGCGCAGGTTTTTTATGTGCTTCATTAAGCTTAAAGTTCTCTCCGGCTTAATGTAACTGTCCGCCCCTGCGCGGATAATGTAAGTAGGCGTGTGGTTGTTTTTGGCTTCGTCACTGTCAAAAACTTCAATTTCTAAGGGAACACGGTTGTTGAATGTTTCATCTTGGCGCATTTCGCACGGGTGTACTTCTTTTAAAGGGAAGATTAAGCCGTCTTGCTTCATGCGTGCAATGAACAGGCGTAGTTTTCGCAGTACCATAAACGGTACCTCCAAAGGTTTTATGTGAATGAAAGGTAAGAAAAATAAAGGTTTTGTAAAAGATATTATAAGAATGGATACCTAACATGTAAAGAGATATGCGCTTTTAGAACCTTTTATGCAGCACCTGTTGCGCTTGAATAAGGATTTGCGTTTGCGGGCAAAACCTTTTATAACTAACCGCTGTATAAAGATGTTTAAAAACTTAATTTTAAGGGGAAAACCTTGCAAGAGCAGATTGTTGGCAAAAAATCACATTCACGCACCAATCCAGAAGTTTTGGAGTTTGTTGAAAAGCACAAAGCACTGCATGTGGACCTTGGGACAGGGGATGGTTTGTTTGCGTGGCGTTTGGCAAAGGAAATGCCCAACACAGCAGTGCTTGGCATTGATGCGGCAAGGGAATCTTTGAAAGAGGGCAGTGCCCGTGCGGCCAAAAAGCCAAGCCGTGGTGGTGCACCCAATGCGATGTTTTTATGCGCCAATGTGCTGGAGATGGACAACCTGCTTGACGGCAAGGCGGACGTGGTTTCCGTGAACTTCCCTTGGGGGTCGCTGTTGCAAGCGGTCAGCATTCCATTCCCTGGGTTTGTGGCCAAAATGGCCGCCCTTTTAAAAGAAGGGGGTGAGCTGCACCAACACATCAACATGCATGTGTTTAAGGACGAGGATCAACGAAAGTCTCTTGGTTTACCAGTGTTGGATGACGCTTATATGGCGCAAAAAATTATCCCCGCGTATGAAGCGGCAGGCCTGAAAATGTTGGAATATTATTTTATTCCCGCAGGGCAAAAAACGGAAATTGCCTCCACGTGGGGTGGCCGTCTCACCCGTAACAGCAGCCGACCAACCTTGGTCTTTAAGTGCCAGAAAGTTTAAAGTTTCATGCAAAAAACACAGCTATTTTTGGTTGGCGTGCCCATTGGCCACTTTGATGACATGACCTTCCGTGCCCTTGAAACTCTTAAAAAGGTGGATGTGATTGCCGCCGAGGATACCCGAAAAGCCAAAAAACTGTTGGATTACTTTAAAATTACCGGCAAGCAAGTGCTTTCCCACGGGGCGCACAATGAACATCACAGCGTGGATGGTTTGATTGCGCTGATCCAAAAGGGGCAAACCATGGCCTATATCAGCGATGCGGGGATGCCAGGCATCAGCGACCCTGGTTACATGTTGGTGCGTGCGGCGTTGCAAGCGGATGTTGTTTTTGATGTCATCCCAGGGGTGACAGCGGCAACCACGGCGGTGACGTTGAGTGCGCTCCCTTGCGATAAATTCACATTCCACGGTTTTTTGCCCCGCAAGGAAGGGCCAAAATTGCGCTACCTTGAAAATTTGATGAGCAGGGAAGAAACCCACATTTTTTATGAAGCACCACACCGGGTGATGGACACCTTTGCAGCCCTTGCGCAAACCTGCCCCGATCGCTTGTGCGCCGTGGGGCGTGAGCTGACCAAAATTCACCAAGAATGTGTCCGTGGCACCGTGGCAGATGTTTATCAAAAATTTCAATCCCGTGATGATATTTTGGGCGAGTTTACCATTATTCTCGCCGGTCAAAGCGAGGTGGCGGAGCAGGTGGAAAGCTTAGACGATGCCATTTTAACCTTGCTTGCAAAGGGCATGAAGGTGAAGGATATCCGTGACCAATTGGTGGAAAAATCCACCCTTTCTAAAAAAGAAATTTATCAGCGCATTCTAAGCTTAAAATCTGACGGCTGACCCTTTTTAAAAAGTGACTTTTTTGCAAGGGGGTGGCCTTGTGAGTTTGCTTGTTATGTTGTCTGTTTAGGGGCTGTTTTGTTATAGTTTTTTGGTCTTATGTAAGACAATGTAACAAAAATAAAAAGGTGTTCATCATGCGCACGCGTGGATCCATGGGTAAAATGGTCAACAAGCTAACAAAGCGAGAGAAAACGCAAGCTTTCTCCATGATTGACCGTATTGCACGTGGTGTAAGCCACCCCTATACGCGCGAGTTTATGCCAGCGGTTGTTGCCAGCAATGTGGCCGAACCAGTTAAGCAAACCATGCAGGCAACCCCTGTGCGTGAAAGTGCTTTTGTGGTGCGTGAGCAAACGGCTGACAATGTGGTGGTGATGCGCAGTGAGCCGAAGGTGGCCAGTAACGCCAAGCCTAAAATAGTTTTCCCTGACGTTTTTTACGAATATTTCGAAGTGGTGGAGCATCAACCTAAAAAGGTTGGTTAATGGGTCACCAATAACTTTCAAAAATGCCTGACAGTTGGTTGAGAGGTGGTTTTAAGTCTTGTGCTTAAACACGCTCACGTCTCAAGGACTCATAACGAGACTGAATGGGCGGAAACTTCTTTTTACGAACCTGCTCCTTCATGTCGTACTGAATTTTAAGCGCTACGATTGGGAAACTGATAGAGGTGAACAAGCTACCGACCACTAAAATGGCTTGCTGTTCCGCAAAGAGGCCGTATAAAACCCAAAAGCAACTTGCCGCAAGAATAAGCGCTTTGGCAGGCAGGGAAACTTGGCTAAAGTCCCCATCTTTGAGTTGGCTCCATACTTGAAAAACATAGCCTATGCAGGTTAAAAAAGCTGCAATATAACCAATCAGCATCACACCCATTATTCTTACTCCTATACTTTAAGGTTCCTTGTTACCACTTTAGTATTATATGTGGTAACACAAATAAAAAACAACAAAAAACTGTCACTTTAGGGATATGTCCAACTAAACTGGTGCGTCTAGGTCACATAAAAAAGACCCTGTCATCTGACAGGGTCTTTTTGTTGCGCTTTCCAGGCATTGTAAGCTTGGCGCATGCAGTAAAAACAAGGGCGGTACCCTGCTTGTTGGGCTTGGGCTTCGTCTTTAAAAAACACTCGGTTCTCACGGTGTATTTTATGGCGACCTGAAGCGCAGGTTAAAAGGCCATAAATTTTGCCTTTAGACCAACCCGCAAGGGTGATTTGTTTGTTTTGAATCAGTTTATGAAGCTGTTGCTTTGTTAAACGGTTGTGATGGTGCATCTAGTTACCTCAAAAATAGGTAGCGATTATGCACCTGACATTATCACACTTTTAAGGATTGCTTAAGCTGAATTTTGGCAGGGCGACCACGCATTTTGCGCACCACTACAACAAAAGCAACAAAGCCAAATTCTAACCCTGTTAAGAATACGGGGTAAACAAGGTTTTGGGCGTTGGGTGTTTCAATGGCAAAAATCATAAAGCCATAGGCAAACGCCGCCAAGGTGTAGGCGGTTAAATCCTCACTGTAAGGTTTGTAATAAGTTTTGCGGATTGTTGGGTAAAAACTCAGTACGTCAATGGCCATTAGTAAGCAAAGTGCGGCCAACGGGTCCTTGGTGATCAACCACATGGGGATGGCGCAAAGCGCCCCAATGAATGTGTAGGTATCACTGGCGGTGATGTTTTTATTTTTCATAAAAGCGGCATAAACGGCAATGCTTAAATAACATGCGGCTGTAATGTAAAGCACCAAGGATGAGCCGCCACCTTCATCCATATGGCCTTGGGCAAGTCCGCCCACAGCCATCACAATAAACCAGCTTAACCAACTGAAAACATGGGGTTGTGACTTGCCTTTGTAAATTGAATAAACATAAAACGCATAAGCGAGGAGCGACATAAAAATTGCCATTCCACTAAAAAACTGACTACTCAGCATATAACACCGAAATTGTTGAAGTTATCTATTAGTATAAGGGTTTTTGCCCCTTTTAGCAAGGGGTGACTTAATGCACAGGCTGGCTGGGTCGGCGTAACCACAGCAAATAAGCGGCAAATGACCATTCTAAACACAGTAAAAATAAAGGGTATATCAACGCTTGAGAAAGTAGGTTTTCTAAGGCGAAGATGACAAACAGGTAGCGTGTGCCAGCCACGATATAGGCGATCAAATCTTCGCTGTGTGGTTTGTGATATGTTTTACGAATGGTGGGGTAAAAGCTTAACAGGTCAATGGTGATCAGCCAGGCCAAGGCGGTAAGCGGGTTTTGGGTGAATGCCCAGATGGGAATGATGGCCAAGGCGGCCAAAAATGTTAACCAGTCGCTTTTTGTGAAGTTCTTCTCCCCTGATATAAGGGCGGCAAGGGTAATGCTAAAACAATTAAAGGCGGACATGTAAAACACCCAAGAGGATGCACCTTTGTCCATATCTCCTTGGATCAGTGCGCCTGCTAAAAATAAAATGGACCAATTCAGCCAGCTTAAGGCGTGGGGTTTGGTGATGCCTTTTAAAATAGAACGCATATAAAAAACATAAGAAACAAAGGCCATGGCTGTGGCAAGGCCACCAAAAATGTGGATGGACTGCATGTGGCTTGCTCCTTATATTTATGATTAAAATGTTTGGGTTTTTTATTTATGGTATATAGCAAAAAAAGAAGGCGTTAAAGCCTTCTTTTTTATTTTTCGTTATTTTTTACAATTACAACCGGTGCAGTCTTCCACACGGTAAGTGCCATCGCCGTTTGAGAACAAGCGAAGCGGTGCGGCGCCTGTGGGGGCTGTGCCCAAGTATAGTGGGAGGATGTCGTCTGAGTGTACATGGTCTTCGTCTGTTGCTGGGATATGTACTGTAAAAAATACATAGTAATACTCGCCTTCAATGGTTTCAGCCACTGCAACGCCATTGGGGTCAAGTTTGGGTGCACTTTCGGCAGAGCAGCAAACGAGAATCTGATTGTCTATGGGTTTTTCTTGATTTTTTGATAGAGCTGTTACCAGCTTTGGGTGTTTATCAACCAGTTTAGCCAGTGCCGACTCCATCAATGCAATATGTGCCGTATCTGTAAAGTATTGTGAGGTGAAAGTAACTTTTGTTTTTTGTGGCATGCTTTAGCCCTCAAAGTGAAGTGAATTGAAAAAGGAAAAGTGTGTAACATTTGAAATGTATACGGTTTTATTGTTTCTGTAAAGATTTATGTGAATCATTTGAGTCATTCGAAGCTCCCTTAATTTTTGGTCATGCAGGGATGACTAAAATGTGTTCAGCAACCACCAGTCACCGGTCGAAGCGGAAGCATCAACAGCACGGGGTGCTGTTGACCGCTGACCCCGAAGCGCGTATCGGCGCGTAGGTTAGGTGCTCAAAAAAAAGGGAGCCGAAGCTCCCTTAATTTTTGGTAATACAGAGATGACTTAGGTGTGTTGAGCAACCACCAGTCACCGGTCGAAGCGGAAGTATCAACAGCATGGGGGTGCTGTTGACCGCTGACCCCTAAGCGCGTATCGGCGCGTAGGTTAGGTGCTCCAAAAAAAAGGGAGCCGAAGCTCCCTTAATTTTTGGTAATACAGAGATTACTTAGTGATGTCAGCAACAACACCAGCACCTACCGTACGGCCACCTTCACGGATCGCGAAACGTAGACCTTTGTCCATCGCGATAGGAGCGATCAACTCAACGTCGATCTCAACGTTATCGCCAGGCATTACCATTTCTGTACCTTCTGGTAGAGAGATAGCACCTGTTACGTCAGTTGTACGGAAGTAGAACTGAGGACGGTAGTTGCTGAAGAATGGAGTGTGACGACCACCTTCTTCTTTAGATAGAACGTAGCACTCAGCTTTGAAGTTTGTGTGCGGAGTGATTGTACCAGGCTTAGCAAGTACTTGACCACGTTCAACATCTTCACGTTTTGTACCACGAAGTAGAACACCAACGTTGTCACCAGCTTCACCACGATCAAGTAGCTTACGGAACATTTCAACACCAGTACATGTTGTTTTTGTTGTGTCTTTGATACCAACGATTTCAATTTCATCACCAACGTTTACAACGCCAGACTCGATACGGCCAGTTACAACTGTACCACGACCAGAGATAGAGAATACGTCTTCAATCGGCATTAGGAATGACTTATCGATGTCACGCTCAACTTGAGGGATGTAAGAATCAACGTTGTCCATCAATTTCATGATAGAACCAGCACCTAGGTCAGAAGCATCACCTTCAAGAGCCTTAAGAGCAGAACCGCGGATTACAGGAATGTCATCACCTGGGAAGTCGTAAGAAGATAGAAGTTCACGTACTTCCATTTCTACCAACTCAAGAAGTTCTTCATCGTCAACCATGTCACATTTGTTTAGGTAAACAACAAGAGCAGGTACACCTACCTGACGAGCAAGAAGGATGTGCTCACGTGTTTGTGGCATTGGGCCATCAGCAGCGTTTACAACAAGGATAGCACCATCCATCTGAGCAGCACCAGTAATCATGTTTTTAACGTAGTCGGCGTGACCTGGGCAGTCAACGTGTGCGTAGTGACGTGCGTCAGTTTCGTACTCAATGTGAGATGTGTTAATTGTAATACCACGCTCTTTTTCTTCAGGAGCAGAGTCGATTGTGCTGAAGTCACGTAGTTCTGCTTTACCAGCTTCTGCTAGTACTTTAGAAATTGCGGCTGTTAGAGTTGTTTTACCGTGGTCAACGTGGCCAATAGTACCGATGTTGCAGTGCGGCTTACTTCTGTCAAAAGATGCTTTTGCCATTTTAGCTAAATCCTTGTCTTTTTTAGTTTATATATATTATCTGTCCAATGTTCATATTCCTACGAACAATTGGCTTGTTCGATAATGCTGGCATGATAATCCTGTCGCACAGCATGAATAATCATCAACACCTTTATAAGGGTTTGATTTATTTTTTCAACCCTTTTTTTTGATTTTTTTTACGAAACGGTGGGTTTTCTTAGATATTTTTTGCACTGGGTTGGTTGCATCATAAAAAAACACCCCGTTTATGAAGGGGTGTTTGGATTCGTGAAGGGCGGTTTAGAGTTGTGGACGCAGGGGTCGTTTTTCAAATTGATCGGTTAAAACTAGGAAGTTCATAGGTTCCGAGGAGCTAATGGTTTTCTTAAGACCTATTTCGGGAGTAGGATTAAGTGCACAAGACATGAAAAATCCGTAACGTGAATAATTATTCAAGGCTTGTTTGACTGTATCTTTTATTTGTGTTCCCAGCTCGGTGGTTTCCACAAAAATGGTTAATCGTAAGGGTTTGTTAGCACGCTCGCAACATTGCACAAATTTCTGAATGCGTTCGCTTAAGTCGTCTAATGGGGTGTGTTGATGCAAAACAATGCTCATGCTTGTACGCACAAAGTTATCGTCAACAACAGTTTCGAATGGATATTGCTTGTCTGACATATAAAATGCCTCCGCATGAAAATGGAAATGGAAAGAAAGGTGTTAAGTGTATATAAAAAATAATGTTTTAATCTTAACCTGTCAAGTTTGTATAATGGCATAAAAAACACCCCGTTTGATTGGGGTGTTTGGGTTCGTGAATGGTGGTTTAGACCTGTTAATAGTATAAGGTTGTACCCAAGAAACCGAGACATGCCGTTGTTAAAAGGCTTAATCCGATTTCCGGTTTGTTCGTGTTACGGTTTCTCAGTAATAAAAAACCGATTGAAGCTACAATGGCAAACACTATCATTAACAGAACGGGGGTGGGGAGTCCTAAGATCATTATGTAATCTCTCTTGTAGATGTAAGTAACAAACGCTTGAATGTACAAGCGATGAGTTTGTATGGTATTTGGGTTCTCTGTGCTCGCTTAACCCGTTATGAAGGTTATCACGCCTTCCAGTACAGGTGTCCAAGTGAATAGAACTCCTAAGAAAGTAAAGAAGACTACTACAAAAATTATCAAAAAGATAATGCATAGCAGGAAAGCGCCTGTAGCCAGTAGAGTGGAGTCTGCGTCAAAGCCGTAGGTTAATAATTTACTGCCAATTGCGCAGGTAACCCAACTAACAACCGCTAAGATGATGAGTTCAATGAGTACAGGCATAAAAGCCTCCTAAGTGATGTAAGGATTTATAAGGTAAACGAATAAGTGAATCTAATACTATAAATAAGATGTAGGCACTCAAGGTTCTGTTGTCAAGGTGTTACGGATGAAGATTACAACTGTTCCATTGCTTTAATGGCTTGTTCGCTGGAAAACCCACGACGTAATAAGAAATTGATGCGCTTTGATTTTTCTTTTTGAATTTCTTTTAAAGTGGCTTGTTTTTCTTCCCACCTGTTTGCGTTTTCGGCTTTCTCGTAAAGCTGGTTGGGGAAGGGGCCATATTTACGGGTCAGCAGTTCATTGGCTTGTTGTTGCCAGTTGTGTGTTTCGCCAAGGCGTTCTTCTTCGCCGCTTTCAAAGCGTTCAAATGCAGTGGCAATGGTGTTTTCGGCAACGCCTTTGTTTTTAAGTTCGGTGTGAATGCGACGTTTGCCCCACTTGGATAAGGTGGCCCGTGAGCGGATGCGCTCATAAGCGAAGTTTTCATCGTTTAGGTAGCGTGCGTCTATCAAGGTTTGAATACACGCGGTTACCTCAGCCTCGGGGTATTCTTTTTTTAAAAGAGCGCTTTTCATTTCCGCCACGGCGTAACCACGGCGTGAAAGCAGTTGGATGGATTTGTCAAATGCGGATAATTTGGATTGTCTTTTAGCCATGTGGGGTATGATAATATCAAAAAGGTGATTTGTCAGGTTTATTTTTAAACGGTTTCTTGCTAATTTAGCGGTTATGAAAATTTTGCATCACAAAACGGATATTGCGGAAGCTTTAAACACCTTTGACGTAGAGGACAGCATTGGCCTGTGCTTTTACAACGGTGTGGTGGATACACCTTTTGTGGTGGCGGCAAGGCAGGCGGGTTATGTGTGTGACCGTTTGGTGCTGGTGAACCTTGCTAAACCCACCAACCAAACCACGCAAAACCTTATGAAACGCATTGGCGCCGACTTGTTGTTTGAACCACAAGCGGTGGACATTCACCTGCAAGGCTTTTTAAAGGACGAGTCCCGTAAGTTGGCTTTGATTGTGATGTCCCTTTTTCAGTTTATGCCTTTAACGGTGACCGTGGCGGAAAATGCCCTGCCGCTGATTCAAATTTTAAAAAACTTAAGCGATGACTTTGGTCACCCGTTTGAATTAACCGTTAAACAAACACCGCACCACTTGCTCAATGCCCAGCAAAAAAAAGTGCGTGCGGCAGTGCTGCCAATGCTGGATCTGTTGCAGTCGGGCGAGGCGGACATGACCGAGCTTGTCAGCATGCTCAAAAAAAGCATGGAGGTGCATCAAATTCAGCTGGACCATGTGCAGTTTTATGACGCCGATACCTATGAGGCTTGTTACGGCGTGGTGTCGCCTTCTTGTTATGTGGCGGTCGATTGTCACGTGGCGGGGCAACCGGTTCATGACATTTTTACAATGACGGACCTTTAAAGGCCATTATTTCTGTTTAATTACACAATTAACCTTGAAATTTTAAATGAAGTTCCTTATAAAGGCTTTATACCCTTTTTGCGGGTGGAAGTTGAATGTCTAAAAAAGAGGAATCATAAGAACATGGCTCGCGTAACAGTTGAAGATTGCGTTACAATTATCCCAAACCGTTTTGAATTGGTGCTTTTGGCATCTCAACGTGCACGTGACATCAGTGCTGGTGTACCTCTTACCGTTGAAAAAGACAACGACAAAAACCCAGTGGTTGCCCTGCGTGAAGTGGCCGAGCAAACCATCGACTTTGAAGAACTGCGCCGCCACATCGTTCACGGTGTTAACCGCCACGCAGACCTAAACTTCGAAGATGACAACATCACCACATTGACAGAAGACGCATTGAGCGACCTAACAGGCTCTGCGGAATCTATCCAAGAAGTTGAATTTGAAGGTGAAGAAGGTGAAGGCGAAGAAGCTGAAACCGTTGAACTTTCTCCAGAAGATGCTGAAGATGCTGCAATGGACGCTGCCGCTGCCGCTGCCCTTGAAAGCTTGACATCTATGGAAGATAGCTTCGCCGATGAGGAAGAAACTAAAGAATAATTGGTTTTTCATACAACACAAGACCGCCACCTGTTTGGCGGTTTTTGTTTTTTTAATAGAAAAAGCATGAAATTTAAGCCAAAAAACTTTATATTAAGCACAACATTTAAATAACAAAGGCTCGAGAACGGTAGATGATTCGCCAATATGAACTGATAGATAAAATTCAGCAATTTAACAAAAAGGCCGATGTGGCCCTTTTAAACCGAGCTTATGTTTACTCCATGAAGGCGCATGGCAACCAAAAGCGCGCATCGGGCGAGCCTTACCTCATCCACCCGCTGGAAGTGGCATCCATTATTGCTGATTTGCATTTAGACGATGCCTCCATTGCCGCCGCCTTACTGCACGACACCATTGAGGACACTCTGGCCACCAAAGAAGAAATTGAAAAACTGTTTGGTGAAGAGGTGGCCAACATTGTTGAAGGTGTAACCAAGCTTTCAAAACTTGAATTTACCAACAAGCAAAAAGAGCAGGCGGAAAACTATCGCAAACTGTTCCTTGCCATGAGTAAGGACATTCGTGTTCTTTTAATTAAAGTGGCCGACCGCTTGCACAATATGCGCACCTTGCATTGCATTCCCAAACCCGAAAAACGCCGCCGTATTGCCCAAGACACGATGGACATTTTTGTGCCACTGGCCGAGCGTGTGGGTTTGTATGGTATTAAAACCGAACTGGAAGAAATTGCATTCCGTGAATTGCATCCTGAATCCTTTGAGCGTATTTCTGAGCGGTTAAAGTCCTACCGTGAGCAGGACAATTTAATTGGGCGTGTGCTAGAAGCACTGAAAGAAGAACTAGCGGAAGAGGGCATTGAATGTGAAGTAAAAGGCCGTGAAAAGTCGATTCCATCCATTCACAAAAAAATGGTTTCAAAGAACTTGACTTTTGACCAGCTGACCGACATTGTCGCCTACCGCATTATTGCCAAGGACAAGGTGAAGTGTTACGAAGTGTTGGGTAAAATTCACGACATTTACAAGGCGATTCCTGGGCGATTTAAGGACTATATCTCCAATCCGAAGCCAAACGGTTATCAGTCCTTACACACATCGGTGATTGGGCCTTTTGGCAACCGGATGGAAATTCAGATCCGTGACCAACAAATGGACGAAATTGCCGAAAGTGGTGTGGCGGCGCACTGGCTGTATAAACAGCAAACGGGTGCAGCGATGACCGAAGGCATGCAGTACAAATGGCTGAAGTCCCTGATGGAAACTTTGCAGGACAGTGAAGACGCAGAAGAATTTATTGAAAATGCCAAAATGGACCTGTTTGATGATCAGGTGTTTGTCTTTTCTCCAAAAGGGGATTTGGTCACCTTGCCCAAAGGTTCCACCACATTGGACTTTGCTTATAACGTTCACTCCGAAGTGGGTAACAAATGCCAAACCGCTAAGGTAAACGGTCGTGTGGCACCACTGCGGACAAGGCTTAAAAACGGCGATCAGGTGGAAATTATCACCAGTAAAAACCAAACGCCCACCCGTGGCTGGCTTAAATTGGTCATTACCGGTAAAGCAAGGTCGGCCATCAACCGTTTTATCCGCCTGCAAGAGCGCGATGAGCTGATACGCCTTGGCCGTGAAATGTTGGAAAAAGCCGCCAGACGTGAAAGTTTGTCCTACACTGAAAAATCGCTCACCACACAGGTTTTAAAAGACCTTAAGATGGACTCACTGGATGATTTGTATGTTGGCATCGCCCAAGGTCACGCTTTTACAAGGCAAGTTTTTGATGTGCTGTTCCCCGAGCGTAACCAACCGCAAGAACAAAAGAACGAAATTGAAGAAGCGCGTAGCAACAACAAGCCAAAATTTGAACGACGTGACACCCGTGTTGCCATTGATGGTTTAACCCCAGGCATGGCCATTTACATTGCCAAATGTTGTAACCCACTGCCAGGGGAAGACATTGTCGGCATCATCAACACCGGTCGTGGTATTAGCATTCACTCCTCACTTTGTAAAAACTTAGACGCTTTGTCCGACCAGCCAGAACGTTGGTTGGATGTCCGCTGGAATGGCGACGTGATTGAAGACAATACTGACAGTTTGTTCATTGCCCGTTTGCGTGTGGAAACCATGAACGAAAAGGGTGTGCTTTCGTTGTTCTCAACCGCCATTTACAACGCAGAAGCCAACATTGAAGACTTGTTTATTGATAACAAAAATAAAGACGATTGCTCGATCCGTGTGGATGTGGAGGTGGCCAACCTTGCCCACCTAGAAAGGGTGATTGATGCGGTGAAGAACCTGCGCTGTGTAACCGAAGTTGAACGTTTGACCAATTGATGGATATGAGGTGTCTTTTTGAAGATATTTTTTAAAGTAAACAAAAGGAAACGGGTGCGCGGGCGTCACCGCAAAAAACGCCGTGACTGGTTTCATCATATTCAAGAATTTATTTGGCCTTCTATTGGTGGCCGCGCCTTTTTAAGGTTTATGGAAATTAAACTCAAGCGGGCAAGGGGCACCGCGCATGGCATTGCCCTTGGTTTTGCCATGGGGGCTTTTGTGTCGTTTACGCCTTTTATGGGCTTTCATTCTTTGATTGCGGTGGCGTTGTCTGTGCCGTTTGGTGGTAGTGCCATTATGGCCATTTTGGGCACGGCAGTGGGCAACCCTTGGACATTCCCCGCCATATGGCTGGCCAGTTATAACTTAGGGAACTTTTTATTGGGGCGACACGCATCTGCGCCTGAGTTTTTGGTGACGTTTGATATCAATGAAATTTGGGCGGACTTTGCCTTTTACGCCGATAATTTCATTTGGCCGATGACCGTGGGCGGTGTGCCCATGGGTGCTTTGGCCGCCACGTTAATTTACATTGTGCTTTACAATAATTTAAACCGATACCGTAAGTCCCGCCAAAAGTTCCTGCGAGACCGCCGCTCAAAGTTATACGCAGTGAAGGAAACAGCGTCCGCCGTGAAGGAAAAGGCCAGCGCCTTGAAAGAAAAAATTGCCGAAAAAGTAACAAAGGACTAAACATGGCCATTATTGGACTGGGGACAGATATTTGCCAAACCTCACGCATTGAAAAGGTGATGCGCTTGAAAAAGGACTCGTTTGTGAAAAGGTTGCTGACCGAAAATGAAATTGCCAAAGCGAAAAACATTGACGTGGCCTTTGTTTCAAAGCGGTTCGCCGCAAAAGAAGCGGTGGCAAAGGCGCTGGGTACGGGGATTGGCGAAGGTTTATCCTTCCACGATTTTGAAATTGTGCGAGAAGGGAACCAAAAGCCAACGGTGCACATGATGCACGCCCACTTTAAAAATTTAACCTTTCATCTTTCGATAAGTGATGAAAAAGAGTATGCTGTCGCGACAGTTTTGGTTGAAAAAACAGAAAAATAAGGAAATTTAAATGGCGGATAAAAATACAAACAATGGCACGATGGCAGTTGTTTTAGAATATACCAAAGTAATTTTAGGGGCGTTGATTTTGGCAGCGACCGTGCGTTCCTTGTGGTTTGAGCCTTTTAAAATTCCGTCCACCTCCATGGTGCCAACGCTGCTGGTGGGGGACTATTTATTTGTCGATAAAAACAACTATGGCTGGCGCAACCCTTGCACGGGCGAACGTTACGGCAATGGACATGACATTCAAAAAGGTGACGTGGTTGTTTTTTCAAAGAAAAAGGGTTACCTGTGCGGCTTAACATTGGGTTTTGGTAGCTTAAACTTTATCAAACGTGTGGTGGCTGTTCCAGGTGACAAGGTGGCCTACAACAACAAAACACTTTACGTCAACGGTGAAGCGGTGCACATGAATTTTGAAGATGTGCACACTTATGAAGATGCTGGCGGGCAAAGCCACAGCGTTAAAAAGTATAACGTTACTTTCAACGGTGTGACCCACCAAGTGTTGCTTAACGCTGAACAACGTGGTTTTGACTTGGCCGAACAAGTGGTACCAGAAGGTAAATATGTGGTGATGGGCGACAACCGTGACAACAGCTTAGACAGCCGCTTTTGGAACTATCCAGACTGGGGCTTTGTGAACAAAGAAGATGTTGTGGGGCAGGCCAAGCGCATCTTTTGGTCATGGGACAACAGTTTAAAGCCACGCTTTGAACGCATTGGTCAAAGTTTGGTTGCACAAACAGCCAAGGTTGAAGGCCAATAACCATGCTTGAACAACTTCAACAAAACATTGGTTACACCTTTAAAAATATCGAATTTTTAGAGCGTGCGATGGTTCACAGCTCCTGCGATATGAAAAAGGACGACCGTATTTATGACAATGAACGATTGGAATTTTTGGGTGACCGTGTGCTTGGTTTAGCCATTGCGGACCAAATTTTCCACCATTATAAAGCGGACAGGGAAGGCATGCTGGCAAAACGCCACACGTCCCTTGTGCGCCGTGAAGCTTTGGCTGACATTGCCATTAAATGGAACATCCAACCCTACATTTTGATGAGCGAAGGGGAAGAGCAAACCGGTGGCCGAGAGAAAAGTTCTATTCTAGCGGACACGGCGGAAGCCATTTTAGGCGCCATGTACCTGGACGCAGGTTTTGAATTTACAAAAACCTTTATTCAAGACCAATGGCAAAACGTTGAAGTGAAGCTGCCACTTAAAGATGCCAAGTCCACTTTGCAAGAGATTTTACAAAAAAAACATATGCCACTGCCAGTTTATGCTTTAATGGAAACAAAGGGCTTTGCACATAACGCTGTTTTTGTGATAGAAGTGCAAACCGCTATTGGTACGGCCTTGGGTGAGGGGTCGTCCAAACAAAAGGCTGAACAATTGGCCGCCAGCAAATTATTAGAGAAGATTGAGGAAACTGAATGACAGAACAAACAAAAGCCGGATTTGTAGCCATTATTGGCGCACCAAATGCAGGGAAATCAACCTTGATGAACCTGTTGATTGGTCAAAAAATTGCCATCGTATCACCCAAGGTGCAAACCACTCGTGTTAACATGAAGGGTATTTTAACCCGTGGTCAAAACCAATTCATTTTTGTGGACACGCCCGGTATTTACAAACCCAATGAAAACAAGTTGTTGGACCGTTCCATGGTGGCTGCCGCTTGGCAAGCTGGCCACGATGCTGACGTTGTGTTGATGGTGGTGGACGCTAAAACAGGCTTAAACGAAAAAGTTTTAACCATTTTAGAAGAGTATCAAAACCAACCAAAGTCAACCCCGCTTTACCTTGCTTTTAACAAAGTGGACTTGATTGAAAAAGAAAAGTTGTTGCCATTGGTGCAAAAAGCGCATGACATGGACATTTTTAAAGAAATCTTCTTAATTTCTGCCAAGCAAAATGATGGTGTGTTTGACATGCTGGACCGCTTTGCAAAGCACCTGCCTGAAAGCCCTTACCTTTACGATGAAGAAGAGCTGACAGACGTGCCGATGCGTTTGATTGCTGCGGAGATGACCCGTGAAAAAGCATTCCGCTTGTTAAACCAAGAAATTCCTTACGGATTAGCGGTGGAAACAGTGCAATACCTTACTCAAGATAATGGTTCGGTGCGGATTGACCAAAACATTTTGGTGGAACGTGAAGCGCACCGCAAAATTGTTTTAGGTAAAAATGGTTCAAAAATTAAAGAAATTGGACGTAAATCACGCCTTGAACTGGCCAACATGTTGGGTTGCCCTGTGCACTTGTTTTTAAAAGTGAAGGTCAATGATAAATGGCTTTCCAGTCATAGTTTTATGCGGGAGATTGGTCTGGAGCCCGATTTGAAATAAAGCTTGGATCTGATATTGGAAGCGCCCTTAAAGTAACTTTGGATAACACTTTAGGGGTGTTTTTTTGTGTTGTTACGATGTTTTTGAAAGGTTTTTTATATATTTACTTGTTTTATGGCTTTGTAATACATACAATTTATTTATATATCAAAAATAGGGTGTTGATTATATGGGTAAATTTTGGAGTTTCTTTTTAATTGTTTGTAGTATAAGTGCTTCTGCTGTGGCGTTGGACAATTCTGTCTCTTTTAAATATGATGACTTAGATAACTCTGTCATAAGAAAATACGAAGAAAAAATTGCTGATTTAAAGCAAAAACTGAAAGACTCTTCTAACTTAGTTGGAAAAATTAAAGAATGTCACCAAAATAAATTGCTGTACACTTCTTCAGGGTGTGCGTCACCTTTTCAGCCAGAGCTTGACCCGAATACGCAAAGTCAAGCTATAATTGCTAACCCTATTTCTGTTTGTCCTGCGGGGCAGGTTCACCATTGGAGTGGAGGTTCTTGGTCTTGTAAGGAAGTCCGCAAAGATGTGAATTCTGGTGTACCACCTGGAACTAAAAAATGGAAATGGACAACAACGGAAAGTTGTGCAGATACTTACATACGAAAGTGTAATGATTCGGATGATACATGCCCAGGTTTAACTGATCCTGATGGTAAAACATGCACGCCACAACCTGCTTGTCGTTTTGTTATGCAAAACAAAAAGTTCTTTAAAATTTATTCGTGTGGTTAAGGAAAGGGTGAGATGATGAATATTATTTGTAAATTATTGGTTTGTCTTCTGGTTATAGGAGGTGTAAACCACGCAGTAGCTAATGAATCTACGTCACGTTCGACTTACTTTAATCGCATTCAAGATCTTCAAAGTGAGATTAACCGCCTTGAAAATGAAATTACAACCTTGGATTCATACATTGCGGAAGTGGTAAATTGTGGCGATAAAACGCCCCCGGAACATTACGATGGGACATCATGTGTGGTTTTGGATGAAAATGACCCTTTAGTAAAGAGCCATGGGATAAAAAGTTTAACAGCAGGTTCGTGTTCGGATTCAGACAAAGTTCAGGTGTTTAATGGCACAAGCTGGACATGTAAAACAATCAATTAACGGGTGAAACGGGGTAATTATGGTTAAATCAATTTTCTTAAAAAAATGGGTGTTTACAGTTTTTGCATGCGTTGTCGCTAGCTCAGTCAATGCACAAGAGCATACAGCTTCTAACCTTGAAAAGGGTGTTTCGCCGTTGGATGTTCAAACTAGAACTTTGGATAAGTTGATAGAGGTGACAGACAAAAATATTCACGATATTACCAACTGTGCGGCAACACAACAGTTGTTGTCTAACGGCAGTTGTGTAGACCCTGATGAAGTTGACCCAGAAACTTCGGCGGCTTTCAAAACTGTTATGCCAGTTTGTAGTGGTGCCAATGAAGTGGCAAAGTGGGATGGTAGCGCGTGGAGTTGTGCAACCATCAACCTTTCTAAAGACTGTTCAGGTGCGGCAAACCTTGGTCAATGTCGCTCTGCTAATTTAAGCTTACAGGACGGACAAACCCAGTCAGGCGTGACATGTTCAGGTGACCATGGAACATGTACGGCGGATGTTCAGTGTGATGAAGGTACTTATAAGTTTACGAACGGGCCAAGTTGCCCATCTTCACCAATCAATTGTTATGATAGCGTAGGTGGTTCAGGTTGTGGTTCTATGCAGTCGGTGAACCATGGTGAATCTGCCAGCTGGTCATGTGATACGGGTTACACAGGCTCTTGCTCTGCTGTTTGTAAGAATGGTAGCTTTGATAAATCTTCAAATGATTGTAGCTTAACGCCAGTAAATGGTACATGTGGTACAACAGCAGATACATGTAGCACTGGTGACTATGACTCTAACCCCGCTGATACAGCAACTGAATTTAGATGGACCTGTAAAGGTAAGAATGGTGGAAGTGATTCTCCAACTTGTACCTTTGCGAAAACACCTGATTGTGCTGCAATAAATAAGGTTGTAAATAGTACACCAACAGGCCCCAACGGTCTACAGGCCTCATGTTTCCATATGCTTCCAAGCGGTATGAATGGCGAGACAAAATCTCTGGCGCATAACGACGGTACATGTCAAGATACAATTCCGATGCTATTCTTACATAAAGATGTGCCAACATGTTCAGCGGTCTATAAATGTTCTGGTAACACTTGGGTTGAACAATCATCTTCAGGGTCTTGCTCTACAACTCCAACGCCTGTAACCGGTGTGTGTGGATCCAATCATGACGGATGTTCCAAGGGTGTATGGCAGGATGGTACAGATACAGCATCTCAATACAAATGGACATGTTTAGGCCAAAATGGTGGGTCAGATACGAACTGTACTAAAGCGAAAGCTGTAACACCTGTCAATGGTTCTTGTGGTAGCACAGCCAACACTTGTAGTGCTGGTGACTATGATTCTAATCCGATTGACTCGTCCACGCAGTATAAATGGACTTGTACTGGTAAAAATGGCGGTAGTGACGCAAGCTGTACCAAAGCAAAACCAATGACACCTGTAAATGGTTCTTGTGGTAGCACAGCCAACACTTGTAGTGCTGGTGACTATGATTCTGATCCGATTGACTCGTCCACGCAGTATAAATGGACTTGTACTGGTAAAAATGGTGGTAGTGACGCAAGTTGTACCAAGGCTAAGCCAGTCAATGGGTCTTGCGGTAGCACAGCTAACACTTGTAGCACTGGTGATTACGATTCTGACCCAACGGATTCATCTACTGAATATAAATGGACCTGTACTGGTAAAAATGGTGGTACCGATAAAAGTTGCACCAAAGCCAAGGCTGTCAATGGTCAGTGCGGAAGCAATAAAAACACTTGTGTGAAAGGGACAGTTGACAATACAAGTAGCACTGCGACTCATGACCTTTGGGACTGTAAAGGCTCTGGCGGTGGTACGACAGACAGCTGCAGTAAGGTAAAATCATCCTCATACTCATGGGTTAAGGAGACAACTTTAGGATGCTCACCGTCTGGGTTTAGTCAGTGTTCAACACATTGGGAATGGCAATGTCAAAACACTTCCGGCAACCAAGTTTCTTCAACCAATTGCTCTGGCGCTGCGCCAAACCCAAGTTCTGGTATTGATAGTTGCCACTGTGGAACACTCGGCGGCGGCGGCGGTTGCTTTGTGCCAGAAACCTTTATCACCATGCATGACGGCACATTGAAACCTGTGATTGAAGTGAAGGTCGGTGAGCGGGTGAAGTCACCGCAAGGTTATAACACGGTTCTTAAAAAGCATGTTTACGACCACACGGGTAAACTGTTTGGTGTGAATGACTCTGAAAACTTTGTGACAGGTTCGCACCCAATTTACACCGTAGAAGGTTGGAAAGCGTTTGAACCTGTAAAAGCCAAACAGCTGAACCCAGAGTTGGACATTCAGCAGTTGTCACTGGGCGATGTGATTGTGACGGATAAAGGGCATGTGACCTTGAATAAGATCACCCATATTCCAGTGCAAGGCCTAAAGGTGTATAACCTCAGGTTGGATGGCTCGCAAGAGTATTACGCAGATGGGTTTGTGGTGCATAACAAGTAAGCACCACATCAATCAAAACAAAAAGGGGGCTTTAAGCCCTCTTTTTAATGTCGGCTTCATGTTGACGGATTTTGTTAGAGCTCAGCATGCACAGCAAGGTGGCATGGATAGGGGATATCAGTTGGTTAAGAACCTTGAAGGTTTAGACGTAAATGTCTGTGAGGTTACCGCGCTTTTCTTCCCGACCTTCGGACTGGTCTTTTGGCGCACCGCGGTCTTCATCCCGTGGTTTGGCTTGGGACTTTTCACTTTCTTGCACCACTTTGGCGTTTTCGGCCTTTTTGTTGGAGACGTCAGCTTCATCTTCGGTGACTGTTGCGGTTACCGTTTTAACCTGCGAAACATTGTCTCGCCGGTCATATGCCTGAACTGCACTGCCAATTGCGGCTGCGTTGTTAATTGGATTCATAAAATCTCTCTCCCTAAGCCAATTATGGGGTAATGTGGTCTAGATTTCAACGATTTACGGTCTAAAATTGGTGGTAAATGCCACTAAAGTTGTATTTTTTTGAAGAAAAACTTTGTTTTTCGGGGCTATGGGGCTTAAAATAATATATAACAACAATAACGGTGAGGCATTAGCCCGTGAACGAGACAAGTACGTCTAAGCCTTTACAATGGATATTCCTAGCGGCCTTAGCAGTCATGCTTTTGGTCACTCTTGTGATGTGGAGCGACGTTATTTTGTCCAATTCCAACCCCCATACAGCCGTTTTGGTGATTTCGATTGGTGGTTTTTTAACTTGCGCGGTTATTTGGATATTCATGCGCCAGCGCACCATTTCTAAGATGGTGCAAGAGCAGGTGGTTTTAAGAACCCATGAGCTGGAAAACACCAGCCGCAAGTTCCGTGTGATTACCGACAATGCTTATGACTTGATCAGTATTTTAACCCTTGATGGCCACTTGGACTACACCAACAGTGCGTATCACCGCATCTTAGGCTATTCGAGAGAAGAGCTTAAAAACAAACCATTTGTAGAACTGGTGCACGAAAATGACATGGCAGGTTATGCTGAAGCCATTCACCGTATTATTGAAAATTCCAGCTCGGAAGAGGTGACCTTGCGCTTAAAGCACAAAAAAGGTTACTGGGTTTATCTAGAGTCAGTCGCTAAGGGCTTTTACAGCTCGAATTGGCAACTTTCTGGGATTGTCATCCATTCCCGTGATATTTCAAAACGCAAAAAATATGCCGATGAATTGGCACGCAGTGAGCAACGATTCCGAGACTTTGCCGATTCCTCCGCTGACTGGTTGTGGGAAGTGAACGAACGTTTTGAATTTACATATATCTCCCCAGGCATTAAACAAACACTGGGCTTTACCTCCGAAGAGATGATTGGCCGAATGAAGTTAGACGCTTTGTTTAGCAAAAACAGCGACATGACAAGAGAGCTGATTGAAAGTCGTGTTGAAAGGCGCCAACCCTACCGTGACATTGAATTTTGGACCAAGTCTAAAGAAGGTGAGCGTGTCTGCTTGCGGATTTCTGCCGTGCCTGTTTTTAATGAAAAGCAAGAATTTACGGGTTACCGTGGTGCGGCAACCAACATTACCACCAGTAAGTTGGACCGTGAAAATATGTTCCGCCTTGCAACAACCGACCATCTCACAGGTTTGTTAAACCGTGCCCGCTTTGGTGAAGAGCTGGACCGCACGTTAAGCCTTGCTAAACGCCACAAAAGCCAAGGTGTTTTGCTGTTCATTGACTTGGATCAATTTAAAAGTGTGAATGATACCTACGGCCACGATGCAGGGGATGCGTTGATCCGTTCTGTGGCGGAAGTGTTGGGGGACAATGTCCGCTCGACCGATATTGTCGCCCGCCTTGGTGGTGACGAGTTTGGTATTATTATGCACAACATTGACGTGAACCGTGCCAAGGTGAAGGTTCAAAAAATTATCAACAAATTAGATGCTTTGCGTGTGCCTTATAATGGTGTGACCATTCACTGCACCATGAGTATTGGTATGATTCCTTACCCGCAAGAAGAAAGGGACAGCACAGGCTTGTTGATGAGCGCCGACTTGGCAATGTACCGTGCGAAAGAATTGGGCCGTAACCGCCTTTATATTTATGGTGAAGACAACGGCAAGGGCGGCAATGAAGACAATGACACCATGGTTGAACGGAAGGACACCATCAAGGCGCACTTGCAGTCGGTTCAAAACATCCGCTCTGCTTTGGAAACTGGCAAATTTGAAATGCATTACCAGCCCATTGTGCCTTATGACAATCAAAACTGTGAAATGCACTATGAAGCGTTGGTCCGTATCCGTGATGAGAAAGACAACATCATTCCACCAGGGTTGTTTATTGAAGCGGCCGAGCAATATGGCTTGATTCAAAAATTAGACCTTTGCGTGGTGGAGCGTTGCATTCAACAACAGCTAGACCTTGAGAAAAAGGGCCATGCGGTGAATTTGTCCATCAATTTATCGGGTAAGTCTATTGGTGACCACGATATGTTGAAAGAACTGAAGCGCATTGTGACCAAGTACAAAAAACGTGGATTTAAACCGCAGCGCATTACTTTTGAAGTGACGGAAACAGCGGCGATGAATGACCCAACAGCGGTCAAAGAGCTGGAAAAATTACAGTCCTTTATTGCAGTGCTCAAAAACATGGGCTTTAAGTTCTCGCTAGATGACTTTGGCACAGGTTACTCTTCCTTTAACTACATTAAGCACTTAAACGTTGATTATATTAAAATTGACGGAAGTTTTATTTTACCGCTAGAAAACTCCGAAAAAGACCGTGTGTTTGTGAAAGCCATTGTGGACCTTGCTAAAGGTCTAGGGCTTAAAACAGTGGCGGAATTTGTTGAAAATGAAAAGATTTTACGCATTTTGAACGACTTAGGCATTGATATGGCACAAGGTTACCATTTGTCTAAACCAGAAATTGATTTGGAAAAATTAGACGCATCTTTTTCCAAAAAGTCCATTGAAGACTTTATAACAAAAAAGGTTTAAGAGGCAATGTCGGACGGTTTTATTGAAAATCAGCAAAAAAAACTGTTGTCTATTTTAAAGGGGATGGACAAAAGTGCCTTGTTTAACCACCTGAACTTACAAGCGGCTTTGATAGAGCGTGACTGGCACACCATGTATGAAGAGTTTTCGGAAAACGTGCCACTTGGTAACATTACCAGTTATCTCAACACTTTGCGTGCCATTACGGGGGATATTCGTGCCGACGATGTTCACATTTTAAGCTACCCCAAAATTATAGAAAATGGTTCATCCATTTATGCTGCTTTGCACCAAGGCCATGCTTTTCCAGTAAATAAAATGATGCTGGAGAACTCCTTCGTGGTAGAAGAGATGCTTCAAAAGGGCGAAATTACCGGAATAGATGCGATTAAAGGTAAATTTTTACACATTTATGATGAAGTGCATACCAATCAAATTTTTGATGTGAATGCCGCAAGCTTTCACACACTGCGTTACCCCCACGCGCCTCGCAAAATTAAAAAGAAAATCCTCCCCAATTTAAAGGATTTTCAAGGTGTTGGTGCCAGTCGTTATCAAAAGATTCACGCCTTTATCATGGTGTTGGAAAAGTATGGTGCGGAGGTGGAGGCTATTTTCGTGCGCCCGCAGATATTATCTGAAATTGCGCTGGTTTTAGCGCAAAGGGAAGGGCGGTATATTCCACTTCGTGAATTATGCCCCAATTTAAAGCTGATTGTTCATTTTGGTGAAAATGTGGCGCCTTATAAACAAGCTATTTTCGAATTTTTAAAAGGGATGACCTGCCAAAGAATGCAGCTTTTGGCGCATCCATCTGGTTTATTTGCTTATCAAGAAAATCTGTATGAAAAAAATGTGCTGCGCTTAAGTGACCACGAAGGAGTGTTTTATGAATTTATCCCTGTGAGTGACTTGCGTGATGATGGCTCTTTAAAAAAACACTTTAGAAGACGCACCGCAAAAGACGTGAAGGTTGGCCACCAATATGTGATTGCCGTTTCAAACGAAGCCGGTTTATTGGGTTTTAACACAGAAGTGATTGTGGAAATTTATTCCAAAGACCCTTTTGAGGTTGTTTATAAAGGGCGCAGTGAAAGCTTGAATTACTTTGGCGAGTCCATCAACCCACATGCGTTGGAATTGATGATTGAAGAGCTGAATAAAAATTTCACGAACTACAACTTTTTTATTCGTGAATATTTATTGAGCGACCATGTGGACGAGCATAAGTCATACTGGTTGTTTGAACTGAGCAGTGATGTCCAACGCATCAGCGATGAATATTTGCAAAGTGCGGCCAACAGCATCCACAATGAAATGAGTTTGCAAAACAGCCATTACAGGCAGTCGATGTTGTCATCGGTTATGCCTTTGCCAGAAGTTTACTTTTTATCTGTGGGTGGCATTTCAAATCAGAGCACAGATTCTTACATCAGCCATGTGGATTTTGACGAAGGCTCAGAATTGGCACGCGCCATTATTGACAGTGGCGTGACATATAAAAAGTTCACACCTAAAGATGTATAGATGTGAACTTATGCCATGCAAAATATATTATTTAACATAACATAAATTATGCGAAGTTGTGTATAAGTTGAGATAGGTCTAAAAATGTTTGTGATTGACCCGTTACAAAAAAGAACGTATACATTATTATAACAAATACAAATCTTTAAAATAACTTTTATTCTTTCTACCCTTTTTTGATAAGGAGTTGAATCATGTCAAAAGAATCGCACATGACCGCAGAAGATATTTATAAACTACGACAAAAGCGTTTAGATGTTATCAATAAGGAGACATCGCAAAAAAAATCCGAACGAGAGCTTAAAGCATCCCTTAAGGAAAGAGTTCCTGAAGTTCTTGAGAAATTGGAAGAAAGTATCATCCTTTCTTTTAATAATTACGCTGAAGGCCGTAATTCAAAGTTTGACAACAGTGATGATTTTACAATTTATGCCCAGCTTGTAATGAAAAGTCAGTATCATGTGGACGAAGGCGTTAAATTAAAAATGGAAGAATGGTCTGAAATTCGCAATGGTTTAAACCAACTTTTGGAAAAATATCAATTGGTCTTGCAAGATGAAGATCACCGTAGCTATCGCTACCCCACAGAAATAGATGGCCAGCGCCTCTTTTGTATTGGGTTTATTTTTTATGTAAAATTGAATTAACGACAAAAAAAAGCCCGCAAATGCGGGCTTTTTTATGGGATGAAGCTTACAATTGAGTGGAGCTATGGGGTAAATGGGTTACCCAATTGTAAGTGCTTGCGCCGTTGCATGCACAACAGACGCAATTCGGATGGTGGATTGCACACCTTGTTTGCTAATGCCAGCTTTTTCAACCACGCTAACGTGGGCGTCCATACACATGCCGCAACCATTGATGGCGGATACAGCCAGTGCATAAAGCTCAAAGTCCACTTTTTCAATGCCAGGATTGCCAATGATATTCATGCGTAATCCCGCAGGCATTTTGCCGTATTCCTTGTCACTGGCAAGGTGAATGAAGCGGTAATAAATGTTGTTCATCGCCATGATAGTGGTGGAGCCTTTTACGGCGTCCAACTCAGCTTCTGTGAATGTTTCTTTATAATCAGCTTCAAGCGCTTCAACCAATGCTTTGTTGTTTGTGGCATATGCAGACGCTAGAGCAATACCAGCAATTTGCTTTTCGTTTAAACCTGGTGAGCCTTCCTCGTCCAACACGTTGCCAAGGTTGATTTTAATGTCCTTAGCATAATCTTTTAAACTTTTACGAATGTCGCTAATGCTCATAATGTTCTTCCTTATTTTGTTTTAAGTGGGCAGGTTGTGTTTTAAACCCCCTGCCCGTTTGTTCCGTCCATCAACTAATCATGCTGTGGCTTCGTGTAGGTCGATCGTTTCATCACCTTTAGACCAGTTGCATGGGCATAGTTCGTCTGTTTGCAATGCATCTAACACACGCAACACTTCTTTCGGGTTACGACCAACATTCAGGTCTGTCACCATGACAAATCGGATGATGTTGTCTGGGTCTGTAATGTAAACGGCGCGTTGTGCAACACCTTCGGCTTTGTCCAAAATGCCTAGGGATGATGTCAACTCACGCTTGACATCTGAAAGCATTGGGAAAGGTAAGTTTTTCAACTCTTCTTGCTCACGACGCCAAGCCCAGTGTACAAATTCACTGTCGGTGCTGGCAGTAAGCACTTGGGTGTCACGGTCTTGAAATTCATCATTCAGGTCGCCAAATGCCGCAATTTCAGTTGGGCATACAAACGTAAAGTCCTTAGGGTAAAAGAAGACAACTTTCCACTTGCCTGGGTATGATTCATCTGTCACGTCAATAAAAACGTTGTCAATGTTAATGTCTTCCAGTTTTGCATCGCTCACAGCTTTTACGTTGAACTGTGGGAACTTATCGCCTACTCCTAGCATGTTGTGTTTCTCCTGTTTATGTAACTTTTATAAATAATTTGTTTTGTAAAATGCACTTGTTGTCACTTTCTAAATTTAATATAACGGCGCCCTGTTTATTTTTAAAATATATTGATTTTATGATTTTGATAAATTATTCTTATGTTGTTTGATAAGTGAAAGTTTGATGTTATGAATTTACGCGATTTGAAATATTTTATATCTGTTGCCAAACACCAACACTTTGGCAAAGCTGCGGAGGAAAGCTATGTGAGTCAACCAGCTTTAAGTATGCAACTTAAAAAACTGGAAGAAGAGCTTGGCGTGCAACTTTTTGAGCGTACCAATAAAAGTGTTCAAATTACCGCCGTGGGTGAAGATATTTTAGCATATGCTAAAAATATTGTTAAAATGTCTGAGGATATTCAAAGCATTGCTAAAACCCACCATGACCCGTTCGCTGGCGAAATTAAATTGGGTGCCTTCCCTACATTGGCGCCTTATTTCTTGCCGCATATTGTGCCAATTGTTTCAAAAAAATTCCAAAATTTAAAGCTATTGTTGGTGGAAGAAAAGACCGACAACCTACTTGAAAGTTTAAACGAAGGTAAAATTGACGGCGCCTTTTTGGCCTTACCTATCGATGATGAGGGTTTAGAGTGTACACCTTTGTTAGAAGATGAATTCATGCTTGCGGTGTCTCCGTATCATCACTATGCAAAACTGAAAAGCATTGAGGTAGAAGACTTGAAAGATGATTGTTTGCTGCTTTTGGAAGAAGGTCATTGTTTGAGGGATCAGGCGTTGGATATTTGTTCTAAAACAGGGGCTTGTGAAAATCAAAACTTTCGTGCAACCAGTCTTGAAACTTTAAGGCAAATGGTTGCCGCCAATGTGGGCATTACCCTCATCCCACAAATGGCAATGAAACACAATGATGGCTTGGTTTACATTCCCTTTGGTAAGAATAAACCAACAAGAAAAATTGGTTTGGTTTGGCGAAAAAAATCATCAAGGATTAAAGCTTTAACGGAAATTGTAAAAAGCATTCAAGGCTCCTTTGAAAGCTAAGTTGTGGTTTTTTTTGTAAGGTTTTTATGGTATCAACAATGGATGAGATTTAACAAAAAAGCATGGCATTTTGAAATTTAAATATACTCTTTTTTTACTGTTAGCATCTTGCAACTTGGGCTCTGATCAAGAAGCCGAGGTGCGTCATTACCAAGTGCCTGAAATGGAGACGATTGCCCGGGAAACGGGCAATCAAGATTTTACGTGGCAGGCACCAAAGCGCTGGCGCTTTGACCCTAATTTAACGCCCTTGCAGGACGCCCTTTTTTATGTACCAGCCGAAAGTGATAAGTTTATTGAAAATGACTATACCACAGCCTATGCTTCGGTTAGTTTTTTGCAAATGCCGTTTGATTTGAACAGCAATTTAAAGCGTTGGCAAAACCAGCTTGCGGAGGATGAGTCACAGGTTTCAACACATTTGTCGAATTTAAATCTTCAAAGCGGTGATTGGCGGTTTGTAAAGCTGACCACAGGGACAGAGGCTTCCTTAATCGCCGTGCATGAAAGTGGTTTGGGTACACTGTTTTTAAAACTGACTGGGCCACAAACTACAGTGCTGGCACAGGCTGAAAGCTTTGTCCAATTTGTCGAAAGTGTGAGGCTGGTTCAATGAATTTTTTGATGCGGTGGGTGACTAACGCTTTGCGGTTTACAGCGCGCGTAGATGTTTTCTTTTACCTTATGCTTTATTTGATGGTCTTGCTTGTTGTCGGCACTTTGGCGCAAAAAGATATGGGCTTGTATGCCGCACAGCACCTTTATTTTTCAACCTTCTTCTTTGATTTTTATGGCGTGCCTTTGCCTGCGGGTTACACTGTTTTAGGTTTTATGTTTGTAGGTTTGCTTTACAAAACATTTTCTGAAAAGTTTACAAGAAAAACTGCCGGTTCATTTGTTACCCACCTTTCGGTTTGTTTGCTGTTTTTAGGTGGATTTCTCACGGCCTATTACAGCCACGAAGGTTATATGGTGATTGAGGAAGGTCAAAGCAGTAACTATTACAACGACTATTACCAAGCCGAGCTTGCATTTGTAGAAGTGGGTGAAATGAATCAAGGTCATGTTTATGCCATGGATATGGATGATAGTGTGAGAAGTTTATCATTTAATATCAATGACTCTAATTTAAGTATTAAAGTGTTAAATTACGTTGAGAATAGTGAAGTTAAGCGCTACAAAACACCAAAGTCAGAAGAAGATGCGCATATAAGTTATAAAACCTATGCCATTGAAGCCTTACCTGAAAATAAAGTGGCCGAATTGAATTTATCCGCGCTTCAATTGATGGTGAATAATCAAAAATATACCATTTATGAAGGCATGGCTTTCTCCCCTCACCTTCAATTGGGTGAAAGTGTTTATCAAATGGTTTTGCGCCAAAAGCGTTATTATGTGCCATGGCGTGTGGCGTTGGACTCCTTTAAAAAGCACCGCTACACAGGGGTGGATCAAGCCAAAGCTTATGAATCCTTTGTTTATATTTACCCAAAAGATGGGCCACGATTTGCCGCACACATTCAAATGAATGAACCTTTAAGGTATGAGGATTTCACCCTTTTCCAGTCCAGCTACGTGGAAGGAAGTAAAGATGCTACGGTGTTGGCTGTGGTTCAAAACAAAGGACGATTGTTCCCTTACATTGCCAGTTTGGTTATGGCGGTTGGTTTGCTTTTGCATTTGTTTTTAAGATTGCCAAAGCTGATGCGCAAGACTACTTGTCTGGCTGTAGTATTTGCCTTAAGCCATGGTTATGCGGTGTCGGCTGATGCGTTGCCAACGCAGCATTCCTTTGAAATTGAAAGTTTTAAACAAATGCCAGTGCTTGAAAATGGCCGTATCAAACCTTTAGATAGTTTTGCACGCCATCAGTTGTTGCAGTTTGCAGGGCGAGAGTCTTTACCGCATTTAAATGCTGAGCAATTTATAAACACTGTGCTGTTTAAGCCCTATCAGGCTTATGATCTGGCAGTTTTTAAAATTCGTAATCCAGCTTTAGTAGGCATGTTAAAGTTGCCAAAAACAGAAAAAAGCTTGTATAGCTTTAAACAAGTTTTTAATGCTACAAAACCTTTTTTAGCGGAAATTGAAAAGCTGAAAGTGCAGCGTGAAACTTTGCCATTGTTGCAAAGCCAACTTTTGCAACTGCATGAAAATTCGGTTGACTTTTATGACTTAAGCCGAAGTTTAACAATGCTTTTGCCTATATTTGACTTGCCAGAAGAATTTGTAATAGAAATTGGGTTAAAACCACAAGGGCGATACTCCTACCTAGACTTGCGCCCTTTAAAAAATAAATTTTTGGAAATGGCAGGTCGAGATCAGGGGTCAGATAAACTTCAGCAAGCGCTTGCGTTGTTTAAGGATATTGAGGGGGATTATCAAAGCACTTTATTGAAGATTATTCCCCAGCAATGGGGCGACGGTGATGAATGGTACAGCCCGTGGCAAGCTTTGCACAATGGCCAAGGTTCAGCCAAAACGTCCAAATTTTTTGATGTACTTACTCAAAAAGCATTTGCGCTACAAATAGGTGACGACGATCAAGGTTACTCATTTAACATGGATGATGATTTTACCGTGGCTTTGCAAAATTTATATCAAAACGTTGCAGGTGTGGATGATGGTCGCCTTAAGCTAGAGTTTTATTATAACAAAGTTTCGCCATTCTTTGGCGCATTGGTCGCCATGTTGATGGTGCTTGTTTGTTGGGCGGTATTCCAAGCCTTTAAATGGCAGGGTTTTTATGTTTTAAGTAAGGCTTCGCTGTGGTTGGGCTTTGCACTTTTAACATGTGGCTTACTGATGCGTATGTACATCATGGGGCGCCCACCAGTGGCGACGTTGTATGAATCTATCATTTTTGTCTCTTGGGTTACTGCGTTATTTGCTTACATTTTTGAAAAGCGGCGCCAAGACTGTTTGGGGTTATTTGTCGGTGGTTTGGTGACTTTGGTTCTATTGTTTGTTTCATCACGTTATGCTTTAGACGGCGATACCATGGGCAATTTGGAGGCTGTGCTGAACACCAATTTTTGGCTGGCGACCCATGTGCTGACCATTACCATTGGTTATGGTTGTTGTTTAATAGCAGGTGCATTGGCGCACGTTTATTTGTTTGCACGGTTACGTGGTGCAAAGGCATCGTCGCTACAACATATTCAAAAAAACACCTTAGCCGCTGCTTTAATTGCTTTACTATTTTGTAGTATTGGTACCATTTTGGGTGGTATATGGGCCGACCAATCATGGGGACGCTTCTGGGGTTGGGACCCAAAAGAAAATGGTGCCCTACTCATTTGCTTGTGGCTGATATGGTTGTTGCATGGCCGTATTTCAGGTCAATTACGTTCGCTTTATTTTGCGGCTTTGATGGCGTTGACTAACGTGGTTGTTGCACTGGCGTGGTTTGGCGTAAACTTGTTGGGCGTGGGCTTACATTCATATGGCTTTACCCAGCACATAGCAGTCAATTTAACAGCCTTTTGTTTGCTTGAAATTGCTGTTGTCGCCACCTTGTTGGCGTGCAATTATGTGACCGATAAAGCGGTTAAACTAAAAGGATTTCAAAATGAATAAGCATTTATGGGTTTTGACTTTGTGTTTAACAAGTAACTTGTGGATGGGTCAGGCGAAGGCGACGGATTTTCCTGCATTTGATTTGCAAAACTTAAATAGTGGCCAGCCCAGAATCACGATGGATAGCATACAAACCCCTTATGCGTTGGTGAACTTTTGGGCGTCTTGGTGTGGGATATGCAAAGCTGAAATGCCAAAGCTTTTAAAAATGGTGGAAGCGTTTGATGGTCAGATGTCGTTATTAGCGATATCCACCGATGAGCAGTTGGAAGACGCTGTGACAGCTTATACCTCTTTGCAACAAAAGCATCCGAAGATTCAAAGCAAAGATGTTTCATTTGGCTGGGATCAGGGTCAAGCATTATCACTAGGTGCTTTAAATGTGATGCGTGTGCCCGAAACTTTTGTTTTAAAAAAGGTAGAAGGTGCACGGTGGCAAGTGGTAGATAAAGTGGTTGGCAAGCATCTGTGGCACACAGGAAGGCTTCAAGAAAAATTGAAATAAAAAAGGCTCGTTCGAGCCTTTTTTATTTATGCTGTTTTCGTGGGTTGAGCCTCTTCCGCCATTTGTTTGATGACGCCCATCACGCCTTTATCGTATTTATCTTTTTCTTTTTCCATTAGGTCAATAGCATCTTCAATGCTCAATGCATCACGGTAGGCACGTGGCTTGGTAAGCGCACAGTAAACATCACAAGCGCCTAAAATGCGGGATAAGAAGTTGATGTCCGCACCCTTCATTTGCTGTGGATAGCCGGAACCGTCAATGCGTTCGTACATTTGCTTGATAACCTGTGCAATAGGAAGGTCAAAGTCCATGTCTTGTAATACTTCCATGGCATGGTCAATGTGACCACGTAGAACTTTCAGTTCAGCGGCCGTCAGTTTACCTGGTTTGGTTAAAATTTTACGTGGGATGAAAATTTTACCAACACCGGATAGCATAGCTGCATAGTAAAGTGTTGAGCGCTCTGGGATGGACAAGCGCATTTGGTTGGCCACACGCAGTGCAGTGCGTGCCACACGGTCATGGTGGCCGCTTAAGTAAGGGTCACGAATCTCAACAGACTTGACAAGTGCATTTAACACTTGCTGTTGGTGGTTTACACGGTAGCGGTTTCTGGTGCTGAGAAGGTAGTTGATCAGTAACAAAATTAAAGCGCTGACAATCACAATGGTTAACAACATAAAGCCGTGCACGCCAAATGAGTGTTCGTTTAGTGGTTGCAAAGCAGTTTCTTTTGTATATTCCTGCAAGATGATAAATGGCGTGCCGTGAACATAAGCTGTGGAAGCAAAAACGTCTTGGTCACGGATCATGCTTTTGTTGGCGGTAAAGTCGTCTAGGTTGCGGTTACCTACAAGCAGTTTGTCTACCTTGTTAGACTTAATGCTAAACAATGTTGGCTGTTCGTTGTTGAATGCGATGTGTTGCATCACGCCCAAGTTGTCCTGCAAAATGTGGGTAGATTCTCCCGGTTTGCTCAATGGGCCGTCCTTTAAAAAATGCACAATATGGTTGGTGACAACAAAAGTGCTGACAAGTGTTGCAACCGCTTGTGGTTGGTCGGACATATGGTCTAAAGCGTGGATGGGGCGGACAACCACTGTAAACACCTGACCACCTTCAACGGAAAGTGGAGAAATGTATGTTTCGCCAGTTTCTAGCACATAATCAACATACTTTTTTTGTGAACTGGTTAAACCAGCAGATGCGCTGGACTGTAAAAATACACGTCCTTCACTGCCCACAACATAAGCACTTGCAAGCTTGTTTTGACGTACATATTCATCAATAGAAACTTGGAAGTATTTCGCTTGGCCTTTAATAGCCTCGGTTACTTCGGCATCGTTGCCACCTTCTTCATAGGCGGTGGCATTTTCGGCAGCGAATAAGCGCATTACATCGGCACTGGCAATGTGAGAACCCGAAGTTTTAAGTGCTTTTGACCATGCCTGTACAAGTTCGGACTTGTCCTGAGTCATAATCTCAAGGCGGCTTTGAATATCATGATAGAGGTTCTGCTCGCGGCTGTTAATCAAAAGGTAAGAAAGGGAAAGGCCAACAAAAAGCATGACGAAAAACACCAAGCTTCCCCATGTAACCATCGACTTAAAGGACATATAAAAATTTGAGCCCTTTGGTTGCTTTTTTAAATCAGTGACTGTTGGTGTGTTGTTCATTTTTTTACCCTTAGTTCTTCTCATCGTTCATGGGCATAATGTGTGCCCAGCGAGCATGTTCGTTGACTGAATAGTGCGGAGTATACTGCAATACTTTGCTGTGGGGAAGCACAACATCAAATAAACTGTCTAAAACAAGTGGTTGGCTGTTGTTATCATACACCACTAAAATGGCGTGATTGAGCAATCTTAATTTATCCATCACCACGACGATACGCATTTTGTGGGTGTCAAAGCCCAGTTCTTTTAAGGTGACATATTTAATAATCGCATAATCTTCACAGTCGCCCGATTTATCCAGAAACTCAGTTGGTGAAGCCCAATAGTCAGACCTAAGCCAGTTGTCCCTGTCTTCTTTATAAGGCCATTCATTGATAAAGGCGTTTACTTTTGTGAGTGTTTCCTTCAGTGGTAAGTTGCGTGACTTTTTAATAAAATCACGCCATTTCTTCAGCGGCACATTCAAGCATTTTTCCAAGTTTTGTTCACACTTTAAAATAATTTCCTGCTCAATTTGAATTTTATCGAGAGTGTCTTTCCACTTTGGTAATGCATTGATAGAACCGACGTTAAATTCAACCGAACCAAAAAGGCCATTGCTTTTAAGTTGGCTTGCCACTTTTTCTGTTTGAGCAAGGGTGACGTGGCTCATCAAAAAACTGATGCTTAGGGTTAAGGCGAATGTTAAGGTGCGGATTTTTTTTCGCATATTAGCGCTCTCTTAGTGCGTTTTCACGCATTTTATTAAAAGGCTTTAACATGTAATCTAGCACTGTTTTCTTACCAGTTAGAATATCCACCGTTGCCACCATACCTGGAATAATGGGGAGTTTTTGCTCACCCTTCCCTAGGTAGTTTTTATGGGTTCGTACACGAATGTGGTAAAACGGGTTGCCTTTGTCATCGGTGACGGTGTCAGCGCCAATAAATTCCAGCTCAGCGTCTAAGCCACCGTAAATGGAAAAGTCATAAGCGGTGATTTTAACTTGCGCTTTTTGGTTGGGGCGCAAAAATGCAATGTCTTTTGGGCGAATTTTAGCTTCCACCAACAGGTTGTCATCCATGGGAATAAGTTCCACCAGTACTTCGTCTTTGCCAATAACGCTGCCAATGGTGTTTACAAGTACACGCTTCACGGAAGAATCCACTGGTGCACGCACGGTGGTGCGGTCCACACGGTAGGTGTCTGCTTTTAAAACTTCGGACAATCTTTGCATTTCCTCTTGCTTTTTACCCAGCTCCACAAGGGCTTCGGTCCTAAACTTCACTTCCACTTCATCTAAGCGACGTTTGGCTTCTTCCAGTGCAAATTCTGCCCTTGTGACCGCTAGTTCAGCAGTTTCTTTTTCGCCCAGAAGGTCGTTGACTGTGCGTTCAAGGCGTAAAATTTCAACTTCACTGACCGCACCTTCTTTAAGGAGGGGTTTGGTCATGTCCAGTTCTTTCTTGGAAAGCGCGTGCGCACGCGCTGTTTGCCCTGCTCTTGTTTCGGCCTCTTTGAGTTCTTGAGATTTTTGTTGAACTTGATTCTCTAAAATACTGAAAGAGTTTTTCTTTTCTATCTTGCGAGCTTCGTAAATGTTGTTTTGGCTTTCCACAATGCTCGGGGCAGTATTTTGCAAATCTTCCGGGAATGTGATGTGGTCCGTTTTGGTTTCAGCATCAGCCAACTCGTGATTTAAACGGGCAATTTCTGCAAGCAAGGTGTTATACTTGGTTTTGCGTTCGTCAAGTGATGATGCAAACTCAGTATCATCAATGCGCAGCAACGGGTCGCCTTTTTTAACAATGTCCCCTTCACGGACTAAAATTTCTTTTACAATACCACCTTCTCCATGTTCAACTTCTTGAACTTTGGTGGATGGAATAACCTTGCCTTCACCGTGTGTCACCTCGTCAAGCTCGGCGTGGTTGGCCCACACCATCATAATAACAATAAAGCCAGCGCAGACCCAAAACAGCAAGTTGGCAGCCGGGTTGGCGCCACGCAGTGTGGCTTGTGACACATCGTCCATGTATTCACTGTCAGACCAGCCTTCGGTGTCAAACCACTTGGCAAGGGCGTTTTTTGAAGTGGTTAAGCCGTCTTGTGTGCTTTGTTTGATGGCAAATGGGTTAAAGCCTCTGCCTTTTACTTTGCCTTTGTTTTTAGGTGTTGCAGGCACTTTTTCGCTGCTTTTGTTAATGGGTGTTTTAACAACCTTTTTTTCACCTTTAAGGTTGATAGAGCCTGTTTTTGCTTTGACGTCTTGCTTGCTCATGACTGGGCTCCTTTCACTGCGCGGCGTTTAAGTTGTTCGAGAACTTGATCTTTAGGGCCGTCCGCCACAATGCGGCCGTAATCCATCACAATTAAGCGGTCCACAATATCTAACATTGAAAACTTATGGGTGACAACAACAACGGTTTTGTCCTTCAACTCTTCTTGCATGGACTTTAGAATAATTTCTTCGGTGCGGTTGTCCAGCTCGCTTGTGGGCTCATCCATTAAAATTATATCAGGTTCTTTAAGCAGTGACCTTGCAATGGCCACGGTTTGACGTTGGCCGCCAGAAAGGGCGCTACCAAGCTCACCAACAGGTAAGTCCAACCCCATGGGGTGGCGGCGTGCAAAGTCCGAAATTGTGGTCATGTTACAAATTTTGGCCAAACGCTCGTTGCTGGCCTCTGGGTGACCCATTAAAATATTTTCACGCAATGTTCCGCTAAAGAGCATTAAGTTTTGCGGAATGTAACCCATGTATTTACGAAAATCGACAGGGTCAAGCTGTCGCAGTTCAATGCCATCAAGTAAAATACTACCTTCATTGGGGTTATAAAGGTTCATCATCAGCCTTAAAATGGTGCTCTTGCCCGAGCCTGTACGGCCGATGATACCCACCTTCTCGCCCGGTTTAATGCGGAAGTTGATGTTCTTTAAACTTTCAAGCGGGGCGTTGGGGTAGGTAAAGCTTAAGTCATTAAAAACAATTTCGCCTTTAATTTTGGGTAAGTGAACAAAGTTTTTACCGTCCGGTCTTTCCACCTCCATGGACATAATATTGTTAAGAGACTGTAAAGCTTGTTTTGATTGTTCATAGCGGGTGTAAAGTGCCACGGCTTGCGAAAGTGGTGCCATGGTCCGACCCGATAAAATGGTGGCCGCAATTAAAGCACCCATACTAATGGTGCCGTCTGCAATTAAAAACACACCATAAAACACCACGAGGACAGAAACCATTTGCTGTGCATAAGCTGCAAAGTTCACCCCAAGTGATGCTAGAAAGCGTGACTTCATACCAACTTTAGCTACAGTGCCGACAGATTTTTCCCACTTGGCTTGTGCTTTGCTTTGGGCGTTGAGAGATTTTAAAGTCTCCAGTCCGTTTAAAGTTTCAACCAAGTGGCCATGTTTCATGTCCATTTCATGGGTAGATTGCTCAATAATTTTTTTAAGTGGTTTTTGAATGTAAAGGCTTACCCCAATCACAATCGGCACTGCGGCAAGCGGTACCAATGCCACAGGCCCTGCAATAACCGCAATAATGCCAATGAACAGGAATACAAACGGTAGGTCAATAAATGTGACCATGGTGGCGGATGTGAAAAAGTCGCGCAGGGTTTCAAATTCACGCAGTTGGTTGGCGAATGATCCCGCAGAGGACCCGTGCTTACCCAAACGAATGTTCAGCACTTGTTGGAATAAGCGACCAGCGAGCAAAATGTCCGCCCCCTTGCCTGCAATGTCAATAAAATAGCCACGTAACACTTTAAGCAAAAAGTCAAAGCTGTAAGCAATGGTTACACCAATAGCCAGCACCCACAAGGTTTCAATGGCTTGGTTGGGCACCACACGGTCATAGACGTTCATGACATATAAAGGTGAAGCCAGCGCAATCAGGTTAATTAAAACTGCTGCAATAATAACTTGGGTGTAAATGCGCCAAAACTGTTTAACAGTATCCCAAAACCAAGTTTGCCCTGTGGATAAGCTTTCGCTTGTCAATTCAAACATGGTGGAAGGACGCACAAGGATGACTGAACCAGCGTAAACTTTTTCAAAGTCGCTATGTTTTGTAAATTCACGCAGTTTGCCTTCTTTAGGGAAATAAACATGAATGTTATGTTCATCCATATAGGTAATGATACAGGCTTCATTGTCCTTGGTGAATGCCACGGCAGGTAAAACGTAGGGAGAAATTTTCTCTAACTTACGGTCCACCACCTTGGCTTGCAGGGTGCCACGCTGTGCAGCACGTACAAATAAAAAGGGTGTCAGCTTACCATCTTTTAAAGGTAAGCCTGCTGTCAGTGATTCTGCCGAGTGAAGTTTTTTATAATGCCTTACCATGTACATTAAAGACGCTAATAAGTCGTCATGCTCAAAGCCTTTGGTAAAAGACTGCATCTCATCCACGCTGGGTAGCTTGTGTTTTTTCGTCATCGATTTATATTCTTATTATTCCCTATTGCTACATTTATTATAGGGATAGTCATAAATTATAAAAGTAAAACAGCTGTCATAGTTGGAATTGATTGTTAGAATGCTTCATAAAAACAACAGTCTATTTTTATATTTTTAACTTTTTAGGGGTAGAGTCTCTTGAAAAGTAAACCGAAAGGCTCTATTTAGGGTAACATAGGTAAAGGTAATAAAATTATAAAAAGGGCAACCTCGGTTATGAAATCGCTTAAAAACATTTTGTTAAGTGCAACTCTATTGACCTGTGCGACACAGGCTTCTTACGCTGCATCATTAACTGAAGCAGTCACAAAGGCTATGCAAACAAATCCAGAAGTACTTATTGCGCACAGAGGTAAGGACGCCATTGAACAAGAAGTGCGTCAAGCCAAGGCTGGCTACCTTCCTACGGTTGATTTAACAATTGGCACAGGGCATGAGCGTTCGAACAACGCAACAACCCGTAACCGTGCTGACCGTGGTGATAACACGGGTGGTCACAGGTCTCTATGGCGTAATGAAGCGAGATTGATTGCAAGGCAAATGATTTTTGACGGTTGCGAAACTTGCCATAACGTTGACCAGCAAGAAAACCGTTTAGAGTCCTCTATTAAAAACACCAATGAAGTGCGTCAAAACGTTGCTTTGCGTGTTGTACAGGCCTACTTAGATGTGATGCGTAACAGTGAACTGGTAAAGCTTGCCCAAAATAACGTGGATAACCACAAAAAATATCTAAAACAAATTGAAGCTCGTTCAACTTCTGGCCGTGGCAATAAAGCGGATATCCGTCAAGCGGAAGGTCGTTTGGCTTTAGCAGAGTCTACACTGTATGCAGCACAAGGTGAGCTTAAAAATGCCCATGCGGCCTATGTTGAAATTGTAGGCGAAAAAGCAGAAAAGTTGGAAAATTACACTGCACCAAAAAGTTTGATGCCAGCCACGCGTGACGATGCTGTGGCACGCGCGATCGAAAATAATCCAGCAATTCATTCTGCTCAGTACGACATTTATGCGGCGCAAAGTGCTTATCGTGCGACAAAGTCGGTATTTTATCCACGACTGGACCTCGAGCTTGAAGCGCAGCGTGCCAGAAACTTAGACGGTTCTGACGAGGCGAACAATTCTTATATGGCAATGGCTCGTATCAGCTACAACCTTTACAACGGTGGTGCTGACCTTGCACGTAAGCGTCAACAATCTGCTCGTGTTTCCGAAGCCCGTGATACTTTAGAGCGTGATCGCCGGGAAGTGGAAGAAAGAATGTTTGAAGCATGGAACAACCTTGAAACTGCTAAAATGCGTCTCAAGCCTCTTTCTTCACATGTCGGCTCAAGCGAAGAAACGAAAAAAGCATACAAATCTCAATTTGATATTGGTCAACGTAGCTTGTTGGACCTGTTGGACACTGAGGTGGAATACTTCAACGCCAAAACAGCATACATCAATGGGCAATACGCTGTAGATTTTGCTATGTATAATGTTTTAGCCACAACGGGTGACATTATGCTGGCATTCGAAGAGTAATTATTTGAAAAAATAACAAAATACTACTTTTTTGTTAAAGGGAGGGGTTGACCTTCCCTTTTTCAATGCATACAACTTTAACACGCTGTATTATAATGGTGGGGCGAATCTGTTTAAGGTAAAAGGGAATTATGAAAAATAACGCTGTCATTCAAAATAAAGATGTTGCTGAAAAAGTTTATGAGGTTAAGCCTGGAGACGTAATCAGTCTGGAAAATTATTCTTTGGATAATTTAACCTTTGCTTCAGCAGGCACACACCTTGTTATTAAAGCGCAAGGTAAAGGCGATGTAACGCTTTTAAACTTTGACTTGGCCGCCAATGAAGGCGAACCAGTTGTTTTTGAATTGCCAGACGGCACAAGGGTAAACGCAAAAGACTTTGTGCAGCTATTAAACGTACCGGTGAATGACATTGAACCTGCAGCAGGTCCTCAATCGGGCACTCAATCAACTGTGGAAGAAGACGGTGGCTTTGAAGAGCCAAGAATTATTTCCGACACATACAGTGCTGACAATCCAATTAGCTTGGTTATCGATCCCATTCCTTTTAACAACAGCTTTTTTCGTGTAGATGACGAAACGCTTGAAGAAGACGGTGTTATTACAAATGCCAATCAACCCCCTGCTCCAAACACAAGCCCTGACGCCGTCAACGACAGCTTTAACGTCGATGAAGACAACGCACTGAACTTAACAGCGGCTCAATTGTTGGCGAATGATACTGAC
>DCXM01000003.1 GCA_002328405.1 Proteobacteria bacterium UBA2136 | reverse complement strand
TTCCCGGGCCTTGTACACACCGCCTGTCACGTCATGGGAATTGATTTTGCTCGAAGTCGGTGCGCTAACCTGCTTGCAGGAGGCAGCCGCCCACGGTGAAGTCAGTGACTGGGACGAAGTCATAACAAGGTAGGCGTAGGGGAACCTGCGCCTGGATCACCTCCTTTCTAAGGATACACTGTCCGCATCTCACAAATAAGTTTGATTTCCGAAACACTAAAAAGCCTCCCTTTGGGAGGTTTTTTCGTTGTCATAAGGGTGTTTATTGTTTAAAGTGGAATAAATTCCGATAACCTATTCTTTTACATTCTCTTTTTTGAGGTAACTTTATGACTCTCTCACAAAACTTGAGTGATATTTTCTTCCCGAAAGCAGGGGAAGGTTCTTGGGCGAAGTTCTTGCTATCGGCAACTCTTTTTTCTTGTCTGGGCTTTGCACTGCTTTGTACCATCCATTTGTTGCCAAGCCAGTTCCTGATTATGCCCATTTTGTTTTGGGCGGGGTGTTTAGGTGGAACGATCTCGCAAGCGTTCTGCAAGAAAATGCATTTTTTAGCACCTGTTTATTGTTTAATTCTCGGGCTTGGTGGCCTTGCCCTTTATCTACTCTACACAGCGCTTTAAACGGCCTGTAAATTCCTTTTTTGATTATGAGGTTCCTTTATGACAAAAAATATTCTTGATATGACCCACGATGAACGTGTTCAGTTGATGCGCGATGATCCCAAAGAGTTTGAAAAAGTTTGCCGCGAATCTCTCGACCGTCATTTAGAAAGTTGTGACCCGAAGTCTAAAGCTGATTATAAAGCTTGGCAGGCAGAAACGGAAGCCGAATTAAGCGGTTACACCGGTGTGAAGCGTTTGGAACGTTTTGCATTTTTGTTTTGGAAAAAATATGCCGAAGTGTTTAACAACTTTCACAAGAAGATTCTGGACAAAGATGACAAGAACTCTAAAGTTTTTAAAATGCCGACTAAGACGGATAAACCCACATCATAACGAAGCGAGAAAAGCTCCCTATAAAGGGGGCTTTTTTTGTTGGGCGGTGGGCTTATGTCAATGTTTTTTAAGCGGCGTACGGACGGGTTTTATATGTTGAATGGGTGTAATGATCTGGATGTACCGTTTGCTTGCTTGACGGCTTTAGGCTGTTTTGTGGCGGCTGTGAATGGTGATCGATACAAGACTTGAACTTGTGACCTCTGCCGAGTCAAGGCAGCGCTCTACCAACTGAGCTAATCGATCATTTTTAAGAATATCCAAAATATAACATAGAAAAATTGCTTTTCAAGCATAAACAATTCTTCGGGTTAAATTATTGCATACATTTTTGTTCTATGTTAATTTGAATCTTGAATGTATCCCCAATTTCCGTTTTTTTAAGACCTTTAACCGGAGGGTTATCAACATGTCGACAAAACCTTATACGATGGATAAAAACACAATGATTTGTGTTTTAGCAGCGATTATCGCTGGCACAATCATAATAATGTTTAAGATGTTCGGTGTGGCTGTTGGTTTAACAGTTGCTTCAATAATTGCTGTTTTTGGCATAGGTGGTGGTTTATATTATATCAATGAAAACTTAATAGACAGTGACGACAGTGGTTCTGCATTTTTTGTCATGGTAATGTTTGTGTTGTGGATGATCAAGGGTTGGTTTTCCTTTTTAATCACCCTTTTTCCATAACGCCTATATCTCGAAACAAAAGCCCCCAGCTGGGGGCTTTTGTTATTTATGGTTGAAGGTTTATGCAAAGTATTTGCGAATGTGTTCTGCTAGCTGTGATGCGGGCACGGTGGTTTGTTCCATGGTGTCACGGTCACGGATGGTCACCGGTGCATCGTCTTTTTCAATGGTGTCAAAGTCCACAGTCACGCAAATGGGCGTGCCCACTTCGTCATGACGGCGGTAGGCTTTACCAATGTTACCCGTATTTTCAAAGAAAATACGGCCAATGCCCAACTTCATCAGTTCTTGTTTGACTTGCTTGCACTTGGCCACAATACCTTCATGGTTTTTCTTCAAAGGCACCACAGCCACTTTAATGGGGCTGAGGTGTTTTGGGAATTTCAGCACCGTACGGCTGTTGCCACCTTCAAGCTCTTCTTCGGTGTAAGCTTCGTTCAGTACGGCAATCACACCACGTTCTGTTCCGGCGGAAGGTTCAATCACATAAGGGATGTAGGTTTCACCTGTTTGTGGGTCTCGCACCGCCATTTTGGTGGTGGATTCATTGTTTTCGTGCACTTTGGCGGTGATGTTATAGTCCTTTTGGGCTTTGGTGTGGTTGCCAAGGTCATAGTCGGTACGGTTGGCAATACCTTCAAGTTCGTCCACCCCGTGTGGGAATTCATACTCAAGGTCAAAGGTGCGCTTGGAGTAGTGGGCCAAGTCGTCCGCGGGAACGTCCAAAATGTGGATCTTCTCTCTCGGTACGCCTTGCTCTTCCCACCAAGAAAGGCGCTGTTCTAGCCAGTATTCGTGCCATTTTTCGTCTTCGCCTGGTTTGCAGAACCATTCAAGCTCCATCTGTTCAAATTCACGGACACGGAAAATGAAGTTACGGGCGACAATTTCATTCCGGAAGGCTTTACCTTGTTGGGCAATACCAAACGGAATTTGACGGCTGGTGCTGTCCACCACGTTTTTAAAGTTGGCAAAAATGTGCTGTGCGGTTTCTGGGCGCAGGTAGCCAATGCTGTCTTCGCTTTCAACGGGGCCAATGTGGGTTTTGAACATTAGGTTGAAGGGGCGTGGCTCAGTCACGTTTGTGGAGCCACAGTTTTCACAGATAGACTGGTCTTTCATGTGGTCGGCACGCATCCGTGTTTTACAGTCCTTACAGTCCACCAGTGGGTCACTGAAAGTTTCGGTATGGCCGGAATATTTAAACATTTTGTTGTGACCGATGATGGCACTGTCTAGGCCTTCAATATCGTCACGTTCATAGATCATGCTGCGCCACCATGCGCTTTTTAGGTTGTTTTTCAGTTCTACACCAAGAGGGCCAAAGTCGTACATCCCTTTTAAACCGCCGTAAAGCTCCCCACTTTGAAAAATGAATCCGCGGCGTTTGCATAAAGAAACGAGATCTTCCATTGACTTGGCTGGCATAGTTTTAACCTTTTTATTTATTTGTTTAAGACCCTAGGAAATTTACATGTTTAGCCCCCCAATTGCAAGCATCATGGCGCCATAATTTACGTGAAAGGCTTGTTTTTAACGGTGGCAGTTCTTACATTAAGTTATGACTTTATCTATCTTAAATTTTACTCCTTTTTTAAGGGGTGTTCCGTTTCTAGGAGAAAACTTTATGAAATCCCACCGTGAACGTTTGCAGTTTTATGCAGCTGAATGCTGTGAGACTCAACAAGATTATGCAGAGATGATGGCGGAAATTGCCAGTTATGATGATGATCGTTGCGCTGAAGAATGCAAGAAAATTGAAGCTTTTAAAGGCTTTGCGGAAACTTTAAAATCGCAAATGGCCCAAGCGCCCGCAGGCACTGACGTGGCGGACTTGCCGATTGTTCAAGCAGAAAGTAAAGCGACCGACCTTGAGATCAGTGGCAACAACAGCCACAGCAAGCATTAACTTGTTAAGCGAAACAAAAAGCCCCCAAATTTGGGGGCTTTTTTATGTCGTGTTAGGTGTTTTGCTTGGTGGCTTGCAAAACCTGTTTGGCTTGCATGTGGCCAAGCTGTGCGGCTTGGGTTAAATTGTGTAGACTTTCCAAACGTTTGCCTTGCTGGCCATAAATAAGCGCAAGCTTAAAGTAGGCTTCGGGCAATGCCGTTTCAGTTTTTTGTGCCAAGTTATCTTCAGTCATTTCTTGTTTAAGAAACTTTTCGGCTTGATAGGTGAAGATTTCATATTTTGCAATTTCCGACTTGGGGGAATTGTAAAGATGAAAGTCTTCCTTTTGTTTAAAAATGTGCTCGGCAATTTCAAAACCAGCGTAAAAATAACCTTTAACCAGTGCTTGTTGCAAGGCCATGGCTTTTTTGCGTCTGCTAAGGCGTTGTGCGGCTTCGTAAAAAGCCTCGGCGCCAAAAGGCAATTCATGAATGCGGTGTTCTTTACCGGCGTTCATGTATGACACAATACTGTCAGCTTCCGTTTTAGAGCCTAAAACGGCGGGAAATGCATCCTGCAGAACATTGGATTTAACCAACTTGTGGTGCATAGGGGACTCCTAAAATTATAAAACGGTAAAAAGTGTGAAATATAAATTATAACAAGGTATAAGAGCTGTATGCCCCAATGTCAACAGCACTTATGTGGTAAATTACGCTTTTGTTAATTTTGCCAGTGCGGTGAGCAATTTTTTCTCGCCTGCTTTTTCAAAGGCGATGGTCAATTTTTCGGTTGCGCCCGATCCTTCTTGCCTTTTAACACGACCATAACCAAACTTTTGGTGGAACACCCGCTCGCCCAATGCAAAAGAAGCGCCGGCTTTATCCATCGGTTTTGCGTTGGGGACATAATCCTTTTCGCGGCCAAAAAGCGGTGTGCCATACTTGTCGCCTTGGTCATAACGGCTGCCAGATCCTGCTCGCCAAGTGTTTTGACGGCCTCCACCGCCCACTTGTTTGGTGCAACTGGCGGGAATTTCTTCTAAAAAGCGGGACGCTGTCGCTGGCTCAAAGTGGCCATACATAAAACGGGAAGAAGCGTAGGAAATCACCAGCTCTTTTTTGGCACGGGTGATGGCCACATAAGCCAAACGGCGCTCTTCTTCCAAGCCCTTTTCACCTTCTTCGTTCAAACTGCGCTGGTGGGGGAACAGTCCTTCTTCAAAACCGGGTAGGAAGACCATGTTAAATTCTAAGCCTTTGGCGGCGTGGACGGTGGTCATGCGGATCATGTCCGTTTCAAGGTCCTCATTGTCCATCACCAGTGACACATGCTCCAAAAATGCTTCCACATCTTCATATTCCTGCATGGCGCGGATCAGCTCTTTTAAGTTTTCTAGCCTGCCTTGTGCTTCTTCTTTGTTTTTGTCACCACGCAACATGTCATGGTAGCCGGACTGGTCTAAAATCAGCTCCATCAACCTGTCTGGCGTGGTTTCGTCCTTTTTGGATCGTAGGTAGTCGATCAGTTGATGAAAATCCTTCAATTTCCCGGCAGCGCGGCCAGCAGCGCCCACACGCACGGCTTCGCGCGATCCTTCCATCAGCGAGCCACCAATGGTGCCTGCGGCGGTGCGGATGTTATCCAGCGCACTTTCACCAATGCCACGTTTAGGGACGTTGACAATGCGCTCAAAGGCCAAGCCGTCTTTTTCGCTGTTGACCAAGCGTAAGTAGGCGATGGCGTCCTTAATTTCTTTACGGTCATAAAACTTTAAACCGCCGACAATGGTGTAAGGAATGTGCATTTTAACGAACATTTCCTCTAGGGAACGGGTTTGTGCTGCGGTGCGCAACAAGACCGCCATGTCGTGGTAGGTTTTGCCCTCACCAACTTCTCGCTCAATACGGTCGGCGACCATGCGGGCTTCTTCTTTGCCGTCCCACAGGGGGTGGACTTCAATTTTCGCACCTTCGCCTTGCTCGGACCACAGGGTTTTGCTGTGACGCTCTTTGTTGTTGGCAATCAAGGAGCTGGCCGCTTTTAAGATGTTGGAGGTGGAGCGGTAGTTTTGTTCCAGCTTCACCACTTTACAGCCGGGGAAGTCACGTTCGAACCGTAAAATGTTGCCAACCTGTGCGCCACGCCAAGCGTAGATCGACTGGTCATCATCGCCGACCACACAAATGTTTTTATGCGCCATGGTCAGTAAACGGATGAGCATGTATTGCACGGCGTTGGTGTCCTGATACTCATCAACGAGGACATACTTAAACCAATTTTGATATTTGCCCAACAGCTCTGCATTTTCTTTGAATAGTTTGACCACTTTAAGTAAAAGGTCGCCAAAGTCGCAGGCGTTGTTGATGCCAAGGCGTTTTTGATATTCTTCATATAGGTAAATGATTTTGCCGTCAAAGTTACGGCCTTCGGTTTCGGGGACGTCGCTTGGGTACCACGCATTGTCCTTAAACCTTGAAATGGTGTTAACCATTTGACGGGCCGGCCATTTTTTTATGTCCAAACCTTTTTCGGTTAAAATTTGTTTGCAAAGGCGGTTTTGATCGTCACCATCAATAATGGAAAAATCACGGTTTAAACCCGCAAATTCGGGGTGCTTGCGCAAAATACGCACACACAAACTGTGGAAAGTGCCCAACCACATCCCAGGCATGGGTCGGCCCATTAAAGCTTGAATACGCTCCACCATTTCACGGGCGGCTTTGTTGGTAAATGTCACCGCCATCACTTGGTTGGGTTGCGCCAACCCTTGGTATAAAATGTGGGCAATCCTTGTGGTAAGCACTTTGGTTTTACCGGTTCCTGCACCAGCAAGCACCAACAATGGACCGTCGGTATGCTCTACAGCTTCAATTTGGGGGGCGTTTAAGCTTGATAAGATATTTTCCATAAGGCCCAAGTTAAACAATCCGGCATAGTGGGTCAACTAAAATTATGGTGTATCGCCACATCGTCAAGCTGGCTGTGCCATGACAAAATGTTGTGGATTTTCTTACTTGAAAAATTGCCAAACTATGCCAATATATTGTATAGTGTTTATTGCACTAAAGTATTAGACAAAACCCAAAGTTAAGGAATAACTTTTTGACTTCTTCAACACCACCTAAAAAAGCTGAAACCAACCATAAAACAAGCGCTTTGCAACGTTTTCGTGTGGCTTTGGCTGGTAAATTGGTGGCGTGGTTGTATGGCCGACCGATGACGGTGACACCGTTTCAGAACAGTGCCATCGCAGGTTTGGTGGTGTTTTGGTACATTGAAGGCGGTGTGCGCCACTTTGTGATGATTAAAAACACGGCGGTGAGCCCGTCCGCACGTTTTGCCAGCTGCTTAGGCGTGGGTGAAAACAAGGACATCAGCGAGGCGACACGCAACACCATTAAAACATTGTTGGGGTCTGTTTTTTATAAATCTTTAGATGCGGGTTTGATTGCGCAGGACCGTGTGGCTTCTGTTCCAACCTTCAAATGCGAAGAGCCAACATCTGGTGAAAGTGTCCCCGTAAATGGTGTGGTTTGGGCGGTGCAGATTACCCCTGAACAAGCGCAACTTTGCCAACCGGAAATGAAAAACATTGACGTGGTGGCCGTGCCGGAATATGCCATGGGTGGCAATGAGGTGGCAAGCTCCCACCAAATGGTTTATCAGTCTGTTTTACGTCACATTCATGGTGTTCAACCCAGCTTGCAGGACTTGGGCCTTGAACAAGTGGAAGACACTTTTAAAGAGATGTTTGGCGCCAAAAAAACATCGGATAAAATTATCCACTAAATCTTCAGACAGTTCATTTTAAAAAGTGCGGCTTTTGCGCATGTGTTTCTTTGTGGTTATCAACCGTTTTGATGGGTTGTCATTTTTATTTTTGAGGTGATGATTATAAATAAGTATAAGTTTTATATTAACTTTTGATATAGGTGAGGAGGGTTTTGCTGGCTTCGGGTTATCAAAACATCAGCACATTCTTGCAACAATGTGCACCCCGACAAGGAGTGATTGCCTAAAATTTAGGCAGTTTATGCTGGCGTCTGCCTATCGCATTGTTTTATCATTACAGTATAGATTATTTGTGAACCAAACTTGGATGAGGGAGGGCTAATTTCATGGAAAATCCACCAGTGCTGGTTTTAAACGCCGATTATCGACCACTTTCATGGTATCCACTATCTGTCTGCACATGGCAAGACGCGATTAAGGCGATGTTCCTTGGTCGGGTGAATGTACTGGAAAGCTATGACCTTGAAGTCAATTCACCTTCTGTGAGTTTGGCTGTGCCTTGTGTGATTGTGCTCAAACGCTTTGTTTCACCGCCCACACACCCGCCTTTTACCCGCCGTAATTTACTGCTGAGGGACATGTTCACCTGCCAGTACTGCGGTGAGGCAGGTTTGAATCAGGGGCAAAAGTTGGGGGCCAATTTGACGTTGGACCATGTTTACCCCAAGTCAAAAGGTGGGCCAAAGTCATGGCAGAATATGGTGGCGGCCTGTGCCAGCTGTAACACTAAAAAAGCAGACCGAACCCCCAAAGAAGCAGGAATGATGCTGAACTTTACCCCTTACCAGCCCACCATGCGTGAGTTATGGAAAAACAGTTTGAAGTTGCTGTTGGGGCGGCAAATCCCCGATGCTTGGAAAACGTACCTCATGCCGAATGAATGGCAAGAGCTGAGCCAACTGGGTGAAGAGGACTTTGTTTAAGTTAAAATTGATTGTCGTGCCCACTCATTTTGTGTTATTTTCTGCGGTGATCTAAACCACTTTTTAAGTCCCTTTTGACTGATGAGGTTCATTTATGGAACTTTTTATCCCTTCGATTGTTTTTATTTTAAGCTTTTTTCTGGCTTCTTTTGTGATGATGGGCTCGGCCTTTGGTAAGTTTCGCACGGCCAGTGTTACGCGTTTAACTTGGCCTATGCTCACTGCTGGTGTTGTGGCCTATGTTGGCGCAGTTGTGATGGCAGTGGATTATGTTATGCCCTTGTTTGGTAACATAGACAACTGGTGCACCACCGCCATTGTAACCTTGTGTGCCATTTTACTTTCCAGCTTTCATGGCAAGTTTAACAAAATTTTACTCAGCGTTTTAAGCTTGGTCCTGATACTTGGCACCGTGGCCCTTTACTTTAAAGTGATCTAACGACCTAAAAAAGCAGCCGAGTGCTGCTTTTTTATTGAATTGAATGCGACAGACCCTTATATCTATTAAAGCTTAATGCAATATCTTTAAACTTTTTACATATTTCTACTAAGGACTAAATTTGAACATTACATATGTGAATTTTACGAGCCCACAACAACAAAAAGCGGCGGTTGACCCTGCATTTGACTTTTATTACAAAAATTGGCCACAAAATCAGGCGGCTTTTGAAGAAAAGAATGTCAATGACCCTTTTGGTGGTATCAACCGAAACCGTGCATATATGCGGATCCAACTTTCATTTGTAGAAGGTGTGCTGGTGGTTGAAAAAGTCAGCTAATAAGCGCAAATTTGAATTTTAAGCGAAATGAGACCTCCCCAAGCTGGGGAGGTTTTTTTATGCCGTTTAGGATTTATTTTTAGGGTCCAACCAATCACGCAGGCCTTCGCCAAGCAGGTTGTAACCGAGTACGGTGAACAAAATGGCAAGCCCAGGGAAGACCGAAAGCCACCAAGCCACTTCAAGGGTGGCTTTACCATCGGTTAAAATGTTGCCCCAGCTGGGGGTGGGGGGCTGAACACCAATCCCTAAAAAGGAAAGGCCACTTTCCACCAGAATGGCGCCAGCAACCCCTAAAGTGAAGGAAACAAAAACCGGTGCCATGGCGTTGGGTAACAGGTAATGCAAAATCATTCGTGCATGGCCAACACCGCTGATGGTGGCCGCCATAATAAATTCTTGATTTTTGAGGCGCAAAATTTCGGCACGCACCAGCCGAGCCACACCCATCCAACTGGTAAGACCAATCACAATCATAATGTTGATGATGGAAGGTTCTAAAAACGCAATGACCGCAAGGATGAGGAAAAAACTTGGAAAACAAAGCATCACGTCCACAAAGCGCATGATCAAAGCTTCCACTTTCCCGCCGTAAAAACCAGCCACTGCACCAAAAAACACCCCAAGAAGGGTGGAAATACCTACCGCAACAAAACCCACTAAAAGGGAAATGCGCGCACCGTAAACCATGCGGCTGAAAACGTCACGGCCCAGCTGGTCTGTGCCCATTGGGTGCTCAAAGGAAGGGGGAACAAGGCTTTTGGAAATGTTGGTGGCGGTGGGGTCAAACGGGGCGATAAAGTCGGCAAAAAGGGCTAAAAAGCCCATAATAAAAACAATGATTGCACCGGTGATGACGAGTCCATTTTTCATAGCCGTTAGCTTAACAAAGAAATTTTATGCCGTCTTCAATTGGTTGTTTTTTTGCAGGTGGTTGAATGTGATTTTCATCACATCCAGCAGCCATGGGGTGTAATTTTGGGGGTTTTGCGGAATATCATCCAGCAGTTTTGTAAGGGGTTGCCATGTGTAATCCTCCACCTCGTTTGGGTTGGGGTTGATGGCGCTTGGTTGAAAGGGTGCAAGGTAAACGTGGTCCACCTCATGTTCGGTTAAACCACCTTTGCACGGCTGTTTGTATATAAACTTTTCGGCAAAATGAAACTGTTGACCAGTGATGCCCATTTCAAACTTTAAGCGGCTGGTCAGGCAACTTTCCATCGGCTGATTGGCTTGTGGATGACTGCAACAAGTGTTGCTCCACTGGCCGGCGCAGTGATATTTCTCACTGGCGCGTTTTTGCAATAGAACTTCAACACCTTGGTGGCCTTGGCGATAAACCACAATGGAAAACGCACGGTGGAGCAAGCCTTTTTGATGGGCTGCTAATTTTTCCTCTTCGCCGATGGGCTGGTCATTTTGGTCCACCAGAAGGACATGTGTATATTCCATAACAGCAACTATAACATAAAAAAATGGGCAAAGAAAAAGGGTTCTGTCTCATTTGAATGCAGAACCCTTGAAAGGATTAGCGGAGCGTAAAGGCTGAAAGGAATTAAAGCCCCCCCCACTGGCATATGCTTCTTGCGTACCAGAATTAAAAGCTCAACGCTAATATATTTAATGTGGACTAATTTGGGTCAAATTTCAAGCTTTAATTGTATTCAAACCGTACGGCTTAGGTGTAAGCTGTTGATTATTGGATGGCTTGATACGCTTTTAAAACGACTTTTTGCAGCAGGTCATGGTTGCGATTTTCTAATACTTCGGTGTGGGCCATGGCCGGTACGGTATAGTCATGGGCGAGGTTTGGAATATGCTCCACCAATGCGTCGGTACGGGATTTTGCAATCACTTCGTCCTCGCCAGCGCGGATAATGGCCACAGGCGCTTGCACTGTTTGAATGTGATAGGCCGAGTCAAAGCGGTGTTTGATCAGGTATTTCACAGGTAGGAACGGGTACTGCCCAGCGGCCACTTTTTCAATGCTGTCAAATGGAGTCATTAAAATAAGTCCGTCGACCTTTTTTTGCGACGCAACATAACTGGCAACACCTGTGCCCAAGCTAATGCCCATCAGGTAAACAGGGGCATTGTTGTTGTAATTTTCCGCAATATGGTGGGTGAAGGCTAAACTGTCCGCAAAAATATTTTCTTCCGTCGGTTTACCTTGGCTGTTGCCGTAACTGCGGTAATTGATGGTGTAAACGTTGAGGCGTTGGTTAAAGCTGTTCCAAATCACCTCTGCGGCCAATAAGGCGTTTTGGGCATTGCCTGCAAATAAAACAAGGTTGGGTGCTTTTTTGTTTTTTGACAAAAATGTTTTGCTTTCCAGCAAGGTGCCGTCAGCTGTTTTAAACGTTGCAAAATTTTCAGAAGGGGATTTGGGCGCAAAATGGGCAGGGAACAGCAATTGTTCTTGCCTAAAAAACATGAAAGCGCAAATGCCAATGTAAAAAATAACACTTAAAACCAAAACTTTTGTCAGCACTTTGCCACCCTTTTTGTTGTTTTTTTTAGTTTACGAGGTTTAAAGCATGACCGCAAGACCAAAAAAAAGCCCCACACTCGGTGGGGCTTTACTCTTCGTTATGCGTTTATTTCGCGGTCAAAAGGTTTTGGCGTTTGAAAAGGCTTGTCAGAATATTCATCAATAATATCACTCCAGATTTCTGCCAGTTCGGCGTCGTCCAAAGTTTCTTTTTTAATCAATTTTTCTGAAGCTTTTTCAACATCTTCCCAGTGTTTTTTCAAGGTTTTGATGACGTACGCTTCACGGTCGGCCAACCATGCCTTAATTTCTTGTTCCAGTTTGTATTCAGTTTCTGGCGACATGTTGCCCCCTTGCTCTGAACCACCTAAGAACATTGAAATAGCTTGGCTTTCTTTTACAACTTTTAAACCCAATGTTTGACTGAAACCCCATTTGGTTGCAATCTGTTTCAGGATTTCTGTGGCGCGTTCTAAGTCATTAGAAGCACCTGTTGTAATATCACCGATTGATTCACCCGCCAGTATATATTCCGCACAGCGACCAGCCAGTAGGCTGTCAACCATGGCGATTAACTGGTTGAGTGAATAACTGGTACGGTCACCTTCCGGCAGAAAATAGGTGAGGCCTAAAGCCCTGCCACGTGCAATAACACTCACCTTATAAACAGGATCATGTACGCCTTGAAGATAACCAATTTTGCCTATAAGCGCGTGACCAATTTCATGATAACTGGTATTGCGAATTTCCTCTTTTGACATGACTAAACTACGACGCTCCGGCCCCAGCATGATTTTATCAGCCGCTTGGCCAAAATGTTCAGCAGTGACCAGCTGTGCATTTGCACGCACGGCAACCAATGCAGCCTCATTGACCAAGTTGGCAAGGTCAGCACCTGAAAAACCAGGTGTGCCACGTGCCAAATCACGCGTAGAAACCGTTTCATCGTAGGGGACATTTTGAATGTGAACATTCAAGATGTCTTCACGGCCTTTTACGTCTGGCAAGTTCACAGTAACCTGACGGTCAAAGCGGCCAGGGCGCAGCAAGGCAGGGTCTAACACTTCGGGCTGGTTGGTTGCGGCGATAACGGTGATACCGCTGTCACTGGCAAAGCCATCCATTTCAACCAGTAATTGGTTGAGTGTTTGTTCCCGCTCGTCATGACCACCGCCGTGGCCACCACCACGTTTACGACCGACAGCATCAATTTCATCAATAAAGAGGATCGCCCCGCTTACTTTTTGGGTTTCAACCTCTTTTTTGATGTTTGTGAACATATCCCGCACGCGTGATGCACCGACACCGACCAACATTTCCACAAAATCAGAACCTGAAATGGTGAAAAATGGTACCTTTGCTTCACCCGCTATGGCTTTGGCTAGCAATGTTTTACCAGTCCCCGGTGGACCCACAAGCAAAATGCCTTTTGGTGCTTTTGCACCCAATTGCGCTGGCTTTTTAGGGTCTTTGAGGTAGTCAACCACTTCCATCACGTCATCTTTTGCATCGTCACACCCGGCCACGTCACTAAAACGTACCTTGATGTCTTTGGGGTCAACATGCTTTGCCGGTGACTTTGCAAATTTTTGAATGCCGCCACTGCGCGCGCCCATGATGAATATGAACGCGAGGATCAGCAAAATCACAGGCCCAAAGGACCATAAAAATTTACTGAATCCACTTTGCGTTCCTGGCGGTAAGGCCTTTACATTGACGTTATGCTTTTGCAAAAGCGCCATGGTGTTGCCGCTTTCCAGTGCGTATGGAATATTGGTCACCATTGCGGCACCGTTTTGAGTTTTCAGTTCAATGGTTGCACCACTGATGACAACCGATTTAACTTCGCCACTGCTGACCATGGATGTGAAGGTTGTGTAGCTGATTTCCGTTGGTTCATCTTTATCGCTAAAATAGCTGTAAACAAACCAAATAATAGCTGCCATAACCAGCCAGCCAACAATACGTTTTAGAGTAGGGTTCATAAGAACCTCCTGTTAAAAAAAACGGCGCGAAAATGCACCTGAAGTGAGTTTAAAAACAAGTGAAGTTTGTTGAAGCACAAGGCCACATTAAAAAGTCGATGTTAAATTTGGTAAAGATAACATAGCGATTGTTGTGGCTGGTTACAAGTGTTTATGTATACGATTTTTACTTTTTTTGGTGGGCACGGGTGGGGATGAGCATCCGCCAGTTTTGGGTGACAATGTCTTCACCGTCGGCTTGGGTGGTCACTTTAACCACAACATAGCCACGTTCGGGCTTGGAAGAGGGGATGAGCTCTTGAATTTCCATAATCACTTGAATGGTGGCACCGGGGAGCAAGGGTTTCCAAAAGCGGACATTGTCCACATTCACACCTATTAAAGGCGTGTTGCCAAAAACTTTAGACTCCACCAACATGCGAATAGAAGCGGAAAGGCTTTGCCAGCCGCTGCCTACCAGCCTACCAAACAAACTGTCCTTGGCTTTTTCGGGGTCGGTGTGCATGGGCTGTGGGTCAAACTGTTTGGCAAAATTGATGATGTCATCTTGTGACAAAGTTTCGGTGCCAGATTTGTAAATTTCGCCCACTTTCAGGTCTTCAAAAAATTTATCAGCCATGGTTGCCCCTTGTATACATTGATTGAATGGGTTATATATAATGCATCGATCGAGTTTTTATCGATAACTTCTACGTTTTTATGCTAGTCTATTGGCAAAAATTTGGCAACTTGATATGGAGGGATTATGTCCTCAATTATTCTAAACAAGCTTGGAGTAAGCCAAGCAGATCTTAATACATTGACACAAAAAGGCTTGGCGGACGGTGTTGCGGGCGAATTTTATTTTGCTCAAAGCACGGTGCTGAGTGTCAGCATCAGCCAAGGCATTATTGCGCAACCTTATGGTGCCGTCAGTGCAGGGGGTGCTTTGCGCCGTATTAACAACGCCACGGCGGACTTTGTGGCCTTTGATGGTTTAAACCTCGCCAATGCAGAAAATGCGGTCAACCGTATGACCAAGGTGCCTGCGGTGCAGGGTAAACCAGTTCAATTAAAACTGGTGGGTGATGAAAATCACGCCTCCTTTTACACCCAACAAGCGGTGCTGGGGTCATTGACCAATACCGGCTTTTTAACCGAGGCGGTGGAGCTGTTGAAAGAAATTGACAGCTATGGTCGGTCATATGACAAACGTGTGATTAACGTGGGTGCCAGCCTGACCGTGCAGGACAAGCACATGCTGGTTCAGCGCTTTGATGGCCGCTTTGTGGAAGACACCAGGCCAGTGGTTCAACTGTTGGTGCAAGTTTACCTCAAAGGTGATGACGGAACCGTTGAAGCGGGCAGTGAAAGCATTGGCGTGCCAATGGTTGTGACCCACACTTTAAAGGACACCGCCGCATGGCATGCTTTGGTACATAGTGCGGTGGAGCAAGCATCCAACAACTTAACAGCTGTGGAAATTAAAGGCGGCAACGACTATGAAATTGTGGTCGGTGGCGGCTGGGGCGGCGTGGTTCTTCACGAAGCTTATGGCCATGCCTTGGAAGCCGACTTCCACCGCAAAGGTATTGCCGTGTTTCAGGACATGTTGGGACAGCGTGTCGCTTCAAAAGGTGTCAACATTTATGATGATGGCACGGTGCAAGACGCGCGCGGCAGTTATAACTTTGATGATGAAGGTAACCCAACCGGCAAAAACTTGTTGGTAGAAGATGGTATTTTGGTTGGCCTGATGACAGACGAAATGTCTGCCGCTGCGCTGAACATGAAAGCCACGGGCAATGGCCGACGTCAGACCTATTCTGATGTGCCAATGCCACGGATGACCAACACTTACATGGCGCCAGGTAAAGCCAGCTTAGACGACCTGATTTCAGGCGTTAAAAAAGGCTTGTATGTCACCCAGTTTGGTGGTGGTCAGGTGGATATTACCAGCGGTAAGTTTGAATTTAACGCCACACAGGCACGTATCATTGAAAACGGCCGTTTGGGCGCCTTTGTTAAAGGGGCATCCCTTGCGGGCATGGGCAAAAAAGCGTACATGCATGTTAAAGGTGTTTCAGACAACTTTGAACTTTCAAAAATTGGCAACTGCGGTAAGGACGGGCAAAGCGTCCCTGTGACTGTTGGTCAGGCCGATACCCTGTTTGAAGCTGGCGCGATGAGCGTTGGTGGAACGGCATAATATAGAGGAGATTTATGATGAAAAAATATCATGATATTTGTCAAAAAGCCGTTCAGCAGGCTTTAAAGCTTGGCGCAACCGATGCACAGTGCAACATCAACCTTTCGTCAGATAAGTCATTGTCTGTCTACAAAGGGGAAAGTGAAGGATTGGAGCAGCGCAATGAGCTGGGCGCCACCGTCACGTGTTACATTGGTCAAAAAGTGGGAACATTTTCAGTTTCTGACCTTAGTGAAGCCTCGGTGGATATGGCTGTGAACAGTGCCCTTGCTTTTGCACAGATTTCGCCCGAAAACCCTTATGAAGGGTTGTTGGACAAAAATGAAGTGCAAAATCCAACCACGGCGGACGTTCAAGCGCTGGACCTGTTGGACAACACCAACATGACCCCAGACGAACTTTACCAAGGTGCGTTGGCGGTGGAGCAGGCGGTTTATAGCCACAATGGTATTATCAGTACCCGTGGTTGTGGCTTGTCGCAAAGTCGTTCAACATCTATTGGTTATGCGTCCAACGGCGTCAGCTATCAAGACACGGCGTCTGTGTTCAGTGCGTCGGTGGAAGCCATTGCTGCGGATAGCAAAAATAAGGTGACGGATTATTACCATGATTCTAAACGCCACCTTAGTGACCTTGAAGATTTGGCAGACATTGGCCACCAAGCAGCGCTGAAAACCGTTGCGAAGCTGAACATTGTTAAAATGCCATTTTCTGGCAAGTTACCAGTGGTGCTGAGCCCTGAAATAGCCGGTAGTTTGCTTTTGAGTAAATTGGCAGGTTGTATCAGCGGTGATGCGGTGTTTAACCAAGGGTCTTTTGTTAAAAAAGAATCTCTCGGTCAAAAACTGTTTGGTGACAATATTCAACTGGTGGACAACCGCACCATGGTCAGAGGGCTTGGCTCTTCTGCCATGTCCGGCTCTGGGATTATTGGCCCTGAGCAAGTGGCGTTTGTGGAAGACGGTGTTCTTCAAAACTTGACCTATAATGTGGTGACGGGTCGTAAGCTGGGGTTGTGCCCCAAGCATGGCCGCCCGAAGATGTACAATGCACATTTTAAGCCTGGCAAACAAACGGTGGTTGACCTTGTGTCAAACGTTCAAAAAGGTTTGTATGTCACAGATGTGATGGGTCATGGCTTTAAGCCTTCACGGGGGGATATGTCATTCACCATTGGCGGTTACGTCATTGAAAATGGCATCATCACCGATGATTATGTGCTTGAAGCAACCCTTTCTGGCAATTTGATAGAAATGTTAAACAACACAACCTTTGCGCAAGACTTGAAGTTCAAGTATGGCTCAAACTCGCCAACGGCGTTGGTGGAAGGTGTTTCCATTTCTTAAAGGATAGCGAAGTTAAAAGCCCCCTTATTATGGGGGCTTTTTTTGTGGCTTAAACACGGTTGTTGAGGCGCAGGGCTATCCGCAGGACAAAGTCAATAAGACCGTCGCCTAAAATGTTGCGGAGCGGAATTAAAAAGTGTGCATCCAAACCCACTTTGTAGCGTTTTTTAGGGCGTTTGCTGGTGACAATTTTATGAACCACTTTGGCGACCGCTTCTGGCTTGGGTGCACGCTTATATTTTTGCGATGAAAGTTTTTGAAGCCTGCTGGCCAGTGGCTTGTAAATGTCGGTTTTGATTGCTTGGTTTAAGTTTTCAAAAGCCACGTCTTCAAAACTGGTTTGAATCGCTCCCGGTTCAATCAGAACCACGTCAATGCCTTGGGGGTAAAGTTCGTTGCGTGCCGCATCGCTGATGGCTTCGAGTGCGTGTTTGCTGGCGGCATAAAAACCCAATAGCGGCATGGAAACATGGCCAACAACCGACGACATGTTGATGATACAACCATGTCCCTGTTGGCGCATTTGCGGTGTGACCAGTTGCATGAGATGGGTGCAAGCATAAACGTTGACATTAAACTGCTGATGGATAGCTTCCGCCGTGGCATCTTCAACTGGGGCCATATAACCATAACCTGCATTGTTCACCAGCAGGTCAATCCGCCCTTTTTCTGCCAAAATGTGTTGATAAACTTTTTGGCAAGCGTTTTGGTCGGTCACGTCCAACGGGGCTGCTTGAATGTTTTTACTTTCAAGGGTTTGAAGTTTTTCTGCTCGTCTGGCAGAGACGTAAACATAATAGCCGTCTTGTTCAAGTTGCTGGGCAATCAGCGCACCAAAACCTGATGATGCGCCTGTCACCCATGCGACTTTTTGTGTCGATGTTTTTATAGTTTTTCCCTCAAAATCTCGTTGACGATGGCAGGGTTGGCTTTGCCGCCTGTTTCCTTCATCACTTGACCGACGAAGAAACCAAGCAAACGTTCGTTCCCTGCGCGGTATTTTTCAACATTGTCGCCGTTGGCTTCAATAATTTTATCCACAACAGCTTCAATGGCGCCACGGTCGGTAATTTGAACCAGACCCTTTTCTTCAACAATGTCTTTCGGGTTTTTGCTTGTTTCAAACATTTCCTCAAACACGGTTTTGGCAATTTTACCGCTGATGGTGTTGTTGGAGATCATTTCAACCAATTCGCCTAATTGTTCTGGTGAAATGGGGGAGCTGTCAATGTCCAACCCTTGTTTATTCAGGGCACCGAAAAGCTCACCGGTCACCCAGTTGGCGCAAAGTTTAGGGTCATTCTTTTGACCAACCACTGCTTCGTAGTAGCTGGCATTGGCCTTGGATAATGTGAGGACAGATGCGTCATAAGGGCTGAGGTTATAGTCCTTGATGAAGCGTTCCTTCATTTCGTCCGGCAATTCTGGCATAGACTTGCTGCATGCTTCAATGCGTTCTTCTGTCAGATAAAGTGGTAGTAAGTCAGGGTCTGGGAAGTAGCGGTAGTCGTGTGCATCTTCCTTTGAGCGCATGGTGCGTGTTTCGTTTTTATTGGCGTCCCACAAAATGGTTTCTTGATCAATTGTTCCGCCGTTTTCCAACACGTCAATTTGGTGGTTTGCTTCATATTCAATGGCACGCATCACGTTACGGATGGAGTTGAGGTTTTTAATTTCACGGCGTGTACCAAAGGCGGCAATGCCTTTTTTGCGTACAGAAACGTTGGCGTCGCAACGCATGGAGCCTTGTTCCATGTTGCCGTCACACACTTCAAGGAAGCGCAGGATAGAACGCAGTTTTTTAAGGTATTCGCCTGCTTCTTCTGGTGTGCGCAGGTCTGGTTCGGAAACAATTTCCATCAAAGGGATACCGGCACGGTTTAAGTCCACATGGGAGTGGTGGTCGGCACCAAAGTCGTGGACTGACTTACCAGCATCTTCTTCCAAGTGCATACGGGTAACACCAATGTTTTTGGTGGAACCGTCGGAAAGATCAATGGTGATGTTACCATGTTCAACAATCGGCAATGTAAACTGCGAAATTTGATAGCCCTTTGGAAGGTCCGGGTAAAAGTAGTTTTTGCGGTCAAACACGCTTTTGCGGTTGATGCGGCAACCTAAGGCAAGGCCAAGCTTAATGCCTGCGTCAACAGCTTCTTTGTTCAGCACCGGCAACATGCCTGGCATACCAAGGTCAATGTTGTTGGCTTGGGTGTTTGGGTCGGCACCAAACGATGTGGAAGAACCACTAAAAAGCTTAGACTCGGTGGTAACTTGAGCGTGTACTTCAAGGCCGATGACCATTTCATAATCAGGGTGTATCATGTTTTATTTACCTTTAATGCTTGTCGTATTATTTAATACTTGTTTTTTTAAAAATTCCATGTTGTTTGGGTGGGCAATCAAAATGGCTTGGTTGTTGAGCCAATTGTCTTGCAAGGTGGTTTGGTTTAAGTGGTTCACCACCGTGCCATCCACATAAGCAACGTGTAGGTTGAGGGTTTGTGCCATTGCAAGTATGGCGGCATTGTCCCAAATAAAAGCGCGGCACACAAAGCCCGCTGCTTGCGACTTGAACATCTGCAATGCACCACACACAAAGGACCCTGTGGTCAGCTTGTAGCCACAAGGCGTTAAACCACCAGCATAGTTTTCGTGTAGTTCATTGATGTAAGGGGTGTGAGTAAAGGTTGCGCTTTGTTCTTTTTGAAGCTGACTTGTTTTACCCGCACCGCAAACGGTCACTTGATGGAGCACTCGGCCTAAGCCGTCGGTCCAAAAGCATTCGTCCAAATCGGGCAGATAAACTGCGCCCAACCATGGTTGACCTTTTTTCATTAAACCGAGCGAAACACCCCAAAATGGCAAGCCCGCACTGTAAGGCGCTGTGCCGTCAATGGGGTCGAGTACCCATTGGTAGTCGCCACTTGTGGCGGTTTCAACGTCAGGCAAGCTGTCGGCCGATTCTTCATCGATGAGAATGTGATTCTCTTGCTTTAAAATGGCTGCAAGGCGGTCCTTCACCAGCTTTGTCACAGCAAGGTCAGCCTCTGTCACCAGTGATCTGTCGGCTTTTTCGTGCACGTCGGCAGAGGCGCGCATGCTGCGCGCCAGTTTGCCACCTTCAATGACAATGGTTTTAAGAAGGTTGGCGTAATGCTCTGCGTCTGTTTTTTTAGTGAACAATGTTTTACCCTTTGCGCCTTATTAAGCCTTCAATGGCTCAAACTTGGTCATTTGTTCGTGGGCGTAGGCCGTACGCAACAACTGACGTTCGCTAAACGCTGGACCAATCATTTGCAGGCCAACAGGCAGGTTTGCACCTTCAAAGCCCATTTTACCAGCAGGGACGCTTAAGCCTGGCAAGCCCGCAAGGCTGGTTGCCACGGTGAAAATGTCGTTTAGGTACATTTGCACAGGGTCTTCCACCTTACCGCCAATTTTAAAGGCTGGGGTTGGGGTTGTTGGCGTGAAGATTACGTCAACTTGTTCAAATGCGTCGACAAAGTCCTTGGTGATCAACGCACGCACACGCTGTGCCTTGGTGTAGTAAGCGTCGTAGTAGCCAGAAGACAAGGTGTAGTTACCAATCATGATACGGCGTTTTACTTCCATGCCAAAGCCTTCGGTGCGTGTTTTCATGTAGGTGTCCATCAAGTTGTCACCTTCCACACGCAAGCCGTAGCGCATACCGTCATAACGTGCCAAGTTGGCTGCCGCTTCGGCTGGAGCTACAATGTAGTAAGCTGGCACAGCGTACTTGGTGTGTGGCAGGCTAATTTCCACTACTTCAGCGCCTTGGTCGGTAAAGTTTTTAATGGACTGGTCGATGATTTCTTTCACCTTCGGGTCCAAGCCGTCCACGAAATATTCCTTCGGCAAGCCAATTTTAAGGCCTTTGATGTCAAACTGGTCCAATTTTTCGTCATAGTTTTCAATCGGTCGGTCAGCGGATGTGCTGTCCTTTTCGTCGTAACCACTCATGGAGCGCAGCATCAAAGCGGCATCTTCCACGTTGCGGGCAAAAGCACCCGCTTGGTCAAGGGATGAAGCAAATGCCACCATACCAAAACGTGAGCAACGGCCATAGGTTGGTTTAATACCAACAGTTCCTGTAAAGGAAGCTGGCTGGCGGATGGAGCCACCCGTGTCAGAACCAGTGGAGGCCGCGCACTGATAGTCTGCTACAGCGGCGGCAGAACCACCTGAAGAGCCACCTGGCGTGCGGGACAAGTCCCAAGGGTTTTTAACCGCGCCAAAGTATGAAGATTCGTTGGAAGAACCCATGGCAAATTCATCCATGTTGGTTTTACCAAGCAAAACACCACCGGCGTTCCAAAGGTTAGTGGTTACCGTGGATTCATAAGGTGGAATAAAATTGTCTAAGATGTGGGAGCAAGCTGTTGTGCGCACGCCTTTGGTGCAAAACAGGTCTTTGATGCCCAGCGGCACACCTTCAATCAGGCGTGGGTTGCCTTCTTTAATGCGGGTGTCAGAGCTTTGTGCCATTTCCAGTGCAATGTCACGGTCCACAGTGACATAGGCGTTGATTTCGCCATTGCGTGCTTCAATACGGTCGAGCAGAGACTTGGTCAGCTCGGTGGATGAAATCTCTTTGTTTTTAATTTTGGTGGCGGCCTCTTTTAGGCCTAGTTCATATAATTCCATGATTTTAAGTGTCCTGTGCTTTCAGTCTCGGTTTATTCTACAACGCGTGGCACTACAAAGAAGCCCATTTCTTCTTTAGGGCTGTTTTGCATCAACGCCTCACGGGTGTTGGTTTCGGTTACTTTGTCTTCACGTTCTGGGGTGATGTTGCTGCCAACGGTGCTTGCCATCGGTTCAACACCGTCGGTGTTCACTTCTTGAAGTTGAGAGACAAAGTCTAAAATTTTGCCAAGGTCGTGGCACAGTTCAGCGTTTGTAGCAGTGTCCACTTTAAGGGCAGAAAGCTTAGCTAATTTGTTGACTGTTTCAGAATTGATGGACATTATGGTAAATTCCTAACATACATTTATATAAATTATTTTAAAATAGTGATACCAAAAGTCATGCCAATTAGCAACCCAGAACAGTTACCAACCGCAGGAAAAATCATAGCCTTTGATGTCGGGCAAAAAACAGTGGGCATGGCGCTGAGTGATAAAACAAGGATGATTGCGTCCCCTTTAAAAACCTTAAAGCGTGAAAAATGGACCAAGGATAAGGAAATTATCCGCCAAATTCTTGAAAAAGAAGGGGTCAGCTGTGCAGTGGTGGGCTTGCCTTTAAGCATGGCAGGGGAGGAAACCCCGCAGACAAAGTCCTGCATTTCATTTGCGATGAATGTGGAAGAAGCTTTTGGCATCCCGGCGTTGCTTTGGGATGAACGTCTGTCCACCGTTTCGGCCACCAATGCTTTGTTTGAACAACGCCAAGGTCGGCAAACCCGTGCCAGCAAAAAAGACATTAAAAAACAGGTGGACAGTGTTGCTGCCGCCATTTTTTTACAAGCAGTCCTTGAAAATTTGCGCTATCGCACTTAAAACTAAAAAGATTATTTTACATCTTTTATATCTTTTTCACTTTTTAAGGAAATCTTATGAATGTCAATCAGATGGTTGAAGCGGTGGAGGGTATCTACCCCGTTTTAAAATCAAAGGTTGTTTACATCAGTGTGGGGTTTGTTGTTTGCGTACCTATTACTATGCCAGAGGTCACCAAAAAAGCATTGTTGAAATGTTGGAATACGTTACATGCTCAACAGTATGGGGCTGACCCAGAAAAACTTTGGGTGGGTGACTTAACGGCGACGGTTTCGCAAAAGCCACAAGTTTTTGGCGATATTGGGCCTCTTCCGCATGATGTTTTGATCGACAAAATGCAAAGCGTTGAAGTGGATGTTTCTAGCGCCAATTGGCGTGATGAACTGAAACTAAAATTTGTTGAGCTTGATATGGCCTATACCCAAGGGTTAAAGCAAGTGTACGGATTGATGCGACAAACGATGAGCGCATTTGTACCAGCGCCGATTGTCACTTTAAAATCAGAACATTTAGCCCAACTACCTGAGGTTATGATGAAAGCTGAGGTTGCCAACGCACTTGTGGCACGTGCAAGAAAGACTGTAGCGCCTAAAGTTTTGGATGCGGTTTACGCTGTGACCACACAACCCCTAAATTGCCAAAGTGCCGTTTATTTATACACAGGCATTAAGCCAGAATGGCAACAAAAATATGAATGGTACGATGCGGTTTCGCAAAGTCTTTCATAAAACAATCGATTGTATAAAGCCTTGTTCGCAAGGCTTTTTTCTTGCTTCATGGGTGAGGTTTTGTTAAATTGGAATAAATCTTTATGACTTTGCACAATTTTGTGCGTTCCCTTTTTTGAGGTTTGTTCTATGTCAAACGATCATCCTAAGCAATTTGTTATACACGGCCAAAAGTACCAGTCTTTGGGAATTGGTCAATATAGAGCTGTCCGCGACAGCGGCGACTTTGATGTTTCTCGTAATGATGTTATTTATCCGAAAGATGTTTTTAGCTTGACCCAGCCCGAGCACCACATTGTGTTGCGTGTTTTAATGCGCACCAAACCAGTTTCTGTTGCTGAACATGGCCTAATTAAGGCACAGCTGAAGGCCAAACGAAATTACTTGGTTATGAACGCTCTGATATATCGCTTTGTTCATGGTCTTGATATTTATGATATGAACTTGCCTGTGCGTTACTACCCTAAAGGTAATTTTACACTCAACCCTGACGAACTTGCCAAAGGGCAGGCAACTTCAGAGTTTAAAGCCTTTGATGTTGTGTTGAAGGGGCGCCAAACCCCTTGGTTGGCTGATGATGCCGCGCATGTTGCTTTAACGGGTTATGCAGTGTTGGAAGCCTATTGCGCATTGAAGGAGAAGGTAAAACGGTTTGGTAAGCTCTGCCAAGATTATACGTCTGAGTATAAAATTCAAATTTTGCGTTACATTCCGCCTCAATACCTAAAAGAAAACGACTTTTTTAAGGAGTTTTTGGAGGGTTTGAAACAAACAAACCCAAGTGGGTTGCGTAATTTGATGATGACAGGTATTTCCGTTAAGGTTATAGTTGACCACTATTTTGAGTTTTTTGGCGGCAAAGCTGACACTGATGCCTACATTTTAAGAGCAATAGAAAACTTTTTTGCATAGTCAATTTTTTTAGCGAGAGATAAAGCCTTTACCTTTTGGTAAGGGCTTTTTTTGTGTTAAGTTGTTGGCTATGTTGTGGCAAATTCTATTATTTTTATGGATTGTTTTGGTGGCTAAAGCGCCAGCTTATCGGTTGGTTTACGCCCTTTTTTGGCCAGGAAGTCAAGGTGGCCTGATTTACGGCCACACTGTGTGGGCCATGTGGCAATTGCAGCAACGCCTGGCGGCTTTGATGTTGCTGGTATGCGAACTTTTAAAACCGTTGTTGATATATTTTACAGTCATGTTTTTCTTTAAAAGTGATGTTTTGGCTCTGTGGTTTGTGTTTTTTGAGGTTTTGGTAAGTTGGCTGACTTTTCACAAAGTGCAAAAGGGTAAGTTCAATGTGGGTTTTAAGCCTTCCCTTGCGCCTTTTATGGCGTTCCATTTTTTATTATCACCAGTGCTAGCGTTAATATTGCTGATGCTGTGGTTGGGCTGTTTTTTAGCGTCCAAGCGCTTAGCAAGCTCGGGTTTGACGGTTTATCTATTCTCACCTTTGTTGTTGCTGTTGGTGGTGGATTATCAACTGCCTTATTACTTAGGCCTTACTTTGTCGGTGGGGGCTGCGTGGGGTTTAAAAAACGTGTTGATGCGTGACTACCCTTTTAAAGAGCGTGTTTTTTAAGTTGTTACTCTTTTAAGTTGTTTTTGCGCTGGTGTTTTTGGTTAATCTGTTTATAATTTTGGTGTTATGTCATTGTCCAAAAGTCAGTATCAAGAATTTAAGCTTTTCCGCTCCTTTGGGGTGGGGCCTGTTATTTTTACCAAGTTGAGGAACCGTTACGGTTGTGCAAAATTGGCGATGGATGACTTTGACAACTTAAACAAACAATATAAAAAACGCCTCAAAGTAGCAAGTGACCGCCAAATTGAGCAAGAGCTTAATGCCTTGGAAGAATTGGGCGCAACCTTGTTGCATCATGAAGATCCTTTATTTCCTGACGTTTTGCGCCATATTCATGATTGTCCCCCGTTTTTAACTGTGTTGGGTGATGTGACTTGCCTGAATAAAAAGCAAGTGGCCATTGTCGGCAACCGCAATGCCAGCCACGCCGCCATGCAATTTACGCAAAAAATTGCCGCAGAATTGTGCGAGCAGGGGCTTGTTGTGACCAGTGGTCTAGCCCGTGGCATTGACAAGGCGGCCCATGAAGGTGCGCTCAAAGGCATGGGTAAAACGGTAGCAGTGGTGGCCGGCGGGGTGGACCATATTTACCCGCCCGAACACAAAGACCTTTACCAAAAAATTGCGGAAAGTGGCGCAGTGGTGAGTGAAATGCCACTGGGCACAGCGCCGACCCAAAATCATTTTCCAAGGCGTAACCGTTTGGTCAGTGGTATGTCGCTTGGGGTGTTTGTGGTGGAGGCGGCTAAAAAAAGTGGTTCTCTGATTACCGCACGTTTGGCGGCAGAGCAAGGGCGGGAGGTTTTTGCCATGCCCGGTTCACCGGTGGATGCAAGGTCATCTGGCCCTAATTATCTGCTACAAAATGGGGCGACCATGGTGCAATGCGCCGCTGATATTTTGGACAACTTACCTAAGGAAGTTGTTGGCCAAGCGCCTGCACAACAAATATCCCTGATGGCGGCGATGACCAAGACTGAGCCAGAGTCGAAGCCAAAGCAAGAGCCAGAGGTTCAAGGTGAAGTGTCTGGCTTGACTGACGCTAAACCTGTCACAGAGGACTCTTCAGCAAGCCTTGAAATGCGATTGCTGGATGTTTTATCCACCAATGCCACTGCCGTGGATGATTTGATACGGCTTTTAAATGTGGCAGAGGCGGATGTGCTGTCCGCGCTGTCTGACCTTGAGCTGGATGGCTTGGTGGCACGGGACGCCCGTGGCTTTGTGAAGCTTTAATTTAATTCTTTCTATTTACACTTGAGTTTGCTAGTATATTTTTGATGTTTCATCTTTCAACTTTTGAGGTTTTTCTATGAAAAAAATTAAAATTCTATATGGCTGTGGTGTCGATAGTTATTACGCAACTCAGTTGCCAATGCACGACCCTTACTTGTTTATGCAAGCGCCAGACGGTGCACGCCATATCTTTTTAAGTGCACTCGAAATTGGCCGTGGCCGCAAGGAAGCAAAGGTTGAGCATGTGCACGCTATTTCCGATATTTTAGCTGAAATGGGTGGTAAAGGCACGGTGTCGGAGCAAATTGTTCATATGATTTCAAAGTGGGAAAACAATCCCAGCAATGTGCAATTGGTTGTGCCCAATGACTTTCCGTTAAAGGTTTACCAACACTTGAGCACTGTTTTTAACCATATTGAAGTGATGGCTGGTACACTTTTCCCCGAGCGTGCCATTAAAACGGCTGAGGAAATTGAAAAAATTCGTCAAGCGCAAGCCAACAATGAAAAGGGCTTTGCCCGTGCGGTGGAAATTTTACAGGCGGCCACCATCCAAAAAGATTTATCTTTAAAGTGGAATGGCGCCGCACTGACTTCTGAAATTTTACGAGGTGAAGTGAATGCCATTAACGCCAAGCACGGCGCGCTAAGCTTTAATGATGGGCCGATTATTGCTTGTGGCGCACAAGGGGCAGACCCGCACAATGTCGGTTCTGGTGTTTTGTATGCCAATGAATTTATCATTATGGATAGTTTTCCTCTAGCTTCAAACTTTTATAATGGCGACTTGACCAGAACCTTTTTAAAAGGCGAAGCTTCGGACTGGCATTTGAAAGTTTACAATGCGGTGAAAGAATCCCAACAGCGCGCGCTGGATGTGACAAAGGCCGGTGTGACAGGCAAATTTGTCCATGAAGAAGTAGATAAAGTGCTCAAGCAACATGGTTTTGACACAGGTAAGGACGCAAACGGCGAATATTACGGCTTTTTCCACGGTACGGGCCATGCACTTGGTTTGGAAGTTCACGACGATGGCCCGGGTGTGAGCTCGCGCAACGTGAATCCGTTAAAGGAAAATATGGTGGTGACCATTGAGCCAGGGCTTTACTACCCCGGTAAAGGCGGTGTCCGCATTGAAGACATTGTCGCCGTTACAAAAAGTGGCATTGACAACTTAACCACCTTACCAAAGGAACTGTTGGTGGATAAACTGTAATTATAAGCGATCATTTTAAAGGGTTGCTGTTTTCACCACCCTTTTTTTGTGCTTAAATAGATAAAAATTTAAAGGGTCAAAAAATGTCAAGCTGTTGTGGTCAGGGTCAACAATCTAAAAGAAAAGTGGATGTTATTTTTACAGGGTCACTTTTGTTGGTCACACTGTTTTATGTGACGCACCTTGTCATTGAATATGCTGGAGTTAGCCTGCCATTCATTCAAACCTTTGCTTTGGACGTTTTTACGATTATGAACAGCATGTGGTGGGGCTTGGCTTTAGGTGTTGTGTTTGTTGCCCTTGTGGGCGCTGTGCCTAAGGAGCTTGTGATGTCCGCTTTAGGTAAAGGCGGTACGGTTAAGGGTTTGGCTAGGGCCACTGTTGCAGGGGTGATGTTAGACCTTTGTAGCCACGGTGTGTTGATGGTGGGGGCTAAGCTTTACAAACGTGGGGCTTCCCTTGGGCAGGTGATGGCTTTTTTAATTGCAAGTCCTTGGAATTCTTTTTCTTTGATGTTGATTTTGTGGGCATTGATTGGTTGGCAGTGGATGCTGGCGTTTTTGCTTTTATCGATGGTGATTGCCTTTGTAAGCGGTGTTGTGTTTGACCACTTGGTGCAAAAAGGTGTTTTGGCCAGTAACCCCAACACTTTTGATATGCCAGAAGATTACCATTTTAAAAACGAAGCTTTGAAAGCTTTAAAAACAGCGAATAAAAGCCCTAAAAACCTACTTCAAATTTTAAAGACCGGAATGGGAGATGCCAAGGTTGTTATTAAATGGTTGATGTTTGGGGTGTTGTTGGCGGCGGCTGTCCGCGCGGTGATGGATGGGGAGATGTTTGCAACTTATTTTGGCGCCACTTTGCTTGGCTTGGCTGTGACCACGCTGGCCGCCACAGTGATTGAAGTTTGCAGCGAGGGCTCGGTGCCTTTTGCGGCGGATATTTTCAACAAAGCAGAAGCTAAGGGCAATGCCTTTGCCTTTTTAATGGCCGGCGTTTCCACCGATTATACTGAAATTATGGTGTTGAGAGAAACCTTTGGTGAATGGAAGCGGGCTCTCTTTTTACCGCTGATTACATTGCCGCAAATTCTTGTTTTAGCATTTGCGATCAACACTTTGTTTTAAGGCGTTTACTTGAGAAATTTTAATAAGGGGTTGTATTCTTTTATAAGAATCCCTATCATTTATTTATAATTACTTTCACTTTTTCTTTTCACAAGGAAACTCACATGAAAAATTTTAAAAATATCTTTGCTGTATTCACGGTTGCTTTTTTGGCTTTGGTGAGCTGTCCTGCGTTTGCAAAATTTGACAATACGCACCTGCCTAAAGATGATTTGGTGTTAATAGCAAAAGCAGAAGAAGTTGCAACCGATATCACGCTATCATCCAGCGACAAACAATTGGTTGCGGTTTGTCAGGAATTTTTGGCCACACAAGATCAGCTAGATAGCAATATCCAATACCTTACAAGAGTGGGTCGGAAAGCTGAAGCGCGATTTTTTTACGCTAAGCTAGTTGGGCTGAGTTCTGGCTTTTTAGATGCGTTTAACGGATAAAAAAACCTCCCAAATGGGAGGTTTTTTGCTTTTACGCATTTTGAATTATGCAGCGCTTTCTTTGCTTGCCAAGCGTTCCATACCTTCGGTGATGCACTTCTTCGCAGCGGCGGCATCTTCCCAACCAGAAACTTTAACCCACTTACCTTCTTCAAGGTTCTTGTAGTTGGCATAAAATTGCTCAAGTTGGTCTTTAAACAGCTGATCAACATCTTCTAGGTCTTTTACGCTGTCGTAACGGCGGTCAAGTTTTGTGTGTGGTACACAAACCAATTTTTCGTCCATACCGCTTTCATCTTCAGTAACCAACATGCCCACAGGGCGGCAACGAATGACACATCCAGGCACAACGTCAATGTCAGACAATACAAAAGCGTCCACAGGGTCACCATCGCCACCTAATGTCTGATTAATGTACCCATAGTGCGCTGGGAAAAACATTGGCATCGGTGCAAAACGATCCACAAAAACGCAGCCAGTTTCTTTGTCCACTTCATACTTCATATGTGCTGTTCTCATTGGGTTTTCAATGATTACATAGATGTCGTTTGGAGCATCTTTACCAGCAGGAACCTTTTCAAAACTCATATTATCATACACTTTCTTTTGTTGTGTCTTAAAAAATTGTTGGCCTATACTAGTCGAAGAATAAAAATACATCAACGCTTTGGAGTAAAAAATGACCTTAACGACCCTAAATCACCTTAAAATTAGACCGATAGAGCAAGACGATAAGTCCGATATTATCAAGCTGTGGCATGCTGCAGGGTTGTTTGAAAGCAATGGTTTGGATGCGCAAAATGAGTTTACGGTTGCAAGCCTTTTACCGCATAGTCAGATTTTTGTCGCTGAGGAGTTGGGGCATATTTATGGTGTGGTTCTGGCGGCTATTTCACACGGTTCTGGCTGGGTGTGGGACCTTGCGGTGCACCCGTCTATTCAACGCAAAGGCCTTGGCAAAGCGCTGGTACGTCACGCAGAAAACTGGATTAAAGCCGAAGGTGGAAAGCGTAGTATGTTGTTCCTACAACAGCAAAATGATGTTTTGTTTAATTTTTATACGGAGCTTGCTTACAGTCACGTTACTGAAAATGTGATGCACAAAACATTATAAAGCTTTGAGTGCGCACATTGCCTTGGAGCTCACCTAGGCATACTAGGCTTCGCACTGCGCGAATGCACCTAACAATAAACAACAAAAAAGCCCTTAATAATAAGGGCTTTTGGTCGATTTAGATGGCCGTGTATAAGTAGTTCTGACCTGTAAAGTTCTCGCTGAGAACGAGTAAAGTGAGGAGCTCTTCCGGCACGCTATGGTCAGCAATTTGCTTTAAAATTTCTTCTTGGGTTAGTTCAGAAGAAAAGCTAAAAGCATCAACGTAGAAGGACTTTTTACCTTTTAATTTTACAGTGGAAGCTGTTGCAAACGCTTTTGTGAGATAGTTGTTTAAAATTGTTTTAATGGCTTCTTGTGTGTCGTCACGTTGTTCAGTGTCTTCTGCAATTAACAAAAAAACATATTGTGGCATAACCTTTTTGGACATTGCGCATTGTGTGGCACTGGACTGAGCCATTTCTAAGTCGGTTTCATCAAGTTTATCCGTGTTTTTAAAGAAGACTCTTGGGTGGTTGTAGTCAGGCATAAAGCCTCCATCATGGAAATTGAATGGAATGTTAGTGAAAAGTAGATGTGTGTATTGCTAGTGTCTTGAAATATAACAGGTGGATGTGTTGTATGCAATGTTTATTTGTTTAATGAGGTTTCATGAATGACAAAAAGCCCGCAAATGCGGGCTTTTTGTTTGGTTGTCGATTAAAGGGGGGAGATGGGAGAGTATGTGTACTGGTTGTAATGGTCTGACCCAGGTTTTTTGCCAACGCGTTTAAAACATTCACTGTTTTCACGCAAAAAGTCATTTTGACAACTGACATACAGTTGGTCCGACGCTGTTTTTCTGCCTGTAAAGGCGATAATGGCGGTGCTGCCTGTGTTCAGCATCACATGTTTTGTGTGGCGCAGAATGTGTTGCAATTGCTTTTTTTGTGCACCGTCAACATTGTGAACAATGGTTACCCGCTGTGGGTTTTGGTCGTTATTTGCATTGGCAATGGCTTGAATACGCTCACAGGTGGTTTGGGTGTGAGGTGAAGGGTGGTTTGTAATGGTAATAGGCATAAAAGCCCTCCAAAAGTCAAAAAGAAGATGTGTAAAACTGCTTTACTAACATAAAGTCGCACTGTTCATTTTTCAAGGCGCAATTTTAAGAATTATTATCACGGTGTAAAAGTTGATAATATTTTTGCGATATTTTTTGCCCCTTGGGGCATTTTGTGGCATATTGCGTACACATTTTTAAACATCAAAATGGAATAAATGCGAAATGAGTTGGTTGAGAAGTATTACAAAGCCCGGTGTTTTTACACGTTCTAAAAAGGACGTGAAGGCGAATGTGTGGGTTAAATGCCCTTCATGCGGGGACATGTTGTACAGGAAGGACCTGGCGGCGAATTTGAATATTTGTACCAACTGTGGTCATCACCACCGCATTTCAGTTCAGGCTCGTTTGGCTTACTTGTGCGATGAAGGCACCACGCAAGAGGTTTCTGTTCCAGCCCCAAAGGTGGACCCGTTGAAGTTTAAGGACCGTAAATCATATGCAGACCGTTTGAAGGACGCCAAAAAGGCATCGGATGGTGAAGATGCTTTTAAAGTTGTGATTGGCGATGTGGACGGTGTAACCACTGTTCTTTGTTTGTTGGACTTTGCTTTTATGGCGGGATCAATGGGCACATATGTTGGCGAGGCAATTGTTAAAGCTGCGCAAACAGCCAAAGAGAAAAACTTGCCTTTGGTGTTAGTGCCTGCTTCGGGTGGGGCACGCATGCAGGAGGGTATTTTGTCCCTCATGCAAATGGCACGCACGACAGCCGCAATTTTAGACCTGAAGGATGCTGGCTTGCCTTACTTGGTGTTGCTGACCGACCCAACCACCGGCGGTGTGACTGCTTCTTTTGCCATGCAAGGGGACGTGTTAATGGCCGAGCCAGGTGCATTGATTGGTTTTGCCGGCCCAAGGGTTATTCAACAAACCATTGGTGAAACATTGCCAGAAGGTTTCCAAACAGCAGAATATTTAAAAGACCACGGCATGGTTGACATGGTCACAGGTCGTCACCAGCAAAAAGCTGAAATTGCTAAGATATTTAAAATTCTCACCAAGGCATAATTTATTTTTTTCAGCGTGCCATGGCGTAATCGTATTCGTCTTCTTGTTGCTGGGTTTGATAAGCCATTTCAACTTCTGCTTCTTGTTGTTTGCTGGCTATAATGTCTGGATCGTATTTTTGCTCCATAAATTCAATGTAGGTTTCCAGCCCTTCTAAACCGTCTTCCTGTTGAAGTATATTTTCTAAATTTGTATGAATTTCTTTTTTGTAATGGCCTATGTTTTTTTCAACGTATGAATCAAAAGCGCGGTTGGTTTCTCTTAGTATACGTACCTCATCGTCTGAGCCTGCTGGTCTGCGATGGTTGTCTGTGCCTAAGGCCATCGTTGCATTATCTTTAATATATAAAAGTCGCATGCCTCTATGCATCATTTCTAATCTGTCTTGTTCTGTTTGATTTTCGGCATGTAAAAATTTTGTTGCGCCTACTTTGATACCAAATGTCTTTTTCCCCATGTGTTTATGCCCTTATTTAGCTCCTTACGGTTATTTATGTAATATGGTGTAAGTTGATTTGGAATGTTTTCTGACAGTTGTGCATAAAAAAAGGAACCGAAGTTCCTTTATCATCGTGAGTAGTCAAAAATTAATGCGTGCCGCGTGCACAAATTCCCATAGCGTTTTGAACGCTTGCAGTCGTTGCAGGCGCAAAATAAGCTTGTTGGCGTGCATCTGGTAGAAGGTTTGCAACAGCTTTGCGGGTGTAGCCCGTTTCCGCTGCAATATCTGCAACCAGTTGCGCCGCTAAGTCAGGGTTGCGGAAATGACCGTTATCTAACTTTGCTGTGGCCATAATAACTTCAGCTTTGTCTAATTGTGCAAAAGCTTCAGTTTGAGTGATTTTTTTTGCGGCAGAGATTTTTTGAGTGATAGTAAGCATGATAGCTTCCTTAAGTTTAAAGTCGGCACAAAATTGTACCTGAAATTTTTAAAAAGTTTGATGTTTCTTCAGCCAAGGCTGATTTTGAAAATCAAACCATGACAGTTCTTGTACATTTATAAGGCCTGATAAAAGGCAGTGGTTGTAAAAAACTGACAAACGAAGGTGTAAGTTTCAGCGTAAAAAGTATAGTTTAATGAATTCAAGGCCTTGTTTGAGGCTTTTGAACGGTTGAAACGTTGAGGTTTAAAACTTACAAAGCTATTTTGACCTTTGTTAAAGTGCCGAGTCAAGCGCTTTTTTGTGGTTTTTGTTGTTTTGATTTTCTTTTTTGGCTTAAGTTTTTGAAATAAAAAAGACCCCCAAGTTAAAAACTTAGGGGCTGCCAGCAATTTGGCAAGGTTACTCCACGCATGGAGCAGGGGTATCGATGGGGTGGGTTGCGGCGTTAGTCAAACGATATGTCGTCGTGAAGAACGGTGGATTCGCCTGTGTTGACTTTGGATTGCCAGCTTTGTGCCAGCTGGGCATTTTTTTGTGCTAACACAGACTCAATGTGTTTAATTAACATTCTTTCTGCGTCATCATGTGACACTTTAAGCAATGCAGCCGCTTTTTCGACCGTTTGATCTAAAAGATCATAGTCTGCGGCGGGCGCGCCTTTAACTGTCGCACGAATAATACGCATGTTTTCTTCTGTTAGGGAAAGTTTGGTGGATAGCATTTACATGTTGCTCCATAGGTTAGTGAATGGTTGGTTTTTTAAGGTTTGGTGTTGCTAAGGCTGCGGGTTTTGCAACCTGAATTGAATTTGTTTTGGGGAGTGCAGGCATGGCCTTGTGTAATTTGTGAATGACCTTTTGGTACGACTTTGGCAAACGTTCGCCACATTCAAAGCCAAGGTTTTTATCCACGTAAAAAGTTGAAAAAAGGCCATTGCCAATTGGGATTTGGTATTCATACAGACGCTCTTCATACGTTTGATTGCCGAGTTGAAAATCAAATGATATACATTTTTTATCTTCCATCTTAGCACCAAAAAAGCCCAGTAAGGTTTCCGCGTCTTTAAGCGACTTTAAATTGCCAGCTTGTTGCATTTCAGAAAACGCGTTGTATAGATTGCTGCATTTTACAGATACGTCAGGTTGAGACATAAGCTACAGTGTCCTCATAAAAAAAGTAAAGTGCGAGATGGTTCATAAGCCGTGAAGGCTGTGTGTGAAGGGTTTATATGGACTGATTGGTCTAATTGCAAGTGTTTTTGTGAAAAAAAGTAAAAAAAATTATTTTTTGTATACTTTTAGGGTGTTTTGGGGCTTGCAATCTTTGAGTAAAGGTTGTATTTTCTCAATATCTTTGCATGTGAATGTGCAAAGTGTGGAGCTTGTGTGGTTCTAAAGTGCAAAACTTGTTTTGCCACCAGCACAAGTTTTATCTTGAATAACCGTGAAAAACGGCAGGTATATAAAAGTGCTTTTAAGCCACCTGAAGATAAAGGAATAGAAAATATGGGTTACAAACTCAAAACAAAGAAAGCCGCTGCTAAGCGTTTTTCTAAGTCGACTGCTTCTGGCAAGATCAAGCGTGGTATTCAAGGCCACGGCCACTTTTTATCAAAAATGGGTCAAAAAGCCTATGCTCTTGCGGGTTCTACATTCGTAAGCGATGCGGACTTTGACCGTGTTGATGCAATGCTTCCATACTTTAACGCCAAGCGTAAGCGTACACGTGCGCTTAAAGCTGCTCTTGCACGCAAGGCTCGTATGGCAAATGAAACAACTGCAAAGAAGGAGGCTAAATAATGTCTCGTGTTAAAGGTGGTGCTGCAGCTCGCGCACGTCATAAAAAAGTCATTAAGATGGCAAAAGGCTACCGCGGTCGCGCTAAAAGCTGTTTCCGCACAGCCATTCAAAAAGTTGAAAAAGGTCTACAGTACGCTTACCGTGACCGTCGCACAAAGAAACGTGAATTCCGTCGTCTTTGGATTACACGTATCAACGCGGCAGCACGTCAAAACGGTTTGACATACTCAACTATGATGAACGGTTTGAAGCATGCAGAAGTTGAAATCGATCGTAAGGTTCTTGCTTGGATCGCTATGAACGATGAAAAAGCTTTTGCAGAACTTGCTGAAAAAGCAAAAGCTGCTGCTAAATAAGTTTTCTTTTCGAAGTCTTATATCAAAGGTCGCCATCGGCGGCCTTTTTTGGTGCAGTAAAATAGGCAATAAAAAAACCTCCCGGAAGGGGGAGGCTTTTTGCTCGTTGTTAAACTTCGACATGGTCCCATGGGAACTTGAATGACTGTGCAGATTTTAAGTCAGGGAAGAGAACGGTGGCAATGCCAAAGCTGTTGCCTGTGTATGAAAGTACAGTGTCAAACCCGTGAACTGAAAGCAGTAACACACCACCATTGTGGAGAGGGGATGTGGCTGGGAGATTGAGTAACTCCATCGTGGCCCCGTTGGATGTTGGTATGACAGCAATGGGTGTGTTTCGGGAGGTGGTTGAATCTGAAATAATTAACCGTCTTAGTTGTGGGTGGTTGGGCTCACCAAACTCAACACGGCAAGTTATTTTTTGAGGGTCTAGTATGTCGCTGTTGGGTAGGCGATACTTCTCAAGGTTTTTAATGCCGCTGTGGGTGGGTTGTAGCCACATGCGCAGTTCATCAATGTATAAACTGCTTTTACCTTGAATGGTAGAGAGTTTTAATGTGGGTTCGACAAAAAAGTCAAAGCGTTGGCATCTCATGCGCTTGGGGCCATAACCCTTTGCGTATTGTTTGTCGACAGAAATTTTAAAATGGCGTGCAATGTTGTCAGAAAGCATAAAGCCTCCGAGGTGTAGAATAAAAGATAAGGTGTTTTTTTGAGATCATTTCTTTTAAAGCAGTTCGGCTTTTTTTGCAAGTGAATTTGGCATCATTAAACAATGCGTTATTGCACACTTTGTTTTGGCTTGGTTTCTATAAAGGTCTAGCCAAAATAAGATGTTTCATGTATAACCTTTTCAAGATTTGATAAGAAAATTTAGTGGAAATGGACAATGACATCTCTTGATCAATTAAAAGAAAATAGTTTAGAGGCTGTAAACGCGCTAAACACCATTGAAGAACTGGAAAAAGTGCGGGTCACTTTGCTTGGTAAAAATGGTGAAATTACCGCAGAACTTAAAAAGTTGGGTTCATTGCCACCGGAAGAACGTAAGGCGCATGGTCAAGCTGTTAACCAAGTAAAGGTGAGTGTGGCACAAGCTTTAGAAGTCAAAAAAGAAGCTTTGGAAGAAGCTGTTTTAAATGCGCAGTTACAAGCTGAAAAAGTGGATGTGACCTTGCCAGCGCAAGCTCTGCCACTTGGCAAAATGCATCCTGTTTCATATGTCATTGAAGAGGTTGAAGAGATTTTAAGTCGCCTTGGTTTTAGCGCTGCCACAGGACCAGAAGTTGAAACAGACTTTTATAACTTTACCGCATTGAACATTCCAGAAGATCACCCTGCAAGGCAAGACCATGACACATTTTACCTTAAAAACTTGGATGCAGACGGTAAGCGCCGCTTGTTGCGCACCCAAACGTCAAATGTTCAAATTCACACCATGCAAAAGTTTGAACCGCCAATGCGTGTGATGTCCATCGGTCGTGTTTACCGTAATGACAGTGACTTGACCCATACCCCACAGTTCCACCAAGTGGAAGGCTTGGCGCTGGATAAGAACTTAACATTCGGTCACCTAAAAGGGGTGTTACAAACATTTCTAGAAGAATATTTTGAGCGTAAAATTACCATGCGTTTACGCCCTAGCTATTTCCCTTTCACAGAGCCAAGTGCAGAAGTGGACATTGAGTGCCTGTTCTGTAAAGGTGATGGTTGCCGTGTTTGCTCCCACACTGGTTGGTTGGAAGTGTTGGGCAGTGGCATGGTGCACCGCAATGTTTTAAAAAGCGGTGGCGTAAACCCTGAAGAATGGCAAGGCTTTGCGTTTGGCGCGGGCATCGAACGCTTGGCGATGCTAAAATATGGTATCCACGACTTACGCCTGTTTTATGAAAGTGGCATCAGTTTCTTGTCCCACTTTGGTAAACCGTCATCAACCATGAAAGTATAAAGGAGCTTTAAATATGAAATTTTCACTATCTTGGTTGAAAGAACATTTAGACACCAACCTAACCGCCCATGAGCTGGCCGATAAAATGGTGAGCTTGGGTATTGAAGTTGAAGGACTAGAAGAGGAAGGTGCTGCCTTTAAACGTGTGGTGGTTGGGCACATTGTAAGCCGTGTCCCACATGAAGATGCAGATAAATTGGGTGTTTGCCAAGTGCAAGTAGGTGAATCTGAGCCACGTCAAATTGTTTGTGGTGCCCCTAACGCAAGAGATAACTTAACCGTTGCTGTGGCCTTAGACGGTGCTGTGCTACCAGGTGACTTTAAAATTAAGCCAACTAAAATTCGTGGTGTGAAATCCAACGGTATGATTTGCTCTGTGCGTGAACTTGGCTTTGGCGAAGAGCATAACGGCATTTGGGAAATGGAAACGGACGCTGCTATTGGTACGCCACTGGCTGAAGCGTTAGGCTTGGACGATGTGATTTTTGATGTGGCTTTGACCCCAAACCGTGGTGATGCTTTAAGCGTTTATGGTATTGCCCGTGACCTTGCTGCCGCTGGTGCAGGTACGCTTAAAAGCTTGAACATCGAAGCTCAAGATCAAGGTGGTGATGTACAAACACCTTCCGATAAAGGTTTAACATCCGTGACACTTAACCACGAAGGTTGTCCGTTTTTCACCAGTCAAGTGGTGACAGGGATTCAAAATGGTGAAAGCCCATCATGGCTGAAAAAGCGACTTGAGCAAGCAGGCTTGCGCCCCATTAACGCTGTGGCGGACATTACCAATTATATGCTGATGAGCTACGGCCAGCCAATGCACGCCTATGACATGGATAAGCTAAACGGAAACATCCGTGTGGAAGCGGCTCAAGGTGGTGAAACTTTGGAAGGATTGGATGGTAACACCCACAAGCTTGCCAAAGGTGATATTGCCATTTGTGATGATTCGGGTGTGATTGGTCTAGCTGGTATTGTTGGTGGGGAATCAACATCCGTGGATGAAAACACAGTGAACGTCTTCCTTGAAGTGGCGCAGTTTAACCGCCACAACATTGCTGTAACCGGGCAACGTTTGCAATGCAACACGGACGCACGCTACCGATTTGAGCGTGGGATTGACCCGAAGATGACCTTGCCAGCTTCAATTCTAGCGGATAAATTGATCACTGAAATTTGCGGCGGGGAAGCGTCAGGTATTGATGCGGTGGGTACTGAACACCCAGAGCCTCAAAAAATAACATTTGACCCATGTAAGGTGAAAACTTTTGGCGGACTGGATATGGATTCATCAGAAGTGCAAGAATTGCTGGAACGATTGGGTTATCAGGTGGAAGGTGCAGGTCCGTTTGAAGTGACTGTGCCAAGCTTTGCTCAAGGTATGGAAAACGAAGCTGACTTGGTTGAAGAAGTGTTGCGCTTAAAAGGTTTTGACGCTGTACCAATTCAACTGCCACCACTTCCAAAAGTGCGCGTAAAGGGCGCAGATAAAGGCCGAAAAAGTGACCGTGTCGCACGACGTGGTTTAGCTGGCTTGGGTTACCTTGAATGTATCAATTACAGTTTTATCAACCGTGAAAAAGCAGCGCAGTTTGCGGGTGGTGAAGCATTGCTTGAACTTTCCAACCCGTTGGATGCGGAAGAGATGAGTACAATGCGACCAGCTTTGATTCCATCCTTGTTAGATGCTGCGGTTAAAAACATGGCACGTGGCGAAAAGGAAGTGCGCCTTGGTGAAGTGGGTAAAACATACACTGAACAAACAGAAACGTTGAAAGCGGCAGGATTGTTGTGTGGTAAGGCTGACAAGCATTGGCAACAAGGCGTTGCTGAGTTTGATGTGTTTACGGCAAAGGCGCATGCGATGGCGCTTTTGAATGCTCTTGGCTTGGACGCGGAAAAAATGCAAGTTTATCAAAACGAGCAGGTGGGCTTCCACCCTGGTCGCAGTGGCCAATTGGCGTTGGGTAAAAATGTATTTGCTACATTTGGTGAAGTGCACCCCAAATTGATGAAAGAGTACGGCCTAAAAGGGAAAGCTGTTTTGTTTGAGGTAAACCTTGATCTTTGTGACAGTATGGCGATGAAAAAGGGTCATTTGTTTATGTCGCCATATCAAGCTTCCGAGCGTGACTTTGCATTTTTGGTTAAGCAAGATGTGAGAGCAGGGGATGTGATCAATACCCTTAAAGGTGCGGATAAAAACTTAGTGCGTCAAGTGAACTTATTTGATGTCTACACAGGTGAAGGTGTGGCCGATGGTTATAAGTCGCTCGCCCTTTCCATGACATTGCAAGCGGAAGACCGCACGTTGACCGACGCTGAAATTAACAGCGTGGCCGAAAAAGCAGTGACAGCTGTTATAAAACGCTTTGGTGCTGAAGTGCGTTAATCTTCTTAGGTTAATGGTTAAGTTATAAAAAAACACCCTCATGTTGAGGGTGTTTTTGTCGTTGTTAAGGCATGCAAATGGCCGTGGTTAATGCTCTGTCAATACTTTGTAAGGCGTTGATTAAGGCTTCAAGTTGGTTGTTGTGAATCGCTTCTGCTACGTCATCTTTAACATGGTTAGCAAGGCCGCGGTTGTAAGCACGTAAATAGGCGTAATCCCGCGCTAGGCAACCACACAGCATTAAAGTAAAGGCTTTCAGTGTTTCGTCACTGAGAGTAACGCTTTTACACATGTGACGAAAAGTGTCCAACTGTTTAAACAGGTCTTGCTCCTGCTCTAGAGTTGAAATCAAGGAGTTAACACTTTCAAAGTCTTTTGAAGAAGTTGATTTTCTTAAAAGAAGCTGTGCACTTTGTTGCAAAACAGTGCTGGTGCTGAGCTTGTTTTGCGGTTTTTGAGATGTGGGATTGGTAGATGTCATAATAGACTCCTTAAAGTAAAAAGTGAGTAGCGCCGGCGCTTACGCGCCGGTGCTTTGGGTGAGAATGGAATACATTAAGTCAACGCCCCAACCAGTGCCTGTGGCATAGTTAAGGGGTTCGTCGGTAATGTCCTTGTTGCCAAAAACAATGCCGCCGCCAATGTCAATGTGTGCGTACTTTTCCAAATTCTCTTCGCGGATAGAAGCTTTGAGGAATTTGTAACAGTATTCACCACCATTGGCCATTGTTTGCTGACTGTTAATAAGGTCAACACCAGGTTCAGCGCTGTAAACACATTGGTCGGTGCGTGGGTCATCTGGCATGACATAAATGTCATTGATTTTATGGGTGTTTTGGTTGTGACTTAACAGTCCCGTGCTTGTTTGTTCACTTGGTGCATAAGCCAAACCGCAACGCCCGCCAAAAATGGTTTTACCAATGCCAGTTAATGTTCCCATTGACGTAATGCTTTGCGCCTGCGGGTAATTTTGCTGTGCGTAGACCAAACCATCATACAGCACCATGCGACCTTCTGCGTCGGTGTTTGTGTTTTCAACAACTTTACCGTCCATCATGTGCACATGGTCACCGTTATAGGTAGCTTCTGGTCCAATAGCATTTTCCGCCAAGCAAAATACCACTTTAACATGGGCTTTAGCGTTGGTACGCTTTAAGCGTTCCAATACGCCAGCGCCAACGGCTGCGGCAGACATGTCATACTTCATGTTTTTCATGCCTTGTGGTGTTTTTAAGGCAGCACCACCGCTGTCATACATAATGCCCTTCGCAACAAAAATGCTGGGTGGTTGGTTTTCACAGCCCTTAGGGCAGTAGGTGATTTCAACCAAGGCAGGGCTTTGCGTGCTGGCTCGTCCCACTGACAAAATGCCGCCGGCGTTGATTTTAACAAGGTCGCTGATTGTGCGGTACTGAAGTGTATGGAAGTTTTCACCTTTAAAATTATGGTTTAAAAAGTCCACAAATCGTTGCACTACTAACCCTTTTTGCTCACCTTTAACGTGGATGCCGTAGGGGATGTTGATCAAACGACGTGTTAAGTTGGTGGAAAGGGCAGCTGCAAGCGCATTGTATGACTGCGATGTTTGTAAATTGCCAATTTTGACTATTTTCTTTGGAGTCCCGTTGTTGAAGGACCTTAAGTACATGCCATAAATGAACATGCTTTCTTGCCCGGGTGATAACGTATTTAGAAGGTTTACTTCCATAATATCGTTTTGCACCAACGTGTCATACACCTTCCCCCCTAAATTGAGGAAATATTGCCCAACACTGGCGTGGATGTGTTTGTTATAACTGCCTGCGCCAATGCATGCAATGTCACAGTCATCGCCCAGTAAAAATCGGATTTGACCGGGGTTGGAAGTGAGGTGTTTACGGCCTCTACGTGGCAGCGGTAGGTTTGTAGATTGATGGTCTTTATCAAAAAATAAGAATAGGCTGGGTGTGTCATCAATAGTTAGTTTTGTAGCAAATAGGCTGGTTAAATCGCCAGCGTCGAGTTTTCTAACATTCGGCATAAAGCTCTCCTGCGTGGGTTAAAACTTTTGAATAAAAAGTTTTGGGAAAAGAAAAGGTGGAGTTATAGATTAAGTTGTATACTATTCATATGGATTTATCAAGTGTTTAGAAATGGTTGTTGAATAAATTGACCAATTGCTGCTTTTGGTGGTGGAATTTCGTTTAAATTCCTGCGGTTTTTGCTATACTGCGTTGCATTGAACAAAAGATAATTTTTTAAACAGGTAAATGGAATGTCCAAAGAACTTAAACACATCCGTAATTTTTCAATCATTGCGCATATTGACCATGGTAAGTCCACACTTGCGGACCGCTTGATTGAAGAAACACAAACCGTGCAAAAGCGTAACATGCAAAACCAACTTTTGGACACTATGGATGTGGAGCGTGAGCGTGGCATTACCGTGAAAGCCAACGCCATTCGCTTGGACTATAAAGCCAAGGATGGCGAAACATACCAATTAAACTTGATTGATACCCCAGGTCACGTGGACTTTGCTTATGAAGTTTCACGTTCTCTAAGTGCTTGCGAAGGGGCTTTGTTGGTTGTGGATGCCTCTCAAGGGGTGGAAGCTCAAACTCTTGCAAACGTTTATATGGCACTTGAAAATGACTTGGAAATTTTACCCGTTTTAAACAAAATTGACCTGCCAAGCGCCGAACCAGAGCGTATTGCACAGCAAATTGAAGACATTATCGGCTTAGATGCGTCAGACGCGGTGCAGGCTTCTGCTAAGTCAGGCATTGGTATTGTCGACATTTTAGAGCAAATTGTGCACAAAGTGCCAGCCCCTCAAGGTGATGAAAGTGAAAAGCTGAAGGCTTTGCTGGTGGATGCTTGGTACGATAATTACTTAGGCGTTGTTATTTTGGTGCGTCTACATGATGGGTCTATCAAAAAAGGGCAGAAGATTAGATTTATGTCCAACGGTACTCAGCATGTGGTGGAGCGTGTAGGTGTTTTAGACCCGAAAATTAAAGTGGTGGATGAACTTAAAGCCGGTGAAGTAGGGGTGATTACCGCTGCCATCAAGTCGGTTGCGGACACAGCCGTGGGTGACACAATCACCGACCACATTTATCCATGCGATAAACCGCTCCCCGGTTTTAAAGAGGTTCAGCCGATGGTTTTCTGCGGTCTATACCCAACCGAAGGTGCAGACTATGAAAAATTAAAAGATGCTTTGTCTAAACTGCGTGTGAATGACACCTCGTTTACTTACATGACCGAAACTTCTGCCGCTTTGGGGCATGGTTTCCGCTGTGGTTTCTTGGGACTTTTGCATATGGAAATTATTCAAGAACGTTTGGAGCGTGAATTTGACCTTGATTTGGTAACCACTGCGCCAGGTGTTGTGTATAATGTAGAAAAGACCGACGGCACGGTGATAGAGGTGGATAATCCAGCCAACTTGCCAGAGCCAAACCACATTAAAGCTGTGTTAGAGCCTATGATTAAAGCAACCATTTTGTTGCCAGATGAATATGTTGGTGCAGTAATTAACCTGTGTGTTGAAAAGCGAGGGCAGCAGGTTTCTATGGATTATCACGGCAACCGTGTGATGTTGACATACCGCTTACCGCTTAACGAAGTGGTGCTGGATTTTTATGACCGCTTGAAATCTATTTCACGTGGTTATGCTTCCTTTGATTATGAAGCAGACGGGTTCCAAGAAGAAAAATTGGTGAAGGTTGATATTTTGGTCAACGGTGAACCTGTTGATGCCCTTTCCATGATTGTGCACCGCGAGTTTAGTGAACAGCGCGGTCGTATTCTTCTGGTTAAGTTAAAAGACTTGATTCCAAGGCAAATGTTTGAGGTAGCCTTACAAGCAGTGATTGGTGGTAAGATTATTGCCCGTGAATCGGTTAAGGCTATGCGTAAAAATGTGACGGCTAAATGTTATGGTGGTGACGCAACCCGTAAGAAAAAGCTGCTTGAAAAGCAGAAAAAAGGTAAAAAGCGGATGAAGGCCATTGGTAATGTGGAAGTTCCTCAAGAGGCATTCCTCGCAGCCTTAAAACTGGGTGACTAAACTTTTACGTTTCGATAAGGGGGCTCAGGTGTGATAAAGGTACGCAATGCAGAAGCTATAGATGCTTTGGACATGGCTACGCTCCACACGCTTTCATGGCAGGTGGCTTATAAAGGCATTATTAGCCAACCGTTGTTGGACGCTATTGACCCGCATGACCGTATCTCAAAGTGGCGGATGATTGTTGAACAAAAGCATCCGTCACAAATTATACTGGTTGCTGAAATAGATGGTGTGGTTGTTGGGCTGGTTTCAGGGGCGGACGACCATGCTCATGAAGGGCGGTATTACATGCAGGCGCTATATGTACACCCATTACATGTAGGTAAAGGGGTAGGTTTTGCCCTTTTTAATGCTTTTAAAGATCATGTGATTAAATTGGGTTACCGTAAAATTTACTGCGGTGTGTTGCAGGGTAATAAGTCTGCAATAGCATTTTATCAACGTCAAGGTGGTGTTTTAAAACCGGAATTGCTACAATACTTTAAGGCAAAAGATGGACAGCAATATCCAGAAGAGATTTGTTTTTTTGACTTTTAGAAAAAGGGCTACGAGTTATGGTAAAAATCACCGCACCAGCAATTATTCACACTGAACGTTTAGACCTTAAACTCCTTACAGAGGATATGGCAAGGGACATGAACGATGCAATCACCTCGTCTTTAAAGGAGTTTGAGCCATGGTTTGATTGGGTTCACCCTAAAGGTCCAAGCCTTAAAGATACAGAGGACTTTACCAAAAAGAACATAGAAGGGCAAAGCAAAGGGGAGGAGTTTCATTACGCTGTCTATCTTAAGGGAACAAACACTTTGGTGGCGCGTGTTTCATTGGACAAAAACCGTCCAGAGGTTCCTTCTTTCAATATAGGTTACTGGGTGCACAGTCATTATACAGGCAAAGGTTATACAACAGAAGCAACTTTGGCCATGGTTGATGCCACATGGAATATGCTACCCATTAAAAAACTTGAAATTTATCACGATGAAGAAAATGTGGCTTCGGCTGTGATTGTTGAAAAATTGGTCGCAAAGTTTGGCTTTGAAAAACTGGGGTTGGTTAAAAATGCGCTTAGAAGACACAGCGACAATACATTAAGACATCATGTTTATTACGCTTTAACACGTGATGATGAAGTTTTGTCATAAACTGTGGTTTTTAAATATCTGTCCTGACTTTATAAAATAAAATATTCTCTACATTATAAGCTTCTTTGATTAAAGTTTGAATATGGATATAGAACAAATTTACAAAGAGAAAGTTGCCAGTGGTAAACTTTCATCCGACACAGCACAAATTCAAGTTTTAAAGGACTTGGATGTCGTTAAAGCACACCTTGAAAATGTTTCAGCACAATGGCAATCCTTTGGTCTGGCTTATAAATGGGTAGAGGACCCTGTGGCTGACGCTGAAAGGGTGCGCCCAAAAGGCTTGTATTTTTATGGTGACGTGGGGCGTGGCAAGTCCATGTTGATGGACCTGTTTTTCCAAAATGTTCAAATTCAAAACAAGCGCCGGGTGCATTTTCACGAATTTATGGCTGAAGTCCACAACCGTATGCATGCGGGTGCTATTGAAAAAGGTGTAGACCCTGTTCATAAAATTGCGATGGATATTGCACAAGATGCACGGCTGTTGTGCTTTGATGAGTTTTACATTTCCAACATTGCGGATGCGATGATGCTGGGCAGATTGTTTGAAATGTTGCTTAAAACAGGAGTATTTTTATGTTCCACCAGTAACTGGGCACCTGAAAACCTGTTTCAAGGTGGGCACAATCGTGTATTGTTCAAGCCCTTTATTAAAATGATTGAAAAAAACATGAACATCATTGCGCTTGATGGAGAACAGGACTGGCGTCGCAGTGGTGTCACTCAACTGCCTTATGTTTATACAAGTGAACAAGGGAGGGAAGAACTTTATCAACTATGGTTGGATGTGACAAAGCACAGTAATATCCAAAATCCACAAGCTATCTTCGTGGAGGATACGGTTGTGGAAGGCACGACAGTCAATGACAGTTTATGGGTGCACTTTGATGATATTTGTGGCAAGCCACTGGCCAGTGAGCAATATGTAGACCTGACAAATAAATATAAAAATATCTTTGTCGAGTCAGTCCCAAATTTTGATGAACATATGCAAAATGAAGCGATGCGGTTTGTGGTTATGGTGGATATTTTTTATGAAAAGGGTTGCGCCTTGGCTTTTAGCGCGTCAGATAAACCCGAAAACCTCTGTCCAGTGGGGGAAAGTGCCTTTGCCTTTGAGCGCACAGCTTCCCGCATTTATGAAATGCAGAGCCGGAGTTTTGGTTGATTTACCCCTTTGCTGCAACACGTCAAGGTTGTGACAGTTTTTTTGTAGGTTTTATTTAGCCTGCGTTGCCATAAGACCATGTATAGCAAAGAGGGGATAAACTGCTATGGTTAAATTAAAAGAACAAAACATTGTTGACTTTGATCAGCAATCCAACAAAGTCAGACTGGTGAAAGAACGTGGCGACGACCGCCGACAGCAACAGCAACCGATAGATGTGAATGATGACCAGCGCGTGGCACTTCGCCGTCAACATGATATTCAAAAGCAGAGTAATGAGCTTGAGCTGCTTCGTCAGGAAAACGAACGCTTACAAGAAAGGCAACGGAAGCTGATGGTGAGTAAGCCAGAATTACTTCTTTATTATGGTGCTCTATTCTTAAGCGTGAATATTATTTTTGGTTGGATGGCCTTTTTGGTTTCATATATTCAGTAAAAAGTTATTTACGGGTTTTATAATTGATTAAAACGTGCTTTTATAAGACGTGTAAATAATTTTTGATATATCTATAATAATAGTAATAAGGCTGGTTTTCTCAGATGTTGGATAAGAAAAAAGGGATTGTTTTATCCTTTCTTACAATGTTTTTTTGGGCATTGCATGATGTTGCATTTCGTTACGCAGCGGTAGAATTTAAAGTAGAGCCAACAGTTTTTATTTGTTTTACGCTGTTTGTTTCTGCCTTTGTCTTAATTGTGGTGGCAGGGCCGGGAACTGGCGGTGTTTCCACTCTCAAACGTGGCCATACGTGGGCGTATGGAATTATTGAAGTGTTTATGAACATTGCACAAATGTTTGCCCTAATTTATATCACTACTACAGAAATGAACTTTTTAAATCGCTTTACGGTGATTATGTCTTTGTTCGCAACATGGGCTGTTTTTTCAAGACGCCCTCATTCCAGCGACTTTGCAGGCGGTGCACTGGTTTTGCTTGGTCTTTATTTGATTGCAAATGGACTCGACCCTGAGATCCGCATTCCTGCGTTGGTTTGTATTTTCTTCGTGGCCTTTACTAGTGTGGCAGCCGCTATGTTGGGGGAAATTCATCCCGATAACTTGGAAGCTGAATCGGTGCGCGAGCGGTCACGTGTGGCGGGTTATGTACTATTAGCTTGTAGTTTTGTTTTTCTTATCGTTTCACTGGGTGTGGCATCTCTTAAAGCGGCAAGCCCGCAGTTGCAAGAGGCATTGCCATTGTTGAATGGTTTGCCAGATGTGGCTGACTTTATGCACGAACCGACATTTTTTATTGCACTGGTTTTGGGAGTTACCATTATGCCAGTGGCAATGTACTTTTTCTTCTATGCAACCAAAACGGCTAAAACTGAAACTTTTATGGCCGTTTCTTCAACGTTACCGTTTATCACCTACGCTGTTGAAGGGACGGTGGCGTCGTTTGGCTTATTAGATATTTCTGGCATTACCTACACCGACCTAGCAGCTGGTGCGGTAATTGTATTGGGTGCATTTCTTATTGAATATATGCGCCACCGTAAAGCAAAGCGTATACATGTAAACCCTGTTGAGGAGCATACCAAGGATGACTATGATATGGTGCAAACAGCGCTTCGCTTTTGCGACAACAACTTAACATTGGTCTCTAAAAAGCTAGGTGTGAGCCTGAAAGAGCTTGAAAAAGTACAAGAGGGTGATGGCTATGTCAGTTTTGATGTGAGCGCAAAGGCTTACCGATCTATTTTAAGGAATTATCACCGAAATATTGCATCGGTTGACCCGTTAACAGGCCTTGCAAACCGTGATGCATTGACAAGTGCTGTTGAAGGCGCCTTAAAAGATCAACAAAAGTTTGCTATTATTTTTGCAGATTTAAATAAGTTTAAGCCAATCAATGACACGTACGGTCACGAAGCAGGGGACAAGGTGTTGATGACTGTGGCACTTAGACTTCAAGAGCAATTGCCAGAAAGCTCATTGGTGGCACGACTCGGTGGTGATGAAATGGTGGTTATGTTACGTGATGTGGCACGTAAAGAAGCGTTACGCTACCAGCAGCTTATTCTCGAGATCATCGAAGAGGGGATTTACATTGAAAGTGCAGGGCAGGAACTGAGTGTTAGTGCTAGTTTGGGCTTAGCAATGGCTTATGAGGATGGGGCTAACTTTGATGCGCTCCTTAAAAAAGCAGATGAAGAAATGTATGCCCGGAAGCGTGAAGGAAGTGATCGTTAGCGTTTGGCTCTTAGGTCTCTTTTTTAAGGTTTTTGTCTGACATTTAACAACTTATTTTGCAGTGTTTCGGTTTTTGAGATTTGTTTAAGTTATTGAATTCTCTTTTTGTTGGTTGATGCTTGCTGGTATTTTACTGTCTTAGCCTATAAGATTGTAAATAAAAAGGTGGGCGTTTTGAATGGTCGACAAGCTTCTGAATATCAAAGAGATTTCACTTGGCGGTGTTAAAAATGAGAGGTTTGGCCCTTGGGCCGTGTTTATGCTGATCTCTGTTTTGCCATTTTTTAGTATGATGGCTTATTTGACTACAGGGTCTTTGGCTGAAAAGCAAGAAACTGACATTGATGGGCGCTTTATGGAGCGTATGGAAATTGACGCGAACAATAAGGCTCGTAATGTTGAACGTTGGCTAGGCGACATTGTAGATAAAACTCACCGGATCACCCATTCGCGCGTTGTGCAGATGTTTGTGATGGATGTTAATGAAAGTGAGCTTGATGCAAGTTTTGAAGGTCCTTTACTACAACGTAAGCTTTACATTGAGGGAGTTTTAGAAACTTTTAGAAGTCAGCAATCATTTGAAACGGTATATCTTGCAAACCGCCGAGCGCAGGTTTTTACAGGGCAAAATGACTCATCAGTTTTACCAAGTAATTACAATGCCATTGTCAGGGATGTTTTTATTAGCCGAAAAACGGTTTTTTCTCCTCTTCGAATGGATGGCGAGAAGATGTTGGTAGATATTTATTTGCCTGTTTTTGCTCTAAAAGGTTTTGAAGGGCAGCAAAAAAGATCTTTGACTGTGGATGACGAATGGGAGGAAACCAACAAGGTTGTTGGTGTTTTAATGGCGACAATTTCTGTTAAAGACCAATTGATTGATTTGTTAGGTTTAAATGAGAATAAACCTCAAGGAGAGCATTTATATATTTTTCAAGAGGTGCTGAATGGTGTTGAAATGGTGCGCTTTCAGCCAGAATATGAAGGGATATTCTCACAAAATAAAGATGTGCACGCAGATGATATTTTTAAACAACCGTGGAAGGTTTATTATTTAGGGGCCGAAGGCAAACATGACCTTTCTAATGTCCCTCGCTTTGGTAGTCAGTCTACCACTATGCCGAAGCCTGGTGAAATTTTAACGATCAAAAAATCGTTGAAGGATTTGCCGCTGACATTGATGTACTACCTTGAACTGCAAGAGGCCTATCAAGATTTGTTAGTGCAACGTCGTCAGTTGCATTTTATTGGTCAGTTGATTGCGTTACTGCTTTTTGTTTTTGTATTGGCACTTTGGTGGAAAATGCAAGATATGCGTCATTCAGCATTAGCAAAGCAATATCATAAATTTTCCGAGAAAGTGAATGCACATCGGCATCTCCTTTTGAGTATCAACAAGGCTCTTAAAGAGCATGTAACTCTAAAGTATTTCGATGGTAAGTATGTTTATGCCAACGCTGCATTTTGTCGCTTCTTAGGGCTAAAGCTAGAGGAGGTGTTAGGTAAAACCGACGCACAGCTTTTTGGTGAAAAGATTGCTGAGGATTTAAGTGATTTAGATAAGGATGTTTTAAAAAGTAAATCCTCTATCACGCATGAAAGAAGTTTTGTCTTTAAAGATAAACGTTTCCATTTGATTGTATCCAAATCACCGTTTTTAGATGGTAATAATAAATTTGCAGGTATTACCACAGTTATTAAAGATGTGACGGATGTTGTTCAGGCGCGTATTTTAAAAGAACGTGCGCTTAAAAGTAGTGTAAAATCAATGATGAGGATTATGCAGAGACATGATGAGCATTTGATGCGCCATGCGAAATACCTTCGTTCCTTGGTGGTTGATTTTAGTCAAAGGTTGAAGTTATCTGAGGAAGAGAAGACTATTTTGGAAATTTGTGCCAACTTATCCCAGATTGGGAAAATTTACTTACCTAAAGACATGTTGGAAAATCATCACAGTCTTGAAGGGGATGAGTTAAATGCCTATCGTGCTTATATTGAGGACACTGCCTACATTATAGATACAGTTGATTTTAGTTTACCTGTGGTTAAAACGGTTTATGCTATGCATGAAAACCTTGATGGCTCAGGTTATCCGAATGGTTTGAAGGCAAATGAAATTAGCAAACTTTCGAGAATTTTGAATATATGCGATCGCTTTGCAAAGCTTGTAGCGCCGCGCCGAGGTCAAAAAATTCACACGCCAGAGGAGGCTATTAAGTGGATGGTGAATCAAAAAGGGAAATATGACCTTTCACTGCTACAATCATTTGCTGAAATGATTACAGAGGACGAATCCACTATTCTTGCAAGTTAATAGGTGGAGGTAAATTAAACCGCCGGGCTAATAAGCCACGTTTCAAAGGTGAACGTTTTCCTTTAAGGCGTCGCTATGAGTGATTTTTAGACGCTTTTCAAGGTGAAGGATGCGCATTGCAGCTCTAATGCGAATGTCCAGTTCTTCTTGTCTAAATGGTTTTGTGATGTAGTCATCGGCGCCTGTGTCCAACCCTTCTTCAATGTCTAAAGCATCATCCTTGGCGGTTAAGAAGATGATGTATCGGTCAAGATTGTTCTCGCGTACTTTTTTGCAGACTTCTAAACCAGACATTTTAGGCATATCCCAATCAATAATGCACAATTTGGGTGCATTCTCTTGTTCAATCATGCGCCACGCTTCGTCGCCATCAGAGCAAATGGTGACGCGGTGTCCCCAGTTTTCTAATACTCTTTGCAGGAACTTTAAAGTTACAGGGCTATCGTCACTGATTAGTATATCCATTCAAACCTCTCTTGGTACATTGTTTGACATAACTATCATAACAATTGTTGTTGGCTCTGCGTGAAAAATTTTGTGAAATTGTTTTTAATTACGATTGATACATGTGTTTTGTACAAAATATCATATAAAGGATTGGATGTTTTTTGTGATTACCCATAAAATAAGTACAAAATAACGAGTGTTGATAATTTATGAATAACGACCTAAAACAAAATTTTTTAAAGCAGCTACAACAGCATTCTGATGAATTGAAGTCTTGTGAACGTTTCTTGAAATTACAACGATATGAAAACTTGCGTCAAAACCACATGGCGATGGTTGTGCATAAGCTTGCAGGGCTTTTGTTGACCTTTGGTTATAAAGAAGAAGGGGATATTGCACAATATGTCGAAATTCGTATTCAAAAAGCTTTTGAAAAAGAAAATTATGTGGAGATAGATAAATTGTTGCCTTTGATATCGAATGTGCGTCAGCAATGTCTGGATATAATTGATGGAGAATCTGAGGCGAAGCCTATGATGAATTATGATTATGATCTTGATGATGAGTTGGCAGGTAAAAAAGTTTTGCTTGTAGATGATGACCCAGTGATTTTAACCTTGATGAAAAGTAAAATGTTACAGGTTGGTTTTGAGGTGACACTTGCCAAGGATGGTCAAGAGGCTTTAAATATTTTGAGTAAAGAGAGTTTTGACTGTGTTGTGTTGGACCAGAACATGCCGCACAAAACAGGGTTAGAGGTTGCGCAAGTTTTACAAGGCGAAAGAAAGGCAGGTGTACCGATTTTTTTGTTAACAGGTTACTCGGTTGAGGAAATTGAAAAATTGGCAATACCAGTAAATGTGAAGCATGTGTTTCAAAAGCCTTTTAAGTTGGAATTGGTTGTAGGGAAAATTAAAGAGTATTTTACAGGTTAGTATTGCTGGAAGGCTCTTGAAAGACATCGTCAATGTGAAGCATGAGCTTTAGAACACGACTGTCATCAATGTAATAATATCTGTTTTGGGCATCTTTTTTGAAGTTCACGACACCAGCGCTTTTCATTTTCGCCAAATGTTGCGATACCGCAGACTGTGAAAGGTCGATAGCTTCTTGAATTTCATTTACAGAAAGTGGACCAGTGGCCAAGGCGCATAAGATTTTCAAGCGATTTGGGTTTGCCATGGCATGCAATTTAACTGCAATGTTGCCTGCATTGGTGGGAATATGAAGCCTGTTTTCTAAAAAGTTATTCATGTTCGTATTATGCTGCCAATTATAAAATGTCGCAAATTATATGCGCTTATCCAAATTTAAAATGTGGTATTTATACCATCTAAGTATTAACACTAGATGGTTGATGGTAAGGTCTCTTTTTGCATGTTTTTCAAGGCGTCATCAATCAACTGTGTGGGTGAGGTCTGTATGTCCTTGATTAAGATGTCACTGTTTGTTGCAATTGGTTGATCTATACTAATTTCTATGTTTCTTGGTTTTTCAATTTCATAGCCTTCTTTGTTTGTCAGAGTGTTGTGATGAGTATGAATGTGATATTCCCCTGCGGGTATTCCCATGAAGGTGAAGTAACCATCAATCCCACTCGTAGTTGTTGCCACTGTGGTTTGTGTATTGTTTGTAAGTGTGACTCTTGCGCCAGATAACGGTCTAATCTCTTCGTTGTTTAAATATTCAACGGTACCATTTATTTGCCCTGTTACTTTAAATGGGAAGTTTACTTTTTGCTCTTCAAAGGGTTTGCCTGACAAGATTATTTCTTTGCTGTATGGTTTTATATGCTCTTGTTGAATAGATAGTTGGTTAACTGTAATGGTATTGCTTACATATGGTGTAAGCCCTGTCATAACTCCAATTCCGTAGCTGTTTGTTATTGTTTTTTCACCTTGTTTTGTAAAAAACTCAGCGCCTTGAAGGGGGGTGTCTGCTGAATCAAATTTTCCATTGTTGTTGAGGTCCAAAAAGGCTAGGATCTGTACACTTGTATTAGGCTTCCCTAAGTGGTTGCTGCTACGAAAGTTTTGCTCCATCTTTGTTGGTGTGTAATAAGTGCTAAATTGAAGGCCAGCGTTCACTTCTCCATCGCTATCACCACTTAAATTTAAACCGATGTTAGCGTGTTTGGTCTGCCATGATGCTAAGTTTTCCCACGTTGTGTTTTCAATGCCTGTTCCGTATGCTTGGCTCAGCGTGGTGCGTAAATTTAACTTGTTAAAAAGTGTACCGTTTAACCCCAGTGATGCTTGGGTGATTTTTTGTCCCTCATCGCCAAATTGATAGTTGGCCTGACCTCTTAAATTGAAATCTTGGAATGGCTTTGTTAAGGCGAGTGTTCCACTGTATAAGTTGTCCGATTGATCGTTAAATGTTGCGCTTATTTCATTGGAAATGTGAAGGTTTTGAAATTTTGTGCCAATCCGAGCGCTTAATTTACTTTGTGATTCGCTTGAGCGTAGCTCTTCATGGGCGAATTTAAGTTGGGTGTAAATAGGAGTGCTGTTTTCAAGTATGAAATTTTTATTGAAGGTTGTGCTGTACTCTGCCTGTACAGGGTTTGCATTGGTGCTATATCCGTCAAATTTTTTATAAGTAAAAGTTGTGTTTAAGTTGTTCAATAATGTTCGTCTTAATTCTAATTGATAGGCTGATGCGCCATTGTCTTGGTAGGCAAAGTCCGTTTGAATGTCCGTATTTAAAAGGGATGTACGTAGTCCCGTTGTGATGGCTGTTGTGTCTTGACTATGTGTTTCGCCTTGGAATATGCCTCCTAAAATGGTTAAGTTATCCAATAATCCATACTCAGTGTTTAGGTTGTACAGGCCGCCTTTTGTATTGTTGTTTGCCTGAAATGCATCCTCTGTTGATGTTGCAGCGATAATGTCATACTTGAATTCGTTTTTTTGTAATGTGCGACTGTCTAGGGTGTAGGTCTCGCTGATGCTTTTACGCTCACCGTTGGGTCCGTAGATTTCTGTATCAAATGTATTTTCACCTTTTTGAAGTGGTAAGGCTGTGAAGTTGTATCGACCATCGTCATTTACAGTTTGAAAGTCAACAATGAAGCCGTTTTGGTAAATTTCAACATCCCACCCGGCGGGTGCATTGCCAGAAAGTTGGAAGTTGTTAGGGTCTCGAATTGCGTTCAACTCTTGATTGGTTACAAAAACACCGCGCCCTGTTTTGTTGCTGTTAAGTAAGGGTTGCGTTTGAAATGTAATATCACCAACTTCTATTTGTTTGGCATTAAAAGAGCCTAACATTGAGCCATTGCTATCTAATTTTGTGAATGTCGCTTTTACATTATCTAGATTTACGGTGTTATCACGATCTTCTACACTGGCGTTAAGGTGAGAGGCCATGCCTAGCATGTTGGCTTTAGCTTGAATGTTCAGTGTATTCGGGGTGTCTGATTTGTTGTTGAGGTTTAATGCAGTGTAAATTTCTGGGCCTGAATGTTTTCCGTTGTCAGCGCTCGCGGTTAAGTGGCGTTCAATATTCATTCTTTTGCCATATGACGTCACAGCTTTACTGACTTGTGATACTTGTCTAGTATGTGAAAACTTCTTATTCTCCTCGGCACTGTTGATTGTTGTTATGGTCTTTGAGGTTTCATTTGGTGTTATGATCGGCTTAGCAACGGTCAAGGTGTGTGTTGCATCATGAATCGGTTCTGCCACTTTGACCGTTGTTATCTTAACGGACTTTGTCTCGGGTTGGAGTGTGATAGCTTTAGTTTTTTTCTTCTTTATTTTTGGTGGCTGTGTCAGCCATTTAGGTTCTTGCCAGTTCTTGGGTGTAGGGGTTAACAGGAAGATACCTTTTGAGGCTTCGTAAAGTTTTTTAACTTCAGCTGGCTTGGGTTTTGGGGTGATCGCTGTACGCTGTTTCTGCGGTGCTGATGAGGGTTTGAACTCCTCAATATGGACAAAAAGGTTTCCAGTGAGTGGGTCGTATTCAGGCATACTGATGTTTACTAGTAGTTTATTCTTCGCATGAAGTTGTTTGAGGTCTTTTCGGAGGTTTAGGGCTTGAATGATCGAGAAACTTTGCCCTGTGTATTTGTTAGCAATCTCTAAAATGCTTTGAGGTTTGGCTAAAATTGCACCACTAAACTGAATTTCTTGAATGGTGTAGCTTGTGCCCTTGAGGTTTTTGGATTTTGTCGTAGTTGATGTGTTGTCCCTAATTTGTAAGGTTAGGGGCCCTTTTGGCCCTTGTGGTAGTATCATTGTAATGTCAAAGCTGTTTTGAGGCTTTTTTTGTGATAAAACTTGTTCAAGCTTTTGCTGGAAATGGTTAACCGTGTCTAGGTTTATGGTTGTGTCCCTGTGTTGATCAAGTAGGTCTTTTTTCAACTGTAAAAGGTTGAGCTCAATATTTGAATCTACACGAATATCGGTCAGCTCAAATTCTAAACTTTGTGTTAATACGGTTTGTGCTAATTGCCCATGGCTGAGTGTGGGGATGAGAAAGGTCAGCGCAAAGAGTGTCCAAAAAGGTTTTGATTTGAGTGTTTGCGGTTTGTTTGGGCACAGGTATGTGCCAGTCCTAGCTGTCTGATTTATTGTTGGTGTGTTCAAAAAGCGTTTCATCTCCAAAAAATATTAACATGAAGTCTTATGGGTTATTTCAGCTTTGAGTGTTCGTGTTGTATGTTTTGTGTTGTTTTAATTCGATTTGCTGTATTCATGTCACAAAGGCCTTTAATTGTTGGTTTGTTTGTGTTAGCTTGTGAATGTATTTTTGATCTATTTTATCTTTTCTTATTTTGATTTACGGAGGTGTGTATGGACACTTCTTCTGCGACGATATGGTTTAACCCATCTAAAAGATTTTACATATTTTACAGCCCTGCTGATGGTGTTGATTTGGTGCTGGAGTGTTATGTTGGTTTTTGGGGTGGTGGTTCTTGGTTTCAAAGTAATGACTATCAAACGATTGATGACTTGGAAGAAGTGGACTCAGTCCACTTTCAAGTTGTGACCGAGCCTGCCCTTAGGGAGGTTTTGTTTGAAGGTGCTGTGAGATGGCGAGAGCTTAATGGTTAAAAGCGAAATGAAAAAGAGTGCAGTGATGTACTCTTTTTTTCTTTACATGGCAGGTGGATATGGCATAATGATGAAGAAGGCCCAGATTGAGGGGTCTTTTTTTAGGGTTGCTATTTTGTAAGAAAAGCATTATACAACACCTAAATCGCAATTAAATTGCAGGGGTGTAGCTCAGTTGGTAGAGCACTGGTCTCCAAAACCAGGTGTCGGGAGTTCGAGTCTCTCCACCCCTGCCACTTATTGAGTAAAGGGTAAATGCGATGGTTGAGACAGTTGTTTATCTTCTGCGCCAGGCGGAAACGTTGCCGGAAGATGGGGTTGAAAATGAGGATTGGGAGCTTTCGGATGAAGGGTTTGCTCAGTCGCGTGACTTGGCCTTTAAATTGAACGACTTGGGCATTTCTGCTATTTATTCAAGTCCTTTTAAGCGTGCGATATCTACAGTGACACCTTTGGCTGAGAAATTGGGTGTTCCTGTAAGATTGGATGCTGGTTTTCGTGAGTTGATTGTCACAAGAGATTATCTTCCTCCTGTTGAGTTTCAGACTTTAACTGAAAAAATGTGGGATGACTTGACATACTCTGAAAAGGGTGGCGAGTCGATGCGAGAATGTCAATTGCGGTTTATGCAGTCTTTAAACAAGGTTGCAAAAGAGCATGTGGGTGAGAGTATTCTTATTTGCACGCATGGTACACCGCTAGGTGCAGTCTTAAAGGTTATGGACAATGCGTTTGGTTATCAAGAGTGGACGCAGATTAAAATGCCGGATGTTTACAGGCTAGTCTCGGATGGGGCAGAAGGTAAATGGGACAAAAGTTATAAATATTAAGTTAAGGAATTTTGAATATGAATGTCATGCGTTATTTGCGCGAGGTTCGTGCCGAAACATCTAAGGTTACATGGCCGAATATGCGTTCAACAAGGTTGATGACACTTGGGGTGACCCTTTTGGCGTTCTTTGTAGGGGCTTACCTTTGGTTGGTAGATGTAGGTTTGAGTTCGATCATTAACTGGATTATTGGAGTAAAGTAAAATGACTGATAAAGATCAAGTACAAGAAGTGGAAGTGTCTTCTGAGGTGGTGCCTTCTGCAGATGTTGAAGAAAAGGCTTCGAAGCCGAAAAAGCCAAAGAAGCGTGCCCGTTGGTATGTTGTGCAAGCGCGCAGTAACTATGAGAAACGTGTGCAGGCTGCTATTAAAGAGCAGGCGATAATGACTGGTTTGGATGATAAAATTGAAGATGTTATTATCCCGGTTGAACAGGTTGTTGAAGTTAAAAAAGGTCAGAAGGTTAAGTCTGAGCGTAAATTCTACCCTGGATATGTTTTGGTTAAGGCTCAGATGACGGACGAGGTTTGGATTCTGATTAAGGGTACAACGCACGTTATTGGTTTCGTTGGGGCTGAAAGTGGTCGTAAGCCATTGCCAATTTCTAATTCTGAAGCTGAGCGTATGCTTAAGCAGATGGAAGACGGTGTTGAAAAAGAGAAACCTGTTATGGATATTGAGGTTGGTCAAGAGATTCGCGTTCTTGATGGTCCGTTTGCAACATTCCAAGGTTTGGTGGAAGAGGTTGATGGTGTGAACAGTAAGCTGAAGGTTTCTGTTTCTATCTTTGGTCGTACAACGCCAATTGAATTGGACTATGTTCAGGTTGAGAAATTGTAAGTTTCTTATCTGTTTAAATAAAAAGGCGCTAGATAGCGCCTTTTTTGTTTGGTCGCTTGTATTATAAAAGCGGAAGCCAATGAAGGTATTCGGTAAGTCTTTCTTGTGGTGGGATGGTGACTTGCCATAGCCAAAACGTGGTAAGAATGGCGTAAGTGAACCACAGGGCAATCCAAACACCTTCTGGGATGATGAGGGTGATGTCTGCAAGGTCGGCGCCGTCGCCTACATGTTTGCCGTCAATTAATGCGAGTGGTGCAGTGATCGCGCTTTGAACAATGTAAATGCCATAAAATTCGATGGCGTAGGCTGGTAGGTTGCTGTGTGGAATAAGGGTTGGCACCCAAAAAACGGTCATCATGATGACTGTAATGAGTATTGTCTTGAGGTTGCGCATCCAGAATATAAGTGAAAATGCGAGGGCGCCAATTAAAACATTTAGCAAGAAAATGTCTTCGGTTGTGGAAAGGGTCCATCCGGCAAGGTAGATAACCGCCCCCCATGTAACTGCGCCGGCGTAACCTGCGAGTAGTGTGGGTATGCGCCAGCCGCCGTAGGTTGAGCAGCAGCCTGCGCCGTTAAATTCAAGGGTGATGCGGTGAATGCGTCCAAAGGTTAAGATGCAGGCAATACCGTGACTAAGCTCGTGAAAGAATGTTTCCATCCATTGGAATGGGTAGCGCAAAGGTGTGCGTGATATGACGATGGCAGCAGTAAGCATGCCAAAAAAGTAAAGCGTTTCCAATTTGTAATCCTTATATTTAGAGGTTATTCTAACAGGAATGCACTGTGAATATGGCTGTTTTGTGCGTGGATTTGTGTGTAGCTTGTTTTATGTTTGTTTCCTCTGTTGGTTTTTTGCAAATTTAAATTTTTTTGAGTTGTTTTTTAAAAGAATGCTTTACATGGGTGTTTAGGTGTGTTAAATGCATGCAGTACTGTGTAAACCTATGTTTGCACAAATTTTAATACAATTAAAAAACTGGAGTCGAAAAATGGCAAAGAAAATTATTGGTTATATTAAACTCCAGGTTCCTGCAGGTGGTGCTAACCCTAGCCCTCCAGTAGGTCCAGCCCTTGGTCAAAAGGGTCTTAACATTATGGAATTCTGTAAAGCCTTCAACGCTGCAACGCAGGAGATTGAAAAGGGTGCACCGGTTCCAGTTATTATTACAGCTTATGCTGATCGTACATTTACCTTTGAAATGAAGACGCCACCTGCAAGTTTCTTGCTACGTAAGGCTGCTAAAATTGCAAAAGGTCACGGTGCGCCAAACTCTGGTGCGGGTACAATCGGTAAAGTAAGCCGTAAGCAGCTGGAAGAGATTGCAGAAGTCAAGATGAAAGACCTGAACGCAAACGACATGGACGCAGCGGTTAAAATTATCGCTGGTAGCGCACACGCTATGGGTCTAGAAGTTATCGACTAATCGTTGACTTGTGTTTGATAAGGTTTGTTTAATATAACTACAAAATGAAAGTAGGAGAGCGTAAAATGGCAAAGCTCGCTAAAAGAATGAAAGGTTACAGAGAGATTGTAGACCGCGAAAGGGAATACGATTTTTCTGAAGCTGTAAAAACGCTTCTTGACGTTCAAGGTGCAAAGTTTGATGAGTCTGTTGAGGTGTCACTTAACATGAACCTAGACCCTCGTCACGCTGACCAAATGTTGCGTAGCACAATTGTGTTGCCACACGGTACAGGTAAAACTCAGCGTATTGCTGTGTTTGCTAAAGATGATAAAGCCGCTGAAGCTGAAAAAGCTGGTGCTGATATTGTTGGTGCTGATGATTTGGTTGCTAAGGTGAAGGGTGGATTCCTTGACTTTGATGTTGTTGTTGCTGCGCCTGACTGCATGCCTCTTGTGGGTCAGTTGGGTAAAATTTTGGGTCCAAAGGGATTGATGCCTAACCCAAAACTTGGTACAGTAACTCCAAACGTTGTAAAAGCGATTGAAGATATTAAAGCTGGTATGGTTGAATTCCGCACAGAGAAGAACGGTATTGTTCACGCTTTGGTTGGTAAAAAATCATTCGGTCAAGAGAAGTTGGAAGAAAACATTAAGGCATTTGTTTCTAAGGTTAAGGCTGAAAAGCCATCTGGTGCTAAAGGCCAGTATATGCTGAAGATGTCTATCACTTCTACTATGGGTCCTGGTATCAAAATTGATCTAGGAACTGTAGGTGTATAAAGGATTTACCGGTTAGGGTTTTTCCCTGGCCGGTATTTGACTGCTCTAGGGTGGTCAGCCTGTTGAAGAAAGACGGCGAAATGAAAGTTTCTTAATTTCCGTCCGAGACAGTGACAGAAATTCTCACTTGAGAAGTATGTCATTTCACTCAACAGGCGAACAAGGGCGAACATTTAAAATTATTTAAATGTTCATAATTTAAAGGAGAAACCTAAATGGATAAAGCTCAAAAAATAGCTTTTGTTAAAGAGCTTAACGGTGCCCTGGAAGGGGTAGAATCCATTGTTGTTGCTCATTATGCAGGTACAACAGTATCTGAATTAGAAGAGTTGCGTAATGCAATGCGTCAAGAAGGTGGTAGCGTACAAGTTGCTAAGAACCGTCTTGCTAAAATTGCATTCGAAGGTACACCTTATGTAAACTTGCAAGAGTTTATGCAGGGTCCAACTATTCTAACAATGGGTACAGACGTTGTTTCTGCTGCAAAGGTAGCCCAAAAGTTCGCCGACGACCATAAAGCCTTCGAGATTATCGGTGGCGCTATGGGCGAAACTCAGCTAGATGCGGCTGGTGTGCAAGCACTATCTAAAATGCCAAGTCTTGATGAGCTTCGTGCGAAGCTTATGGGTACACTTACAGCACCTGCTACACAGCTTGTGCGTACAATTAACGAGCCAGGCACGAGCTTGGTGCGTGTTTTGGACGCCAAAACTAAAGCAGCGTAAACGTGGATCGTTAGGTAAATTAACAGACATACTTTTAATATAAGGAAAATAGTAAAATGGCAGATTTAAATGCAATTAAAGAAACTCTTTCTTCACTAACAGTGATGGAAGTAGCTGAACTTGTTAAAACACTTGAAGAAGAGTGGGGCGTAAGCGCTGCTGCTGCAGCTGTAGCAATGCCTGCTGCTGGTGGCGATGCTGGTGCAGCTGCTGCTGAGAAGACTGAGTTTGACGTAGTTCTAACTTCAGCTGGCGACAACAAGATCGGCGCAATTAAAGTTGTGCGTGAGATCACAGGTCTTGGCTTGAAAGAAGCTAAAGAAATGGTTGAAAGCGCTCCTAAAGCACTTAAAGAAGGTGTTTCTAAGGACGAAGCTGAAGAGCTTAAGAAGAAGATCGAAGAAGCTGGTGCTTCTTGCGAACTTAAGTAGTTCTTTTGAACTACAATTCGGTGGGGGTCAGTAGTCATTTTGACTGCTGGCTATCTGCCGTATTAGGTGTTTATTAATTTAATCGCCAGTTTGGGGCTTGTAAGATGCCAAAAAATACTTACAAAGTTATAGAGGTTTTTGACTGGCTTGTGTCCTCTCTAATAAAATTTAAGCTGGGAAATATAGACCATTAGCGCAGAGGTATATAAAATATGGCATACTCATTTACTGAGAAAAGAAGAATTCGCAAGAATTTCGGTAAAATCAATTCCGTTGCAAAACTTCCAAGTTTGCTAGAAATCCAACAAAATTCATTTAAAGACTTTTTAGAAGCAGATTCATCCAAAAGAGAATCGACATCTGCAACTTTAGAAGACGCATTCAAAGGCGTTTTCCCAATCGAAGATAATACAGGTTTAGTTGAATTAGACTACGTATCTTACGACTTTGATGCACCAAAATTTGACGTTGCAGAGTGTATGCAACGTAACATGACATATGCAGCGCCCCTTAAAGCGACTTTGCGTATGACTGTGTGGCAAGAAGATGAAGACACAGGTGCTAAAAGCGTTCAGGACATTAAAGAGCAAGAAGTTTACTTGGCTGATGTGCCTGTTATGACGGACAACGCGACCTTTATCATCAATGGTACAGAACGTGTTGTTGTTTCTCAAATGCACCGTTCTCCTGGTGTGTTCTTTGACCACGATAAAGGTATGAGCCACTCAAGTGGTAAATTACTCTTCTCTGCGCGAGTAATCCCATTCCGTGGTTCTTGGTTGGACTTTGAGTTTGACCACAAAGATAACGTTCACGTCCGTATTGACAGACGTCGTAAGTTGCCAGCTTCTTACATTCTACGTGCGATGGATATGGAAGAGTCTGATATTCTAGAAACTTTCTACGAAACTGTAAAAGTTCGCCTGAAGTCTAAAAAGTTTGCTTTAGCATACACAGAAATGTTTTACGAAGGTGTTAAGCTTTCACATGATCTTATTGATGCGGATAGTGGTGAAAAGCTGGCTGATGCCGGTAAGAAACTTACACGCCGTAAGCTCAAAAAAATCACAGAATGTGGTACTTCTTGGATCGCTCAAGAGCGTGAAGAACTTGTAGGCCGCTACCTTGCAAAAGCAATGGTTGATACAACTTCTGGTGAAGAGTTGTATGGTGCTGGTGAGGAAATCACTGAGGAAGTGCTCGCTAAGATTGAAGAGCTTGGCTTGAAAGAATTTGAAATTTTGAAGATTGACCACATGAACGTTGGTCCTTACATGCGTAACACTCTTCAGATTGATAAGGTATCTAACAAAGAAGAAGCTTTGGCGGAAATTTACAAGGTGATGCGCCCAGGTGAGCCAGCAACACTTGAAGCTTCTGAAAAGCTTTTCCATGGCTTGTTCTTTGATGCTGACCGTTACGACCTTTCAGCTGTTGGTCGTATGAAGATGTCTGCACGTCTTGGCTTTGAAGAAATTGATGAAAACGACCGTGTACTTTCACACGAAGATATTATTGCAACCTTGAAAAAGCTTGTGGAAATTCGTGATGGTAACGATGTGGTTGACGATATTGACCACCTTGGTAACCGCCGTGTACGTTCTGTTGGTGAATTGATGGAAAACCAATTCCGTATTGGTTTGTTGCGTATGGAACGTGGTGTGAAGGAGCGTATGGCTTCATCTGAAATTGCCTCCATGATGCCGAATGACATTGTGAACGCACGACCATTGTTTGCTGCATTGCGTGAATTTTTCGCATCTTCTCAGCTTTCACAGTTTATGGACCAAACGAACCCACTTTCTGAGGTGACACACAAACGTCGTCTTTCTGCGCTTGGGCCTGGTGGTCTTACTCGTGAACGTGCTGGTTTTGAAGTACGTGACGTACACCCAACTCACTACGGTCGTATTTGTCCAATTGAAACACCTGAAGGTCCGAACATTGGTTTGATTAACTCGCTTTCCACATATGCGCGTATCAACAAGTACGGTTTCATTGAAACACCTTTCCGTAAGGTTGTGGATGGCCAAGCGACAAATGAAATTGTTTATGTAAGTGCCATCAATGAAGCGAAGCACACCATTGCGCAAGCATCAACTGAGCTTGATAAAAATGGTAAGCTTGTAGAAGACTTGATTATTAGCCGTCACAAGGGTGAAACAATGCTTGCACCACGTGAACAGGTTGATATGATGGACGTTTCACCACAACAGGTTGTGTCTATTGCGACTGCATTGATCCCATTCTTGGAGAATGATGATGCGAACCGTGCGTTGATGGGTGCAAACATGATGCGTCAGGCTGTGCCACTTGTGAAAGCGGAAGCGCCACTTGTCGGTACAGGTATGGAAGGTATTGTTGCAGCTGACTCTGGCGTAACAATCATTGCAAAGCGTGACGGTGTTGTTGAATCAGCTGATGCTTCACGTATTGTGGTACGTGCAACAGGTAAAATCCAAGCCGGTGCATCTGGTGTTGATATTTACCGTACGAACAAATTCCAGCGCTCTAACCAAAACTCTTGCCTAAACCAGCGTGTTATTGTGCGCAGTGGCGATAAGGTGAAGAAGGGTGATATCATTGCTGATGGTCCTTCAACCGATATGGGTGAGCTAGCTCTTGGACGTAACGTGACAGTGGCATTCATGCCTTGGAATGGTTACAACTTTGAGGATAGTATCTTGATCTCTGAGCGTATTGTACGTGATGACGTTTACACATCTATTCACATTGACGAGTTTGATGTTGTAGCACGTGATACAAAGCTGGGTGCTGAAGAAATTACCCGTGATATTCCAAACGTTGGTGAAGAAGCGCTGAAGAACCTTGATGACTCTGGTATTGTGCGTATTGGTGCCGAAGTTGGTCCAGGAAGCATTCTTGTTGGTAAAATCACACCTAAAGGTGAAACACCAATGACACCAGAAGAAAAGCTACTACGTGCGATCTTTGGTGAAAAAGCTGCTGACGTACGTGATACTTCATTGCGTATGAGCCCTGGTGTAACGGGTACAGTTGTTGGTGTTAAAGTCTTCAACCGTCGTGGCGGTGAAAAAGATGAACGTACACTTCAAATTGAAGAGCAAGAAATTGCGAAGTACACTCAGGATATCAACGAAGAGCGTCGTATCATTGAAGCGGATGCTAATGACCGTTTGAAGACCTTTATTACTGGTCAAAAAGCGGCTGCTAAATTTGGTTCTGTTGCAAAGGGTAAAGAAATTACCAAAGAAGCGATTGCTGAAATGGAATCAACAGGTCTTTGGAATGTAACAGTTGAAGATGAAGCTGTTATGACTGAGATTGAAGCACTTCGTAACCAAGTAAGCAGTGATCTTCTGGCATTGACAGAGCGTCGTGAAGAGAAAATCAAGAAGATCCGTGCAGCAGATGAATTGGCACCAGGCGTGTTGAAGTCTGTAAAAGTATTCGTAGCGGTGAAGCGTAAACTTCAACCAGGCGATAAGATGGCGGGTCGTCACGGTAACAAGGGTGTTATCTCTAAGATTTGCCCACTGGCTGACATGCCTTATCGTGAAGACGGTACGCCAGTTGATATCGTGTTAAACCCATTGGGTGTACCTTCACGTATGAACGTTGGTCAGATTCTTGAAACACACCTTGGCTGGGCGGCTAAAGGCCTTGGTGAAAAGATTGGTAAGCTTTATGAAGATGCACAACACACAGGTGACTCTAAAGAGCTACGTTCTTTCATTGAAAGTGTTTACAAAGACGGCACCGATGAAAAAGAATTGAGCAAGTTTAGCGAAGCTGAATTGAAAGAATTGGCCGTAAACCTGAAAAACGGTGTGCCAATGGCAACTCCAGTATTTGACGGTGCGACCGACGAGGACATTTCTAAGCACCTTGAACATGCTGGCATTGAAACAAGCGGACAAATTCAACTTTATGATGGTTTGTCAGGTGAGGCCTTCGACCGTAAAACAACGGTTGGTATTATTTACATGCTGAAACTTCACCACTTGGTGGATGAGAAGATTCACGCACGTTCAATTGGCCCATACAGCTTGGTGACTCAGCAGCCTCTTGGTGGTAAAGCCCAGTTTGGTGGTCAGCGTTTTGGTGAGATGGAGGTGTGGGCTCTACAAGCTTACGGTGCTTCTTACACACTACAAGAAATGTTGACAGTGAAATCAGATGACGTGGCAGGCCGAACAAAGACTTATGAAGCCATCGTACGTGGTGAAAATAACTTTGAAGCTGGTGTACCAGAGTCATTCAACGTACTAACCAAAGAGATTCAAGCTTTGGGTATGAACATTGAGCTGGTTGCTTCTGACTATGAAGATAATGGTGAGTCTGCTGATGAATTTGTTGATATGCCACAAATTACAGCACAAAACCTTTTTAATAACCCAAGCGAATAAGCGGATAGGAGAAAACTGAAATGAATAACGTTATGAATTTATTCAACAAACCAGCGACAGTGGCACAAGAATTTGATGCGATTCGTATCTCTCTTTCGTCACCAGAGCAAATCCGCTCTCGTTCGTTTGGTGAGGTAACAAAGCCTGAAACCATTAATTACCGTACATTCAAGCCTGAACATGGTGGTTTGTTCTGTGCGCGTATTTTTGGCCCTGTTAAGGACTATGAGTGCTTGTGTGGTAAATACAAGCGCATGAAGCACCGCGGTATCGTGTGTGAAAAATGTGGTGTTGAGGTGATTGAGTCTAAGGTTCGCCGTGACCGTATGGGTCATATTGACCTTGCAGCACCTGTGGCGCACATTTGGTTCTTGAAGCTTCTACCATCTCGTATTGGTACTTTGTTAGAATTGGCTTTGAAAGATCTTGAAAAGATCCTTTACTTCGAAAACTTTGTGATTGTTGACCCTGGTATGACACCGATGGAGAAGTTTGAACTTCTTTCTGAAGAAGAGTACATGGATGCACAAGACGAGTATGGTGAAGATGCCTTCACAGCTGAAATTGGTGCAGAAGCAATCCGCACAATGTTGCGTGAGATTGACTTGGCAGCCGTTAAAGCAGAGCTAGAAGCTGAACTTTCAGAAGAGCTTTCTGTGATGCGTCGCACAAAAGTTGTGAAACGTCTAAAAGTTGTTAACGCTTTTTATGAAAGTGGCAACAAGCCAGAATGGATGGTGATGGATATCATTCCTGTTCTTCCGCCAGAGCTTCGCCCACTTGTACCACTTGATGGTGGTCGCTTTGCAACTTCTGACTTGAACGACCTTTACCGCCGTGTGGTAAACCGTAACAACCGTTTGAAGCGTTTGCTTGAATTGCGTGCGCCAGAAATTATTGTGCGTAACGAGAAACGTATGTTGCAAGAGTCGGTTGATGCTTTGTTTGATAACGGTCGTCGTGGACGTGTGATTACAGGTGCAAACAAGCGCCCATTGAAATCATTGGCAGATATGCTTAAAGGTAAGCAAGGTCGTTTCCGTCAAAACCTACTTGGTAAGCGTGTAGACTACTCTGGTCGTTCTGTAATTACCGTTGGTCCAGACTTGTTGCTTCACCAGTGTGGTCTGCCGAAGAAAATGGCACTTGAGCTGTTTAAGCCGTTTATTTACCACAAGCTTGAAGCACGTGGTTTGGCAACAACAATTAAAGCTGCTAAGAAAATGGTTGAACGTGCTGAAGATGAAGTATGGGACGTTTTAGAAGAAGTGATTCGTGAGCACCCAGTTCTGTTGAACCGTGCGCCAACACTTCACCGTCTTGGTATTCAAGCTTTTGAACCAAAATTGATTGAAGGTAAAGCCATTCAGCTTCACCCACTTGTATGTACAGCCTTTAACGCCGACTTTGATGGTGACCAAATGGCCGTACACGTACCACTTTCACTTGAAGCGCAAATTGAAGCACGTGTCTTGATGATGTCTACAAACAACATCCTTTCACCAGCTTCTGGTAAGCCAATTGTTGTACCTTCTCAGGATATCATCTTGGGTCTGTACTGGTTGTCTATGGCTCGTTTTGGAGAGCCGGGTGAAGGTACAATCTTCACAGATATGGGTGAAATTGAACACGCTTTAAACGCAAAGTCTGTGACATTGCACACCCGTATTAAGGCTAAATTCCGTGGTAAAATGTGGGACACATCTGTTGGTCGTATGTACCTAGCGCAAATGCTACCAGACCACCCAGAGCTGACATTTGATATGGTTAACCGTATTTTGACGAAAAAAGAAATTGGTGCGATGTTGCACAAGGTTTACCTAACATGTGGTCAAAAGGCGACTTGCTTGTTTGCCGATAAAATGATGGGTCTTGGTTTCAAATTTGCTGCGAAATCAGGTATTTCTTTCGGTAAAGACGATATCATCATTCCAGATGATAAGTACGAACTTGTTGAAACTGCTGAAGCTGAAGTTCTAAGCTTTGAAAAGCAGTACATGGATGGTTTGATTACTTCTGGTGAGAAATATAACAAGGTGATTGATATTTGGCAGAAAACAACAGACAACATTAAAGACAAGATGATGGCTGAAATTTCTGACAAAGAAGTTGAACACAACGGTGAGCGTCGTATTCAACCATCCTTGAACAGTATTTACATCATGGCGAATTCTGGTGCCCGTGGTTCCGTTACCCAGATGCGTCAGTTGGGTGGTATGCGTGGTTTGATGGCGAAGCCGAATGGTGAAATTATCGAAACACCTATTACAGCTAACTTCCGTGAAGGTTTGACAGTACTTCAGTACTTTATCTCCACTCACGGTGCGCGTAAGGGTCTTGCCGATACCGCCTTGAAGACAGCGAACTCTGGTTACCTAACACGTCGTTTGGTTGACGTTTCACAAGACTGTGTGATTGTTGAAGATGATTGTGGTACAGAACAGTCTATCCTTGCAACTGCACTTGTGGACAGCGGTAACGAAATGGAAAGCTTGGGCGAACGTATCTTGGGCCGTACCGTGGCACAGGACGTTATTAACCCGCTTAACGGTGAAATCATCGCCAATAAAGATGATCTATTAGACGAAATGAAAGTGGCAGAAATTGAGCGTGCAGGTATTGAATCTCTGCAAATTCGCTCCCCACTAACATGTGAATCTAAGGATGGTCTATGTGGTAAATGTTATGGCCGTGACCTTGCACGTGGTACATCGGTTAACATCGGTGAAGCTGTTGGTGTTATTGCTGCTCAAAGTATTGGTGAGCCTGGTACACAGCTTACAATGCGTACGTTCCACATTGGTGGTACTGCGTCTGCTGGTACAGCACAATCTAAGGCGGAAGCTGAGCGTGATGGTGCCATTAAGCTGAAAAACGTTGTGACACTTGCTAACTCTGATAAGGTAGACATTATCATGTCTCGTAAAGCAGAAGTTGGTGTGGAAGACAGCGCTGGCCGTGTGCACCAGTGGCACAAATTGCCATACGGTTCTAAGCTTTCTGTTGCTGAAGGCCAAAAAGTTAAAGCTGGTGATAAATTGGGTGAGTGGGATCCATATACCCACCCAATCCTTGTGGAAGCAAACGGTAAAGTACAGTTCCTTGACCTTAAAGATGGTGAAACATTGAACGAGGTGGTCGATGAAGCTACAGGTATTACCCGTCGTGAGGTGACAGACTGGAAGCAAAACGCACGTAGTGCGGACATGAAGCCTTCGATTGTGTTGGTAGATGCTTCTGGCAAGGTGATGACATTGCCAAACGGCTCACAAGCTATTTATCACCTACCTGTTGGTGCGGTGCTTTCTGTAAACGAAGGTGATGAAATGCACCCTGGTGATACAATTGCCCGTCTACCTAAAGAATCTCTGAAATCACGAGATATTACAGGGGGTCTACCACGTGTTGCTGAATTGTTTGAAGCACGTAAACCAAAAGACAGTGCAATTATTGCTGAAAACAGCGGTACTGTTTCCTTCGGTAAGGACCTTAAAGGTAAGCGCCGCCTAATCGTATCTGGTAAGAAAGATGATGGTTCAGTGGATGAAAGAGAATATCTGATTCCAAAAGGTCATCACTTAACAGTACGTGAAGGTGACTACGTTGAAGCAGGTGAAATGTTGCTAGAAGGTGCGAAAGTACCTCAAGACATCTTGCGTGCACAGGGCGTACCTGCGTTTGCTGAGTACATGATCAAAGAGATTCAAAGCGTTTACCGCTTGCAAGGTGTAGGTATCAACGATAAACACATTGAGGTAATTGTACGTCAAATGTTGCAAAAAGTTGTTGTGACTGCTCCTGGTGAGTCTACCTTTGTACAAGGTGAAGTGGCTGAACTTTCTGATATCTTGCACGAAAACGAACAGCTTTCTGCGAAGAACAAGACACAAGCGGAATACGAACTGCAATTGCAGGGTATTACCAAAGCGTCCTTGACTTCTAAGTCGTTTATTTCTGCGGCATCGTTCCAGGAAACAACTAAAGTTCTAACGGAAGCTGCTGTAAGCGGTAAGATGGATACCTTGATTGGTCTGAAAGAAAACGTGATCGTGGGTCGCTTGATTCCAGCGGGTACAGGTCGTATGTTGTCAGAGTTGCGTCGTCAAGCGCACCTGAAAGATGTGACACCAACACCTTCTGACATGTCAGTGCCTTCTTCAAGTGATGCATTAAGCGCATTTGAAGCGGCATCAAACCACACCGGTTTCTAAGGAAGTCAATTTTAAAAGGGGCGCTTTAAGCGCCTCTTTTTTTGTGAAATTGTCATTTATTGTGTTGTTTGTGTATTTGGTGTCAGTTATATGTCGATAACTTATACATTTGGCTGATGCTAGATACCATAAAGAAATATGCAAGAGACAAGGGGAGTGTAATTCTTATGAATGTATCAATTGAACAACTTATTATTTATGAAGAACAAAAGAAAAAACAACAACAAGAAGAGCTTGGACGTGAGCGAGAATATGCGCAAGTTTCTTATGATATTACACATGAGGACAAGCCGTGCGATGTGACGGATGATCAACAAAAATGCCAAGTGTTGATTACCAGTTTGTAAAAATTTGAATGTTATGGGTTGAATTGTGAATAAAAGACGCCATAACTGTATAAGTTAATTTGTTAAAGGGGAATGAAATGGCTGAGTATAATGCATTATTTGATCTTGCAATGAGCGAGGAAGCCCAGCAAATGGGACATGGAGAGTTTTTTGAACAAGGTCAAGATGTAGTGGGTGTTGATAAATCTCACGATCGGGATTTCCAAGATGTGGATAGAATGCAAGACATTGATGGTTATGAACGATAAAATAAAAATTTAAAAGGAAGACACCCTTATTCAAGGGTGTCTTTTTTTGATGGTTGTAAATTTACTATGATATGGTATACAATGGAATTGATCTAATAACTTTCTCTTTTATGGAGGCTTTATGTCTCAAATCTTTACACCTGAACGGCTGATTGTTTATGTGGTTGCCAGTGACGATGGCTTGGCACCAAATGTTTCAGCTGATTATTGCTCCTTAACTGTTTGTAAACCTGTTGTGCGTCGTGTTGCAAGGCCACTGAAGGACTGGGTTGTTGGCATGTCTACCAACAAACATGGTGCAACCAAACTTATTTACACCATGCAAGTGGAAGAAAAATTGCCTTATAATGCTTTTTTTAAGGACTCTCGCTTTGAACTGAAGAAGCCCTGCCTAAAAAGGCCTTTTGGTGACAATTTTATTTTGAATGATGAGGCTGTGCTGCCATGGGCTTGCCATTACAGTAAGCCGGATAAAATGCGTGCCAACCTAAAAACTCCGTTTTCCTTGGTTGGCCAAAATTATTGGTATTTTGGTTGTAATGCACCAATATTGCCAAAAAATATGTGGCAAACAAAACTGGTGCAAGGGCCACGTCGTGGCCATAAAATTGTTGATAATCCAGCCCATGTGGCTCAGTTTTATCATTGGATTAAGAAAAATTTTAATACAGGTGTGCATGGTGCACCGCGCGATCAAAGCCCCTTTTTTAGTTAAAGGGGTTTTTTATTTGTAATGATCGCTGATGTATTTTTCGCCTTCATCACAAAAAAATGTCAGAATATTCTTGATTTCGGGATACATTTGTTTGATTTTTTGCGCTGCCAAATAGTTTGCACCGCTGGAAGGACCAACAAACATACCTGTTTCTTTCGCAATGGATTTCATTTCTTGAATGGCATCTGACCCTTTAATGGTTATAATCTCATCAATTTTATGGCGGTGTTTTTTGATGATATCGGGTATGAACCCATCGGATATGCCTTCTATCAAATGTTCTCTAAATTCGCCACACTGAATGGTTGCGGCCTCATCAGGCTCCATTGCAAAAACCTTTATTTGGGGGAAATGGGCTTTTAAGGCCTGTGAAACACCGATTAAAGTTCCTCCGGTGCCCACGCCTTGAACAATGGCGTCAATGGTTACATTTGAGGGTAGCTGTTTTATAATTTCTTGGCCAAGAACTTCTCGGTTTTCTTCGACGTTCCATGCATTACCAAACTGGTTGGGGCACCAATATCCGCTTTTTTGACCTAATTCACGAGACTTTTTCAGGGCATGGCTCACGTCAAAGTGTCCCTCAAGCATAATTTCCGCACCAAATGCTTTGGATATGGCAACGCGTTCTTCGCTAAACCCACCAGGCATAACCACGACCATTTTATAACCTTTGGCTGCGGCGACCATTGCCAAAGCGTTGCCAGTATTGCCGCTTGTGGCTTCAACAATGGTGTCTCCAGGTTTGATCAAACCTTCTTTTTCGGCTTTTTCAATCATGTATTCAGCGATTCGGGCCTTGATGGAGCCAGATGGATTGAGAAACTCACATTTTATAAAAATGCCATTTTTATGAATAAGTGGTGTGTTGCCGATGGCGTCAAGAATGCTGTTTTTCATGATACATACCTTTAATAATGTTCAGGTTATTGTATCAATTCGTTAAAGTGCTTTAAAGTTTTTAAATTAAAGCGAAGGCTTGCCTAGGGCAAAAAGGCAAGCCTTCTTTTTTGCTGTTAGACACCAGACTAACGGTTAGTGGGCTTAGGGGTACTACCTTGTTTTTCAAGAAAACTGCGCGCAAATTCCAAAATATTAATGGCATCTGAGAAATTGGGCTGACTTCCCATGATGTCATATTTTAGAGCGTTAGCGGTTTTCTCTAGGTGCCTAATCGCAGCAAAACCAATTGTATTCTTTGCATGGTTGGAAAGAGGAATGGAGCAATAGTAATTGATGTCCTCAGAGCCATCATCAGCTTGAACAATCAGAAAGTCGAAATCACCAAAGTCATGATGGTAACGAATTGCTTTTTGTTTATTGAATTCACATAATGAGAATTCACCCGCCATGATTTAGCTCCATTCTTTAAATTTCTTTTCTTTCAAAACCATGATTCTGTTAAGAATATGGCTGTTTTGGACTCAATAGTCTACCGCATTAAGGTTGTATTTTCAACGTTAATGTCATTTTTATTCTCTTAACAGTTGTTCAATACCACATTGTTAGAAATATCTATGCACCAAAAGTAACATAAAGTGTGCGGACAAGAAAATAATTTTGATGCAACTTCTTTGAAAAAAATAGCATTTGGCATGAAATTTGGGTAACCTTTATATGTAATAGAAATAATAATATAACTAAAATGGGTTGGTAATGGCGGATCAAAGTGCTGATAAGTTAAGAGCTTTTCTTGAAAGTCGTAAAAAACAAAAGAGTTCTGAGGGTTTGCATGCAGGTCATCAAGGTGGCCAAAAGGTGGAAGCTCGGCCAGATATTGGTGAGGAAAAGGATCTTCATCTGACACCTTCTGTTGAAGAAAAGCCTGAGAGTTCAAAGCCTGATACTTACACTGAGCAACCAAAACCGATTCAAACGGTTGTGGAAAAAATTGAACAGCCGACTATAGAAGAAGACTTGGCACCTGTGGAAACGGCGGCAAAGGTTGAAGAGGTGAAGCATCCAGAGCAGGTTAAAGCAGACAGAAAAGTTGATAAAATGGTTGGTTCAGCCTCAGAGGTGAAAGCTGAAGAAAGTGTCTCTCAACAAGATGACACGATGCTCAAGGCTTATCTGAACCAGCGCCGGAAAACCATTAAAGGGGATGTTTTAGACGAAGATGATCCTTACTCGGGTGACGGCATTGCTAAAAAGAACTTGCGCCATTTACAAAAGTATCTAGAGCGTGAAGACATTGCCGACATCAAAGAAATTATTATCAATAGACCTTGCGAGGTGGGCATTGAACATGCCAGCGGTGAGTGGGAGTGGGTTAAAGACCCTGATTTAACACAAGGTACTTTGGATGAGATTGCTAGAACCCTTGCTAATAAAAGTGGTCAACTTTTCCACCCAGGAAACCCAATTTTATCGGTAAAAATGCCTGGTGGGCACCGTGTGCAGGTTGTTGCAGGTTTTAACGCGCCTTCCGGCTTTGTTTTTTCGATGCGTTTGCAAAGGAAAGAAAAGTTCGGCTTGATGGACTTTAAAATGCCCGACGAAGAGCGAGAGGCGATTAAGGAAATTGTCCGCAGTCAAAAAACCATTTTGATCAGCGGTGGTACCGGTACTGGTAAAACCAGTTTTATGAATGCGTTGATCCCATCCATCCCAGAACATGAACGACTGGTGACTATGGAGGATGTGCCAGAACTACGCATTCCACACCGTAACTGGGCACAGCTTATTTTCTCAGGTAGTGACACGGCGATGGGTGACCAAGGAGTGATTGAACTTTTAAACGCCTGTCTTCGTTTGCGCCCGGACCGCATTATCTTAGGTGAGATTCGTAAAGAAAACGCATTTGCCTTTTGTTCGGCAATTAACACAGGTCACGAAGGTTCGATGGCGACCATTCACGCCAACAGCCCTAAAATGGCTTTAGATGCGGTGATTAACCGTGTGATGATGAACGGTGACTTGCCAGACAGTGCGATGCAAGTATTGCGTAGACAGCTGATTCACGATATTTATGCGGTGGTGCAATTAACACGCATTCAAAAGGGTGTGGAAGCAAAACTGTGCATTTTGAATGATGAGGAAGATATTTAAAATATTGTATGCTGTTTTTGCTTGATATTCCAAGCCAACACGGTTAGAACATTAACCATAATTATAGAGGACACTTTAAGCCTTGTGTTTTCTTAAAATACAGAATTAAAAAAAGGAAATGAATATGAGTGCTGATGTTGTAACTCGCGTAACTGAACTTGTTGTTGAAAATCTTGGTGTTGATGCCGAAAAGGTTACTGAAACTGCGAACTTTGTCGATGATCTAGGTGCAGATTCTTTGGACACAGTTGAGCTTGTTATGGCTCTTGAAGAAGAGTTCGGTATTGAAATTCCTGATGAAGCTGCTGAAAAGATTACGAACGTTCAAGAAGCGGTCGCTTACATCAACGCAAACCAGTAATTTTCATAGCGGCTAAACGCTATTGATTAGAGATGCTTGGTTTGAAAGCGTAACAATTGAACGAAGGCTCGCATGCGAGCCTTCGTTTGTAAAATAAAGAGAAAAGAGTTAATGGACAAAAAACAAACAGTTGTTGTAACAGGTATGGGTTTGGTAACACCTTTTGGATTGGGTGTGGACACCGCATGGAGTGCGCTTACAAATGGCGTTTCGGGGATTTCTCGTATTAGCCATTTTGACCCAGAAGGTTTTGCTTGCCAAATTGCAGGACAGGTTCCTGGTGCAGAAAGTGATAATGGTTATGTTGCGGACGACTGGTTTGATAAAAAGGAACAAAAAAAGCTCGGGCGTTTTATTCAGCTTGGTATGGTTGCAGCTGAAGAAGCTGTGAAGCAAGCTGGCTTGGAGTCTGTATCAGATTCTCAAATACAAGAGCGCATTGGCGTTGTTTTGGGCAGTGGTGTTGGCGGTTTGCCAGAGATTGAAGAAACTTGCCAAACATTAAGCAATAAAGGTCCACGCCGTGTTTCTCCATTCTTTATCCCTTCTATGTTGGTTAATTTACTGCCGGGTCATGTTTCTATGAAATATGGCTTTAAAGGCCCAAACAGTTCTGTTGTAAGTGCTTGTGCGACTGGTGCACACTCCATTGGTGTGGCAAAGCGTATGATTGAAGACGGCGAAGCTGACATTGTTGTTGCAGGTGGTGCTGAAGCATGCATTTGCCCAAGTGCAGTTGCTGGTTTTGCGTCTGCCAAGGCTTTGTCTACATCTTATAACGAGACGCCTGAAAAAGCATGCCGCCCATTTGACGATGGCCGTGATGGTTTTGTGATGTCCGAAGGTGCTGGTGTGATGGTTGTGGAAAGCTTGGAAAGTGCCGAAAAGCGTGGCGCACAAGTTTTGGCTGTTCTGGCAGGATTTGGCCAATCAGGTGATGCCTATCACATGACTTCTCCACACCCAGAAGGTGACGGTGGTCGCCGTGCAACATTGGCTGCCATTGAGGATGCAGGGTTAAAAGCGCAGGACGTTCAATATGTAAACGCCCATGCGACATCCACCCCAATGGGGGACACCATCGAATCTAAAAGCATTGAAAGTGTTTTTGGTCAGGATATTTTAGTGTCATCCACCAAGTCCATGACAGGGCATTCTTTAGGTGCAACAGGTGCGTGGGAAGCGATTTTCTCTGTGATGGCTATTCAAACAAGTTTGGTGCCACCCACCATTAACCTAGAAAATATCAGCGAAGGCTGTAACTTGGATTATGTACAAGGTAAAGCACGTGAAGTGGCTGTTAGCGCAGCGCTTTCTAACAGTTTTGGTTTTGGCGGAACAAATGCAAGTTTGCTTTTCAAAAAGTTTGCTGGCTAACCTTTTAATAACGTAAGAAGAAAGTTGGAATATGCTTAAGAATGTTAAGTCTGGCCACATTTTAGTTGGGTGCTTTATGGTTTTAATTGCCTTTGTAGCTGTCACAGGTTTGTGGGCTGTGTTGATTACAAGGCAAGGGCCGTTAACAAATGAAAAAATGGTGCATATTCCTCAAGGTTATGGTGTTTCACAAATTGCGCAGAAGCTAACGGCAGAGCAGGTGGTGTCATCTTCCTTTTTATTCAAGCTAAGCTCTAAAATGATGTTTGCGGATAAAAATTTGCAAGCGGGGATGTACAGCTTTGATGCAGGTATTCCAATGCGTGATGTGGTTAAAAAAATGGCTCGTGGCCACACCGCACAGTTTAAAGTGACCATTCCTGAAGGATTGCGTAGCCAGGAAGTTTTGACGATTCTTAAAAATCAAGAGCATCTGACATCGGTTGAAGACTTGCCTCAATTTACAGAGTCTGATTTGTTGTTGCCTGAAACGTACATGTACACTTACGGTGAAAATGCTTCGGCGTTGTTGGAGCGTATGAAGTCATCCATGGTTAAAGCGTTGGATGAAGCGTGGGAAAGCCGTCAGCCAGACCTGCCCGTGGCCAACAAACTTGAGCTTTTGGTGCTTGCTTCAATTATTGAAAAAGAAACGGCTGTGGACAGTGAGCGCGGTGAAGTTGCAGGTGTTTTTGTCAATCGTCTTAAAAAAGGTATGAAGTTGCAGTCCGACCCAACGGTGATTTACGGCCTCACCGACTATGACGGTGACATTACCCGCAAACACCTGCGAACAATGCACCCACATAATACCTATGTTATTAAGGGTTTACCACCCACACCTATTGCGCACCCAGGTAAGGCTTCTTTAATGGCAGCAGCGCAACCAAATGAAACGGAAAACCTGTTTTTTGTAGCGGATATGACAGGTGGCCACGTGTTTGCAAAAACCAATGCTGAACATGAAAAAAACGTTGAAGCTTATCTTAAAAAATACAGAGAGCTGGTGTTGGGCGAAAAATAACCCTACAATAAAAAGAAAAGGGCTTAAAAGCGTGAGCAATACATATTCTAATTTGGTGATCACATTAACTGGTCCAAGTGGAACAGGTAAAAACACTGTTTCTAATATGGTGATGGAGCGTGATGAAAAAGTGAAATATTTTATCACAGCCACAACCAGAGAGCCTCGCTCATATGAGAAAGAAGGTGTGGATTACTATTTCCTAACCAAAGAAGAGTTTGAAAAGCGCTTGGATGAAGATGCCTTTTTGGAGTGGAGCCGCCACTATGGTAATTATTACGGTGCTCTTAAAGAAGAGTTGCACAAAAAGATGCAGGCAGGTTTTGACCCGCATACAGACATTACCTACAGCGGTGCTAAAGCCATTCGTGACTATATGCCTGAAAATACAATTACCATTTTGTTGATGCCACCATCCCTGGAAGCATTGGATGAACGCATGGCCAAACGCAAAAAAATCAGTGGTGAGCAAGACGACCAACAACGGGTCCGCCTTCAAAAGGTGCGTGAAGATATGATTCACTGGAAAGACCCTGAATATATCTTCACCAATGATGATATGAAAGGCTCTAAATTGTCTGATTATGATTATGTTGTTGTGAACCGGGATGTGGAAGAAGCTGTGCAAAATATCCTAGATATTCTGAGGGTTGAGCGGCAAAAGCGAGAGTTTTAAAAAACACTTTATATTCACCAACCTTGTTTTTTGGTGATTAAGTTCTTATAATATATAAAAATTATAATAATCTGCAGGTAGCGTTAATGTTGCGTACAGCCATTTTATTGTGTGTTCCCTTATTTGTTTCTGGGTGCACAACAGAGTATTTTATCCGTAAGTTTATGGATGGCCCAAAGTTTTGCCCTTCGGATGAAATGAATAATGTTGTTCAAAATAGAAGAAGCATTAAACATCTGTCCAACAGACTTAGACGTGATTATGTACTGTTGAATATGCCGACAAAGCCAGATAAAACAGAATATATTATCACTGAAGATAACCAAAATTTTGTTGCAGATTACTACCAAACCACGGCCAGTTACATTTGTGGAGGTCAGGGTGTTTTTGGTGAGCATCAGCCTGTTTTTTATCAAAATGGTGTTTTGGTGGGAAGCGGGGAAGCTTACTACCGTAATAAAATTGAACCTAAAATTTTGGATATAAGAGTATCGTATTACGATGAAGAAATTTAGAAAGAAGCATATTATCAAAATTCTTTTAACCCCAATTTTGGTTGTGGCAATTTTTGTTTTATTCCTTTCTCATCGAATGACGTATAAAGATGTTCAACAAATGTTAGAATATGTCGATATTCAAGCACTCCATGAAGAAGCCTTGCACCTACACAGCAATGGTGTTGTGGATTTGGCGGGTTATGCACCACTGCCATATAATCTTAAAGCCTTGCATGCAAAAAAAATTCGCCTTGAGAAGGGCGGGTTGTTCGTTGTGTTGGATAGTTTTTGGATGGCTGAAACAGGGTTGGTTTTTAATGCATTAAAAGATTGTGCAGATACCATGTCCCCATACTGTGAAAAGTTGGATGAAGGCGTTTTCTACTTTCACTTTCCTAATTGAGACGTTTGCTTTAGAGTATGGAAAAACCTTCACCTAATTAGGTGAAGGTTTTTCTATTATCGGTAAAGTTGGTTTTGTTGAATATAGTTGAGCACAGGCTGGCTTAACAGGTCAGGGATTTGACCTTGTTGTATGGCGTGGCGCACCTGTGTGGCACTGCCCATGCTCTGATCATTTTCAATCAGGCGTATGTTAGGAGAGTGGTCCCAACTGCTGGACAAATGTTGCAGGGCTTGTGGGTACATTTTCAAAGTTTGTGACTTTTTCATGTGCGTCGCATTACAGTCCCGGCCCATCACAACGATGGGTAACATAAATAAAATGTCTTCCCAATAATCCCATGCATTAAAGCTCATCAAGTTGTCGCTGCCCATCATCCAAATAAACTGATGGCTGGGGTAAGCCTTCACAAGTTGACTTAATACAGCAAAACTGTGGTATGGCGGCTGGAGGGTGGATTCAAAATTACAAACCTTAAGCCATGGTTGATTACGGCATTGAAGTTCGCACATATTTAAACGGTGTGAAAAACTGGCCATACCGCAGGTGGGTTTGTCAGGGTTTTGCATTGCAGGCAACAGCCATGCTTCATCTACCTGTGCGCCAGATGCGTTGAGCGATGCGTAGGCCTTTTCTAAAATCTGAATGTGTGAAAGATGGATGGGGTTGAATGACCCACCAAGTAGTAAAACGGTTTTTTTCATAAAAGCACCTGTTGAAGTGAGGTTTCAATTGAAGAATTGTTAAAAACGCTTGAGATAGATTGGACGTTTTGTGTATATCAACTGATCCAACACATTGCAAGAAAATTACAAGCGGTTGTTGACTGCTTCAAGTAACCAAACTATCTTTGTTTTGATTGAATATTTAAAATTTAAAGGCAAAGCATGAGTAAAATTATTTATCCTGTTTTTTGGGTTTTAACCTTCTTAACAGTTTCATTTTTGATTGGTCAAGTTACTCAAAGCCAAATGCTTTGGTACCAAACCCTCGATAAGTCACCTTTCAATCCACCTAAAGTTGCATTTCCCATTGTGTGGAGCACACTTTATATCATCTTGGCGTTGGTGGGACACACTCTATATAAATTCGCGAAATCTTCACAAATCACAAAAAATGTTTTTTATATTTTTATGGTGTACATGGCTGTCAATTGGGCGTGGAGCTTTTTGTTTTTTGCAGGGCATTTGCTGTGGTTTTCATTTTTTTGGTTGCTGCTTTCTTTAGCTTTGCTCATTTATCTGTTCTTTAAAACTTGGGCTTCAAAGCATAAGGTTGTAGCAATTGCATTGTTGCCCATCATTATATGGAGCCTTTATGCTGCTTATTTAAATGGATACATCGCCATTGCAAACCCTTAAGTTGCATGATATTTTAATAGCATAACCTTATAAGTGTGTTAGAGGTGTGGTATGGACTCGATTATCATTCGTTTTTTGGACAAGGCGCGTACTTGTCAAACTTTTGACGAGTTAAGCGCGGTTCTTGAATCCTGCCTGAAAGACTTTGGTTTTCCATTATGGGCGTACTCAACTGAATATGAAAAGTCGGCCCATGAGGTGGAACCTCTTCTTAAACTCAATTTTCCGGACAAATGGGTGGAATACTACATTAAAAACAACTGCGAACAGGTGGACCCTGTGGTTACGCGAGGTAAGGATATTTACCACCCTTTTACGTGGGATGATGTGCTGACAGCTCAAGACCTTTCCAAACGTGAGTTAGAATACCAAGACCAAGCATGGTCGCATGGCATGCGCACAGGTTTAGCAGTGCCAATTTTGGGTGCACATGGAGCCTTTTCAATGTTGTCATTCACTGGTGATCAAAAACCAAAGGAAATGAAAGAGCATTTGAACGCAAATGGGTCAGAACTTTTAGCACTTGCATTTGCTTACCACTCGATGGCAAAAGACCTGCTAAAGGGTGAGGCGTTAAACCAAAGGCGCAAAGTTTTATCTGTGCGGGAGCGTGAGGTTGTGTCATGGACGGTTTATGGCAAAACCGCTTGGGAAATTGGCGAGATTTTGAATATCTCTGAACGAACGGTTGTATTTCACCTTGAAAGTGCCAAGCGTAAACTTTCAGTCAATAACAAGTATCATCTTGTGATGAAGGCTGTTTCCATGGGTTGCGTAGATCTGTAGCTTGGTTCATTAAGTTTGATTTCTTTTGTTTCATTGTCGTATGTATTTCTTTTGATGATTCTTCTTTAAGTTGTTGATTTTATATGTACCGATGGTGGTTTTATAATGCTTTTTTACTACTTTTCACTACTTTATGTTCTTATAGTATTCAGAACAGAACACACATGTTGTCAGTTTTTTAGAAATATGTGTAATTCAATTACACTTTTTTAAAAATTGCACAGAATACAGCGATTTGTTCAACCTGTAATTGTAATTAACTGTAATTGCTTTTGGTTGTATTTATATCTTTTGGTCAATTTTAAATTGCCCATGAAGCTATAAGTTACTGGAACAAGGAGACCTTAAAATGGATAAGCAATTTATTGAAGATACTTTTGAAGTAGAGACATCACCTGATGTTTCAAACACATCGAACACTGGATATGATTTTTATGTTGAGAAAAAGTTAGATGCGGATGACTATAGTGTGAGTGACATAACCGCTGCAACAGAAAGCGCGTTCGGTTCCGGTAATTTAAATTATCTTATGCTTCAATCCCAGCAAAGCTATGAAGGTCAAAATATCCTTGGAGCAAATAATGTAGTGCTAAGCGACTTGGCGGAAAGTGTTCTAAGTCAAGGTTCTGCCCTTTCTTCTGCACAAATTGGCTCAGGTGTTGGCGAAAATATTCTTATCAACAATGGCCCGCAACAACTGACAGACACCTTCAGCGCGGCTAACCCAGCCGAAGGTTCAGTTGTAAATAAAAATGTAGTGAACAACAGTGGTGCAGAATCATTTGAATTTGCAGGGGGCTCATTTGGTGGAAGTGATGGCTCTGCCAATAATTTAATTGATGCGGCTGTAAACCAAGCGATCAACAACGCCACCACAGTGAATAATGTCACAATCAATAATCCTGACGACCCCAACCCACCCAATGGACCAGATGATGAGCCGAACCCTACTGGCGATGATGGACCTCTGCTAGCCGTGGACACTGACACAGACTTGAGTGAAACAGTTGATAATTTAATTGGTGAAGCAGGAGACACAATTGAAAGTGTAGGCGACACGATTGAAAATGTGTTGTCATCCGATTTGGACGATTTGCCAGCTGTTCTTTCTGAATCTGTGGTGAATACTTTTGAATCGGTGAGCAATATTATTGATGTGACTCAAAATTTGACAGTCAATATATTCAATTCAACGACAAACCTTTTAGAGGATGGTCTGGACCTGAGTAACCCCCTTTCAAATGTGGATGTTATAAATAATTTTTTAACAGACCTTTTGGGGGACAACAACCTTGAGGTGGGTGTAGACCTTCAAAACACATTAGACATAGATACAACTATCAACTTTTCTGGCGATATTCCGTCATTCGACATTTCTCTGCAAGTTTTGGACATATCGCCCATTACGATTGACAGTTCATCACTTACAGATAACCCACTTGTAGATGAAATTATAACCTCTGTCGATGATACTGTTGAAAATGTTGTGGACGGGCTTGGGCTCTCACCCATTGTTACCACAGCTGAAAATGCAGTGAATGAATTATTAGAAGACACATCAACGGTCATAGACATAGCCGGTGATAATCTTCAGCCAGAGGTTGATGGCTTGCAGGAAGACTTGTCAGCTGCGGTTGAACAATTGGATACCGTAGTTGGTGATGAGGTAGGCGGCATAGTTGCTGAGCCTTTATCTGAATTAAATGAGGCAGCAGAAGATGCGGAAAGTGTTTTAAACTCAGCACAGGGTTTGGTTGAAGATATATCTGATATCACAGATGGACTTATAGAAAATGTCTTGCCACATGGTGGTGAAGACAGTGATGTTATAATTGATGGTGGCGTTGAACTTGGTGGGTTAGAGTTACCTCTTCAAGAAGAAGTTGGCCTAGACCCAGTTGAAACTATTGTTGGCGATGTTGATGTTACGCTTGAACCAGTCGTCTCAGATCAACAGCCTTCAGATATAGACCTGACCGCTGATTTAGAACTTATAGACATGAACAGTGACACAATTATTAACCCCGAAGCGGGTGGGATTATCAGCGAAGGTCTCGAAGAAACATTACAAAACTTACCTGATACAGCAAACGCACTAGAAGACGAACTGGCCACAGCAGGTGAAGCCATTGGAGATGCGCTGTTGGGTGATGAAGGCTTGATTGACTTGAGCAACGATGATCAACCCGCAGGAAGTGACAGCGATATTGTTGCCAATGTCGAACTTGGGCTTGGCGAATCAGCTGAAGTGAACCTGCTAGAAGATGTGGATATCAACCCGGTCGAAGCGGTGTTGGGAGATGTGGATATCAACGCCGATGTG
>DCXM01000001.1:196931-198711 GCA_002328405.1 Proteobacteria bacterium UBA2136 | reverse complement strand
GACCTAAAATTGGGGGCTTGACAATTATATAAATAGGCAGACAAGGATTAGGCGGAAGACCTATTTCAGAAATAATCATCTCACGCTCTTCTGAGTCTAACCAACCACCCTCAAGTCCGTTAATAATCTCTGAAGCGTCTTCAAGATAGTGCTGTGTTTTATTCCAAGAATCTTTAAGCCCTTGCCAACTTAATGAGTTTGCTTTATGTAACAAGCTAACCTCTTCGAGTCCAATAAATACTCCCCAATCCTTATTGGGTATATCAATATGATCACCATCATAAAACCTAACAGGAATAGAGCTATGTCTGTTTATCCATGATGATAGAGGCAAGAATGGTTTACGTTCCATATATTTTTTTACTCTTTCTTAAACATTCAAATAATACCTCGTATATCTCAATTCGCCTTCTTTTCGTAAGGCGCCTTTTTCTACAAGGTCTCGAAGGTCACGAGATGCGGTTGCTGTTGCAGCTCCTGTTATGGAGATATAGTTTTCGGCGCTTAGGCCACCTTTGAAGCCATCAATGCCTTCGCGGAACATACGAAGAAGAGCTTTTTCTTGGCGTTCATTTAGCTTGCCGTTTAATTCGTTCATGATTCTTGATTTTGATAAAATGAATTGAATACGCTTCTCTGTGTTTTGTTGAGCTTCAATGATTGTTTTGGCGAAATAATCTAACCAGTTTTGGATGTTATTGGTTCTATTATGTTTACCTAGGTTGCTGTAATAATCTTTTTTATGCTTTTCGATGGTGTAAGCAAGCGCAATAAGCGTTGGATATCCAAGGCTCTGAGCTAGTGCATATTCAGAAATAGCACGAGCGATACGGCCGTTGCCGTCCTCAAACGGGTGAATGCAGATGAAATACCAATGTGCGATGGATGCACGAGTTAGTGCTGGCAATGTATTTTGAGAGTCATTGAACCATTTTATGAATGCGTCCATTTCAGCGTTCATCTTTTCAGCAGGAGGTGCCTGATAGTGAACTTCTCTCTTATAATCGGGCCCTGAAACAATTTGCATAGGCTCTTCATCTGTTCTGTACATACCAATTTCAAGAACGTCGGTTCGACCATTCATGAGTAGCTTGTGCCAATTAAATAGCTTTTCATGAGAAAGAGGATCTTTATAGTTTTTATAGAGATCCGACATCATTGAAGAAATGCCGAATTCAGCGGCAGGAATTTTCCTGTTATCTGTTTTGAGCCCTAAATGCTTTCTGATGGATGATTGAACGCTATCACGATTAAGCATCTCACCTTCAATTTCTGAAGACTTTAAAGCTTCATCACTTAGAATATCAATTTTAAGAGTTTCTTCATCTTCTTTTGATATGTATTTAAGGATTCCTGATATTTCGCCAGATTTATGCAAAAAGTCTTTTTCCAATGCGGAAATGTCTTCGCTATTATAAGCAAAGTTTGGCCAATTTTCTAATTCCCAGTTCCATGTCATGATCGATAGCGCACCTTTCTATAGATCATATTATAGGCGATTTTTGATCTATAGCAAGTGTTTCTATAAATCAAACCAGCGAGATGATTAGAACTATGAGTTTAAAATAAACCCAAAAACTAAACTATTAGTTTATAGATTTGAACAAATTTAAACCTTATGCAAAAAAAATATGACTTATTGGAAATTGTTGAGGGGGATTGAAAATAATTTGCCCCTTTTTATTTTTAGTGTCCCTTTTTTGTCCCTCAAAAGAAAAAGGCTTTCAACAATTTCTGCTGAAAGCCTTGGAATTACTGGTGCCTGTTGAGAGACTCGAAC
>DCXM01000001.1:0-196600 GCA_002328405.1 Proteobacteria bacterium UBA2136 | reverse complement strand
ATTACAAATCAGTTGCTCTACCAACTGAGCTAAACAGGCATTCAACGAATGGGAATATAATGAAGAGAGGGGGTCTTGTAAAGCAAAAAATGTCCTACTTTTTTATTTTTTTGTATGTGATCGTTTTAAAGTGGTTTTCAAAGCATCTAATAGGCGGAATGCATGTGGGTTAGGGCAGTCATCTGTGGGGCTTGATGGGTGATGTGAAAATAAATGGCGGGCAGTGTGTTTAGGCGATTGAGCGGCACAGAGGCGCATGCGCCTTGTTTGCTCGAAGCTGCGGTTAAATCTACGCTTTCGAACCCTTGGTTTGGTTTTTGTCCAGTAAACTTTCCAACCTTTGCATTTTGCAAAGGCAAATCCCCATGCCTTATTCATAAAAAAACACCCAAAGGGGTGGTTTTTATAAATGGCGGACAGTGTGGCATTGATGGCGTTGCCATCTACGTTGTGTCAAACCCACTTGCAAACCTTGCTGTTGCAAGTTTTGGTGTGTTCTCATCCCACTTGGAATATTTGTGTAAGAAATGAAATGGCGGACAGTGTGGGATTCGAACCCACGAAGGGGCGAAAAACCCCTTACCACCTTAGCAGGGTGGCGCCTTCAGCCGCTCGGCCAACTGTCCGCAGTGCATGTAAAATGCCTTTTTTTAATTTTGATGTCAATGAATTTTATCCATGTATTTTTAAAAATGCTGAATTGCTAGGCATTTTGTTGTATTATGGCGGTTGTTCTTGCTTAAAACGCAAGGGTGCAGAACAAAAATAAAAGGTTTTGGGGATGTCTAACCACATTTTATATTCATACGGCTTTAACGCAAAAGGGAATGTACAAGCTCTGAGCGCTGAAACCATTGCCAACGAAATTGAAAGCAAAAATTTTGCTTGGGTTCACTTGGATAACTCACACGAGAAAACCATGAGCTGGTTGCGTCAAGAGCTGGACTTTTTGGATACCGTTGTGTTGGATGCTTTAACTGAAGAATCCACAAGGCCACGCTGTGAAGTGATTGGCAAAGGCGTGTTGCTGATTCTACGCGGGGCCAATTTAAACAAGGACGCTAAACCTGAGGACATGGTTTCGCTGCGTATTTGGGTGGATGAAGAACGTATGATCACCCTTCAGCGCCGTTCCCTTAAAGCTGTGTTGGACTTTGAAAAGAAATTGCTTAACGGACAAATTGAAGGAAATGCCGGTGCTTGTTTGGCGCATTTAGTCAGCCTTTTAACGCAAAGAATGGAACCAGAGCTGAACCGTGTTGGCGAGATTTTGGATGAGCTGGAAGAGCAAGTGCTGGAAGACCCTGCCCATGTGCTGAGCGAACAGGTGGTGGACGTGCGCAAAAAGTCTATTTTATTTAAAAAGTTTTTACTGCCACAACAAGTGGCCTTGGATGAATGCTTGGAGACGGACTTGGATTGGTTGAATGACAAATCATTAAGATTATTGTCAGAATCCTATAACAGGACATGTCGCTACATTGAAGGGTTGGATGCGGTGCGTGAGCGTGCCCAAGTGGTCCGTGATGAGCTGGCCAGCGCTTTGACCGAAAAATTAAATAAAAATATGTATTTACTGTCTATCGTGACCGCAATCTTTTTACCGCTGGGCTTTTTAACAGGGCTGCTTGGGGTAAACGTTGGCGGCATGCCAGGGGCCGAAAACCCACATGCATTTTATTACTTTTGTGTAATTTTAGTTGTGTTGGTTCTTATTCAGATGGTAATGTTTGTGAAGCTAAAATGGTTTTAAGGAACTTAAATTATGTCTAAACCGATTATTGGTAAAGAAGAGTGGTGTTCATTTAAAGAGCTGGGCTTGCCAGCCATTAAAGCGAGAATCGACTCTGGCGCCAAAACATCATCTTTGCACGCTTTTAATATTCAAGTGGTGCAAGAGGGTGAAGAAAAATACGCTCATTTTGATATTCACCCCGTTCAAAACAACAGAAAAGTCATTCAAAGCTGTCGTGCAAAAATTGTTGCAAGACGCATTGTTAAAAGCTCCAGCGGTAACACCGAAAAACGTTATGTCATTCAAACGCCTGTTTCCATTGGTGATGAGGAATGGGAAATTGAAGTGACGCTGACTAACCGTGATGCCATGGGCTATCGCATGTTGCTTGGCCGCGAAGCGATGAAAGGCCGTGTGCTGATTGACCCTGACAGTTCCTTTTGTTTGGGCGAGCTGGATGACGCGGAAGTGTTGAAAAACTACCGTGAATCCATGCCTAGTAAAGGTGGTCTGAAAATTTTACTACTGGCTTCAAACAAGGACTTATACTCCAACCAGCGCTTATTAGAAGCGGCGGCACAACGTGGCCACGAAATTCAATTTGCCAACATCAGCCAGTGTTATATGAACATTTGTTCATCCGACCCAGATATCTTTTACCGTGGTGGGGAATCACTCACCCAGTATGATGCGGTGATTCCGCGCATTCGCCCATCCATGACTTATTACGGCTGTGCCCTAACAAGACAGTTCCAAACAATGGGTGCATTTTGCTTGAACGATTCAGTTTCCATTGCAAGGTCACGCGATAAATTGCGTTCATTGCAGTTTTTGGCAAAAAGCGGTATCCCTATCCCTAAAACAGGTTTTGCAAATTCCCCTGTGGACACAGAAGACCTGATTAAAAGTGTGGGCGGTGCGCCAACCGTTGTGAAACTGCTTGAAGGTACGCAAGGTAAGGGTGTGGTGTTGGCCAACACCATGAAGGCGGCGGAAAGTGTGATTAACGCCTTTAAGAGCCTGAAGGTGAACATTCTGGTTCAAGAGTTTATCAAGGAAGCGGACGGTAAGGACATTCGCTGCTTTGTGATTGATGGCAAAGTTGTGGGCGCTATTCAGCGTGAAGCTGCGGAAGGGGAGTTTCGTGCAAACCTTCATTTAGGTGGTACGGCTAGCCCCATTAAAATTACATCTGACGAACGTAAAATTGCGGTGCAAGCGGCCAAGTCCATGGGCTTGAAGGTCGCCGGTGTTGATATTATCCGCTCCAAAAACGGGCCGATGGTGTTGGAAGTGAACTCTTCCCCTGGTTTAGAAGGGATTGAGGATGTGACCGGTAAGGACGTTGCGGGCTTGATGATTGAGTCCATTGAAAAAAGCTTTAAAAAGCAAAATCCTGCTCTCGATGCGCCAGCTTAAACGGATGTGACAGATACGCAAAAAAAGGGAGACACATCTGTGTCTCCCTTTTTTGTTACGGAATGTATATATAACCTTTATCACGCCATTGATCGGACTCCCGCGCGAGTAAACGCACAGAACCGTTAGATGGATTTTTTTCTTGGTCATAATATTCATATGATTCGTGTAAGTAACGCATTGTCATGACACGTGTGGTGATGCCGTGGCTGACTATGATAATGTGCTCAATGTTGTGTTTTTCAGCGTCTCGTGCAAAGGTGCCTTGCATGAGCCGTATGCGTTTGTCGACATCAAACGGGGACTCTCCATGTGGAAACGTTGCCCAATACTTTCCCTTTTGCTTTAAGTTGTGGACATAATGCTGGTATTCATTGGGGTATTTATGCATTTGTTCGGCTTCTGTTAAGCCGTCAAATAAACCAAATTGCTGTTCGACTAACATGCTGTCTTCACGTTGGCTGCCAATAAATTGGCCGCAATGGTTTAAAATACCCGTCGCTGTTTGTCGGGTGCGTAGATAGGGGCTTTTCCAAAGACGAATATGGGGTAAGACGCCTGTGTTTTCTTGCATTTCTTTAAAGTGTTGTGCAAAAAATTGCCCTGTTTTTGCAGCTTGTTGGTGGCCTATATCTGTTAACGAAATCGCATGGTCTGGCTTCTCGTGGTATTTGGCTAAGTCGACATTGGCTTCGGATTCACCGTGCCTGACAAGGTAAATATGTTTCATAAGAGTTGACCTCTGATATGTGAAAAGGAAAAAGGCAAAAGAACCTTGGTGTTTGTATGGCTCTGACATTATTATTTTTAATGCAACTTGTCGAGAAATCTTTGAGTTTGCATCTCTATTTAAATATTGCTATATTTATAAAAACAATCACTTAATCTTTTGAATTCCCATTTTTTATTTTATACACAACCTGTGAGGTTTTTTATGAAAATAATCAACGCAGGGAAATCCCATAAAAATTGTCCACTTGTGAATATTCGCATTAACAAATTTGAAAAAGGCTACGAGCTTTTTATTGATAATGTGATGGTGATTAAAGTGGTGTGTGAGCCACCAGGCTTTCGTCCGCCACCGTCAAAAGTTGTCAGCATTCAGCAGTCTATGAAAGAGGTGGGTGTTTATGTACGGAAGGACATTTGCCCTGATCAAATTTTAAAATCACTTTCGGGTGATGATGATGTGGACATTAAACATCTGGTTCAAGTTTTTGAGTGCTTTCAGCGTGTTTACCCTTCCAATAACAGTAACTATGCGTTTTTAAAGTGCTGTTACTACAAAATGTTAAACCGCTTTTTTGTTCACCCTTATTGGGCGCAAAATGCAGGCAAAGGGCCAAACTTGGCACATTATTTTATGGACATTCCCATTCAATATAACGATTGAAAAAACTCAGGCACAGCCTGAGTTTTTTTGTTAGCTGTCATTGCTAGCTGATTGAAGGTAAAGGCGTCCGCTTTTTGTTTTGAAAAAGGCGTCGAGCGGAATTTCTTCCTGTTTTAAAAAGCCTGTTTGTGGCAGTGCACCGCTTTGAACCATTTCAATCACCGCACAGATACTCGCTGCCGTTGTCCACGAAATGGCACGTTGGATTTTGCCGTTGATGGCCTGTGGGTTGTAAGCTTTCACAAATTCTTCACGGAACAATTGCCCCATTTGCATGCCTTCTACCGCGGCATGAACGTAAACCACGTCATCATTCACAGGTGGTTTTGCATGAACCAAAATTTCACCTGCTTGTTTACGGTTGTCCTTCATGTGCAGTTCATGGAAAAAGAAACGCATGAGGTTGCAATGCCCTGGGTAACGCATGGTTTTATAGTTCAATTGCTCCACCTTGCCTTCATAAGTTTCGCACATGGTGCCAAGCCCACCAGAAGTGGTGAACGATTCTAACCTGTTACCACCAATTACAATGGTTTCCAACCCTTCTAGGGCGGGCACGGTGGCACGTTTGCCATTTTGAATCACTTCGCAGTCGTTTAAGTATTCATTCACCACTCCTTCGGCCGACCAGTTAAAGGCGTAGCCCAGTTGTCCCCGTGGGTGTTGGGGCAGGGCGCCAACCCGCAGTTCTATGCTGCGCACTTTGTCAAACTTTTGTGCTAAATGAGCGCCAACAATGCCAATAAAGCCAGGGGCAAGGCCGCACTGCGGTGCCATAACACCTTTTGAGTTTTTGGCCAGATTGCGAATGTGGTTTGTGGTGGCCACGTCTTCTGTCAGGTCAAAATAATGGCATCCAGCTTGATGGGTGAGTGTTGCAAGGTTGATGTTGAGGTGGTATGGCAAGCAAGAGACCACAGCGTCATAATTTTTTAAAAGTGCTTCAATCTCGTTTGGGTTGGTCACGTCCATGGCTTTTGTTTCAAAGTTAAAGTTGTGGGGAGTCGCATCCACACCCAGCACTTTAAAGTTTAAATTGTGCAGGATATCCGCCACCAAATGGCCAACTTTACCCAAACCAAAAACCACAATAGACTGCATGATTAGCCCTTTCATTTTTAACCATTTTATAATTTTTTGGCTGAAGAATAAAGGTAAAAGTCTATTGTTTTATAACGGCTTACTTTTTCTTGGTGTAGGTAACATAGTCAAATGAGATGTCATTTTCACAGTCGCGTGTACGGTCAGTTTCAGTAAAGTTTAAGTGGTCAAAGGTGGGGAAGAAGGTGTCGCCTTCAATGTCCATCTCAATTTCCGTTAGGTAAATTTTATCGCACAGTGGTAACGCTTCTTTATAAATTTGACCTCCGCCAATAACCATCACTTCATCGCCCATGGTGGCTGCAACTTCTAGGGCTTCTTTTAGGCTGTGGCAAACGGTCACATCTTCGGGGTTGTAGTTTAAGTCACGGGTTATCACAATGTGTGGCCGCTTAGGCAATGGGCGTTCGCCAAAACTTTGGAATGTTTTGCGGCCCATAACCATGGGCTTGCCCAAGGTTTGTTGCTTAAAGTATTGTAAGTCTTTTTTAAGGTGCCATGGCAAGCGACCGTTAACACCGATGGTGCGGTTTTTTGCCATGGCTGCAATCATTGAAATGGTGGTCATTACACAGCAACCTTTGCAGGGATGTTAGGCGCCGCTTCATAGCCGACAATTTCAATGTCATCGTAGGTGAAGTCGAACAGGTTTTTAACATCTTTATTCAGTTTGAGGGTTGGGCGTTTGCCTAGTACACGGCTTAATTGCTCGTCCACTTGTTCCATGTGGTTTTTGTAAATGTGTGCGTCGCCAAGGGTGTGGACAAAGTCGCCCACTTCAAGGCCTGTAACATGCGCCAACATGTGGGTGAGCAAAGCATAGGATGCAATGTTAAATGGCACACCTAAGAAAATGTCGGCACTGCGTTGGTAAAGCTGGCACGAAAGCTTGCCATCGGCCACATAAAACTGGAACAGGCAATGGCAAGGTGGCAAAGCTTGCATGTTTTTAGCAGGGTAGTTTTTAGGCTCTTTTTCAGAACCATCAGGCAAGACGGCAGGGTTCCAAGCGCTGACAATTAAACGGCGAGAATCGGGGTTGTTTTTCAAGTCCTCCACCAGTTGTGTGATTTGGTCATAGGTTTGACCGTTTGCACCTTGCCATGAACGCCACTGCGAACCATAAACAGGGCCAAGGTCACCTTCTTCATTGGCCCACTCGTTCCAAATGCGCACGCCGTTTTCTTGCAGGTATTTAACATTGGTGTCGCCTTTTAAAAACCACAAAAGCTCATGGATGATGGACTTGAGGTGTAATTTTTTTGTGGTTAATAGGGGGAAACCTTCTGCCAAGTTGTAACGTGTTTGATGGCCAAAAACACTGTATGTACCTGTGCCTGTACGGTCGTCTTTGTAAACGCCATTTTCTTTTACATAACGCAGTAGGTTAAGGTAGTTTTGCATGGATATTTCCCCTGTTTGAATTTATTTGCAAACAGCATAGCAAAACACCTTAATTTTGTGAACGATAAATGTCGCCGATTAACGGTCGGGGGAGATATCCATCGTGACATGCATTTCTGGTGCGTGAACCTTTTGTTGCTCCAGCTCTTGTTCGTGGGCAAGGGCGGCACTGTGTTGGTCTACTATTTCTTGCAAGTCATCCAAGCTCACAGCCGAATCTATCTGGAAATTATCACTTTTAATTGCCCTTTGAAAGGTTTTTAATTTGTGGACTTTTTGGTCAAAACTTAGGTTTGTTTCTTCTAAGGTTTCACAGTCTCTCCAAACTTCTTCCACAATGTCGTTGTGGAAGGTGGCAATGGCCACTTCATGCTGGGTCATGTTGGTCAGCGCTTCGGGCGACATATCATAAGGGTAGGTCGTTTCGGCAACATCTTGTTCGGGCTGTGCTTGGTGCAAAGTGTCGGGCATGGGGTAGGTTTTTTGGTCTAAACCAAGTTCTATGTCTTCTTGTGTCGTTACTAAATATGCACGTTCACCAATGGCTTTAAATGGCACCATACTTTCAGCGGAAATGCCACGTGCCTCCATGTCGTCTTGATATTTCTCTAAAATCTGATGTATTTGCTTGGGTGATAAATTATTATTTGTGTCATAGCCAAACATCTCATTACGGTAATGTTTCATAAGGCCAAAGGCCGCACTTCTAGGTGATGTGCGTGTAACAGTGTGTTCAACGTCCATGTTCTGTATAAATTCACCTGTTTCAACGTCCACTTGCGGTGTTGATTTAACAGAAACGTCCATAAATTGATCACGATTTTCAAGGATTTTTTGGGTGATTTCTGTACGGCTTAAACCTTCAAAGTCTTGCAAGTCGTTATGACTGAGGAATTCTAGAATGGCTGGCGCCGTGTAGTGGTCAAAGTCCTGTTGGTAGATATAGGTATAACTACGCTCTAAGATTGTACGGTCAATGTCCTGTTGGTTTATGTGGCCATCCGCCGCGTCAAACGCAATGCCTAAAACGTCCCCAAAGGACTCATGTGCGTTTGTGGTGGCTGTACCGTCAAGGTGCTTGAAGATGAGGTTGTGCGCAACTTCATGGTTGATTGCAAACTCGACATTTTTTTCAAGGTTGTAACCCACAACCTCTAAGCTATCAATGCTGTCGGTCATTTTTCCGTATACAAATTTTTCATACACGAGGTGGTCATTCTTATGGTCTATCTTAACCCAGCCAATGTTGTTTTCTTCTGTGTGGTTGTGCACATCTTCTCGTGCATGTTGTTTTAGATCACTGACATTATACGGTGTGTAGGATTTACTGCCACCACCTTTTTTAGATACGGTATTTATAAGTGTCTGTGCATTTAATTTATTTTGAATAAAATCGGGCATGTGCCTTAGATTGTTTTTACCATCTACACTGTATTTTACACCCTTGAATAGGTTACCCACTTGATCATTGGCTTGATATGTGGACGAGATAAAGTTTCTGCCTTTTGCTCTGTGATGTTCATAGGCTTGGTCAACCATGGCTTTTTGGTAGCGCTCGGTTATATCTTTAATGGAGCCATGTTGGCTGATTTCAGCCTCGTTCATGATAACAAGTGTCATGTCACCTTCTTTTGACATATCTACACGGATGTCATTGCGCAATTTTTCAATATGCTTGGCCACACGTTCGTCGCTGTTGAATTGTGATTCGTAAAAATTTTCGGATTGTAATGACGAGCCTGAAGCCAATGCTTCATGCAAATTGATGTCTGGTGGTAAGTCTGCTGGCATAAGTTTCCCCCTTTGTATGCAACTGTCAATTTATGATGTATGGCGCAAGTTATGTCAGTTTTTTTTGAAAAATGTATTATGGCATTTAATCAGTGCTTGCTTCTTGCGATTTAATTTAATTTTCTAGCTTGTTATTGGCTGTCTGGATACGGTGTGTGGAATTTATAAGTTTTGCTTATCTGTTTTATATAAAAAATCGAATGTACCTTATGGGTTTAGATTATTATATTAAGTATATATCAATTTATACATATCATATTGACAATGAGGTAATAAAAAATGTTCAAATCAAAATTAGTAAAAACCAGTGTTATAGCAGGCGTGCTGGCTGTTGGCTTAAGCACAAGCGCCTTTTCTGCTGGTATTACGTTTAACACGGGTGAAGCAAAACCCAACAGCTTTTGGTGGCCGGAAGAGTTGAAACTTAACGCCTTGCGTGCCCACAGTACAGAGTCTAACCCTTATGGTGAAGGCTTTAATTATGCAGAAGAATTCAAAAAACTTGATTTAGACGCGGTCAAGGAAGATTTAAAAGTCACTCTTAAAACATCACAAGATTGGTGGCCTGCGGATTATGGCCACTATGGTCCATTTTTCATTCGTATGGCATGGCACAGTGCAGGAACATACCGTACCCATGACGGTCGTGGTGGTGCGGGCGGTGGTCAACAACGTTTTAACCCACTGAATAGTTGGCCAGATAATGGTAACCTCGATAAAGCACGTCGTCTGTTATGGCCGATTAAGCAAAAATATGGCAAGCAATTGTCATGGGCGGACCTGATGGTTCTTGCTGGTACAGTGGCCATGGAAGATATGGGCTTTAAAACAATGGGCTTTGCGGGTGGTCGTGCCGATGACTGGGAGCCTGACTTGGTTTACTGGGGCCCTGAAAAGAAAATGCTGGACATGAAGCGCCGTGGTAAAGACGGTAAACTTGAAAAACCACTGGCGGCTGTGCAGATGGGTCTTATTTATGTTAACCCAGAAGGACCGGGTGGCAACCATGACCCAATTTCAGCGGCGGCAGATATCCGTGAGTCCTTTGGTCGCATGGCGATGAACGATGAAGAGATTGTTGCGTTGATTGCCGGTGGTCACACCTTTGGTAAAGCGCATGGTGCCCATAAAGCAGAGGAATGCTTGGACGTTGCACCAGGTAGTGCCGCTGTGGAAGAGCAAGGCTTTGGTTGGAAAAACAAATGTGGCAAAGGTCATTCAGAAGACACTGTAACTTCAGGGCTTGAAGGTGCTTGGACATCTGCACCCGCACAGTGGACTTCAATGTACCTTGACAACTTGTTTAACTTTGAGTGGAAACAGGAAAAAAGCCCAGCAGGTGCTGTGCAATGGGTGCCAACCGATGAATCCGCCCGTGAAATGGTACCAGATGCCCACATTGAAGGTAAGTTCCATGCACCTATCATGTTCACAACAGACCTTTCACTCAAAGAGGACCCTAAATTTAGAGCGATTGCGAAAAGGTTCCAAGAAAACACGGAAGAATTTGAGAAGGCCTTTGCACAAGCTTGGTTTAAGTTGACTCACCGTGACATGGGGCCAAAAGCACGTTACCTTGGTTCAGACGTGCCTGAAAAAGACTTCTTGTGGCAAGACCCAATCCCTGAAATTGATTATAACCTTGTGACAGATGCAGATGTTCGCAACCTTAAAGAAGACATTTTAGCTTCGGGCTTAACCAAGGCAGAGTTGGTTAAAACAGCGTGGGCGGCGGCTTCAAGTTTCCGTGCGAGCGACATGCGTGGTGGTGCCAATGGTGGACGTTTACGCCTTGAGCCACAAGTGAGCTGGGAAGTGAATGACCCTGAATCGTTGAGCAAGGTCCTTACAAAGCTGGAAGAAATCCAAGAAGACTTCCATAACAGGTTCTTTGGCAAAACCAAAATTTCGATGGCGGACTTGATTGTGCTTGGTGGTGCAGCCGCCATTGAACAAGCTGCTGCCGATGCAGGTTACCGTGTAGAAGTGCCATTTGTGGCAGGACGTGCAGATGCATCGCAAGCGCAAACCAGTGTGCAAAGCTTTAACTATTTGAAGCCGACTGCCGACGCCTTCCGTAACTTTTACAGTGAGGAAAGTTACATGTCGCCAACGGATATGATGGTGGATAAAGCCGCACAACTTAACTTGACTGTGCCAGAAATGACGGTGCTGATTGGTGGTATGCGTGTACTGGGTGCCAACACAGGTGATGTGAAGCACGGTGTGTTGACCGACAATGTGGGACAGCTCAGCAATGACTTCTTTGTGAACCTGTTAAGTATGGACAACATGTGGAGCAAAGCTGAAACCGCAGGTCTTTATGAGGCACACAACCGCAAAACAGGTGAACCGAAGTGGACGGCAACACCGGTGGACTTGATCTTCGGTTCAAGCTCGGAACTACGTGCTGTGGCCGAGGTTTACGCTTCAAAAGATGCAGAACGTAAGTTTGTGGATGACTTTGTGAAAGCTTGGGTGAAGGTGATGCAGTTGGATCGCTTTGACTTGAAGCATAACATTTAAGTGATACACCAAACTTAAAACAACAAAACAAGCCCTTGCTTCGGTGAGGGCTTGTTTGCGCTTAGAGGGATAATTTGGTAAATTAAGGCTATGATAAAAATTGACAAAATAAAAAGCAAAAAAGGCCATGTTCGCAAACTGGGCTTGGAATATGAATATTCCGATCTGCCGTTAGACGAAACATGTAAACTGATCCAAAACCTATTTGGCGGTGAGATAAACTGTATCAACAACAGCGTTTATGAGGTGGAAGGTACCGAGCTTGGTACTTTTAAGGTGGAATTGGATGCCTTGCCTGTGCAAAAATTGTCCGAACAGAATAAAAAAATTCAGACAAAGTCCAAACAGTCACTGGTGGAAGAGTTTCAGGTTAAAGCCGGTGCTGGGGTGGAAGAATTTAGCACCTTTTTCACACCGTTTGAAATTGTTACCCCGCCAATTGAAATGACTGACTTAGAGCAAATGAAAAAGCTGGAAGATGCCCTGCGTGAACACAATGCAGCTGGCACTAAAAGTTCTTTTAAATATGCGTTTGGCTTGCATTTGAACCCAGAAGTTTATGACGATTCTGCCCAGTCCATTGTGGCTCACCTGCAAAGTTTTTTAATGTTAGAACCTTGGTTGATTAAAAACCATAACATTGACTTTTCACGAAAGCTTACCAGTTTTATTGATCCGTTCCCTAAAAAATATATCAAGCATGTGTTACGAGAAGATTATCAACCCAATATGGACCAGCTGATTGACGATTACCACGCATATAATCCCACACGTAACAGGTCGCTGGATTTAACACCGCTTTTGTGCTTTATCAATGAAGAAAAGGTGCGTAACCTTTATGGCGAAAAAGAAAAAATCAACAAGCGCCCAACGTTCCACTACCGGTTGCCCAACTGTGAAATTGGTCAAAAGGGTTGGTCGTTTAAGCAAGAGCTTGAGCTGTGGTTGAAGGTCGAAAATTTGGCCCATAATCAAAAGTGCTTAAAACAGTTGATGGATTTGTATCAAGAGCATGAAAGCTCGCTGTTTTCGCTGGAGTCTAAATGGGTGGAAAAAGTAGAAGAGTTTATCAAAAAACATGAAATTTAAGCGCAGGCCTGTGGTTGGCATTACCACATCACAAACAGGGGGGTGGTTGATGAACATCTGCATTCGTCTTGGTGTGTTCATCGCTGGTGGTCGTGGCTTGGTACTTACGCCTAATTCGGGCATGCTTTTTAATGAATGTCAGGCTTTTGTTATTTCCGGCGGGGCGGACATTAACCCCGAACTTTACGGCCAAAAAAACAAACACAGTGTGAACATTAACAAAGAACGTGACGCTTTTGAACAGCAGGTTATCGCCCATGCTTTGTCCTTCAAAAAACCGCTATTGGGCATTTGCCGCGGCATGCAAATGATCAACATTCTAAAAGGCGGTACTTTGCATCAAAACGTCAGCGATGCTTATCAAGGTTTTGTTCCCACCAGCTCCTTGTGGGCCAAGGCGCTGTTGCGCCGATTGGTGTTTTTTGCCAAAGGTTCATACTTGAACAGACTTTTTGGTAAAACAGGGCAGGCTTATGTGAACAGTATTCACCACCAGTCCATTGCGGAAACAGGCAAAGGTATTAAAGTTACGGCGGAGGATGAACTGGGCGTGGTGCAAGCCATAGAATCCACCGCCCATAAAAATCACTTTATTTTAGGTGTGCAGTGGCACCCCGAACTTTTGTTACTTTCGACCGGGAACCGCAACGCTTTTAAAGCTTTGGTGCGCTACGCAAGTGGTGATACTTTTTCTAACTCAAACGATTTTTAAAAATTAAGGGTAACTGCCGATGCAAAGTATTATTCCAATCCCTGAACTTATTTTTATGCTGGACATGATGGCTGCTGTGGCCTTCGCGGTTTCAGGCGCCTTGGTTGCCTCCCGCAAGGGGTTGGATGTGGTTGGTTTTATGTGGCTGGCTTTTATTACAGGTGTAGGCGGCGGCACCTTGCGTGACCTTATTCTAGGCGTGCCAGTGTTTTGGATTGTGGACACTGCCCACATTTACGCTTGTTTTGCCACGGCGGTGGTGATGTTTTTTATTGCACCAATGGTGGAGTCCCGCAAGCGGCTGGTGCTGTGGTATGACGCCATTGGATTGGCATTTGTCACTGTGGTTGGCACAGTCAAAGGACTTGAAGCTGGCACAGGCCCCCTTATTGCTGTGGTGATGGGGGTGATGACGGCAACAGTGGGTGGCATTATTCGTGACGTGGTCAGCGGTGAACCTTCTGTGATTATGAAACGTGAAATTTATGTCACAGCGGCGGTGGCTGGCGGTGCAGCTTTTGTTGTTGTTAGCTCTTTTCAATTTCCCAATACCATCGCCGCAATCAGTGGCTTCGTAACAACCTTTTTGGTGCGTGGTTGCACCATTATTTACAATTGGTCCTTACCCAGTCATGGTAAGCGATGATGAATTTGTAAGTTATATTTCCCAATAATGGTTGAAATTGCTTGTTACGGTTACAAGGTCACTTAGGTATTTGCCATGTGCGTAACTTTCTTTCACTTGTTCATTGGAAAAAACTATGATTAAGGCAAAGTGTTTTAGAGACATTGAATTACGATGGAAATATACAGGCCTTGGTGTTTGTTGGCAATTTCTTTGCGCTCATAAAAAAAAGCTTTGTGGAAGCATATATTCATTGTTTTGGGTAGAGAGTAACTTTTAGTGATTGTAAAGCCTCACATTGTGGGGCTTTTTTTATGCCATCCGTGGTTTAACCATTGCTTTCAGCTTAACGTTGTCAAGCCATGGGAAACGGTAGGTTATAATTTGTTTGCAATATTTAGTAAAGCCATTTAACTTTCAATAAGTAATTGTTTTTTAGGGGTGCTATGTTAAAGAGGTTTTCATATTTTATAACGCTTGTTATTTTGATTTTTATTTGGTTTTTTAATTTCTCATCTCCTTTTATGCCTGCTACAAAACTAGCACATGGTCATGTTGTTTTTGATAAGTTATCTTATGAAGAAACCGCTATTGGGAATTATAACTTTGATTGCGCAGGTTTTATTGCGGACTGTTCTTTTAAGGAAGGGGTGCGGTTTGAGTTGTCGTTTGAAGGTTATACCTTTAACAAGCCAGTCTATTTACTTATGAGTTTATGGGGTGAAGGGGGTCTTCATTTTTATGAGACTTATTTCGGAGTTCGAAGGCTGTCTGTTTTTCTAGACAATAGAGATGAACCATATGTTTTTGAACAAAAAATTTGGAATGAATCTGGGTATGTAGACTTAAACTCGCTGGTTGTTTTTAACTTTAGCGATAGAACAATACATATAGCCAAGATGGCCAGTGGTTTTACTGCAATAGCACCGAAGATGCGCCAAAAAAGTTGGGTGATAAAGTTTTAAGAATAGGCTGTTAGTTACTGGGTTCGGCGTACTGCCTGCGCTTTCGAACCTAACGGTTCTCACCCTAAAGCTTCGCTTTTTGCAAGCTGGCGCTGGCGTCATCTTCGCATTTTTCCATAAAAAAATACCCTTTCGGGTATGTTTTGATAAAAAATGGCTCCGGTGACAGGGCTCGAACCTGTGACAACCTGATTAACAGTCAGGTGCTCTACCAACTGAGCTACACCGGAGCAATAAATGCTTTAGTTTTGGAGGCCGCGGTCGGAATCGAACCGACTCATGGAGGATTTGCAGTCCCCAGCGTTCCCACTTCGCCACACGGCCGTTTCGTAACCTTTACGCCTCAAAACTGAGAAGAGTTATAGGGCAATTCAAAAGGCGCGTCAACACTCAAAATTGAAAAAAGTGTATTTTTTTTGTGCAAGCCTTATTTTTCTTGGTATTTACCTGCGCTCGTTGTAAAGTGAAGGGGAGTTTTTTATTCATAAATAACAACAAATATAAAAGTAACGTTATGGACTACACACAAGCCAGAAAAAACATGATTGATGGGCAACTGACCCCAAATAAGATTATCAATGCACAACTGATTGATAGGTTCGCCAAAGTGCCAAGAGAATACTTTGTAGATGTTTCCTTTAAAAAAATGGCTTATCGTGATAACCCTGTTAAAATATCGTCAGACCGTTACATTTTCTCACCCCTTGTAACAGCGCATATGATTCAAGCGCTGGAAACCAGTACGACCGATAATGTGTTGGTGGTAGCAGCAGGTACGGGTTATTCATCGTCCATTTTATGCCACATGGTTAACCGTGTTTACGGCGTGGAAAATAACTTGAATTTACTTGAGATTGGTCGTCGTGCATTGCTGGATGCGGCCTGCAAAAGTGTTTCCATTTTAGAAGGTGCGCCTGAAAAAGGGCTTGAATCCAAAGCACCATTTTCTAAAATTTTAATTGATGTGCCAGTAGAATTTGTTCCACAAAAACTGTTTGAACAACTTAAAAATGGTGGCAAGCTTGTTGCGGTTGAACGTCTTAATGATACGGTTTCTGTTATCAAAGTGTTTAGCAAAGATGAACAGGGCAAGTTAAGTGCAAAGTCCCTGCGTGAGGTTGTGACGTTGCCAACGCACAAATGTTTTACAAATGACAAAGGATTTGAATTTTAAATGAATGCGGTAACCGCACAGGAGCTTAAGTCTCTTATAAATCAATCTGGCGTTGTGTTGCTGGATGTTCGTGAGGATGAAGAAGTGCAAAAAAGGCCTTTTGAAGGGGTGAACCTTATACATATCCCTATGCAACAAGTACCAGCTAACTTAAAATTATTAGAAGATTATAAACAAATTGTGGTGGCCTGTGTTGTAGGTGGTCGCAGTGCACATGTGTGTGAGTTTTTGAATACTCAAGGATTTGACAATGTGTCTAATTTAATAGGAGGAATTACAGCGTGGGAAGAACAGTAACTTTTCTTTCGTTAACTTTGTTTTCAACAATGCTCGCTCAAACATCATTTTCAATGACATTGAACGACGTTTTAAGTCATGTGGCAACGTCTAACCCCAATGTGGTGGCTAGCCAAAAGTCGATTGAAGTGGCAGATGAGGGCGTTAAACAAGAGCGTGCGGACATGCTACCTTCTTTGATTGCAACAGGTAGCTACACCAACACCAAACAAGAGTTTGACACAGGCACAGACACGGACTTTACACCAAAAGTGTACGGCGCAACGCTCACGCAAACTTTGTTTGCAGGCGGTGGCGAATACAACGGATACCGTTCTGCGCAGTATCTTAGTGAAGAAGCGAGACAAAACTATCAATCCTTTTTACAGGACACTTTAAACGCAACAGCCAGTGCTTACATAAACGTGCTGACAGCGAAGGAAGTTTTGGACTTACAAGCCAATCAAGTTAAGTTACTTCAGGAACAGCAAAAACTAACCAATGCACGTTTTGACCAAGGCGAAGTAACAAAAACCGACGTCAAACAAGCGGAAGCAAGGTTAGCTCTTGCTATTGCAGCGAAAATTCAAGCCAAGGGTTCATACCGAACCGCACGTACCGCTTTGCAAAACTTGGTTGGTATGCATGTGGATGATGTTTCATGGCCTGTTGTGAACTATGACCTGCCAACAGAATATTCACTTGAATTGCGTGACGAGGTTTTTGAGGCACACCCTGATGTGTTGGCGGCAAAAGCTGTTTTAGAAAGTTCTAAAAAACAGGTGAAGACGGCCCGTTCAGTTTACTTCCCACGTGTTTCTGCGGTAGCAAGCTACACCGATTATGAAGACAGCGCATCTGGTGACTACACCAATGAATCAATCGGTGTGCAAGTTTCCCTTCCTTTGTTTGAAGGCGGTCGTAATGTGAGTGGGGTGAGAGAGTCTATTTCTCTGCGTGAACAGGCACGTCAAATCTTTGAGCAGTCTAAGCGTGATGTGGACCAAAACCTTTTTGACGCCATTGAACTTTACAACACGGCCGTTGCATCTTTAAAAGCGTTTAAGGAAAGTGAGGCCGCAGCCATTATTGCAGAAAAGGGTGTGGAAAATGAGCAAATGCTTGGTGAGCGTACAGTGCTTGACCTTTTGAATGCAAGGCAAGAACTGTTAGAAGCCCGTGTCAACGTAGCCATTGCCAAGGGTGATGTGATTGCACGTACCTACGCACTGCTTGAAGCGATGGGGCGATTGGAAATATAGGTTGAAATTTCCTTTAATGGCTGTATCTTAGGCGGTGTAACGAATTTATAAATTAAAAGGTATTTACATAAAATGGATGAAACGGTGATGACAATCCGCACCGAGCGGACACCCAACCCAAACAGCTTAAAATATAACCTAGGTCGTGTGCTTATTCCAGGTGGCAGTGCCAACTTTCCAACAGTGGAAACAGCGCGCAAAAGGTCGCCACTTGCGGAAAGACTTTTTGAGGTAACAGGTGTGTCGGCTGTGTTTTTAGGGTCTGACTTTATCACAATCACCAAAGAAGATGCCGCTGACTGGAATGATGTTAATGGTGGTCTTGCCCCTGTTTTGGAAGCCTTTTTTGAGTCTGGCGAGCCAGCACTAACAGGGAACAAGCCTGTTGATGTGCAAGAAATTGGCGCTGACACCAATGACCCTGAACTGGTTGCTAAAATCAAAAAACTGATCGACGAAAAAGTACGCCCAGCTGTTGCTCAAGACGGTGGGGACATTGAATACCGTGGCTTTAAGGACGGTGTTGTCTACCTTGAAATGAAAGGTGCTTGCAGTGGTTGTCCAAGTTCAGCGGTTACTTTAAAGCAAGGCGTGGAAGGGATGTTGATGCACTATGTTCCAGAAGTCACATCTGTTGAGGCACTTTAGCAGTTATTTATCCTCTTAATCGCATTTGGCTATTGTAATTGAATGAAAAGTTCTTACTATTGTCATGGTAAGAACTTAAAGAAAGAAAACTGTTGTGGATAAAGACACTGTCGCCATTGAAAGACGTAACCTAGACGAAGCAGCTGTGCTGCGCCTTGCCAACGCATGTGAAGCAGGTTGGTTGCATAACGTATTATCACGTATTACCCCACTTACATTAAGGCGCCGTGATGACTACATTGCCATGGCGGATATTTTTATTATGAATGCCGAACAGGCAGAGTCGTTGTTGGACCGCTTTGATGCCGACCTAGAGCTTTTTTGCTCCATGGCTGAAATTTCGGTCACCAAACACATGACAGTAGAAACAGTTTCGGACGAGTTGCGATCCCACGTGGAACTTTATATGGATATTTGCTCATTGCTGGCCCATAAATTTGGCATTGTGAAGCGTGACCCAATTACAATGCTGACAGAATCGCCCATTATGTTGGAAGCGACAAACCCATTCATCAAGGAGTTTATGGACGAACGCTTCGAGCGTGATTGATTTTTTGCGGTTAGTTTAATACATTCAAAAACCCTCCATGCGGAGGGTTTTGTCATACAAAGGTCGCGTTAAAATTGTTGCGAGGTGATAGATTGTCAATAATTGTTTGTGCTGAAGGTGGATTTTGCTTATAATTTGTTCAAATTAAAAGAAAAACAAATTAAAAAGGGCAATTCCATGTCTTATATTAAAAGCTCTCTCCTTGCAGCTTCTGCCTTTGTTTTGATTGCGCCAACCGCTTTTGGTGCTGGCTTCCAACTTAAAGAACAGTCGGCTTCTTTGCAGGGTCTTTCTTTTGCGGGTGCTTCTGCAAAAGCTGATGATGCAAGTGTGATGTACTTTAACCCAGCGGGTATCACACGTCTTAAAGGTAAACAAGCTTACGGTACAGTCAGCTTGATTAAACCTTCCACAAAGTTTGATCAAGATGAGTCACAGTTTAGTGCACAAACTGCTCCTGCAGGTGCCACACACACTGTGAACGATGGTGAAGGTGGCGATGCTGGTTCATTGGCCGCTGTGCCAGCGGCTTATGTCAAAGCCGAGCTTGATAATGACGTGCACATTGGTTTTGCGGTGAACACTCCTTTTGGTTTAACCACCGAATATGATGATGGTTGGGTCGGTCGTTACCACGCCCTTAAGTCTGAGCTTTTAACTATTAACATGGCACCAACGGTGGCTTGGAAAGTGAACGAAAACTGGTCGTTCGGTGCTTCTGCGAACATTCAATATGCTGAAGCAGAATTGACTAACGCAACTGCAAGTGGCGGTGGTACTGACCTTTTCACTAAGCTAAAAGGGGATGACATTGGTTTTGGTTTCCGTTTGGGTGCCCTTTATGAACCAACAGATAAAACACGCATTGGTGTGGCTTACCACAGTGGTATCCATCATGAATTAACTGGTGAAGTCAAATCTTACTCAGGTTCTACAGTTGTCAGTAACATTGCGGCGAAGGCTAAGCTGAGAACACCGGATATTGCGTCTCTTGGTGTTTACCACGAGCTAAACGACCGCTGGGCGGTGATGAGCGAATTGGCTTGGACCAACTGGTCAACTTTTGAATACTTAACAGTTCAAAACCGTGACACAAGTGCCAACCTAAGTTCTATTGAAGAAAAATGGAACGACAGCTACTTCATGGCACTTGGTGCTGAATTCCACCCATGTGACTACCCAAACCGTGCTTGGCAGTTTGGTATTGCTTATGACAAAACACCTGTGGAAGATGAGTACCGCACGTTCCGTATTCCAGATGAAGACCGTTTGTGGTTGTCTGTTGGTTATGGGCATGAGTGGGAAAACAAAAGCTTCCACATTGGTTACTCGCACATTATTGCCAATGAAGCGGATGTTGTAGAAGATGAATCTTCAACAGCGAAAGGTGTTGTTGCAGGTTCGTTTGATGCCAACGTTAACATTCTATCTGCCAACTTCACCATGAAGTTCTAAGGTAGATGTTTTACCTAAAGGGGGCTGCGGCCTCCTTTTTTTATGCTTGAAGTTTGCCCCGTTCGTGCCAATAATAAGTTTTAGGTTATTAAATGAATGGGTGTGTTTATGTTCAAAAACGGATTTTTAATTGTTTTAACAATGCTTTTAATGGCACCGTTTGCTCATGCGATGGACATGAAAGCCATTAAGAATTATCAAAAAGATTACCTTAAACAGCTTAAAGAAAGTCAGCAAAGCGAAAAAGAAGCTAAAAAAAACATGCAACAAGCAGGGCAAATTCAACAATATCAGGAAGAATTGAACCGCATGCAAGAACAAGCTGAAAAGAAATACATGGAAAATGAAGCTTCAAAACGCATGTCATATGAGGAAAATTACTTAGGTGAGCGCAAAACAGAACGAGAGTTGGCACGGGAACGTTTTTTAGAAAGAGCACGCAGCCAAAGGTCTTCTCTTCATGATGAAGTTGTAGGGCGTTCAAGTGCTTATATGTCAGCGCAGGAAAGAGAAAAGCAAGCCATACGCACCCAATATCAAAACGAGGTGGATGCCCGTCTTGATGTTGTCTACCAATTGGAAGAGGAAATGAAGCGTGAAGGGGTTTATAACGAAGGTAACCGACGCATTATCAGTGAAATGTTCCGCAAAGCGCATGCCGAGCTAGCCAAAAAACAAAAAGACATGGCTGTAGACATGCGAGAGGTGGAGAAAAAATATCAAAAGTCGATCCAAGATCAAGAAAAAAGGTTGGAAGAGTTAGATAGAATTCAAGCAATCAAAAAAGCTGAATTGAAAAATAAACACCATAAACAAGCCGTTTCGGACCAGCAGAAAATGGTTGATGAACGTCAGCAGTGGCTGGATAAAACACAGTCTAAATTACATGATTTACAAGGTTCTATTCATTACTAATACTGTTAACCGTGGGAAAAGGGGAAAGAAAAAGCCGCAGATTGCGGCTTTTTCTTAAGGTGTGTGTGATTACTTATAATCACGTTTTGGGTGACCTGTGTAAAGTTGGCGTGGGCGGCCAATCTTCATTTTAGGGTCTTCCACCATTTCTTTCCAGTGGCTAAACCAGCCAACGGTGCGAGACAGCGCAAAAATGGCTGTAAACATCGAAGTTGGGATGCCAATGGCTTTTAAAATAATGCCAGAGTAAAAGTCCACGTTCGGGTACAAATTACGCTGGACGAAGTAGTCATCTTCTAAAGCAATACGCTCAAGTTCAATGGCTACGTCTAACAGTGGGTCTTCCACGCCTAGGGCGTTCAACACATCGTCGCAGGCTTCTTTCATAATTTTAGCGCGTGGGTCAAAGTTTTTGTACACACGGTGGCCAAAGCCCATTAAGCGTGTGGCGTTTTCTTTGTCCTTCACCTTTTCCATGTATGCTGGAATGTTATCAACATGGCCAATTTCTTCCAGCATTTTAAGCACTGCTTCGTTGGCACCGCCGTGGGCAGGGCCCCACAAGCATGCAATGCCCGATGCGATGCACGCAAATGGGTTCGCACCAGAGCTACCGGCAAGGCGAACTGTGGAGGTTGAAGCGTTTTGTTCGTGGTCAGCGTGTAGTGTGAAAATAAGGTCCATTGCTTTTGCAACTTCTGGCTTAATTTCATAGTCACCGGCTGGGGTTGAGAACATCATGTGCAAGAAGTTTTCAGCGTAAGTGTAGGTGTTGCGTGGGTACATAAAAGGCTGACCCGCATTGTACTTGTAAGCCATTGCCGCAAGTGTTGGCAATTTCGCAATCAAACGGTGCGCTGAAATTTCACGATGTTTGGGGTTCGAAGTGTCCAAGCTGTCATGGTAAAATGAGCTAAGTGCACCGACAACACCAACTAAAATGGCCATTGGGTGGGCATCACGTCTAAAACCAGCGAAAAAGCGGTTAAGTTGGTCGTTGACCATGGTGTGCTCTTTGATGTTTTTTTCAAACTCTGTCATTTGTTCTTTGTTTGGCAATTCGCCGTTTAGCAACAAGTAGCAAACTTCTAGATAGTTTGATTTTTCGGCCAATTGCTCAATAGGGTAACCTCTGTAAAGCAATACCCCTTTGTCGCCATCAATGAATGTGATAGCGGATGAACATGAAGCGGTGGACATAAAACCCGGGTCATAGGTAAAACAACCTGTGTTTTTGTATAATGTGGTCACATCCAATACATCTGGGCCTAAAGTGCCGCTGTATTTATCAAGGGTGACGGTTTCTTGTTTTTGTGCCTTGGTCATGGTTGACATGGACATTCTCCCAACTTTTTTATAATTTTTGCCATAGCCCCTAAATTATGCACACTTTTGAATGAATGTTGAAATATTTCTTATATTTTTTGTGACGGAATGGCTATAAACATGTGCAACTGTGGTATTACTGCTTGTATAATTATGATGTCATACTTATACTTTATTTAGGTTGTAATGAAATGCAGCTCTATAATTGTTTTAACATGTGGGGTGTTTTTTAGATGAAAAGAAGATTGTTCTTTTACACAGTGTCACTATCTTTGTTGGTCTTTTCTGGGCCGTCTAAAGCAGGGATCACTCTTGGAAACAATCCCGTTACAAATCAGGTGAAACACCAAGGTAGCCAGATGTACCAATGCTCCACAAATGCTATCACTGGTACCTTTGAACGTTCCATTAACTCTATCAGCAATTATGCAAACAGCATTTATTACGATGCACAAACAGCTGTTACAGGGACAGCTTTCCGTCAGTCCATTAATGACTTGGGCAATGCAGTAAACGGTTTGCAATCTGGTTACAGCAATATAGTTAACAATGTTGTCACACCTCTTAGTCAGGCTTATAACAGTGTGAACGGTACGATGATTGACAACATGGCCGCTTTTGCGGAAATGACTGAGGCAATGAAATCTAAGCGCAGTGCGACATTGTACTTTTATGAAAACGGTGTGAAGGTTGCACGGCGGGTCGGTGTGGATAGTGTTGGTTCAGATGTGTATGAAGCAGTAGATTCTATTCCTACTTATAGTGAAATGCAAAAAGCTATGAGTGAGGTAAAGTCTGCCAAAGCCGCTGTGCAAAACGCTTCTCCAAAGGCGAAGAATGATTCTAAAAGCGCGTTAGAAAAAGTTCAAAGTTTTGAAAGGCTGGTAGGTAAATTGGCTGGAGAGCGTGTTTCTGTGAATGGTCTTATTCAAGATGTGGATGCTTTGCATGAAGCCAATAAGTACTTGAATATGGACCAGGCGGATTTACCACCAGCGGTTTCCACTGCAGCAAATATTGCAGCATTAAAACCTGCTTTGGATGCGTTTATGATGGCGAATAATGTGCAAAGAATAAATCAATTGATGGAGTTTGCACAGACTTTGAATGCAATTGCTCAGTTGCAGTCATTGCAAAATGCTGCGTTTACAACAATGGCAACTGCCACTCAACTGGCAGATAATATCCAGAAGATAGGCACGATCATGGGTGCACTGAGTCTTGATAAATCTTCTATTAAGGATATGTACAATGCTCAGAAAAATGCCAAGCACATCTATGAGCAAACGAAGTCTCAAGTAGGAGATTTGAAGAAGGACGCACAGCTATTAAAAAAAGTTGCAAATGATATTTCAAATATAAAAAATGGTTTTCAGCAAGATTTAGCAAATATCAAAAATATGTTTTCAGGATCAGTGAGTATATACGATCTACTGCAAACTTTAGATACGTTTCCTGGGATGAGTGGTGTTGTAAATGAAGTGACGGGCTACTTGAACATTACAGGCCGTGCGCAAAACCTTAGAAGTACAGTGCTTGGGTTTGGTTCGGATGCGCAAAGTACACAAGCAGTTATGAACACTGCAAAGCCATACGTTGATAAGGCGAAGGTTGAAGTTAAGCAGTGGGGTGAAGATGTCAAAAATCACTTTGCTAAGTCCGATGCTGATGCCTCTGATTTAAATAAAACGAGACTTCAAACAAGTAAACATGAGCAGACAGCTAAAAGACTTGAAGCTAATTCGAATAAATACAAACAAAATGTTGAAAGATCTAAACAAAACCTAGACTACTTGATTGGTGTTTATCAGACAGATAAGGCGGCAGTAGCAAAGCTTAAAAATGCACGATCTAAGTTAGATAATATTGCAAAACATGCTCAATTAAAAGAATATGCATTGGATACTCTAGGTGTTACGCAAGCGTCACATGATGTTGTAAATGCATACGAGGCTGTCACAAGGTTGGACAAAGACCGTTTAATGGGCCCTATCGGGAACTTACAAAACTCCTTCGAAAGATTTTCTGACGTTGAAAACCAGCTCAGTGATGTCAAGAAATTGGCTAGTAATATTTCAAATGCCAAGCAAGTTGTAAACGGATTACAAAATAACCTTCAAAATTTAGGTGGTTTTTTGCAGTGCTTTAACATTGATGTCGATGCTGTACTTAAAGATTTACTTTACCGTGTGGGTGATTATCTTGTAGATGAGCTTAAGCTTAAAGTTTGGAATGCGTATAGTGAAGTCGTTGTGGAAGTTCCATATCTTATGTTACCACCAGAGCATGAAAACAAGTTTCATCAATTAAATTTTCCGCAAATTAATAATTACTTAAAAGAAAAACCTTTCTATGAGTCGAAAGTTCAAGAGGATTTACAAAAGTTAGCAGGGTATCTGCCTGAAACTGAACTGTCATTTGAAGGTGCACGATTCGCTCAAGCCACCAGTATAACGGACTTTAATTTAGGACAAAATATCACAGTGGATACGACCCAGTATGATTTTAAATTAGATTATACGGACTCTATGTCCGCGCATGACGTTGAAGTATTACCCAATATAAGTGTCAGGGCAGGTATGGGGATAGAATGGGATTTTGAAGATTGGAAAACGACGGCATGGTTGCCGTTTGTTGGTTCTTTACAGTGTGGTTTTAGCTTGAAGGATGATTTTTGTTGGTACTGGAGGTGGAAATCTTGTGGTTTCATCTCAAAGTGTTATAAAGTTCCTTACCTTTTGCCAGCGTGTATGACCAATTTTGACTACAAAGAGCCTGTGGCTCAGGTTGAGGTGGTTGGGCGTTCTGGTACTTCTCACCTGCTTTACAATAAGTTTTTGAGAGATATTCCAACTAATGTAGAAGATAGTTGGGGGCTAGGTGGTAACAGTGCTGTTCCTGCCGTCCACGTCGTTGGTATGAGCCCACAAGCACGTGCCATTTCTGGTTTGGGAATTCTTGAAAGTAACCTGACCATGACATGCGATATTGCTAAAAAGCTTGATAAATGGCCTTACGTTCAGTTTTATGGTTTGCCGTCTGCACCGATGGAGTTGGCAAAGCAATTAGGTAGATCTTTAGTGGATTTGAAGGATTGGAAGAAGGAGTGGTACACCGAAGATGCACCAGAGATGGGCATGTATCCGGCTTCGTTGCAAGCACTTTATATGTCCGAAATTCATAGAGGGGAATGGAACCCAAGAACATTTCCTAATGGCGAAACGCCGTCGGGTGAAACAATTCCAAACTTCGAGGCAAATAGAAAAGAGGCTTACAAATGGGCTTTGCCATATACTGACCATGACCCATCTGGCACAACGGTGGTCGGTAACATAAAAATGAACAAATGCGATGCTGGGTTACCTTCCGACGGTACAAACAGATGTATTGGTGACTGGGGGGCGTTGATGCCAAGGAACGGCCAAGTGGCAACCGAAGACCCACAATACCCTCTTAAAAAGTATGCCTTGTTGGCCTACCGTGCTTATGACCGTGCTCTTGAAAAAGGCGTTTTTGACGACTTGAAAGTGCAAGAAGGTGTTTCTTATACCGGTGTAAACTATGACCGGATGGAATTTAACCTTGACTGGCCATACCAAACCAAGCGTTATCCTGTGGGGACAGACCCGAGGGTATGGGCTAAAGGTTACTTTGGTGAAAAGTTGAATTCAGGCGGCATGGTGATGACTTTATGGAAAGACACCAGCTGTTGTGTAAAAGCTTGTTGCGATTATTCTAAAAATGGTTTTTACCCTGGTGAGTCCTATTACTTTACCCTGCCATTTTGGGAAGATGAAAAATGGAAAATTACCGACGTTACAAAACATAAATAAAGGTCTATTTGGGTGAGAGTTATAACAGCGTTTTTATTTTTAATTTTGGTGAGTGCTCAAGCCTTTGCGCAAAATCAAAGACATAATGAAATGACAGCGAAGGAAGGTGACCTTTACATCTTTATGAAAGTAGGGGCGCCCATTTCGCCTGAGCAGTTGCAGTTTTTATCTCATGTGAATAACAACTTCCCGAATTTGCGTGTTTTGACGCACATGCAGCGCATGAACGAGCAAGAGCTTAAATTGTTTCATGAAGACCCAGAAAAATATACGGATCAATATTCCCCAAAGGCGGACCTGACAGAAAGGGAAGTGAAAGAATATCAGCGTGGAACGAAACCATTTTCTATCACAAGATTGGAAGACACAGGTGTTATACCAAGGTATAATATACAAAAGTTCCCATCGCTTTTATACTTAACACCAGATGGGGTTTATTATAAATATGATTTTCCACCATTTGCCAGCAAGTTAAGCATTCGTGCGTTTTGGGCAGCTTATGAAAAACACCGTGGTGCTGGACGTAAAATGTGGATGCAAAAGCAGTGGAGTCAATAACGGTTTTTATGCATCATTGGGCTGATGTGTAAATGTTTAAATTGAGTGGGTGTGATGAACAATTGATAGGGTGCAAAAACAATGATTTTATATGGAATCAAAAATTGTGACAGCGTAAAAAAAGCGCGTAAACATTTAGACGGTTACCACAAGCAATATGCTTTTTATGACTTTAAAAACCATCAAGTAACCAAAGAAATGATTGCAGACTGGTTGCAGGACGTAACCTTTGATCAGCTTTTAAACAAACGCTCCACCACTTGGAAAAACTTGTCGGAAAGTGAAAAGGCGGAACCAACAGTTGAGCTTTTGTGCAAGTATCCAACGCTTATCAAACGACCTGTGCTAGAAAACCATGGCAAGGTTTATGTGGGGTACAAGTCCGAAACTTACGACAAGTTGGCTTAAATTTCTTTAAGGTCTACTTAAAGGTTGCTTTTCTTAATTGTTAAAAGCTTGTTCCAAATTTGTGTCGCTGTAAATCAGGCAGTGGTCGCTCAACATGGGGCAAACTTTGCCAGACTTTGCATAGGGCAAGTTAAAGCTTGTTAAAATGTGGTCAATGGGTGCAAGGGGTAGGGGCACGGGCCATGTCAGCGCACCTTCAGAGGCCAAGCGAAAGCCTTGCGACTTCATAATGTTTTTAAGTGGTTTTTGCCATGGCACACTGTTAAAGTCGCCCAGCATAATTTTATATTCCCCCATTTCAAGTTCGGCCAATTGTGCATGGGTTTTGTTACGGCTTTCGGTCAGCGCTTTACCCAGTGGTGGCAAGCTGTGAACTTGCACAAGGTTAAGTTTTTTACCAACCACGTCAATGGTGTGTTGGGTGGCGTAACCTTCGGCCACACTTTGTGAAGAGGTGATGGGGAACTTGCTTAAAATCATCGACATACCAACAGAGGAATTGGCACGCTTGTCAGTTGTTTTATGGCGGAAAGGGTAAGCGGTTTTATATTCATCTAAGCGCTTTTCCCAGTTTTTATTTACTTCCAGCAAGCTTAAAATGTCCGCATCAATTTTTTCTAAAACTTCAATCTGTTCTTGAATGTCTTCTTGGCTGTAAAAATTCACGTTGTAGGTTGCCACTCTAAAATGTTCTTTTTCCACAGCGTTATCGGGCATGGATGTGGCGAGCCTTGCGTAACCAAGAATTGGTAAAAGAGTGAGTACTAAAAATTGGGTCCAAGGCCACCAAACACCTTTCCAGCGAATGCGAATGGCAACAAGCAGAACATAAAACACAAGCGGTGCACCCCAAAGCATGCTGCCAAGAATGCCAAAAATGTAAATATCCTCACGGGTATAGGCAAAAAAGCAGCTGGCAATGGTTGCTAAAACCAACAAAATTGTCAGACGGTTTTTCATTGCTTTCATTTGTCTCAGCGTGGCCATTTGTTTCAATTAACCTTTGTTATTGGTGGTTGTTGTAAATCGCTTTTTTGGCATTGTCGATTTTTTCTTTGTAGGCTTTTAGGTCGCCCCAAGTTGAAGGTGCTTTGATAGCCACTTCAATTGTGCGTACATCTTCTATCTTATAATGTTCTGGCAAAATAAAGCACTTTAATTTTTCACCGTAAGCGGCGGCTGCGTCTGTATTGACGCGGTTGTGTTGTATTTCCCCATCAGCGGCGGGGGTGTGACCATGGACAATTATTTTTTCAAACGCTTCACTGTGGGAAAGGAACGGTTCACGTATCCAACGCAGGGTGTGTTCGTCTTGTTCATTTAGTTTTTTGTTCGGGTCAACGCCAGCATGGCAAAAAAAGTAAGGTCCCAGTTCCAGCTTAACGGGTAGGGACTCTAAAAAATTGATGTGGTTTAGAGGGACGAATTTTTGCACTTGTTTCATCACCCATTCCTCACTCGGCGGTGTGGTATTATGTGCACCAGCTTCAAAGCCGTAACTCTCTAAAGTTTTAACACCTCCACCAATGTCTTCGTGGTACCATAAAAAAGCTTCTTTATCTTGAAGGTCTTCTGGTTTGTTGCGCCATAGTTTGCATGTCACTTCTTCGTGGTTGCCTTGTAATGCGTGGATGTTCACATGGTTAGGAAAAAAGCTGTTTAAGTTCATAATGCTTTCAACACAGGCCTTTGAATTTTCACCCCTATCGATGATATCACCTATTTGGATGACATGGCATTCATAATCACCGTTCAATTGCTCAATGTCATTTTTGATGGCGTTTAAAAGCTGTAAAAGCTCTTCATGACGACCGTGAATATCGCCAATGGCGTAGTATAACCTTTTCATTATTATCTGGTCCTTAGAGGCTAAAACTACTGCCACAGCCACAGCTAGAGGTGGCGTTGGGGTTGTTCACCACAAATTGGGAGACTTCTAAAGTTTCCTCGAAGTCAATGGTGCTGCCTTTAAGGTAGTTAAAGCTCATAGGGTCCACCACCACTTTGGCGTCAGGCGTGCTTTCATGCTGAATGATAATGTCGTCTGCTTTTTGTTCGGTCGTCAGCTTGAAAATGTAAGAATAGCCACTGCACCCCCCACCTTGAACACTGAGGCGCAATTGCAAATGATCTTCGTCCTTTTTTTGCATAATGTGTAAAATGCGTTTGGCCGCACGTTCGGTCAGCAAAAGTTGCTGTGTGCTTGCGGTTTCGGTTTTTTGTTCCTCGGTTGGAAGGTCAAAGCTAATTTTTACCATGGGTCATTAAATTCTATGTATATTTTGGTTTCTATCTATTTATAGTGGTTTCTACAAGTCAGGGCAAGAAATTCAAGCTTTTTTTGTTGCGAGATGCTTTAATTTTTTGATCCAATGCGCTATAACTGTGCTAACAAATAAAAAGAGGTTGTTTTTTGAATGGTAAAGTCAGCTAAAGGAACAAAATTGACAGATCACGGTCTTGCGCCTTACGCAACCGATTGGCGACAGTCTAAAGGGCGTAAATACCAAGAGCCGGACGCGTTTGACCGCACCCCTTACCAAAGGGATCGTGACCGTATCATCCATTCGGAATCCTTCCGTCGCTTGCAGTACAAAACACAGGTTTACACCAACCAAAGCGCTGGCGACCATTTCCGCACCCGTTTAACCCACTCCATGGAAGTGGCACAAATTACACGGGACATTTGCCGTTATTTAAACCTAGACGAAGACTTGGGAGAAACCATTGCCCTTGCACATGACCTTGGCCACCCACCTTTTGGTCACGCTGGGGAAGATGCGCTTCACATGTGTATGGAATCTTACGGTGGTTACCGCCATAATGACCAAACGTTGCGAGTGGTGACTCAACTAGAACGTCGCTACGCCATGTTTGATGGCCTCAACCTGACTTGGGAATCTTTGGAAGGGATTGCCAAACACAATGGCCCTATTAAAAACGCCGATGAGGACTTGTACGAGGGCTTAAACCCACGCAAACACTGCGGGTTGGAAGGGCAAGTTGCTGCACTGGCGGACGATATTGCTTATAACCATCATGACATTGATGACGGCATTGGCATGGGCAGTTTGACGGTTGAAAAAATGCGTGAAGTCCGCCATTTTGACCGGATATACGAAGAGATGCTTGCCACTTACCCCAAAGCTGAAGAGGATAGACTTCTCAAAGAAACCATCCGCCGAATGATCTCACGCCAAGTGAAGGACTTGTTGCTGACCTCAAAGTCCAACATTGAAAAATCTGGCGTTCAAAGCGTGGAAGAAGTGCGAGAGTACGGCAAGGCGTTGATCACCTTTAGTCCGAAAATGGAAGAGGAAACGGTGGAGCTTAAACGCTTTTTATACAACAACATGTACCGCCACTTTAAGGTAAACCGCAGTGCGTTCCGTGCTCACCGTATTATTGGTGACTTGTTCGAAACTTACATGAAGCACAGACGCATGTTGCCAGAGCAAATTCAAAAGTACCTACCAAAGGACAAAAAGGACAAGGCAGGCAAAGCCATTGTGGTGGCGGATTACATCAGCAGTTTGACTGATAGAAGCTGTGTTCAAGAACATGCAAGGTTATTTGGTGTTCGTTAATTTTAAACCAAAACAAGCCATTAAAATTTAAAACAACTGTTATTTGAAAAGAGAGAAAATGAAGCAGGACATTTACGCCAGTTTGAATGGGGAAATTCAAAACGTACTGAAAGACTTTAAAGCCGAAGGTTACCTACCAAGTGACTTGGACACTTCAAGCATTGTGGTGGAACAACCTAAAGACCCATCACATGGGGACTTTGCCACAAACGCCGCCATGGTGCTGGCAAAGCCTGCGTGTAAAAACCCACGTGAAATTGCCACAAAACTACAAGAGGCTTTGCAAGCGAGTGATCTGGTCGAGCAAATTGACGTGGCAGGTCCAGGGTTTATTAACTTTAAATTAAAGCCACAGGTATTCCACGATCAAATTCGCACCATTTTGTCCCAAGGTTCTAGCTATGGTTCGTCCAAAGTAGGTGGTGATGAAAAGGTGATGGTGGAGTTTGTAAGTGTGAACCCCACAGGCCCTCTGCATGCCGGTCACGGTCGTGGTGCTGTTTATGGCGACGCTTTGTGCAACTTGTTAAGCAAAGCAGGTTACGATGTTTACCGTGAATACCTTATGAATGATGCTGGTGGTCAAATGCGTGTCATTGCAAAATCTGTGCACACCAGATACCTCCAGTCCTACGGCAAAGATGTGGAGCTACCACAAGGTTGCTACCCGGGCGATTATGTGAAAGACATGGCGCAAACCCTTAAAGACCGTGATGGTGACAAGTGGTTGAACGTCACCGATGATGAAGAAATTTTTAACGCCTTGCGCCCATTTTGTGTAGCAGAGTGTATGTCCATGATCAACAAAACCATTGTGGATGATATGGGCATTGATTTTCACAATTACTTCAGCGAATTTGACATGCACGCCCGTGGTGAAATGGATGTGGCAATGAAAAAATTACGTGACAAAGGTTACATTTACGAAGGTGTGCTTGAACCACCGAAAGGTAAGGTGATTGAGGACTACGAACCAGAAGAGATGACGTTGTTTAAAGCCGAGCAGTTTGGCGACGACTGCGACCGCCCTGTTTACAAAAAAAATGGCGAACCAACATACTTTGGTGCGGACGTGGCTTACCACAATAATAAGCTGGATCGTGGCTTTACAAAATTGATTAACGTTTGGGGTGCGGATCATGCTGGGGCGGTTAAACGCCTTAAAGCGGCCCTTGCTGCACTGACTGGTCAAAAGGACGCTTTGCACATTCAGTTGATGCAAATGGTTAAGCTGGAAAAAAATGGCGAGGAAGTTAAACTTTCCAAACGTGCAGGCAACATTATTGAAGCATCCGACGTGGTGAAAGAGGTGGGTATCGACGCGTTTAGATTTCTTTATCTATACCGTAAGCATGACTCTCAATTTGTGTTCGACCTTGCTAAAGCGGTGGAAAAAAACAACGAAAACCCTGTGTTTTATGTGCAGTACGCCAATGCACGGATGTGCTCGGTGTTCCGTCAACAAAAGGAGCTGAACATCCCTGAAGCATCAGACGATGCGGACCTGAGCCTGCTGACCAACGACGAGGAAATTGCCTTGATTAAACACTTGTGCCTGTTCCCACTGGTGATTGAAAAATCTGCCCAGTCACTTGAGCCTCACCGTGTGGCGTTTTATGCGCACGAATTGGCTTCAAAATTCCACAGTTTATACAATGCGGAAAAATTCCTTATCCCAGAAGATGTGGCGACAACCCATGCACGCTTGCAATTGGTTAAAGCGACGCAGGTCACGCTTAAAGCTTCACTTGAAGTTCTAGGTGTAAGTGCGCCGGATAGAATGTAATTGAAGGTGACGGTAAAATGAAAAAATCAACTTATTCAACATACTCAACATCACCTTCTAAGGCTTATTTAAAATGGGCAGGGGTGATTGTTGTTTTTGGTTTCTTTATCTTTTTATTGTGGTATGCCACGGCCAACCGTGACAGCATCATTAAAAGTGAGGACGACTTGGAGGTGATTATGCCTTCAGCGCAAGCTGTAAAAGTGCGCGCTGATGACCCTGGCGGGATGGAGGTGGATAACCGTGACAAGCAAGTGTTTAACCTGTTGGATTCATCCCTTCCAGAAGAGGAGATTGAACGGGAAGACCTGTGCGCTGGAGAAGAAAGCGCAACACTTTGCAACAAGCAGTTGCCAAAGGTTACAGCCCTTGCGGCTGACCCTAAAGTGGCCGAGCAAAAAGCCGCTGAAATGAAACTGCGCCCCAAAAGCCCAGACATTGCCTTGCTGATTGAAAACTATGAAGTTTCAGCACCAGTAACCCAAACGGCTGAATCTGCAAGCGAAGAACCTAAGCAACAAAAAGTAGCACAGCAAGAAATAGAAGAAGCTGAGGTTGAAAGTCAATCTGCGGAAAGTGTTGAGCCACAAGCCGTGGCTAAGGTTCAAAAACCAGTGGTGCCTGCACAGCAATCTACGGAAAAGAAACAGTCTGAAACAGTTGCTAAAAAGGTGGAAAAGCCAACCGAGCCAGCACAGCTAAAACTGGCCGCTGAAAAGGATCTTTTTGTTGAAGGGGCATGGGGTGTTCAATTGGCTTCATACCGTAATCTAACTGGTGCTGATGCGGGGGCAAAAATTTTCCAAAAGCGCTACCCAGAGATTTTAAAACCACTGACTTACGTGACTGAAAAGGTGGAAATTAAAGGCAAGGGCACATTTTACCGTGTTCAGTTTATTGGCTTAAAGGATAAAGCATCAGCGCAAAAAGCTTGTGCGAGCATTAAGTCTAAAGGGAAGGATGGTTGCTGGCATGTTAGCCGTTAAAAAACCAAAACCGCTTATTGTTGGGGTTGAAGGCACACAGCTGACAGATGGTGAAAAAACGCTGTTGCGTCACTTGGCGCCTGTGGGCTTTATTTTGTTTAAACGCAACTGTCAAAATGCCGGTCAACTGAAGGCACTGTGTGATGAGCTTAAAACATTTTCGCCAATGGCAGATCCTCTGATTTTTATTGATCAAGAAGGTGGCCGTGTTAACCGTATTGACTGGGAAGATTACATGGCGCCAGCAGGGCGTACCATTGGTGATCTTTACAAACAAAACCCTGATAAAGGGCTTAAAGCCGCACAATTAAATGGTTATGTTTTGGCTGCACAGCTTAAAGAATATGGTATCAATGTAAACTGTTTGCCGCTTGCGGATGTAGCGACCGAGTCCATGCATGATGTGATTGGCGACCGTGCCTTTTCCAACAACCCGCAAGAAGTTGCCGCTTTATGCGCGGCCACCATTTCGGGTTTGATGGCGGGGGGTGTTTACCCCATCATTAAGCATGCCCCTGGGCATGGCCGTGCACAGGCGGATTCTCACTTAGAACTTCCAGCGGTGGACCAACCACTCAGTGCACTCAAGGCGCAGGACTTTTTGCCCTTTACGGCGAACAAAGAATGCCCACTGGTGATGACTGCGCATATCCTCTACCCGCAATTGGACCCTGAAAATTGCGCCACCAATTCACCGTTTATTATTGATGAAATCCTTAAAAAGGAAATGGGTTTAACCGGTTTAATCGTCAGTGATGACATTAACATGCAAGCCTTGCAAGGCAATATGGCGGAACGTGCAAACAAAGCGCTTAATGCAGGGTGTGACCTTTTGCTCCACTGCAGTGGTAAGCTTGCAGAATTAGAGCAACTTAAAACTGTCCCCGATGTGACAGACGATGTATTAAACACTTTGGAAAACTTGCCACCACTTGGCAAAGCCAATGCAGAGTTGTTGCAACAAGCTAAAGAAGAATTGAAGGAATTGCTGGGATGATGGACTTTGACATTCAAGCTATTTTACACACACTTTCCATTTGGGCGGTGCCGGTGCTGTTGGCCATTACTTTGCATGAGGCGGCGCATGGTTATGTGGCTAAACTATTTGGTGACCGCACGGCGGAAATGTTGGGCCGTGTCACCTTAAACCCCATTAAACATGTGGACCCTTTGGGCACCTTTGCATTGCCTGTGGGTTTGCTTTTATTAGGTGCGCCTTTTTTGTTTGGTTACGCAAGGCCTGTGCCTGTTAACTTCCGCAATTTAAGCCATCAAACATGGGGGCAAATATGTGTAGCTTTTGCAGGCCCTGCCATGAACATTTTGTTGGCACTTTTTAGCGTGTTACTTGCTTACATTGCCATGTATGACCCGTTGGGTTACGGCCAAGCCTTGTTTAGTATGGCCATTGCCTCGATTAAAGTGAATGTGGTGTTGGCGGTGTTTAACATGATACCACTTTTACCGCTGGACGGTGGGCGCATTTTATATGCCTTGTTGCCAGGGCCGATGGCTTATCAATTTGAAAAAACCGAGCGTTATGGCTTTATTATTATTTTGATTTTGCTGTTTACTGGGGTACTATGGCAAATTATTGGGCCAGTTATTCAAGTGTGTGTCCGTGCGCTGGTTTCCATGTTGCCAATTGTGGGTTAAAAAGAATAAGGGGTTTAAAAGAATATGAAGTCACTGGTTATTGCTTTTTTAATGCCACCGGGTATTGCGGTTTTATGTTCACTTCTCGCACTTTATTTTATTTTTAAGGGTCGTAAAAAAGCGGTTGCTGTTTGTGTGGCGTTTTCGGTGCTGTTGGGTTGGGCCTTTTCAACCGAAGCGATGGGCCGGTTGTTGACCACCTTTTTGATTTCGCAGGTGGAACATCGCCAAGACATGAAACCTGAAGACGCTGAAATTGTGGTGGTTTTAACAGGTGGTATGCGTTATTCAGGCAAGGAAATTGGCTGGATGCCTGAAGTTGAAAGTTATCAACGGTTAATGGCGGGGCTGGAAGTGCACCGTAAAATGAATTCTCGCACACCTATTTTGATAAGCGGTGGTAAAACTGCCGGCACGCATTACCCGTCCGAAGCGGCGGTGCTTAAAGCCACTTATGACAAGGAAAATGCACGCATCTTACCCTTTATTTTAGAAGAAGTTTCCACCAACACTTATGAAAATGCACTACAAAGTGCACATATTATTTCATCTCGCTCACTTTCCCGTGTGCTTTTGGTTACATCGGAAGAGCATATGTTAAGGTCACTTGCGGCCTTTAGAGGGCGCGGTATTGACCCGCTACCACTTCGTGTTTATACAATGGATAGAGGACCTTTGACATTGCGTGGTTATTTACCAACTTTTAAAGGGGTTAAAACAAATGCAAAAGCACTTTATGAAATTTATGGCATGGCAAGTTACCTGATTGCTGACCATATTCGGATGGAAGATATTTTTTACAAACATAAACAAGGGAACATTTAAAATGGGTTTTGGTGCAACTGAATTGGTAATTATTCTGGTAATTGTATTGGTGGTTTTTGGTGCCGGCAAATTAAGCCGCACAATGGGCGAGCTGGGCAAGGGTGTAAAGTCCTTTAAGGACGGTATGAAAGAAGGTGAAGCAGAAGTGGAAGCTGAAAAAGCCAAGCCTGCGGTTAAAAAAGCACCTGCAAAAAAAGCAGCAACCAAAAAAGCGCCAGCGAAGAAGGCCACAGCTGCAAAAACAACTGCTAAAAAAGCTACAGCCACAAAAGCAAAGTCTACGACCGCTAAAAAAACGACGGCTAAAAAGTCTGTAACCAAAGCGGCGGCCAAAACAACAGCAAAGAAGGCGCCTGCCAAAAAGGCACCGGCTAAAAAAGCGCCTGCTAAAAAAGCCCCAGCGAAGAAGACAGCGACCAAAACAACCAAGAAATCTGACGCATAATGTTTGGTATTGGCATCATTGAGATTTTTGTGGTTTTGATGGTGTCACTGTTTGTGATTGGACCCGATAAACTGCCCGAAGCCGCACGCGCGGTTGGGCGGTTTTTTCATAGCATTAAACAATATGCAAATGAAATTAAACGATCGGTTGCCGAGCATGATGTGGTGCAGTCCCTTCAAGATCAAGACAGTTTTGACATTCCAGAGTTGATGCCTGATAACAACGAAGATGAGCCCATGATGACAGAACTTGACGCTGACATAAAGGGCGATTCTAAAAGCGTTAAGGATCATCCAAGTAAAGGGAAGGGCAAGTAGATGAACGCCATTGCAAAGTCCCCCTTTGTGGAACATTTGGTGGAATTACGCAAGCGATTGATGGTGGCTTGCTTGGTTGTGCTGACCGGTGCTGTGGCGGCTTATGTTTTTAAAGATGCGGTATTTGGTTTTTTGGTTCAGCCTTTGGTGGCGGCAGCAGGTGCACCGCAAACGCTGATTTACACAGCCGTGCATGAGTTGTTTTTTGTTTACATTAAAATGGCGTTTTTTTGTGGGCTTTTTGTGGGCTTGCCCATTGTTCTTTGGGAAATTTGGTCCTTTGTTGCGCCAGGGCTTTATCAGCATGAACGCCGTGTGGTTGCGCCCTTTGTGGCGGCAACGCCGTTTTTGTTTTATGCCGGAGGTGCGTTTATGTACTTTGTGGTTTTGCCACTGGCGATGGACTTCTTTTTAGCCTTTCAAACTGCGGATATCACGGCCTTGCCTTCGGTGAAGGAGTATTTGGCTTTTCTAATTAAAATGCTGTTTGCGTTTGGCTTGGCTTTTGAGCTTCCGGTTTTGTTGCTTATTTTAATGAAGTTTGGTGTGGTCAGCTTAAAAGCGGTGCAGGGTTTTCGTCGTTATGCCATTGTTTTTATATTTATTGCGTCGGCTTTGCTGACACCGCCTGACCCCATGTCCCAACTTATTTTGGCTGTGCCGTTGATTGTGCTTTATGAGCTTTCCATTATTTTGGCGAAGTTTATGGGCATTGGTAAACCCAATAAAAAGAATGAAGAAAAGGTAACATCTTAAATGAAAATGTCCCATGCTCTGTTTACGGTTATTTTGCTGGAAGGTTTTATTGTTTTAGCGGTGGAGCTGTTGGCCATTCGTCAGCTTTTGCCCTTTGTGGGAAGCAGTACCGACGTGGTGGCCATTGTTATTGCGGCGGTGCTTATGCCACTTTCATTTGGTTATTATGCGGGGGGTAATTTTAAAATGAAGCGTCTTGCCAAGCACGGCAAAACGCAAACCATTCGTCAAAAATTGCTGGCCAACATGTTGGTGGCTTCGGTGTTTTTCTTAGGGGCGGTTTCTTACCCGCTTTTGGTACTGTTTTTTGAATTTTTAAAAGCCATGGGCGTGGAAGGGGAGCGTTTAAAAACCGCCATTTTCGCGGGGCTGTTTTTGGTTTATCCTGTGTTTTTAATGGGGCAAACCATCCCGCTTGTGACCAATTATTTTAAATATCACAAACTGTCGGACATCACCGGTCGTGTGCTGTTCTTTTCCACCTTAGGGTCATTTGGTGGGTCTATTGTTTCAACCATTGTGCTGATGGCAACCATTGGCGTGCATAACACCGTGATTGTTATTTTTGGGCTGGTTTTGGCCATTGTTGTTTTACTTTCCCGCCAGTTAAAAACACGCACTGTTTTTTACGCCATCGTGCTTTTTGTGTTGGCCGCTTTGTTGAACAACAATGACGTGATGAAAGCTTTTAAAGTGGTGAGCAACAACCAGTACAGCATCATCAAAGTGTTTGTCGATGAAGAAAAGCAATTGGTTGACCTAAACATTAACCACAGCAACAGTGCGCGCATGGCTCAGAATTATGAAAGCATGTTCGACTATCTTCAGTTTATGGAAAACATGTTTATTAAGCCTGTTGTTGAAGATGATAACCTCCCTGCGATGGATATTTTAATTTTGGGTGCTGGTGGCTTTACCATGGGTTATGGGGACACAAAGAACGCTTATTCTTACGTGGATGTGGACAGGGACTTACTTGAAATTGCTGAAACATATCTGCTGGAAAATCCATTAGAAGAGAACAAAAAGTTTTACCCACAAGGGGCAAGGGCATTTTTAAGCGAAACCCAAAAGAAATTTGATTTGATTGTTGTGGATTTATACTCCAATGATATCAGCATCCCCAGTCATTTGATTACGCAAGAATTTTATCAAAGTGTGAAGAGGCACCTCAAACCTGGGGGTATTGTGACCATGAACATTATTGCCAAGCCTTACTTTGGGGATGATTTTTCACTGAACATTGACGAGACGATCCGTTCAGTTTTCTTCCCAGTTAACCGCCATCTAGTGCATGGCTATAGCCCGTGGAAAAACAAAGATGCGGAAGTGAATTTGGTTTACGTTTATGTGGATAACAAACCCAGCCCAAGGCAGGTTAAAATTTACACCGACAATTTAAACACATACTATTTGGACAAGGACTGAAAAATGTCCTTTCAGCTCTAGCATTTTAAAAGTGCTTTTGCTATATTGAGCGCTGGCCAAACATGTAAATTAAAATCGAAGAGAATAAACCCCATGTTGGATATCAAATGGATACGCGAAAACACTGACCTTTTAGACCAAAATATGAAGATGCGAGGCGCAGAAGCTGTGTCGTCGCACATTTTGTCCATGGATGAAGAGCGTCGTGAAATTATGGCAAAACTGCAGGACCTGCAAAGCAAGCGTAACAAAATTTCCAAGGAAGTGGGGATCGCCAAGTCAAAAGGTGAGGACGCAAGCCACCTGTTCGAGGAAATGAAAAACATTGGCCCAGAAGTTAAAAGACTGGAAGAGGAAGAGCGCACCCTACAAGCAAAATTGAAGGATTATGTCGCCACCTTACCCAATGTGTTGGACCCATCTGTCCCAGAAGGAAAAGACGAGGACGACAACCAAGAAGTTCGCAAATGGGGTGAGCCAAAAACTTTCGACTTTGAACCACAAACCCACTATGACCTTGGTGAAAAATTAGGTCAGTTGGACTTTGAAACCGCAGCTAAAATCAGCGGCAGTCGTTTTTCATGGTCCAGTGGTGACCTTGCACGGCTAGAGCGTGCCCTTGCGATGTTTATGTTGGACACCCATGTGGAACAAAATGGTTTTGTGGAAGTCAACCCACCTGTGTTGGTCACACCAAACTCTATGTATGGTACAGGCCAGTTGCCGAAATTTGGCGAGGACGCTTTTTACACCAATGACGAACGTGATTTGATGCTGACCCCCACAGCGGAAGTTTCGCTCACCAACTTTATGCAGGAAAAAATTGTTGCAGAAAATGACTTGCCGATTAAATTCTGCGCTTGGACCCCATGCTTTAGGAAAGAAGCTGGCAGTGCAGGGCGTGACACCCGTGGCCTCATCCGTGTTCACCAATTTAACAAAGTGGAAATGGTTCAAATTGTTCACCCAGAACAAAGCGATGAAGCGCTAGAATTTATGACAAAATGCGCTGAAGATATTTTGCAAAAGCTGAAATTGCCTTACCGTGTGCTTAACCTATGCTCGGGCGATATTGGCTTTGGTGCACAAAAAACCTATGACCTTGAAGTGTGGTTGCCGGCGCAAAACACATACCGTGAAATTTCATCTTGCTCCAAATGTGGGGACTTTCAGGCACGCCGCATGAACGGTCGCTTCAAAAATAAAGAAGGTAAAAACGCCTTTGTCCACACCTTAAATGGCAGTGGCTTGGCAGTGGGTCGCACCTTGGTTGCGGTGATGGAAAATTACCAAAACGCCGATGGTTCCATTACAGTGCCTGAGGTGTTGGTGCCTTACATGGGTGGTAAAACAGTTGTAAAGGCGGTGTAACTATGTTTGCAGACCGTGCAAGCTTTCAATTACAGTCCGAACGTTTGATGCAAACGCTGTCCGATCTGGGCATTCGCAAAGACGTGTTGGACGCCATGGCCAAAGTGCCAAGGGATGCCTTTTTAGCACCGGCCTTTAAGCACGAAGCTTACAAAGACGCGGCCTTGCCCATTGGTGAAAGTCAAACCATTTCCCAGCCCAAAGTGGTGGCGTTGATGACCCACGCTTTGGACGTGGCTAAAAACCACAAGGTTTTAGAAATTGGCACCGGTTGTGGTTACCAAACCGCTGTGCTGTGCAAAATGGCACGCCGTGTTTTTACGGTGGAACGTTTTGAAAGTTTAAGCGAGTCTGCCGACAAGCGGTTGCAACAACTGGCAGTCAGCAATTATGTGCGCCAAGTTGGGGACGGGTCCTTAGGTTGGGTTGGTCAAGCACCGTTTGACCGCATTATGGTGACCGCTGCGTCACCGCAACCACCGCAAGCTTTGTTGGATCAACTGGGCGAGGACGGGGTGATGGTTATTCCCATTGGCAAACAAGAAGATGAATTTCAACGCTTGATGCGTTACTATAGACGAACAGACGGTTCGATTGGTGAATATTACTTAGGCGATGTCCGCTTTGTGCCATTGGTTGGCAAGCAAGGTGTTACGGCCGAAGCAGGTTAAAAGGGGTTTTTAAATTATGATGCTGCAAAACATGTACAACAGGGTTATGCAATATGCTGACCATCCACGTGCCGAATTGGTGCTGTTTATTGTGGCGTTTGTCGAGTCCTCCTTCTTCCCCATTCCGCCAGATGTTTTGTTAATTCCAATGGTGATTGTGAACTTTGACCGTGCGTTCCGTTACGCGTTAATTTGCACCATTGGTTCGGTGTTGGGTGGTATTGCTGGTTTTGCTTTAGGCTTTTATTTTTACGATACCATTGGCACAAGTATTATTGAGTTTTACGGTGCGGAAGATAAGTTTGAGACGTTCCGTGCTTGGTACGCCGACTATGATGTTTACATTGTGGCGATGGCTGGTATTACGCCAATTCCATATAAAATTGTGACCATTGCCAGCGGTTTGCTGAATGCCCACTTTGTGAACTTTGTGCTGGCTTCGGTGGTTTCCCGTGCCATTCGCTTCTTCCTTGTGGCGTGGCTGTTGTGGCGTGGTGGTCCAGCCCTTAAAGGGTGGATCGAACATAACCTTTACCCCATTACCATGGCGGCGGGCGTTGTGTTTATTTTGATTGTTGTTTTATTTAAAGTGTTGCTTGGAGGTTAATTGAAAATGAAAATGTTCAAAGGTTCCCCAAAAGTTGGTGTGGCGTTGTGTGGTTTGTTGTTGGCTTCTTGTGCCAAGCAAGCACCTGTTGCGGTGATTGACGGTTTTAGCGGTCAGCGTTACAAGGCACAACAAAGTGAATCAGCCAACCCTTACGACCTGCAAAGCGAGGCCATTTTAACTTCACAAAATGAACAGCAATACTACGTGCATGGTGGCGACAATTTGTCGCAAATTGCCAAGCATTACGGTGTGACGGAAGAGGCGATTTGGGCAAGAAACAATCTACCACAAGGGTCAGACCTGCCGGTGGGTGAGACGATTATTATTCCAGATGTTACATGGCAAGTGCCAGCGGCTCAGCGTTCAGCTTACAAACTAACCGATAAATATCGCACTCAAACAGTAGAGGCATCTGAAGGTTATAATCAGCCTGAATTGGATAACACGGAAGAGCTTGAAATTGTCACCACCGAAACTGTGGTGGAGCCGAAAGCTAAAATTAACCTGATGCGTGAGCATGTGCTTAAACCGGGTGAAAATATTTTTAGACTCGCGCTTAAATACCGTGTGTCGCAATTTGATATTTTGGCGGCAAATAACATCAGCAAACCTGATGACTTGAAACCTGGGATGGTCATTCAAATTCCACCAGCGGGTGAACGTGTGGACGGCCGTGAAGCTTACCGCTACCTTGCAGAAGAGCAAACAACCACAGCAGAAGTGCCGGTGCAAGAGGCAAGCGCACAAAAGGTGACCATTCCTAAAAAACCAGCCATGCGCACAGATGCTGCTTTGGCACAGGCTGAAAAAGCGCCGCAAACGGCCACTTCGGCTGCGCCGCAAGCAGAAAAAACAACAACCATGGCAACAGCGGCGGCCACGGCAGCTGTAACCCAGCGCCCATCAGCACAGGTGGTGGATTATGCTCAGTTGGCGGAAAAATATGGCTCTAAAAAAGTTTCGGGTCGTGGCATGATTTGGCCGGCTGAAGGAAAAGTTGTCAAAACATTTGGCAACAAAGGCCGTGGCATTACCAATTCGGGCATCAACATTGAACTGGCGATGAACGCCCCTATTTACGCGGCGGAAAGTGGCACAGTGCTTTACGCAGGTGACGGCTTGGAAGTTTATGGCAACCTTATTTTAATTAAACATACAGGTGGCCTTGTGACGGCTTACGCTCATAATTCTAAAAACTTGGTGAAGCGCCACCAAAAAATTGCCAAAGGGGACTTGATTGCCTTTGCCGGTAACACCGGAAATGTGGAAACGCCACAACTGCATTTTGAGGTGCGCAAAAACACCCAGCCAACTGACCCCTTGAGGTATTTACCAAAAAGGTAAGGTTTGCTCGCATAAAAAAAGCCCTCACATGAGGGCTTTTTTCGAAGGTTAAGTTTAAATGCGTTCAACTTGACCAATTTCAGACAAGTTTTTGTCAGCCTTATCAGCATTGTCCTTTTGGGCTTGTGCCCATTCATCAGCTTCTGCAACAACTTCCTGAGCGCAGGCTTTGAATATGTACTCTTTATGTGCGAGCAGTGCTAAATACACACAAAACGGCAATGTGTAATAAAAGGGACCAGCGGCGAGGGCAATGACAAAGGAAATGCCTGCGGCAATGATGTAATACTTTTGTTCCGTGTACAGTTTTGCGTAAGGCGATGATTTTTGATGTTGATGCGAGTAATCTAAATTGTCCCAGTAGGTGACAGCCAGTTCGTATTTTTTCTCATGGACGTTTTCACGGAGGATGGTGCGTAAAACTCCGAAACTGACAGTTATACATACAATGGATAAAAGCAAAGCGGGAATGTGCGTTATAAAAAGCAGCAGTGAGGCAATGATGGGGGATATCAGAGCAATAATGCCGCCAAGTCTCTCAGCTCTTTGATTTGTAAAGGCGTTTATAAAATTTGTCTTATAGCCTATGTGTGAAAGATATTCTTTTGTGTTTGCTGTAAGTGGGGTTGTTGTGTTGGGCATATAATGTCTCCACGGCATCGGTGATACCTGTTTAGAAAAGGAAAGGGCGTGGTGCATCTAATGTTTGAATACCTTATGGTATACAATGTGTGAAATGTCAAATTATTTATGCGTATCAATTGGTTTTTCGCTGCCTGGCGCTTGTAAGTGTGATTTGATTGCATAACTTTTAGGCACGAAGTTTGCAAATTATCATACAAATATGGAAGTGCCCTTGTTTTAAGCGCCTGATTTGTGTGTTTTATCAGCCACAAACGTGGGTTTTATGGTGGGTGAGGCGTTGACAGCAGGCCTTAAAAACAGGATACTGACATATATCACCTTGTAAAAGAGGTTGTATTGTATGAAATTTTAAACGTTATAAATTTAAGGATATCCGTATGACTCGCATTTCAGATTCAGACGTCAACAACAATGGCACGCTTTATTGCTCCTTTTGCGGTAAAAGCCAGCACGAGGTACGCAAGCTTATTGCAGGGCCAACTGTGTTTGTCTGTGACGAATGCGTCCGCCTGTGTATGGACATTATCCGCGAGGAAGAGGGCAGTGGCCCGTTGGCGCAGGATCGTGACGGTATCCCAACTCCTAAAGAAATCAAACACACTTTGGACGACTATGTCATCGGTCAAGAAACGGCCAAACGTGTGTTGGCTGTGGCGGTGCACAACCACTACAAACGCCTAGAGCATACAGAAAGTGAAATCAGCGAAGTGGAAGTGGCGAAGTCCAACATCTTGCTGATTGGTCCAACAGGTTGTGGTAAAACATTGCTCGCTTCCACCCTTGCACGTACATTGGATGTGCCATTTACGGTGGCCGATGCCACAACGTTGACCGAAGCGGGTTACGTGGGTGAAGATGTTGAGAACATCATCTTAAAACTACTACAAGCATCGGATTATAACGTTGAGCGTGCTCAGCGCGGTATCATCTATATTGATGAGATTGATAAGATTACCCGTAAAAGCGAAAACCCATCCATCACCCGTGATGTTTCGGGCGAAGGTGTGCAACAAGCCTTGCTTAAAATTATTGAAGGCACCGTGGCTTCTGTTCCGCCACAAGGTGGCCGTAAGCACCCACAGCAGGAATTCTTGCAAGTGGATACCTCAAACATTCTTGTTATTTGTGGTGGTGCGTTTGCTGGCTTGGATAAAGTTATTTCCCAACGTATGCGCAAAAAATCCATTGGTTTTAACGCCGAAATTGACGACAAGCAAGAAAAAGGCGTGGGCGAATGGTTGGCCAATGTTGAACCGCAGGACTTGCACCAGTTTGGTCTAATCCCCGAGTTTATTGGTCGTTTGCCAGTTGTGGCAACCTTGGAAGACTTGGACGTGGATGCTTTGGTTCAAATTCTAAAAGAACCTAAAAACGCACTGACCAAACAGTATCAAGAGCTGTTTAACATGGACAACTGTAAACTTACCTTTACAGATGATGCGCTAGAAGCAGTGGCCAAGCGTGCCATTGAACGTAAAACAGGTGCCCGTGGTTTGCGTGCGATATTAGAAGGTATTTTGTTAGACACAATGTTTGACCTTCCTTCCGAAGAAAATGTGGAAGAGGTTGTTGTGAATGCAGAAGTGGTTGAAGGGAAAGCTGTTCCGCTTAAAATTTACACCGAAAACAGCGACAAAGGGGCCGATGCCAGCTAACAAGCATTTAAAAAATGCTTTGGCTTTACAGGTCTTGCCCTTAAATTAAATTTACAAAATAAAAATTAGGAAAAAGTAAATGTCAGATAAAAAATTGAGCCCAGATGTTGAGTTACCAATTTTGCCATTGCGTAATATTGTTGTCTTTCCAAACATGATTGTGCCTTTGTTTGTTGGCCGTGACAAAAGCGTGGCTGCGCTAGAGCATATCATGGCGAACGACAAGCAAATTTTGCTTGTGGCTCAAAAAGATGAAAGCTTGGACGATCCAACAGTTGATGATTTTTACCGCATTGGTTGTGTGGGTAACGTGTTGCAAATGCTTAAATTGCCAGACGGCACTGTGAAAGTGTTGGTTGAAGGTGGCGAGCGTGTGCGCTTTATTGATGTTCAAGACAATGATGACATGTTCACAGCAAAAGTGGAATACTTCACAGAGCGTCAAGGCGGCGACCAAGAGGTGGAAGCTTTAGTCCGTGCCGTTGTGACCGAGTTTGAAGAATATGTAAAACTCAACAAAAAGATCCCACCTGAAGTGTTGGTGAGCATTGCCGCGATTGACGAGCCATCTCGCCTTGCGGACACCATTGCTTCACACCTGAACCTGAAAATTGAAGAAAAGCAAGAGCTTCTTTCAATGGACTTGGTGGACGACAGACTTGAAAAACTTTACCAGTTGATGGAAAACGAAATTGGCGTGTTGCAAGTTGAAAAACGCATCCGCAGCCGTGTGAAACGTCAAATGGAAAAAACACAGCGTGAGTACTACCTAAACGAACAAATGAAGGCCATTCAAAAAGAACTTGGCGAAGGTGAAGATGGTGGCGACATTGCTGAGTATGAAAAGAAAATTGAAGAGCTGAAACTTTCTGAAGAAGCGAAAGAAAAAGCAGAAGGCGAACTTAAAAAACTGAAGATGATGAGCCCAATGTCCGCAGAAGCGACAGTGGTGCGCAACTACCTTGACGTGATTTTAGAACTGCCTTGGCAGAAAAAAACACGCATTAAAAAGGACCTTGCCTTTGCACAGGACGTGCTAGACGAAGATCACTACGGTCTTGAAAAAGTGAAAGAGCGTATTGTCGAGCACTTGGCTGTTCAGCAACGTGTTAAAAAGCTTAAAGGCCCAATTTTGTGCCTTGTTGGCCCTCCAGGTGTGGGTAAAACATCATTAGCGAAGTCTATCGCCCGTTCAACAGGACGTAAATATGTGCGTATGGCTTTAGGTGGTGTGCGTGATGAAGCGGAAATCCGCGGTCACCGCCGTACTTACATTGGTGCTTTGCCAGGTAAAATTATTCAAGGCCTTAAAAAAGCTGAGTCTTGCAACCCACTGTTCTTGCTAGATGAGATCGACAAGCTGGGCGCAGACTTTAGAGGTGACCCTTCATCTGCATTGCTTGAAGTTTTGGACCCTGCACAAAACAGCACCTTCCAAGACCACTACCTAGAAGTGGACTTTGACTTGAGCGACGTGATGTTTATCTGTACCGCAAACTCCTTGAACATTCCAGGACCACTGCGTGACCGTATGGAAATTATCAACCTTTCAGGATACACAGAAGAAGAAAAGCTGGAAATTACCAAGCGTCACCTTCTGCAAAAGAACATGAAAGCAAACGGCTTGAAGAAAGACGAGATTGAAGTGAGCGACGAAGTGATTCGCGATATGATCCGCTACTACACCCGTGAAGCTGGTGTTCGTAACTTGGAACAAAAGGTTTCTAGCCTTGCACGTAAAGCGGTGAAGAAAATCATCGAAGAAGAAGCGAAGGCCGCAAAAGCAGCCAAAGGTTCTAAGTCCAAGTCTAAAGCGAAAACAAAGCAGAAGATTACCATTACACCTTCTAACCTAAATGAGTTCTTGGGTGTGCGTCAGTTTGACTTTGGTAAGAAAGAAAAAGACGACCAAATTGGTGTGGTGACAGGCCTTGCTTGGACCCAAGTGGGTGGTGACACCTTGCCGATTGAAGCGGTTGTGTTGGACGGTAAAGGTCAAATGAAAACCACAGGTAAGCTGGGTGACGTGATGACAGAATCTATCCAAGCGGCGTCCTCTTACGTGCGTTCACGTTGGGAAGACTTTGGCTTGCAAAAAGACTACTACGAGAAAAAAGACGTACACATTCACGTGCCGGACGGTGCCACACCAAAAGATGGTCCATCTGCTGGTATTGCGATGGTGACTGCACTTGTCAGCTCACTAACAGGTAACCCTGTGCACAGTGATGTGGCGATGACCGGTGAGGTCAGCTTGCGTGGTAACGTTATGCCAATTGGCGGCTTGAAAGAGAAGCTGTTGGCGGCACACCGTGCGGGCATCAAAAAGGTTATCATCCCAATTGACAACAAGAAGGACCTTGAGGACATTCCACAAAATGTTCTAGATGGTTTGGAAATTGTGCCACTTGAATACGTGGGCGACGTGTTGAAACATGCGTTGGTTCACAGTGTGGATGACCAAAAAAAGAAATTGGTGAAGGAACAAAAGGCGATTGCTAAAAAAGAAGCCGATGCCGCTAAAGTTGTTGCGCACTAAAATGTCTTAAAAGAAAAGGGGGCTTTCAGCCCTCTTTTTTTATGCGTTGTTGCCTATTATTTGTGCAAACACAGCAAGGGTTTTTAATGTGAATTAATCAGGCGCAAGCCCCTGTCATCCTCATTTTATGGGTCAAAAACCGTTTTTGAGGATAAAAAAATAGCCTTTCATTCATTTTTTTTGCCATAACTTTAAAAACCGCAGAAAACCGCCACTTTTGCTAACTTATTGAAATATAACACTTTTGATATATTCATGCAAAAATCATTTAAGAAATCAAGAAAAAAAGTTAATAAAAATAAACATTTAGGTGCTTGACATCTTTTTCTCAAAGCGTTTTAATTTCTAACACAAGCGGCAAATAATAAAAACAGTCGCAACCCAAGGCAGGATAGGGCTTGTCTTGGAAATTCAAATACAAGTTTAAGGATGAAGCTCGTGAACAAGAATGATCTTATTTCATACGTAGCAGATAACGCTGAAATGACAAAAACTGACGCTGCAAAAGCTGTAGACGGTGTTTTTGACGCTATTACTAACTCTCTACAAAACGGTACAGAAGTACGCCTAACTGGTTTTGGTACTTTCTCTGTATCTCAGCGTAAAGCAACAACAGGCCGTAACCCACGCACAGGTGAAACAATCAACATCCCTGCGTCTAACCAGCCTAAGTTCAAAGCAGGTAAAGGCTTGCGTGAAGCTGTAAACTAAGCCTCACACAGTTTATACTGTTAAAAGGTCGCCGTATGGCGGCCTTTTTTGTTGCTTAAAGCAGAGAATTTGTATACAATGGCCAAAGATTTTATCTCAAAACGTTTTTGGTTATAATTCTTTTATCTTATTGCTAAGCCTTTTAGGCTTTTTATTAAGGAGCTTTATCATGCTTCAAAATTTTGAAAATCCACGTGTGCGTGGTGCTGTCATTGCTTTGTTTTTTGTAACCGCTGTTTTAGGTGTGGTGGCAAGCACGTTTTACTTTCAGCCATGGTCGCTCACCAAAATTGCAGGTGTAATATTTGCTTACATGCTGGTGGTTATGGTGACCTCTTCTATTATCATTGAAGGGTTTTACAGCAGGGATACAGAAGCTAAAATGAAACAAGCTGAAGGCTTGTCTTATTTGGCTTTAGTTGTTGGTGTTGTTGTTTCTGTTTGCTTAAAGCAACATGTTTATGTTTTTCCAAACAGTCATTACATTGAAACTGAAAAGGGCGAACTTTTGTTTGCCGATGAAGATGACATGATGAATATTTTCTTTTTAAAAGAGGGGACCTTTAAACTGGTCCAAACACCTGTTTTTAAGAAGGATCAAACCATTCCATCAAATGTTCAAGGTTGGGCTGTCTACGTTAACTACACTGTAAAGGTGGGGGATGTGCATTGGTACACACAACATAAAAACTTTGACCTGGAAAATTTTGTGGAATCTACCATTCAATTCAATGAAGAAACTTACCCTTACTTTAAGTCTAAACGTTTGCTGAAATATTATTTATGCACGTTAGGCACAAACAAAGGTGTGTTTGTGCGTGATAAACCTTGCCCTATTAAGGTGACAGAATCCACCGTTAGAACGCTGAAAAACTAAACTACATTTTTCCAAAACTTTTATGGAGGATCTATGGATCAAGATAAAGTTAAAAACCTGATCATTCTTATTGTGCTTTGTGTTGTTGTTGGCGCATCTGTTTTTTTTATTTCACAAATGTTGCTGTCTTTTCAGCCCTTGGGGGTTTGGAAAGTGGTGAAAGTTGTCCTTGCTATTGTCGCTGTAGGTGCGGTGGTTTATGCGGCGCTCAGTTTTATTGGTTTTCAAGCCAGTTTTAATTGGGTTTGGGCTGGTTTGGGTTACGTTGCTGCCTGCGCTGTCACTGCGCTTTGCATGTTAAACGCCACGTCTTACAACACCGAAACCTTGTTTTGGAGACACACACTCATTGTGACAGATGACGGGCAAGTTTTGCGGGTAGATCCAAATAATGCTTGGGATGTTTACATCCTCAAAGAAGGGTCATATGAAGTTCAAAAGCAGCCAATTGTTACAGGCGATTATACCGTCAATGATGAGGTGGCTGGCATTGCGTATAGCTTTGATTTCCGCATCACTGTGGAGGACATGGACTGGTATGCCAAAAACCTCAACTTTAATTTTGACTCTGTGCTGCCTCAAAAGCTTAACCTTGAAAATATGATGCCTTTCAGTAACAAAAAAACTTTAACAGAAGTTGTTTGTGCTCAGGTTCAACCTTTAGCCGGCGGCGCATGTCCGCTCAATGTCGAATGGGTTGAAACATCGTTTGCTGTTTATAACCCACAGTAAAAAAAGGCCCGCAGTTGCGGGCTTTTTTTTATGGGCTTGTTTAATGACCATGGTCCCAGCCCAGCTTGGTGCGGATCAGGTCAAAAAAGTTGCGGCGTGGGTTGTGCAACACACACAAATTGTGGGCACTGCGCTGAATGGAAACCACGTCCCCTTGTTCCAGCACCATATTGCGGCGACCATCTAAGCTCAGGTGGCCAATTTCGGTTTCCAAGGTAATTTGAATGTCCGCCGTGGGGATCACCACAGGCTTGAAGGATAATTTGTGTGGACAAATGGGGGAAAGAATGAGCGCATCCAGCGTGGGGTAAACAATTGGCCCGCCGGAAGAAAGGCTGTAAGCGGTAGAACCTGTGGGGGTGGCCACAATCAAACCGTCCGCCTTGGTGCTGTTGGTCACTTGTTTGCCTTCCACCTCAATGCTAAAGCTGACCATTTTTTCGTCGCTGTTGCGTTGAATAATGGCATCGTTGATAATGGGTCGGCTTTCAATAAATTTTTTGCCGCCACGGTGCACGCTTACCAAAAAATAGGGGCGGTGTTCTTGCGTTTGTTCGCCGTTTAAAACTTCGGCCATATGGGCGGTGGCGCCGGTGGCCTCGGTTTCCGTTAAAAAGCCAAGGTTGCCCAAGTTTACGCCCGTAATGGGGCAGCACTTGCCATGAATGTAGCGGGCGGCACTTAAAAACGTGCCATCGCCACCCAGCACCACAACAAGGTTGTTTTTCTCGTCCACTTCATAAGCGTCTACCGTTTCCACACCTTCCACTTTGGGTGCTTTTTTAAAGTAGCCTTTGGGGCTGCGTGCAATCACAGGGGTGACACCACGCTTTTTTAAAAAGTGGCACATCTGCTCGGTAATTTCTTGGCTGCCATGTGCTTCCGGTTTGACAAATAAAGTCACTTTTTTAAACTTGTTTTCCATGGGTTTATGGTTTGTGCCTATTTGGTTATCATTTTGCTTGTTATCATAGACTTTAAACAGTCCTTGTTGTATTGTATAGCAAAATTTAGTGAAGAACACTTTTGTTAAAAATAATTTAAGGAATCAATTATGTTTATTTCAAACGCTTATGCTCAAAACGCTGAAGCTGCCATGCAAGGCACAGGTGCTTCATCTTGGATTATGATTGCGGTGATGTTTGCCATTATGTGGCTTTTTGTTTTTAGGCCGCAAGCCAAACGCCATAAAGAGCATCAGCAATTGATCAACAGCCTTAAAAAAGGCGATAAAATTGTAACCGACAGTGGCATTTACGGCTTGGTCACAAAGCTGGTGGATGACAGCGTGGTGGAAGTTGAAATTGCCGAAGGTGTCCGTGTTGAAATGGTGCGCAATGCCGTGGCAGCTGTCACAGGTTCTGGCAAAGTCAAAGCGTCTGACACTCAAAAGGCAAAAGCCAAAACAAAGTCTAAAAAGAAAGCGGCTTAACAATGTTGCAATACTCTCTCACCAAAAAACTTTTGGTTTTGGTGGTGTTGTTAACGGCGCTTTATTACGCTTTGCCCAATGTGCTAAGCCCTGATACCCGTAACAACTTACCCGAATGGATGAGCAAGGAAACCGTCAACCTTGGGCTTGACCTTCAAGGTGGTTCCCACATGGTTCTGCAAGTGGATGTGGAAACTGTGTTTAAACGTGCTTATGAAAACATGGAAGACGAAGTGCGCATTGCCCTGCGTGACGAAGGCGAAGACTTGGGCTATCGCACTCTAAGCGCGCTGGAAGATCGTGTGGTGTTGGTGATGACCGAATATGACAGCGTAAGCCCAGCCCGTGCGCTGCTGCAAAAGTCTATCCGTGGTGTTAAATTTGAAGAAGATGGCTTAAGCCTTGCCCTTCAATTCACCGAAGAAGAAAAGAACACCATGCGCCACCAAGCCGTGGGTCAAACGTTGGAGATTTTACGTTCCCGTGTGGATGAATTTGGTGTGGCAGAACCGCTCATTCAACGCCAAGGCGCTGACCGTATCATCATTGAACTTCCGGGGATTGACGATGTCGAACGTGCCAAAAGCATCATTGGTCGCACAGCGCTGTTGTCCTTCCACATGGTGGATGAAGACCGTGACGTCAACCGCTACATCGGCCGCCGCCCTCCACCTGGGCGTGTGGTTATGTACGAAAAAATGACCGACGATGCCGGCCAAGAAGTGAAAATTCCTTACCTGCTTAAAAAGCGTGCTTCTTTAACGGGTTACAACCTTGCCAACGCTTCAAGCGGTTTTACCCAAACCGGTGAACATGCGGTGTTCATTCGCTTTGATGCCAAAGGTACCCGCCAATTTGGCGAGCTGACCACAAAACATGTTGGCAGTCGCATGGCGATTGTGTTGGATGGCGAAGTTTACAGCGCGCCAGTATTGCGTGAACCTATTTTAGGTGGAAGTGCCAGCATTTCGGGCAACTTTAACACCACAGAAGCCCAAGACTTGGCGATGATTCTGCGTGCGGGTGCGTTACCTGCGCCTGTTAAATTCGCAGAAGAGCGTTCGGTTGGGCCATCCCTTGGTGCGGACAGTGTTGCCGCAGGTCAAAATGCTATCGTCATCGGTTTTATTGCGGTGATGGCTTTGATGATGGTCTTTTACAAAGGATTTGGTTTGGCTGCGAATGTGGCTTTGCTGTTTAACGTTGTTTTGATCATTGGCTTTATGACCGCCATTGGCGCTACCATGACATTGCCGGGCATGGCTGGTATTGTGTTAACCATTGGTATGGCGGTGGATGCGAACGTTCTTATTTTTGAGCGTATTCGTGAAGAATATAAAAACAGCAAAACAACGGTGGCTAAAGCTGTGCAAGAAGGTTTTGCCAGCGCTTACAGCACCATTTTGGATGCCAACATCACAACATTGATTGCGGCCATTGTGTTGTTTGCCATGGGTTCTGGCCCTATCAAGGGTTTTGCTTTAACATTGAGCGTTGGTATTGCCAGCTCTATGTTTACAGCCATTATGGTCACCCGTTTATTGCTCACCTTTTGGGTGCAGCATCGCCGTCCCAAAACCTTAAAAGTTTAAGAAAGGAAAATCATTATGCTAAGAATGATGCCAGAAAACACATCGATCGACTTCCTTTCTAAAAGGAAAATCTGCGCGATACTTTCCAGCATTTTTTTGTTGGTCACTGTGCTGTTGCTTGGTTTTAAAGGCCTAAATTGGGGCATTGACTTTGCAGGCGGTACCTTGGTGCAAGTTAAAACCGAAAAACAGGTGGAAATTGCAACCTTACGTAAGGCTATTTTAGATGTAGGTATTGAAGGTGCCACACTGCAAGAATTTGAAGGAAGTGGTGGCGAGCTTTTGGTTCGTGTTCCTGAAAAAGACAGTGAAAACGCCAACGCAACAGTTACAGCAGAAAAAGTGGAAAAAGCTTTGAATACTGTGGCTGGCGGGGTGGAAGTTCGCCGTGTGGAATTTGTTGGCCCACAAATTGGTGACGAATTACGCATCACCGGTTTAATTGCGTTGCTGTTATCCATGGCAGCCATTTTGGTTTACATTTCCATCCGCTTTGAAATGCGTTACGCCATTGGGGCCATTGCCGCCCTTGGCCACGACATTTTGCTTACCGTGGGTGCCTTTGCGTTTTTGCAAAAGGAAGTCACCATGACGGTACTGGCGGCGCTGTTAACCATCATTGGTTATTCATTAAATGATACCATTGTGGTGTTTGACCGTGTCCGTGAAAATATCGCCAAGCAAGGTAAAATGACCCTTAGGGACATTTTAAACTTAAGCGTGAATGAAATGCTGAATAGAACTTTGATGACATCTGTCACCACCTTGGTGGTGCTGTTGGCGTTGTTCTTGTTTGGCGGTGGTGTCATTCATGACTTTGCATTTACCTTAATGTTTGGTGTAATTGTGGGTACGTATTCTTCTGTGTTTGTGGCAGCGCCTGTTGTGCTGGCCATGGAAGGGTATTACCAACGCTTAAAAGAAAAAGAGGCCGAAACACCAGGCTTTATGTCTTCAACAGAAAAATAAGAGGAGAGACGATGACTTACACAGTAAGAGAAGAACTCAAACCAGCTGGTTTAAACGGCATCAGCGATGACCAAATTAACGACCATTGGAACCTTTACAAAGGTTACATCACCCAAAGCAACGCTTTAAAAGAGCAGTTGGAAACTATGCGTGAAAATGGCCAAGGTGGCACTCCGGAATACATGGACCGCCGTCGTCGTTTTGGTTTTGAATTTTGTGGCATGACTTTGCACGAATTTTACTTCGGTAACCTAAAAGCAGGCGTGAACTTGGACGAAAATGGCGCTTTTGCCAAAGCTGTTAGCGAAAGCTTCGGCAGCTTAGACAAGTGGAAAGAGGACTTTGCCGCAGCTGGTAAAAGCCGCAGCATTGGTTGGGCCATTTGCTACGTGGACCCAATGACAGGTGACCTGAACAACCACTTCATCCAATTGCATGAAGAAGGCAACATTGCAGGCTTTAACCCTGTGTTGGTGATGGACGTCTGGGAACATGCCTACATGGTTGACCACAAAGCTGGTGGCCGTCCGGACTATATCAACGCTTTCCTTTCAAACGTGAACTGGGACGTGGTTGAAAAACGCTTGGCAGACGCCAAAGCCCAAGGCAGTGCCAAACGCTTCTAAGCGGTACGCTTTATCAAAAAAGGCCTCCACTTTGGGGGCTTTTTTGTGTCCCAATCGGCACAGCCGTTTTAAGCATTGTGTTTTGTTTTGGGCTTGTTCTTGTTCTTCGTGGCAAGTTCATGTAAATTGTTATGAAATAAATTAAAAATAATTGGGGTTTTAAATGAAAAATCTGGTTCTATGCGGTTTGATTTTGTCGGCAATGGCACCTGTGAGCGCCATGTCGCTGGATAAAGAAGTGGATATGGAGATCCGCCGTGTGGAACAACGAATGATGCGCATTTTTGACACCCATGAACAACTGCTTAAAGACGTGCGCCAACTACAACGTGAAAACGAACGCTTAAAAGGCGAAGTGGCGGAGATGTCCCAAAAATATGACGTGGTGAACGACATTCTTCTTAAAATTCAAAACGTGGATATTGCAAACATTCGTGCTGGCCAAAAAGGCTTGTATGACCAAATTCCATTGTTCACTTGGGGGGAAGACACCGAAGACTGTAAAGACATTGAAACCAAACACCAGCAAACCAACACCCAAAAAAGTGCGGATGGTAGCCAAACATTGCGTTTCTTATGCTTTGACGGTAAGGCCATTCACTTGGGCACAGAATACCACAGCGTGCCACAGTAATGGGAATGACGCAATAATGCGTTAGGGTCAATAATGTCTAAGCCACAGTAATGGGCAGGCTGTTCATATCTGCTTGAGGGGGCTTGCGTAAAACCCTTGAACCAAAAACCTTAAAGGTAAATTTAAAAAAAAGGCAAAATGGAATGAAAAAGTCGAACTGTATTTATATTCAATCATTTTACTATGCGGCAGTGTATGCCATTTTGGTGTGCGTTGGTTTTTTGTTAAGCTACTTTAACAATGTCAGCGGTTTTGATTGGGACATTTTAAACGTGATTGGTTTTGGTACCTTAATTGTGCCAACCTTGCCATTCCAAGCTTTGTTGTTTGATCTGGATTTGATGGTCAGCAACGGCGAGTGGATTATGCCTTCTGATGAGGGGATTATCCTTTCCCACACTTTGTGGTTTGCCTTTTTCTATGCTGTTTATTTTGCATTTTTAAAGTGGGGCAAATGCTTGTGCGCTTGTCCTTTTAAAAAGTCCAAGTAACGGTTTAAGTTTTAAGGGCGTGCCATGGCACGCCTTTTTTGTGGCGTGAAAGCCATGCTTTTTGATGCGGTACTTCTAAACAGATGGAGAAAAAATTGATACCGCTGAAGGCAGAACACCATGGATTTATCCGTGGGTATTTATACTGGCGCATCAACATTCACCTTGCAATGGTGTGGCTGACGTTTGCTGTTTTCAAGAATAATGCAAATTAGGAAAAATGGATAAATGGGCGTTCACGGTTACTTCTTCTCTTCACTTTCCAAAGTGCCATCAATTTTGACGGTGTGAAAACCACCCAAATTTATGAATTTATAACAGGCTTGATGCGCATTTATGCCGAGTTTACGCATCAAATCGTCCATTTACACACCAATTGGTTGGTTATATATGGGTTTTATGCCACTTTAGTGGCGATGGTTCGCCATTATGCGTCAACCGTTCGTCATATGCGAACAGGTAAGTATATGATTTAAAGTGGGTTCAACTTTTAAGTGTGTTTACTTTTTGGCAGGTTTTGAGCTGTCTTTTAAAAAGTTTTTCAAATAATGTCCGGTATGGCTTCCGCTTACTTTTGCCACCTGTTCCGGTGTACCTTCCGCCACAATATAACCGCCACCGTCACCGCCTTCAGGGCCAATATCAATCAAGTGATCGGCGGTTTTTATCACGTCCAAATTATGCTCAATAATCACCATTGTGTTGCCTTCGTCCACCAAACGGTGCAGCACTTTTAACAGCATGTCAATGTCAGCAAAGTGAAGACCAGTGGTCGGTTCGTCCAAAATGTACAACGTTTTTCCGGTGCTTCTTTTTGACAATTCTTTTGACAATTTAATGCGCTGAGCTTCACCGCCACTTAAGGTTGTCGCACTTTGGCCAAGGCGAATGTACGACAAGCCAACGTCCATTAAAGTTTGTAATCTTTTATGAATAATGGGCACGTTTTTAAAGAAGTCTAAGGCTTCTTCCACGGTCATGTCCAACACGTCGGCAATGGATTTATCTTTATACTTCACTTCCAATGTTTCGCGGTTAAACCGCTTGCCTTTACAAACGTCACAAGGCACAAAAACGTCCGGCAGAAAGTGCATTTCCACACGGACTAAACCGTCACCTTGGCAGGCTTCACAGCGGCCGCCTTTCACGTTGAAACTGAAGCGACCCGCCTTGTAGCCACGGGTTGCGGACTCGGGCAATTTGGCAAACCAATCCCGAATAGGGCTCATAATTCCGGTGTATGTTGCAGGATTACTGCGCGGTGTTCGGCCAATGGCGCTTTGGTCAATGTTGACAATTTTATCGATATTTTCAAGGCCTTTAATGGCTTTGTGCGGTGCAGGTACGTCCTTATTGTTGTTAAGAGATCTTGCCACACCTTTGGTCAGTGTTTGCATCACTAACGTACTTTTGCCACTACCGCTGACACCGGTGACGCAGGTCATAACCCCAAGTGGGAACTTGGCTGTAACGTCGTGCAAGTTGTTGCCTGTGGCGTTTTCAACTGTGATGTATTTTTTATGTGGTCGTCTTTTTGTGGGGGTGAAAATTGTTTTTTGTCCGCTTAAGTATTGGGCAGTGACAGACCTTTTAGATTTCATAACATCCTTTAAGGAACCGGATGCCACAATTTCACCGCCGTGTTCACCAGCACCTGGACCCATATCGACAATAAAGTCGGCTGTTTTAATGGCGTCTTCGTCGTGTTCCACCACTAAAATGGTGTTGTCAAGGTCACGCAGTTGGGTCAGACTTTCTAAAAGTCGGTCATTGTCCCTTTGGTGCAGTCCGATGGAAGGTTCGTCGAGGACATACATCACACCAGTCAGGCCACTACCAATTTGTGAGGCAAGGCGAATCCGCTGTGATTCGCCACCGCTTAGGGTGCCTGCGGTGCGGGACAGGGTTAAGTATTCCAAGCCAACATGCTGTAAGAATGACAAACGTGCCACCACTTCTTTTAAAATAGGTTCGGCAATTTGGGCACGGCTTCCTGTGAGTATGGTTTGTAATTTTTTGGCATGGGTTAAAGCGTGGGCGATGGAAAGGTTGACAGTCTCCGCAATGTTTAATTTGCCAACGGTTACCGCCAATGCGTCTTTGTTGAGGCGTTGCCCATTGCAAGCAGGGCAAGGGTGTGCACTGCGATAAGCGTTGAGATCTTCACGGCTCATCGGGTTGGAGGATTCTAACCATCTGCGCTCCAAGTTGGGGAGCACACCTTCAAAGGTTTTGGTGGTTTTAAAGTTGGCTTTACCACCTTCAAAGGTGAAGGGGATTTCTTCTGTGCCGCTGCCGTAAAGAATAATTTCACGAATGTCCTGCGGCAGGGATTTCCACTTCATTTTAAGGTCAAATTTATAATGTTTAGCCAAGGCTTTGGCGTAATAATTGGTGGTTCCATCCTTCCACGGTTTGACGGCGCCATCGGCAATGGAAAGTTCCGGGTTTGGGACAATCAGTTCTGGGTCGAAGTAGACAACTTCCCCCAAGCCGTCACATTTGGGGCAAGCGCCGTGTGGGCTGTTGAAGGAAAATAAACGGGGTTCTAAGTCGGGCACTGCGTGGGCGCAAATAGGGCAGCTGTATTTTTCACTAAAGGTGTGCGGTTCTGGTAAATCCGTTTGCCCTTTTTTTGCAACGGGTTCCACAAACACCATGCCATCGGCCAGTTTGAGTGCGGTTTCCAAACTGTCCGCCAACCTTGTTTGGTTTTCGGCTTTAACCACTAAGCGGTCGACCACAATTTCAATGTTGTGTTTGATGTTTTTTTCCAAGGTTGGGGCGTCGGCAATGTCGTAAAGTTCGCCGTCAATGCGAATGCGGCTGAAGCCTTGTTTTTGCCAGCTTAAAATGTCCTTTTTATATTCCCCTTTGCGGCCACGGACAACAGGCGCAACAATTTGAAACCTTGTGCCTTCTGGCCATAACATTACTTGGTCGACCATTTGGCTGATGGTTTGGGCCTCAATTTCAATGCCGTGCGTTGGGCAATGTGGTGTGCCTGTTTGCGCGTAAAGTAACCTTAAATAGTCGTAAATTTCGGTGATGGTTCCCACAGTGGAGCGTGGGTTTTTGGATGTTGTTTTTTGCTCAATAGAAATGGCTGGGGATAAGCCGTCAATTCGTTCCACATCTGGTTTGCCGCCAATGTTTAAAAATTGCCTTGCATAGGCGCTGAGACTTTCGACATATCTTCTATGGCCTTCGGCGTAGATGGTGTCAAACGCAAGGGAGGATTTGCCCGAGCCTGATAGCCCAGTAATTACGGTGAGAGAATTGCGTGGGATATCAATGCTTACGTTCTTTAAGTTGTGTTCGTTAGCGCCCTGTACTGATATAAATTTAGCCAATCTAATTTCCTTGCGACTTTAAATTTCTTGCAAAAGTATGCTGTTTACATATAATTCGTCTAGGCTTAAATATAGCTCAATGAAAATAAATTTCAATCCACTAAAAGTGTTAGGAGAAAAAATGGCAGGAAGTTTAAACAAAGTTCAAATAATTGGTAACCTAGGTCGTGACCCTGAAATTCGCTATACAGGGGACAACCGTGCCATTGCCAACCTGACCATTGCCACAACTGAAAGCTGGAAAGACCAAAGTGGTCAGCGCCAAGATAAAACAGAATGGCACCGTGTTGTGATGTTTGGCCCATTGGCTGAAGTGGCTGAAAAATATCTTAAAAAAGGTGACAGTGCTTACTTTGAAGGAAAGCTGCAAACACGCAAGTGGGAAGACAAAGAAGGTAACGAACGCTACACAACTGAAATTGTTGTGGATCGTGGTGGTTCTATGCAGATGTTGGGTGCGCGTTCTAATGCAAGCGTTGACGACTCTGGTATGGATCAAACTGCAAGTGCGCCTAAAAAAGCAAGTAAGCCAGCAGCGGCTGCTTCTGACGATGCATTTGACGATGACATCCCATTCTAAAGATTGGGCAGATATTCAGGCACCCTACGGGGTGCTTTTTTTATGGCATAGCTTTTGCTTATAAAAATAGCGTTATAACAAGTAAAGGTTTAGGCAATATGAAGTTTGTATGGATGGTGATATTTTTGGTGCTGAGTGCATGTGCCACCAAGCAAGATGTGCCACCACCTTTTGAGGTTGTTGAAAAAGAAGAGGTAAGCTTGTTGCCACGTGAGGGGACATTCCCACCCTTAAAGGAAGTTTTAACACTGGGCTTTGCAAGTGAGCAGCGCCAAAAAATTGCTGAAGAGCGGGCAAAGCTTTATAAGCAAAAGTATGTGGCGGATGAAAATGATGAACGCAATATTCTTGAAAAGGCCGTGGGTGCATTAACCCTTGGTGTGATTATGGGACGTGAGACGAAGAAGCAATACGCAGCCCGTAAGGCAGAGGAGATGGAAGCGGCTGCCTTGTTGGTGGCGGACGCAGATGATAAACGTGGTTTGATTGCCAAAGGCCTGCATAAGGCGACCATGGGCTTAATTGCCGGTAAGGAAACCAAGGAAGAGTTTTTAGAGCGTGTAGCAAAGGAAGAAGAATATAATAAGCGTTTGGACAAACGTGGTCTGTTGTTAAAGTCGGTTGAAGTGGTCAGCCTTGGAACGGTGACACCGGGCAAGCCTAAAGTTATTTATGCTGAAAATGCGGTATACCCAGGGCCGAAGCTGGGAGAGCTTTATTACGGTCAAAGTAAAATTGAAGATGCGGTAGCCAAATTGGGTGAGCCGATTAAAAAAGTGACCTACCCATCTGGCGAGAAGATTTTAACCTTTAAAGTGGAAGAAGCGTCTTATGCGTTTTTACCTTACTTTAAAAAGCCAGAGCTGAATGTTCGTCTCACTTTTGATTCTAACGGTGTGCTGATGGAGAAGTGATTTAGTTTGTAGGGTTTTAAGTTGTCCTGTCGTATAGTTTATATAAATTAATAAACGAACAAGGACATTGTAGATATGAAAGATATTTTACTCACCGCGCTGCTTTCTGCTTTTTTAACATCTGGTATTTTAATTACGGTGGACATTGCAAAGCACAGCAAGTGCAATAAGAAATATGAACGCCACCATGATAAAGGTGATCGTTACAGTAAACATCACAAAAAGCATCATGGCGATAAATTTGACCTTTATAAAAAATATGATGCAGATGGGGATGGCCAATTTTCTAAAGATGAATACTTGAAGATGAAACAAGAACGCTTTGATACGTTGGATGAGAATAAAGACGGTATCCTTACAAGAGAAGAGATGAAGCATGCACGCAAAAAAGCGCATGAAAAGTTTCGCAAGATGGTAAAAGAAGGGCAAGAACAGTCCTCAATTGATGTGCACCGTGCACCAGTGGAATAATAAATGTTGGATCGCACACAAGAACAGGCATTGATGAAGCGAGTTGCGAAAGGTGATAAAACTGCCTTTCGTGACTTGGCTTTGTTGTATCAAAAACCTTTAACGTCATTTTGCTTAAGTATGATGAATGGTCATGAAGCCTTTGCGGAAGACGTGGTTCAGCAAACGCTTATCACATGGTGGCAAAAAGCACCGTTGTGGGACGTGGACAAAGGTAAATTGCAGGCTTGGGTTTTTACGATTGCGGCCAATAAATGTAAAGACTATCTCAAAAGGTCTCATATACATCAAGCCATAGAAGAAGCTGATATTGTTGTGGATGATAACAGTGTCCTTAAATTAAAAAAATCATCACAACGAAGTCACATATTAAAAGCAATGGCTAAATTGAATGCGAAGCAAAAACAAGTAATTTGGCTTTATTACTTTGGCGAAATGAAACAGGCGGATATCGCAAGCTCCTTGCAGATGACTGTTAAGAACGTTGAGGTTAACCTGTATAGAGCCAAGAAGGTTATGAATGAATTTTTAAAAGATGAGAAGGAGAACTTGTTATGAGAGAGAACCGTTATGAGAGTATGATCTTGAATGCAACAAGCCTTCCGCAAGAAGCGTCTCAGTTAGAAAGTTTCTTAAGGTGGTTTTCACCAGCCTTTGCATCTGTTTTTTTATTGATTGCTTTGATGAATGTAGAGCCTCACGTTATTGAAGAGGATGGCATTGCATTAAACACCACCGTCACACATTTAAGTGACGAGGGGGAAGAGGGCGTAGGCATGGTACCCTTTGATACAGCAGATGACTATCTTATGCTGACCTCTATAGAATTTTAATACACCAAGTCATGGGTCTATGTTAAGATGATGTTATGATTATTTTAGGTATAGACCCAGCTTTAAGCACCACCGGTTGGGGGGTTGTGAAGGTGAATGGCAACGCTGCTTCTTTTGTGGCGGGTGGTGTGGTAAAAACCAACGCTAAGGACAGCCATGCCGACCGTCTAAAAACAATCTATAACGATATGCAGGAAATTATCTCCATCTATCAGCCAGACCAAGTTGCGGTGGAAGAAGTTTATGTGAATGATAATGCCAGAACCAGCTTGAAACTTGGCCAAGCGAGAGGGATCAGCCTACTGGTGCCCAGCTTGCATAACATCCCAGTTTTTGAATATACCCCAACAGAAATTAAAAAAGCTATTGTCGGCACAGGTCGTGCTAAAAAAGAGCAAGTGCAGCATATGGTCAAAACTTTATTGCCAACCGCAGGGTTTGTAACGCTAGACACTTCCGATGCGTTGGGCGTGGCCTTGTGCCATTTTCACATTTACAGCTTTAAACAAAAAGTTTCATAAACATCAATCCGTCCATAAAAAAAGCCCCAGCATAAGTGCTGAGGCAAAAGCGACTTCGGGAGAAGTGGCTGAATAGGGAAAACGGTACAACATGGTTAAAACTTTAAACATTTATAGGTGTTTAAAATGGTATTTCAAGCCGTACACGCAAATTTTTACATGTTTTTTGTAAAAACCCATTCATTTTCCTTGGAAAGATCCGGCTCAAACTGGTAACCATCGGTGTTAAATTTAAGTAAGTCATCTTTTTGGGTGATTTTGTTTTTGATGATGTAATCTGCCATCATGCCACGGGCACGCTTCGCCATCAGGCCAATGGTTTTGAGTTTACCGTCTTTGTATTGTTTAAAATGAACGGTTAAAAGCGGCTTTGTTAACTTTTTAGGATTGATGGACTTGAAGTACTCCTGCGATGCAAGATTAACGACCAAATCACCCTTTTCATCGTTGATATTCTCTGTTATTAAGTTGCCCCAAAAATCGTATAAGTTTTTACCACGCTGGTTGTTAAACTTTGTGCCCATTTCAAGGCGGTAAGGCTGCATGAGGTCAAGCGGCTTTAAAAGGCCGTAAAGCCCCGATAGAATGCGGATGTGGTGTTGCGCGAAGGTGAGGTCATCTTCGTTGTAATTTTCAATGTCCATCTTGTCATAAACGTCGCCTTTAAAGGTGAAAATACTTTGCCTTGCATTGCTAGTGTTAAAAGGTGTTTCAAAGCTTTGAAAACGATCATAGTTTAAGTTGCTTAAGTTGGTGCTCAGGCTCATCAAGTCGCCAATTTCCCCACGGTTTAGTTTTTTAAGGTCACTTGCCAAGTCTTCTGCATGGTCTAAAAATGCAGGTTGGGTAAATGTTGATGTTGGGATTTTAGAATCTTCATCCAATTTTTTTGAGGGGGAGAGCAACACAATCATCCGTCTATCCTTTTATTTTTTTATTTTAAGTTTAAATTTATTTATGGAACGAGGCAACCACTTCAACATGGGATGACCATAAAAATTGGTCAATCGGTTGCACTACACTTATTTGATAGCCATGGCTCATCAGAACTTTAGCATCTTGAGCAAAGCTTTTGGGGTTGCATGAAACATACACAACGGTTTGAACCTGACTTTGGGCAATTTCGTCAATTTGCTTTTTAGCGCCGTCTCTCGGTGGGTCAAGCACAATGCAGTCATATTGATTAAGCTGTTTGGCGATGAGCGGTGTTTGGTAAAGGTTTTGGTATATCCCTTTGACCGATTTTTTGTGTTTTTGAGCTGCGCTGTTCAAGGCTGTTAAGGCTGGTTTGTCAGCTTCGTAACCGTCCACTTGAATGCCGTCATCAAAAGCAAAACTCAAAGTGCCACGACCACAAAATAAATCGCAAACTTTGTTTAGTTTCGTTTCTTTTAAATGGCTTAGCATGACTTCTTGAAGCTTTACATCAGCGCCTTCGCTGGCCTGTAAAAAGGTTTCGCATGATGTTTCAACCACGGTGTTGTTAAATGTAACAACGGGTTGAGTTGCCATATACATCAGGTCTGTAAAGTTTTTATCCTTCACCCTCAAACGGGCGATGCCTGCTTGCTTGGCGGTGCTTGCAATGGTCTCTCGGTCTTCATAGCCCAGTTTTAAATCGGCGCTTTTACCAAGGTCAATTAAAATATCCAGTGTTTCGCTGGTGTAGCTGGCATAAATTTCGGCGCTTTGCTTGTTGCGCATCAAACGGTGTAAAATGTTGGTTAAAGGTTTTAACGTATCCATTATTTGAGGGTGAATGACATGACATTCACGGATGGCCACCAGTTGATGACTTTGAGCTGCGCGAAAGCCCATTTCAACCTTGTTTTTGTTTTTATGAGCCATAAATTTGGCTCTCCGTCTGGTTTGAGCAGGCAGAACAATAGGGCTTAAAACCTCGGTTTCAATGTTGTGCTGTGCAAGGGCGTTTTGAACCTGTGTGCGTTTAAATGCGCTGTAACTTTCAGCGTTCAGGTGTTGTAACGCACAGCCACCACACTGTGTAAAATGTTGGCAAGGGGCAGGGCTTCGCTGGGGCGAGGGGCTTATAACCTCCTTTAAGTTTGCTTTGTAGCCATGTTTGTTTTTTTGACCCATTTCCACGTCCACCGTTTCGCCTGTTAAGGTGTAGGGCACGGTTACTTTTTGGCCGTCTTCTAAAATGGCTTCGCCAAAGCCTTGGTGGTTTAAACTTTTAATGGTGACTTGCATGTTCAATGTCCTCTAAAACTTTTTGGCAGGTGTAAGGGGTTAGGCACAGGCCAATGCCGGCGTGGCCAGTTGCGTGGTATAAATTCGCAAAGGCACTGTCCCAGCCGATAAAAGGGGCTTTTTGCTCACTATAAGGGCGCAGGCCTGCCCATTGGCGCACCACCTTGCACTCGGCAATGGCTGGTACCAATTTTTCGGCCTTTGCCAACAGGTCATCTTCGGCTTTTTGGGTGGTGGAGGTGTCAAAACCGGCGTCCTTTTCTTTGGTGCCGCCAATCAACAGTTTTTTGTCGTCTACTTGAATCAAGTAAACGCCAAGGCCACGCACCATGTGGTTGATTAGTTGATGGGGTGTTGCCACCTCCAGCGCTTGACCTTTTAGCGGTGCGACATAACCCGTTTGTTGTAAGGGGTGGTCTGCGGGGAGGATGTTTTTGCTCCAAGCGCCGGCGGCAAGCGCCACAAAATCAGCGCTTACCAAACCTGTGGCGGTGTGGACTTGGCTGACATGATTTTGTTGGGTGATAAGCTGAACGGCTGGCGAATGTTCGCGGATATCCACACCCATTTTCATGCAAGCAGAACGCAAGGCCGCAATCATCCGTTTGGGTTCAAACGTTGCGGTGGCTTTGCAGTGTAAAGCGCCAAAGTTGGTGCCTTCAACCTCTGGCTCAAGCTTTTTAAGTTCTGAATCGTTTAAAAGTTTTTGCGTTTCGGCGCCTTCAAAAGGCCATTTTTCATTGGCAATGTCAGCATCTTGTTGCATTTTGTTGCGCTGGTGTTCGTTTTGAATCAATTGAATGCGACCTGTTTGCTTAAAGCCGACGTCAATGCCTGTAAGTTTGTGTAAATCATTTACGAATTGAGGGTACATCCACAAGCTGTGGCGTTGTTTGCTGGGCAGGCTGTCTTCTCGACTGGCGTTATAAGGCACAAGCGCACCAAGTGATGCAGTGGTTGCGCCATCACCACACTTGCCTTTTTCCAGCACGGTAACGCTATGGCCAGCCTCGGCCAATTTCCAAGCGCTGGAAAGGCCAATAATGCCACCACCAATGACCACAATTTGTTTAGCCAATGTTACCACCTTTTAAAATTTGCCTTGTTATCAAACAATCTTCGCCCATTTTTTCCACCAGCGCTTCTAAGGTTGTGAAGCTGACTTCACCGCGGATAAATTCCACAAAGTTGATGGAAATTTGCTGGTCGTAAATGTCATGATCAAAGTCAAGAATGTGCACTTCGAGCTGTGGGTTTTTAAGGCCAAAGGTTGGGTTAAAGCCCCAGCTGATGGCGCCCATTAAGGTTTTGTCGCCATGGGTGGAAGGGCAGCGCACATAACCAGCGTATATACCAATTTGGGGCATGGTTTTAAGCTGCTTTTCGCTCAGTTCAATGTTGGCGGTGGGGAAGCCAAGCTCACGCCCCCGTTTGGCGCCATGCACCACTGTGCCTTGAATGTGAATGTCTTTTAAATTTTTCATAGTGCCAGTAATAGCAAATTTTCAGCAAAATAAAAAGGCTCAACTGAATATTGAGCCTTGGTTTCGAATGTGTGGGTTAGTCGTCTTTAGAGTGAATGTGAATGCCTTGGCAAAATGTGGTGCGTGCCATGTCCCGTTCTTTGGCGGCTTTGCACAGGTCATGCCGGCGGATTTGTTGTTCCAGTTCATTGGCCATAGCTTCGTTTGAACGTGCTTTGGCGTATAATTTGTCTGAGATCAGTTTTTGCTTTTGCGCCTCCATCATTTCCTTGCCGAGATCTGTTAGCTCGAACCCTTGGCACTTGCGTGACAGTTGGTTTGTGCTTGCATAACTGATGCCTTTGGCCATCAGGTCCAAACAGTGGTCGGTTAAAACCATGGCGGTGTCATAGGCCATTTGCGCTTTGGCTTCTGCCATGGCGCTTTCACAAGTTGAACCACTGCCAAAAGATGTGAGCGGGATGCTGACATTCAAGTAAACAGCGCCGCTGTTGGTGAAGTGCTCGCCTGTGCTGGTCACGCCCATGTTCATGGAAGCTTGCGCACAGCTGACTTGTCCAATGCGGCCGTAAGCATGAAAATCTCCATTGTTCACATAAGTGGGGTTGTTGCTCACCACACCTTGTGAATATTGCGATGATTCATTGCTGACATTGTTGTTGGTGGTCAGTTGGTCCATATCTGTGGTTGGGTCATTGGCAAAAGCCAGTGAAGGGGTTAGTAAAAAGGTGAAGATAGCTGCGTGGAAGAATTTTTGTTTGGTCATTTTATCGTTTAAGTTTATGTGAAATGAAAGAAGAGGGCGAAACCGCCCCCTTAAATGATTAACGCTTGTTATAAGTTAAGTTTATTAGTGCGCAAAGTGCGAACGTGATGAACTGCGCTCATAGTAACTGGTGCGGCTGCTGTTGCTAAAGCGTCCCACTTCATTGTTGCTAAAGTTACGTTGTTCACTTACCTCGCCATTGGCGGAGTAGCTGTTCACCACGCCGTCTTCAATGTTTTGGAACGTGCCTTTTTTGCTGTTGCTGTTATAACCGGTGGTGTAACTGTTTTCAGTTGCGTTGCCGGTAACAACATTGCCAGTAACGGTGTAGCGTTCCTGCCCGCTAAAGCGGGTTTGTGACTGGTGTTCCCCTTTGTTTTTACCTTCTTCGTATGAGAAATAGGTTGTTAAGCTATCGCCCTGTCCGTTCAAAAGCTCAACATACTTACTGCTATGCGTGGTCTGCTGGAAATTTCCGCTGGAAGTTCCCTGTGTTCGGGTGACCCCACCTTTCACAGTTTGCACATGTGTTGTGGTGACTGCTTGTGCGGTTGTTGCAAAAAGTAAGCCTGCTGCGATTGAGAGCGATAAAAGGTTTTTCATGTTCTATGTTCCTTGAATGAACTTATAAATAAAAAGTGTGAAAAAGTGTTGCACGGATGTACAACAAATGGGTGTTGAACTGTGTGAATATTTAACCATTCCACAATGTTCGTTACTAGGTGATTAGCCTTTAGTTATAATCATTTCGCCTTGATGGTTGTGTGATTTTGAAAAAAGTGAAAGTGTTGCCTATTTGCTAGGGAGCGCAACAATAACATAAAAAAGTGGACTGTCAAGTACAAATTTAAATTATTTTTAAACCTGCTTAAATGGGTGTTTTTGTAGGAAAATACCCTTATTTTAACTTGCTAAATGGGGGTGTTGAATTTAGTATGTGGCTTATGAAATATTGGCCTGATAAAGAAAATTCTTACTATAAGCTCAAAGCATTGTTTGCTTTGGGTTGTTATGGTTTTGTGTGCGGTGTGTTGTTGGTAATTGCTATTTTGGCTTATTTTGCCACCCAAGTGCCGGACTATCGCACGTTAGCTGAATATAAACCAAAGTTGATCACTAAGGTTTATGACCGTCATGGCGAGGTTTTGGTAGAATATGCCAAGCAACGCCGTATTTATGTGCCGATTGATGAAATGCCCGATAATATCATCAATGCCTATCTAGCAGCAGAGGATGACCAGTTTTATCAACACAGCGGCTTTGACCTGATTGGTATTGCCCGTGCCGCCATTAACAACATTTTAGGGCGTAGCAAGCAAGGTGCCAGCACCATCACTCAGCAGGTGGCTAAAAACTTTTTGCTGACCAATGAGCGGACATATACCCGTAAGATTAAAGAGCTGATTTTGTCCTACCGAATTGAAAAAGCCTTCAGTAAGGATAAAATTTTAGAGCTTTACCTTAATGAAATTTACTTAGGCAGTGGTGCTTATGGTGTGGCGGCTGCAGCGCTTACCTATTATAACAAAGAACTCGAAGAACTGACCCACGCTGAAGCGGCGATGCTGGCAGGGTTGCCCAAAGCGCCTTCACGTTATAGCCCGCTTTCAAACCCACAGGTGGCACGTTACCGCCGTGATGTGGTGTTGGGCCGTATGGCGGCGGAAGGTTTTATTACAGAAGAAGAACGTCAGCAAGCCGTTGCTTCCGACTTGGGTGCGGAAAGGGTTTACCTGATGTCAGGTGAGGCGGCGCCACATTTTAGTGAACATGTGCGACGCTTTGTGCTGGACATGTACGGCGAAGATGCGTTGTACACCGGTGGATACCACATTGCCACCACGTTAGACAAAGAACTGCAATCCTACGCAGAAGAAGCGGTTTATAAAAACCTGCGTGCCTATGACCGTCGTCACGGTTACCGTGGTCCCATTGCCCGCATCGGTATTTTAATGAACTGGCAGGCACGCATTGATGCCGAAGCTAAAAACTGGACAGAGTTCCAAAACATTGGCACACCCGCCATTGTTTTGGAAGTGAATGACAATGCCGGATTTGCCAAAATAGGTTTGCCACAAAACCAAGAAGGGTTGATTGAGCTGGCGGCGCTCAAATGGGCCCGTGCTTATGAAGATGAAAATACTCTAGGCCCAAGCATACAAAAGGTTTCTGACGTGTTAAACGTCAACGATGTGGTGATGGTAAAAGCGATGGCGAACACCTATGACCCTGCCAAGGGCGCTAAACTAGAAGACGGTTACTACAGCTTAGAGCAAATTCCAAACGTCCAAGGTGCTTTTGTGGCGTTGGAAGCGGAAACCGGTGCCATTTTGGCGATGGTGGGTGGGCTATACGACGGCACAGGTTTCAACCGTGCAGTGCAAGCTAAGCGCCAGGTTGGTTCGTCCCTCAAGCCTTTGGTTTATGCTTTGGCACTTGAAAAGGGTTATACACCAGCGTCCCTTATTTTAGATGCGCCTGTTGTGTTGCGTAATGACGAACTGGATAGAACGTGGAAGCCACAAAACTACAGCGAAAAAGTTTATGGAGAATCCACCCTAAGGCGCGGGCTAGAAAAGTCCCGTAACTTGATGACTATCCGCTTGGCACGTCAGCTGGGTATTGGCAATATCATTCGCTATGCCCGTAAATTTGGCATCACCGCACAGATGGACAGAAACTTGTCCACCGCATTGGGGTCATCGTCCATCACTTTGATGGAAATGACAGGGGCTTATTCGGTCTTCACCAATGGTGGTCGATTGATCAAACCTTACGCTGTGAATTATATTCAAGATGCGGTCGGCAATGTTGTTTACCGCCAGCATGATGCTTGTGAAAGTTGCCAAATCAGCGCCAATGAATCTATTTACAAACCGCAACCATTGCCAGGGTTGGGTGAGCAGATTATCCCCGAAACAGTGGCTTTTCAGATGACTGAACTTTTGCAAGGCATTGTCCGTAACGGCAGTGCTTGGCGTGCAAAAGCCGTGGGTCAAGCTGTGGGTGCTAAAACAGGAACCACCAATGACTTTATTGACGCTTGGTTGATGGGTATTTCCCCTAACATGGCGCTGGGCTCTTGGGTTGGGTTTGACTTGCCACAACCGATGGGTCAGTCCGAAACGGGTTCAAAAGCGGCGGCACCAATTTGGGTGGACTTTGCGAAAGAAGCTTTGAACAGGCCCAACCAATCACCACTCCATTTTAAAGTGCCAAACGGCATTACCTTTGTGCAAATTGATGCAGACACAGGCTTGTTACCTAACAGCAAAACCAAGCGCAAGATTTTTGAATCCTTTGTGCATGGCACAGAGCCAACATCAAACAAAAAGTCCAACAAAAAAGTGTTACAGGCCGACGGGCAGGACATTAACTGGCAAGGTATATATTAAGGAAAGTAGACCAATGCAAGCAGAACATAAACAACTTGTTGCTAAAATTGAGCAGTCGCTAGAACTGCTGAGGGGGTATTTTTGACTTGGAGTCCATGCAAAAACGCCTTGATGAGTTAAACAAACAAGTTGAAAACCCCGACCTTTGGAACGATGCGGAAAAAGCCCGTGGCATCATGCAAGAAAAGTCCCACATTGAGGGCAATATTCAAAAAATGTCCAAAATGTCCACAAGGTTGGAGGACGCAGTATCCTTTATTGAACTTGGCGAAGCTGAAGACGATAAAGACGCTGTGATTGACGGCGAAAATGAACTGCACAAACTGTTGCAAGAAACCGAAAGGCTGGAAACTGAACGCTTGCTTAGCGGCAAGGCGGACCGTAACAATGCCTTTATTGAAGTGCATTCCGGCGCAGGGGGAACAGAGTCGCAGGACTGGGCCTCAATGTTGATGCGCATGTACCTAAGATGGGGCGAGCGTAACGGCTTTAAAGTTGAAATTGTCGACGAAACCAAAGGTGATGAAGCGGGTATTAAGTCCGCAGTTATGAAATTTAGCGGCCCATTTGCATACGGCTTGGCCAAAACGGAAAGTGGTGTCCACAGGCTTGTGCGGGTGTCACCGTTTGATTCGCAAAACAGGCGCCACACGTCCTTTGCTTCCGTGTTTTCATACCCAGAGGTGGATGATTCCATTGAAGTGGAAATTAACCCAAGTGACCTGCGGGTTGACACTTACCGTGCCAGCGGCGCTGGTGGGCAACATGTGAACACCACGGACAGTGCGGTGCGTATTACCCACGAACCAACCGGCATTGTGGTTCAATGTCAAAACCAACGTTCGCAGCACAAAAACAAAGACGAGGCGATGAAAATGTTGCAAGCCCGCCTTTATGAACTGGAAATTCGCAAGCAAGAAGAAGAGCGTGACGCAGTGGAAGCTACGAAGACAGACAATGGCTGGGGGCATCAAATCAGGTCCTACGTTTTACACCCATATCAAATGGTGAAGGATTTGCGCACAGGTGCGGAAACCGGTAACACTTCTGCTGTCTTAGATGGTGACATTGACAACTTTATTTCAGAAGCTTTGGCTGCCCGTGTGAACAACGTGCGTGGTGCTAAAAAGACCGACTAGCGAAAGTAACATTCAAATATGGCGATATGGAACGCATGTTGTAAACTTCACAGATGGTTGATGGCCACCTTTTTTGTGGTGGTTATTTTTGTGGTGGCGGTTTGGGGTTTGCTTTCATACAAACCTATTGTGATTGACACCAGTAGCCCGTGGGTTGAAAGCTTTTTAAAGTTTGATGACAGCCAAGTTAAATTGCGCAAACTTAAAGTTTGGTTTGATGGCCACTTTAAAATGCAAGGGCAAGACGGCGAAATTTTAAATGCCGAAGGCGAGCCTGTTTTAAACATTTCGAAGGTTTATGCCAGTTTTTCCAACCGTGGTTTTTTAAAAGGCATTTGGGCACCCAAACACATTGTGTTAGACGGCTTAAGCGTGGACATTCAACACGAAGTGGAAGGTGCGTACATTGCAGGTTTTCCGCTTAAAAAATCCCAAAACAAAGCCGATGTGGACGATGGTGAAAGTAAATCAGTCACTTTAAGCTTTATTGAGTATCTCAACAATGAGGTGGGGCGCTCACCCTACTTTAATAACTTTAAAAGTTTGGAAGCCAAAAATGTTCAACTTCAAATTTATGACAATGTGAATTTGAAAAATTGGTCGGTTAAGGATGCACGCATACTATTTGAAAAAAACTTCCTCGATGGGGAGCGTTTGGCCGTGGAGGGGAAGTTTTCAAGACCTGGCATTATCGGGGTGACACCAGCTAAGCTGACCATCATTCACCCTAAATATGCACCCAAAGCAACCGCAACCCTTGAAGCACAAAACATCACCAGTGCTTTTTTTGATGATTACTTTCCCTTTAAAAGCCCTGTAAAGGCCAAGGGTAGTGCCACCTTAAGCTTAGACATTTTGGAAGATAACAGCTTTGAGGACATTTATGTGCGGATGAACATGCGTGAAGGTTCTATCCATGTCACGCCAGCGTACAATTTTCCTTTCGGCATTGCAGAAGGGGAATTGCAGGTACGTTATGACTATTTAAATGACAAGGTCACCATTGAAAAATTGGCCTTTACGGACAGTAAGGGCTGGCCGCTGGAAGTTACTGGCGATATTTTTGACGTGACAACACCAAAGGACATGCGCTTTGACTTGAAGTTAGAATCCTTTGGGGAAACAACGGTCAGCCATGTGGCAGGTTATTTGCCGGACAAGCGCATTCGTGGCGCTGTAAACTGGATACGCAAAAACGTGCATTCCTCAAAAGTTAAAAATTTGAAGTTGGCTTATTATGGTACGCCCAGTCAGTTGCCGTTTTGCGATAAATTATGTGGCTTTGATGGCTCCTTCGACTTTGAAGACTTGTCACTTTCCTTCCTTAAAAACACAGAGGCGGCACAAAACTTGAACGGTCGTTTTGTGATGAAAGATGACTACATTCAAATTGAGTCACAATCCGGCATGGTAGAAGGGCAGCAGGTGGCAGATTTAAAAGCTGTTATTGCAGGCCACTTTACCAAAGACGTGGTGCCCGGCATTACCTTAAGCGGTGAACTTTCTGGCCCGATTGAAAAGCTTTTAAACGTGATAGATAAGGAAACAGGCCCTGCGCCTTGGCCTTTTGTGATCACAGGTCAGCACCGTTCAAAGGGTTCGGTCTACATTCCGTTTAAAAACTTATCTCTCGCAAGTGTAAAGTATAATTTTGTGTCGCAGGTGGAGGGTATATCCACCACAACCCTTGCAAAAGGTTATGACATTTTGGTGCCCAAAGGGCAGGTGAATTTTTCTGATCAAGAAATTAAAATGCAGTCCCCTGCGGTGATTAACGGCATGAATGTTAATTTTGAATGGTACGAAAACATGCAAAAACCCATGCAGGAAACTTTTGTTTCCGTATGGGGGGATGTGCCAGAGGATGTGGCGGTCAGTTATGTGCCACAGCTGGGGTTGGATGTGTCGGGCAGTGTGGCAACGTCGGTGCAGTTAAAGGCTCAAAAACTGGGGCTGTATGACTTGAGCATTTACAGCGACTTGACAGCCAATGCAATATCCCAAACGGCGATAAAATACACAAAGCCAAGCGGTGTGCCGTTAAGTTCACGGGTTGAAGCTGTGCTGGGCGACCAAGACGCTCTTGGCGTTTATGATGTTTCCATCACAGGGCAGGATGTGTCCATTGAAGGGGTGGTGCAAGGTGTGCCAAATACTAAGGTGGATCTTAAAAAATTCCAGTTAAGTGGTCACGACCTTAAGGTGGCTATGCATGAAAATCAGCTTAATTTGGTAGGGCGAAAGTTGAATTTAAGCCAGTTTGATTTACTGAAAACCGACCGTTCTAAGTCCGTTTCGCAAAGTCAAAATTTGGCGATCAATGTGAATGTTGAAAAGGTTGTTTTGCCAGAGGGTGAAATTGAACAAGTTGTGGCGGACATTGAAACGGAAAATGCAAATATAAAAAACATTGAAGTTGTGGGCAAAAACGGTGGTGAACATTTTGATTTTAAAATGCTGGAACCTTCCACCACGCATCAATCCCTTAGGTTAAAAGCAACAGCGGTGGGGGACCTTCTGAAGGAACTGGGAATTTTAAAAACGTTGCGCAGCGGCTATGCCGATTTTAGGTCCGATGTTTATATGGTAGATGGTAAAAAGCAAGGCAGAGGTCTGCTTAAAATTAAAAAGACCTACATGGTTGAAGCGCCGATTATGGCCAAGCTGCTTTCCCTTATTTCACTCAAAGAATTGTTGTCATCCAAAGATGGGATTTACTTTGAAGAAGTGGAAATTCCACTGATGTATGTGGGGGATGAAATTATTGTAGACCATGCGTTTTTAAGTGGGCCGTCCATTGGCATTCGCTTAAGGGGTAAGGTCAACACGGTAAGTCACAAGTTAAACCTTGAAGGGCAACTGATTCCAGCCGAGGGTATCAACTCCTTTATTGCGCAAATTCCACTGTTGGGGGACTTGTTAACAGGGTCACAATCTGGCTTGCTGGTGGCAGATTTTAAAATTAAAGGGTCGGTGGAAAATCCAAAGGTTTCGGCCAACCCACTTTCGTTTGTATTGCCAGGGATTGTAAAAGACTTTTTTGGTACTTTGTACAACCGGTCTGACATTACCAAACCAGAAAGCGCACAATAATAAGTAAAAAATGAGGGTAAAATGAAAGAAGTACAAAAGTCTTATTTAAAATTGCTGGTGTTGTTTTTATTGGCGTTGGGCTACGCCGTTTTTAACAGCCATATTTTAAGCTTTTTTGGCACACAAAACGACCATTTGGTTGAGGTGGTTTTGACCGCACCAAATGGCGATAAAGTTCACGTACAAGCGGAAATGGCGGTGAATGATGAGGCGCGCTCCCGTGGTTTGATGTACCGCCGGGAAATGGCGGTGAATGAGGGGATGCTTTTTGTCTGGAAAGATACAGCAAAAAGGTCTTTCTGGATGAAAAATACCTTCATTCCATTGGATATGATTTTTATATCCGGCACCAATGTGGTGGGTGTGGTGCAAAATGCCGTACCACATAGTTTAGAGCCTAGAACGGTGGATGCCGAAGCCAATGCGGTGCTGGAGGTGAACGCTGGTTTTACAAAAATGTATAACATCACCAAAGGCTGGAAAGTCAGCTACGCCATTTCTGACGTGGTGGTGGAATAGCAAGAAGCCCCAGTGGTGATACATTCCACAGGGCTTCTTGGTAAGCTTACACGAGGGCTAACACAATTTTATTTCGGCGTCTCGTCGTTTCATTCAATCATTTGGCGCTTGTCTTATCGTCAAACGGCCTTTGTTTGTGTTCCATCCTCTATATAAATTATGTGCACTTTTACAGCGGTTGTTTATCCTCCCTTTGGCGTAAAATTGCAGAAAATTATAAGTAGCACTTGTAACCAACGGTTATAATGGTTACAAATTAAATAACTTTTTCACCTTTTCTTTCAACTGGAGGGCATAACCATGTCCCAAAAACCTTCTTATAGAAATAACTCAAGTTCCAACCAAAGCCGTTTTAACAACCTTATTTTAGGGTTGTGGGTTTTTACCTATAAAATAATGGCGATGTATGTGTTTTTACCAGCGCAACTTGCATTGGCAGGTGGGGCGTTTATTATCTCTCCTGGGTTAACGGCGCTTTTGGCGCTGGCTTCTGGTTTTTATGCTTACAAGCTGGGCAAGCCTTTATGGCAAGACCATGATGGGGATGACCCAACGCCATATTGGCTTGCACCTGTTGTGCATGCGTTGTGGATAATTTGCATCTTTGCTGTATATGTATTATCGGGATTGACCGATATAGATGTGAACATCCGCGCGATGACCGCTTTGCTGACCATTTTAACCTTAGGCTTCCGCTTTTGGAAACCCATAGGTGAAAGTGCACGCAAGCTTTTTGCAAAATTTAACGCTCTATAACGAAGCATAAAAAAGCACCTCATGCGAGGTGCTTTTTTGTTTTCTATCAGGCTGAAAGTTGCGCCAGTATAAACTGGTACAAGCTTCTTGCCGTTTTTTCGATATCTTTGTTGTAAAGAATCAAGTCGTAATCGTTCGGTCTAGAGCCGGCAAGGTCGGGGCAAACAAACGGTGCGTCACAATCCACATCATCCAAAATTTGCAAGTCTTGCTTTACTAAAGGAACAGCTTGTAGACGACTTTGCGATGATTGACCACGGCCAATTAAACGCTTTTCAAGCTCTTTAACCGAAGGCGGCATCAACAAAACACAACGTGTTTGGCTTTCAAACTGTTTTTTAATACTCAAAGCGCCGTTAGCGTCAATGTCCTTTATCAGTGATGTTTGGTTGAGCTGGTTTTCAAAAGTCTCCTTCAGCACGCCGTAATAATTGCCATGCACTTTGGTGTACTCCAGCAGTTCACCTTGTTGAATACGCTCTTCAAACGCCTCACGGCTGATAAAGTAATGATGAACATTTTCCACTTCTCCCTCGCGTTTGTCACGTGTGGTTGCTGTGGTTAAGGCGCAAAGTTGAAATTCAGAACCATTGTAATGGCTTAAAAGCTCCATGGCCCTTTCCATAATGGTGTTTTTACCTGCACCACTTGGGCCAACAATGGCAAAAAACAAATTTTTCATAATGTTTACCTTACAATTCTAAAGTAACGGAAGGGTTTGCACTGCGTCATCTCAACGGAAAGTGGAAATGTTAAGGCACGTGAAAAATGAACGTATTTGTCTGTTTCACTTTGTAGCTTATCAATATATCCATTGATGGCTCTGGCAAGCTCACAAAGGTCACTTTCAAAGTTGTCAATAATTTTCAGGTTAACATATGCCGCATCTTCTAACGCTTGATATTCCTTTGATTCCGTCGGCCACTTAGAGCCTAAACTTTCATGTTCTGCTATAATACGATCATATTCAATTAAGACGTAGGTTTGAATGCAGTCATCAATGTTTATTGCATAAACTTCAGTGCTGACATGGCGGCGTAAAATTTTGATGTAAAAATCAAATTTATCTTGCGCTGTGAATGTTGCAAAATCGTTGTCACCATCAAAGGTAAATGCACCATTTTTAATGCGCGTTTCAAGTTCGTCACAAAAGGACGCACTTTCTTCCAGTTCAACCGAAACACAAACAGTCATAAAAAATTCTCTGCTGATGTTTATTTGGTTTATGAACGTGTCTTTGTCAATAAGTGGAAATTGAAGTGGGGGAATGTTTAAAAGCTGTTGAGCTTCTTTTGATATTTGAAAAAGCATAATAAGGCTCCTAAAAAGGGAAAAAAGATGTGTAGATATATGCCCAGCACTATATATCAAGCGGTGAAGGTATACAACTTTAAATTCTTTTTTTTCGACACTTTTTGTTTTATTGTTAAAAGAAAAAGGAGACGAATAAGTGCAGTTTGATTTAGTGGAAAAAAATGTGCAGGATTTGTTTGCTTTTGAAAGTCATGCAAAGGTGAAGGGTTTTAACCAAAAGTCAGAATTTGTACCAGAGGTTGACAGCGGCTATCACTTTGACCCTGAAACCACAAAGGTGCTGTTGGCAGCATTTGAAAATAATTTAAAAGTGTTGGTTCAAGGTTACCACGGTACAGGTAAATCCAGCCACATTGAACAAGTGGCCGCACGTTTAAACTGGCCTTGTTTTCGTCTGAATTTAGACGGTCACATTTCAAGGCTGGACTTGATTGGTAAGGACCAAATTGTCCTTGAAGATGGTCAGCAGGTAACCAAATTTAAAGAGGGCATTTTGCCTTGGGCGATGCAACAGCCTATGGCACTTGTTTTAGATGAATATGACGCTGGTCGGCCAGAGGTGATGTTTGTGATTCAACGGTTGATGGAACAAGGTGGTGCTTTGACTTTGCCTGACCAAAATAAAATCATTCATCCGCACCCACAGTTTCGGTTATTTGCCACCTCTAACACCATTGGCCTAGGCGATTCGACGGGGTTGTATCACGGCACTCACCACCTAAACCAAGCGCAGTTGGACAGGTGGAACATGGTTGTTCATTTAAACTATCTGGAAGAAAGTTGGGAAAAGGAAGTCGCCCTCTCCAAGATGCCGCAATTGCACAACAGCAAGGACTTGATTGAGAAGATGATCACTGTTGCAAGCTTGACCCGTACCGCATTTATGGCGGGTGATTTGTCGGCGGTTATGTCGCCTAGAACAGTGCTGATGTGGGCACAAAACTATGAAATTTTGGACGATGTGTACCAAGCCTTTAAACTTAGTTTTATGAACCGAGTTGACCCAGCAGATTTTGAAACCTTAAACACTTTTTATAACCGTGTTTTTGGTGAGTAATTTGCCATGTCGTCTGGTCAAAAATTTAAAGAATCTTTGGTTAAAACCACACGTGCCATCAGCGGTGATGAAACATTAAAAGTTGGCTTTGATAAACATGCCTCCATTACCCCACAAGGCATTATCCTCAGCGATGTGGAACTGGAAAACCCAAAACACTGGCCTTTGGTAGAAGCCAAGGCAAACCGCCTTGCTTTTAGTTATCGCTACGGTGAAAATAATCAGTTGATAAGCGCCTTTGAAAAAGCCGAGCAGAACTTTTTAAATGCCATGTTTGTGCTGGAAATGGCATTGGCGGAAAGTAAGGGTGTTCGTGTATTTAAAGGGGCGGAAAAAGCCATGCAGATTTTGCATGAATCCGAGCTGGATTTGTTTTTACAAAATCCACCCACGCTGGCGCATCAGACCTTTGCATTATCCCTTCTCTTACGGGAAAGACAAGGGGAGAGTATTACCCCGACACAGCTCAAATTTTGCAAGCAAATGCAACCTTTTATGGACGCAGAAATTGTTGAGTGGTTTCATAAAAGCTCTTTTAAAACGCTGGATGAAAAAATCAACAGTTATCAAAATTTACAGTCCATTATCAAAAGGTTGAACCAGCAACAAAATTATGAAAATAAAGCAGCGGAACAACAGCTTGAGCAAGGCGACTTGGTGGAAGATGCATCGCAATCCGGTGGCGACATTTTGGGCGAAAGTACCCAATTAAAACAGCTGGAAGGTGAGGACATTGCAAAGCCTTTTGATGATCAGCAAAATGATGCTGGCCACACACTTTTGGACACAAACCAGTACCTACAAAAATTTTATTACCAACCTAAAAGTGACATGGAAGGTTATAAAATTTACACCACAGAATTTGATGAAGAAGTTGAAATTAACAACTGGGTGGCCGACCATGAAAAGCCTGCCTTGCAAACAAAATATAAAAATCTGGCGCAACAACACAAAGGTTTAGCAAGGAAGTTAAGCGTTGTTTTGCAAAGGAAATTGATGTCATCCTTAAGGGAAGGTTGGTTGCTGGATCAAGAAGAAGGCGTGCTGGATATGGCCAAATTGCCAAGCATTATCAGCAGTCAAAGTGTGGACGTTTTTAAAAGTGCTCGCCACAAAAATGTGATGGATACGACCATCACTTTATTGGTGGATAATTCAGGCTCCATGCGGGGTAAACCCATTGAAATGGCAGCGCTCACAGCGGACGTCTTAACACGCACTTTTGAAAAGTGTGGCGTGAAGGTTGAGGTGCTGGGCTACACCACAAAATCATGGAAAGGTGGCGAAAGTCGCTTAAAGTGGGTGATGGACGGAAGGCCTGAAAAACCAGGGCGTCTAAACGAAATTTTGCACATTATTTACAAGCCAGCACACAAGGCTTATAAAAAATGTGAACATGCTTTTGGTTACATGTTGGCGGACGATTTGTTAAAAGAAAATATCGACGGTGAAGGCTTAAAATGGGCGGTGAGTCGGCTTAAAAAAAGGCCGCAAACACGCAAGATTTTATTTGTGATAAGTGACGGTGCACCTGTGGATTACGCCACCGATCGGCACAACAAAAATGGCTACCTAGACCAGCATTTAAAAGAAGTGATAAGCCAAGTGGAAAGGGACAAAACGTTAGAGCTTCATGCCATTGGCATTGGCCATGATGTGGACGCTTATTATCAAAATGCCGTGGTCATTGAAAATGTTGAAAGCCTTGCTGAAACACTGCTGAGTGAGATGGTGAAACTTTTTGACAAACCTTTAAACACCAAATAGTTGTAAATGGCGAATTTTGTGCGCATATCGTACGAATTGACGACGCATAATGACGCATTAAATTTTCAAAAACGGTTAGTTTTGGCCAAAAACTGCAATTTTACCTATCTGTGGTTGTAATTTTTAGGGGTGTTATGCGCCTTTGTGCATCAAATGCGAAGCAGATACGCATCAAATGGTCGTTTTGAAGGGTTCACCCTTGTAATTATTGTATACTTGCACTATAACAAATCATATCATTTACTTTCTTCCCTTTTAGGAGACCACGATGCTGGTAGAAAATCAAAGCAAAGCGAAAAAAGCACGTAAATTACGTAAGCAAATCAAAAATGTTGAAGCGCAAATTGAAGATGTATCACAACGAATTGCGAAAGATGAAGGTACAGAAAAAAGCATTTTAAATGCAAAAATGAACCTTGTTTACAAACACAGCCAATTGGTGATGGAGTACGCTGTTTTAACAGGCAATGATGGTTCAAAAATTGCCATGCCGGAAGCTTAAATTCACACATAATTGGAGGTTTTACAATGAACCTGATGTTTTTAAGAATTTTCTTTTTTGCTCTTTTGTCTGCCCTGTATTGTTTAACTTTTTTTAAAATTGATACGGGGTTTGCGCTATACACCTTGTTATTGACCATTGCTTTTTTGATGGTTGAGTCACTGCTGTATAAATGGGTAAGTGAAGCGAAGTCGGCAAACATTCAGTTTGTTGTGTTTAACCCCATTGTTTATGTGGCTGTTTACTTTACTTACAGCTCGGCTATGGAAACTGGCAGGCCCGATACACTATGGGCTTTTGCTGTTTTAGCTGTGACTGTGGCCTTTGCATTTTACATGGCAAAGATCACACCTGCTCAAAAATCGAATGAAAAAGCCCTCTCGTAGGGCTTTTTTTATATCCCCTTACTTGACTGGGTTATAGGGTTATTATATATATAAAGGCAGATTATAAATTTTTTGAAGAGATGGAGGCATTTTATGCAATTGTCAACACGTGGACGTTACGCTGTGATGGCTTTGATTGACCTTTCGCTCCTGCAAGGGGGGGACGGGGTGAAGTCCCGCGCGGTTAAGCTGGAAGAAATTGCCAAACGCCAAGAAATCTCGTTGTCTTATTTAGAGCAATTGTTCTCGCAACTGCGCCGTGCTGGGGTGGTTAAAAGTACCCGTGGCCCAGGGGGTGGTTACCGCTTGGCTCAGTCGGCCGAAAATATCCCACTTTTTGACATTATTGCCGCTGTGAATGAAGGCACCAAAGCAACTCGCTGTACGGGAGAAAGTGGTTGCTTGGAAAGTGGACGCTGTAACGCGCATGACTTGTGGAGCGCCTTAAGTGACCATATTGAAAGTTTTATGCGCCATGTAAACCTGAAAATGATTTGCGAGCGCAGCATTAAATTGCCGTTTGACCTGCCCACAATGGCCCAAGCAGGAGGCAAGGTGAATGTCCGTATATCTTGATAACAATGGCACCACACCTTTGAAAGAAGAGGTGAAGGAAGTTATTCGCCAAAGTTTAGACGTTTTTGGCAACCCATCCTCTGCCCATGCTGAAGGGCAAAAAGCACGCTTGGCTTTAGACCATGCCCGCAGACAAGTGGCACAAGCAGTGAACGTACGTAGTGAACAAGTGGTGTTTACAGGTTCAGGCACGGAAAGCAATGTGATGGCGTTGCGTGGCTTTTTAAATGTTTGCCCACACAAACGCTTGATTACGTCTCCCACCGAACATAGCTCGGTTTATAACACAGCCGAAGTTTTGAAGGATGAAGGTTTTGACGTTGTTTATCTGCCTGTGGATGAAGACGGTGTAATCTGCCTTGAAGCATTGGACAAAGAGCTTTCAAGCAAACCGACTTCCTTGGTGAGCATTATGGCAGCCAACAATGAAACGGGGGTTAAACAGCCCATTCAAAAAGTGGCCGAAATTTGCAAAAAACACGGCGTTAAACTGCACATTGATGCGGTGCAACTGCTGGCTAAAGAGGTGATTGACTTCCCCACCATGGGGGCGGACAGCATTGCCATTTCCTTCCACAAAATTGGTGGGCCAAAAGGTTGCGCTGCCCTTATTTTGAAAAATGAAGTACAAATGACATCGCTGATTACGGGCGGTGGTCAAGAACGCAAACGCCGTTCTGGTACCGAGAATATGCTGGGCATTATTGCATCGGGCGAAGCCTGTGCCCAAGTGCAAAAAAGCATTGAAGACATGCCCCGTTTGAACAGCCTGCGTGAAAAAATGGAGCAAGGTATTTTAAACATCACGCCCGACGCGGTGATTGTGGGCCAAAACGCCCCTAGAATGGACGTGACCACCTGTGTTATGGTGCCCAATACATCGGCTGAGATGGTGCTCCTTTCCATGGATATGGCAGGGGTTTGCATTTCACAAGGGTCGGCCTGTTCCAGTGGCAGGTCTGTCCCTTCACGGGTTTTGACCGCCCAAGGCTTCAGCGAAGAAATGGCCTTGGCAGGTTTGCGCATTTCCATGGCGTGGCACAACACCGCCGAAGATGTGGAAAAGTTTTTAACAGCTTATGACCAAACCATGAGCCGCATGAAAATTAAAAAAGAAAAGGTAAGTTAACCCAATTATGAAAACACCTGTATATCTTGACTATCAAGCCACAACACCAACCGACCCACGTGTGGTTGAAGCAATGGCGCCTTACTGGTTTGAAAAGCCGGGCAACCCGCACTCACGCACCCACGCCTTTGGTTGGGAAGCAGAAGAAGCGGTGGAAACAGCCCGTGCCAACATTGCCAAAGTGATTGGCGCAGACCCGAAGGAAATTATTTTCACTTCTGGCGCGACCGAGTCCAACAACATGGCCATTAAAGGTGCGGCAGAATTTTACGGCACCGACAAAAAACACATCATCACCGTGGTGACTGAACACAAATGCGTGCTGGACAGCTGCCGCCACCTGAGCGAGCAAGGCTTTGACATTACCTACCTTGGGGTGGAAGAAGATGGTCTGCTGGACCTGCAAAAATTAAAAGATGCCTTGCGTGATGACACCATGATGGTCAGCGTGATGCATGCCAACAACGAAATTGGCGTCATTCAGGACATTAAAGCCATTGGCGCCATTTGCCGTGAAGCGGGTGTAAAGTTCCACACTGATGCGGCACAAAGCTTTGGTAAAATTGCCATTGACGTGAATGACATGAACGTGGACGTGATGTCCATCTCCTCCCACAAAATTTATGGGCCAATGGGTGTGGGTGCGCTTTATGTGCGCCGTAAACCACGGATGCGTGTGCGCCCCATCATCAGTGGTGGTGGGCAAGAACGTGGCATGCGCAGTGGCACATTGCCAACACCGCTTTTGGTGGGCTTTGGTAAGGCTGCTGAACTTGCATTGGCGGAAATGGCAGCGGAAGACAAGCGCTTAACCCAAATGCGCGATAAGATCATCCACACCATTCAAGACAAAATTCCACATGTGTTTTTAAATGGTCATGCTACCAAGCGTTTGGCGGGTAACATCAACTTATCTTTTGCTTATGTTGAAGGGGAGTCCTTGATGATGGCCATTAAAGACTTGGCGGTTTCTTCTGGTTCGGCTTGTACGTCCGCATCGTTAGAGCCTTCTTATGTGTTGCGTGCTTTAGGCTTAAGTGACGACATGGCGCACACTTCCATCCGCTTAGGGATTGGTCGCTTCACCACCGATGAAGAGGTGGACTTTGCCATTGAAACCATTTTGGCCAATGTTGAAAAATTGCGTGAAATGAGCCCACTTTGGGAAATGGTGCAAGAAGGTGTTGACCTTTCCACCGTACAATGGGCAGAACACTAAACGAAACAGTTTAAAAATGAACTAAAAATACCTATAATAAAGGTATAAGAGAAGGAAATTAAAATGGCTTATTCAGATAAAGTTATGGACCATTACAGCAACCCACGCAACGTTGGGTCACTCAACAAGGCGGACAGCCATGTGGGCACAGGCATGGTGGGTGCACCCGCTTGTGGCGACGTGATGAAACTGCAAATTCAGGTGAGCGATACAGGTGTGATTGAAGACGCGAAGTTTAAAACTTTCGGCTGTGGCAGTGCCATTGCTTCTTCCTCCCTTGCGACGGAAATGTTAAAAGGCAAAACGCTGGACCAAGCAACAGAAATTAAAAATTCTGACATTGCGGAAGAATTGGCGTTACCACCGGTTAAAATTCACTGCTCTGTCCTTGCGGAAGATGCGATTAAAGCGGCGATTGATGACTATAAGTCCAAGCAAGGTGCCTAACAACCCATGGCTTTGATACAAATTTCATCACTGGCGCAAAAGCAAATGGCGGCCCTTTTGGACGGTCGTGGCACGCCGGATGCTTTTATTCGCCTTGGTATTAAAACAGCAGGGTGCAGTGGCCTTGGCTACAAGCTTGAATATGCGGACAATAAGGACATTGGCGACGAAGAAATTGCCTTTGACCATGTGAAAGTGTTGATTGACGCCAAGTCGCTGATTTATCTGGTAGGTACCGAGGTGGACTATGAAGAAGATGACCTGCGCCAAGGGTTTGTTTTTAACAACCCGAATAAAAAAGGCGAATGTGGCTGTGGCGAATCCTTCACGGTTTAGGCTTTAAGGTTGAACAAACGCAAAAAACAACAAAAAGAAACAGCAATTTTTATGCAAACAAACGAAATTTGTTGGTCATGCAAAGGGCCTTTAAATGAAGGCTTTTTTTGCCCCACTTGCGGCACATTGCGCAGGCCCTTTGCCCTAAGCCCTTTTAAGTTTTTTGCTTTGCCATTTGCGTTTAACCTGAACTTAAACACCCTGGAAGAACGTTATCTTGATTTACAAAAGCAGTTTCATCCCGATAAGTTTGTGACCAAAACCAGCCAAGAGCAAATGAACGCCCTTTCCTGGGGTGGTTTTTTGAACGACAGTTACAACAAGCTTAAAAAACCGGTGGAACGTGCTTGCTTGCTTTTGGCAGAGCAGGGCATTCATGACGTGTTGGAGGAAAAACCCACACCAGACATGATGATGAAACAGTTTGAACTGCGTGAACAGTTGGAAGAAAGTGAACAGCTTGATGATTTGCTAATAGAGGTTCAAGATGACATCGCAAATTTGGAAAGCGGTTTGGTAGAATCCTTTGACAGTTCCAATTTTGAAAAAGCGAAAAAGCAAACCCTAGAACTGCAATTTTTAAGCAAGTTCACCCGTGATATCAAACGCAAAATGCGACAACTTAAAACAAATTAAAGGCCCGTTATGCTCACCATTTCAGAACCCGGACAGGACAAAAAAAGACAAGTCATCGGCATTGACCTTGGCACCACCTTTTCCCTTGTGGCGTACGACAAAGAAGGGCAGGTGCATTTTGTACCGCTAGACGGCGATGCCACAGCGCTGCCTTCGATGGTGGCTTACGGCGAAAATGGCGAAATGTCCTTCGGTCAACATGCGGTGGATCTATTAAAGGCCGGTGGTCAAAACGTGTTTTATTCCATGAAAAGGCTGATGGGCAAAAACGTTGAGGATGCTCAAACCTTTGCCCAAACCGTCCCCTTTGAAATTGCAGGGGATGCGCAAATTGCCAAAGCCCGCTTTAAAAGCATTGAAAAGTCGGCGGTGGAAGTAAGTGCGGATTTGTTAAAGCACATGAAGCACAAAACCGAACAACATTTAGGCCAAGCGGTTTACGATGCGGTGATCACCGTGCCGGCTTACTTTAATGACGCCCAGCGCCAAGCCACAAAGGATGCGGCCAAATTGGCAGGGCTGAACGTGATGCGGTTGATTAGTGAACCAACAGCGGCGGCTTTGGCTTATGGCTTGGATAAAAAAGCCGAAGGCCAATTTTTGGTTTACGACTTGGGCGGCGGCACCTTTGATGTGTCCTTATTAAAGTTAACAGGCGGTGTTTTCCGTGTGGTGGCCACAGGGGGCGACACCTACTTGGGCGGCGACGACATTGACAACGCCCTTGCACAAGCCAAAGGCATAACCACCTTAGAAGCAAGAACACTGAAAGAACAAAACGGCGCAGGGGTGGCAGACTGTGCCAAGCCCATCATTGCCAAAACTTTACAAATTTGTGACGATGTCTTAAACGATGCGGAGATGACCGAGGACGACTTGGACGGCATTGTGCTGGTGGGTGGCTCTACCCGTTTGCCGTTGGTGGCAACCATGGTGGAAGAAGCCTTTGGCCACAAGCCACAAACAGGCATTAACCCCGACCAAGTGGTGGCGCACGGCGCGGCGTTGCAGGCTTCTGCCTTGGCAGGCAACAAGCGTGATGACATGTTGCTGCTGGACGTGACACCACTTTCCCTTGGGCTTGAAACCATGGGCGGTCTTGTGGAAAAGGTGATTGAACGCAACACGCCCATCCCCATCACAAGGGCGCAAAAATTTACCACTTTTAAGGATGGTCAAACAGCGATGGATATCCATGTGCTTCAAGGGGAGCGTGAAACGGTGGAAGGGTGCAGGTCCCTTGCCAAGTTCCGCTTAAAGGGGATTCCGTCACTGCCAGCAGGTGCGGCACGGATTGTGGTGCGCTTTGCCTTGGATGCGGACGGCATGCTCACCGTGACAGCGGATGAGGAAACTTCTGGCGTGAGCCAGTCGGTCGACGTGGTGCCTTCTTATGGCTTAAAACCAGACGATATGTTGACGATGCTCAAAGACTCCATGACCCATGCCCAGCAAGACGTAGGCTTTAGACAACTGAAAGAAGCACAACTGGAACTTGAAAGGGTGATAGACGCTTGTGCTTTAGCACTTGAAAAAGACGGGGCGCTGTTAGACGAAACCACTTTTAAAACGCTTGAAAATGCGTTAAAGGTGGCCAAAAGCTTTTTAACAGCCAGCAACCGTGACGACGTGGAAGACGCGATGGAAACTTTAGAAAATGCTTTCCAAAGCTTTAGCGAACAACGGGTGAACAATGCTTTAAAACAAGCGGTTGTGGGACAAAACATTTACAGCGAAGAAAAAGGTGAAACAAGCAAATGAGCGATAAATTACATGTGAATTACATTTTGCCAAACGGCGAAACTGTAACGGTGGAAGCAAACGAAGGCGACGATTTGTTAAGCCTTGCGCACCGCAATAAAATTGCCCTAGAAGGTGCATGTGAAGGCAGTTTGGCATGCTCCACCTGCCATGTGATTGTTGATAAAAGTTTTTATAACAAGCTAGAAGAACCAGTGGAAGAAGAAGAGGATATGCTGGATTATGCCTTTGGTCTCACCACCACGTCACGCTTGGGTTGCCAAATTATTATGAGCAAAGAGCTAGATGGCATTACCGTGCGCCTGCCAAAGGAAACACGCAACATGCAGTTGGAGAAAATGGTATGAAGTGGACAGACATTTACGACATTGCCATTGAACTAAGCGAAAAACATGAGGATGTGAACCCCGTTACCGTGCGCTTTACCGACCTTAAAAAATGGGTGGAAGAGCTGGACGGCTTTGACGATGACCCTGAGCGTTGCGGCGAAAAAATTTTAGAAGCCATCCAACAAGCGTGGATAGAAGAGCTGGAATAATTTTTTAAAAACTGGTGGTTGAATTTTAAGGTTGTATGCTTTAAGTTAAAGTGGATTGATCACTTACACTTTTTCCTAACAAATTTTGCACCTTCTTATGTGAGGTATTTTTATGCCACCAGTTGTAAACACTCTTGTTCAATTTGTTGAACGTGCGGCCGGCAATCACGCCAGTCAAATTATTCACCCTCAATATGCCAAGCTTAAACAAGTGGGCGACCATCCAACCTTTGGTTTGTGTTACCCCATGGCGGAGGCTGTTTATCACCTTATTCAAAAACATGCGCCAAATGTGGAAGTGAAAGCCATTCAGCAAAAAATCAACTTCCGCGGTGAAATGGTAAGCCACTGGGCGTTGCAGTTGGGCTGTGGCACCGTGGTGGACCCGTCTAGGCCTCAATTTCCGCATGATATGGCGTTGCCTTACCACAGCTTTAAGGGGCGGGCTTTTTACCCCCAGCAAAGCAAAGCTTGCCAGTTTATTTTAAGCAAAGTTGCCGAGTGGGAATTTTTAATTCCTAAAAGCTGATAGCGATTTGCCTCCAATTTGGGGGCTTTTTTTGTGTTTTAACTTAAAAACCCCTTGAATTTGTCAAGTATTCGTTCTATATAACGGCTATGACTATTTTAGATAAAATTCAGATTAAGCCATTGGTGGCAAACAAAACCCCAGCCGAAACCACTGTTGTTGTGGCCATGAGCGGTGGGGTGGATTCCTCTGTTTGCACGGCGTTGTTGCACAAACTGGGCTATAACGTGATTGGCATTACCCTGCAACTTTGGGACTATACGCCTGCGTCGCAAGCGGTGGAAGGTGAAGCGAAAAAATTTGGCACTTGCTGTGCGCTGGACGATGTTTACGACGCCAGACGTGTGTGCCAAACCATTGGTGTGCCGCATTATGTGCTGAATTATGAAAGTGAATTTAAGTCCGCCGTGGTGGATGACTTTGTTGAAACTTACCTTGCCGGCGCAACACCGATTCCTTGTGTGCGTTGCAACCAACGCATTAAGTTTGACAGCTTTATGGACAAAGCCAAAGGCCTTGGCGCCGATGTGTTGGTAACCGGTCATTACATTCGTAAAGACTATGACCAAAACGGCAAGGCCATTTTGCGCCGTGGTTTGGACCCTAAAAAAGACCAAAGCTACTTTTTGTTCACCACAACCCAAGAACAGTTGGAGTTTAGTGACTTTCCGCTTGGCCAGCTCACCAAGGAAGAAACACGCGACCTTGCCAAGGAGCTTGGCTTGCATGTGGCTTCAAAAAAGGACAGTCAGGACATTTGCTTTGTACCCGGTGGGGACTACCGCAAAGTCGTGCGGAAGCACGCACCGCACGCCGTCAAAGGTGGTAATTTTGTGGACGAAGACGGCCAAGTGCTGGGTCGCCATGATGGGATTCTTGGTTTTACTGTGGGTCAGCGCAAAGGCCTTGGCGGTGGTTTTTCAAAGCCGATGTATGTGGTGGAAATTCGCCCCGAAGCACGTGAAGTTGTGCTGGGACCAAAGGAAAGTTTATCCAAAACAACCTTTACAGTCAAAGAGGTGGACTGGATTGACAACACCATTGAAATGGACAACTTGGAGGTGGACACCCAAGTGCGTTACGCCCACCAAGGTGCGCCTTCAACCCTGAAAGACTTGGGCGACGGCCGCTTGGAAGTGACCATGCATGCGCCAGCTTATCAAATTTCCCCTGGTCAAGCCGCGGTGTTTTATGTAGATGACCGTATGGTTGGTGGCGGTTGGATTGAAGTGCCAGAAGCTTCAAAACTGAACCAAAAAGTCCGCGTAAAAATTGCTTAACACAAGTGAAATATCAAACATAAAAAAGCCCCTGTAACGGGGCTTTTTTTTTGGTTGTTGTGCGCCATGTTTTTTAGCTGCTCAAGGCTTCAATGGCGGGCAGGGTTTGACCTTCCATAAACGCCAGCAATGCGCCACCGCCGGTGGAAACATAGTCAATGTCGCCTTTAACATTGAAAATTTCTGCCGCGTGCAAGGTGTCGCCCCCGCCAAGAACGGTAAAGGCATGGGCTTTGGCAACGGCTTGCGCTACCGCTTTGGTGCCAAGGTGGAAAGGTTCAATTTCAAAAACGCCGCAAGGGCCGTTCCACAACACGGTGGCAGAATCCTTAATGGTTTCCGCCCACACCGCTTGGGTGTGTTTGCCAATGTCCAGAATCATCATGTTTTCGGGTACATCATTGATGCTGGGGTTTTGGGTGGGGACGCCGGCTTCCAATTTTTCGGCCACGGTGGCATCGGAAGGCAAAATCACTTTACAGTTGTGTTGGTTGGCCATTTGCAAAACTTGTAAAGCTTCCTGCAGCATATTTTCTTCATACAAAGATTGGCCAATGTCCACACCCGTTGCTTTTAAAAAGGTGTTGGCCATGGCACCGCCAATCAGCATGGTGTCGGCCTTTTGCGCCAAACTTTTAAGCACGCCCAACTTGCTGGAAACTTTGGCACCGCCAATCATCACCACAAAGGGTTTGCTGGGCTTTTGCATCACTTTACTAAGGGTTTCCACTTCAGTTTGCATCAACAAGCCAGCGCATTTTTTTTCAATAAACTGTGCCACGCCGTAGGTGGAGGCATGTTTGCGGTGCGCTGTGGCAAAGGCATCGTTGATGTAAATATCAAAACCTTTGGCCAGTTTTTGCGCAAAGTCAGGGTCGTTGTTTTTTTCTTCCTCGTAGGCACGGGTATTTTCCAGCAAAACCACGCAACCTTCGCCCAAGTTGTCCATGGTTTTAAAGGTGTGGTGGCTTAAACAGTCGCCAATAAAGGTAACAGCGTCTTTAAGTAAAACAGATAACCTTTCCGCCACGGGTTGTAGGCTTTGTTCGGGGTTGCCAAGGTGGCTGATCAGCGCCACCTTCGCCCCCGCTTTGATCAGGTATTCAATGGTGGGGATGTGGGCACGAATGCGACTGTCATCTGCAATGTTGCCACTTTCGTAAAAGGGCACGTTAAAGTCCACACGCATCAGCACTTTTTTATCATAAAGGGCATGAATATCTTTTAATGTTTTCATCACATCTCCACTTCATTGTTGGTTATTTAAGGTTACCAAAGTACACGGCTGTATCCAGCATTCGGTTGGAAAAGCCCCACTCGTTGTCATACCATGAAAGCACTTTTACCAAGGTGCCATCTTCGCTGACACGGGTTTCGCTCATGTCAAAAGCGCTTGAAAATGGCGTGTGGTTAAAGTCCGATGAAACAAGCGGCTGGTTGGTGTAAACCAAAACTTCGGGGTCGCCGTTTTCGTCCTGTTTTTCAACGTAAGCTTCAATGGCGGCGTTCACTTCTTCCACCGTGGTTGGTTTTTTGGCGGTGAAGGTTAAGTCCACCACGCTGACGTTTGGTGTTGGCACACGCATGGCGTAACCATCTAGCTTGCCTTTGAGTTCTGGCAACACCAAGCCAACGGCCTTGGCCGCACCGGTGGAGGTTGGGATCATCGACAAGGCACCTGCACGGGCACGGCGTAGGTCACTGTGAGGGCCGTCCACCAAGTTTTGATCCGCTGTATAGGCGTGAATGGTGGTCATCAAACCTTTTTCAATGCCAATGGCGTCGTTTAAAACTTTGGCAATGGGTGCCAAGCAGTTGGTGGTGCATGATGCGTTGGAAATAACGGTGTCGCTAGCTTTTAAAGTGGTGTGGTTCACGCCGTAAACAACGGTGGCGTCCACGTCTTCACCGCCTGGGGCGCTGATAATCACTTTTTTAGCACCTGCGTCAATGTGGGCTTGGCATTTAGACTTGTCACGGAAAACGCCTGTGCATTCCAGCACAACGTCCACACCCAATTCTTGCCATGGCAGGTTTTTTGGGTCACGCTCGGCAAAAAATTGAATGTCCTGACCGTCAATGTTCACGGTTTTAGCGTCATGGTCTTCTTCCCAGTCAATCCATGCGTTGAATGGACCATGGACAGAGTCATATTTAAGCAAGTGCAAGCTTGTTTTAAACGGTGAAAGGTCATTCACCGCCACAATTTCCACATCGCCACGTTCTTCTTCAAAGTAAGAGCGGAAGATGGCACGGCCAATGCGACCAAAACCGTTGATAGCTACTTTAATTGTCATGTTATTTTCCTTTTTCTTTTGTCAGTCTTTTTAAATTTATTTTTCGGCTTTTGCTTTAATTTTACCCAACACAATTTGGGTGATATTGTCCGCGGTGATGCCAAAATGGTTGTAAAGGTCAACCGCTGGGGCGGAAGCACCAAAAATGCTTTGACCGTTTTGGCTCATGCCTACAAATGCACCGTGGTGGCCAATGTATTTATGCCAGCCCAGTTCGGCAGCGGCTTCCACCGCAACACGGATGGAAACTTCGGCTGGAAGCACTTTGTTTTGATAGTCGCTGCTTTGTTGGTCAAAAAGTTCCATACAAGGCATGCTGACCACACGGGCGTTGATGCCCGACTTTTTCAACATATTACGTGCTTGAACTGCAATTTCAACTTCGCTGCCTGTGGCGATGATGATGGCGTCGGTGCTGTTGTCATCATGGCCTTTTAATATGTAAGCCCCTTTGCTGGATAAATTCTCGTCGCTATGTTCGGTGCGCAGGCAAGCCAAACCTTGGCGGGTTAAGCTCATCACCGATGGGGTTTTGTTGTGGCTTAAAGCCAGTTGCCAACATTCTGCCGTTTCCACTTGGTCGCAAGGGCGGAAGGTGAGGGTGTTGGGTGTGGCACGGCTGGTGGCCAGTTGTTCCACCGGTTGGTGGGTTGGGCCATCTTCGCCAAGGCCAATGCTGTCATGAGTGAGGACATAAATAACCCGCAAGCCCATTAAAGCGCTGAGGCGGAGCGACGGCTTTAAGTAGTCCAAAAAGCTCATAAATGTGCCCGAGGTGGGGATGAATCCGCCATACAAGGCCAAGCCGTTCATAATGGCGGCCATGGCATGTTCCCGCACACCGTAATGAAGGTAGTGACCGCTAAAGTCGCTTGGGGTAATGGCTTTCATAGTGGATGTTTTGGTGTTGACCGAGCCTGTCAGGTCGGCACTGCCGCTGATCAGCTCTGGCACTTGCTGGGCAATCACTTCAAGGGTGTTGCCGCTGGCTTTCCTTGTGGCAACTTTTTCAGCCGCTTGTGCGGTTTGCTTTTTAAAGTCAATAAGTGCTTGGTTTAAACTTTCGTTTAAAGTGCCGGCTTGGGTGCGCTTCAATTCGGCTTGCAGGGCAGGGTCCAACGCTTCCACTTTTTGTTGCCACGCTTTATAGGCTTTTTTGCCGCGGGCTGTGCCATGGGCAAAATGGTCATAAACGTGGTTGGGTACCATAAACGGTGCATGGTCCCACCCCAGCTTTTGGCGGACTTTTGCAATTTCGTCGTCGCCAAGGGGGCTGCCGTGGGCGGCGGAAGTATCCACCACTTTTTCACTGCCAAAACCAATGTGTGTTTTAAAGGCGATGAACGCAGGTTTGGCGCTTTTTCTCGCTTCTTCGATGGTTTTTATCACCGTTTCAATGTTGTGGCCATCACAGCTGAAAGTGTCAAATCCGTAGGACTGCATACGCTTAATCACGTCGGTGGATGATGTGTTGGAAACTTCACCATCAATGCAAATGTTGTTATCGTCAAACAGCACCACCAACTTGTTGAGTTGCATGTGGCCCGCCAGCTCCAACGCTTCGTGGGAAATGCCTTCCATCAAACAACCGTCACCAACGCTGACGTAGGTGTAGTGGTTGAAAATATCGTCACCATAGCGCGCGGCGGAAAGTTTTTGCGCAATCGCCATGCCCACTGCGTTGGCCACACCCTGACCCAATGGCCCTGTAGTGGTTTCAATGCCGTCGGCATAGCCATATTCGGGGTGGCCGGCAGTTTTGCTGTGTAATTGGCGGAAGTTTTTAAGATCATCCATGCTCATGTCATAACCGGTGAGGTGAAGCAAACTGTAAAGCAACATGGAACCATGACCGTTGGAAAGCACAAAACGGTCGCGGTTTGGCCATTTGGGGTCCTGCGGGTTGTGGTTTAAAAATTCGCTAAACAAAGCGGTGCCAATTTCGGCCATGCCCATGGGCATACCAGGGTGGCCACTGTTGGCTTTTTGAACCGCATCAATGGATAAAAATCGGACGGCGTTCGCCATGTCATGATAATTGAGCATATCTTGCATTTCCTACAATGTTTTTATTATGTCAATAGGGTACACTTTTTTACCCTTTAAAAGAAGTTTTTATTCATGACAAAGTTGATTTTTAACGCTAACATGATGACCTAACGAGCGAGAATATTTAAACAAAAATGTAGTGCAAAGGGTGATCATATCATGGACGGTGCCAAACGTTTAGAACAAGCATTTGAAAAGCTTGAAAATTACCTAAAGGACAGTGAAGCGGTCATGGCCCTTGGCGGCAAAGAAGGTGACAAACTTAAAACCTTGATGCATGAAAACAAAGCTTTGAAGGAAAAGCACAAAGAGGCTTCAAAGAAATTAGATAAAATTATTACCAAAATTGAAAAGGGAAGCAAATAAAATGCCCCGTGAAATTGAAGTAAAAGTTGGCCGTAAACCCTACCGCATGCAGGTGGAAGACGGGCAAGAAAACCGTGTGACCCATGTGGCAGAAATTTGGAACGGTTATGTGGAGCAGTTGGTTAAGTCTGCCCCGAATATGGAGCGTGACCGCTTGCTGGTTTTGGCTGGCATGATGATGGCGGATGATTTTTACACCACACAAACCCAAAAGGAAACCCATGAAAAATCAACCGATGCGTTCCACAACACCATGGCCGAAAAAATTGAACAGTTTTTAAAAGATAAAGGCGTTTAACCCATGGCAAAGCTTACACAAGAGCAATTGGCAAAACTGGACCTGAGGGAAACATTGCTCCACCAGCGTTATAAAGTGACAGGTGAAATGGCGCACCAAGCCATGCTGAAAGTTAGCGAAGAGGTGAACGACATTATTGGCCAAAAAAGGCGCATTCAAAACGTGGCGCTTTACGCCGCAATCAACAAAGAAATTGACATGAAGTTTTTGGCAGAAATGTTAACGATGCGTGGTTTAACCGTTTGTTTGCCCCGTGTTTTGCGCAAAGGTGAGCCGATGATTTTTAACACGTGGGACATGTTGCCACTGGCGGATAAAGACGCTGAAGGTATTCCCTGCGCCATGGGGGAGCAAGTGGTGCCGGACGTGGTGGTCATTCCGGTTGTGGCCTATAACAAGCAAGGTTACCGATTGGGTTATGGCAGTGGCTATTACGACCGGACATTTTCGGTTTATGCCAGCCAAGAGCATGAGCCTCTTAAAATTGGTGTGGGTTACGCCTTTCAAGAAAGTGACAAGTTTGCAGGCGAAGAACACGACGTGCCACTGGACGTGATGGTGACCGAAAAATCGACACAGTCTTTTAAGTAAAATAGAAAAATTAACTTTTAAATCATCTGGCTATGATGTAAAAAGGGGCTGTGAAAAAACACTTTCTTTCCCTTTTTTGAGGTTTATTTATGCCTAAATATCAATTGGCTGTTGAGGTCAAATCTTTCAATGTTACGCTTGGTCGGATGATTAAAGACGAGGAGATGTCCTTTGATTTAACAATCGGCCTAGAAAATAGAAGCGACGTTTTGCTGACAGATGACGGCAACTGCGACAAACGGATGTACGTTGGCGAAATTAAAAGCTTGGTTCATTTGAATGTGGCGGCTTTGCGCAAAAAGTCCTTTAAAAAGTTTATGCAATGCTTTTTACCCAGTGCGGAAAAGTTGTACGGCTACCATAAAATTATCAGCTTAACTTTAACGGAGGTTGTGGAAGATGCTTCATTGCCAAAAGCGGACTGTGTTATAACCATTCCGCCAGCACCTAAGCCGCAGTGTACTATTAAAGTGCACAAGCCATAATCGATTCAAAAAAGCTCTGTATAAGGGCTTTTTTTGTGGCTAAAGGGCAAACAAAGCTTGAAATTTCTGCTAAATGACTTATGTTTTGATTTGTATTTTAAAAGTAAAGGTTTGTTTGGCATGTTAAAAATTATCTTTTTAGGGGATGTGATGGGGAAACCCGGCCGTGAAGCGGTTAAAAAACATTTGCCCCAATTGATTGAACAAACCCAAGCAGACTTTGTGATTGCCAACGGTGAAAATGCCGCTGGTGGCAAAGGCATTACCGCGGCCATTGCCAAGGAGCTTTATGACACAGGGATTCACTGCTTAACCATGGGCAACCACACCTTTGACCGTAAGGACATTCACGACATGTTGCGCATGGACCGCAAAATTATTGTGCCAGCCAATTACATTATGCAAACCGACGGCAAGGGTTACCGTGTGTTTAACGTGGGCGATAAAAAAATTGCGGTGTTAAACCTGCTGGGCCAAGTTTTTATGCCCGATAAGGTCAACTGCCCGTTTCAGTTTTCGAAAGATTTTCAAAAGGAAAACCGTCTCGGCACCGATTATGACGCCATGGTGGTGGACTTTCATGCCGAAGCAACCGGCGAAAAATGCATTATGGGCCACCTGTGGGACGGCAAAGCGTCATTGGTGGTGGGCACGCACACGCATATTCCAACGTCGGACTGTCGGGTTCAGCCCAAAGGCACGGCCTACCAAACCGATGCGGGCATGTGTGGCGACTATGTTTCTTCTTTGGGGTTGGACCTTGACTGCATGCTCCACAAGCAATTTGACACCCGTAAAAGCACCTGGAAGTGGGACATTGCCAGCGGTGAGGGTAGCATCTGCGGTGTTTATACCGAAGTGGATGAAAACGGCCTTGCCAGCCATGTTCAAAGTTTCCAGCTTGGTGGTAGTTTAACCCCCAAACCGTTGGTTTTAAGCAAAGCTAAAACACAAGCCGCTTAAATTTAAAGGTTTCTCTTTTCTATAACTTGCGCATTTTTTTGAATGCGTGTATCGTATACAGGAAATTCACATTCATTTCCTTTTCTTTTCATGAGGTTCTTTTATGAACATTGACTCTGTAAAACAATTTTACTTTGTGCGTCATGGTGAAACCCCAAACAACCGCAACGGTTTGTTACAGTTTCATGCCAATGGTTGCATAAATTCCGATCTGACCGATTTAGGCGAAGAGCAAGCATTAACGGCTGGTGCTAAGTTATCGGCCATGGCTGGCAAACGCTTTTATATGGTGGTAAGCCCTTATGTGCGTGCTTCACGCACGGGTTACATTATGAAACGGGTGATGGAAGCCAAGGCGAAGCGCGATCCAAATAACACTGCAAGGTTGGTGGGTTATCAAACGCACGATGACCTGCGTGAGCGTTTTGGCGGCGCATTAGATTGCATGCCCTACAAGGACTTTATGGCCTTGGCGCAACAAAAAGGCTTGCCGAAGCCAAATACCCAAATTTGGGATTATTTGCATGAGTTTTGCCTAAAAGCTGAAAATTCGGTTGATTTAACGGCGCGCGTTAATCGTGCCATTTGTGAAAGTTATGTTGAAGCACAAAAACTGAACGCAGAGCTTTTGATTGTGGGGCATTACGGTGCATTAAACACTTTTAAAAGGCTTTGTTTGTGCCATTCAAATGTGGAAATCCCTTTCAAAAATGCGTCGCCATATTTGTTCGCAAATGAAAGTACCGGCTGGCAAATCAACGAAGTATAGACCTGTTTAACGAACAAAAAGCCCTCCAATTTGGAGGGCTTTTATTTTTATATCGCAAAATATTTTTGATTTTCAGAGCGCATTTTTTCCGCACGTTTGGACATGCTTAAAATGGCCTGATACTGACTTTGCAAGGTTGAAAATTGCTTCATTAAAATTTTCTGAACAGCTTGTTTTTCAGCGTCATCTTCAAAGGAATTGGAGGCGACGAATGACTTATACAACGCAAGTGAAGTGTGAACTTTGCGTGCATTGTCGCTGACCACTTTCATTTTAAATTCAGCAAAGCTTGGGTCAAAGGCGGCTCGATGTATTTCACCAAACTGGTGCCTTTTATGCCATGCAATGTTTTCTTGCAGTTTTTTGTACTGGTTGGAAGCCTTGTTGGCAAGCTCTGTTTCAAGTTCCGTTGCGGGGTTGATGTTTTCACCATCCACCGTGTACAAAATTAAACTGACCATCTTTTCCATTTCTTGCGCCACTGTGTTGAAGCTGGTTTTAACAACCACAACTTTGGGCATGTTGGAAGTGTCGATTACGGGCATCTTCACTTCAGGGGCTTCAATTTGGGGTGTTGGGATGGTGCTTGTTTGCTGTGATTCTATTTGAAGTTTTTTTATACAAAAAACAGATGCGAAAATGGTTAAAATTACTGCCATAAAAAATGTTTTCATGGGGGATTCCTCCAAAGGAAAGGGGGTAAAAAGAGTAAAGTTAAAGTTTATGTATAAATGTTAAGAGTTGTGATGGTTGCTTTCAATGCTTTTTCATTAAAAAATAAAAAAAAGAGGCTGTGAAGCCTCTTTTTTAGTCGATGGTTAGGATTTTGGCCACTTTTGCATGGCTTTAGGGTCGGCGATGTTGCGGGTGTCAAAGGAAGTTAAAGCGGCATTAAAGTGCTTAAACTTTTCTGACGTTGGCATACACTGCGGTCCACGTAAAATGGTGTGAATGTGTTTCATCACCTTGTCCATGTGTTCACTGTTCAGCGGTTTTCCTTTTGTGGAATAATGCTCAAGGTACAGTGTACGGTCGCCGTAAGGGTCAAAACCAACTGCTGAAATGATCGGGCTGACGTAGCTTGGATCATACATTGCTGATAATGCCTGACGCACCTCTTTCAAGTGCATGGCGGTACCCGTTACAACGGACATTTGATCTTCCACGTTAGAATTTAAAGAAAACATGTTATGTTCTCTTGTAATGTTTAACGATAGGAAGTTTTCCACAAAGCTGTGGTCCGCGTAATTTTCCATGGCGTAATGCATCAAGCCCAACCAGTCACCTTTCAGGTATGGAACCGATTTACCGTTTGAAGGGAAGCTGCTTTTGCCGAAAGTTTCTTCATACTTACAGGCGTCATACAGCTTTTGCTCCTCAAGGTCTTTGGGACCACGGCCCATGAACATAATGTCACGGAACATGTCAAAACCAAGACGGTAAGGGTTAAAACCATTGTACTGCTTGTGGTTGTAAGGCAATTGCGTTAACACCTGTGTGTGTGAACGAATGATGTTGGCGTACTGGTCACCTGTTATGTAACCGTAATGGTGCGCCAGCGTGGTCATGGCGTGGTGCCAAAAACTGGCCCAGCCTTCATTCATCACCTTGGTATAACGCTGTGGGTAAAAGTATTGCCCAATGTTGCGGATGATGCGAATGACTTCCTTCATCCAAGGGCTGCCGTTGACCAGTTCGCAGGTTTGCGCTGCAGGGCTGATCATTTCCAATACATACATGATGTTTTGGTAGCCACCGTCGTTGAAGTTCAGCTCTTCTGTTTGTGGGCCGGTTTTGGTCAATTGAGCCAAACGGTCCGTTTCATATTCCAAACGAGAAGAGGTGCCATTGTTCACGCCGCCACGTTCTACACCATGGCTTTGCAGTGCATGACAAGCGGTGATAAATTTACGCACAGGTTCGTCACCAATGTGTTTGTAGCACTTGTCAATGTATGCACGGGCATATTTTAAGTAGTCAATGATTGAGTCGGCATCTGTATGGTTTTTAAACATATAGTTGCCTTTAAAAAAGCTGTTGTGGCCTTGACCCGCATGGGACATAACCAACGCCAGCAAGTAAGTGGGGTTACCCACCATGTTGACTGAAATACAAGGGTTGCTGTTAATGACCAATTCGTACGGCAGACCTGTGAGGCCTTTTGAGTAATTGTACTTTTGGCTTAAGAAGCTTTGCGCAAAGGAAAAATGACGGTACATAACCGGCATACCAATGTGCGCACTGGCATTCAACATTTTTTCCGCCCCGCAAATAATGTATTTATTGGGGTAGGTGTCTAAGTTGAAGCACTGGCCCATGGCTGTAAAAAGCTCGTCAAAGCTTTGAACAATTTCCATGTCCCTATGCCAATTGTCATGCGGGCAAATGGGCTTTTCAGCATGCGGAATTTTACCTTCCGTATACTCAAGCAAAGCGTTTAAATAATGCTGATTAGAGCGAAGCATAATAATTACCTCCAGAGGAGAAGGGAAGTGAAAGTTTGAAGTTTAATAAGATACCTTTAAATGAAGGTATAAAATTTAGGTGTTTCAGAAATTTCTAATACTATACATGTTCAAGCGGTTGATGCCAATCATTTTCTATGAAATTCTATTTGCTTGAAAATGGCTTTAAAAATGCGTATGTATATGCTGTTAACCAATGATAAGGATGCTCAAATGACCGATTCGCCACTTGTTTGCTTTTGTACCGAAAAAACAGAAGAAGATGTGAAAGCTGTGATTCGTGAAAACATGACCCCAACAACAGAAGTTGAAAACCCATTGATTTTTAAGGTGCATAAGGACTTAGCAGGGGAAGCTTTGGTGGGCAGGTGCTGCGGCTGCATGGACGAAGTGGAAGACCTGATGTTGGGTTATTGCGCCAAAAAATGGTCATAAGTGGGTTTGTTTTGAGGTTTAAAATTTAACCTGCGTAAAAAACATAGTAGGTGAACGGGAATAAAACGCCACCAAACATCAACATGCCCAGTAAAATCCACCCTAAATTGTCACTGTCGTGCTTGGACCTGCGTGAAAGCCATGCCCCAAAACCTGCACCTAAAAACACATAAAATGCAAAAACAATGGTCCAAATGGTTAAGCTGACGATAACGTCCCACAGGTTGCCAAGCATTTCTAACATGTTTATTTCCTCTTTCAGTGCATTTAAATAATTTATAGCAAATTCGCAAAATTTAATATATGTTATTTAATCAATATTATAAGAACAATAAAGCGTTTTAAGCCATGCAAGTGACAAAAACAGACATTGACGGTGTTTTTCTTATCACACCACAGGTTTTTGAGGACGATCGTGGCTGTTTTTTTGAGTCCTACAATCAAAAAGTTTTTAATGAGGCGATTGGGATGCCTGTTCATTTTGTTCAGGACAATGAATCCCAGTCCACTTTTGGGGTGTTGCGTGGTTTTGCTTTTCAAAAGGGTGACCATTCACAAGCCAAACTGGTACGGGTAACCGCTGGTGAGGTTTTGGACGTGGTGGTGGACATGCGTGAATCGTCCCCAACCTTTGGTAAAATGGTGATGCACAAATTGTCATCTGAAAATAAAGCACAGGTTTTTATCCCCCGTGGTTGCGCCCACGCCTTTGTGGCGATGAGCGACTTTGCGATATTCCATTACAAGGTGGATAATGACTACTCACAGCAAGCTCAAAGTGGTTTTCGTTTTGATGACCCAGACATTGCGGTGCCGTGGCCGTTTGAAAAGGGGCAATTAAAGGTGAGCGATAAGGACTTAAGCTGGCCAAGCTTCAAGGATGCTTATAAGTTTAAATAAATTTTACGAGATTAAATAAATAATAAAAAAATAAAAAGGGCGGTTATGACAAATCAGGGGTTGAAGTATATTTTAGTCACAGGTGGTGCTGGTTTTATTGGCAGCAATTTTATCCCTTACATGCTGAACAAATACCCCGACTATTTTATAGTGAATATTGACGCCTTGACTTATGCCGGCAATGCCGAAAATGTGCGCTTAACCGAAGACCAAAAAAAGCGTTATAAATTTATTCACGGTAATATTTGTGACGAAGCATTGGTGCAAAGCATTTTTAAAGATTATGACATTCGTGGCGTGTTCCACTTTGCGGCGGAAAGCCATGTCGATAATTCCATCACCGGGCCAAAAGTGTTTTTTGAAACAAATGTCATGGGTACTTACAACGTGGTTCACGCCGCTAAAAACAAATGGATGAAAGAACCGTTTGTCTTTAATGATGGTTTCGAAGACTGTCGCTTCCACCATGTTTCGACCGACGAAGTTTACGGCACCTTGGGCGAAGTGGGCTTGTTTAGTGAAAAAACAGCTTACGCGCCTAACCCACCTTATGCTGCTTCAAAAGCAGGGGCTGACTTTGTGGTGAGAAGTTATTTCCACACCTTTGGCATGCCAGCTACCATTTCAAATTGCTCTAACAATTATGGTGAAAACCAACATGACGAAAAGTTTATCCCAACGGTGATTCGCAGTTGCTTGAACGGTAAAAATATTCCCATTTATGGTGAAGGTAAAAACATTCGGGACTGGTTGTTTGTATTAGACCATGCCAAAGCGCTGGACACTGTGTTCCACACCGGTAAATGCGGCGAAACTTACAATATTGGCTGTTGGAACGAACAAACAAACAATGACATTGTTCATTTAATTTGCCGTATTTTAAACAAAATTAAACCGGCAGATGAACCGTACGAAAATTTAATTTCATATGTGAAGGACCGTGCAGGGCACGACATGCGCTACGCCATTGACAGCACCAAAATTGAAAATGAACTGGGCTGGAAACCTGAAGCAAAATTTGAAGAAGCTTTAGAGTACACAATTAAATGGTACATAAGCAAGTATGAAGCTTAATTTTATTCAAGACATTGCAAGCCCGCACAACAACGTTTTTGCCGAAGCGTTGCACAAAAGTGGCAAGGTGGACTTGAACCTTTGGTACTGCATTCAAAATGCCGAAAAATATGGCTGGAAGGAAGACTTAAACAACAAAGTTAAGCCAGCTCTTTTTTACAAACAAAACAGTGTTGACCTTCAATTCTTGCGACATTGCTTAACCAAAACGGACGAAAAGTTTTTAATTGTTGGTTGGCAAAACATTAACACCCGTATATTGATATTTCTATTCTTTATACTACGCCGACCTTACGCGGTTTGGTTTGATTACCCACATGATGAGGACAACCGCGGCTGGCTTAAAAACAAAGTGCGTGCCGTTTATTACAAAATGTTAAAATGGTCACGGGCGCATGTTTTTTGTGTCGGCAAAATAACGGTGGAATATTTTAAAAACAAAGGTTTTAACTTAAACCGTTTAACCAACCTGCCTATATTTGTGGATGTTTCTAAAAGCCCAGAAGACTATAAAAAATATCAAAAAGATATTTATAAAAACTACAATGTTCAAAAGGGTGATTTTTTAATCTCTGCCGGCAGTCGCCTTGTTTATGAAAAGGGTTTTGACATTTTAATTGACGCCATTGCAAACCTGCCGAGCGACATTCAAAAACACGTTCGTTGTGTAATTGTAGGCAAAGGCGAAGAACTTAAAAACTTAAAAGATCAAATTCAAAAAAATAATTTAACAAAAAACCTCTTTATGGAGGGGTGGATGGATTTTGAAGAGTTCTCATGCATCATTGCGAATAGTCACGTTTTTATTCATTCTGCACGGTTTGATGCATTTGGCGCCACAATCTTTGGGCATATGTTTGCTGTGCCTGTTCTGGGTAATGTAAATGCCGGTGCTGCATATGACCGTATTGTTGATGGTGAAAATGGATACTTATTTGAATGTGACAGTTCAACGCAACTCTCCACACTCATTGCCAAATGCTTTAATGAGAGAGATAGCCTGAAGGATATGTCTGTTAAGGCACGTGAAACGGCGTTAAAATTTTCACCTGAAAAGGGTGTGGATATTTTGATGAAGGAGTTGTCATGATTATTTCACAAAAAGACAAACCTGATTTTAGATTGAAATTGATTGATGAGACAGACCTTGAAAATTTAAGGGTTTGGAAAAATAAGAATAAAGAATATTTTTTTCATCAAAGTGTCATAACAAAGGCTCAGCAAATTAGTTGGTACAAGGATGTTTACCTTACGGATAAAACAAACTATATGTTTGTTGTTGAAGAAAAGGTAGGAAATGGGTTTATGAGCGTTGGCTGTTGTGGTTATCGTTTAAAAAATGATGTAGTGGACGTTTATAACATTATGCGGGGACGAAAAACAGGAAGTGAGCATCAAATGTCTACCGCCTTTATGATGATGAATGCATACATAGCAAAAGTTTTAAATTATAAAATTACATGCGTTGTTTTAAAGCAAAATCCGGCTAGAAGTTGGTATGAGAAATTAGGCTTTGAAGTAGTGTTAATTAATGACGAACATGTAACGTATGAGTTAAATAAAAATAAAATCCCAGACTTTGAATTAGAGGTACAGAAAAATGATTAACGTCTTCGGTTCTAAAACAAACCATAAAGAAATTTCAAATGTGACAGAAAGTCTTCAATCGCAGTGGTTGGGAATGGGGCCTAAGGTTTCTGAGTTTGAAAAACGTTATCAAGAACGACTGGGCTTGAAAAACTTTTTAATGGTTGATAGCGGCTCAAATGCACTGTTTATGGCTGTTACATTATTAAACCTGCCTAAAGAAAGTGAAGTTATTTTACCGTCCTTCACATGGGTTTCTTGTGCACAGGCTGTTCTTATGGCGGGTCACAAGCCAATCTTTTGTGATGTAGACCCTTTTACTATGAATGTTACGGCAGAGCATGTAAAAGCACAAATCACAGATAAAACAGGTGCGGTTATGGTGGTGCATTATGCTGGTTTACCTGTTGATATGGACGAGATTATGGCTCTTGGTTATCCTGTGATTGAAGATGCAGCTCACGCTGTAGACAGCCACTATAAAGGCGTTTACTGTGGTGGTATTTCAGATGTCGGGATTTACAGTTTTGATGCTGTCAAAAACATTGCTGTGGGTGAAGGTGGTGGCATCACTATGCAAAATGAAAGGTCTGCTCACCGTGCGAAGCTGTTGCGGTATAGTGGTATTGGTAAGTCTGGTTTTGAAGCTTCCACGCAGGGTAAGTCTCGTTGGTGGGAATATAATATTAGTGAGCCTTTTATTAAAATGAACCCGTCAGACATTGCTGGAGGTATTGCTCTTGGTCAGCTTGACAATTTAGATGAAAATCAAGCACGTCGTAAATATATCTGGGATGTCTACCAAGATGCGTTTAAGGACTTAAAAGATTTTGCAAACCCATTAGACGCACCAAAAGAATGCAAACATTCCTACTTTACATATTCAATACGTTTAATGAATGGACAGCGTGATGCCTTGGCAAAATATTTATTTGATAACGGTATATACACAACTTTACGATATCACCCATTGCACTTAAACCCATTGTATAAACAGATGAATAAAAAACTAAAGTTCAGTGAAATGTTGAATGAAGACTGCTTGTCAATTCCATTGCATCCGAACCTGAGCGATGAAGATGTTGAAAAAGTTGTGCATTATGTAAAAATGTTTGTTAAAGGTTAAGTTTTATGTGTGGGGTTTTTGGTGTTAGCAATATAACAGCGGCGGAATTGGCTGCCGCTAATGATGCGTTGCACACATTGGAACATCGTGGCCCAGATGGTTGGAGCCATGTGCACGAGCAGGGTGTTTACATGGGGCACAGGCGTTTGTCCATCCTTGATTTATCCGAAAATGGCAGCCAGCCCATGGAGGCTGATGGTGTTTATTTAACCGTCAACGGTGAGATATATAACTTTAAAGGGTTGAACGAAGAACTTATTAAAAATCATAAAGTTGAATTCAAAAGTTCAAGTGACAGTGAAACTTTGTTGCATGGGTATATCCACTGGGGTTTGGAAGAACTGCTGAATAAAATTGAAGGTATGTTTGCTTTTGCGATTTATGACAGCAACAGCCAGCAAATTCACCTTGCACGGGACCATGCTGGCATAAAGCCGCTTTATTACAGCTTTGTGGATGGGCGTTTGGCGTGGGGCAGTGAATTAAAAGCGTTGGAGCGTTTTTATGAAGATGCAGGCTTGCAGTATGACTATTCCGCGGTCTACGATTTTTTAACTTATAAATATATTCCCAGCCCCAAAAGTTTGTATAAAAATGTCTTCAAGTTGCCAGCGGCGCACAGTTTAACTTATGACATGCGCAGTAAAAATTTGAGCAAAACAAAGTATTGGTCTTTGAAGTCAAACCGTCACATTCAAAATGAAGATGAAGCGAAGGCATTGATCGAAAACGCTGTCCGCACTGCTGTTAAAAGCCATTTGGTGGCGGATGTGCCTGTGGGAAGCTTCTTGTCCGGCGGGGTGGATTCTTCCATTGTTTCTTATGAGGCTTCACGCTGTGTGGATGTGTTAAACACTTGCTCTATCGGCTTTGAAGATGAGAAGGTGGACGAAAGTGTTTATGCAAATGCTGTGGCAAAGGCCATTGGCTCGCACCATAAAATTCAGGTAACCCACCATGACTTTGTGAATCAAAACTTTAGGTTGATGAAAACATTGTTTGATGAGCCTTTTGCGGACACCTCAGCGTTTCCAACCTTTAATGTCAGTGCCTTAGCGGCTGAAAACATGACCGTGGTGCTGACTGGAGACGGTGGCGACGAGCTTTTTGCCGGTTATAACCATTACCTTGATTGGTATCAAAAATTAACACCATGGTTGGGCTTTTTGTGGCCGCTTCGACCTGTTATCCAGTTTGTTAAAAATAGGCAGTTGGGTGTTTTGTCCCGCCTTGCAAAAAAAGCTGAAATTTTTACCATTTTAAACCCGCTGGAGCGTAAAGTGCGGCTGTCCGGCGGTGTGTTGAAACACGATAAGATCAAAAAAACGTTTAGAAAAAAATATAACATTCCAAACAACTATGATGATTTGTGGCACTTTAAGGCGCATGACATGGCAAAACTTAGTCCGCTGAGCCGTGCCCTTTACCTTGATTTTCACACAACGATGACGGATGATATTTTGTGCAAGGTGGACAGGTGCTCCATGGCGCACTCCATTGAAACAAGGGTCCCATTTTTAGATAAAAAAGTTGTGGAAGCTGCTTGGCAAATTGACGAAAAACTGTTGGTTAAAAACCGCACGTTGAAGTATCTACTGAAAAAGATTTACGAAGGCAAATTGCCGAATGAATGTTTATACCGTGCCAAGCAAGGGTTTTCCCTTGGGCAGGCAAAATCGGGAGATGCTTTAGACCTACGCCATAAAAACATACAGCAAAACGTGCTGGAAAATGTTTTTGAAATTGAGGTGTCATAACAATGCGAATTTTAATGGTAGCCGATGGCCACGGCGGCAGCACCCACGAAAAGGCTTACGGCAAAGCATTTGAACGCATGGGGCATGAAGTGCATTATTTCACCTGGAAGGAGTACTTCAAGCATTACCCTTACGCTAATCATTACCCAACGGATGGCAACATACTAAAGTCCATTTTTTACAGGTTTCAAAACAAGGCCAAAATGGGTCCTGCGATGTTCAGCTTAAACCGTGACTTGGTTAAACTTTGTCAGCAAAACAAATTTGACCTTGTGTTTGTTTACCGTGGCACACACATTTTTCCACGGACTATTCAAAAAATAAAACGCACGGGCGCAAAAGTTTTTGGCTACAATAATGATGACCCGTTTTCACAAGTTTACCGGCCTTATTTCTGGCGCCACTTTCGGGCTTGTGTGCCGTTTTATGACCATATTTTTTATTACCGCCTTAAAAATAAAGCAGACTATGACAGTTTAGGCGTGAAAAATGTTTCCCTGTTGCGGGCAAGTTTTATTGAAAGCCGGAACTTTAAGATGGATCAAAAGTCATTGGAGGATAGTCCTTACAATTGTGACGTGATTTTTATTGGTCACTTCGAAAAAGATGGTCGTGATAAAATGGTTCTAAACTTGCTGAAAAAGGGTTTTAACATGGAGCTGTATGGCACCAACTGGCAGCAGTCACCCTATTATGATCAGTTAACAAAATCCCTTGGACATGAAGTTTATGGCTTGTACGGGGAAGACTATAACAAGGCTTTAAACAGTGCCAAAGTGGCGTTAGTGTTCTTGTCAAAAATTAACAATGACACCTACACCCGCAGGTGTTTTGAAATTCCCGCTGCGGGCACTTGCATGTTGGCTGAATACTCTGATGATTTGGCGCACAATTTGTATCAAGAAGGTGTGGAAGCGCTTTATTTTAAAAATGAAGATGAACTGCAATTGAAATTAAAACAATTACTGACTGACGACGATTTAAGACAAAAAATTGCGGACGCTGCACATACAAGAGTTTGGAATGATAAACATGAAGTATATAACCGCGCCGAAGAAGTGATGAACGTTTATCAAAGGTGTGTTGACCATGGTTAAATTGTTTGAATTGATTAAAAATCAGAAATCAAAACTGGTGCTGGCCAAGTTGTCAGCCATTCAGGTGGTTTTAAACTTTCTGGTCAGCATTTTGGTGATCCGTAAAGTCGGTGTCGGAGCTGAACTGGATGTTTATTACATTGCCATGGCTGTTTTTGCTTTTTTATATTCAAGCATCAACTGGTCACTGGCTTCGGTGGCGGCACCTTATCTCATTCAGCATCGGGGTGAAAATAAAGAAGGTCGTTTTTTTGTTACCGTTGCATGTCTTACCTTACCACTGGGTATCTTTGTTGCTTTAACATTGCCACTGTGGGCGGAGGTTGTATTTGCCAACTACCTTAACACCGTCAGCATGACAACAATTTACACAGTGCAGGCTGTGCTGGTTGCCGCTTTTATGGTGGATAGTTTGTTGGTGGTGTTTACCGCATATTTGCAGGAACAAAATAGATATATTCTCTTCAATGGAGCGATGGCGGGGGCTAGTTTGGTTGGGCTGTTGTTTGTTTACGCTTTGATTGACACACTGGGTGTGGTGGTAGCGGCTTTTAATCAACTGGTGATGAAGTTGTTTATTTTAATTTGGATGCTGGTTATTTTTGGCAAAAAAATTAAACCGTTTATGGCCTTTGATAAGCAGATGTTTTATGAAATCATCCGACGGGTTAAGTACATTTTAATGGGGTCTTTCTATTTTAAAACCGACGAGGTGGTGGAAAAATACATTGCGTCTTATTTAATGCCTGGTTTTGTGTCTATCATCGGGTTTGTTCAACGTGTTTACGGTGCATTTGTCAGCGTGATCAACTCGGTTATTGGTGTGCCCAGTATGACCGTTTTTTCCAATTTTATAAAAGACGGCAAGGTGCATGAGTTGAAGCCTATTCTTTATCGCTATATTGCCATTTTATCCACCATAAGTTTGTGTGCATTTGTGGGTGTTTACTGGATTGGTGAGATGACATTTGTTTGGGTGATGGGGGATAAACTGCCTGAAGATATGGTGCCGATGTTGCGGATGACCATGTATGTTTTATTTTCGTTTGTTTGCTTAAAACCTATCAATCTTGTGCTGCAATGCCTGTTGCTTTCATTAAATGAAGGTGATAAGGCAACGGCTTATGAAGCTGTGACTTTTACAATTTCTGTAGGACTTAAGGTAGGTTTAACAATTGCATATGGCATGGAAGGCTTGCTGCTTGCCATTATGTTGGGTTACATTCTGACAGACGTAGCGAAATTTTACCTTGTTTTAAAAGAGCTTAAAAAACTTAACTAGTTTTACCATTACACATGTTAAAGTTTCTGTTGTATGATGTTTAAAAAATTAAAAGGTGTTTAAACTTTGAAGCTTTTGGGGATAGAGCAAATTCGGAAATATGAACTTGATGTTGTTTTAGAGCAGTATCAAAACCTGATTAATGGTAAAGATCTTTTAGAGCTGGGTTCAGGTGATGGCTTCCAGTTAAAGTATTTAAAAAAAATATGTAAAAGCGCCGTGGGTGTGGATGTTGAGGACGGCAGTTGCTCACCAAACAAGCTTGAGAATATTCAATATTACGATGGTAAAAACTTACCATATGAAGATGAAAGCTTCGACGTTGTTTTTTCATCAAACGTGTTAGAACACGTTCAAAATATTGATGACATTGAAAAAGAAATTTTGCGTGTGTTAAAGCCAAATGGTGTGGCAATTCATGTATTGCCAAGTGCAAGCTGGCGTATTTTTACCATTTTGTTGCACTATATTTACTTGCCTTATCAAGTGGCAACTTTTATTGCAAGACGTTTGCCTTTAAGTCGTAAAGTTCAAGCGAAAATACCAGGTCATCATTCGCCAAAAGTTGTCAATCATACGCCGCTAAGTCTAATTTCTGATACGCTTATGGCAAGACGCCATGGTGAGCGTGGCAATAAATTAACTGAGATTTATTATTTTAGTTCACGCTTCTGGCTTGGTCATTTTAAGCGTGCAGGGTGGAAAAATTTAGAAAGCAGATCAAGCGGGCTCTTTTATGCAAACAATGTGGTGGGGCTTACATTTAAATCTGCACGTCTTTTAAGTAAAGTGTTTGGCAGTGGTACTGTAATTTATAAAATGGAAAAATAGTTTATGAATTTTATTCAAAAGATTTATCAGGAACTAAAAAGTGCACTATATTGTATCGACAACCCAGAAGTGGCACGCGAGCAATGGGTTGAAAAACAATTGTCTTTGTTGGGGGATGGTCAACTTTTATTGGATGCAGGTTGTGGGCCACAGCCATATAAAAAGTTTTATAAGCATTTAAAATGTAAAACGCAGGACTTTGGCGCATATGACGGAAAGGGCAATGGCTCTGGCATGCAAAATGGTGAAGATTGGCATTACACTAAGCTTGATTACACGTCGGACATTTGGGATATACCAGAAAAAGATGGGACATTTGATGCCATTTTGTGCACTGAGGTTATTGAGCATATTCCATACCCGAATGAAACATTGGCTGAATTTTCACGTCTATTGAAAAGTGGTGGTAAAGTTATTTTAACTGCACCATACGCTTGTTTACCACACATGCAGCCTTACTTTTTTTATTCTGGTTTTTCTGAAGATTATTTTAAATATATGTGTGAAAAAAATGGCATGGATATTTTACGCTTGGATAAAAACGGTAATGCGTTTACACATGTATTTCAAGAATACAAAAGGTCATATGAGCATGTAGACGGTTTGATTGGTAAGGCTCTTTATTTAACAATTTTTGTCTTTGCAGCACCTTACCTAAAGTTTAAAGCAGTGACCTGTAAAAAAGAGACGGACCTGCATTTTGGTTTTATGCTCGTAGCGCAGAAAAAGTAATTTCAACGCATGTTTGTGGGAGGCGGGTTATTGCAAAAGCAAAGCCTTTAACCTTAAACTTTACGCTGTCGCTCCTCTGCGACAATGCCTGCAACCTCTTTTAAATATTGACCGTAACCGCTGGTGGAAAGTTCGTCCGCAAGTTTTAAAAATTCTTCATCGGAGATCCAGCCATAACGGAAGGCAACTTCCTCTGGGCAACCAATGCGCAGGCCTTGGCGTTTGTCTACCATGGAAACATAATTAGAAGCGTCTAACATTGCATCAGGGCTACCGCCGTCAAACCATGCAAAACCTCTCCTCAGTTCAATGAAGTTGAGGGTACGGTCTTTTAGGTAAAGTTTGTTTAAATCGGTAATTTCAAGCTCACCTCTTGGGGACGGTTTTAGAGATTTGGCAATTTCCACCACTTCGGGGCCGTAAAAATAAAGGCCGGGGATTGCGTAATGAGAGACGTATTCAGTTGGTTTTTCTACCAAGTCTAGGATGCAGCTGTTTGTTTTATCAAGTTTGGCAACACCGAAGGCAGAAGGGTCACGCACATAAAATCCAAATACGGTGGCATCATCATTTTGTGCTGCTTTTTTTAGGCTTTCGCTAAAACCATGGCCAAAGAAGATGTTGTCGCCTAGAATTAAGGCCACTTTGTCATCGCCGATAAATTCTTCCCCAATAATAAAGGCTTCTGCAATGCCATTGGCTTTTTGTTGTGTGGTGTATGAAATTTTAATTCCCCACTGGCTACCATCACCCAGCATTTGTTTAAAATCATCAAGGTCGCAAGGGTTACATATAATTAAAATGTCCCGAATGTGAGCCAGCATTAACGTGGCAAGTGGGTAGTAAATCATCGGTTTATCATAAACGGGTAAAAAATGCTTGTTTGTTGCTTTTGTCATGGGGCGCATGCGTGTGCCAGAGCCGCCAGCAAGAATAATACCTTTCATCAAAACACCTTACTTGATTTTATTTTTGAATAACGTTAACACAAAATGAAATTTTGCATAATTTTATTTTATCAATTCTTGACGTGGTTGGCACTGTTAATTAAAGTGATAACGCTAGCAATTAAAAACAATGAAAAAGAGTCAAAGAATGGCATCTAAACTTTTGAATATATTTTCTCCTCTTTATATGAGCAAAAATGACGGGCCTTGGGGCAAAAAACCAAGCGGACGTCAAACAAAAAAAACAAACCCAACAGGGCAAGAGCCTGACTTGGATGATATGTTACGCCAAGCGCAGGACCGTATGCGCGACATGATGGGCGGTGGCCGTAACGGTGGTGGGTCAAGACCTCCTTCCGGCGGGCCAGAAGGTTCAATGGGTGGTTTACTTTCTATCGGTGCCATTTTGGCAGCTGGTTTTTGGGTTTACCAATGTTTTTATATTGTTCAGCCAGAAGAGCAGGGCGTTGTCACACGTTTTGGTCAATACATTGAAACGAATAACGAAGGTTTACACTTCCACCTTTGGCCAATTGAGCAGGTGGTTAAACCAAAAGTAACCAGAGAAAACATTTTGGAAGTGGGCTTTAGAAGTTCATTCCCAACATCTGGTTTTGGTTCGGGTCGCCGTTCATATCAGGACTTATCAAACAACAATGTGGTGGACATTGCACAAGAATCCTTAATGCTAACGGGTGATGAAAACATTGTTGACCTTGACTTTACAGTGCGTTGGGTTATTTCCAACCCAAGGGATTACCTCTTTAAAGTGGACGACCCTGTAGAAGCGCTTAAAAACGTAGCCGAAAGTGCTGTGCGTGAAGTGATTGGTCGCTACCCAATTGACGATGCGATTACATCTAACAAGCTTAAAATTGAGCAAGAAGCGTTGCAGCTTACCCAAAAAATTGCCGATGAATATGGCTTGGGTATGCGCATTAACAACGTAGAGCTTCAGCAGGTGCAACCACCAAAACAAGTTTTGGATGCCTTCCGTGATGTTCAAGCCGCTAAAGCGGACGCTGAAAAAGAGCAAGACCTTGCCACAGGTTACGCCAATGATGTTGTACCACGTGCACGTGGTCAAGCGGCGCAAGTGATGCAAGAGGCTGAAGCTTATAAACAGTCCAAAATTGCGGAAGCAACAGGTAACGCGGCGCGTTTTGAATCTCAGTTGGCTGAGTATATTAAAGCGCCTGCCATTACCCGTAAACGCTTGTACCTTGAAAACATGGAAGAAGTGCTGAAAGGTTCACGCAAGGTTATTATGACCGATAAAAACTCTGGCGGTATTTTGCCTTACCTGCCAATCAACACTCAAAAGGGAGCTAAATAATCATGAGCGTTAAACAAACACTTTTCTTCATCGTTTTTGGTATTGGCGCCATTGTGGGTGCAAACAGTTTGTTCACTGTTCACGAAACAGAGCAAGCGATTGTTATTCAATTGGGTGAGGTGCGTAAAGTTATCTCCGAGCCGGGGTTGAACTATAAACTGCCATTTGTGCAAAATGTTATTTTCCTTGATAAACGTATTATGGAAACGGACTCTAAACCAGAAGAGATTCAGTCATCTTTAAAAGAACCCATGGTGGTGGACAGCTTTACCCGCTGGCGCATTGTGGATGCAAGGCAGTTCTATAAAGCGGTGCGCACAGAGTCTGACGCGCGTAAGCGTTTGGACATTATTGTGAACTCGAACTTGCGTCAAAAGTTGGCTTTGTACACATCTAAGGAGATTGTATCTGGCGACCGTGACCGCATTATGCAGGACATCTTGGTTTCTTCTCGCCAGCAGGCATTGCCTTTGGGTGTGGAAATTGTGGATGTGCGCATTAAACGTGCGGACTGGCCAGCAAAAATTTCCCAAGCTGTTTACCAACGTATGAACGCAGAGCGTAACAAAGAAGCGAAGGAAATTCGTGCGCAAGGTGCTGAAAAGGCACAAGAAATTAAAGCGACGGCTGAAAAAGAGCGTACCATTATTTTGGCAAACGCCCAGCGTGACGCTCAAAAATTGCGTGGTGAAGGCGATGCGGAATCAATTCGTATTACGGCAGAAGCCTTTAGCAAAGATGCTGAATTTTACAGCTTTATACGTTCGCTTGAAGCCTACCGTTCCAGCTTGAAGGGCGAAGATACTTTTATGGTTCTGGATCCATCGGTTGATTACTTCAGGCACTTTAACAAGTTAGAAAAATAAATTTATTAAAAGAAAAAGGGGTTAACCAATGAAACGTGTTTTTGCTTTTGTTTTAACTTTTATTTTTTTGGTAAGCGGTGTTGTTGCCACCAGTTCTGCAATTTCTTTCGTACCAGAAAGCTTTGCCGACTTGGTTGAAAAACAGTCCCAAGCGGTGGTGAACATTTCCACTTCAGTGAAGCCTAAAAAAGTAAAGCGTAAAAACCAGCAACCTTCACCTTTTACGGGTGACCCTTTCTTTGATAAGTTTTTTGAAGACTTTTTTGGTGGCATTCCTGGTGGGCCACAAATGCCAGCGAGACCACAAAATTCTCTCGGCTCTGGTGTGATTATTAGCAAAGACGGTTACATTGTAACCAATAACCATGTTATTGCACGTGCTGACGACGTGGTGGTTAAACTGCAAGATGACACTGAACTGAAAGCCGAAGTGGTGGGCAAGGACCCTAAAAACGACCTTGCACTTTTAAAAGTTTCTTCCACAGAAGATTTGCCATTTGCCAAATTGGGTGACAGTGAAAAAATTCGAGTGGGCGACTGGGCCATTGCCATTGGCAACCCTTTTGGTTTGGGTGGTACTGTAACTGCGGGCATCATCAGTGCGCGTGGTCGTAACATTCACCAAGGTCCTTATGACAATTTTATTCAAACCGATGCGGCCATCAACCCAGGTAACTCTGGCGGGCCTTTGTTTAATAAAGAAGGTGAAATTATTGGCATTAACACCGCCATCCTTTCCCGCACAGGCGGCAGTCAGGGCATTGGTTTTGCCGTGCCTTCTAACACTGTTGAGTTGATTGTGGAGCAAATTAAGGAGCATGGCCGACCCATTCGTGGTTGGTTGGGTGTGCGCATTCAAACTGTAACGACTGAACTGGCAGAAGCAATGGACTTAGACGAAGCGGAAGGTGCTTTGGTTTCAGCTGTTGTGGAAGACAGCCCTGCTGAAAAGGCGGGTGTTAAAGAAGGGGACTTGATCCTTTCTTACGATGGTAAAAAAGTTAAAGCCATGGCAGAGCTGCCAAAACTGGTTGCTGAAACAGCGGTGAATAAAACAGTGAAAGTAACTGTGTTGCGTGCTGGTAAAGTTAGAACCCTTCAAGTTAAAATTGCAGAGCTTAAAGAAGATGAAGACGCGCTTGCGATGAATGACCTGAACGATGAAGATGCCGAAACAGGAGTGGCGGGGATGACCTTAACACCTTTGACCAATGACGAGCGTGAAGCTTTAGGTTTAAGCGACGATGTGGAAGGTGTTGTGATTACATCGGTTGAACGTGGGTCCCGTGCAGACATGAGCCGTGTTCGTGCTGGAGATGTGATTATTGAACTGGACAAAAAGCCTGTTCAAACTGTTGCGGCCGTAAAAAAGGCTATTGAAGAAAAAGAAGGCAGGTCACTGCTTATGCTTTTGGTGCGTGGTGGCGATAAACTGTTTGTTGCTTTCAAAAAGGAGCAAGAAGCTGAGTAATCGAAAGGCTATCTTTCTATTTGGTCCAACGGCGTCGGGTAAAACGTCGTTGGCCATTTTTTTGGCGCAAAAGTTAAACGGTGTCATCATCAATGCGGACAGTCGACAAGTCTATAAAGACATGCCAATCATTACCGCCATGCCCACAGCAGATGAATTTGCGGCAGCAGATCACAGATTGTTCGACTTTTTAAATTTAAACGAAAAGATAACCGTTGAAAAATATGTCAACCTTGTAAAGGCTGAAATGTTGGATATTTGGTCGCAAGGTCAATTGCCCATTTTGTGTGGCGGCACCGGCTTTTACATGAAAGTTTTGGAAGAGGGTATTGCACCACTACCCGCTTTAAATGATCATATTTTGAATACCTTGAACAAGCAATCTTTGGAGATGGGGACGCCATACCTACATCAGCAGCTTGCAACAGTGGACCCTGCGATGGCCACTAAACTTAAAGAAAATGATACCCAACGTGTGGTGCGTGCTTTGGGGGTTTATCAACAAACGAAAAAAACAATGAGCGAATGGCAGAAAATGCCCAAACAAGGTGGCCTTGATGCACAAATTTTAAAGCTGGCTTTAAACCCTGATCGGGAATGGCTCTACAATCGCATACATAAAAGGTATGACGTTATGGTTGAGATGGGTTTGATGGATGAGATTAAATCATTGATAAATAATGATGTTGATGCCTGTGCCCATGCTTTGCAAAGTTGTGGCGCAAAAGATCTGTTGGCTTATCAAAAAGGTGAAATAACTGAAGCGCAAGCAAAAGAATCTATCCTGCAAAGTACGCGTAATTACGCTAAAAGGCAGTTTACATGGTTGAAAGGTCAGTATAATGCAGATCTTATTTTTGAAAGTGTTGCCGATGCGCAAAGTCAATTGGGTCAAATTTGCAACTTTGTGAATAAAAGCTAACAAATATCCCCCTTTAGGGCTATAACATTCGCTAGCAATTTAACTGACTTTGACATATAGTTGTTGAAGTTTACAAAAATAATATAAAAATTTGAAAGACAGCGGCGCATGCTTAACAAACTTTTTAGCATCTTTTCTCTCGATATGGCCATTGATTTGGGCACAGCCAACACACTTGTTTACGTTCCAGGTCGTGGCATTGTTTTAAATGAACCTTCTGTGGTTGCCATTGAACGTGGTGAACACAGCTCTCGAGTGCGTAATGTTGGTAACGCTGCCAAGCAGATGATTGGTCGTACCCCTGCGGACATTGTGGCTGTTCGCCCCTTAAAAGATGGTGTTATTGCGGACTTTGAAGTGGCGGAGGAAATGATCAAAGCCTTCATCAACCGTGTGCACAACCGCCGCATGTTTGTAAGCCCTCGCATTATTATTTGTGTACCGTATGGTTCAACACCTGTTGAACGCCGTGCAATTAAGGATTCTGCCTTGAGCGCTGGTGCTTCACAAGTTTACTTGGTGGACGAGCCGATGGCCGCTGCCATTGGTGCGGGCTTGCCAGTAAACGAAGCTTCTGGCTCTATGATTGTGGATATTGGTGGCGGTACCACTGAAATTGCGGTTATTTCGTTGGGTGGTATTGTTTACTCCATGTCTGTGCGTGTGGGTGGTGATAAATTTGATGACGCCATTGTTAACTTCATTCGTCGTAAGCACAACTTGCTGATTGGTGAATCTACCGCCGAGTCTATCAAAATTGAAATTGGTACAGCCATTGAACCTGAAAAAGGTAAAGGCAAGGAGATGGACATCAAAGGCCGTGACCTTGTGCACGGGGTTCCACGTAACATTAAAATTAGCCAAAAGGAAATTGCAGACGCACTTTCTAGTCAAGTGGCAAGGGTAATTGAAGGTGTGAAAACAGCCTTAGAAGCAACCCCACCTGAACTGGCGGCCGACATTGTCGATAAAGGAATTATCTTGTCCGGTGGCGGTGCCAACTTGGGCGAGCTTGATAAGCTTATCCGTAAGGAAACAGGCTTACCTGTTTCAATTGCTGAATCTCCACTTTCATGCGTTGCACTGGGCTCTGGTAAAATCCTAGAAGAATGGGACGCATTGGCACCTGTCTTGAAGTCTAGCTAAGGAAGTTAGACCGTGCAACACCAACGCATTTCAAAAAGGTATAATATTCAATTTGGGTTTTATGCCTTTTTTTGTGTGCTGTTTATGGTATTGTCTATCCAGTTTCCGGGTTTAAATGCCTCGTTTCAGGCTTTTGTGGTTGAAGCAAGCGCACCCTTTTTACAAGCAGTTAAAAAACCAAGTGAGTGGGTGGATTCGTTTGAGGAATCTGTCACGGGTCATGTGTCTGTTTATGAAGAAAATAAAATTCTAAAAGACGAACTTTCACACAAGCAAAGGCTGGTACGTGACTTATCCATTTTAGAAAATGAAAACCGGAATTTACGCCAGTTGCTCAACGCTGTTAAAAAAGCTGAAGGAAAGCCGCTGACCAGCCGCGTGATATCCGATAAGAAAAGCGCTTTCAGCCACACTTTAATTGCCCATATTGGCGATGTGGATGATGTTGAAAAGGGACAAGTGGTGATCAATGAAAAGGGTTTGATTGGCCGCGTTTTAGAAGTTTTTGACAAAACGGCGCGAATTTTACTAATCACAGATTTTACATCACGCATTCCCGTTAAAATTTTAGAAGGCAACGTACGTGGCATTGTGCGTGGTACCAACAGTTACAATTTAGAACTGGTGTTTACAGAAGACGAGGATGTGACCTTAAAAGAAGGTATGCTTGTGGTGACAACTGGCATTGATGGATTGTTCCCACAAGGCTTGCCTGTGGGTGTTATTCAAAGTGTTGGTAAGTTGATTTATATTAAGCCGGATGTGGATTTTTCCGAGCTTGACTTTGTGACCATTCAGCGCCAACCAATGGAAGGGGTGTTGTAACATGGCGATGAATCAAGCCAATAGGGATTATAAGCCAGTGCTAAACCTTTTAATTCCGCTATTTTTATTTTTATTGGTTGTTTTGGGTTACATTTTGGGCGAGTTTTTTGATGGCTTGGTTTTTAAAATGTGGTTGTTACCAGTGGGTGTTTTTTACTGGGCCTTGTTTATTCCAACAGCCACGCCAATTATTCTGGCTTTAACCCTTGCACTTTTAGAAGACGGCTTGGCTGGCACGCCGTTTGGCTTGCATGGCTTGGCTATTTTAGGGGTGCATTATATGGCGCTTTCTCAAAGGCAGTCCCTTATTTACAGCCCTTTTGCCATGATTGTAACTGGTTTTGCCATTAACATGGCTGTGGTGATGGCTGCGATGAGCGGGGTGATGTGGCTGCTTGAATTGCCCGTTAATTTGTGGGTGATTGTAAGCTGGCTGTTTGTTGTGGTTGCCTTTATTTTATTGGCAAAATGGTTTGAAATGGTGCGGCATAAGTTGATGAAGGACTAGCCTGATGAACTTAAGCTCCAGCAATCGTACCAGAATTATTTCCCGTCGCACCATTTTGGTGGGTGCGATTATGGCGATTCCTTTCCCTGCGTTTGTGGCGCGGATGTATTATTTACAGGAAGTTCTTGGTACACGCTATAAAAAAATGGCTGAACAAAACCGTGTTCAAATTCGCCCAATCCGCCCTGAAAGAGGGGTGTTGTTTGACCGTCAATCACAGGTTCTCGCAAGAGATAAACCTTCACCACGATTGGTGATTATCCCGGAACAGTGTCCAGACCCAAAGGGTGTGATGGAAAAGCTGTCCACACTTATTCCTTTATCCAAACGCCGCAAAGACGATGTTTTGGAAAAGGTGAAATATCGTGCGCCGTTTACACCAATCACTATTACAAAGTCCATTTCTTTTAAAGATGTTGCCAAAGTTCAGCTGAATCAGCCAGACCTCCCTGGTATTGACTTTGTCGACATTCCGCTGAGACATTATGAAAATGGGGAATCGACAGGGCACTTGTTGGGTTACGTTGGCCGAACAGACGACTATAAAAAAGACAAGGCTGGCGTAAAAGGTTGGGCGCCTGACTTTCCAGTTGGCCGTCAAGGGTTGGAGAAATTATATGAAGATGAACTGGGTGGTCGTCCAGGTTTTATTCACCATGAAACCAACGCTGTGGGCAGGCCTGTTCGAGTTTTACAAAGACAAGAAGCCAAAAAGGGCGATGATCTAATTCTCACCCTTGAGCACAATTTGCAAAATTATGCCACCAAACGAATGACCGGTAAGGTTGGGTCTGTTGTGCTTTTAAATGCTAAAACTGGCGGTATTTTAGCTTCGGTCAGTACCCCAAGTTTTGACCCGAATGACTTTGCCGAGGGGATTGACCCCAAAAGCTGGTCCGCTTTGTTAAATCATCCAAATAAACCCTTGTTAAACCGTTCTTTCCAAGGGACCTATTCACCGGGTTCAACCTTTAAAATGATTGTCGCCCAAGCTGCGCTCGAAGAAGGTTTAACAACCATGGATGAAACATTCACATGTAGTGGGCACATGCAGTTAGGTAACCGTAAATTCCACTGCTGGAAAAAACACGGTAAAGTCAATTTGCTCGATTCCATCGCAGGCTCTTGTGATATTTATTATTATGAACTTGCCAAGCGCCTGGGTGCCAAAAAAATTGCAGCTTATGCCAGAAAATTTGGCCTTGGGGAGCGAAGTGAAATTGGCATCCCAGAAAAGTCTGGTCTTGTACCGACACCGGAGTGGAAACTGGTAAACCGTCACGAACGTTGGACCACGGGTGAGGACCTTATTTATGGTATTGGTCAAGGTTTCTTGCTGACGACACCTTTACAAATGGCGGTGATGACAGCACGTATTGCCACAGGTTATGACATTAAAGCCAAATTGCTTAAAAAATATGAAGATGTGGAAACTCAAAGCACGCCTGTGCATGAAGGATACCTCGAGCTCATTCGTCAAGGAATGTTTGAGGTGGTCAACGGTCGCAAAGGTACTGCTAAAAATGCACGCAGAAGAGGTATGACGATTGCTGGTAAAACAGGGACGGTTCAGGTGGTATCGGAGCGGATTGAAGACGATGTGGATATGAATACAGTTCCCCTTAAAAAAAGACCACACGGTATGTTTGTGGGTTACGCTCCTTTTGAGGACCCTAAATATGTTGTGTCTGTCGTGGTGGAAAATGGTGGGTCAGGCAGTGGTGCAGCGGCACCAGTTGCGGCAGATGTGCTTAAAAAAGCAGTGGAGGTTTTGGGTTAAATGTTTTTGATTACTCTGAACAATATGCTTAAAAGGTCAAGTAGGATGCACTGGGGTGTTGTTTTGCTTGTGTTGATGATTTGTATTTTAGGTTTTGTGTTGCTTTATGGTGCAGCAGGTGGCTCTTTCCACCCATATGTTGTTAAGCAAATTCCAAGGTTTGTTATTGGTATTTTTGCCATGTGGTTTATTGCCATTGTGAACATTAAGCACTGGTATGACTATGCCTATTTATTTTATGCATTGGCGGTGGGCTTGTTGGTGGCTGTTTATGTCAACGGTCATGTGGGGATGGGGGCACAGCGCTGGCTGAACCTTGGGTTCTTTGCATTGCAACCATCCGAGCTTGCAAAGGTGTTTTTGGTTTTAACATTGGCAAAGTTTTATAACACAAAGTCTATTGTGGGGATTCACTCTTTAAAGGGTATATTTATGCCTGTGCTGTTAATTGGCTTGCTGTTTTCCTTAGTGGTGATTCAGCCAGACCTTGGCACGTCATTGGTTATTGCATTTGTGGGTGCGGTTATTATGTTCAACTCTGGTCTTTCCCATAAGTTCTTTTTGTGGGTTGGTGGTATTGTTTTAGCATGCTTACCCATTGCGTGGAGTTTTTTACACACCTATCAAAAAAAGCGACTGTTGGTCTTTTTAAACCCAGAGGAAGACCCTTTGGGTGCGGGTTACCACATTATGCAGTCCAAAATTGCCATTGGATCTTCTGATTTTTGGGGTAAAGGTTTTATGCAGGGTACACAGTCTCACCTTGAGTTTTTGCCAGAAAAGCATACCGACTTTATCTTTACATTGCTAACCGAAGACTTTGGCATGTTTGGGGCAGGGGCATTGCTTTTTGCCTATGCCTTGCTGATTTTGTTTGGCCTTCGTATTTCCATGAATGCGCAAAGCCTTTTTGCGAAGCACATGGCGCTTGGTATTACATTTTTATTATTTATTCATGTGATTATTAACATTTCTATGGTGATGGGGCTTATGCCTGTTGTGGGTATTCCACTGCCGTTTGTCAGTTATGGTGGTACATCCATGATGACCATGTTAATTGCCATGGGCTTTTTGTTAAATGCCCATATTCACCGTGATGTGGCGCTGTCATCTGGTCAGGGGTTGTCGGGCGGTCGTTTTTAAGCGTCGCAAGAATGTCACGATGTTTATGTATAACGCAAAATCATTAAACCAAATGGTTGATTGAGTTTTATTTATTGCTTGTGAGGGGGCATGCCATTTGCTATGCTATTTTTAAAAGTGGCAAAAGCCATAATGTGACCAATTTTGACGGGAATAAAAAATAAAAATGGATCAATACAGCAACCTATACCCAGGTAATTCACCTTACTTAGAAGAGCAGTTTACAAAATTTCAAAATGACCCAAATTCAGTTGCGCATGAATGGCGCACATTTTTTGAAAGTTTAAACGCTGGATACGACATGGTATCCAACGGCAAAAATGGCGTTTCAACAAAAGAAACCCAACCTGTAAAATCAGCCACGACGTCTGTAAACACGGCGTCCAGTGGCCAAAATAGAGTAACCCGTCTTATTCAAGCATTTCGTGATCATGGCCATTACAATGCCAACATCAACCCACTTGCAGATGAGCCGAAAGATTGCAAGGACTTGTCTCTTGAAAACTTTGGCCTAAGTGAAGACCTGATGGAAAGTGAGTTTGATACGGACGGCCTTCTGCCAGCTGAAACTGCAAAATTGAAGGACATTTTGGCAGCGGTTCAAAAAACCTACACAGGTTCAATTGGTGTGCAGTATCAAAACCTAACCAGCCATGATGAACGGGCTTGGTTAAAACAAAAAATGGAATCCATTCAAAACGTCCCGACATACGATGTGCCAACCAAGAAACGTATTTTAAAAGGGTTGATGGTTTCCGAGAAATTTGAAAACTTTTTACACACCAAATATGTTGGAAAAAAACGTTTTAGTGGCGAAGGTGCTGACGCCATCATTCCAATGTTGGATACCATGGTTGACATGTGCGGCGAATTTGGTGCAGAAGATATTGTGGTGGGCATGGCGCACCGTGGCCGTTTAAATGTGATGGTTAACATTTTCCAAAAACCTTTGGATCAAGTTTTTGCAGCTTTTGATGAAACCTTGGTTTTAGAAGATTCTTTAGCGTCATCTGATGTGAAGTACCACATGGGTAAGTCCTACGATGTGACGACCAGAAGTGGCCATAAAGTGCATATGTCTCTCCTTAACAACCCGTCACACTTAGAGGCTGTGAACCCTGTGGTTGCTGGTAGTGTACGTGCTAAGCAAGAGCGTCACGGTTTAGACGGATTCCGCAAAGTTGTGCCATTGGTTATCCACGGTGATTCTGCTTTTGCAGGGCAAGGCGTTGTGCCAGAAACTTTAAACATGGCAAACTTGGAAGGTTACACCAACAAGGGTACTATTCACTTGGTTATTAACAACCAAATTGGTTTTACAGCCGCACCGAATGAAACTTTCAGCGGGGAGTACTGCACGGACGTTGCACGGATGTTGCAAGTGCCTATTTTCCACGTGAATGGTGACGATGCAGAAGCTTGTAACCATGTGATGCAAATGGCCATGGAATACCGCAACAACTTTGGTAAAGATGTTTTTATTGACTTGGTGTGCTACAGAAAATATGGCCACAATGAAGGAGATGACCCAACATTCACAAACCCTGTGATTTACAGTAAAATTAAAAATCACAAATCACCATACAAGCTTTACAAAGAGCAGTTGGTGACTTCTGCTGCCATTTCAGAAGATGAAGCAAAGTCTATGGAAGATGCTTACCATGAAGAACTGTCCGCGGCTTTTGAAAAGTCACGTGAAGAAGAAACCACTGTGAAGCCAGACATGTTCGGCGGTGCGTGGGAGGACTATGAGCGTCACAACACTGACGAACCTGAAACAGCTATCAGTGCGGAAACGGCAACCAAAATTGCTGATTGCTTCACAGATTTGCCAGAGGGTTTTGAGCCACATAAAAAAGTGATGAAGGGGATGGAAAAGCGTAAATCCATGCTCTCTGGGGATGAAAAGTTAGATTGGGGTGCGGCGGAAGTTGCAGCCTATGCTTCATTGTTAGACCAAGGTTACGCTGTGCGTATTTCTGGACAAGATGTGCGCCGTGGTACGTTTTCTCACCGTCACGCAGCGCTTTTTGATGTGAACAACGGTGATGTTTATATGCCTATTTCAAAATTTGCTCAAAGCACAAGTTCGCTTCAAGTGTGGAACAGTTGTCTCAGTGAATTGGCAGTTGTTGGTTTTGAGTTTGGTTACTCACTGGCAAGCCCTAAAACCTTAACAGTTTGGGAAGCTCAATTTGGAGACTTTTCAAACGGTGCCCAAATTATGATTGACCAATTTATTTCAAGCAGTGAAGCGAAATGGAACCGAATGTCTGGTTTGGTTATGTTACTGCCGCATGGTTACGAAGGTCAAGGCCCAGAACACTCAAGCTGCCGGCCTGAAAGATACCTGCAATTGTGCGCTGAAAATAACATGACGGTTGCAAACTGCACTACACCAGCACAGATTTTCCACCTACTCAGACGTCAAGTGTTACGCAAAGTGCGTAAACCGCTTATTGTCTTCACTCCTAAGAGTTTGCTACGTCATCCAATGGCAACTTCCAAGGTGGATGAGTTAACATCTGGTGGGTTTAAACCGGTGATTGATGATGTAGATACAACAGCTGAAAACGTGAAAAAAGTGATCCTGTGCTCTGGTAAAATTTACTATGACTTGATCGGCGAAAAGATTGCGAAAGATCACGATGATACAGCTATCATCCGTGTGGAAAAACTTTATCCAGCACCTGTTGATGAGCTGAAGGAAGTGCTTGCAAAGTACAAAAATGCTGAAAGCTTCCGCTGGGTTCAAGAAGAGCCACGCAACCAAGGTTACTGGACATATGTTCGTGAAAATATCAGTGACCAGTTGGAAACTGCACTTAAATGCGTTTGCCGTGAAGCTTCGGCCAGCCCTGCTGTGGGTTCATTGAAGCGACACAACAAAGAACAAAAAGAGCTTGTAAAATCAGCTTTTGCTGAATAGTTTCAACCTAAGAATAAAGAGAGAAAAAAATGGCAATGAAAATTGAAGCCCCAACAATGGGCGAAAGTATTACAGAAGCAACCATTGCATCATGGATTAAAAAAGAAGGTGACCATGTGCAAGAAGACGAACTGATTGCTGAACTGGAAACTGATAAAATTAACCTAGAAGTCACCGCGCCTAAAGCCGGTGTCCTTACTAAAATTCTAAAAGGTGAAGGTGAGACTGTTACAGTTGGTGAAGTGATGGCAGAACTTGATGAAGGTGCGAGTGCATCTTCTGTTGAAAGTAAAGAAGAAAGCGATAGCTCTGACTCTTCAAACAACGATTCTGACAAGAGCGAAACAGAAGAGAAACCTAACGCATCGCAAAGCACAGGAGGTGACAATGAAGGTTCAGAACAGGCTAAAAGTTCCAGCGAAAATGGTGACCAACCACTGAGCCCTGCGGTTAAAAAATTGATTGAAGAAAACAACATTGACCCAAGCTTGATTGAAGGCAGCGGTAAAGATGGTCGCCTTACCAAAGGTGATGTGCTGGCTTACTTGGACAATCCAAAATCTGTGATGCCTTCTGCTAAATCGGCACCTGCTGAAGAAAAGAAACAAGAGGCTGCAAAGCCTGCTCCAGCCGCAGCTGCACCAAGTGATTCTTCTGAAAAAAGAGAAGAGCGTGTTAAAATGTCGCGCTTGCGTCAAACCATTGCTGGTCGCTTAAAAACAGCGCAAAACAATGCCGCAATGTTGACAACTTACAACGAAATTGACTTAAGCGCTGTAATGAACCTACGCAAAGAATTTAAAGATCAATTTGAAAAAGAACACGGTGTTAAACTCGGCTTTATGAGCTTCTTCACCAAAGCGGTTATTGAAGGCTTGAAAGACTGGCCAGCTTTAAACGCTGAAATTGACGGCGATGAAATTGTTTACAAAAACTACTACAACATTGGCGTTGCAGTTTCTACAGACAAGGGCTTGGTTGTGCCCGTTCTAAAAGACGCTGATAAAATGAGCTTTGCCGATATTGAAAATGGTATTCGTGAATATGCTAAAAAAGCGCGCGATGGCAAGCTAACACCAGATGATATGACTGGTGGAACGTATACTATTACCAACGGTGGAACTTTTGGTTCAATGATGTCCATGCCAATTTTAAATTACCCACAAGTTGGTATTTTAGGCATGCATAACATTGTTCAGCGTCCAGTTGTTGTGGATGGTGAAATTGTCATTCGCCCGATGATGTACGTTGCGATGACATATGACCACCGCATTGTGGATGGTCGCGAAGCTGTTTCCTTCCTTGTCAAGGTTAAGCAGTGCCTTGAAAATCCAGGTCGGATGTTGCTTGGCGTGTAAGATAGCTAAACAAACAAAAACACCCTCAAATTTGAGGGTGTTTTTTATTCGATTCATTCAATTTGTTGTGGTGACGGCAAGGCCGACAAATCGTTTGTTGGATAGTGGAGCTCGATGATTCAAGCTTTTTATTGTTTCTCGATACCCTTTGTGTAAAGACTTACCTGTATCTTGAAGGGAATAGGCTGGCACAGGCTTGCAATTTTCATCAATAAAAGAACAGCAAGAGCGCACGCTATTATTGAGAATTTTAAGTGTTTTCTCGTCGTTAACATTTGGCAGAAAGTAAGTTGCGTTTCCAGCATAAGTTGCAATAAGCGTGTAATTATTTACATCCACATGCCAAGTATGCGCGTGTGGAACTGTATTTTGTTGTAAAGCGCCTGATAAAATGAATGACCGGATATTCATATCATCATTTTCACTTTTGCATTTTTGGATGGTTTTATAATTTTGCTTCAGCTGTGAAAGAGCCCAGCTAGCAAATTTTTGTAATACTTCAAGCGTTAAACAGGGCAACAATAGTTGCAGTTGTTGGGTCAAACTGTAATAGATATTTGATTCTTTTTGCCTAGTCCAAGTTTCTTCCAAGTTGCAATAAAGGTGGTAGTCGGAAACTTTTGATCCGTTGCTTATGTAGCCAAGGCCAAAGTGAAGGTCCTGCTTAATTATAGCGTTGATAACGTAAATAACATCAGGATTGCTTTGGGTTTGTGGTAAAAAGCACATCAGCGCATCTTCATCTTGAAGAGATGGTGCTAAGGCTTCTTCGTTGGTCACAATTTTGATGGAATTAAGGTGAGGTGGCGGTAAAATGCCCTTCATAAAATTTCCTTAAGTTGCTGTTGCAACTTTAAAAAGTTAAAAGATTTATTATGAGATAACAATCTTTTATAGCAACATCTCCAACAAAAGACAAGCCTTGTTAAGGCGAGCGCTGACGTGAAACGGTAAGTTTACCTTACAGGTCAACTTCTGCCTTTGAGCCATTTTCTGTAATGAAGTTGAAACGGTCTTCTGGGTTTTTACCCATAAGTTGCGAAACAATACTTTTGCTATCTGCCAAACTGTCAATGCTAATTTGCATCAACTTCCTTTTGTCCTTGCTCATAGTGGTTTCTTTAAGTTGTGATGCAGGCATTTCACCAAGACCCTTAAAGCGTGTCATCATGATGTTCTTTTTACCTTTGAAGGTTGTTTTCATGTGGCGGTCTTTGTCCAAATCATCCAGCGCATAAACACTGGTGGCGCCGTGTGTTAACTTATACAAAGGAGGCATCGCCAAATAAACATTACCGTTGAGTAAAAGTTCTGGCATTTCTTGATAGAAAAAGGTGAGGAGTAGCGTTGCAATGTGCGCACCGTCCACGTCGGCATCGGTCATAATAATGACACGTTCATAGCGCATGCTGTCCGCCTTAAAGTCCTTACCCATACCGCAACCCAAGGCTTGAACAAGGTCACGAATTTCTGCATTTGCACGAATTTTGTCCTTCGTGGCACTTGCAACGTTTAAAATTTTACCTTTGAGCGGTAAAATGGCTTGAGTTTGGCGATCCCGTCCTTGCTTTGCACTACCGCCCGCACTGTCACCCTCAACAATAAAAATCTCTGTACCTTCAGGGGATTTTTGTGAGCAATCACTTAATTTCCCAGGCAATGTAATACGGCGGCTTACAGCAGTTTTACGTTTGACTTCTTGCTCTTTACGGCGGCGGCGGCGAGCTTCACTGCGCTCAATCGCGTTAAATAACAAACTATCGGCGCTGTTGGTGTCACTTACCAAGTAATGGTCAAAGCGATCTTTAAGTGTGTTTTCAACCAAGCGAATAGCTTCACGGTTGGTCAGCTTATCCTTTGTTTGGCCTTGGAAGTGAGGGTCGGGGATGAAAACGGATAGGAGAATTTTACAGCCGCCTAAAATGTCATCTGCGGTGATGTCCGCCACTTTTTTCCCACGCATTTCACCGTATTGCTTTAAACCTTTGGTAATAGCAGCACGTAAACCCGTTTCGTGGGTTCCACCTTGGTAAGTGGGAATGGTGTTGGCGTAGGTTTGGCAACTGCCATCTTCATTCAGAGGCCAAGCCAAAGCCCATTCAACCTTACCGGCGTTTTTATCGTCCACAAAGTCTTGCTTGCCTGCAAAAAGGGCGTTTGTGATGCAGGGGATTTCCTTATTGTCGGCGGTGACCAATTTAGACTTTAAATAGTCTTTTAAACCTTCTGGGTAGTGGAAAGTTTCTTCATGGGTTTCAGTTTTTGTTTCATCACGCCAGTATATGGTAACGCCACTGTAAAGATATGCTTTACTTTGAACCATACCACGCAAGCGTTTGGCACTGAATTTACAGCCTTCGTCAAAAATTTCTTCCAAGTCAGGGCGGAACGTGACTTTGGTACCTTTACGGTTTTTAATTTCGCCCAAGTCTTCCAAAGCGCCAACTGCGTGACCTTTTTCAAAACGTTGTTTGTAAAGGTTGCCGTTGCGTGCTACTTCAACTTCCACATAAGTGGAGAGGGCATTCACAACAGAAATACCCACACCGTGTAAACCACCTGATGTACTGTAAGCTTTATTGCCGAACTTACCACCTGCATGCAAGGTGCATAAGATAACTTCAAGGGCTGATTTGTTTGGATACTTTGGGTGGGGATCTACAGGAATACCACGCCCATTATCACGAATGGTTAAGGTATTGTCTTTTGAGATTTTAACCCAAATTTTATCGGCATGGCCAGCAACGGCCTCATCCATCGAGTTGTCTAAAACTTCGACCATAAGGTGATGGAGTGCTGTTTCATCTGTGCCGCCGATGTACATACCAGGGCGTTTGCGCACTGGGTCTAAACCTTCTAGGACTTCAATATCTGCTGCTGTGTATGTTTGTTGTACAGACATAACGTATTCTCACCTTATAAAATGTAAATTATCTATCGACAGGCCATGGCTTTAAGTTTGAGTCAATGGAAACGTATGTTGCTTCCGCCTCTGCACTTAGTTGCTTTTCTTGTGTGATGGGGTCTTCTCGCCATGCTTCAAGTTGAATGGTCATAGACGTGTTGCCAACATGTGCAACCTTGCCATAAATTGTGATTGAGTCATTCAACATAGAAGGCGCCATAAAGTTTGCCTTATTCATGGCCACCAAAAACACACGAGACTTGCTGCGTTTTTGTGCAACCATTGCGCCTGCTTGGTCCAAATAAGCCAGCATTGCGCCACCAAAAAGTGTGCCATGGAAGTTTAGGTCCGGTGGCATGACAAAGGCTTTTAAAACAATGTTTTTTGGGTCAACTATGCTCATGTCCTTTAAAATAGCCCTTTTTTGAAGATATGTAAAGTTATATAACCCTCTGAACTGCCCGTTTTTGTGTGGGTTTATAACACTTTTTTAATTTAATACCATAAACTTGACATTGTATTGCCGAGTTCTTATCTTTTAGCTAGTTTTACTTGTATCTTTTCATGACCTTTTTTATGAGGAGGCGTTATGTCTCAACAAACAACCAACCCATCTAAACTTTTTATCGATCAACTTGACGAAGCTTTGAATAACCTAACTCAGTTTCGGCCCATTGAAAAAATGGCAATTCGTGGCTGTGTAAGCGAAGTGTTAGCCAAATACTGGCAATACATGGCTGAAGAAAGACCAAGCTCTTCCATTGCGCTGGATGTACGCAACAAGCTTTTGGTTGAAATGTTAAACATTCAAAACGGCATTGATGCTGAAGCTGTTGGTCAAGCCATTCGTGTTTTCAACTCCAAGGTTCCAAATAAATATTCACTTGATTTGGACAAAGTGCTAGATGTTTATAGAGAGCTCGAATCCTTTGATTACTCCTTAAAACGTGTTAAGTAGCGAACCAATAAAAAAGCCCCCAATCAGGGGGCTTTTTGTTGTTTTATGCGTGGATGTTATTTGTTTAAATGAATGCCAACTTGGCTTGCGCCAGCATCCACATGTAAATTTTCACCTGTTACACCTGTTGAAAGATCACTCAATAAGTAAAGTGCTGTTTTACCAACCTCTTCTTGTGTGACGTTACGGCGAAGAGGGGCATTGTTTTCATTTGCATCAAGGATGGACTTGAACCCGCCAATGCCACTTGCAGCTAGAGTTTTAATTGGGCCTGCACTGATGCTGTTAACACGCACTTGCTTTGTGCTACCAAGATCGTCGGCTAGGTAACGCACGGAGGCTTCTAAAGCAGCTTTTGCCACACCCATAACGTTATAGTTTGGTACAATTTTCTCAGCACCATAGTAGGAAAGGGTGATAACAGAAGCACCTTCTTTTAAAAGGGGTTCAGCGGCTTTGCATACAGCTGTGAGGGAGTAGCAGGAAACATCTAAACTGAGTTTAAAATTGTCACGGCTTGTTTCAATGTAGCGACCTTTAAGCTCTTCTTTATTGCTAAAAGCAATGGCATGCACAATAAAGTCAATCTCGCCCCATTTTTCTTTCACTTGTTTAAAAGTTTCTTCAATGGCGTCGTCGTTTGTTACATCGCACTCAATCACAAAGTCACTGCCAATGCTTTCGGCCAATGGTTTTACACGGCGCTCCAACGCTTCGCCAACATAAGTAAAACCAATTTCTGCACCTGCTTCGTGGAGGCTTTGCGCAATACCCCAAGCAATTGAGTTCTTGTTGGCAACGCCCATAACAATGCCTTTTTTACCTTGCATTAAGTTCATTTTATTGGCCTTTCTTTGTGTTTGGATAAATGAAAAGTGAAGATACTTTTTTTTGCATAAGAATGCAAGTGTAAGCTTGGTTATGTTGAGGTGTGAACATAGTTTATTTTTGTAAATAACTCAAAATTTCATCCAAAGATGTTTCAATTGTTTGTAGCCTAACTTGTTGGCGGTTGCCTTTAAACACATGGCGTAGAACTTTTAATTTTCCCTCAAAATAAAAGCCAAAGTAAACCAATCCTATTGGTTTTTCATCACTGCCGCCCGTTGGCCCAGCAATACCGGAAACTGCAACGGTGATGGGGCTGCCACTCTTGTTGTGTGCACCTAGCGCCATTTCCCGTACCGTTTGCTCGCTGACCGCACCGTGAGCTTCTAACGTTTCGTCTAAAACGCCTAACATTCCCACCTTTGATTGGTTGGTGTAGGTTATAAAGCCTCTATCCACCACAGCACTGCTACCAGAAACTTCAGTAAGCGCACCAATAATAAGCCCGCCCGTGCAACTTTCCGCCGTGGCGATGGTTAGCTTTTTATCAGCCAGTTTTTGTACAGTTTTATGGGCTTTCTTTAAAATGTTATCAGGGTACATTTTATGCTTACTTTTTGTTATTTCTATTTGGGTGAGTGGGTTATTGCTTTAATTTTAATCGAAAAACGAAGGCAATGTAAATTTATCTTTAACTATAAAGGCATTTTACCTTGAAGGTTTGCCTGTTGTCAGATAAACTTCAAAGCTGATTATTTTTAAATTTTTAGAAAAACTGTAACAAACAATTTCGGAGAATTTCCCGGTGAACGGTAACATGCGTAACATTTTAATTTGGGCACTTGTCTTTATTGCAATTCTATCTCTCTTCCAAATGACAGAAGGCGGTTCAATGTCAGGTAAAACTGATAAAGTCGGCTACTCTGAAATGATGGACCTTGTGGATCAAGGCGCAGTGCGCAACATTCAAATTCAAGGCCAAACATTGACAGCAACTCGCACTGACGGCCAACCGATCAAAGCGTTGGCACCATACGACCCTGACTTGATTAAAAACTTGCGCCAGAAAAATGTTGCCATTGAAGTAAAACCGCAAGAAGGTGAAAGTGTTTTAAAGCAAATTTTCATTTCCATGTTGCCAATTGGAGTTATTATCCTGTTTTGGATTATTATGATGAACAAAATGCAAGGCGGCGGCAAAGCCATGAGCTTTGGCAAAAGCCGTGCGCAAATGCTCACAGAGAATCAAGTGCGTGTAACATTTGATGATGTTGCTGGTGTGGAAGAAGCCAAACAAGAACTTGAAGAGGTGGTGGACTTCTTAAAAGATCCTTCAAAATTCCAGCGTTTGGGCGGTAAAATCCCAAAAGGTGTTTTGTTGGCTGGCTCTCCAGGGACTGGTAAAACATTGCTTGCCAAGTCCGTTGCGGGCGAAGCAGGTGTTCCATTCTTTACAATTTCAGGTTCTGAATTTGTGGAAATGTTTGTTGGTGTCGGTGCTTCCCGTGTCAGAGACTTGTTTGAGCAAGCGAAGAAAAATGCACCTTGTATTGTATTTATTGATGAGATTGACGCTGTTGGTCGCCACCGTGGTACTGGTATTGGCGGCGGTAACGACGAACGTGAACAAACTTTAAACCAGCTTTTGGTTGAGATGGACGGCTTTGGCGCCAACGAAGGTGTTATTTTAATTGCCGCAACAAACAGACCAGACGTGCTGGACCCAGCTTTGATGCGCCCCGGTCGTTTTGACCGTCAAGTTGTGGTACCACTGCCAGACATTAAAGGTCGTGAGCAAATTCTTAACGTTCACATGCAAAAAGTGCCACTTGCGGCAGATGTGGATGCCCATGTCATTGCCCGTGGTACACCCGGCTTTTCGGGTGCGGACCTTGCCAACTTGGTGAACGAATCTGCCTTGATGGCTGCGCGTTCTAACAAGCGCTTGGTGGACATGGAAGACTTTGAAATGGCCAAGGACAAGGTGATGATGGGTGCAGAACGCAGAAGTAACGCCATGACCGAAGAACAAAAGAAAACCACGGCCTACCACGAAGCTGGCCACGCTATTGTGACTCTGTTTGTAGAAGGTGAGGCTGACCCTCTTCATAAGGTAACAATTATTCCCCGTGGACGTGCACTAGGTGTGACCATGTCCCTACCGGAAGAAGATAAAGTAACTTATGACAAAGTATACCTTGAAAACCAAATTGCTATCTTGATGGGTGGTCGCTTGGCGGAAGAAATGATTTTAAATCAAATGACCACAGGTGCTTCAAATGACATTGAACGTGCCACAGAAATTGCCCATAACATGGTTTGTTCTTGGGGGATGAGTGAAAAACTTGGCCCTCAAAATTACGGTGCGAAGGATCATGACCCATTCCTTGGTCGCAGCATGGGTGGTGGCGGTTCTGCCGCATCATTCAGCTCGGAAACAGCTAAAGAAGTGGATGCTGAAGTTAGAAAGTTCATCGACACCAACTACAAGCGTGCGAAGAACATTCTTAAAAAGCATGAAGATAAATTACATCTTCTTTCTGAAGCCCTGCTAGAACATGAAACCTTGGATAAAAAGCAAATTGATGACTTGTTTGAAGGCAAGCCGGTGATTGCGAAAAAAGGTACACGCAAGAAGCAAAAGGCGGAAGCAGAAAAAACAAAACGTGCTGACGAACGTGCGCAAAAAACTGAGGAGCAATTGGAAAGCAAACGTAAAAAGCCAGCCACAAGCAAAAAAACAACGGCTAAAAAGTCTAAATCTCAAGACAAGGACGCTGAATAATGACAGAATCTTACGTTGGTTGGCAGGCAACTATTGCCTTAAATGAAGACCAAATCCCAGTGTATGAGGAAATTTTATTCCCGTTAGATGCCGCTGTGGATACAGGTAAACAGGCCGGTAAATGGCAGTTGAATGCGTTTTTTGGTAATGAGCAAAACGAAGAGAGTATTCTCAAAGCCTTTAAAATTGCCAGTGATATTTTAGGAGAAGACCACAGACCCGTTATTACACGTGTCAAGGATGAAGACTGGCAAGAGAAAATGAAACGTGAATTTCCACCGCTGGAAGTGGCAGGTTTCTTCATTCACACTTTTGATGAAGTTGTGCCAGAAGGTTTGGTGGAGCTTAAAATACCTGCAGGCATGGCTTTTGGTACAGGTGAACACCCAACGACAGCTGGTTGCTTAACTTTATATGATAACTTAACCGAAGGTCGCCGTTTTGAAAATGCGTTAGACATGGGATGTGGCAGTGCAATCCTTGCCATGGCGGCTGCGAAAAAGCATCAGCTTAAAAGCTTGGCGGTTGACATTGATAAACCAAGTGTTGACGTTGCACTTGAAAACTGTGAATTCAACAAAGTTGAAACCCTTGTCACCTGTGCATACAGTGATGGCTTCGCATCTGAAACTGTGCAACAACGTGCACCTTATGACTTAATTTTTGCCAACATTTTAGCCAATCCTTTAATTGAAATGTCCGATGATTTAATCAATACTTTAGATGATGATGGCATTGCCATTCTCTCTGGCTTTTTAACAACGCAAAGGGATGATGTTGTGAGATGTTACGAATCTAAAGGTGTTGAGCTTATTGGCGAAATTACAATGGGTGACTGGGTCGCTGCGGCATTTTCAAAGTAAACGACAAAGCTTGAACTTTTTTATAAAAATAAACATACTTAATAATGTAGCAAACATTATGTAAGGAGTTTTGATTATGCTTAAGGTAGCAGTAGTACTTTCAGGTTGCGGCGTAGATGATGGCAGCGAGATTCATGAAAGCGTATTAACATCGCTCCATTTGCAAAAAAATGGCGCAGAAGTTTGCTACCTTGCTCCCGACATTGATCAAGCAGATGTGATCAACCACAAAACAGGTGAAATTCATCACGATGTCCCAAAGCGTAACGCTTTAGAGGAGTCTGCCCGCATTGCAAGAGGGGAGATTGAGTCCCTTGCGGATGCCAAGGTGGATGATTATGACGCCATTATTTTCCCCGGTGGTTTTGGTGCAGCCATGAACCTTTCGGACTTTGCATACCGTGATATCATTGAAGACATTGATGTGGAACTTCACGTTAGAAGTTTTGTGGAAGATGCCTTACATAAACGCATTCCTATTGGCTTTATTTGCATTTCCCCAGCTTCCATTGGTGCGGTGATATTAAAAGACCAGCACGCAAAGCTAACCATTGGCAACGATGAACATATTGCGCAGAAAATGGAAAAGCTGGGCTGTGATCATGTGCCATGCGATGTGGATGGTATTGTGGTGGATGACAAATTTAATGTGGTATCCACACCCGCTTACATGTTGGCAAAAAACATGGTGGAAGCGGAAAAGGGTATTTCTAAACTTGTTAAAGAAGTTATAAAACGAGCAAATGAACGCCACGCTACAGACGATGTAGTCGCATGTTAACTTAATTTTTGACCGTGACGAATACGCGGGTCGGCCAAGGCATAACAAATATCTGCCAACAAATTACCAATTAAGGTCAGAACAGCGCCGATACTTAAAATGCCCATAATCAGTGGATAGTCACGCATCATCACACCATCATAAAAAAGCTTGCCCATACCAGGAATTGCAAATAGAGATTCAAAAATAACGCTACCACCAATCAACCCAGGAATACTTAAACCAAGAATGGTTACAACGGGTAAAATTGCGTTTTTAAGGGCGTGCTTGTACATCACATAACTTTCAGATAAACCTTTTGCACGGGCGGTTGTGACGTAGTCCTGCCGTATCACTTCCAACATTGAACTTCTCATGTAACGGCTTAAACCTGCAAAGCTACCCATCACACCCACTAAGATGGGTAAGGTTAAATGATGTGCCCAGTCCAAAACTCTTGCACCGAACGACCAGTTTTCGCTACCAAAGGACGAAAGCCCTGAAACAGGTAACCAACCCAAATGAACGCCAAAGTACATCATCCCTAAAAGACCAATCCAAAAACTGGGCGCCGCAAAGAGTGTGAAAACAATAACCGTTGTTGTGCGGTCAAAATAGCTGTTTTGATACTTAGCTGAAGCAACACCCAAAGGTACCGCCACTATAAAAACAATGCACAGGCCAATGACATTCATCCATAATGTTACAGGTAGTTTTTCGGATATTTTTTCCAGCACGTCACGTTTATCAGGCGCGAAGGACTGACCAAAGTCCAACTTTATAAAGTTTTTCATCCAGTTGATATATTGCACATGAAGTGGTTGATCCAAGCCATAATGTTGACGTAGCTTTTCTTGCGCTTCTGCGCTAATTTTCGGGTTTAAGTCGGTTTCCAACCCCACAGGTTTACCTGGTGCCAATTGAATGACAATGAATGAAATGAGAGTAATGCCAATGATAAGCGGCACCATACCCAACAACCTTTTAAGCAAATAAATAATCATGAACCTAAGCATATGAAGTTAAGGATATATTGTCACTAAAAACTGTCAGAAATATGTGGAAAAAGAATTACTGCTGTGACCATAAGGTTATAGGTTGTAAAATTATAAAGGGAATCTAATGTCTGAAAAACATAAAATGTCATCTGCTATGCGTAAAACAGAAAAATTGGCTGAATATGAACTGGAAGAAAGCGGTTATTTAGAAGTTAAGGGTGTTCAACATGCATCAGCGCATGAATTCTTATATGATCTTGAAACGCCTGAGGATGAAATAAGCAAACTTCGACAACAACGCAAAGAACAGTTAGAGCTTGAATTTGCTCCAACGCAGGAGGAGCCGGAAAGTTCTATGGCACTGGCCTTTCAAGAAGCCGAAGAAAGTTTAGAGCGCTAACTTTTTTTACTGCTGCATCACATTGCGAGTTTGAAGTTCCTGCGGGATATACCAATCAATAAAATTGTGGCTAATACCTGCTGGGGCTTCTTCAATGTTTTGAATGCGCTTGTGCACCGCAATTAAGCTGTACGGTGCATATAAAAACAAATACGGTTGCTCATCGTGCAAAATTTCTTGAAAGCGATCAAGGTATTTTTTGCGCTCGACTTGGTCAAACGTACCACGGGCTTTATCCATCATCTTATCTGCTTCTTCGTTATTAAACCCTACAATGTTAAATTCTTTTTCACCTGTTTTAGATGAATGAAAAATGTCATAAGGGTCAGGCTCTGGGGAGAGGGACCATCCAAGAATAAAAGCATCAAATTGACGTTTGTTGATGGTGTTTTCAATAAAGGTGGACCACTCTTGAACATTGATGTTCATTTTCACACCAACTTCTTTAAAGGCTTGCTGCATCAATTCCGCAGTCATTTTTCTAAGGTCGTTGCCTTGATTGGTAACCACAGTAAATTCGAACTCTTGTCCATCTTTATCAAGTATGCCGTTGCCATCGCTGTCCACCCATCCTGCATTTTTTAGGAGTTGTTTGGATTTTTGAATATCGTAAGGGTAGGGCGCAATGGTGTTGTTGTAAGCCCAAGTACCAGGCTTGAAAGGGCATGCCAAAGGTAAACCTTGCCCATATAATACACCGTCAACAATTTCTTGCCTGTTTACGGCGTATGACAAAGCTTGTCGCACCTGTTTGTCAGAAAACAGGTTGTTGTTAAGGTTAAAGCCCATGTAGGTGTAACCGTTGGACAAATATTTATATTTGTTGAAAGTTTTTTTGAAGCGTGCAGTATCAGTCAATCTTGTAAACTGCAAAGGTTTTAATCCCATGCTGTCAAGGTTACCAGCCTTTAGTTCTAAAAACTGTGTATCCATATCGGGAATCTGTCGGGTCAGTAACTGGCTGATGTAGGGCTCGTGCTCGAAGTAATCGCTTCGCGCTGTTAGGTGGACAAACTCGCCACGCTTCCAGTTGGTGAGTGTATATGGCCCTGTACCCAACGGGTCAGACTTTAAGCTGCTGTCGTTGATATTTTCAGCTTCCAGCCTTTTTTGAGGGAGTATCTTCAGTGTCCAGCTGGAAAGTGCAGGGGCAAAAGGTTTGTTGTAACTCGCTTCAAATGTGTAATCATCCACAACTTTGCCCGATTGCACCATTTTATAGTCACCGCTATAAGGGCTTAAAGTTTCAGGGTCGGTGATGGTTTTAAATGTGGCCATCACATCATGGGCGGTTAATTCACTCCCATCAGACCATTTCACACCTTTTTTAAGATGAAAGGTCATGGTTAAGCCATCATCGCTCACATTCCAGCTTTCTGCCAAATCGCCAGTAAGGTTTAAGTCCTTATCATATTTTAAAAGACCATTATAGATATGGCCTGAAACGGCGTGGGATGCACTGTCAGAAGAAGTCCAAGGGATTAAATTACTCGCTTCACCAATTGCAGCGGTTAAATAAACACCACCACGTGCTTTCTGGTAAGACGTTTCAACGTCCTTTTCAGTTTGCGCTTCATCACTTGACGAGCAAGCGCTCAAAAACAATAACGCTGAAAATAACTGAACTTTGTTAAGCAACATAACAATCCCTCTTAAATATTAAATAACCCCTAAACATGCAATGTAAGTGGCATATAAAAATATCAACACCACGCCCAATCGTTTGGTGTGCGGTCTTTGCACTAGGAACAAGTAAGAAACCACAAAACCAAGCAACAGCATCACAAACAGGTCGTTAGCAATACCATCTTCTTGGACAGTTAAGGTTCGAACCAATGAAGCCGCACCTGTTGCACCAAGGGCGTTAAAGACATTAGACCCCACAACGTTACCAAGGGTTAAGCCAATGTTACCGTGACGTGCGGAAGCAAAAGTGGCTGCAATTTCGGGCAAACTTGTGCCAATGGCCACCAGCGTTAAACCAATCACACGTTGGCTAACACCCAAATGCTCAGCAATGGTCACAGCGCCGTCCACAGTGAGTTCAGCACCCACAAACAAACCAACCAAACCAAAGAAGATAAAGCTATAAGCCACAATTGGCTTGCTTGGAAGGTTAACCTCTTCTTCAATTTCAGTGTCGCTAAAGCCGGCTTTTTTGCCAGACTGGTGCGCAGCAAAAAGGTAAAACGCCAAGCCAATAAGTAAAGCCACACCAAAAATGCTGTTCACTTCCCCTTGGGATAAAATGATAAAAGCAAAAAACCACATGCACATCATCATAATCAAATACTCACGAATCTGGTCTTTATTAGGTGTAAACTTTTTCATCAACAACAAACCAACACCAAGTACCAATGCAATGTTGGCAATGTTACTGCCAATAATGTTACCAAAAGCAAGGGATGGGTTACCGGACCTGTTTGCTGTCATGGTGGCGACAATTTCAGGTAAACTGGTACCAAAACCAATCACCGCAACACCAATAAAAATGCTGGAAAGTTGAAATTTCTTTGCGACAAAAACAGCGCCGTCAACCAGCCGGTTACCACAATAAAATAATAAAAATAGGCCTGCAAATGTTGATAAACTTGCAATCAATAATGGACTCATGAATTCTCCGAATTTGTATCTTTAAGGTTTTCCTCTGTTGTGGCGCTTTTGGCCACAGTATCTTCTTTATCAATCAACGTTGCACGCAACTTGGTGATGGCTTGCTTACGCTTCATAATCACTTTGAATTGAATGTTGTGCAGTTCAACTGTTTCCCCAAGGTCGGGGATGCGACTCAGGTTCTCAATAATAAAACCGCCTAAGGTAACAGCGTCTTCTTCCTCTGGAAGGCTCCAACCAAATTCCTTATTGGCATCACGAACGGGGAATTGACCGGTCACGGTAATGGAATTGTCACGCTCCATGCGGTAGTGAGTTTTCACAATGTCATGCTCATCCAAGATATCACCAACAATTTCTTCCAAGATATCTTCTAGGGTTACAACGCCTTGAATGTCGCCATATTCATCCACAACAATGGCCATGTGCTTACGCTGTGTTTGAAATTCAACAATTTGATCGTTCAAAAGAACACTTTCTGGCACGAAATAAGTTTCTTGCATCACATCTTCAATTTTAAACTCCTTACCACGCTCTTTCATGTAGTAGTGAGCTTTAAAAAAGTCCTTCACAAGTAAAATGCCAATTAAGTTGTCTTTGTCGTTACGCCATAAGGGCAGGCGGCTGTGCACAGGTTTGGTTGACAAAATACGGTAAATTTCTTCCAGTGGTGTGTCAGCATTCAGCATTTCAATGTCACGGCGGTGAATCATCACATCCGCCACGGTCATCTCATCCAGTTTCATCACACTGTCCAACATACGGTGTTCGCCTTTTTCAAGCACACCTTCTTCAAGGCCCATACCAATAGCACCGCGCACATCGTCCTCATCAAAGTTGCCACTTTCGTTGGGCTTAATGCCAATCAAACGCAGCATTACGCTGGCAATCGCTTGAATAAACTTGGTGAAAGGGCGCAAAATATAAACCAACCCAGTCATGGGGAAGGCAATCCAAAGGGAGTGTTTTTCAGGGTTACGGCTGGCCACTGTTTTTGGAATAATTTCAGCAAAAATAAGAACCAAAAAGGTCATGATTAGGGTTGCCATGGCAATACCACTGTCGCCAAACAGTTCAATAAATACACCTGTGGTTAAAGCAGATGCTGCAATGTTTACAAGGTTGTTACCAAGTAAAATTGTGCTGAGTAACTTTTCAGGGTCTTGGGTTACGTTGTTAACACGTTCAGCTTTTGTGTTTCCTTCCTTAGCCATTTTGTGCAGTTTAGGCTTGCTTGAAGACATAAGCGCTGTTTCTGAACCAGAAAAGAACGCAGAACATAATAAAAGTAATATAATGAATCCAATCATTATAAGGGTTTCAGTTTCACCCATCAAAGTTTATACCTTATTTAATTGATATTTTAATTTTGTGTTTTTGCCCGTCCGTGCCACTTAAACTGTCAAACATGCTCATGTCACTTGTGTGGCGCATAGAAGGGGGAATGAGGTTTCGCATATCTAGCCAGTCAAGGCAAGCAGCTTTTAATGTTTTTATAATATAACTGCCTGCGTCATTGTCATAAGCATGCTTTAATAGGTCGTGTACGTTTGTGCAGTTGTTAATAATGCTGACAACTTCCTTTTGCGTTTCTTCGCCTAATTTTGAAAATTTATAGTTTTGAGTAAGCTCATCCATAAATGAAGGTGGTAAACTTTCGATAATGTGAAGATGGTTGTTATCACCACCATCTTCGACGTCGTCATTGCTGGGCAGGGGGGTTATTTCAGCGTTACGTGTATTTAAAACCCAAACAGAACTGATATGGCCTGAGCAAAAGGCCTCTATCAGTTCATCAATGTCATATTTGTGATCAAATAATTTGTCAGAAAACATGTGCTTTACTTATAAACCCCTTTTAAATGAAACCCATTATGTATGATTTTAAAAAAGATATCAATGTTTGCATGACAACTATCCTACTTTCACTTGCAAAAAATAAAAGCGCTATGTAAAGTGATGGCATTAAACATATGTCTAATATATCAACGTTAAATTTAAAGGTTAAAAATGTCCTTGCAATCAGAAACTGTCACCACAGCAAACCCACTTAAAAAAGTTGTTAAAATTACAGTAATTATTTGCATCGCCCTTGCTGGTTTGTGGGTTTACGGTTACACCAAACCAATTCAAACTGAAGAAATAACAAAAGAGGTTACACTTTAATGCGTTTTTGGTTCCTTTTTGCCGTAATCATTTTTAACCAGCAAGCGCTGGCCCAAGGTGTGGACTTTGACAAAGAATTCCCGCTCTCTGAAGAAGATCTTTATGCACCACTTATTGGCGAGAATGGCGAACTACCATCGGATTACAACGCATTAAACACAACAAATGCGGAAATAGTTGAACCGCAAGCACCCGAAAACAGCCAAATTGATGCCGAGTTTGAAAGATTTTACCAAGAAAATGCACAGGCCATTCAAGAAGTGGCCGAGCCAATTTACGCTGAACCCACTGAAGGTTTGGGGTTTGTGCCACAGCAAAGTGCCGAATCCGCTGAAGAATTGTCTACAGAAGGGAACATCCAACCACCTAAAAACGCCAAGTCTATTGCAGTGAAGGACTTGCCTAAAGCTTCATCCGAGCAATTGGCGCAGCAACAAAATGAAGCTCAGAACGCCCAAACGGCTGAAAGCTTAAAAGCGCTAGAAAATTCTGTTGAAAAAATGGAATTGACCATCGAGTCCATCATCAACAAAGGCCTTGCTGCTGAAAATAGCGAAAAGGCGAGTGTAAAACCTTTGAATGACATGCCAGTGTTGACCAACCTCACAGAAGCAGATGTTGCATCAGTGGGCCTTTTAAACGCAGACAGCGGCTTTAATAACAATGTTTTTGACACAGTAAGCCGTGAGTCAGCAGAAAACTTTATTCAAAAAGTTACCACCTCCAACTTGCAGTCTACTAGTTTAAATAAGCTGGTGCTCAACCTGCTTTTAACTCAAGCCAATGCCCCTGAAGGTGACAACCAGTCAAATTCAAGCTGGTTGGCTTTCCGTATTCAAAATCTGTTCAACTTAGGTGAGTTTAGGCATGCTGAACTACTGTTATCTAAAGCAGGGTTGACCCCACAAAACCTTAACCAGCACGAAGGTTTGCCAGCCATTTGGGTGCAAAGTAAGCTGGTGCAGGGTGATCTTCAATCGGCTTGCCCCTTTGTCCGTGAAAACATCTTGAATGCTGGCAATGTTTTTTGGCGCAAAGCGTTGTTGACCTGCCAACTTTTAACAGGGGACGAAAAAGGGTTTGAATTAAGCTTAAACATGCTTGATCAAAAAACAAGACGTGAAGACGCCTTGCTTTACAGCTTATTTGATGCGGTTCAAGGCAATGCAGATATGCCCATTTTAAAGGTAGATCAAGAACTTTCAGCCTTACATACAGCCGTGCTTCTTTCATCACCCGACCTTGTTACACCGAACATTGTGCCACTTTTGCCGGATGTGGCTTTAAACAAATTGGCTAAAAATGTGGCTTTGAATATGTCCTTGCGTATTCAAGCGGCGGAAAGTTTGGTTGAGCGGTTCAATTTCTTTGATGACATTGCACTACTTGGCTTACTATATGATAAAGCAGACTTTGACCCTAAAGTTGTGGAGTCCCCAGGGGTTGAACGCTTTGCAGAAGCCGAAGTGGATGGCAGCATTGCCCGTGCACTACTTTGGCAAGGCGCCAAAGTTTCTGGTCTACCCTCGACAAGAGCTTTAACAATGAAAGCGCTGTGGGATAGGGCCTATAGAGATAAAATGTTCCGCCTAGCTGCACGCCTTAAACCTGAACTGCGTGGCATTCAAGCTGACACCAACTTGGCTTGGCTCGCACCTCAAGTGATTGAACACAGCCTATTAAATGGCGACTTTGAGCATGCCCAAACATGGTGGGGTGCGCTTAAATCCAACCGCTCACTTTCCAACCAGCTGGCTCAAAAGCGTGCAGAAATTGCCATTTACATGAGCTTTGTCGAAAAAGAGGTTTCAACACCTAATTTTAATCAATGGTTAAAAACCAAAAGCATGAGCGATGAACAGGACCGTCAATTCATTGAAATGCTGTTAAGTCTGCTGGAAGCTTCGGAAATCACGTTCCCAGATCATGTCTGGCAGGAAATGGCTCAGCACATCACCAGTTACGCCAATCAATCGCAAGATATGGGTGCTTTGTGGTTAAGATTGCTTGGCAACCATTTGGAAAAACAAAGCATGGTTCCTGCTTTAAACCTTATTTATCAGCCTTTTGTTGAATATAAAATGGACCAAGTCAGTGTTCAAACTCTATCCAACGTTATGACAAGTCTTAACTTCCTAGGCTTAAGCGACACTGCGTTAAACCTTACATTTGAAGCGTTGATAGACACAAGCAAGCTCTAAAAGATGAACAGTGCCAAACAGCGATCTTTCCTCCTGATAGAAGCTTATAAAGAATACCTTCTGACGGTTAAAGGTTTGGCACTTAACACGATTTATTCTTATGAGCAGGTTCTTTTAAATTTTGTGGATATTTGTAACAACTTAATAGCTGTAACAGAAAGCAATGCCGAACAATACGTTCAAGGCATGGCCACTTCAGGTATCATGGCTTCCACACAGTCTCACCATATTTCAACTTTAAAAATGTTTTATAAATTTTTAATTCACAAAAAAGTTGTGACTGAGTCACCTTTCCATAGCATTGAATTACCCAAAAAGACCAAAACAGTGCCTAAAGCCATCACAGAAGAGCAAATGGCTCAACTACTTCATGCAGCCAAAGGTAATGAGCCGGAGGATCTTCGCCTACAAGCCTTACTACATCTGCTTTATGCAACAGGTGTAAGGATTTCGGAATTAACATCGCTCACCCTTTCGGATGTATTAAGCGAGGACCATAAAGGATTTATCCGTGTGATGGGTAAGGGGGCGAAGTCACGCATTATTCCTGTGGGCAGTCAAACGCAACAAATTGTTGAACTGTACATAAAAAAGGCACGACCAATATTTAACAAAAAAGGCGGGGATTTTTTGTTCCCGTCACCGAAATATCGCGATAAACCGTTATCACGTCAGCGTGCTTTTCAGCTTTTAAATGCCGTTGCTCAGCCATTAAATATACAGATTTCCCCCCATGGTGTGCGCCACAGTTTTGCTACTCATTTACTTGAAAATGATGCAAACTTAAGGTCTGTCCAAAAAATGCTGGGTCATCAAGATCTTAGTACAACGGAAGTATATACCAAAGTCGCCGATCAACATAAAAAGAAAATAGTTGAAGAAAAGCACCCTCTAAACTTTCTTTTGGAAGAAAATTAAATCAGGACTTGTCAGTTTAGTGCTAATGCTCTTTAATATAAGCTTTCATGTAAATTAAAATTACCAAGGGTTTTGTGTGTGATGTCAGTTCGTTTATTAACAACAAAAATTTGTTTCATTTTATCAGCCTTCTTGCTTTGCCTACCAACGCAAGCGCAGGAGTTCACGGTGTCGTCAGATGACATTGTGGAGTCTGGGCTTGAGGTGCAGATTGACACTTTAAAGAAGATTCAAAAAAAGCTAGATGATGAAATTAAATCTATCACCAACTGTGGTGGAAGCGAACAATTCGCCACGTCCAGCGGTTGTCAATACATCAACGAATCAGAACCCGAAACAAACGCAGCGGCCAAAGCGCCGATGATTTCATGTACAGGCAGCAACGAACTGGCCAAATGGGATGGATCAAAATGGTACTGCGAATCGATCACAGTACCAAACGATTGTGTGGGCCGAGCGAAATTATCTGAATGTTCAACAAATTCACTTTCCCTTCAATCCGGCCAAAAGCAAAGCGGCGTGACCTGTGAAGGTCAATTTGGCACTTGTAATGCTGATGTGACGTGTAATAACGGTAGTTACAGCGTTTCCAACGAATTTTGCCCTAAAAAACCACAAAACTGTTATGCCTCTGTTGGCGGTACAGGGTGTAGCGCATACCACAATCTAAACCACGGTGAAGCGGGAGATTGGTCATGCGATACAGGCTACACAGGGTCTTGCTCTGCTGTATGTAATAGCGGTAACTTTGAATCTGTTCGCAACAGCTGTGTGGGTGCAGGTACATGGAAACCATCTCCATGGAGCGCATGTTCCAACACGTGCGGTACGGGTACCCAAACCCGCACGTATTCATGTGAAGGCGGTATCTGTGATGCATCTAAACCAGCAGATGAATCACGCGCATGTGTCGACACTTCTACCTGTGGTTACACCTGGCAGTCTGGTACATGGAGCACATGTTCGCAAACCTGCGGTGGTGGCACACAAACGCGCTCGGTTATCTGTAAGCGTAGCGACGGCACTACCGTTGCGGATGGTCAATGTAAATCAGCCAAACCTGCAACATCTCAAACTTGTAACACAGGGCCTTGCACAAAATGGAGCATGGCATGTCCAAACAAATTGTGTGGTCCTAACACAACCATGCCAAGTTGCCCAAGCTCTAACCCAACAGGTACAACATGTACAACAAGCGGTGCATTGTGCGATGCCTCCACAGGTCGATATAAGTGTGGTTCAGGCTCCGTTGCAAAGCACACCTTTAGCTGGAAATCTGGCGCATGGGGTACATGTTCGAAAACTTGTAACGGTACACAAACAAGAACTGTGACTTGTAACCGAGATTCTGACAACAAGGTGTTTGCGGACTCTAATTGCTCGGGCACCAAGCCAGCAACGTCTCAAACATGTGGAACCACTTGCCCAACAACGGGCCCATGGTCTGCAGGGAGTTGGAGTTCATATGGTTCATGTTCTAAGTCTTGCGGCGGCGGTACTCAAACCCGTACCCGTTCTGTAACTTGTAGCTATGACAGCTGTACAGGTGCTAAACCACCATCCAGCGAAAGCAAAAGCTGTAATACGCAAGCTTGTGCAACGTCTGGCCCATGGTCAGCAGGAGCTTGGAGCTCATACGGCGCTTGTTCTAAGTCATGCGGCGGCGGTACTCAAACTCGTACACGCTCTGTAACTTGTACTTTTGACAGCTGTACAGGTGCTAAACCACCATCCAGCGAAAGCAAAAGCTGTAATACGCAAGCTTGTGCAACATCCGGCCCTTGGTCAGCTGGTAATTGGGGTTCTTGGAGTACATGTTCACCACTTTGTAACGGGACTCAAAGCCGTACACGCTCTGTAACTTGTGCTTATGACAGCTGTACTGGTTCTAAACCAAGCACTTCAGAATCTCGCAGCTGTAGCAGTCCACTTTGTCCAACTTATGGTCCTTGGACTACTGGCAGTTGGAGTAAATGGGGTAGCTGTAACAAGTCATGCGGTGGTGGTACACAAACCAGAACACGACCTGTATATTGCACATACGACAACTGCACTGATCCAAAACCAAGCTCAACTGAGTCCAAGTCATGCAACACAACTGCATGCCCAAGCTATAGCTGGCAATCTGGAAGCTGGGGAAGCTGCAGCAAGTCTTGTGGTGGCGGTACGCAAACAAGATCTGTTTCATGTAAACGAAGTGATGGGCAAACTGTAAGTGCAAGCTACTGCTCTGGTAGTAAGCCTGCAACCTCCCAGTCTTGCAATACCCAAGCCTGTGCACCATCCGGTTGCGATATTCGACACCCTATTGGATGGACTGTACAAGCACACTGTGCAGAGTACTACCTAAGACCAGGAGGAACACCAGGAAGATCTCATATGTTTGAAGGTCAAGTACGTACAATTTCTGCTCGATACTGTTCAGACCCAATGGGATGTACAGGTGAAATTACAATTAAATGTCAAAACGGTGGTTTGAAGACCCTAAGTAAATCATGTAAGAAAGGTGGCTCATTTGAGAAGTGATTATGATTCGTTCTATAAATACATACGACTCAACATCTTAAAAAAGGTATGAACACAATGAACATATTAAAATTTATAAAACTAACTGCATTGGCCATTTTGCTCACCACAGCAAATGTGCAAGCTCAGGAAAAATCGGTCCGCTTTGATACAGACCAAAGCGGTGGTGGCGCCGCAGAAGTCTATAAGCAAGAGCTTCAGACCCTGAGAATTAGGCTAGGAGACCTTGGTGGCCTTATCGGCGAGATCAAGAAATGTCACAGCAGTCGATTGATATACACTAGCGCTGGTTGCACAAATCCTGTTACACCAGAAAGTGACCCAAGCAAAGCAGCTCATGCAGCCAAAGCAAAACCACCTACTATTTGCCCAACGGGCCATGCACATCAGTGGAATGGTACAAGTTGGTCATGTAAAGAAATTCGCAAAACGGTAAATTCTGGCGTTGTGAATGATGGCAAGACTTGGCGTGTTATTTCAGGTGAAAGCTGTTGGGATCACTTCAGAAGAAAATGCACATCGGCAGATGATACTTGCCCTGGAACTTCAAACCCTATCGGTTTGAGCTGTACTGGTGGTTATTGCAGTTATGCAAAAGATAATGCCAACAACTTTGTCGAGTTCATGTGTCAATAAGGATGAAAAATATGAAAATTTTAAAGCTATTTACATTAAGTTATTTGTTAGTCTTCAGTGTGCAGGCTCAGGAAAACATTGCGTCCAACGCTTATGACAACAACTTGAGGGACATTAAAGAACAAATAAATGATTTACAATCCGTTGTTGATGATTTAGAGACCTACATAAATGAAGTGATTACCTGTGGTGATAAAACACCACCTCAACATTACGATGGAACTTCATGCGTAACCATTACAGAACGTGACCCTAACATTGAAAGCCATGGTAAAAAGGCACTTAGCGGTTCATCGTGTACAGACTCTGACAAAGCGCAGCAGTATCGTTCGGGTAATTGGGGGTGTAAAACTTATAACTAAAAAACAAAGTTGACTTATTATGGCAATTAGAATCTTTTTACTTACACTCCTTGCCTTCTGCCTGCCAGCGCAAGCGCAGGAGTTCGGGGTGTCATCAGATAGTATTATGGAGTCTGGACTTGAGGTGCAGATTGACACATTAAAGAAGATCCAAAAAAGCTAGATGATGAAATTAAATCCATCACCAACTGTGGTGGAAGCGAACAATTCGCCACGTCCATCGGTTGTCAATACATCAACGAATCAGAACCCGAAACAAACGCAGCGCAACAATAAAATGTACAAGCAGTGGCTGGGATTGCAAGCCTTCATTCATGACATCTTGTAAGCCAAAGCAAAACAACTAAAGAAACTCCAAAAGCTCTAGTTAGGCAGTGGTTATGATTAAAATTTAATTGTAGCCACTAGCACTAGCCATTGTTTTATGCTAAATTTCACTGCGTATAAAATGAAAGAAAAAGCATAGCTATGAGCACAACTATTCCAAACGTTAAACACATTATTGCTGTTGCTTCAGGCAAGGGCGGTGTTGGTAAGTCCACCACAGCAATGAACTTGGCAGTTACCCTTAGCGTACAAGGTTTAAAAGTTGGCCTGTTGGACGCTGACATCTACGGCCCTTCACAACCACGCATGATGAACGTCAAAGACGCAAAACCCGAAAGTGATGGCGAGCGCATTGAACCTGTGATTGCCAACGGTGTAAAAATGATGTCCATCGGCTTTTTAATGGAGGAAGATGCTCCAGTTGTGTGGCGTGGGCCCATGGTTCAAAGCTCCTTGATGCAAATGCTGTTTAATGTCAATTGGGGTGAGTTAGATGTGCTTATTTTAGACATGCCTCCTGGCACAGGCGACACCCAACTTTCTATTGCTCAAAAAGTTTCACTCAGTGGCGCTGTGATTGTTTCCACACCGCAGGACATTGCGTTGATTGATGCACGCAAAGGCCTCAACATGTTTAAAAAAGTGGGTGTGCCCATTATTGGCCTTGTGGAAAACATGAGCATGTTTATTTGCCCGAAATGCGACCATGAATCCCACATTTTTGGTCATGGTGGCGCAATTGAAGCGGCAAATGGATTGAAAGTGGATGTTTTAGCTCAAATCCCACTGGACCTTGATATCCGTCACAAAACGGATACAGGTCAACCTGTTATTCTAACCATGCCAGACAGCAAACAAGCAGAAATTTATAGAGTATTCGCTTCAAAAGTTGCATCCTATTTAGGTGATTACGAAAAACAACAAAAAGGCCCTGTGAAAATTGTTTTTGAAGAAAGTGCATAATTTTATAATTGTTGGATTAGTGCTTGCTGGCTGCAGTAAAGTTGTTCCATTAGAACCTAAGAAGTGGGTTGATGTCTCCAAAATTGAGCAATGCGAATCTATCGTCAATGACGAAAAAAGATCGTTATGCACATTAACAGAAATTGGCAAACTGCTTGAAGCAGGAGAGCTAAAACAAGAGCACTGTGACGTTGTTTCGCAAAGCCAAGACCGTGGTGATTGCTATTCATACTACTCTGAAATTTCAGACAATTTAATGGTTTGTTTTAAAATTCAAGACCTATCGACTCGAGACTCTTGTTTAGGTGATATTCAACGCATATTCAAACCTGAGACTCTGATAAAGTCACTGGATTTGTGCGACCTCTTCGAGTCGGACGATAAATGGCTGTGGGCCAATCAGTGCAAGCTATCTTATGTGATCAAAAACAAATCGGATGATTTGGATATTTGTAAACAAATCAGCTACCCATTGGCATTTTATAACTGCGTCAAAAACGTTGCCTATAACCGACAGGACTCTGAAGTTTGTAACGTGATCAACGAACGTTTACCATTCCCAAAAAACTATCCAACACTGGTCTTTTCTGAAAATGGTTGCAAGTATTGGGTGGAAAATGAACAAAGTTACAAAGGCTTAAAACTCCAATAATTTCAATGCGCAAGGGCAAATATGAGCGATAAAAAATACAAGTCAGTCTCCGAAATTTTAACCACGGTTATCAAACACCCGTTGGTCAATATCCTATTGGTTTTTAGCGTAATTTTCATGGCTTTTATTATGCAGCAGGCGCGGAATGTGGCGTCGCTGGAAAATATTGCCATTGCTTTGAGCTTTGTTTTACTGACAGTTTTTATCACCCAGACCATTTTGGCGCAAAGTTTGAAAATACACCGCCAAGAATATTTGGACGATAAAATTAGTGATTTAAAAAACATTATTGTGGGTTCAAATTTGTCGTGGTTGGTCAATGAAAAATATGTGAGCGCTGTGGAAGCGGAGAGTGAAACCACTTGGATTTTCTCACCTTTTATGATGAACGATGTTCAATTAAATGAAAATATTGACACACTTACCGCCAACCTTAAAAAGGGCTGCCGTTACATTTTTTTCACCGCGGATAGACCGAGAAACCATAAAGCCTTTGCCGATTTTAAGCGTCGTATTAAGTTTGAAAACGGACAGGTTCAGGTTTATTTTATCCCCGCCAGTGATTTTTTGTTTGTGACAGACATGATGGTGTTTGGCGTGGGCGGTGAGCGTGAACGCGCCATTGAAAAACTGCCTGTGGTGGAGTCCCAATTCCATATGGAAATGGATAAACTCCATACTGACCGTATCATTGGCATTGGTCGGATGTTTATGGAACGTTACAACGCACATGTCGAAAAATAGGGTAATTCGCTTTTATTGAAGTCCATAAAAAAGGCGAACCAACTGATTCGTAATTGTGCATATAGGGCGAAAATGTCGGCATATGGGACGAAAAACAGATGCAAAAACCTTGGCCAAAGGCGCATTGATTCGTCTTTTAAAAAGGTTTAAAAAAGTGCGCATCAAAAAGCACATTTTTGAAAATAAAAAATGTAAAAATTAAAATATAAGGTTTGTTGATTTTATGGGTGTTATCATCATTTTATTGGCCATGTTTTTGTATGCTTACAGCTCCATCACTTTAGGTGGAATGATTTTTATGGTTATCATCGGCGTGCTGATTCTGAAGTTCCGTGTACCCTTTGTTAACCCCGAAGAATTGCAAAAACCCAATGAAGAAAATGAAAGCGCGACCCAGTCCCAAGAAGTGGCGGAAGCCAACACAGCACAAAACACCACAAGCGTTGCCCAGCCTTTAAGCGTTGAGGATAGAAGCGCTGTGGAAACGCCTGCCACACCAGCACCTCAGCAAGAAGAGGCGGTGAAGCCGAAAAAACGCCCAAAGCCTGTGGTGACAGACAATGATGAGTGGTTAAACTAAATTTTTAACTTCACATTCTAAGTAGTTGAAATAATATCCCTTATATTAAGTTAAACGTTCGTCCGAACGAGGTCAAATTCAGAAAGGTATGTATTTTTTTATATCTAAAAAATCGACCGCCAAATCCATTCCCCAGATTATTTTTGACCACAGTCTACCTGATTTGATTGGACGAAAGCCTGTTCAACTTAACTTCTTATCAATTCGGTTGCTTGGGCTTTTTGGAAAATTTGGAACAGCGTTGTGTAAGGCTCTTTTAATAAATTTTGTTGCAAGCTGGGTTGTTGTTGCGCCAGCTCCCTTGCTTGGGGAATCAGGTCGCCATGTTCGGCCAAGTCCGCCAGTCTTGTAAACATACGCCCTGCTTGGGCTGTGCCTAAGGCCTCGCCGGGGCCACGCAAGGTTAAGTCCTTTTCGGAAATAACAAAGCCGTCGTTGGATTCTCGCATCACGTTCAAGCGTTCCCGCCCAAAAACTGAAAGGGGTGGTGCGTAAACAAGCAAGCAAGATGAATGACTGTCACCACGGCCGACACGGCCACGCAACTGGTGCAACTGCGCCAAGCCAAAACGTTCGGCATGCTCAATCACCATCACGGTGGCGGCAGGCACGTCCACCCCCACTTCAATGACCGTGGTGGAAACCAAAATTTTAAATTGGCCTTGGCGGAAGTCCTCCAAGATTTGTTCTTTTTCCGCACCTTTTAATTTGCCGTGTAACAAGCCCACTTCATTGGGGTAAATGCTGGCCAGATGTTCATAACGCCCCGTGGCGGCGGCAAGGTCACTTTTCTCACTTTCTTCCACCAATGGGCACACCCAATAAACTTGCTGACCCTTTTCAATAACATGACCGAGGGACTGGCTGATATCGTCCAGTTTTTCGGTGCTGAAAACACGGGTGTCAATTTCTTTTCTCCCTGGTGGTTTTTCACGGATGAGGGAAATATCCATGTCGCCATAAAAGGTCAGCGCCAAGGTGCGCGGAATAGGGGTGGCAGTCATCACCAACAGGTCTGGCGCTTGGTTTTTGGTGAGCTTTAGGCGCTGTTTAACACCAAAGCGGTGCTGTTCATCAATCACCACTAAAGACAGGCTGGGTAGTTGAACATCGTCCTCAATCAAGGCGTGGGTGCCAATCAGCAGGTCAATTTCACCCTCACTGATTTGTTTTTTAACGGCACGCTTTTCCTTTGCTTTTAACTTGCCTGTTAAAAGCCCTAATTTAACCCCCAAAGGCTCCAACCATTTTTGGGCATTTTGAAAGTGCTGAATGGCCAAAATTTCGGTTGGCGCCATCATCGCCGCTTGGTGGCCACTGCTCAGCGCCGTTAAAATGGCGGCAAAGGCAACCACGGTTTTACCGCTACCCACGTCCCCTTGGGTGAGGCGCAGCATGGGCGTTGGTCTGGCCATGTCATCGTCAATTTCGGCGAGTGTGCGTTTTTGATCCCCTGTTAAGTCAAAGGGCAAACTTTCATAAAATTTTTGGCGCAAAGGGTTTTGAGCCACATTGTGGGCAATACCTTGAAGGTGGCTGTTTTCTTCCCGTGCTTTGCCCAAAGCAAGTTGCCACGCGTACAATTCATCAAACGCCAAGCGCAAACGGGCAGGGGCGTTGGGGTTGATGCAGTCTTCATTTTCGGGCTTGTGGATGTGGTACAAACTTTCGATAAATCTTGGCCAGTTGTACTCCTCCAATTTTTGCTGGGGCAACCATTCTACAAATTTTTGTTGCAGTGCCATTTTTAAAACAGCGTCAATGGTGTTGGTGAGCACCTTGTGGCTAATGCCAGCGGTAAGCGGATAAACTGGGGTGACGCCGCAAATATCGTCCAGCGTTTTGTGCTTGGGGTAATGTTCGGGGTGGTGCATTTGTTTTTCGGTTAAGTTAAACATAACCGTGCCCGAAATGGTCACTTCCTCACCTTCTTTAAAAGCGTTTTTAAGCCAAGCACCGCTGTTGAAAAACACCAGTTCCAAAACGTCATTTTCGGCATCGGCAACGTAAATTTTATAAGGGCTACGCTTGGTGCGACCTGCTTTATGGTGCAGCACTTTAACCTTTAAAACTGAAATTTCTTCGCTTAAGCAGTCCGCCAAGCGGGGGCGATAAGTCCGGTGGATGACGCCTGTGGGCATGTGGAGCAAAATGTCAATATAACGCAGGCCGCACAATTTCCTAAAACGTGGCAACAGTTTTTCGGGCACACGTGGCAACTTTGTGTAAGGCTCAAATAAAAAATTGTGTGAATTCTGCTGTGTCATAAAAGGCAGTTTAGCAGGGCATTTTAAAAATGAAAACTTTTAATTGCTGGTTAAATTGGGTACATTGTTTGCATGTTTTAAAACAAGGCAAAGCACGCACAAAATGACGGACATTTTAAAAAAAGAAATTCAGTTTAGGGGACAGCGTCGCGGCATTAAGGAGCTGGACATGATCATGGGACGCTTCATTGAAAATGAGCTTAACCATTTAAACGAAGACGAATTGACGGCTCTGCGCAACATTTTGCTGGAAAGTGACCTTGACTTGTTGGCTTATTTTCAAAATGAAAAACCATTGCCGCCCCATTTAAATGCCGATTTATTTATAAAAATTAAAAAGAATTATCACCCTTCAATTTAATGGCCAGCTTAAAAAATTATCTTCAAAAAAATCAGCAGGGCACTTTAACCGGTGTGACAGAATATGCCTTTGCTCACTTGCTAGATGACTTGCAAAAAAGTTATGACGGAACGGTTTTGTTTATTTGCAAAAATTCTGAACACATGGCCAATGTGGCGGAGGAATTAAAATTTATTCACCCCAAGTTAACGGTGCACCAGTTCCCCGCTTGGGATGTGCAACCTTATGACCGCTTAAGCGCAGACCCTTTAATTCAAGCCAGCCGTGTCGCCACGTTAAGCGCTATTCAAAATGGCAGTGCGAAAGTGATTTTAACCACGGCAAATGCCCTTTCTATTCGTGTGCCACCACTAGACAAACTCCCACAAACCTTAAAACTTGAGGTGGACAGCACCCATAACCGTGACCATGTGGTCAAAACGCTGGTGGATTGTGGTTATTTGCGTGTGGGCACAGTGATGGAAGCGGGTGAATTTTCGGTGCGAGGCTCGTTGTTGGACGTTTTTCTTTCCACCGCGGAAGAACCGTACCGAATTGACTTTTTTGACGACGAAATTGAAAGCATTAAAACCTTTGACCCTGTGACCCAGCGCACTGAAAAATCGGTGAATGCGATTGACCTGAAAAGTGTCAGCGAAGTGGTGCTGACCGATGAGCGGATTACCAGTTTTAGAAAGAACTGGCGCAGTCACTTCCCCCATGCGACGGGGGATAGCATTTATAAGGACATTACCGAAGGCAAAAAGCATGATGCCATCAGCCATTACCTGCCGCTTTTTTACGGTGAAGATGAACTGCCTTCACTGCTGGACGTTTTAAACCCAGACAACACTTTAATTGTGCGCACTCCGTTGGCGGAAATTGCCTTTGAAGCGCGAAGCCGTGCCATTAACGAAGCTTATGATGCCCGTTTAAATTTGGAAGGTGAAGGTGGTTTTGACGGTGAGGTGGCGGAAGCTTACCGCCCATTAAAGCGTAAACTTTTATATTTACAAAAAGACGAATGGGACAAAAAACACCAGCAATTCACTTGGCTGTTGCTGGACCAATTTGAAGGGGACAACCCCAACCAGCTTAAAAAACAAGTTGAACCACTTTCCTTTAGTTTGGCTGATAAAAAAGACCATAAAGACGTGGTGGACAACGCCATGGCGCTGATAACCCAAGCCATGAAAAATGGTGATAAAGTGCTGCTTTCAGGGCTTGCACCTTCCACTTTGGTGCGGATGGAACGCACCCTTGAACAGCACGGCCTCACCACCCCCGAAACGGTTAAAAGCTACGCAGGGTTTAAAAAGTCCAAGGCCAAAATTTGCATGGCGGTCACCCCCATTTCTTGGGGTTTTTATGACCATGATCACGGGTTGTTAATCATCACTGAACAAGACCTGTTTGGCGAACGTAACAACCGACCCGTCAAGCGCAAAAAGCGCAAGGCGGAGGATATCATCTCCCACTTTAATGAAATTGAGGTGGACAGTTTGGTGGTACACCATGACCATGGTATTGGCCAGTTTAAAGGCTTGATTACAATGGATGTGGCCAACACCCAGCAGGACTTTTTGCAACTAGAATACGAAGGTGGGGACAGGTTATTTGTGCCTGTGGTGTCGCTGGATGTTTTGTCAAAATATGGTGGCGACGTTGAAAACACCAAGCTGGATAAATTAGGCGGTGCGGCGTGGCAAGCCCGCAAAGCCAAAGTGAAAGAAGACCTGCTGGCCATGGCGGGGGACTTGATGAAAGTGGCCGCCGAACGTGAAATTAAAAAGGGTTTTCAATACAAAGCGCCTGATGGCTTGTATGACGAGTTTTGTGCAGGATTTCCTTACGTACCAACGTCAGAACAATTGCAAGCGGTGCAGGATGTAGAAGGGGACCTTTACGGCCCTGGGGTGATGGACCGACTGGTGGTGGGTGACGTGGGCTTTGGTAAAACCGAAGTGGCGATGCGCAGTGCTTTTATTGCGGCCATGAACGGCAAGCAAGTGGCGGTGACTGTGCCCACAACATTGCTGGCACGGCAACATTTTGAAAACTTTTTCAAGCGCTTTAAGGACTTCCCCATCAAGGTGGCGCACTTGTCCCGATTGGTCACAGGCAAACAAAAAACACAAACCTTGGAAGGTTTAAAGTCCGGCGATGTGGACATTGTGGTGGGCACCCATGCCTTACTGGGCAAAAGTGTTGAATTTAAAGACCTTGGCTTGCTGGTGGTGGATGAAGAACAACGCTTTGGCGTGGCCCATAAAGAACGGTTAAAACAGCTTAAAGCCAATGTGGATGTTTTAACGCTGACCGCCACACCCATCCCACGCACCTTGCAAATGTCCCTATCTGGATTGCGGACACTATCGATGATTACCACGCCGCCGGTGGACCGTTTGGCGATCCGCTCTTATGTAATGAAGTTCGACCGCAAGGTCCTAAGAGAAGCGATTTTGAGGGAAATTTTTAGAGGCGGACAAGTTTTTGTGGTAACCCCAAGAGTGGACGGCATTGAAAAACTGGCCGATGTGATAAGCCACCTTGTGCCAGAAAGCAAAGTGCGTGTCGCCCACGGTCAAATGGCGAAGGACGCTTTGGACCGCACCATGACCGACTTTTATGAAGGCAAGTTCAACGTGCTGGTGGCCACCACCATTATTGAAAGTGGGATTGACGTTGCCCGTGCCAACACCTTAATTGTTCACAACGCCGACCGTTTTGGTTTGGCACAGCTTTACCAAATTCGGGGGCGTGTGGGGCGTTCTAAGTTGCGTGCCTACGCTTACTTTTTATTGCCCAACAAAGGCCAAATGAGTGAAGACGCTGTAAAACGGTTGCAGATTTTACAAAGGTTGGAAGGCATTGGCGCTGGCTTTACCCTCGCTTCTTATGACATGGATATTCGCGGTGCTGGCAACTTGCTTGGCAAACAACAAAGTGGCCAAGTGAAAGAGGTGGGCTTTGAGCTTTACAACAAAATGCTCCACGAAGCGGTGGCGGAGGTGAAGCACAAACAAGAACATGGCGAAGCCGACCAAAATGCCCACTTTGGCGAAAGTTACAGCCCAAGCTTAAACCTTGGTTTAACGTTTTTAATCCCTGAACTTTATGTGCGAGATTTAAACACCCGTATGTCCCTTTACAGGCGCCTAGCTGGGCTGGAAACCGAAGACGAACTGGCCGACTTTGGCGATGAACTGGTGGACCGTTTTGGCGACCTGCCACAAGAAGTGAAGAAGCTGATTGACGTGGTGCGCTTTAAAAACCGCTGTAAAAAATTAAACATTGAAAAACTGGACATGGGGCCAAAAGGGGTGGTTGTGGCTTTGCGTAACAACACGTTCCCCAACCCTTCAGGTTTGTTGATGTTGATTCAGCAAAACGCTGGGGTTATCACTTTAAAACCCGACCAAAAAATTGTTTTTCACTACAAAGTGCCAGAAGGGGAAGCACGCCTTGGCCTGCTGAACAACATTTTAATGAAGCTTGAAAATTTAACCGCAGATGCGTAAAGTATCAGCTGAATAAAAAAGGATTTTAAAACTTGGAACATGTTTATAAATGGTGCCGCATTCTTGCAATTGTTTTTGTGGGATTTTTAATGCTGGTGACCGCACTGCCTTATGTCATCATCGCACTCAATGGGGTGGACGAAACAACCGTACCTACCTTGATAACGGCGACATTTTTTCTGATTCCGCTGTTTTTTATGGCGCTGAGCGTGCGCTTTATGCACAAAAATGAAACCACCAAAAAAAAACGCATTGGCTTGGCTATGTTTTTAACCATGATGTTGTTGCTGTTGGTGTTTAGCCTGTTCCGTGAGCGCCAATACCAAATACAATTGGCCGAAGCAAGAAAACAGCAAGCCTTGCAACAAGCTGAACAGCAAAAAAACAATATGGCCGAGGCGATAAAATTCTTCATGGATGAAGCGAAGAAAAACAATTCCCTTGAAGTGGAAGAACAAAAGCAGTAAAACGAACCTTATGGGAAAAGCAAAGAAAAAGCCAGACAACAGCAACTTGATTGCGCAAAACAAAAAGGCGCGACATGACTATGACATTCTTGAAACATTAGAAGGTGGTCTTGTGCTGACTGGCAGCGAGGTGAAATCCCTGCGCGATAAAAAAGCTAGCATTGGCGAATGCTACGCCCAGTTTGACCGCAATGGCGAACTTTTCTTGATCAACAGCCATGTTTCTCACTACAACAATGCAGGTTATGCCCAGCACGAAGAAACACGCAGTCGCAAAGTTTTGATGCACAAAAAAGAGCTGGAAAAACTAAGCCTACGCAAGGAAAAGGAAAGTTTAACCCTTGTGCCACTGCGCCTTTATTGGAAAGATGGCAAAGTGAAGGTGGAAATTGCCCTTGTCCGTGGTCGCAAAAAGCACGACAAGCGCCTTGCCAGCAAAGATGCGGACTGGAAGCGTCAGCAACACAGGTTACTTAAAAATGGCTAAGCTTTATTTTTATTACTCTGCGATGAATGCAGGCAAAACCACCACGCTACTGCAAGCAGATTTTAATTATAAAGAACGTGGCATGAACACGTGCCTTTACACCGCCGCCCTAGACGACCGCTACGAACAAGGGGAAATTACATCCCGCATTGGCTTAAAGGAAAAAGCCAACCTTTTTACAAGCAATACCAACCTTTATGAAGAGCTTTCCGCACACTTTATTGACGAACATTTCTCCTGCGTTTTGGTGGATGAGTGCCAATTTTTAACCGCCAAACAGGTGGATGATCTCGCCCAGTTTTGTGACCACAAGGACTTGCCTGTGCTTTGTTATGGTCTGCGAACCGACTTTAAAAGTGAACTTTTTGAAGGGTCTAAGCGTCTTTTAGCCATTGCCGATGAATTGGTGGAGCTGAAAACCATTTGCAAATGCGGTGCTAAGGCCACCATGAACATGCGCCTTGACCAAAACAACCAACCCGTGAAGGATGGTCAGCAAACTGAAATTGGCGGCAACGACAAGTACATATCCCTTTGTCGTAAACATTTTAACCAGATGATGACCGCTGATTAAAAATTGGTTGCAATTTTAAGCCAACTTGGTTAAAACCCAACACATAGATTTTTTAATAATCTCAACAAACAAAAGGTTTTAAATAATATGGCTATCGAACGTACACTTTCTATCATCAAGCCTGATGCAACAGAAAAAAACATCATTGGTAAAATTCTAACACGCTTTGAAGACGCTGGTCTTAAAGTTGTTGCAACTAAAAAAATTAAACTAGATGACGAATTGGCTGGCGGTTTTTACGCCGAGCACAAAGAGCGTCCATTCTTTGGTGACCTTGTTTCTTTCATGACATCTGGCCCAGTTGTTGTTTCTGTTCTAGAAGGTGAAGACGCAGTTGCTAAAAACCGTGATCTTATGGGTGCTACAAACCCTAAAGAAGCTGAAGCTGGTACAATCCGTGCGGACTTCTGCGAAAGCATTGACGCAAACGGTGTTCACGGCTCTGACTCTATCGAAGCGGCTGAGCGTGAAGTAAACTACTTCTTCAAAGCTGAAGAAATTGTTGGCTAATTTTAGCTAAACGCTTATAAAAAAAGCCCTCGAAAGAGGGCTTTTTTGTGTCGTGATGTTTGATAACCTGCTTTAGCCAACGGCCAATTGTGGCGAAGGCTTCAGGTACGGTTCAACCAAGTGCCAACGCTTTTGCAAACTTTCAAAGCGGTGGTTGCCACCAGGGAAACTTAAGAATTTAAGGTTTGATGGTGCTTTGAAAAAGTGATGTTCGGACTGACGTGGGTCCACCACATCGTCGCCCAGTTCCACCATAACAATGGCATTGCAAGGGCGTGGCGCACCGCCAGCTGGGTAACTCTCAGCCACGCTTTGGGTAAGTGTTTCGGGGCAGTTTGTGGTGTAGTTCATGTGGCTACCCACAACTCTAGCCAAGCTTTGTTTGGGGTTGTAAGAAGGGTTCAAGGCAAGGGCAAAAGTGCCAGCAATTCTTTCCGCCAATTCAAGGGCGTAAAAACCACCTAAGGAACAACCCACCAGCAAGGCAATGTCATGTTTGTGAATCACAGCTGTCATTTTTTGGATATTTTCGTCATAGCTGGCGCAGCTGTCATAACTAAAGGGAATGAGGTTCACTTGTGTGTTTAAAAATGCAACTTTTTCGTTATTTGGGTCAAAAGCGGATGCAAAGCCATGTAAGTAAATGGCATTAACAGTGTTTTGTTTCATAAAAGGCCTTATATAGATGTTCCACAAAATTATGGACGAGGGAACATATCTGTTACACTACCGTTTGTCAAGTGGCATACAATCTTGACAATTGCTATGAAAAGAAGCATAAATACTCTCCGAGCAAAAATTAAGTATAAAAGAGCACAATGGCAGCAGAACATTTTTTAGACTTTGAAGCCCCTTTACAGGACCTTAAAACACGCATGACAGAAATGCGTAAACTTGAAGGCAGCAAGGAAGGTGAACTCCCTATTAAGGACCTTGAAGAAGAGCTGAACCGCCTTCACATCAAGGAAAAGTCAGTCATGCGCCGTTTGTACCGCAACCTCACACCTTGGCAAAAAGTGCAGGTTTCTCGCCACCCAAACCGTCCACATGCAAAGGATTACATCCGCCATCTTATCACGGACTTTGTGCCACTTGCGGGGGATAGATTGTACGCAGAAGACGAGGCCATGCAAAGCGGCATTGGTAAGTTTTTGGGCAAAAGTGTGGTGGTGCTTGGCATTGAAAAAGGTAAAAATACAGCCGACCGTGTGAAGCATAACTTTGGTATGCCTAAGCCAGAAGGTTACCGCAAAGCCCAGCGCTTGATGGACATGGCCGAAAAATTTGGCCTTCCTGTTGTTACCTTTGTGGACACGCCCGGTGCTTTCCCCGGCGTGGAAGCGGAAGAGCGTGGCCAAAGTGAAGCCATTGCTTCTTGCATTGAAAAATTGCTCACCCTCAACGTGCCTGTGGTCAGCGTTGTAACGGGTGAAGGTGGCTCTGGCGGGGCGTTGGCCGTTGCCGTGGCGGATAAAGTTTTAATGCTGGAGCACAGCATTTACTCTGTCATTTCTCCAGAAGGTTGCGCTTCCATTTTATGGCGTGACGCACGCAGTGCATCCACCGCAGCACAAGCCTTAAAGCTTACTTCAACAGATCTTAAAAAGTTGGGCATTATTGACGGAATTATTAAGGAACCTGTGGGCGGTGCCCAAAGGGACTACACCCTGACCATGAAACGTGTTTCCGCCGAAATTGCAAAATGCTTGAACGAAATTGAAAAGGCTGGTGCCAGTAAACAAAGCCGCCGTGCCAAGTTTATTGCGCTCACCCGTCTCAACGACAATTAAAAAAAAGCCCTCAAACTGAGGGCTTTTTTAATCGTATTTCTTATCGAACAAAGGGTTTATTAAAACCGTTAAACCCTTTCGGGTTGCCACGTTGTTTTAAGCGTTTGCTTTGAATTTTGGCTTGGTGACTGTGGTGTTTGGAGTGTTGACGGAAAAATGGCGCTGGGTCATCATCGGCCATCAAGTCTTTTGGGTTGCGAATAAACTCATCTACGTCATCATGCAGAAACCGCATGGAGCGTACGGACGATTTAAGCTTGTAAATCGCTTCCACTTCATCATCAAAAAGTCCGACTTTGGCATTGGCAATGTCCATGTCCATATCGTCGGGACATTCTTGGACATTGAGACGTGCCAGCGTATCGCCTTTATCTTGCTTGTCTTTTCCAAGATCATCTTCCGTGAGGACATTCACACCGACGGTTTTCAATTCACGCGCCAGCAATGCAACCAACCAACCAGCTGCGCCGATTATGACAACATTTTTTCTGCTCATATATTTCCTTAAATGTGAGGCTAAAAGGTATAAAGATTAAGTTTGCACATTATAATATGTTTTTAATGGCTGATAATTCAAGTGCAATAATATTTATTTTCGCTAAAAACATGCTTGAAAAGGCCATTTCGTGACACCATATATAATTTTAGGTGGTGACAGATGTGGGTCACTGCTATATTATGAAATAAAAAATAATAAACGGAATAACAAACATGTCTAAAGACGCACAACAGCCCAACATGCAGGAAGCCTTTTTAAGACACCTTCGCAAAACACGCCAACCGGTGACTGTGTTTTTAACAAACGGTGTTAAGCTACAAGGTAAACTGACATGGTTTGACAACTTTTGTTTGACTTTGTCACGCGATGGTATTACTCAGTTGGTTTACAAGCATGGCATTTCAACAGTGATGCCGACCGAAAACTTCCAAGTTTTTGACCTGCCAGGCTTTGAAGACAGTGGTAATTATTAAAGTTGTTTAAAACTAAATGAGCATTCAAACAGTTTATGATACTCATGAACCGCAGCCTTGCGCTGTGGTTTTGCACGTTGAACTTCCAGACGGCGACGACGAGGGCGCATCCAGCCAATTGCGTGAACCCGAAGCCAAATTGGAAGAGGCCGTCAACTTGACCGAAGCACTCAACCTTGATGTGATCTATAAAAACATCATCACCTTGCGGAACATTCACCCCAAAACCTTAATTGGTAAAGGTAAGCTAGAAGAGGTGGAACAAGTGCTGGACGACGCTGAACGTGTGGACGTGGTGATTGTAAACACGCAACTTTCCCCAAGGCAGCAAAAAAACTTAGAAGAAACTTTGCAAGCCAAAGTGATTGACCGTACACACCTTATTCTCGAAATTTTTGCCGACCGTGCGCAAACCAAAGCGGGTCGCCTTCAAGTAGAATTGGCGCATCAAACTTACCTTGCGGGGCGTTTGGTCCGTGCGTGGACCCACCTTGAACGTCAACGTGGTGGTATGGGTAAAACTGGTGGCCCTGGTGAGCGCCAAATTGAGCTTGATAAACGGATGATCAATGACCGAATTGTTCAAATTAAACGACAATTGCAGGACGTGAAAAAAGAGCGGGACCTGCAACGCCGTGCCCGTGAAAAAAATGCCTTACCTGTTGTTTCATTGGTAGGTTACACCAACGCTGGCAAGTCCACTTTATTCAACGCCCTTGTGAGCGATGACAGACAAACCGAAACAGAAGACGCCTTTGTAAAGGACATGCTGTTCGCTACGTTGGACCCTTTGATGCGCAAAATCAAGCTGGACTCTGGCCGTGAAGTGCTGTTGAGTGACACCGTTGGTTTTGTGAGCAACTTACCGCACGAACTGGTTGAAGCCTTTTCTTCTACACTAGAAGAGGTGACGCTGTCCGACCTGATTTTACATGTCCACGATGCTTCCAATGAAGATGCGGCCGCCCAAAATGCCGACGTGGTGGACGTTTTAAAGCAAATTAAGGCTGACAATATCCCTGTGTTACACGTGGCCAACAAAGCCGACCTTGTGCAGGATTCTATGGCGGGCTTTTTAAGCGATGCAACGTTAATCAGCGCCTTGTCTGGCCAAGGCATTCACAGACTTAAAAAGCAAATTGAAGAAGCTTTGTCCCAAGGAGAAAAAGATGTGGAGATTACCTTAGATGCCGCAGAAGGGCGCAAACTTTCATGGTTGCATGCCAATGGTCAAATTTTAAAGCAAGAGCTTGACGGCCAAACATGGCACTTAACGGTTCGCCTAAAACCTGAAGACGCCATGAAGTTTCAAGCGCTTTAGAGCTAATACATCCAAAAACTAAAAGATTTAAATTGCTTCACCAAGGGTAGCTCAAAACGTGGCTTGTTTGTCACGACCTGTATCAATCTTTCTTAAAGTGACCTTCATAAAACAAATACTTTTTGTTATCATATGGTTTGAATTTGACAGGAGACTTTTTAAAAATGAAACATTTCAAAACAGGTTTGCTTTCCTTGGCGTTGCTCACCGGTATGGCACAATTTTCATACGCTGAAACTTTTAACGAATTTTTGGACAGTGTGCGTGCGGACCTAAAAAAGCAAAGCATTGATGTTTCTATTTTTGACAAAGCCATGATCGGTGTTGAAGCACCACAACCAAAGGTACACCAAAAACTTAAAAAGCAGCCTGAATCTGTTTTTACTTTTAGTAAGTACCTCAACCGCCTTGCGTCCGACCTGCGCATTAAAAACGGCCTTGCGAATAAAGAAAAACACCTGTCAGACCTTAACCGCATTGAAAAAGAATATAACCTACCCAAAGAAGTGATACTGGCCCTTTGGGGTGTTGAATCTGCTTACGGTGAACTGCCGGGCGACTTTAAAATCATCCCAAGTTTAGCAACGCTGGCTTACCAGTCTCACCGCCGTGACTTTTTTAGAAGCGAGCTGATTAAAGCCGTTAAAATTGTCCACGATGGGCACATCCCTTTGAATGATTTAACTGGTTCATGGGCAGGGGCAATGGGGCAGTGCCAGTTTATGCCTTCTAGCTTTTACCGATTTGCGGCTGATGGTAACGGTGACGGCCGTAAGGATATTTGGCAAACCGAGGCCGACGTTTTCGCATCCACCGCCAATTACATTACCCAAAGTGGCTGGCAAAACAACATGCCATGGGGTGAGGCTGTAACCTTGAGCAAAATTTTACCCCCCATCAAACTGTCATCCCGTGGTTTAAGTGGTGAGCGTACTTTAAAAGAATGGCGCGCCATGGGGATTAGCCACAAAACCAAAAAACACTTGGATAAATTAACCGACAACACCAAGGCACGCTTGTTTATGCCAGACGGCCCATCCAAGCGCTCGTACCTTGTTTATAACAATTTTGATGTGATTATGAAATGGAATTACTCCAGCTACTTTGCGTTTAGCGTGTTAACCTTGGCGGATGCTTTGGCCGGTAAAGAAAGGCTTTAACCTTCATGAAATTGAACCTTAAAAACTTTGGTTGTTTAAGCATTTTAGCAGGCTTGATGGCAGGTTGTAGCACCCTTGACCATGCCTTTGCGCCGGACATTGCGCCCACCACAGCTTCCAAACCAGCACCGTACAGCGCACCTGCCATTACCGGCAAGCGCAAGTTTGGCAACCCTTACACCATTTTAGGCAAAACTTATTACCCACTTTCCACCAGTGAAGGTTACCGCCGCAAGGGTGTGGCTTCATGGTACGGCAAGGACTTTCACGCCAAAAAAACAGCCAACGGCGAAACGTACAACATGTACGCCATGACAGCGGCACACCCAACACTGCCCATTCCCACCTATGTGCGGGTCACCAACTTAGAAAATGGCCTTTCCACCATTGTACGGGTGAATGACCGTGGTCCGTTTTTGCGTGGTCGAATTATTGACCTTTCTTACGCAGCGGCACGCACATTAAACATGGCCGAAAAGGGTACGGCACCCGTGTTACTTGAAGCATTGCCAACCGATGGCAGTATGCTGAATGTTCGCAGTCGCTACGCTGAAATGGAGAACAATGTCACCAATGCGCCAATCAAGCGTTATGCTGCCATGCCTGTGGCAAGGCCAACGCCGAAAAAGTTTGTTGAAAAACCGGTTAAGGCAAATGCATCTGGCAGTTTCACCCGTCGCATTGCTGAAAAATATGGCAACAACCCCACAGCGGATGAAAGCAACCTTTCCAGCGCAGAAGAGGTTAAAATTGGTCGCCATCAATACTATGTGCAAACGGGTGCTTTTTCCAGCCGTGAAAATGCCGCACGGGAGCAGATTCGTATTACAGAATACTTCCCATCTGTTAAATTGATGAGCTTTGTACGCGGTGCAAAAACATTACACAGAGTGCGCATTGGCCCTGTATCAACCGTAGATGAAGCTGATGAAATTTTAAGCAAAATTGCACAAGAAGGTTGGTCAAACGCCCGTATTGTTGTAGATTAGAAAAACTCTAATAAATTATTCAACATGTGGGGAAATAACGTGTTTAAAAAAGCATTATACACTTTAACGACAAGCCTTTTATTAACAACCCAAGCTTATGCCATCAACTTAAATGCTGAAAGCTATTACATTGTTGAGCAGGACACTGGCAGCGTTGTTCTTGAAAAAAACGCAGACCTGCAAATGGGCCCCGCCAGCTTAACCAAAATGATGACAGCTTACTTATTGTTTGAAGCTATTGAAAGAGGGGACCTAACCCTTGAAACCATGATGCCAATCAGCGAAAAAGCTTGGCGCAAAGGTGGTTCAAAAATGTTTTTAGAGGTTGGTAAAACCGTTAAAACGGAAGACCTGATCAAAGGTATTCTGGTTTCTTCTGGTAACGATGCTTGCATTGTTGCTGCCGAATTTTTAAGTGGCACCGAAGATGCCTTTGCCATGGCAATGACCGATAAAGCTGTGGAACTTGGCATGTTGAACACCACATTTAAAAACGCCAGCGGTTGGCCACACCCTGAACAAGTTTCCACCGCAAAAGACATGGCTACACTGGGACGTGCGATTATTAAAAACTTCCCACAATACCACCAATACTTTAACATTCCACGCTTTACATACAGTGACATTTCTCAACCAAACCGTAACGGCTTGTTACGCCGAAATGTGGGCGTTGATGGTTTAAAGACAGGCCACATTGAAGATGCCGGTTACCACCTTGTTGCATCGGCGGAGCGAAACGGCATTCGCCTTATTTCAGCCGTAATGGGCACAGACAGCTCCCGCTCGAGAGAAGACGAAACGTTGACTGGTCTTTCCTACGCTTTTCGTACCAACAGCATGATTGAAGCTGTACAAAAAGGCCAAGTGATTGACAGTACAGCCGAAGTTTGGATGGGCGAAAAAGAAACTGTGAAACTGAAAGCCGCACAAGGTTACAACATGTACGTTTCCAACAGAGATAAAAATAACCTCAAAGCCGAAGCGACTTTTAACACACCAGTTCAAGCCCCGGTGGAATTGGATCAGCGCATCGGCACACTCACAGTCACTCACCCAACCACAGGCGAACAGCACGAAATTGCTTTACTTGCGGCTGAAGCGATCCCCGAAAAAGGATTTATGGGCAAATTGGGCGGTTACATCCTACATGGGTTAGGGCTTTAAAATGTCCAAACCGCTTTTTATCAGCATTGAAGGAGGCGACGGCGCAGGCAAGGGCACTCAAATTCGCTTGCTTAGCAAGTGGTTGCAAGCGCAACAAATTGACTACATCCTCACCCGTGAGCCGGGCGGTTGCCCGTCGGCTGAGGTGCTGCGCAAACTGGTGGTCGAAGGTGAAGACGACGACTGGGACGGTGTTTCCGAACTGTTGCTTTATTCCGCCGCACGCCGTGAACATTTGCGCAAAACCGTGTTGCCTGCTTTAAAAAGTGGCACTTGGGTCATCAGTGACCGTTTTGCGGACTCCACTACCGTTTATCAAGGTGTTGGCCGTGGTGTTGACGCTGAACAGGTGAATCAAATTCACGACCTAGTCGTTGGTGAAAACTGGCCAGACCTAACCTTGATTTTGGACATTGACCCCACTGTGGGAATTGGTCGATCCAAAGCCAATGTCCACGCCGATGGACAGGTTAATCAAGAAACACGCTTTGAAAACCTTGACCTTTCATTCCATGAAAAGGTGCGTGAAGGATTTATAAGAATTGCCAAAAAAAACCGTGGTCGTTGCGTGCTCATCAACGCTGATGACACTCCTGAAAATGTACACTTAAACATCATCAAAGAGCTTGAAAAACGTGTGGAGATTTACCCTGCATGAAAAGTTTGATTGGGCACAAAAAACTGCAAGATGATTTACAACAACTTTTTAAAAGCGGCAACATGCCCCATGCGCTTTTGTTGTCTGGCCGAAAAGGGGTTGGTAAAAGCTTGTTGGCCAAACACTTTGCTTGCCGTGTGATTTGCGGGGCGGATGAAAGCTCCATGTTTGAGGCAGAAGGTTTAAGCTTTAACCAAAACCACCACCTTTACCCACAAATTGAAGCGGGTGCCTGCCCAGACCTGTTGGAAGTCAACATTGCAGATGATAAAAAAGCCATCACCGTTGGCCAAATTCGTCAAATGTTAACCAAGCTTTCCTTGTCTTCGGACGGTAAACGTGTGGTGATTGTGAACGATGCGGACACAATGAACAACGCCGCCGCCAACGCATTGCTTAAAACCTTGGAAGAGCCAGGCCAAGGTGTGCACATTGTTTTAGTGGTACATAATGTGAGCCGTGTTTTGCCCACCATCATTTCCCGCTGTCGTCACTTTAAAGTGGGCCCCTTGACAGACGAGGAGGTGGATCAAGCCCTCCAAAATGAATTGCCAAGCTTGAGCGCTGTGCAAAGGGACGAGCTGGTGGAAATTGCCAAGGGTTCCGTGGGAGATGCCATGCGCTTGATGGAAAATGGCGCAGAAGTGCTTGGCATGCTGGACGGGTTTTTTAAAAATCCCAGCCAATTAGAAGCCATCAATCTAGCGGAAAAACTGCAAGGCAAAAAGCTGGCACCTTTGGGGGTGGAGCTTTTACTTTCCCACATTTCTATTCGTGCAAAAAATAACCCAAATGACGCTGTAAAATGGGCAACTTTGTACCAAAAAATTGACAAAAAACGTGCCGATATGGAAATTTTCAACCTCAGCCCGCAACTGGTGCTTGAAACTTCGTTAATGGATGTTATATCTTAACGGTTACAGGCCAAACGCAACAACCAAACAATTGAGAGCAAAAATGAGCAAAACTGCATACATTACTACACCCATTTATTACCCCAGCGGCAACCCACATTTGGGCAGTGCCTACACGTCGACCGCCTGTGATGTTTGGGCACGATTTAAACGTTTGGATGGTTTTGACACCTTATTTTTAACAGGGACTGATGAACACGGCCTTAAAATTCAGCGCAGTGCCGAAAAAGCCGGCATGGAAACCCAAGCCTATCTTGATGGTATCAACGAAAAATTCCGCGAATTGTCCCCAATTATGAACCTAAGCAATGACGACTTTATTCGCACCACAGAACAGCGCCACAAAGACATTGCCACCAAAATGTGGCAAACGCTCGAAAAGGCAGGTTATATTTATAAGGACAAATACGCTGGCTGGTACAGCGTGAGCGATGAAACCTATTACACCGAAGAGCAACTGGTGGACGGCAAAAGCCCTGACAGTGGTCACCCTGTCGAATGGGTTGAAGAGGAAAGTTACTTCTTTAAAATGAGTGCGTTTGAACAAAAGCTGCTTGATTTTTACGAGCAAAACCCAAACTTCATTCAACCAGCATCACGCCGTAATGAAGTGATCTCATTCGTGAAAAATGGTTTGGAAGATGTTTCTGTTTCTCGCACCACGTTCAACTGGGGCATTCCCGTACCTGGCGACGACAAACACGTGATGTACGTTTGGGTGGATGCCTTGACCAATTATTTAAGCGCCATTGGTTGGCCTGAAAGTGACAAGATGAAATATTGGCCGGCGATTCACGTTGTTGGTAAGGACATTTTGCGCTTCCACGCCATTATTTGGCCGGCCATGCTGATGGCTGCTGAAGTGCCACTGCCTAAGCAAGTTTACGCCCACGGCTGGTGGACAAGCGAAGGTAAGAAAATGTCCAAATCCTTTGGCAATGTGATTGACCCCAAAGAGGTGACCGAAACATATGGCACTGACCAAATCCGTTATTTCATCCTGCGTGAAATTTCCTTTGGTAGCGATGGGGACTTTTCAAAAGATCGCCTTGTCGAGCGCATTAACAGTGACCTTGCTAACAGCTTGGGTAACCTTTACCAGCGTGTACTTTCCATGGTGGCCAAAAACGTTGGCCATGTGCCACAACATCAAAACCTCACAGAAGCAGATGAGGCATACATTGGCCAATTCAATGGCATTATTGGTGATGTGCGCCAAGAAATGGAGGCCTTACAATTCCACAAAGCTTTGGAGCGTATTTGGCAAGTGGTTTACAGCGCCAATCAATACATGGATGCCCAAGAACCTTGGGTGTTGCGTAAAACCGACCCTGAACGCATGGCCACCGTACTACGCGTTTTGATGGAAAGCTTTAAGTACATCACGGCGTTAATTAAACCCTTTATGCCTGAAGCGGCCAGCAAGTTTGAAGCACAGTTGAACTGGCAGGTAACAGACTATAAAACGTTGGAAGACGCGGACTTCTTCAGCTTAAATGTTGAATCGGAAATTCAAAAGCCCAGCGGTGTCTTCATGCGGGTTGAAAACAAAGAGGCAGCATAAAAAATGAGCATTCAATTAGACGACTTGGTGATTGTGGATTCTCATTGTCACTTAGATGATGAGCGTTTTGCCAACGAACCTTTGGAGGACATTTTAAAGCGTGCAGAAGAAGTAGGGGTAAAGTACCTACAAACCATCAGCACCACCAATGCCGACTTTGAAAAAATTTACCCCATGGCCGAAAAACACGACAATTTGTTTTGTTCATACGGTATTCACCCCCACCATGTGGAAGAAGACGTGGTCACCTTGGAAGAAGTGTTGGAAAAAGCCAGCCGTAAACAGGTGATTGCCATTGGCGAAACTGGCTTGGATTATTTTTATGACAATGCCCCCAAAGAACGCCAACAAGAAAGTTTCAAAATTCATCTTGAAGCGGCAAGACAACTAGACTTACCGGTGATTATTCACACCCGTGAAGCAGAAGAAGACACCATGGCAATTTTGGATGAAGCCCTTGCTAAAGGCCCGTTAAAATTGTTGTTCCACTGTTTTACGTCTAACAGTCGTCTGGCGGATTATGCCATTGAAAAGGGTATTTACCTTTCCGCATCGGGCATCATTACCTTCAAAAAAACTGAAGAGCTTCAACAAAGCTTTAAAAAAGCACCACTTGATAAAATTTTGGTGGAAACCGATGCGCCGTATCTTGCACCTGTACCACACAGGGGCAAAAGAAACGAACCTGCATTCACCCGCAATGTCTTAGAAAAGTTAAGCGAAATAAAAGGCTTAGAGCCAAAAGTGGTGGCAGAGGCAACAACAAACAACTTTTTTAACTTGTTTACAAAGGCCAAACGCTCGTAAACTGTTTGTATGAAAATTAGTTTACAAAACACAACACCGTCCGAAAATTATGATGTTCTAACAAAAGCTGTGCTGCCACGGCCGCTTTTGTGGGTGCTAAGCGAAGCGGAAGAAGGCTTTGCCATTGCGCCTTATTCTTTTACGAACATTGTTTCCACCCAGCCGCCGCTGGTTTCCCTTGCCTTTGGTATTCGCCCCGGGCAAGAGCAAAAGGGCACATACAAAGCATTGCATGAAAAAAAGAAAGCTGTCCTACACCTGGCCAATGAAGATCAAAAGGATGATATTTTAAAAAGTGGCGCAAAAGGCAGTTTTTACCTAAATGAAGAAAAGTTGGTGCATGAAGTGGAGGGTTTCCCACCCCGTTTAAAAGGTTGCCCGGTTGCCATGTTTTGCACCTATTACGACACGATGGATATTAAAAATGCCAACACCCACTTGGTTATCTGCAAAGTTGAGCATATATTTATAGATGAGAAATTTGAAGACAACCGCCACCCCTTAACTTGTGTGGGTGCTACGGGTGTAGTAACATTACATTCTAAATAATAAAAAGGTGCGTTGAATATGAAAGCTTACTCTGGCGAACATACCCAAGGTTGCCACAAGTGTGGCGGCTTCCCCGGCAGCATGAAAACACCTGTGAACAAGCTTTTTCAATGCATGCGTTGCGGCTTCTTTACTTGTAACAAGCACTTAAAAGGTGGCTTTTCAAAAGAATGTCCAAATTGTGCTGCTTCAGGTAAAGACCTACGCAGTGTCATGACCAAACAGTCCCACCAAAATGTTAAAGCAGGGGGCATGCCTGGGCATGTCCAAGCTAAAGCGCAAAAATCACCTTCCCAAATGGAAGAAACTGCTGTTGATGTTGACGACAAGCCAAAAGCGACCTTTGGCGGTGGCAGCAGCATTAACCAAAGCAAAAGCAAACGCAGTAAAGAAGCCGGAACGGTTGACGCTACCCACGCCCCTTCTGAGGTAATGGAACGCAACCGTGTGCAAGAAGCTTTAAACGACAGCATTCGGAAAGATGTGGACAGCTTAAAGTCACAAATGGATAGCTTGCATTCTTTGGCAACTGTCACTCAAGCTGAGCTGGTCAACCTGCGTGAAAACCATGAAACATTGGCCAACAAACCTCAAAAAGATCATACTCTAGCCACTCCTGAAATGGATGTGGATTTATCAGCCGTTTCGTTAGATGACCTACTTGCTGGTGGCGATGAAAATCTTGCCAAGCCCGTGTCAAAAGAACGCTCTGGTCAGCAACTTTTTGGCTCAGATGATGAAGAATATGATGATCAGATTGACTTTGAAGCACTCGAAGCCATGGGTAACGTGCTCAAAGACCAAGAAAAAGGGCTTTCCCTTACCAAAACATACAAGGTGGATGCCTTTTACAGAGTAGACACGTTGGACACGGTCAGCATGTGCGAAGACTACCTTAAAAGAACAGAGGGGCATGGCATTCACTTGCTGGGTGTCAGCGCATCAGACGAAAAAATTGTTAAAAAACTGAAAACACTGGTCAGCGAAACCAGTCACATTTTCCTCGCCAGTGGTTATGGCCCTAAAAGCATTCAAAACAATCAACTGCCCAACCTTGATCATTTGGACAAGCTGTTAACCCGTAAGTACAATTTTATTGCCTTGGGGGAAATTTCGCTCGATCTTCACTTTGCACCGTTTACCATTGAACTTCAAAAGAAGCTATTTGCTGAACAAGTTAAGCTGGCCACCAAACGCAATTTGCCTGTTTTAATTTCGTCTAAAAAGGCTGACAAAGAACTATACACTTTGATGAGTAATCTTAGAAAAGAAGGGGTTAAACCCGAAGCCATTGTGGTACCGGTTGTGCGCACAGTTGAAATGTTCCAGATGATTTTAGATCATAGCTGTCACTTATTGATTAGACCCGAAATCACCCATGAGGCCGAAGATTTATACCGTGAGTGCATTAAAGAAATTCCAATAGAAAAACTGCTTCTTGCCAGTGGTGAAGAAATCAGCGCACCTGAAAAATATTACGGTCGCTGGAACTTACCATCTTACATTGATGAAACCATCAACTGTGCTGCTGACCTTTTAAAAATGGAACGCAAGGACTTTTTGCGCCAGATGGCCATTAACTTTAATAAGATTTTTAATTCTGACCCTGAAGCCGGTGATGATGAATTTGACTTTACGCCAACTTACCCTGGCCACAGCTTTGTAATGACTGAAGAAACACTCTTGGAAAATGACATTGATGCCGATGGCGACGAACTTTACATCAAAGACATTGACGACGCTAAAACAGTGGGTAGCATTTACTTTGACAGACAAAAACGCTTGTTTGTTTACACCCCGAAAGAAGGCTTTATTGGCGCTGATAAATTTTATTATGTTGTGACTGACGGGCGAGGTGGCTATGACACTGCGCAGGTAACCATCCATGTGACCAAACCTGATTTTAGCGAAGACGACTTCAAACTGTCAGAAGATTGACGGTTTTGTCAGGCAGATACTTGAAAAGCTTAATGCGTCACCCCATAAATTGTTAGGTTAAGCAAAGGCAAGGGGAAAATTTATGCCATTTAACGAAATTATGCGCGCTCACAAAGCAGGAAGTGAAAGTATGTCCGATAATAGACAACGTCGTCGTGCCAAGCATGACAAAAATACCCATTCTAAACAAGAAGATATGAAACTGAAGGCCGAGAAAATCAAAGCGGCCAAACAAAAGGCAAAGGCAAGCAAAAGCGCTATCACTGCACTGCAAGGTAAGTTTGCAGCCGCACAAAAAGCGCAACAAGAAGAAATGGCCTTTTTTACTGAAAATGAGCAAGATCAAAACTTTAGAGTGAAAGCCAAGCCATTAAATGAACAAGCATACCAAGCAAAATTGATGGAGTTAGAAGAAGCCGCACAGCTTGACCAACAACAGCTCGGTCAACAGGTCAGCGAACTTGCCGACAAAGCGGGTGCCAAAATGGTGCAATCTCTTTCACACTTTGTGAATAACCGTGGTATTGGCAAAGAAAAATTTGGTCCAATTTTAGCGGAATTAAAAAGCAAGGAAAGCTTTACCGCCGCCGACTTTAAGCAACTTAGAGAAATTAACAATACCGTGATTGAAGCTTATGCAGATGCACCACAGGTGCAGGAGTCACTGCGCAGTGGTGCCAAGTTTAACCTTGACCCTGAAACCATGGAGTTATTGGCAGATGAATCAGCTTACCCAAATCAAGCTACTGAAAAATATGTGGAACATACGAGTCCCGAAGTTGCGGTTGAGTCAGAGCTAGAAGTTGAAACGGCGGACCAAAAACCACAAGAAAAGACCCAAAACGCTAATGTAGAAAACGTGATTAAGGTTGACCCAGCACAAGAGCAAATGGCCTTTTTTGCAGCCAACATGACGGAGGACAGTTATTATAACGTAAAGCTAAAACAGTCTGCTGAAAAATCAGAAGCTGAAATTGAACCAAGTCAAACCGCAACGGTTGTTGAAGGGGAATTTACGGCAAAAGAGCAAACTGCAGTAGAGCCCGAACCTGTGGTTGAAGAACACGCTGCCGCAAAAGTGTCCGAGGAAGTTTTGGCCGAACCCGAACATGTTGAACCTGCTGCTTTAGAAGTTTCTGAAAACAAGCCAAGCCTTGTTGATCGCTTCAAAGGAAAGTGGAACAATGCAATTGATAAGTTACAGCAACCACTTGCTGCAAAATATAAACAGCTCACTGGTGAAAACATCAAAGCAGAAAGGATTGAGCCTACAATGAATGTAGACGAACCCACCACTGATGAAGAAGTCACCTTACAAGAAACAGCTGTTCAAATTAACAAAGACAGTATTTTAAAAGGTCAAAACCCACATGTTTATGCCAACTTAAGCGATGAAAACGTGATGACCATTGACATGAGCGATGACTTGATGACTGCAAAAGTTGATCAACAAAGCCGTGAAGGTTTTAACCCTGAAGGTTATGACCTGGCTGAAGTAGAAGTGGTTACAGAAACAGCCACATTCATCCAGCAACGGCTGCCTGAATCAAGTGTTGAGGTGAGTAAACAAGCAGAGCAAACCCTTGCCAGCAAAGAACGTGTTGAACCCACCATTGACCTTGACCAAGTGCCCGATATTGAAATGGAAAAACATAGCATTCAACTGGAAGAAGAAGAGAAAGCTTACGCACTTACACGCTAGCTTTAAACAAAAATCAAACATAAAAAAAGCCTCCCAAGGGAGGCTTTTTTACTTCGATGAATTAGACCTGAGCGGTCTGCTTTTTGTGGATATACCACAGTGAGACAATTTGAGCTTGACGCTTGGAGTAACCAAGTTCTTCCATGTTTTTAAGATATTCGAGTTGATCTTCCTGCATGTTTTCAGGTTCACTCATCATCTTTGAAATACTTGGTAGGACTTTTTCCATGCCCGACAACATATAGCTTTCGATCACTTTGCTAAACACACCGTTAGAATTCCAACGTGGTGGAACACTTTGGTTTGCAGCCAAGTGACGCAGATACAAGTCACAAAACTCTTTACGGTAAAGCTTGATATCTGGAACACCGAGTCCAACTTCCATTTCCGCAAGGGCTTTATTTAACGCATCTGTGCTAAGCTCAACACCGCTGATTAGGTGGTTGGTTGACTCACCTTTTATCCAGTGCTCGGCCATGTGATAATAGTTTTCAAAGGCATTTTGACAAGCTTCTTCATTGGTTTTTGTGAAGCTTTGACGAATATGCACTTCTAGAACTTTCATGTAGTTTGGAATGATAAATTCCTTCAAGTAATTTTGTGCAGCTTCGCGCACTTTACTGTTGAGAACTTTATCCAAACGCTTTTCTAGAACACTGATCACATGAACAGGGTTTACGCCCAGCTCTTGCGAGTCATAGTTAAAGGCATGCGACATGGTTTTAAAGCCAAATCGTGTTGAAAGACCAAACTTACCTTCGTTTTTACCGCGCGCTTCACGCAGGTATTCACTGTAAGGTTTGTGTCCTTCTTCGCCTTGCATGTCTTCGCCGTCGTAAACGCGCATTTTAAGCTCAACAGGGCTATTTTCTGGTACAACCAAGCGGGTTAACACCGCAAGCTGAGCCATAACCTCAAAGCTGTAAGGCGCCACAGGTGCTTTGCTAATTTCACTGTTAGAGATGATTTTTTTCAAAATCTTCACTTCTTCCGAAACACGCAGATTATAAGGACAGTCCACAACCTCAAAACGGTCAATAAACGCCTCATTATCAGGGTTTTTAGTAAAAGACTCCCACTCAGATTCATTCGAGTGTGCTAAAATCAAGCCATCAAAAGGAATTGCACCAAAGCCTTCGCTTGGTTTATAGGTTCCCTCTTGGGTGGCTGTTAAAAGCGGTAGCAAAACTTTTGGCGGTGACTTAAACACCTCCACACATTCCAGCATACCTTGGTTGGCGGTACTTAACGCACCATCATAGGCGTACGCTTCTGGGTCATTTTGAGCATGGATGCCCAATTTACTCAGGTTAACGTTACCGGTGTAAGTGGTAATGTCTTGGCTATTTTCGTCGCCCGGCTCTGTTTTGGTGATCGCAATTTGCTTCACTTCAGATGGGCGTACCAGCTCAACGCGGAAATGATCAAGGTTACCTTCAGATTCATCCCAATATTTAACAAACAACGGGTGCTTGGTCAAACGGCGGTCAAACGCACTTTTGGGAATGCTATACTCTTCTGAAACTTCGTCAACATCTTCACGGTCAAAAACCATGAATGGGTGACAGTTACAGGGGATAACCACTTGCTCATCTTCTTCGCCGTCTGGCAAATAAACCAACACTGGAATGTAAATGCCTTCGCTTGAGAACAAGGCTTTAAGCTTTTCCGCAATTGATGATTTTGCACTACCAACCGGACCTTTAAGGTAAAGCACCTGGCGACGCTCTTCCAAGTTTTGGTCTGCATGGCGCAAAAAACTTGCAACCGATTCAATCACTTCTTCCATGCCATAAAATTCTGCAAATGCAGGGTAACGCGGCAATGGACGAACGCCATGGATCAGATTTGCATTTTCGCGGGTTTCCGGATCAATAAATTCAGGCTCGCCAAACTGTTTTAGCAGTTTGCCATGCACACTTTGATAAAGGGAAGGGTCTTCCCGACACATTTCCAAAAACTCTTCAATTTTGAGTAATTTGGGTTTTTGTGCTTCATAAGCACGCTTCTTCTTTTCTACAATAGACATGGCTATGTCCTCCTGATAACAGGCAAAAGTTAAGAAATTCTAAACTTTGCAAACACAAAGAAAAGGGGTGAAAATAAAAGTTTTTTGAAGGGCAGGTTGAATAACCTAAAACCCCATAAAAAGTTAAAGTTACATATCATTTATGGTGTTTTCATCCTATAACGCATACAATCTTTATGCAACTAAAAAATAAAAAAGCAGCCGAAGCTGCTTTTTTCGATTATGCCTCTTCAACATTGCGTGGTGTAAACGCATCGCGGAAGGTTGGATAAATTTCAGACACCTTTGTAATTCGTCCCATAAAGAGCAAGTCATTTTCAGATGACAGCGCCTCATAGTGACGCCACAAATGCTGTGGATTTGGTGCTTCAATTTCCATATACACAAAATAACGTACAGTTGAATTCAGCATTTCATCAACAATGTCACGACAAGTGGCTGAATCTTCCCTGTAGTTATCCCCATCAGAGGCTTGAGCTGCATAAACATTCCATTCACTGGCGGGGTATTCCGCTTTTTGAATTTCATTCATCAACTTTAAGCCGGATGATGCAATGGTTCCGCCTGTTTCTTGGCCGTAGAAAAATTCTTCTTCTTCAACCCGTTTGGCCACTGTATGGTAACTGATGTAAACAATTTCCACACTTTCGTAGCGCATTTTTAAAAACAGATAAAGCAGAATGTAAAAACGCTTTGCAATGTCCTTGCGGCTTTGGCTCATAGAGCCTGAAACATCCATCAAACAAAACATAACTGCCCTTGTTTGGGGCGTTGGTTTGTATGAAAAATTGCGAAAACGACCATCTGTATTTACGTTTACAGTTGTTTGCATGCGCTTTACATGCAACGTTTTTGTAAATTGAGATTGGTAGTCTTCCACTTGTTTAAGTGTTTCACCAGCACGCTTTTGAGTTAAGCGTTTTGCATTTAACGCTTGCGCACAAATGTCAATCGCGTTTTCAATTTCCACAAAAGTGGGTTGTTGACGTTTCAGTTTTAAAATGCGTTTAGTAAACTGCGCCATGTACTGCTGTTCAATGGCTGCAAGCACCAAACAAGCCGCTTCTTTAAAACGTTCATATCGATCGTCTTTGTCTAAAAAGCTTTGCATGGTTTTATACGTTTTAACCAAAAGGTCGAGAACCAGTTCAGTCAAAGGCACATCAAAAGCAACACCGCGTGCAATGTTTTTACGCATTGTTTTAACAGCATCCAAGTTTTCACGCTTACCGTCATTTGAATAACCACTGCGTTTAAGCTGTAGGTCAAAAATGTTAGAAAACTCAACTTGAGCTTGGTTTGGCAGTTCCAAGTCCTGAAATAGGTAATCCAAGTACTCGTCTTTGGAAACATTGAAACGGAAAGAGTCTTTCGCTTCGCCCGAATCTGAAGCTTCGCCATCACCTGGGTCACCATCGCCTGGTTCTCCTTGGCCTTGACCACCGCCACTGCCGTCAATCTTATCATACTGTTTAAAACGATCATTCCCGGGAAGTACTTGATCATGCTCGCCACCTTGACCGTGATGAATAACAGCTTGATCCAATTCGTCTTGGTCTTTTTCAACCACAACTTCAATGTCTTCACGGTTAAGAATGTCTTCAATAGACTTATCATTGAAGGCGTCACGCACAGCGCGGCGAATCTTCTTTTCGTGAACACGTTCAAGCTGACGCTCGGAACCAAAAGTGTCGGAGTCATCGTCCCGTTGATCAATTATGCCAGAAGCACAAATGATCTGACCGTCTTTACCGGTCAAATTTAAGATAGATTTTTTCATAATAAATACCCCTCTAATATGAGGTGAGAGAAAGTAAAAAGAAAGTCAGTGAAATTTCACTGCATAAACGTTTAAAGTAAAAATTTTTTCTAGGTTACTATTTTTGCATACATTTAGCAAGGCGTCATATTAAAGAAATTGGGAATGACAGCTTTTTATTTGATGTAAAAACCATAAGAAAACAGAAAGGGAAGTTTAATTTGTTGAAGACTTTACAGCTGATGGTGTTTTTGGGTTGTGCATTGATGACAGTGCATAATAGCGCTGTTGCACGGCAAATTTCACTTGATAAAGATCTTAAGTACGGTGTCATTCGCTACAATTACCAATGGCAAAATATGCAAGGGCAAACCTTTAAAACCAATTTTGGCCTCTATGCGCGTGATGTGCAAAAAGGCTTAACTGAATTTAAACGCTTTAGCCAAGCTGATCTTAAAAAATATACTGCACCGAAAATTGCAAAATTTGTGCAATACAACGCACCATACGGCATGAAGGCAAAATACAACTTGCAAACAGAACAAATCAGCTTTCAATCCACCAGCTCACGCAAATTAGAACAACGTAAAATTGACAAATTTATGGAACGGTTGGAAAAGGAACAGCAAAACGCCAACGTCGAATATTTTAAAGAACGCTATTATAACTACAACCCAAAAGAAAACACCGTGCGACCAGCCCATGGCATTATTGCCAAAAGATATGTCAACGGTATGCGACCCGTTGCCATTGCCCTTTCGCAAGATATGAACGGTAGAAACTCGCGTGAAATTACAAACCATGTGCTCAATTTTATTCAAAGCATTCCTTATGACACATTAGAAGACATCCGCACCACCAACGGTGCTGGTTTTCAAACGCCTTACGGCGTATTACATGACAACAAAGGAGATTGCGACTCAAAAAGTGTTATGTTTGCAGCCATAATGCGTAATTTATACCCTTATGCACGCATTATTGTGGTTTACGTGCCTGGGCATGCCTTGGTTGGTTTTGATTACCCAAAAGGAAAGGGGGACTATGCCATTGAAGTGGACGGAACAACTTTCGTGTTGGCAGAACCTGTCGGTCCACAAAAAACAGCGCTTGGTAAGATTAGTCCGAAAGCTCTGTCCCTAATGAATCGGGGTGCATATAGCTTTGAAGAAGTTCCTTACTAGCTTCAGCATTTTTATAAGATATATGCAAGACAGTCAGGTCATCATCTAGAGGTTTCAGTGCGGTTTCATTAAAGGTTTCAAGGATATCCTTCAGGTCAGGGAAGGTGTATTGAACCTTAATATCAGTCAACTTTTTCAGCAGTGTTTTTTCGCCCCACATTTTATGTTCAGGTAGGTGCCTTGTTTCCAGCAAAGCATCACTGAAGAAGAGCAAACTGTCACCGTGATCCAATTGAATATTTTTCATGTAAATGGGAAGTTTGGGACTGTTTTCTATTCCGAGAGGCAAACCTTCACAAGTTAAAAAGCGACATTCAGAATCTTCATCAAAGGGGATAATAGCAATCGGAGGGTTGCCACAGCCAATATAATTCAGTTCATTTTTACGAGTGTCTAAAATGGCGCAAACAAAGGTGGCAAAATCTTCCAATGGGATTGTATCTTTTAAACGCTGGTTAATGCGCTTAATAAATGTTTCAACATCTGAATGCAAATAATTATAAAACTCTTGAATGTAGGCATGCAAGCGTACTGTGTTTAAGGATGCCGCCACACCATGACCTGTAAAATCCGCCATAATTAAGGCAATGCGGCCATCGCCCAAGTCTTCCACTGTCCAGTAGTCCCCAGCCAGTTCGTAACAAGTTTTAAAACATACGCCAATTTCTAGCTCATATTTTTTCTTAATCATCTCTAATTTGTCTTCACTGGGGAGTAGTTCAATTTGAGCTTGCTTTGCGCGACCCATGTCTTTGTTCACTTTTTCGATGTATGCTTTTAAGCTACAATAAAGTAACCCATTTTGAATGTGTGCGTCGGTACGTGCTACCAATTCATTTTTTTGTAAAGGTTTAGCCACATAATCCACCGCACCTAAACGGTAACCTTTTGTTCTAGTGACAGAGTCATCTAAGCTTGAGAAGAATAAGATAGGCGTGTTGCGACACTCTTCCTGCATTTTAATTTTACGGCATGCCGTAAAACCGTTCATTTCAGGCATTACAATATCTAAAATAATTAAGTCTGGCTTTATATCTTTTGCCTTTTCCACAGCCTCAACAGGGCAGTTACATGTTATGACATTTTCATAACCGACAGACTCAAGGTAAAATCGCGCAATTTTTGTGTTAGCCTCTTGGTCATCAACAATTAAAACTTTGCACTTTTTACGCATTTCTTTCATTGAGAACTGTGAGTAACTTTGATGTGTTAAAAATTGTGCTTTAAGTTTAAACTCAACGCGACGCCCGTTATCTAAAATAGCGTAATCATCAGTCAAACCTTCAATCAAACGCAAGCCCCTGCTGTGAAGGAGCGTATTTTGCTTTTTACGATTGCCTAATGCTTTTTTCACATTATAACCTTCACCATTGTCTTGCACAGCTGTTACAAAGTGTTCGTCTCTCACTTCACAAGTGATGATAACTGCCTTTTCGCCCAAACTATCTTTTTCTAAGGTTTCTTTAACTGTTTGATGGTATCTTTCGATATTATCCAACATGGTTAAACCGTCTTTTTTGTCCTTAGAAAGCCCTAAATTTCCATGCTCAATCGCATTGAGTACACATTCTTGTAGTGCGGTAAAGTATTGCAATGATTGAGTATGGGATATGAAAGACTCATATTTAAGTGATTCAGTCAAAATTTTAGCCGTTTTAGACGTGTAGAGCGACCGACTATCCGCAATAATTGTGATCACATGTCCGTCACTAATTTTATGGGGTTCAAACTCACTTAACAATTCCAACGGTTTTGAGCCAATAATGTAAATACAATTGTCAGCATCAAAAGTTTTAATCGCTGTTAAATCCTCATAAAAGTAGACATTGAGCGTGTGATCAAACGACACAAAATGCCGCATCATTTCGGACTCATGCTTTCGTACCATTTCTTGGTATTGCGAGGGACTGTCTTCTTGAATGTGAATGTTCATTGTTTAACTCTCTTGTATGGTGAACAATTGGTTAAATTTCACAAGGTGTAAAACGTCTTTAGCATGACCATTTTTAACATTACAAAGTCTTAATTCACAGTGACTCATATCTGTTTCATGTTTAGCTAACATCAACATACCCAAAGCAGAAGAATCGATATATTCCACTTGACCAAAATTAATCGAAAGCTGCTTTGCTTTGTCTTCCGTAACTTTTTGTAAATAGGTTTTAAAATCGTTCAAATTCTCAAAGTCAAATGACTTGGATAAAACAATCTCGTAACTTCCATTACCTTGCTCGTTTAATTTTATCATGACGTATACTCCTTTATTTTCTTGATCATTTCCGGAACATGAACAGCTTTGTGTTTAGATTCCAGTTCCAATGCCATGCGGGGCATACCATAAACCGTACAACTTTCTTGTTGCTGTACATATGTTTGACCGCCTGCTTGGCAAATTTCTTTTAATGTAAAAGCACCGTCGTTACCCATACCTGTTAACACAACTGCCAAAGCCTTTTTACCAGCCACAGCGTTTACGGTTCTAAACAAAACATCGGCAGATGGTTTGTGTCGATTCACTTTTGGATAGTCGTAAAATTTGGTTTTAAAATGCCCTTTGTCATTCACAACACCCATGTGCATCCCTGCAGGAGCAATGTAAACATGGCCTGACTTTAACAACTGACCATCTTGCGCATGCACAACCTGCAAAACACTCAACTTATTCATACTTTCGGCCAAAGCTTCACTAAACCCAACTCCGATATGCTGTACAATCACAATTGGTGGTGTATTTTCATCGTCAAGTGCGCTGACAATTTGCTTTAACACGACTGGTCCACCTGTTGAGGCCGCAATTGCTATGATTTTTTTATCAACCTGTTTTGATTTAAGTTTATCTAAGGGCATCACTTCATCAATTTTAACCTCCTTCGTGAGGCTTAAAAATCCAGAAGGAAGGGGGGCGTCGCCCGTATGGCGATTGCTGTTACGACCAATTTTCGCACAAGACGCTTGGGTCACTTTAGTGATAATCTCAGCCGAACATGCCTCAACTTCATCTATTCTATGTGATGGTTTGCCAACAACTTCCACAGCGCCACTATCCAAAGCTTCAATGGCTGTTTGACTACCGTGTTTAGTCAATGTAGAGATCATAACCACAGGCATGGGTTTTAAACGCATAATCTTCTTTAAAAAAGTGATTCCGTCCATCTTTGGCATTTCAACATCCAAGGTCATCACGTCCACTTCAGTGTGCTTCAACTTTTCCATTGCATCTATAGGGTCACTTGCAGTGCACACTACTTTAATCCCTTTAGCACTGTTTAAAATCTTTGATAAAAACAGCCGCATGGATAAAGAATCATCCACAATCATTACTTTAATGTTATTTTGATCACTCATACTTCACACCTGCTTAAAAATTTCATATTCATATTGTTTTAATTCTTGTTCGATATGCTGTTTGTAAGCTTGTTCCTGCTTTGCCATTTGGCTTTCCAGGTCACTGATATAATTTACAATTACATGACCATTTTTTGTTTCAAAGACAATTCTGCGTGAAAGATTACCGCCAAGGTCCTCTTCTTCAACTTTTAAGTTTTCCATGTTGCAATATGATTTTATAAACTGGATATTGCTTTCGCTCACAGTGTTATTCATGGATTCATTCACGTTGCCACCACCATAAATTTTAAGCTGCATATCATGTTTTTGAACACCAACCTTCATAAGCTCGTTTAACAAGTGCTCCATCGCGTAGTTACCATAACGGGTTGACAAGTTGTTGCCTGCCCACTCTCCATTATTGCTGTGTGGCAACATAAAGTGATTCATACCACACCACTGTGTTTTAGGGTCATATACACAAACAGCAATGCAAGAGCCCAAAGTTGTCACCATTTTTTGTGGTTGGTTGGTGATGTAAAACTCACCAGGCAAAACTTTGGTGACCACTGTTTTGTCAACGTGGTCACAGTAACTGTGCAGGGACATTTCTTGCAGTTTTCTAGTCATGAGCTTACTTTTTTTTATATATTGTCTTTTTTAAATTTTCATAATCGTCAGAAACACCCATTAAGGACTCACTATGCCCCAAATAAAGGTAACCGCCTGACTGCATAACGCTGGAGACTTTCTCAAACAGTTGTTGCTGTGTTTTGCGGCTAAAATAAATAATAACATTACGACAAAAAACAAAGTGTATTGGCTGTGGCAGCTTTTTTTGCCAATTGTGTAATAGGTTGATGGTTTTAAACTCCACATGCTTGCGTAGTGCAGGGGCAATGACATATAAATTGTGGTGTAACGGCTTGTGTGCGTCACTATCTGTATTTAAAAGGTTGAGATATTTTTTCAAATAAGGATTACCTTCCACCACCTCAGGATTAACGTCATAAACGCCTTCTTGTGCTTTACTCAACACTTCAGTGTCAATATCCGAAGCAATGACTTTTACTTCACAGTTCGGGCGCTTTTTCAAGCAATTGTCCACGACCATCGCAATGGACCATGGTTCTGCACCGATAGACGCTGCGCAGGACCAAATGGTAATGCGCTTTTGGTTTGTCATCATCTCTAGCAGTGTTTTTTCAAGATGCTCAAAGTGATGATACTCCCGAAATAAGTGCGTTACATTTGTGGTAATAGCATGAATCAGTTTTAAAAATTCAGCGTCGTCCCCTTGGTCTAAACCATCTTGTACCAAGTTGTAATAAGCACCAAAGTCTTGTAAATTTAAAGTTCGGATACGTCGGACAAGGCGACTGTACACCAGCGACTTTTTATTCTCTGGTAACTCAATCCCTGAGTGGTTTGTCACCATACGGCTAATATTCCAAAAGTCTTGATCGCTGAAGTTAAACTCCTGTTTTAAAACGGTTTCTTGCATTACAACTCCTCGACTTCTTGATTTTGAATAATGTCATCGACTTTTATCAAGTCACTGCCTTTCATCATCTCATCAACGTTTAGCAAAATAACCATGTCTTCACCGTGGGGAGACAAACCTTCTAAAAAACTGGAATCAATAGCAGATCCAAAGTCTGGCGCTTCACGAACATCGCTTTGTTCAATGTCCACCACATCGCTTACTTTATCGACAATCATGCCAATGGTACGGTTTTGAACATTCACCACAATCACCACTGTTTGTGGCGTAAAATCAATTTCGGGCATATTAAATCGTCTGCGAATGTCCATAATGGGTACTACAGACCCACGCAGGTTCATCACTCCGCGAATAAAATCTGGCGCATTTGGCATTTGGGTTACTGCGGACCAGCCACGAATTTCTTGCACCTTTAAAATTTCCACGCCATACAGTTCATTTGCGACATCAAAAGTTAGGTATTGTTTAGACTTATCACTTTGATGCTCATCAAGTGGAGCTGTTAAACTTTCAGTTGTGGACTGATTAGTTGATGCTGTTGTGCTCATGTTGTGCCTCACTTTCTATCGAGTTAAATTTTTGTGGTAGGTGAAGTAGATACTTATTGTCACGCTGTGCCATGTCCACCAACCCTTGAAGGTCTAATATCAACGCTACAGAGCCGTCGCCCAAAATACTTGCGCCAGATAAGCCTTCCACTTCCTTGTAATTGTCTTCCAAATTTTTAATAACCACTTGAAGTTGACCTATCAACTCATCAACAAACAATGCCACTTTAACGCTTTCAACTTCCACAATAATGGCAATGCCATCCTCCAGCTTTTCAATGCCTTGATCACCGCTTTCTGTAACAAAGGCTTCTTTTAAACGTAAAATTGGAATGTATTCACCACGAACAAACATCACCTCCACATTGTCATTTAATGTTTTGACCTTATCAGCTGTGGGTTTGATAGATTCAATAATATTTAAAAGAGGAATGATGTAAGTTTGCTGACCTACTTTGGTAGCCATACCATCCACAATGGCAAGGGTTAGTGGCAAGCTCACACTAAATTTAGTGCCTTTGCCTTTTTCGCTAAAAATCTCAATACTACCGTTAAGAGCTTTTATATTTTTGGCCACAACGTCCATACCAACACCACGGCCAGAAACATCTGTTACCGCCTGTGCTGTGGAAAAACCATTGTGGAAAATAAACTTGAATATCTCAGAATCTGGCAATTGCACACCCGCATCTACCAAACCTTTTTCAACCGCTTTTGCATAAATAGCTTCAGGGTCAAGCCCTTTACCATCATCAATAATATCAATCACCACATTACCGCCACGGTAAAAAGCCACAAGCTCAATCTTACCTTCTTCCGGTTTGCCACACGCCAGCCGTTGCTCGGCAGATTCAATGCCGTGATCAACTGCATTGCGGATAAGGTGGTTCAGTGGGTCGCTTATTTTATCAATAACTGTTCGATCTAATTCTGTTTGTCCATCATTGGTTTGGAAATCAATTTTTTTACCCAGCTTTTGTGCAGTGTCCCTGACCATTCGGGGGAACCGACTAAATGCAAATTCCAAAGGCATCATGCGTATTGCCATAATACTTTCTTGCAAATTACGAGTGTGAGAATTCATTTGGTCGATCGAGGCTAAAACATCTTGGCTTTCTTCCACCTCCAACACCCTTTTAATTTGAAGCTCTAACATGGCATTATTGGTGACAAGCTCGCCGACCATATTGATCAGTGTATCCACTTTATCTACCGCCACACGAATGAACGACGTTTCACTTTTTTGAACTGATTTGGCTGCCACTTTCTTATGTGGTTTCGGTTTTTGAACGTTTTTTTCTGCCGTGGTTCCACTTTCGCCAGTTGCAGGTTCCTCGTCCACACAGGCAAGTGCCTTGATGTTAATTTTAGCTTCATCTTCCACAAACATAAAAGCTTCTTGAAGAACGTCCACCGATGCGGATGTCTCGGCTTCAATATGAAACGACAAGTACATTTCATCTTCGCAAATATCATACAGTGGAGGGACATTGTCATAAGAACACTGAACATTCAAAGACGCAACTTCTTGTAATTCCTTAATAATATTGATGGCATCATTGCCTGTTTGTGCCATTGTTGCAAACGGCTCAAATTCAATTTCGTAAAACTGGTAACCTTTTTCTTTTGCTTTTTGAGGTGTTAATTGACCTTGAGCTAATGCACTGCCACCACCTAAGTAATTTGAAAGGGCTTGGTATACATCGTCCTTAATTTGGCTTTGTGCAGTACGTGACTCTTTAGCAGCGTCAATCAGCTCTGCCAACACATCAATGGACCTTAAAAGCTCTGTAATCACACTTTCAGACAATTCTAACAAGCCGTCTCGTGCATTTTGCAACACAGATTCCACCACGTGGGTAAATTCTGCAATTTCATCAAAGCCAAAGGTTCCTGCGCCACCTTTAATAGAGTGGGCAGCTCTAAATATAGCATCCAAATCGGCCTCACCAGAATTCTCAATTTCCAGCAGTCCGCTTTCAAAATCATTTAAATGTTCACTCGCTTCAGCGAGGAAACTTTCATGAAACTGGCTTATATCAATTGTCATTTTTTTCCCTTTACGCTGGCATTACTTTTTGAATAACCTTAATCAACTGTTCAGGGTTAAAGGGTTTAACAATCCACCCTGTAGCACCTGCTTGTTTGCCTTCTGCTTTTTTGCTGTCGTCAGACTCTGTCGTCAGCATTAAAATGGGTGTAAATTTATGTTGTGGTTGCTGACGAATGCCCTTAATCATCTCAATACCGTTCATGTTAGGCATGTTTAAGTCAGTAATAATAAGGTGAGGGGCTTCCGCCTGTGCTTTGCTTAAGCCCTGTACACCGTCTTCTGCCTCCACCACTTCATAACCGGCTTGTTTTAAGGTGAAAGTAACCATTTGACGTATGGATGCGCTGTCATCAACTGTTAATATTTTCTTAGACATTTTGTGGCCCTTCCTTTTTAAAATAGCTCAATATTGTCATCATCCGCTACAAGTGTTGCAGCTTGCTGTTTATTGTTTTTCTTATTTTGATTGTCTTCTTCATTGCTTGAAGTTGTTTGATCATCTATCTGCCCACCGCCCATGTGCATATTGTAAACATCACGTTCGGACTGCATGGTGTAGCGACTTGCGACTTCTTTTAAAAATTGCTCGTCAGGTTTTTGATTTTGATACCTCGGCGAAAAATGTTCGTAAATTACGTCCATCTCGGCACCAATTTCCATCATCGGCTCAGCAATATGCTCTAACCGCTGTTTTAACCTGTCTTGAAATTGGAGTTCTTGCACAATACTGGCAATGTTCATAGAAGCTTGCTGGCTATTTTGTCCTGCATCATCCAACCTATTTACAATATTGGTCTTTTGATGAAATAATTGGCTGATAAATTTTTGAATTTTGTTTTTACTTAAAAGTAGGGGGGTTAAGTCCTTCTTCACCACTTGGTTCACCATTTCATGTGACGATGTTAAGCCATTGTTGATGCCTGAAAGCTCCTTTTGAATACGTTCATTAAAATTAGCCGAGTTGAGCGCAAGCTTTCGCACCTCATCTGCCACAACCATAAACCCACGACCATGATCTCCCGCGCGTGCAGCTTCAATTGCGGCATTCAATGCTAATAATTCTGTTTGCTTTGAAATAAAATCAATTTCGCTAATTGCGTCATCAATCGACTTCCCACTGTTTTTGAGCTTAACAATTTGATCCGCAACATCCACCATGTTTTCGTTGATCCACACCAACATCTCCATCATTTCATTCAGCATACCTTCAATAGAATTCACAAACGAGCTTGTTTCATATGTTGTACCGTCAATTTCAATGGTCTCGGCTGCATCAACAGCAGAAGAAATGGCCTGTGATTGCTCAGCCGCTTGATTCGCAATAGCCATAAACTGCCCAATAATAGACTGCACAGCTTGCTCCATATCATTAGCAACTTGCATGGTCTGTTCGGATAATATTTTAGTACTTTTACGATGAGTTTGAGTCAGAGTTGCAACACGTGAAAGCTGTTTTTGTTCATCATTTTTGGTTTTTAGCGCTACATCATCTAGTACAAACATGATCAGCAGCAATATAATTAACAACGGTGGAAGTAAAACAGAATTTTGACTCATATTTATAACAAAAAGCAAAACACCAACCGACAATGCTAAACGCAATAACCATTTGATAATGATTTGTTTAGATAAGTTAAAAGTAGGAATAGACATATTTGTCAGACTACCTGCAAACTGCTTGAAAGGGCTTAATACTTTTTGAATCATGCAACTCCTTCAAAAAATAAATGTAAACCCAAGGCTTTAACATTGGTTTTAAAGGTACTGGACTGCTTAATAACATCGAAGCCTAAACCTTCTTCGGTGAAACTTTTGTGTGCACTGATAAACAACTGTATAGATAATGTGTCTATACTTTCCAACTCTTCAGCGTCAATTTCAATAGGCTGTTTTGCTGTTAAAGCTTCTTGCAGTAGCTGTTTGAGCTCTGCTGCCATGGAAGGCATTAAAAAGCTGCCACAGCGCAAAACCGTTTTTGTTTGCTGTTTTTCTAACTTCATCTCACCTGCCTTTTGTTAACTCAACTTGATTCTATCTCACCAGCAGTAAATACAAAATATTGGTGTATCAAACATTTAGACAGAATCATTAGATATCAACAACTTATAAAAAAACCACTTAAATCATACACACTTTGGTTATACAAATTACATCTTAACAGGCAACACATATATGATGCGTGTTTTACTTGTAGGAAATTACGAGAAGTGTTAGTATTTCAACAAATTTAAATTGCTGTAAAAAGGGACCTTATTTATGGACAAGCAAAAAGCTCTTCAAGCTGCACTTAGCCAAATTGAAAAACAATTTGGTAAAGGCACCGTTATGAACATGAAAGACGACACTGTCGAGAAAAACATTGAATCTATTTCCACAGGCTCTCTTGGTTTGGATATTGCTCTTGGCATTGGCGGTCTTCCTAAAGGTCGTATTATTGAAATTTACGGTCCAGAATCTTCTGGTAAAACAACTTTAACATTGCACGCTATTGCTGAATGCCAAAAGGCCGGCGGTACATGCGCCTTTGTAGATGCCGAGCACGCCTTGGACATTCAATACGCTGAAAAAATTGGTGTTAAAGTAGAAGACCTAATTGTATCCCAACCCGATAGTGGTGAACAGGCCCTTGAAATTGTGGACACATTGGTACGCAGTGGCGCTGTGGACATGGTTGTTGTGGACTCGGTTGCAGCACTGACACCAAAAGCTGAAATTGAAGGCGACATGGGCGATAGCCACGTTGGTTTGCAGGCACGACTTATGTCACAAGCTTTACGTAAGCTAACTGGTACTATCAACCGCACCAAGTGCATGTGCGTTTTCATTAACCAAATTCGTATGAAAATTGGTGTAATGTTCGGTAACCCTGAAACAACAACTGGTGGTAACGCCTTGAAGTTTTACTCTTCTGTTCGTTTAGACATTCGTCGTACGGGTGCCATTAAGGACAAAGACGATGTAGTTGGTAACTCAACCCGTGTGAAGGTTGTGAAAAACAAAGTTGCACCTCCATTTAAGCAAGTTGAATTTGACATCATGTACGGTCAAGGCATCTCTAAAGAAGGTGAGCTTCTTGAAATGGGTGTAAACGCTGGCTTGGTTGAAAAAGCAGGCGCTTGGTTTAGCATGAATGGAGAGCGCATTGGCCAAGGTAAAGAGAATGCTAAAAAATGGCTAAAAGAAAACAGTGAGAAAGCAGCCAAACTTGAAGCACAGCTTCGTGGTGAAGCTTCTGTTGATGAAATGACAGAAGAAGAGAAAGCTTCTGCTTAATTGCTTTAACCTAACACAGCAAAAAGCCCGCATTTGCGGGCTTTTTTTAGCCATAGTTTGAATATATTAAACTAGGATATGCTAAGTTACCTTTTGATTGACACAAAAAGGCTCCGAGGAGCCTTTTTGTGAAGCATTCAAGCTTAATTCACACTTTCGCTTTCTGATACTTCCGCTGTCTCAGGTTGGGTTGCTTCAATGGGGTTGCCATCTTCATCCACCACAACATCGGCTTCCAACTCGTCTTCTAGCATGCTATCCGCAGGGATACGTGCCACGCTAAAGACTTTAGCACCGTCTGTTTTAAACAGGGTAACACCTTGAGTGTTACGCCCAATCACGCTGATGTCGTCCACAGCCATACGAATAACCTGACCGTCAGACGTTGCAATCATTACGTGGTCACCATCCGATACTGGAAGTGAAGCAATCACTTGACCATTACGGTCAGACGTTTTAATAGCAATCACACCCATTGTGCCACGGCTTTTCGTTGGGAAGTCATCACATGGTGTGCGCTTACCAAAACCGTTTTCAGTCACCGTTAAAATGTATGGCACTTCTTCACCGTGAATCACGTCTGCGCTCACAATTTTATCACCATCTTTCAGGGTCATACCTTTAACACCGTAAGCTGTACGACTGGCAATGCTACGCAAAGATTCGTTTGCAAAACGCACCGCTTGACCATTGGCACTGTTCATAATAATATCGCCAGAGTTCTCTTCTGCCAAGGCCACGTTGATCAACGCATCGCCTTCATTGAGAGAAATACCCTTAATACCGTTTTTATGAACGTTGTTAAAGGCAGTAAGCGGTGTTTTACGAATAAGACCTTGTTCGGTCGCAAACATTAACACTTTGCCTTCCCAATCTTCTTGATTGCGTGGAATACGGACAACACGCATCACTTTTTCGTCCTTTTCAAGCGGTAGCAAGTTCACAAAAGCCTTACCACGCGCGCCAGATGAAGCCACAGGTAGGTTGTAAACTTTCAACTTGTGTACTTTACCAATCGTGGTGAAGAACAGAAGCGGGGAGTGGGTATTGGCAATGAAGAAGTCCTGAATTTGCTCATCTTCTTTCATGTTTGCTGCACTACGACCCTTACCACCACGGCGTTGAGCACGGTAGTCGTCCATTGGCTGACGTTTCACATAACCATCGGAAGAAATAGTCACAACCATTTCCTCTGGTTTGATCAGATCTTCCATGTCCACCTCGGCACTGCCTTCCATAATTTCGGTGCGGCGTGGTGTGCCAAACTGTTCTTTCGCTTCTAATAGTTCTTCCTTCAAGATAGCCAACAATTTTTCACGGTTGGACAAAATTTCCACCAAATCACGGATGATTGCGGCAATTTCGTTGGCTTCATCTTGAATTTTATCACGCTCTAGGCCTGTTAGGCGGTGCAAGCGTAAGTCCAAAATCGCTTGAGCTTGAATTTCACTCATGCTGCATGTGTTACCTTCACCCACAGGTTCGCCCAACAGCTCCATCAACGGTACGACATCACTGGCAGCCCAAGGTTGAGCCATCAATTGCTGTTTCGCTTCCGCTGGGTTGGCAGCGTGACGGATAATTTTAATAATTTCGTCAATGTTGGCCACAGCCGTTGCAAGACCCACCAAAATATGTGCACGTGCACGTGCTTTGTTCAGGTCAAAACGTGTACGACGACGAATCACTTCTTCACGGTGTGCAATAAAGGCGTTCAGTACTTCACGCATGCCCATCAATTTAGGGCGACCATTGTGAATAGCCAACATGTTATAACCAAAGGATGTTTGCATAGAAGTGTGTTTTAATAACTGTGAAAGCACCACTTCTGCATTTGCATCACGGCGCAGTTCCACAACCACACGCACACCATCACGGTCGGACTCGTCACGCAGGTCGGAAATACCTTCAATCAACTTTTCTTGCACAAGTTCTGCAATGCGTTTGATCATATTGGCTTTGTTCACTTGATATGGCATTTCATCCACAATAATAGACTGCTTGCCTGACTTCTCGTCACTTTCAATGTGCGTTTTAGCACGGACAACTACACTACCACGACCGTCGGCCACAGCTGTTTTAATGCCAGCTAAGCCAAGACAGATACCACCTGTTGGAAAGTCTGGTCCTTGAATATATTCACCAATTGTTTCATTGCTGGCGGTTGGGTTGTCCACCAAATGAACCGTAGCGTCTACAACTTCGCACAGGTTGTGCGGTGGAATGTTTGTAGCCATACCCACAGCAATACCTGCAGTACCGTTTACTAGCAGGTTAGGGAACCTGGTTGGTAGAACCGTTGGCTCTTGGTCGTTACCATCATAGTTAGGCACAAAGTCCACGGTGTCTTTTTCAATGTCAGAAAGCATGGCGTGAGCAGCCTTGGCCATACGCACCTCGGTGTAACGCATTGCAGCCGCCTTATCACCATCCATAGAACCGAAGTTACCTTGACCATCGGCCAGTGGTAACCGCATAGAAAAGTCCTGCGCAAGGCGGACCAAAGTGTCATAAATGGCTTGGTCACCGTGCGGGTGATATTTACCCATCACGTCACCGACAATACGGGCAGATTTTTTATAAGCACGGTTCCAGTAATTTGAAAGCTCGTGTTGAGCGTAAAGAATACGGCGGTGGACTGGTTTTAAACCATCGCGCACATCAGGCAAAGCACGTGAGACAATCACGCTCATGGCATATTCCATGTAAGATGCTTTCATCTCATCTACAATCGAAATACGCTCAACGCCTTTTTCTTCGATAAATTCAGCCATTTTATTTTTCTAACTTTTTTATTTATAATTTCAACAGCCGAAGTGTAGCACAAATTTTATGCAATTTTGAGCAAAAAGCATTTAAAAGGCGTTTTAGATGCCTTATTTTTAATCTAGGCCTTTTTGTAAATGGCATATGAAATTCAAAAAACGCTTTAAAACGCCTTACAGCACAAAAAACACCCTCCAAAAAAAGAGGGTGTTATATTCGCTAACAGTTGCGCACACGTAATTTGTTGTCTGCTACGTAAGCAATAGTGCCAAGAGTCGCTCCAGTAAGAACCAGCACACCAGTGCCAAGCGCATAGCTTAGAGCTGTTTGAACTCCAAAACCAAGTGATAACATAAAGATTAAAGCCATTGGCGCAAGAACAACGAGTACCGCAAAAGAAAGGTGTTTCATGAGGGTTTCCTTAGGAAAAGGTAAGTAAAATGTTTTGTATAATCTTATGATAACACACAAAAATATATTCCTGACAATTTTCTGCATAAAAAAGGGTTGCAGTGCAACCCTTTCATTTAATGACTAACAGCAATTATTGCTCATTCACAACTGTTCCATTTAATTCAAGTCCTACTTCCACCAAAATGGAAGCGCTGTTAGAGCCTGATGTTGTATATTGCGCATATTTAACGCCGTCAATGGTTTGGTCATTACCCCGTACGGTGTATTCATCCGCATGTACAATGTCACCCGTGTCACCACTGATAACCAACTGACCAGAATCGGTATTACCCAAAACATCACTGGCATTCAATTGCAAACTTGTTTGCGCTTGGTTTGCCATGTCCACCGCATCAATACCGTTGATACCAAAGTGACCAAAGTCCACCACAGCTGTTTGGTCCGTAATTTTAAGGGTGTCAAAACCGGTGCCACCGTCAATCACACTGTCCTCACTGTCAAAGACAAGAGTGTCATTATCCGCACCACCATACAGCTTATCCATACCTAGACCACCATCAATGTAATCATCACCAGCGTCACCATACATCACGTCTCCGCCGCTCATTTCTTTTTGAGGATTCGCATCTAAGTCGTCCCCTTGATTGTACTGTTCCACACCGTTAGTGTTATCAATCGGCTCTAGATGCCTATATGGTGCAACCCCCACGGCCAAAGCGTGGGACTCAATATCATTATCATTTACATACTGTCCCCAGTCGTAACTTAAATTGTCAACACGTCCGTAGTATGAAGGCTGACCATCTGAGAAGAAGTACATCACATTATGGTGTGTGTCACCACTTGGTGCTATCGATATGTCATTATCAAACAAGCCTTTTGCTTCATTTAATGGAGCAACAAAGTTGGTACCACCATATATATTCATTCCACTTAAGGCTGTGGTCAGGGCATTGTAATCATTTACAGAAAACTCTGTTGATTGCGCACCCGTATTAAAGGAAACAAGAGAAAGGTTCACTTGATAGCCGTCCGTTTGGAAATCCGCCAAAATACTTTGAATAGCCTGCTGAACCAAGTCAAAGCGCGTTTCACCAGAAGTGTTGTTGTCCCTCGCAGTCATACTACCAGAAATATCCACTACAAACACAAGGTTATAGGTATGCAATATGGTAGAGTTCTTACCATAATCGACCAATCGGTCATTGCCAGCGCCACCGTATAATATGTCTCGACCTTCACCACCTTCTAAAAAGTCGTGACCGCCATAACCATAAAGTACATCTTGCCCCGCACCACCATGTAAGCAGTCATCACCACCTTGTGCAGCTTGCGTTGGGTCATCGCCGTGTAATGTGTCATCACCGTCATCACCAAACACAGCATCGTTGCCCAAACCTGCGGTTAAAGTGTCATTTCCATCACCACCGTGCAAGCTATCATTACCGTTTTGAGCGTTTATAATGTCATCACCCGCATGGCCTTGAATATAATCATTAGTATCTGTACCAACTAAAGTATCGGCGCCGGATGTACCGTCTTGCACATCATTTGTGACATTGGCAACCAATGTTGCCACATTAGATGCAGCACCGGACTCATCAGTTACAGTCACGCTCAACTCACGCGTACCTTCCGTACCGTTTGCGTCAAACTGCAACGCCGCAAGGGCAGACTTATAATGCGCCAAACTATCCACACCAGTGAGGTTTAAAACACCTGTGTGACCATTGTATGAAACCTGAATGTTAGTTCCGTCAATTTGACCATTTTGAATATTAAGCCCTGTCAGCTCAATAACATCACCCAACTTGTGATTTTGTGAGATTGTTACCTGTGCGGACATTAAGTTTTGGCTGTCAACATCTGTCAATTTAACATCTTTTACCACATCCACCACATCTGGACCAAACGCATAACATTTACCGGTGAAGGAAAGTTTAGGTGCTTCGGTTAAGTCTGGTGTATCGGCAAGGTCAATGAAAATTGTTGCCGTGCTGTAACCACCTTTACCGTCGGTAATGGTGTAAGTCATACTGTCACGCCCATTCACGTCCTGAGCAGGGTTATATGTGAATGTCTGGCTACTAGCGTTGTATGTCAAGGTACCGCCCAAAGCCGTACTGGCAGTGAAGCTGCTTAAGCTTAAACTATCTCCATCCACATCACTATCATTGGCCAACAACTGCGCCAAAGTAAAGTTCAGTGCTGTATCTTCTTGACCAGAAAATACATTATCCTGCGCAACAGGTGCATCATTCACAGGTGCAACATAAAGATAAACCGTCGCACTGTCCACACCACCGTTCCCGTCACTAATGGTGTAGCTAAAGCTATCAGCACCATTATAGTTCGCCGCAGGCGTGTAAACAATTGCACCCGTTGCTGGGTTATAGCTCACTGCGCCACCGTTTGTTGTTGTGCTGTCCACCGATGTAACCGATAGCGCATCGCCATCAGGGTCACTGTCGTTTGCCAACAATTGTGCTGCTGTTAAGTTCAAAGAAACGTCTTCATCGGTAACATATTCACCAGCCGTTGTTGCTTCAATGTAGCGAATAACAAAATTTGAATTCGAGTTACTGGTTGGAGAAACTGTTTCAAATTCTAGTTTATCAAACGGTTGCTGAATTTCAAAAACATTGGTTTCTCGTTTGCCGTCTCCATCGCTGTTAGATCCATCATTAAACACTTCACCTGACGCAACCAGCAAGCCATCTTTGTATGCCTTCCATGAGGCGCGTGCATCTTGCCTAGCACCTGGTGTGAAATGACTGTACAAACTATCTAAACCAATTTTAGCACTGGTTAAAACTGTATCAAAATTCACAATGATAGACTCACCAAGGTCAATTTCATCCGAACCTCCCGATTTTACACCGATGCCAAAGTCGTTCTTACCGCCACCACTGTTGCCAATAGAATAGCGTACTTCACCCGAGCTACCATTTTTGTTAATACCTTCGATAATTCCTTGAATACCATTTTCATTAAAACTCACACGACCATCAGCTAGTTTAGTGCCCCAGTCAGCCATTGTTCCAGAAAAGGTTTTGGTACCTAATAAAATGTATTCTGCATTATCGCCATCGTTGACAGCGTCGGGTGCATCATTGATAGGGTTGACGTTGATGTTTACCGTAGCGGTGTCCACTCCGCCATTCCCA
>DCXM01000004.1:67522-84318 GCA_002328405.1 Proteobacteria bacterium UBA2136 | reverse complement strand
GACTCAATATATGGGGGCAGGACAAACCTTGTTCAAGAAAGCGGTAGGTACTAACTCCCCATTCACAAACGCTATTCTATACCTAACCTTTTTCTAACTCAATAAGTTAAGTTTTTTTGCTAAGGCTAAATTGCCAACACCCACAAAGCCATCCCAAACATCATAATATTTTCTGTTAATGAGATAAAGCCGAGAGGTACGTTACTGTCTCCGCCAACGCAGGCACATTTAAGCTCCCGTTTATCAATGTAGACTGCTTTAAAAACTGAGTATGCCCCAATACTACTTATAAACAAGGCTACTGGCGCTGCTACCCAGGTTAATACCCCAGCCAGCATGGCAATACCGGCAAATGTTTCCGCAAAAGGGTAGAAGTAGCTATAGCCAACTTTTCTTTGAGCTAACACATCATAATTAAGGAACATCGTACTAAATTTTTCTAAGTTTTGCAGTTTTTGTACGCCTAAAAAACACATAGAAGCGGCGATAAACCAACCGATGATATTCCATGTTAAAATATGCTCTTCAACTTGCCAGGCAATCGCCAAGCTCATGAAAAATGCGACAGAAAAAATAGCAATAATAGGTTTATATGTTGTTTTGGGTTCTGAAGCACCAAAATAAGCACGCAAGTCTTCATGCCCACCAATACGCTTTCCTTCAATAAATGTTTGAGGGGTTGTTTTGACCTCATGCTTAGCTTTAAAAGCATCTGTTTCAGCGCGTGTCGTTAGGTGGTTATCGGTTATTGTATAGCCGTGCTTCTCAAGCAGGTATTTAGATTTTAGACCATAAGGACAGATATGTTTACCCATAACCATACGGTAAAGTTCTGCAGTTTTTGACATAATTTATCTCCTTTTCTTATCTGGCCCACAACATTGGGCGTAACAGTACGCCCATGCCGTAGGCATATTATTAATGATGTCCGCCACCATGATGATCATCACCACCGCCGTGGTGATGATCACCCATATTGGCATCCATATTCATCTCTTCAGGTTTGGATGGGGAGTCGACAATAATTTCCCCAATCATACCCATATCGTAGTGCGGGTGACAATGATATTTGTAGGTACCTGATTGATTAAAGGTCACTTTCCAGGTATCACCCTCATTCATCTCCTCAGGACTCATCATAGGTACTTTACTCCCCTTTGGAATACCGTTGGGTTCGAACATGATATTATGAACATTGTACGGGTCGGCATGGATAAAAGTGACCGTGTCACCAGATTTTACTTCCAGTTTTTTCGGTTCAAAATATACATCACCACTATCTTCGTTGAATTTCATTTCAACTTTATATTCTGCCGCTTGGGCAAGTACAGGCATGCTCATAGCAAGTGCAAAACCTAAAATAAGTTTATTCATCTTTATTTTCCTTCTTTGTTATTAAATGTCATCACCCAGCGCATGTACAATACATACAGCACGGGAATGAGGATAAGGGTCAGTACCAGGGTACTGGCCATGCCACCCACCATGGGTAGCGCAATGCGGCGCATCACATCAGCCCCCGGCCCATCCGTGAAAAACACAGGGAGTAGACCGAAGATGATGGTACTTACCGTCATCAACTTAGGGCGGACACGGAGCACAGCCCCATGGGTTACCGCCTCAAGAAGCTCTTTATAATTTTGTGGGGGATTCTGACGCACTTGCTGGTCAATATAAATCAACATAATAATCGCCGTTTCTACCGCAATCCCTGCCAAGGCAATAAAACCCACAGCAACGGCAACGGAAAGGTTATACCCCGCCAGATAAACGCCCCAGATGCCGCCAATCAGGCCGAATGGCACTGCTAGCATAATGAGTGCAGTTCTATCCCATCTGCCAAAGTGGAGATATAATAGGGTTAATATAATCAACAGTGCTGCGGGGATAGCAATACTGAGACGTTTATTCGCCTCTTGCATTTGCTCAAATTGACCAGAAAAAGTAATACTATAGCCTGAAGGCAGTTTGAGATCTTTTTCAAAGACTTTACGCGCATCAGCAATGTAGCTCCCGATATCGCGCCCCTGAATATCTACAAATACCCACCCGTTAAGGCGTGCATTTTCAGATTTAATCATCGGCGGACCTTCTACAAATTTGACCTCAGCAAGCTCAGCTAAAGTAATGTGTGCACCGTTATGCGTTGGTACGAGCACATTTTCTAAATCCGTTAAACCTTCCCTATAAGGTCGGTCGTAACGCACCATCACGCCGTAACGTTCGCGCCCCTCAATTGCTTCGGTAAGTTTCATACCGCCAAGGGCTATTTGGATAATTTTTTGAACTGTTACAAGGTCAACACCATAACGGGCTAAAGCACGACGATTTGGTACAATCTCAATGTATTTCCCGCCTTGTACACGGTCTGCAATGGCGCTCCGTGTACCAGGGATATTTTTAGCCAAACCCTCTACTTGACGCGCAATTTCATCAATCCCCTTCAAATCAGGACCTGAAACTTTAATGCCAACGGGCGTTCGAATGCCTGTTGTGAGCATATCTAGCCGAATTTTGATAGGATATCCCCAGCTATTCATCATACCCGGCAGGCGAACTTTCTGATCTAGCTCTGCCATAAGCTTTTCAGGGGTCATACCTTCACGCCACTTATCTTTTGGTTTTAGTTCAATCCATGTTTCAATCATAGAAAGCGGTGCTGGATCTGTGGCAGTGTCTGCTCGTCCAGCTTTACCAAATACATGCTCAACTTCCGGAAACTCTTTAATCATGCGGTTGGTTACCTGCAAAATCTGCCGTGTTTGCGTGGGAGTTACCCCCGGTAAGGTCATCGGCATGTACAAAAGGTCTCCCTCATAAAGAGGAGGCATAAATTCATGTCCTGTTTTCATTGCAGGCCACAAAGCGCTTGCACCTAATAAAAGAGCCAGCATCACTGTTATTTTAGGAGCTTTCAAAGCTGCCTTTAAAGTGGGTTGATAGAGGTGCACAAAAAAGCGGTTGATAGGGTTTGCATCTTCACCTTTAATTTTTCCACGTATTAACCACAGCATAAGTACTGGCACTAACGTTACAGAAAGCAATGCTGCCCATGCCATAGCATAGGTTTTAGTAAAAGCAAGTGGCGTGAATAGTTTTTCTGATTGCCCAGTTAAAGCAAATACAGGAAGAAAACTTACTGTAATAATAAGTAAGCTGAAAAACAAACCTGGCCCTACTTCTTTGGCAGCCGTTAATAATGCTTTATGGCGTTCAGGCTTACTTGCATTATCGCCTAAATCGGCGAGTTTTCTATGCGCATTCTCTACCATTACAATACTAGCATCCACCATGGCGCCAACGGCAATGGCAATGCCTCCAAGGCTCATAATATTGGCAGTGATACCTTGGGCATGCATAATGATAAAGGCACCTAAAATACCAAGCGGTAAGGTTACAATAGCAACCAAAGCACTGCGTGCATGTAGAAGAAATATAAAGCAGACGAACGCCACCATAAGACTTTCTTCTAACAATTTATGCCACAAGTATTCAATGGAACCGTTAATCAGCTTGCTGCGGTCATAAACGGTTTTAATTTCCACACCTTCAGGCAAGCCTGTTTTAATTTGCTCTATACGTTCTTTTAAAGCTTCAATAACTGTTAAAGCATTAGCACCAGGGCGCATCACAACAATACCGCCAACGGTCTCACCTTCACCATTATATTCAACGATTCCGCGGCGCTGTGCAGGGCCTTCTTGAATATTGGCAATATCTTCTAAGGTGATAGGCACACCATTTTTACTACCGATAACGGTTTGTTTTAAATCTGAAAGAGTAGAAACATACCCACGAGAACGGATCATAAACTCACTTTCAGCAAGCTCCAATGTGCGTCCACCAACCTCAGAGTTTGCTTCTCTGACAGCTTGAGCTACTTTGGTGAGTGGAATGTTATAAGCACGCAAACGGTTTGGATCTACCAAGATTTGGTACTCTTTAACGAACCCCCCAACTGAGGCTACCTCTGCAACACCATCAACTGTTAAAAGTTCAAATTTTAAGAACCAATCCTGCAAACTGCGCAGTTCTGCAAGGTCTTGTTTGCCTGATTTATCAACCAGTGCATATTGAAATACCCAGCCAACACCGGTAGCATCTGGCCCCAATTGAGGTGACACCCCTTCGGGCAGTTGGCCTTGTACCTGAGAAAGAGCTTCTAAGGTACGGCTACGTGCCCAATATAAGTCAACATTATCTTCAAAAATAACATAAACAAAACTGGTGCCAAACATAGAATATCCACGAACAACTTTCGTATTAGGTAGCCCAAGCATTTGGCTAGCTAAAGGATAGGTTAGTTGATCTTCCACCACTTGAGGTGCTTGTCCTGCATAATCTGTACGAATAATAACTTGTGTATCAGACAAATCTGGGATGGCATCTAAAGGTGTACGAGATGTTGCAATCGCTCCTGCTACCAGCAAAACTAAAGCGCCAAGTATAACAAAAAATTTATTGGCAACTGACCAGTCAATAAGTTTTGCTACCCAGCTTTGTGTTGGGTCTGCATTAAAATGATTAGTGTCCGGCATGAGGATTCACCTCCTGTGTTGAATTATTTTCTTGTGAGGCTTCTTTTGCAGGCATATCTCCATGATTATGGCCTGACATACTACCCATACCACTTTTTAGGCTAGCTTCTGCATCTAACAAAAATTGGCCAGAGGTGACAATTTGCTGCCCTTGCTCTAGTCCGCCTTTTACTTCAACAAATTCATTTGACCTAGCGCCAGTGCGAATCATCACAGGTTTAAATCGGCCATCACCTAAGTATCTCAGGACATAATCTCCCATACTGCTACGCAAAACAGCCTGAGTTGGTACAGCAAGGCGATGACGTTTTTCTGCTGTAAATATAACGTCCACAAAACTATCTGGCTTTAAATTACCTTTAGGGTTTTTAAGTTCTATGCGTACTTGCCCAGTACGTGTTGTAGGGTCCATTGTTGGCTGAATATAGGTTATTTTTCCGAGCCGCTTTTTACCAATCTCAGACAAGTGAATCATGACACGATCACCTATTTTTAAGTTAGGAATATCTCTTTCAGGTACGTCAGCTTCCACCCATACAGTGCTTAAATCCTGAATTGCTAAAAGAGGCATTGCAGGCTTGATATAATCCCCTGCACGGATATTTAAATTGGTTACAACGCCAGATGATGTTGCATAGAATGGTACAGATGTCAGAGCTTTATCTTGGCTTTTAATTAATGCTATTGCTTTATCGTCAACACCAAGTTGTCTCATACGAGACTCTGCTGCTTTAGCAATATCATTGTTACCTAGTTTAAGTGCTGTAAGGTAATCTGTTTGTGCACTGATGAGTTGAGGGCTGTTTAGATTAAACAAACGTTGCCCTTTTTCGATGACATCTCCAACGGCACTCGCAGCTAAATCTTCAACCCAGCCTTCAATACGAAGTGTTACTTGATTTTCTATTCTAGAGCTTGGGACTACGCGCCCATATGCACGAAGATCATCGCCAAACACTTCTAATTTAACAGCTGCTGTTTTTACGCCAATTGTCTGCATTAAATCAGGGTTTACACGATGGCTTCCTTTTAAATCATCTGCAGAAATATCACTATTTACAGGTATTTCATCACTGGTTTTGGCTGGAACAAGCGCCATGCCACAAATGGGGCAATTGTCTCCATTTTCACCATGGATATGTGGGTGCATGGGGCAGACATAAATTTCACTTCCCTTGACTGATACTTGTTCAGACTGTGAGGACATGTTCATACTGCTATGGTCGGTATTTTGAGCTATAGCCGCAGGTGATGATAATATGCTTGACATGGCAAGCGTTACTGCAAAAATAGTTAGAATTGTTTTCATTAAAGATTTCCTTTTTCTTTTGGCTCAGCTTCCAAAGGGTGCGAGTCGTTTTTTGATTTTACTGTTTTAAGAGGAGCTAAATTTTGCCCGTCTGTAACTTGCACATTTTGAAACATCGCATTATAGCCACTTACCTGTTTGATGTAGCGTGCATCTAATTGAACCAGCTGAACAGAAAGACCAAGCATACTGCGTTTTGCTGCAATTAGAATATCCAGTCGCCCATCTGCTTCATAAGCATTACGTAAACTTGTTATTTGTGTTTGAATCGCTTTTTTCTTTTCTTCTAAAGCACGTTTAGTGGCCTGAGTTTCTTTTATTTTGGCAAATTGGGTAGCTAGTTGTTGATGCCACTGAGATTTTGTGTCTGCAAGAATTGCCTGAACACGACTTACACCTGCTTGAGCAGAACGTAGTTTGGGCTTTTGATTCTTACTCGCCCATAAGGGAATGGACACACCAAACTGAACAGAGGTAAAGTCACCTCCATCAAAACTACCTGTATTATCACGTTGGGCGTAAGTAACACCAAACTGGTAATTAGAGCCAAATGCAGACTCAGCGCTTTCAACATTAGCCCTCGCTACTTGAACATCTTTTTCAGCAAGTAATACTGGAAATATATGAGATGTGTTCGGCCAAGGCAGTGGGAAAATGGCTGGTACTGGGACGGTTTCAGTCGTTTGAGTTAAGCGTTTTAGTTCTTCTCTAAACTGGATTTCTTCTGCATAAAGTGTTGCTATTTTTGCTTCAGACTGAGCAAGTTCAGCTTCAACACGACTGCGTTCATCTAAGGCACTATCACCCGCTTGCAAACGACCATCCCAATATGCAGATTCCTGTTTAAGAAGTTTAATATCTTCTTTAATCAGGTTCTTTTCTTGCCTAACACGGCTTTGCTCAGCCAATGCTGTGTTAAGTGCTGCAATAAGTTGTTGGTGTGTAAAATCAACAGCAATACGTGATTTATTAGACAATACTTCTTTTGCTAAAACAGAAGAAGCACGTACACCCGCATTGGGGATTTTTTGTACAAAACCTATGGATTTACTGGTCATGGCAAAACGATCGAAGCCACCGCTGCCATCAGCTGGATAATTGTTAATGCCAAACATGACCATCGGGTCTGGCAAGCCGCCAGCACCGGCAGCAGCTTCACGCTGTTCAATAACTTGTTGGCGTACAGCTTCTAAGGCAGGATGCTGATCCAGTTGTTTCAAAAGATTGGTGTATGTGGATACATCTGCATCAATCTTTTCTTGAGCATTTACAGTTGATACTGCAAAAACTGTTAATAGTAATAATATAAATCGCATTTCATTTTCTCCGTTAATCAGGGCGTGCATATACGCCAAAAACCCACGGCTATAAGCCATAGGAAGTTAATAATTAACGAGAATTAAACGCGGAAGCGCTGAGTGGTAATAATGATAGAAGGTTTTGGAATATCTATAGCATGTAGCGAAGGTGGTGCTCTTGGAGCTTGTGTCATCAATGCAATTTCTTCCCAAGGTTGAGAAGGTAAAACACCAACTGGCACGGTGTCTGCTTTAGCAAACTTAAAGCTTACCGTATCAGACATTGCCATAGTGTCTGTATCTAAACAATCTGCGATTGACATAACACCATCACATGGCACAGAAGCTGGCTGCTTGTGATTCGGGCAAGGCATTGTCTTATCTTGCATAGAAGCCATTTTAGCTTGTGACATAGACATATTACATGGAGTGGCATGAGCCAAGATCGCTGTACCCAGCATAACCATAACCAAAAACATGTACGAAAAAATTCTCATACTATTAATTATAGCCTTATCATCGACATTTTTCAAGTACTAAAAAAACAGCTATTTGAACCGAAACTTACATTTTGTAAACATTCGCACTTTAAATAAAAAATACACGATATTCCTATGTGAACAATCACGGTTGTAGCGACACTATTTTTTTGATTAGGTTAAAAAGTCTATAAAAGCTGGATAATGCTAAATTGCCCCACTTCAACCCTTTAGTTTTGAGACAACTTTAAAACTCCAAGGTAAATAAAGTATTCAGCATCTCACTTGAAAAAAATGAGAACTCAATTACAATAAAAATTAACGATTTATCAAAGCCCTAAAGGGTTTTTAGACAATTATTGCAACGTGTTCAAGCCCATCACCTTTGGTTATATTGCAAATACAAAACAATACATTCTCAATATCATAATCTTGATACTCTATTACTCTTCAAAAATACTACCTCTAAACATAATAATCATTTAAATCTTAAACTTAACCCCATGCCAACACCAAGGCCTAGAGACTTTTTAATCTCTTTCAGCTGTTTGACGTGCTTGATTGTGTCGACGCCCGCGCGTTTTTGAACAATTTTGAAGTGGCGGATGGCTTCGGTTACCTCTGTTTCAAAATGCTTGAGGTACTTTTGCATGTGTTTGCGTTGCCTGCTGGATTTGGCTGGGCCTTTTGCTCTTAGCCGCTTCGCTTCATTCTGAAGTTGTTTGGTAGTGACTTGTGAGTCAATTGGCGAAATATGATTCGTTTCCAGCTTCGATTGTTTCTCAAAAGCTTTAATTTCTGCTAGTTGCGCTCTTAGTTCATTGGCTCTAGTTGGTGTGAGTTTGGAATATTCCAGTTCTCGCTCTGTAATTCGTTTGAGCCTTTCTGCCTTTTTGTGAACTTGCTCACGGTATTTTTGAACATTAATGGGGCGTTGTTCGGCGTATTTCTCTTTGAATATCTCGTGGCGTTCGAAGAGCTCTTCTTTTTGCGCTTTGATAGATTTTAGCGTGATGACGCGATCACGGCGCAAGGTCGCTACGCGTTTGATGCCCATTTGTTTGAGGTGATAGGCAAAGTCGTGCCTCAGTGTAAAAAGGTCTGCCTTGTCAAATTGAAGGCGTTTACCGTCTATGATGTTTTTGTTTTTGACGATGACATGAAAATGTAAGTTATCCGTATCATCATGCGCCACGAACATGTAACGGTAGCCCTGAGCCTCAAAGTTATCTTGGAGGAATCGGCGTGTCGCTTCGGTGGCGTGCTTGATGTTGTGTCCTTCGCCGCCAATAGAAAGAATGATGTGCGTTAAGTCCTTCGGTGCATGAAAATGGAAGTTTACCTCTTCGCCTTTTTCGTTCGTGATTTTCTCACGCTTGAGGGCAAGGTTAATTTCTCGAATGCGCTTTTCGTCTGTGCCTTCATATTGCAACTTGGCACGCTCAAATTCTAATTTGTTTTTCAACTCCAACTTCCAAAGCTGATCTTTATAACTCGCCAGCGGTTCAAAATCTTCTACCCATTCATCGACGATGCTTTTCTCCATCGCCTTGCTGCCTATCAACTGGCCTGTTTCATCTTCAAGGGCAAGCGGTTCTTCGTCGTCCATATATTCCGCACTTCTGGCGATGTAAGCTGTAAGCTGAGCTAGTGATTGACTGCCCATGCCCGTGCTGACAATCTTCATCACCGCTTCAGGGTTACCCGAACCTGCATCGTTCAAATAGGTCGGCGAAAAGAGCCGCTTAAACATGGAGAGTTCGCGCGCAGGATCATTCACATCACCCTTGCGCAGGTGCGATGGCGCATCCCATAAAAGCGGATCACGGTTACGGGCGAAAGTCGTCATCAAGCCACCTTGTGTTCACACATTTTGAGGATAGATTTCTTCAAGTCCTGCACTTCACGTTCCAACCTTTTGCACACGGTTTGAAGCTCGGCTGCGTTTACCTCCATACCTTCCTTGTTGCCATTTAATACCTCCAAATTTTGACTATTTAAGTGGTAAGCAATCTGGTTTAAAAGCCCACCCAAACGTGCCGTGTTGGTGAAGTGAAACTTCAATGTGTCGAACTGCTGCTTAGAAAGGGTAAACGGCCTTTCATGATTGTGGATGAGCGTTCGAATCAGCTTCGACGCATCCAAATTTTCTGCCTCAGAAATGCGTTTTAACATCTCTTTTTTTTGTGTATTCACACGGACTTTGATATAGTTTTCTTTGCGTTTCATAGCGTTACCTCCGTTACTTACTTATGGAGGTGAACAAAAAATGTGGCCACAAAGTACCTATCCTGCCAATACAAATGAGAGGTGAAACACCTCGGTAGATAGCCAAAAACAGCGAAAACAGTGAATTTTTGCTGAATTTGGAAGGGTGCTAAGTGAATTTGGTATGAAAATGACTGAATTTGACCCTGTTTCAGGTGAATTTAGGCCATTTTAGAGTGAATTTATAGTGTTTTGGGGTGAATTTGGATTTTTTAAATAGAAATCAACTGAGTCTACTTGTTCTTATTAATACAGCGATGCTTTTTGTGGGCTTGTTTAACTGCCCTTACGAATATTATATAATTTTAAGAACACTAACAGTTCTAAGCGCTTTCTATATTTTTACATATCTAGGGAAACGCTGTTCAGATGGACGATTAACCGATGGTAAATCCGCATACCTCTGTTTTGGATTTTTGTGTGTATCTGTTTTATATAGCCCTCTTTGGGAAGAGGAGTTTAGTAAGGGAGATTGGTTGTTTTGGAATATACTAACTATAGCAATGTATAGTTATTTTTATAAAAAATATATGCACAAAAAATCAATTTCAGAAACGACCCCTAAACAAGCAAAAAACAGCTCTAGTTTCTCGGGGTATAAAGGTACAAGCAATCAGACAAAGACATTAACAAAGAACCTCTCTTCAGAAGTAAAGCAGAATAGTGAGTTTAATCTATCTCATTACGATAAAGGTTGTGAATATGAGTATAATCAGGAATATGACCTTGCGATAGAGAGCTTTTTAAAATCTGCAAAAGAAGGTAATAGTGATGCTATGTACAAACTTAGTTACTGCTTCCTTCACTATAAAGAAGAATCTACTTTAGAATCATATGAATGGTGCGAAAAAGCCATTAATTCAGGCAACTCTGATGCGGTACAACTTTTAGAACGAATAAAAAAGTTTATACAACAAGAAAAACTTTTAGCGGAGTGCATAAAATCTTCTATTGAAGGAGATGCCGATTCGCAATATAAGCTTGCCGAAATCTATTTAGACGGGAGAAAAGGACTAGCTCGAGATATTGAAAAAGCCATAAGCTGGCTAAGAAAGTCTGTCAAGCAAAAACACCCTATGGCATCTTGCATACTTGCTCGAACATTAAATTACTACCATAGGCAAGGTAACTTAGAAGAAATTGCCAATTTATACAAAAGTTCAGCTAGCAAAAATGTTCCACAAGCGCAATATAAGTTAGCTCTTATGTATTATTCAGGCGATGGTGTGAAAAAGAACAAAAAATCTTTTAAAAAATGGTTAGACTTAGCAATTCAAAATAAATATAGAAATGCTTTATCATTTAAACAATTAGTAGAGGAAGCCGAAAAGGGTATTCCTGCGCGTCAATACCAATTAGGAAAGATGTACTTAGACCAATATGTTCATGACGGATGTGGTATCCACCTTGAAAATTCTTTAAAGCCTAATTATAAAGATGCTATTGCATTAATATCAAAAGCTGCTAATCAAGGTGAAGCCAGAGCTAAAGACTTTCTTGATCAGAAAAAGAAGGTTGATGAACTGGTTAAACGGGCTGATGAAGGTGATAAATCGAGCCAATATGAGGTAGTATCTTTAAGTTCTCGATCTATTTATTTAGATGTTGAGAGCCAAGAGTCTAAAGGCTGGTATCAGGAAATACAAAAGTCTATTTACAAATGAATATCACCCTCCTATCGCGATATAACGTGTGTTCATGATCTCAACTTCGGCGATGTCACCGTTTAAAAGCATATCGCGTGCGTAGGCTTCAGTGTCGAAGTAATAGCGCAAGTGCTGTGGAATTTCATTCAGCATGCCTGTTTCTTCCAAGTATTGCTCGGCATATTCAATGACTGTACCTTCAAATAGGGTGATGTCGTCCAGCTTGTCTTGAATATCACCTGCTGTGTAAGTGGTGTAACCAAGGTGGTCGAAAAGGTAGATGACTTTAGCAGCGTCTTCGTCGTCCATATCTTCGTATGTTTCAAACCATTCTTGCAGATTGGCTTGGTTGATTCTAAGTGCGTTAAAAAGCTCGTAGTTGTCGCCATCAATGAATTGAATTTCAAATTCTTCTACTGGCTGGCCGTAGGCATTTGTGTGTTTTTTAGCCTTTTGGCAATATTCTTCATAAGTTTTGAAGTAAAATCCCATTGCTGAAATATCGTATGGTGTTGCGTGATAGATGTTCATTTTTAAATCTCCTTGCTTTGTTTGAACGTGGAGGAATGACAGCGAAGAAGTGTTGTTTCATACGGCCTTCTCAGTGTTTGTGTGGAAGAACCGTTGGATGCGTAGCATCGCAAAACAACACGCGCTGGCATTAAATATCCAACGTCAAAGCAAGGGGTTATATGAACATACGCTACCATGTAGAATTTAAGAAAGGATGACTGAATGGAAACAAAAATAGCTAAAATATTTCAAAAATACGCCGAAGGTATGGCCAATTTGAAAAAGCAAGAAAGTGAATTATGGCAGAATCTGGCTTTTCAAGCTGATAATTTCAGCCATGAAGAACATGAAACATTCCCAGAAGTAAAAGTGGAAAGAAGCAAGCTAAAAAGCTTTGAGGACTTACCGCCTGTGCTGACAGCAGATGATGTTGCCAAGTTGCTTGGAATCGCCAAAGAAACGCTGAATGTGTGGCGTGTGCGTGGAGATGGGCCTGAATACATCAAAGTTGGCCGTTTGGTGAGATATAAGCGTGACGCGATATTGGATTACGTGGAAGGCCGCGTGAAGAAACATACATCGCAGTATTGAGGTGCAAATCTTCCCGAGCGGGATGATTTTAGTGAAACAGGGCTATTTTTAGGATAAATATTCCCGAGCGGTAATATTTTATTGTATTTGGGTATAATAATGCTTATATTATTACCGAGCGGTAATAAATGGAGCGCGTAAAGATGTCTGATAATGTAAAAAATATGGAAGAATTGGCAAAACTTGTTCGAGAAACAAGAAAAGCTCAAGGCTTAACCCAAGATGATTTAGCTGGCTTAAGCGGCACAGGCACGCGCTTTGTAAGTGACCTTGAAAAGGGTAAAGAAACCGCACAAATTGGTAAAGTTTTATTAATTCTTGGTGCTTTGGGGCTAGGTTTATATACATTAAGCAAATGGAAGAAATAGTAAATGGCTGTTAAAGTTCAATATCTAGATGTTTATTTGAAAGGTGTTTTTGCTGGTAAGTTAACATCCGAGAATGCCGTTCTTTCATTCCAGTACGATGAAGCTTATCTTCAATCTGAAAAAGTTGTCAAACTCTCGGCATCACTTCCTTTGCAACACGAAGTTTTAGAACACGACGTTGTTTATCCATACTTTTCAGGACTATTGCCAGATGAAGACGTACGTAAGCGCTTAGCACGCTACTTAGGCGTTTCTGATAAAAATACTTTTGGGCTTTTAAAAGAAATTGGTGGGGAATGCGCTGGTGCTGTATCTGTTTACCCTGAAGGTGTTTCTCCTGCTTCAAAAGCTACCCATGACTATAGAGTTTTAGAAGAAGATGAAGCTGCCGATATTTTAACATCTCTCGATAAGAAGCCACTTATGGCGGGTGAAGATGATATTCGTATTTCTGGTGCTGGCGCACAAGACAAACTGGTTATCGCCTTTGTAGATGGTAAAATTGCAATTCCTAAAGGGAATACGCCTTCCACGCATATTATTAAGCCAGCTATTAAAGACATAAACGACTCAGTTTTCAATGAGTACTTTTGTATGAGATTGGCGGCGGAAATAGGTCTACCTGTTCCTGAAGTATCAATCCTTTGGATTAAAGGCACACCTTACTATGTGATCAAACGATATGATAGGGTTTTGGTAGACGGTGAAATAACAAGGCTACACCAAGAAGATTTTTGCCAAGCGATGCACATTGCTCCTGAAATCAAATATGAAGATGAAGGTGGGCCTTCTCTTTTAGATTGCTTCAATTTGATAGATGGTCGCATTAAAGAAGGTGCTATGCCTGGTAAAGCAAAATTAACTCTACTACAAGGGGTTTTATTCAATTACCTCATTGGAAATGGAGATGCTCACGGTAAAAACTTTTCCTTACTCTATGACGGTGAATCTGAAGATTTAGCGCCTTTTTATGACTTACTTTGCACTGTGGTTTACAACAACCATTTTAAAGCTAAGATGGCGATGAAGATTAATAAGAAATATCGTTTTAGAGATGTAACTCTATCATCACTTGAAAAGTTTGCTGAATCGATTGGAATTAAGAATAGCCTGTTACATCGTCAAATGCTTACTCTAAGCAACGATGTTGCAAATGGTGCAACTCAATTATTCAGCGAATTAAATAAAAACCCTGAGACTAAATCCGATATTTATGAAAGCATTCTTGGATCTATTGCTAGAAATGTCCAAAAGTTTGATCACTTTTTAACTAATCGCTGAATTTACTCAAATGAGAAGTCTTCAGGTTTTACATCCATTGGAGGAATTGGTTCGTCGCGCTGATCTTCTAGCCACTGGTTGAACACATCTCGGTCGAGGTAAACACGCCCACCAATGCGAACAATGGCTTTTGCTAAGCCATTTGTGTCGGCATGGAAAATCCACCAGCGCATTTTCCCTTCCGTTATGATCGGGTAAGCGTTTTCAACAATCTGCTTCACCGTACGAAGATTCTTGTAATCCACCTAAAACCTAAGCCCTTCCTAGTTATTCGCATATACTTATGGGGTACAGCACAAGTTTTAGGTGTAATAATCGCAGTAAGGGTTATTTAGGATTATCTTCTTTGCCGATATTTTTGCCGATATTTTTGCCGATCTTAAATCGAAAAAATTCTTTAATATCAAAGAGATATTTTTATAAAAACTATCAAATCTTATTATTTTTTGCCGATTGTTTCGGGCTACTTATATACCCTTTTTCGCTTAATGCTTGCTTAAAGAATTTTTGAGCCTTTACATTGCCATATTCATTTACAGCTTTCATCAGCTTACGTTTATCCATAGAGGCCATCTTCTTTACCACCTTTTGCAAGAGTTTATCCTGATTCTCAGCCAAAAGTTTTAAATTGTTAACAACGTCAACAAGAAGGAACTCTAAGCTTTCTTTTCTAGGATATTTTCTGTTCTTCATAAAATAGTATTGACGTTTGTTTAGAGTTATTTTGCCATCTCTTTTTCTATTATAAACCACCTTGGTGTTGTATAGCTGAGTTGTACCTAAGCCTAAAGAATTGTAGTTATTCAGAGACATTATAAGAAAATCATCATCTTTCAAAAATGCCTTTACCAATTCTTCCTCACCAGGAGGAACAGGACCAAAATCTGATTGCTTTGGTCTATAATACAAACCCGTCTCAATCTTGCTAAGAAAACCTTCCAAAACAAGTTCCTGAAGATGACGATCAACGGCATTAGAAAAGGCGACAAGATCCTCTCGTCGGTAGACATTTCCTGGCTTTAAGTGCCTTTTAAAACTTTGTAATGCGCTCATCTCATACATCTCCTTTACTTATTTCTAGTGATGATCACAAGAGATATCAATATTTTAGACTAAATTTCATGCAATATGATTAGTAATAATCATAATTAAGTAATTATTTTTCAATCAAAAATCTTACTGTTCATCTTCTCGACAATGTCTTTAGTGTGATCTTCGCTAAGGTGAGAGTAACGTTTTACCATTTGAAGGGTTTTGTGACCTAAAACGGCGGCAATTTCTAGCAAAGTTGCGCCATTCATTGCAAGGTAAGAAGCTGCACTGTGGCGCAGGTCGTGGAAGCGGAAATCTTCAATTTCAGCTTTGTCACGGGCATTTTCCCATGCCTTGCGGATGTCGATTGGCTCTTGCGCATCAGCGCGTGGGAATAACCACTTAGCAGTGACATTTTGTTTGTCCTTATAAAAATTGTCCAGCGTTTCCATGTGCTCCAGTAAAACATCCTTGCAGTGCTTCACAATCGGTACAGCGCGTGTTTCACCGTTTTTGGTGTCGCGCAAAATGGCCATACTTCGGTTTACGTCAATATCACGCATTTCAAGTTTGGTGATTTCACCAAGGCGTGCACCTGTAGATAAAGCAAACACTACCATAGGGTACAGATAAGGGTTTGGAGCCTCTTTACACGTCTTCATAAGCCTTGATCGCTCATCATCGCTTAAATAGCGTGTGCGCGCGTTACGGATGCGCTTAACCTTGTTTACACCTTCAACAGGGTTGCTACCAATGTAGCCCCACTGTTTGGCGTATTTAAACAGCTGATCAATACAGTCACGGTAATGCTTAATTGTTTTTGGCGACTTTGGTTTTGACTTATTCCCATTACCGCGAGTATCCCCAGATTCAGATAAAATGGCAATTTTTCGAGAAATAAGCTCTGAATCGATATATGAAAGGGCATATTCACCAAGCTGAGCATCCCACCATTTCACAACACTGCCTTCAGTACGTTGTGTGCTTGCTGCTTTAGCAGATAAAATTTCCCGCTTATAACGATCAATCACATCATGAAGCAAAACACGTTTCGCTTCTTTAATCACGTTCTGAAATTCACCACGCTTAATAGCACGCTCTGTTTCCGCTGCCCATTCTTTGGCATCTGTTAACCTTTTAAAGGTTTTCATCTTGGTTGGGTATCCACTGACGCGAACGCGTACTCGATATGTTGTGCCTGTAGAACCTTCTCTCTTATCTATCGTTGCCATTTATTTGGACCAATTTACAATTTTGTGTTAATCTTCACTCTTAATAAAGATAAGAGATTAAAAGACTTTTTGCAACAAAATTTGGACCAAATTTGGACCACTAAATTTCAAAAACTACCAATATTTACCAATAACCCTAAATAACAATTTTCAAACAAACCATTGATTTTACTGTTTAAATTCATTGTGAGCTGTTGGCGGTTATAGTAAAAATTAGGCTCATAACCTGAAGGTCGTAGGT
>DCXM01000004.1:0-67202 GCA_002328405.1 Proteobacteria bacterium UBA2136 | reverse complement strand
TAACCTGAAGGTCGTAGGTTCAAATCCTGCCCCCGCAACCAATTTTTTCATTCAAAGCTCATGTCACCAAACACCCAATTAAAATTACACAAAAATGCCTTTTATTTGCATGGCGCTTTCACAGCATAAAAATTTGTATTTTTATACATTCAAAAAAGAACACACCTCACCACTTGACTGATCAGTCAAATATAACTATAACATACACAAGCAATTTAAATTAAAAAAGAGTTAAACCAATGCCAAGACCTGCTACAAACAACCGTGAAAAGCTTGTGGAAACAGCGTTAGATCTTATTTGGAGGTCGAGTTATGGCTCGGTGAGTGTGGATGATATTTGCAAAGCTTCTGAAGTTAAAAAAGGCAGCTTTTACCATTACTTCAAGTCCAAATCAGAGCTCGCCATTGCGGCAATGGATAAATACTGGGAAGACAAACAAGGCGATTTAAACCACATTTTCTCCCCTTCTAAACCTGCACTAAATAGATTTAGAGACTTTTCTGATTTTATTATTCAAATGACCAAGGAAAAAGCCGAAACATATGGTCATGTGGTCGGTTGCCCCTTTTCTTCACTTGGTTTGGAAGTGGCTGGCAATGAAGAAACCATCCGCGCAAGATGCGACAAAATCAGCAATGAGCACAAAACCTTTATGCTATCCTCCATACGCGATGCAGAAGCAGAAGGTGCCATTAATAATGACGAAGATGCAGACTTAAAAGCAGAGCGCTTGTTAAGCTTTATCACAGGCCTCATCACAACATCACGCTTAAAAAACAGCACTAAAGAGCTGGAACGTGACCTTGAAGACGGCATTATGAAAATTTTAAATTTAAAGCTCTAATTATTTTTAATGATATATTTTACCGACCAGTCAATTATTAGAAACGGAAAGAGATAATACCATGACAAAATCAAAACTAAAGCCCAGAAAGCTTGCATTCATTACAACACCACTTGTTTTACTTTCTCTTGCGTTTTTAAGTTTTAACAATGTAGAAGCCACAACAGAAGGCCAAGACAAATCAACAGAACCTCAAGAGCAAAAACTGGTTGAAGTTATTAAAGTTGACCATGAGTCTGTGACTATATGGAACTCATTTTCTGGACGCCTTAGCGCTGTAGAATCCTCCATCATCAAACCACAGGTCAGCGGCCGTATTACAGGCATTCACTTTGAAGATGGACAAATGGTCAACGAAGGCGACCTTATTCTTGAAATTGACACCCGCCCTTACAAAGCTTCGGTCGAAGAAGCGCAAGCAACCCTTGCATCAGCAAAGAGTGAAGACGCCTTAGCCACACGTGAATTAGAGCGTGCCGAAAAGCTTTTGCAAGAAGAAGCCATTGCTCAGCGTGTGTACGACGAGCGACTAAACACAGCCAAGCAAGCAAAAAATAAGGTCCTTGCCGCACAGGCCAACTTAACCCATGCGGAAATTAATTTGGATTATGCCATGGTCAAAGCCCCAATTTCAGGGAAAATTAGCCGACCAGAACTGACCAAAGGGAATCTTGTGCAAGCAGGCCCTAACGCCCCAGTGTTAACCACCATTGTTTCCAACCACAAAGTTTATGCTGAATTTGAAGTGGATGAAAACACCTACTTAAACCATGTGCATGCCAAAGCCACAAACAAAGAAGCGATTCAATCTATCCCTGTAAAGCTCACAGTTGGTTCTGGGGATATTGAATATTTGGGTTACATTCATAGTTTTGATAATCAAATCAACACAGCAACAGGAACCATCCGTGCACGCGCGATTATTGACAACACTGATGGCCTACTCCTTCCTGGTATGTATGCCAACATTCAAATGGCAAACCCAGATGAGATGAAAACCCTTATTGTGCCACAATCTGCCATTGGAACAGACCAAGACAGAAAGTTTGTTTACATTGTCGACGATCAAAACATTGTACAATACAAGCAAGTTAAACTGGGCGAGAAAACAGAAAAAGGTATTTCTATCGTTTCGGGTTTAATGGGTGGCGAACGCATTATTGTGAAAGATATTCGCAAGTTTAAAAGCGGTGAAAAAATTCAAAACCCAACCCCCATTAAATGATTGAATCAAAAAATTTAAAAGATAAAAACAGGACTCGACAACCATGAACCTTTCCAAAATTTTTATTGATCGCCCGATCTTTGCATCTGTGATATCGATCCTGATTTTTGTTTCAGGCCTCATTGCCATGTTTCAGCTGCCCATTGCAGAATACCCTGAGGTGACACCCCCTTCCATTGTGATTGAAGCCCAATTCCCCGGCGCAAGCCCTTCGGACATTGCGCAAACCGTTGCATCCCCCTTAGAAGAGCAAATCAACGGTGTGGAGAACATGCTTTACATGAGCTCTCTCGCCACAACGGATGGGAGATTACAACTACGTGTCACATTCGCCATTGGCAGTGACCCCGACCTTTCTCAACAGCTTGTTCAAAACCGTGTTCAACAAGCCTTGCCACGCCTGCCGGAAACGGTTCGTCGATTAGGTGTTGTTGTGACCAAGTCCTCGCCCGATTTAACAATGGTTGTGCACCTTGTTTCGCCAAATGACCGCTACGACATGCTCTATTTGCGTAATTTTGCAACCCTGAATGTCAAAGATGAGTTGGCAAAAATTCAAGGTATTGGCCAAGTTGGCTTGTTTGGCTCTGGCGATTATGCCATGCGTGTTTGGTTAAACCCCAATAAAGCCGCTGAACGTGGCCTCCACGTCAATGAAATTATCAGCGCCATTCAAAGCCAAAACACCGAAGCCGCTGCCGGTACCATTGGTGGCCCTCCCTACACCGAAGGCGCTAATATCCCACTACAAATGCCCATCACCATCAAAGGACGTTTAGAAACCGTGGCCGAGTTTGAACAAATTATTGTAAAAAGGGATGACAATGGCACCATCACCCGCCTTAAGGACCTTGCGAAAATTGAGCTGGATTCTCAAGGGTATGCGCTGCGATCTCTATTAGATAACAAAAATGCGGTTGCTGTTCCTATCTTTGCGTCACCCGGTGCCAATGCGTTGGATATTTCAAAAAATGTCCGTGCAAAAATGGCCGACCTGAAAAAGTCATTCCCTGAAGGGGTTGATTATCGAGTGGTGTATGACCCAACTGTCTTTGTGCAAGACTCTATCAAAGCCGTGATCAGCACATTGCTTGAGGCTGTCGCCTTGGTTGTTCTCGTCGTGATTGTTTTCTTACAAAGGTGGCGTGCTGCAATCATCCCACTGCTTGCAGTACCCGTTTCCATTGTGGGAACCTTTGCACTGATGCATGTTTTTGGTTTTTCCATTAACATCTTATCACTCTTTGGGCTGATCCTCGCCATTGGTATTGTGGTGGATGATGCCATTGTGGTGGTTGAGAACGTTTCGCGAGGCATTGAAGAAGGCCTTACACCAAGGGACGCCGCAGTGCGTGCCATGGACGAAGTAACAGGCCCAATTATTGCAACCAGTTTGGTCTTAATGGGTATTTTTGTACCCATTGCCTTTTTAAGTGGTTTAACCGGTATGTTTTATCAACAATTTGCCTTAACCATTGCCATTTCAGTGATTATTTCAACCGTCAACTCGCTGACGCTTAGCCCTGCCCTATCGGCATATCTACTTCAAAAAGAAGGTGCAAAGCGCGATAAACTTCAAAAAATCATTGACCGTGTTTTTGGCAAATTTTTTAACATATTCAACTGCCTGTTCAATCGTTTTAACAACAAATACACATCGTCTGTTGGTAAAGCCATTGGCCGCAAAGGCTTCATGCTCGGCATTTTTGCAGGGCTTATTGCATTCACCGTTTGGGGCTTCCAAATTGTACCGAAAGGGTTTGTACCGTCACAAGACAAACAATACCTAATTGCCTTTACTCAATTGCCACAAGGCGCAACGCTGGACCGCACCGAAGCCGTTATTCGTAAAATGTCCGAAATTGCCTTGAAAGAAGAAGGTGTGGCAAGCTCTGTTGCATTCCCAGGGCTTTCTATCAACGGCTTTGTAAACAATTCAAGCAGTGGTATTGTTTTTGTAACCTTGGACGATTTTGACAAGCGTACATCCCCAGCTTTGAGTGCCGGCGCCATTGCCCAAAAACTTCAGCAAAAATTTGCTTCGGTTGAAGGTGCATTTATTGCCATTTTCCCACCACCGCCGGTTAGCGGCCTTGGGAATGCAGGTGGTTTTAAATTACAGATTCAAGACAAAATTGATGCGGGTTACAAACCACTTCAAAAGGTACTTGGCGAAGTTTTGGCAAAAGCAAACCAACACTCTGCCCTGACACGTGTTTACAGCAATTATAACATCGACTCGCCACAAATTTATGCCAACATTGACCGCACCAAGGCAGAGAAAATGGGCGTGGATGTTCAAAGCATCTTCACCACCATGCAAACATACCTTGGCTCAAGGTACGTGAACGATTTCAACGCTTTTGGTCGCACCTATCAAGTAATTGCTCAAGCGGAAAGCCAGTACCGTGACCAACCCGAAGACATCGCATCCTTGCAGGTGCGCAACTTCAAAGGCGGCATGGTTCCACTGGGCGCTGTTTTAAATGTTGAAAAGGCAAAAGGCCCGTCTATTGCCATGCGCTACAACTCGTTTAGATCGGCTGACGTGAATGGCGATGCCGCTCCTGGTTATTCCTCTGGTGAGGCACAAGCAGCCATTGAACAAATTCTTGAAGAAACGTTACCTTCTGGGATGGACTTTGAATGGACAGACCTGACATACCAGCAAATCTTAGCAGGCAATACGGCGATGATTATTTTCCCGCTTTGCTTGCTTTTGGTCTTCCTTGTATTAGCCGCACAGTATGAAAACTTGTTTATGCCCATCGCGGTTATCTCCATCGTACCGCTGAGCATTCTTTCCGCCATTTACGGTGTTAAAATCGCTGGGGGTGACAACAACATCTTCACTCAGATCAGCCTCTTCATCTTGGCGGGTCTTGCCAGTAAAAACGCCATTTTAATTGTGGAATTTGCCCGCGAGCTTGAAGAGCAAGGTCGCAGCATTGTTAACGCCGCAGTGGAAGCCAGTAAATTACGCCTCCGCCCCATTTTAATGACATCCTTTGCCTTTATTATGGGTGTTGTGCCGCTGGTTGTTTCCACCGGTGCGGGGTCGGAAATGCGTCAAGATATTGGTGTAGCAGTGTTCTCCGGTATGTTAGGTGTCACGTTTTTGGGTATTATATTCACACCTATCTTTTACGTTGCCCTTCGCTTATTAGAAGAGCGTATGAAGAAAAACCCCGAGGCAGGAACAGATTGAACAGATGGGTTTTATTTTAAAACTTGTTAAAATTTAGAATGTTAAACAAAAAAGGAACTTAAAAATGAACACGCTTAAAATTTTATTCATCCTCACGTCCCATTCAACCATGGGTAACACAGGTCATGAAACAGGCTTGTGGCTGGAAGAATTCACAACACCCTACTATACCTTTGAAGACGCGGGCTACAATGTGGAGATTGCGTCCATTCAAGGTGGCAAACCACCGGTTGACCCAAGGTCACTTGAAGGAGAAGAACACCCAGAAAGTGTTCAACGTTTTAAAGCAGATGAAGCCTTGCAAAACGCCTTTAACAACAGCATCCCTATTGCAGATGTCAACGTTTTAAATTATGACGCTGTTTTCATGCCAGGTGGCCATGGCACAATGTGGGACTTGCCAAACAATGACAAACTTTCCGAGATTATTTCAAAAGCCTACCAAAATGACCGTGTAGTTGCTGCTGTTTGCCACGGCCCTGCTGGCTTGGTTGGCCCTGTGGACCAAAACGGCGAACCAATTGTGAAAGGTAAAAACATTTCCGCCTTTACAAACAGTGAAGAAGACGCTGTGGAGCTGACAGACGTAGTGCCATTTTTACTTGAAACCAAACTGATTGAAATGGGTGCCAACTTCCAAAAAGGTGAAGACTTTGTCCCCTTTGCCGTGGCAGACGGCAACCTTGTCACAGGTCAAAACCCAGCCTCCAGCCAAAAAGTGGCGGAATTTGTAATCAATATCTTAAACAAAAAATAAGAGGCTAAAAAAACATGACGGATAAAATACAACTCTATTCTCTTGCCACGCCCAATGGTCAAAAAGTTTCCATCGCCCTTGAGGAGATGGGACTGCCCTATGATGCGCACACCATTGACATTCGTAAAGATGATCAATTCAGCGACGCTTTTATTCAAATTAACCCAAATTCAAAAATCCCTGCGATTGTTGACCCTGTGGGTGACCAAGGTCAGCCGCTGAACATCATGGAGTCCGGTGCCATTTTGATTTATTTGGCAGAAAAAACAGGTAAATTCCTCCCTCAAAAACCAACCAAAAGAATGGAAACCATTCAGTGGTTGATGTGGCAAATGGCTGGCCTTGGCCCTATGTTTGGGCAGTTTGGCCACTTTACCGTTTACGCACCAAAAGAGCGTGACCTTTCCTACGGTCAAGAGCGTTACACAAAAGAAGCCAAACGACTCTTGAATGTGCTTGAAAAGCAATTAGAAGGCAAAAGCTTTATCATTGGTGAGGAGTTAACCATTGCGGACTTTGCCATTATGCCTTGGGTCGTCTGCCTAGATCAATTTTACGACGCCAAAGAAACGCTATACCTTGACAGCTTCAAAAACACCAACCGATGGGTGAGTAACCTTATGGAACGTCCCGCAGTTCAAAAGGGTATGGAGGTATGCCCCTTTCCCGAAAAATAGTGGCTAAAATAAAAAGGTGAGCAGTGCTCGCCTTTTTTTTCCACAAGTTGTATTTATTTTTTCAACACTCTCTTTTGGGTAATTTAAAATTTATGTGGTATGCTTTATAATAAAAAATAATGCATCTAATAAAAACAAAGAGAATACGCATCATGACAAAAACTTTAAAGCTCATGGTCATCCCAGCTATATTGATGGCGCATACGCCAGATGCAATGGCCTGGGAGCCTGATGTTAACAAGCTCATCAATAGTTCATTTCACAGTAAAATTAAAAACTTTTTGCAAAACGACATTGTTACCGCTTCGGTTGAAAATCAAAACGCTGAACATGCAAACCTTGATAACGAAGACATTCTTGCACTAGACAAGGACTGGCGTGCAGAAACGAAGGCGACAAACCAACCTTTTGTTTCAAGCCTTTTAAACCGCCCCCTTTCGGCTTACCTCACACGAATTCAAGCTCATGAAAATGGTCTTTTCTCTGAAATTTTTATTATGGACAACAAAGGGCTTAACGTTGGACAAAGTGCAATGTCTTCGGACTATTGGCAAGGTGACGAAGCCAAGTGGCAAAAAACATATTCAAAAGAAGCTGGTGCCATTTTTGTGGATGAGCCTGAATTTAATTCAGGTAAAAAAGTCTGGTTAGCACAATACAATGTAGCCGTTACCAATGGCAAAGGCCAAAACATTGGCGCTGCCACATTTGAAGTTAATTTAAATGAACTTGCAAGACAGCAAGGCATTTTAAAGTATGAGGAAGTTATCAATGAATAGTTCACTTAAAAACCTCAACCTTTCCAAAAAGACAGGTGTTATTTTTGGTGGGATTTTGACCATTGTAATTATCAGTGCAATTATGAGTTCTTACAGTTTATATCAAGCATCAAAAAGCATTGATGAAACAGAAGAGTTCAATCAAACAATCAGTCAAATTCTTGACGTTAAAAAGCAAGTTCAAACCCTGAGGGCTGACATTCAGCGATTTGTAATCTCCGGCAACCTTTCATACAAAGAAGACTACGAGAGACGGCAAAAAGAGCTTGTTCAACAAATTGATAAAACTCACAGCTCTGAAATATTCCAGACAGCACTACCACCAGAGCTCAAAAAAGATTTTGACGAATCTTTAGCTCTATTTAAAAAATGGCAAAACAACATTGTTGAAAAGCAATTTAAATATGCCCAAAACCCATACACATATGATTCAGCACGCGTGTTAGAAATTTCACAACAGAACACGCAAAACTGGCGTGAAATTGACAATATTTTTGAAAAAATAAACACCCAAAGCAAAGAACTGTCTTCTCAAAACTTTACTACACAAAAAAGCATGCTTTGGATGGCGATAATCTCATCGATCATTTCAACGTTGCTTATTGCGGCGGCTTGTATTTTGTCTTATGTCATCATTTCAAACAGCATTGTGGAACCGGTAAAAAATATTATCGGCAACTTTGTGCAGATGTCCAAGTTTGACTTAACACTTCAAACCATGAAAGTGGAAACGCAGGACGAAATTGGCCAGTTGACCGAGTCCTTTAACTCTTTGTTGGAAAGCTTTAAAGCAATCATCGGTTCTGTTAAGAACACGACTGGCCAGATGGCTGCCGCATCGGAAGAAATGTCTTCCACCATGCAGGGTATTATGCAAACCATGAATGCTCAAAACGAAGCATCCAGCCAAATTGCCATTGCGGTGCAGGATTCCTCCAAGCAGTCGCAAGAAGTGAATGACCTTTCAATCAGTAGTCAGCGCAATGTAACCGAAATGTCCGACCGAGCTGGTGAAGCTGTTTCTTCTATGAACCAATTGAAAGAAAACTCGGATCGTATTGTCAGCGTCCTTTCCGTCATCAATGACATTGCAGACCAAGTGAACCTGCTTGCCCTAAACGCTGCCATTGAAGCAGCGCGCGCGGGCGATGCTGGCCGTGGCTTTGCCGTGGTGGCGGAGGAAGTGAAAAAGCTGGCCAACAGCGTTTCCAAGTCCACCAATGAAGTGCAAGAAGAGATCAACAACTTACAAGCCAACGTCAGCAAAACTGGAGACTCCTTGTCTGGCATTACCTCATCACTGGAAACAGTGCATGAAGAGTCCTCAAAAGTGACAATGGCGATTGAACATCAGTCCTCTGCGATTGAAGAGATATCCGCCAGCGTTGACAACTTCAGCCAGCAAGTTACAACGCTTAGCCATGCTTTAGAAGAGATGGAAGAAGTCTCCCAAAGCATTGCAAATGAAGCGTCTGGCTTGGATAATGAGGTGGCACAATTTAAAGTGTAACCACTTTTAACCAAAAACACTTTAAAAGGAGCTTACTTTTCAAGCTCCTTTTTTAGTTTGTTTTCCACATCACTGATAGACCCTGTGCCCCGTGCAATCAACACATACGCGGCTGGTACAATAAACAAAGTAAACAGCGTACCAATCAGTACACCAAACACCACAACCACACCAATGGCTGAACGGGTTTCCGCACCAGCACCAAAAGCAAATACCAACGGCATGGCTCCTGCAATGGTGGTAATACTGGTCATAATAATAGGGCGCAGGCGTGTTTGCGCTGCCTTTTCAATAGCGCGTAAAAACTCCACCCCTTCATCACGCAGTTGGTTGGCAAATTCCACAATTAGAATACCATTTTTAGCAGCCAAGCCCACCAACATAATTAACCCCACTTGGGTGTACACATTCAAGGTATTACCTGTTAGGTACAAACCAAATAACGCACCTACCACCGCAAATGGCACTGTTAAAATAATAACAAATGGGTGAATAAAACTTTCAAACTGGGCAGCCAGCACCAAAAACACCACCAAAAAGCCAAGTAAGAACACAAACAACATGGATGAGCCACCAGACTTAAAGTCTAATGATTGGCCTTTATAATCCACCACAACTTCAGCAGGCAGGTGCTCCTTCACAATGGCTTCCAAGTCCGCCAAGGCTTCGCCCAAGCTGTAACCGTCGGCCAAATTAGCCTCCAAGGTAATGGCACGAATGCGGTTGTAACGGTTCAAGCTTCCAGCATCGGCATATTCTTCAATGCTCACCAAATTTGAAAGCGGGATCAATTTATCCGAACTTTCCGATCGGACATAAATGTTTTTAACGTCGCTGACGGTGTTTTGCTTACTGCGCACACCTTCTAAAAGCACGTCATATTCCTCGCCATTATCTAAATAAGTGGTGACACGACGTGAACCCAACATGGTTTGTAAGGTTTCTCCCACCGTTTCAACGCTGACACCTAACGCCGCTGCACGGCTTTTATCCACCTGAATGCGCAATTGAGGTTTGGTTTCTTTATAGTCGCTGTCCAGTCCTTGAAGGGGCAGTTTTTGCTCTTGCGCTTTTTGAATGACAATGTCACGCCATTTCGCCAATTCTTCATAGGAACCACCACCTAGCACAAATTGCACAGGCTTGCTGGTGCCACCTCCAAAACCTTGACGCATGACAGGGAACGCACGTACCCCAGGTAGGTCTGCTAGTTTACCACGCACTTCATTCATAATGGTGAAGGCACTGCGTCTATCTGCCCAGTCGTGCAACACCACAATGGCAATGCCGCCACTAAAATCTGTCAAAGTGCCAAAGGACCTTGGTGCACGCACCAACAAACGGTTCACCTCGCCACTTTCGACATATGGCATCAACCGTTTTTCAATTTCTGCCATATATTCAGCGGTATATTTATAAGAAGCCCCTTCTGGCCCATTAACAATAAGGAAGAAGGCTCCGCGGTCCTCTTTGGGTGCATATTCCGATGGAATGTTTTTAAACAGCAAATAACTGCTACCGATTAAAGCAAAAAACACAGCTCCCATCAAAGCAGGCCTTTTAAGACCCACATGCAAAACTTTACGGTAGTTGCGCTTAAGAACATCCAACCCTTGGTCAATTTTATCATTCACCTTGTTTTTCTTTTCCTTTTTAAGCACTTTGGAAGCCAACATCGGGCAAAGGGTTAACGCCACAAAGGTTGAAAAGCAAACAGCGGCAATTAAAGTGACCGAAAATTCTGTAAACAAGCGCCCCAAGTCGCCCTTTAAAAAGGTGACTGGTACAAACACTGCGGCCGTGACCACAGTGGTGGCGATAACCGCAAATCCAACTTGCCTTGCACCTTTATAAGCTGCCACAAGGCGGTGCTCGCCTTCTTCAATACGTCGGTAGACATTTTCTAACACCACAATGGCATCGTCCACCACCAAACCAATGGAAAGGACCAACGCCAACAAAGTTAAAAGGTTGATCGAAAAACCAAAAAAGTACAATGCAATGAAGGTTGACAGCACAGAAATGGGCACCGTCACCGCAGGTATCAGCATACTACGAACACTGCCTAGGAAAATGTAGATCACCAATACCACCAAAAACGCCGCCAAAAACAGCGTTTTATAAACCTCTTCAATGGCCCCTTTAATAAAAACAGATGTATCGTAAGAATTGATAATCTCCATCCCTGCTGGCAGGTTCCCCTCCAGCCTTTTTGCCATTTCAACAGCGGCGTTGGCCACTTCAATGGTGTTGGCTTTAGACTGTTTGATGATGCCAATACCAATCATCGGCACGCCATTCCCTCTAAAGAACGTACGGTTTTCAATGGCCGACTTTTTCACAGTTGCAATGTCCGATAAGCGAATGTATTGGTCGCCACGACGCGAGATGACCAACTTCTTAAAGTCATCTTCGGTGCTGTATGCCCGTTCAATACGGGCAGTGAATTGCACTTCGTCCGATTCCACCTGACCGGCAGGTAGCTCAATATTTTCTGAACGCAAAGCGTCTTGAACGTCCTTGACTGTAATGCCTGTTGCGGCCATTTTTTCACGGTCCAGCCACACCCGCATGGCATATTCCAAGCCGCCACCGATGCGCACTCTCGCTACACCTGGCAACACCGAGAACCGGTCTTGCAAGTATCTTTTAGCATAGTCCGTCAGCTCTAGCGTGTTCATTTTATCGGACACTAGGTTCAACCACAAAATAACATCATCGCTGGAGTCTGCTTTTTGAATGTCAGGCGGGTCTGCGGTGTCGGGTAAATTATCCAACACCCCTGAAACACGGTCCCGAATGTCATTAGCGGCGGCGTCAATGTCCCTTTCCACGCTAAATTCAATGTTGATACGTGAGCGCCCATCCGAAGATGTGGAAGCAATATACTGAATGCCCTCCACCCCTGAAATACGGTCTTCAATCACTTCGGTAATGCGGGTTTCCACTGTTTCGGCAGAAGCACCAATGTAGGTTGTATCAATGGAAACAATCGGAGGGTCAATGTCGGGGTATTCCCGCAGTGGCAACCCTTTAAAAGCCACAATGGCAAAGGCCACCAACAACAACGACATCACCGTTGCAAGCACTGGCCTTTTAACCGAAATATCTGATAAAAACATGGTTACTGCCCCTTGCCTTGTAACATTTGATCGAGCGTTTCGTTATTTTCTTCCACAAATTGAACCTGAACAGCGGCACCGTCACGCACTTTCATCACACCGTGGTGCACAACCATTTCACCCGCTTTTAAGCCTTTTAAAATTTCCAGCTCGCCGTCCAAGCGTTTACCAATTTCCACAGGTCGCTTGGCCACCACTTGTTGGTCATCTTTGGTTTGAATTACATAAACATAGTTTTCTGTGCCTGTTTTAACCACACTTTCTTCTGGAATAGTCAGTGCTTTGCGGGGGTTGGCTTTAATTTTAACAGTCATAAACATGCCGTCCTTCATTTGACCTTGCGGGTTATCCACAATGGCACGCACCCGCACGGTGCGGGTTTCCACATCCACCTGTTGATCCACAAAAGCCAAACGACCTTCAAAAACATCGTCATAAGCGCTGGACTGTGCTTGCAAAACATCCCCCACCTGCAAAACAGACAAATAACGAGAAGGCACAAAGAAATCCACCTTCATCTTATCCAAGTTGCTCAGGTTTACCATAGGCTCGCCAGCTTGAACAAACGTACCCACGCTCATGTCAATAATACCGACAGACCCTGCAAACGGCGCTTTAATTTCAAGCAAGTCCAACCGCGCAGATACAGACTCCACCTGCGCTTTGGCCGTTAAATAGTCCGACTCTCGCTCTTGGTAAGTGGCGTCGGAAATTACTTTATCTTCCAGGAGCGGTTTGGCACGCTTAAATGCTTTTTCCTTTTGAAAAAAGGTGCTACGCGCGGCGTTCAGGTCTGCCAACTCTTCTTTGTTGTTTAGGGTGAATAACAAGTCCCCTTTTTGAACCTTTTGACCTTCCACCACGTGAATGTCAGTCAATTTACTGGAAACTTCGGGCGTGATGGTCACACTGTCATATGCTTTGGCTGTAGCGACAGACTCTACCACGTCATAAAATTGCACCTCCTTCGCTTTGGCAGCAAAAACTGCGGTTTGAGCCTGCGCCGTGTTTAAAGCTAACATCAGTAATCCAACGGTCAAAAAGTATTTTTTAAACATCTATGATCTTCTTCAACATTATTTTTATACAAACAGTTTACGCCACTCAAACCATAAACCCTACAACATTTGCAAAAAAAAAGCGCCCGAAGGCGCTTTTGCTTAGGTCTACTTTCTACATAGGAGGTTTTCGGCCTTTGACCAAACCAATGACCACACTGACTGCAAATAAAATAATAAATATATAAAATAGTAAGACAGCAATGTCTGTTGCAGCTGCGGCAATACCACCAAAACCAAATACTGCCGAAACTACTGCCACAATTAGAAATATAATTGAATAGTATAACATGGTTTCTCCTTAAAATTTGTTTACATATCTAATCGTATAAAAGCTTGCATAAAAAAACTAGAAACCACCATGAGCCATTGTATAAAAATTTCATAAAAACCCCAAAACCGTAGATAATCCTTTGTTTAAAATAAAACTTTATACTTTTTTTATTTTTTAAACATTTCTTTTACGCAGAATTTTTATATGGACTCGAGCACAATAAATTACAGAATAAGACGAACCCAAAAACAAGGAACTTTAAAAAATGGCAACACAACTTAAAAACGGAAGTGCCAAGTTAAAAGATGTTCAAAATGACATTGTTAACTTAAAGCAAGACATTGCATCTTTAAGTCGCTCTGTTGGTGATGATATCAAGACAAATATCACAACCACAGCGAAGCGTGCTCAAAGTTACGGCACAGAAAAGTACGAAAACCTACAAGAAGGCGTACGCAAAAAACCAATGACAAGTATTGGATTGGCATTTGGCGCAGGCTTACTTGTAAGTGCATTGCTTAAAGGGGCGCGCAAATAATGGAAAACTTCCAAGGTCTTGCAATGTTAGCCACGGACATAATGGCACGCAAAATGGCCAAGCCTAAAGCGTATGGCAACACACGGTTTATTTTAGCATCGTTTGTATGTGTGCTGGCTATCATTGCAACCTTTACCATTGCAGTTATTTGGGCATACCACGGTATGGTTAACAATGCAGCATTCACCCAAAACAGCGCCATTGGCTTACTTTGTGGTGGAGTCGCAGCTTTGTCAGCCCTATCAGGATTTGTTGCTTTTAAATTTTTTAAAAGCGCCGAACAAAAAGCTTACTTAGATGCGCACCAAACTTGTAGCACTGCAATTAACGAAGGCTTGAACTTACTGAACAATGACATAAGCAAGCCGATACAAGACAACCCACTTACCAGCTTAGCCGTAGCCTGCATTGCAGGGGCAGTGGTTGGCAAGAAAATATAAAACAAGGAGAACAAAAATGAAAAACACAATTAAATTAGCAACATTGACACTTGCAGCCACGACCATGCTTTCGGCAGCAAGCTATGCAAATGATCAAGCACATAACCAGAGCATGAAAAACACCCCAAGCTACACAGCTGAAGAAGCTAAAGAAATGGCTAAAGAAACTTGGGAAGAAACAAAAGACACAACCGAAGACATGCTAGATAAAACAGAAGACACTGCCGAAGAAGTATGGGAAACAACCAAAGAAAAAACAGAGAAAGCTTGGCAAAAAACAAAAAAGATGAGTAAGCAAGCTTGGAGCAAAACACAAGCCGGCACTAAAGACATGTACCAAGAAGTTGTGCACATGGTAAAAAGTGAAGAAGATATTGTTGAAAACGTACCCTATTCTCTTGTTCACGAAAGCCATACCGCAAACTACATTTTAGACAAAGATGTCTACGATAACCAAGGTGTGAAATTTGCCAAAGTGTCTGACATTATTATTACGCAAGACGGTAACATTAAAGCTTACGTTCTAGAAAAATCTAAAATGTTTGGCCTAAACAAGCAATTTGCATATGTTGCGCCAAACCAAATGATGATCACGGACAAAAAAGCAAACGTGCTGATGTCTGCCAAGCAGATGGAAAACAACGCCTTTGCAACTTACAAAAAATCATTGCAGCCTGGCCTTATTTCCCTAAACAGCATTCAAGGCACCAAGCTGTTAAACAGCGACAACCAAAAGGTCGCCAAAGTGGATGACTTTGTCATCACCGATGGTGAAGTTGAAAAAGTGGTTGCCAGCTTTAACACAACATTTGGCATGGGCGGCGAAAAGGCACTTGTGAGCATTGCTGACAACCAAATGTCCAAAGTTGCCAAAGGCCATGAAAGTTTAGTGCTAAGCCCCGAGCAATCTAAGAAGTTGATGAAAATCAAAAACCAATTAGATAGCTAATAATAAAAATAAGGCTAGCCAACGGTGAAGGGAAGTCACCCTATCCACTTCCCTTCACCCCCCCTTAATGAGAAAGAAAGGACCCAAAAAATGAAAAACGTATTATTACTTGGTTTATCCATTGTTGTGATCATCTTTGCATTGATTATACTAGAAGACCAGAACGAAAGTGCACTAGAAAAAGGCGCCGAAACGTTGGATAACGCCGCCAGTGATGTTGAAAGATCAGTTGAAGGTGCCGCCAATGAATTGCAAAACTAAAAGCATGTGTAACAGTTTAGCACCTTAAAACCTAAAAGAACCTTATCTCTACATGTAGAGCGCGAGAACCCCGTCTTACCCCGCGGGGTTCTTTTATTATTCAAGTCATTCAAATATATATATTTTTTTTATATTCTTCGCCTTAGCTTACCACAGAATTTTAACAGCCATTCACATACAATAAATTCAGTAATTAAAACAAAGCCAAACAATAAAGGAGAACCTAATTTATGGAAAACTCGGCTAAAAAATTAAATGAACTGATTAAGATTTGTAACGACGGCAAAGAATTTTACACCAAGGGCATTCAAGAAGTTGAAAGTAACAAACTTAAAAGCCTTTTCACCATCATGGCCACTGCGCGAGAAAAAGCCATTCAAGATCTAGAACCATTTGTTGAAGGTCGTGGCTACGAAGTTGAATCTTCTGGTACGGTTGCAGGTAAAATTCGTCAAGGTTACGCCGCAATGCAGCAAGTTTTCCGTGACGATGAAAAGGTGTTGATTGAACAACTTGAAGAAAATGAAGATCGCACCTTAGCTGCTTTTAAAGATGCTTTGAATGAAGACTTGCCAACAAACATTGACCATGTGCTCAGTGAAAACTTGGCCACCTTCAGCCAAACTCACGATGCCATGAGAAACTTGAAAAAGTCCTTATAGGCCCATAAACCCCACCCCACAAAAAAAGCCCTTTTTAAAAGGGCTTTTTTATGTTTTTTAAACATCAACTGCCTGCTACAAATTTGTAACCCACACCTTGTTCGGTTAAAATGTATTCTGGCTGGTTGGGGTTTGCTTCAATCTTTTTACGCAGTTGCCCCATGTAAACGCGTAGGTACTGGCTGTCGTCAGCGTAGCCTTCGCCCCACACTTCTTTTAAAAGTTGCCTGTGAGTAATCACCTTGCCTGCGTTGATGGCCATGTACTTTAACAAGTTAAACTCTTTGGGGGAAAGTTTGACAGGGGTTTCTTTAATTTTCACCACCCGTGAAGGCAGGTCAATGTGTAGATCACCGGTTTCAATCACCTCTTCGCCAGTGTTTTCCTCCAAGGCAACACGCCTGAGGATGGAATGGATACGCGCCATCAGCTCCTCCACACCAAAAGGTTTCACCATATAATCATCTGCGCCGTGTTCTAGCGCTTTAACCTTTTCGTCTTCACCATTACGTACAGAAAGCACCAAAATCGGCACGTTTGTCCACTCCCGAATTTTAACAATCACGTCTTGGCCGTCTATTTCCGGTAGGCCCAAGTCCAAAATCACAAAGTCTGGTTTGGTAATAGCCACAAGGTCAACCGCTTCTTTACCGGTTGTCGCCTCTTCCACCGCAAAGTTATTGGCACGTAAACTGACCGACAAAAACTTGCGGATCTGCACCTCATCATCGACGATTAAAATTTTATGCTTAATACCATCACTGGTCATGTTCATGTCTGACATACTCCCCTGGAATCACAATTTCAAAAACAGCGCCGCTTTGACCGTCCTTGCGGTTGAACGCTTGAATGGCTAAACCTTGAGCCTCAAGCATACCCTTACAGATCGCCAAACCTAAGCCCGTACCGGCTTGCACACTGTCTTTCATGTTATGACGGTAAAACTTATCGAAATATTTATCAATGTTTTCTTCATCCAAACCTGGTCCACTGTCCCGCACTTGGATGGTCATTTCACCGTTTTCTTTATCTATGATAATATCTACAGGGTTGTCAACACCAGCGTATTTCACAGCATTATCGGTTAAGTTAAATAAAACTTGCTCAAACAAAACAGGGTCCACAAAAATTTCATCGCCCGCCTCGTCCAAATAAAGCATCACATGGGCACCGTGATAATCCTGCGCCCTTTTTTGAATGGCATATAACAAGTCTTGCGGGTCGCACCACTGTTTGTTGAGGTTTAAATTGCCTGACTCAATCTTCGAAATTTCTAAAATATTGCTGATAAATTGGTTGAGGCGTTTGGCCTCGGTAAGTGAACTTTCCACCAAGCTGTCGGCATCTTCTTTTGAAACCTTATTGCCAAAGGCCGTTAAGGTGGACAAAGCACCAATGATCGACGCAAGCGGTGTTTTTAAATCATGGGAAATGGAGGAAAGAAGCGCACTTCGCAAACGCTCCCGTTCATTTTCCAGCAAGGTTTCTTGAACAATATCGCCCAACATCAAACGCTCCACATTCCTTGCTGTAATTTGTGCCAACATGTTTACAATGTCCCTCACTCGGCGAATAAACACATTGCCTTCACGGTGGCGCAGCACCAGCACCCCCCACACGTTGCTTTGGGTTTCAATGGGTACAATGTACGGGGGCAAAATAATGGGCGTTTTTTGTTTTTGGTTTTCAAGCAAGGCCAGCGCAATGTTCTGATCTTTTTCATCCACCTCAAGCCCCATGGTTAAAACCTCTTGACCTTCTGCCGCAATATATAAAGCCGAAGACGCTAAACCTAAACGCATTTCAAGCGTTTGAATGAGCAATTTATACGCTTTGTCGATGGATTTTAAACTCATAACCTCTTCCACAAAATCACGGGATAAGTGGCTTTCCAGCTCTCTCACATTTTTATAGCGTGCCATTTTTTTAAACGCAGCGTGGGTCATCAGGTTAATAAGCACGGCGCAAAAACCAAAAATAATCGCAATGGCCACATCGGGGAAGTTGTAAAAACTCACACTGTAAATAGGCGGAATAAAAAAGAAATTATAAGCAAAATAAGCGCCTGCAACCCCCAAAAGCCCAGTGTATAAATTGGTAAACAGGGTCACCGCCACCACACCGGTTAGGTAAACCATTTCCTTAACCTTCAAATCAAACGTCAGGGAATAATCCACCAAAGCATTCACCAAGGTGCAAACCGCAATCACAAACAAAGCAATAGCGTTATCGTACATAAAAGTTTTAAAATAAGGTACCCTTGTCACAGCTTTTAATGTTTCCACCGTTTCAGTTGCGGTATGCATTTCAAGGTCTGTCAAAGTTGATTGCTCTTGGCTGTTTTCCACCGCAATGGCCAAAAGCTCTTTTCGAAGCCCTTCCACGTTTTCTTCCCGCACAAAGGCCGATATATTATCGGCAATGAACGGGTACTGGCGCACCAGCGCTGTTTTGCGCAAGCTTTCAAGCACTTGATAAACAGATGTATCAATCACCTGAATGGAGTCTGCCTGCTGAACAAAACTTCTAGAAACCAAGTTTTCAGGCTGAGCGTAAACAGGTTTTGGCAGTTGCGCCAACACCCCAAAAATTTGATAAACATTGAGCGAGATGTAAACATCAACCCCCGCCTCTATAATTTTTTGAACACGGGCTTCCCGTTCGGGCATTTTTGCATTTTCCAGCGGTGCAAAACCGCCCAAAACCAACAAATCTGGCGCAGATTCAATCAAGCTTAAAACCGCCTCGTCCGAGCTTAAACAATCTTCCGACCGCACACGCTGGGCGGACTGGCTCATCTCATTCAAATATTTTTCAATTTGCTTGGCACCTTTGTGCACTTGGGGGTTAACCCCGCTGACATACACAACATCACCTTCTAAAAAGCGCGCCTTGGCATATTCCAACATTGAGATGGTTTTTTCGGTATGTGGCACCACGCCCAAAAACAGCACCAGCTGTCCCTTGGGTGGCGATTGCATGTCTGCGGTTTTTATTTTGTCTTTTTGCCCCATAAATTAAGGGTAAAACTTTGTGTATAAAAATTCTATAAAAATTTATTCAAAACACACACTCTGTGCCGACAATTCCTTGCATAAATTTGCGCTATAGGATTGATTTGACCAAAAACTACCTTATAACTTCTGTATAAATACTTATCTACACACATATTCCTTTTTTAATTCCACCTCAAATCGAGGAAGATTTATATGAAAAAATTTATTGAAAAATATAACACCTCTCTTAAACAAGCGCAGTGGTTTGGAAGCATTGCACTTGGATTTATAATTGTTACGTCAGGCCTTGCCCTTGGCCTAATTACTAACTATCTGACTGGTCGTTCCGCTGACCTTACCAATATAACCTCCATTATATGTTTAGCCGCAGCTACCTTTAGCATTAAAATTGCTGTGGTCAATTATTGTAAAGTTATAAAGGATTACTACGAAAAGAATCGTTTAAAGTATTAACTTATCATCGTAAAAAAACCCTCTTCGGAGGGCTTTTTTATTGCTAAAAGGTTAAATCAATGTGCTATAAAAGAAACCAGTTTTATACGTTTATTTCAAAATGTGTAATATCGATGAATAACCATCTGTCCATAGTTGCGAAGCATTTTCGTTTGTGTCCAGCCTCTCCCAATCTACAAATGATTCTTTTATCAACCCATGATCCTTTGATAATGCAACCCACTGACTTGAAACCTCAGTGGATTGAGGATCATCTACCATATAGCTATAAACAACGCCACTTAAATCAAATTCATGACTTATTGCCGCCAGCACTTGTCTTAAGTCCAAGTGGCGATTCGAAATATGAACCATCAACAAACCGCCCTTTTCTAGCTTTTCTAAATAAAGGCCAATGGCCTCTTTTGTTAATAAGTGAACTGGGATAGAGTCAGAAGAAAAAGCGTCAAGTACAATCATTTTATATTGGTTAGACGACGCTTCTTTGATTTGCACGCGCGCGTCCCCTAACTGAATATCAAACTTTGGTGTACACTCCTTTAAAAAGGTGAAATATTTATCATTTGTTGCAAGTTCTGCCACAATGGGGTCAATTTCATAATAGGTGATATTTTGACCTTTATCGAATAAGCAACTGATTGCCCCAGCACCTAAACCAAGAACTGCCACGTTTGAGCCTTCATTAAAATAGGACTTATTCAAAGCTTGAATTGCGCGACCCAAACCACTTTGATGGCTATAATAATATGTGGGTTTTAATCGATCAGGCCCTTCAATGTGCTGGGCACCATGTAACGTTGTACCATGCGAAATGGTACGAATGCCATCCGCATTATGCACTAAATATGTTCCATAAAAACTGCGCACTTTATACTCCTCATTCTCAGACAAAGAACTATCTTCAACCAAAAAGAACACTGCTAAGAAGAACACAAAACCTTTTTTAATTTTTAGGTCATAAGTAAAGACAAAAAACGCCAAAAATACGATTGGTAAGTACAGTTTATATATCATTGCACTATTCTCGCCAAGCAGCTCCATCTTTGCTATAAAAAAGCAAGCTAAAACAAGGGCAAACCAAAAAGCAATATAAGTAGCGGCTTTGCGATCCACATCTCCTTTTACACTCTTAGAAATGCATCCAAGTAATGCCAACACAGCAACCAATTTAAACTCAGTCACCTGTGTGAAAACAATTGGCGCCACGAGAGAGTTAAACAAACCACCTAACATACCTCCAAAAGACATCCACAAATAATATTCTGTCAAATGTGAGCTTTCCGGCGCATCCACAGCTAGCCTTCTATGAAAAAGACAGCTCACAGAAAATAGTAAAACAAGCGGAACAAAAATATGCAAAAACGTATAACTTAGAAAAATGGTTTTCAAGCAAACAAAGGCAACACACATTGTAATGACAAACGATAAAAGCTTAAATGGTAGTTTAACCCGATTAGAAAACGCCAAAATAAAAGAAAACAAATAAAGTGCAAGGGGAATAACCCACAACAAAGGAACGGATGCAATGTCTGTCGTAATGTATGTGGTAGATCCAACAAGTAAACTTGATGGCACAAATGACAAAGCGCACCAATAAAGCTTTCGTCTCCAAGAAATTAAAGTCTCGGATGAAACGTGTTCTTTTACGGCTTTAAAATTTTTAACTAAAGCGATGGCGGTTAAACTGATAAAAAGGGCAAAAACCCCATAAACCATTGCCCAATAAAAAGTTTGATCAGCCAAATCAAATGTAGGTTCAAAAACAAATGGATAACCTATAAGGGCAATAAAACTGCCCATATTGCTCACAGCATACAAAAAGTAAGGGTTCGCAGCTGACTTATGCTGGGTATGTGCAAACCATTTTTGTAACATTGGTGCATTTGCACTTAGAACAAAAAATGGCAAGAAAATGGTGGATGACAATGTTAAAAGTACAAACAAACTTTCGTGTACACCTTGTACCACAGTCACTTCCTTAAGTGACAAAGGTAACCAAAAAAATGAAATTAAAAGCAAGACGATGTGAAGCATGCTTTGCTTTTTCACCCCTAAATACTTTATAGAACCATGAGCATATAAGTACCCAGCAAAGAGCACTCCTTGGAAAAATAGCATGCAGACTGTCCAAACAGAAGTGGCGCCACCCAGATAAGGCAAAATCATTTTCGCCACCATGGGCTGTAACAAAAACATTAAAAACGCACTTAAAAAGATAGACGTTGCGTACACAAAAACACTCTGAGATAAAAACTCTCTTCTCATGCCAAAATTTCTGTAAACCATACGACCAACACCTGCACCCATCTTAACCCCCTTCTTTTCATGTAAAGATACCCCAAAAACACAAAACCCAAAAGCCTGTAACGCATATACTAAAATATCACTGTGATTTATATCTCACCACAATACATTCACAACCATCAAAAAACACCAAACTTGCTTGATGTGTCAGTACATGTGAGGCAAGTTTGTCGGTTAAGGTGGAGGTCTTTAATTGAATTAATTTACTACATTTCAGACATAAAAGATTAATAAAAAAGCCTCTTCGTGTAAGAAGGGCTTTTATTTCGCTAAAAGGATGAATTAGTGAGCTATAAAAAAATGTAACTCGGTATTTAAATCTTTTCGAAGCTTATTAAGCTTTTTGTTAATAAACTTTTTAAAAAAGAAAAACCATTTCGAGTCTCTTTTTTGCTCTAGATTCTCAATTTCATTTTTTAATTCATTGATACGCTTTGCTTCGAATTTTTTGTTAAGCTTGCATAAGTTCATATTTGCCTCCTAAGGCAATGTAAAAGTTTGAAGATTAAGTAATTATGATTATTATGGTGATGTTGTTATAAGCTTTCAATCTAAAAAATATAACTTTAATATTTAAAAATCCCTATATCTTCGTACAACCATCTTGTAGTCCGTGCATACAAAAACCTATAAAAAACTGAAAACATTCAGGGAAATTTAAATGGTGCCGACGATAGACTGCCACTTCGGCCTAAATGCCTCCGTTCAAGCCTTTCAGGCTTGCTGAAGCTCGTAACGGCGACCCCTCGCCTAACTCCGCTTTCGAACCTACGGTTTCTCGTCCTTTAAAGCTTCGCTTTTATTTTTCGTCGGCTTTCACGCAAAAAAATAAGCCCCAACAGGGCTTCTTTTTTATGGTGCCGACGATAGGACTCGAACCTACACGCCTTACGGCACTAGCACCTCATGCTAGCGTGTCTACCAATTCCACCACGTCGGCGGCACCAATATTTTACAATTTTATGCGTTGTTATCCGCTTTTTATTGCTCAAGAAATTAAAAAGTTTCACTTTTTACCTCAACAACATACGTTGTCTATTCTTCAGCGTCATATCGCTCCACAGTCTTAAGCAAGCTTATCCTGTTTTGCGCTCATGGTCCACCACGTTGGCGACACCAATATTTATGATTTAACAGTTATTCTTAACAACTGCAAGAAACAAATAAAAAAACGTGCAATCCTGCACGTTTCAATCGATAAAGAAGTAAGCTACGAAACCATTTTCAAATTAAGGTTGTCCAAATAAGCCAACTTCCCTTGTGAAATGAGCACCCTAATATGTGCTTTAATTGAATCTACGTCAGGCACTGATTCCTCAGCAAGAACATCCTCAATCAACTCTCGCTGTGAAACTTCACTTTGAGCCTGTTTTAAAATAAGAGATTCCAAGCGGTTACAAATTTTCATAAAAAAACCTCATCAACAGATGTATAAAAAGAAAATGTTAAGCATCATTGTTTCTAGCATAGAATATCATTATTATTATCTCATAGCAAACTATTCTTAAAATCCAACTCGACTACGAAGCTTAACGCCATTATCTTCACCCAAAAAACTTTACACAAAAATGCTCAGCCTTTTTTGTGGTGGCTCCAGGCCCTCTTCCAGTTTTCGCTTAATGTCCGCACGCATTTCTTCTAAAGTGGCCTGCTTTTCTTCTGGGCTCATGTTTTCAAAATCTTCTTTGGTTATGCCCTTTTCTGCCAACCAAGCATCTTCCATGCGTTCTGCTGGTGTTTTGCTCATATAATCTAGAAACGCCTGCACAGCCTCACTTCTTTCACTTTTGCTTGAACCTACCTGATCGACTTTGTCACCTTGAATTTCTGGCGCCAACTGCGCAGAATCCGCTGCCAAATTTTTATCCAACTTCACAGAATTCTCTGAAAAAAGTGCATAAGGGTTTTGTATGGATATTGACATTTTAAGCTCCTCTTTTACAAAAATCACAAAACTTTTATGCAAAAAAAGCACCAATAAATTTTATTTTATAAAAAAAAGACAACCAACGAAGGGACTTAAGCCTTAATACTCCCTTTAAACATAAAAAAGCCCCCTCACATAAGGGGGCTTTTGTTTACTTAGCTCGCTGTCAGTTCTTGATAAAAATAAGCAAAGGTTAAGGCATGGCTTTCTGCACGATTGTTAATGTCCGTACCTCCGGTGTGCCCACCTTCGACCGTTTCATTATACAACACCTCGTGGCCAAGCTCTTCCATCCGCGCTACCATTTTCCTGGCATGACTTGGGTGGGTTCGGTCATCAGCTCGGGATGCGTAAAAGTAAATGCGTGGGTAGTTTGCATCTGCTTTCACATTGTGATACGGCGAATAGCTGTACAAATAAGCCTCCATTTCAGGGCTATCTGACGGCCGGCCATATTCACCCACCCAAGATTCACCAGCGCCAATGTGCTCTAACCGGATCATGTCCAGCAAGGGCACGGAACAATACACAGCTTTGTAGGCCTCTGGCCGTCTGATCACACATGCGCCAACCAAAAGGCCACCGTTACTGGCACCGGAAATACCAAGATTGGCATTGCTGGTCACACCGTCTGCAATCAACTTATCGGCAACCGCTTCAAAGTCTTCATAGCATTTATGACGGTTTTCCTTTAACACACTGGCATGCCACTGTGAATCATATTCACCGCCACCACGAATGTTGGCAACAACATAAACGCCGCCACGCTCCAACCACAATTTACCCGTTACATTTGAATAACCAGGCGATAGAGAAATTCTAAAGCCGCCATAGCCATACAAAATGGTTGGGTTTTTGCCATTAAGCTTCAAGCCTTTTTTGTGCATGACAAAATAAGGTATTTTTGTGCCGTCCTTGCTGGTGGCAAATTGTTGTGTCACTTCCATAGCATCGCCATCAAAATGACCATTTGCCTGCAAGAAAGTTTTAAGCTGCCCTGTTTTAAGGTTATAAACAAACCGTGTGGAAGGGGTTGTAAAGTCGCTATACCCTACAAAGATAGAGTTTTTGGACTTGATATAACTGCCAAAATACGCTGTCCCCTTTTGAGGGACTGGCACTTCAGTATCCACTGACCACACGCCAGATTTCTTCTTCAAAACAAACAGCCTTGAGCAAACATCTTTCAAGCATTCAACTACAATGGTGTTGCGGTTTAACACATAGATAGGGCTATCCCGCACAATGGTCATTCCCTTTGGGGCACGAAACACAGGTGTTGCATCCACCTTGGAGCGCACTGCGTTGCTGATTTTAACAGAAACAACATCACCCGATTGAAAATTTGAACCATCGACGGACCAATCTTCATGCAGCATGAGGTAAACATAATGTTTATCCACATCCACAATGTTTGCAGTCAGCGGAATGGGTAACTTAACCGGTGTTTGGCCTTGTAATAGATAATACTCATATTCCCAAAAAGTAACCGTATTGATGATAAAAACGTGGCGACAGCCTTTATCAATGTATGAGAAACCATCTGGGCCAATGTGCTTCACATCACTTTCAAAAACAGACTCACAGTCCTGATACCGCTGACCACGCTTAACCAAACGCACATGACGCGCATAGCTGGAATTAGTCACCTCACGATCACAAGTGGAAGACACGGCAATGGTATCATCATCCACATAGGCATAGCGTAGTTTGCCCAATTCCACCTCAAATCCGCCTTCCACAAATGACTTTGTGGCAAGGTCAAATTCACGCAGAACCTTTGCGTCACCACCATCGGGCGACAATGCGACAAGCAACCGCTTATGGTTGGGCGACAGCGTTGTACCGCCATAACTCCAGTTAATGCCTTCCGCTTTTGCGAGGGCATCCACGTCCAGCACTGTTTCCCAGTTTGAGTGACCATTTAAATAATCGTCCGCGGGCATCCGCATTAAAACACCCAAAGGGTGCTTGGCGTTGCATTCAAAGTAATAAGCAAAATTATCTTTACGGATCGCCGCAAATTTTTCAGTTTCTTCACGGCCTAAAATGTCACAAACTTCTTTGTGCATTTCAGCGTAAACCGGCGCAGACTTTATATAATCAACCGCTTTAGCGGTTTGCGCGTCCGACCATGCAACGGCTTTTGGGTCTTTCACATCTTCAAGGTATAGATAGGGATCTTTCATAGGTTTTTCCTCAATAAAAGAAAGAGAACAAAAAAAGAAAGGTAGACTTCATCACTATATGTATATGTATACAAAACAACCTCAAAAATCAAGTCAAATGTGTCATTGTATTATCCATCAAACAACTGTACGATAACGCTTATGAACAACAAAACATTCCAAATCATTCACATTCAGCAGGACACACCTTACCAACAAGCCTTAACCCTGCAAGAAGAAATGGTCGCCAAAGTGGTTGCAGGCGAAACATTTGGTGCGTTGTTTATGTGCGAACATGCCCCTGTTTACACCTGCGGCACCAGCACCCAAATTGAAAGCGACTACATTGGCGGCAACAACATTCCTGTTATTAAAAGTGGCCGTGGTGGGCGCATTACCTACCACGGCCCGGGCCAACGGGTGATGTACCCCATTGTGGACCTTAAATTACGCGGACGGGACCTTAAAAAGTACATTTGCGATTTGCAAATATGGCTGATTGAATCCCTTGCCGAACTTGGCGTTCAAGCACACACAGACGATGATGTGGGCGTGTGGGTGACCACCCCATCGGGAGAGATGAAAATTGCCGCCATTGGTGTGCGGGTGCGCAAATGGGTGACCTTTCATGGCGTGGCGTTGAACATTCACCCTGATATGAACCATTTTAATGCCATTGTCCCCTGCGGTATTCAAACAAAAGGTGTCACCAGTTTAAAAGAACTCGGCATTGAGAAAACCATGACCGAAGTGGACCAGATTCTCATCCAAAAATTCCAGCAAATCTTCCAAGGTTAATTTAGCGTATAAAAACATTAACTGTTAATTTTTAAGAATTTACGACGCACATACAAAAACAGCCAAGCCGTTAACACACTCACGACAAACAACTTAGGCATAAGACCAAGCGGCAAAGAAATGGGCACAATGTAAACCATCGCCGCTTCTTTCAAACCACCTGGGTTGCTGAGCGACGCAATGGTTACAAACAAGCTAAACAAAACTAAAAACCACACATTCGCCCAACCCGTAACCATGCCCGCAAAACGCAAAGAGGGGAAGTTTTGAAGGCGCTTGCAACCCACAAAAATCAAACAAGCGGGCACCAAAGACCAACCGACAAACGCCACAAAACGCAAGGCCTTTAAAAAGGTATCCTCGCCACCTTCACGGGTGACCACAAACAGGTTGAGCGCCAAAACCAACAAACCTAACGCTAAAAACAACGGCAAGCTGTGTGCACATTTTTTAAGAAACTGAAGCATTAAAAAAACCTTTTAAGTTAAAAACAGCGCCGCCAAACCAAGGAAGCTGAAAAACCCACCCACATCGGTCACCGTGGTTAAAAGGACGCCGGCCGAAACCGCAGGGTCCTTGCCCATTTTTTCCAGCATCACGGGAATCACAATGCCCGCAAATGCCGCCAATAAATGGTTGATAATGGTGGCCGCACCAATCACATAGCCCAAGTTTGGGTTTTCGTACCACAAAATGGTGGAAACACTTAAAAGCAAGCCCAAAGCCAAGCCGTTAAAACCGCCGACTCTCAGCTCTTTCCACAGCAGGTGGCCTGCGTTTTGCCATGTCAGCTGTTTGGTGGCCAAGCCACGCACCGCCACCGTCATGCTTTGGGTGCCGGCATTGCCCCCCATCGAAGCCACAATCGGCATCAGCACCGCTAAAGCGACCAGCTGGTTAATTTCCGCTTCAAAGTTCGCAATGACAATGGACGCTAAAATGGCAGTGAATAAATTGATCAACAACCATGGGAACCGCTTTTTAGAGGTAAACCACACAGGGGCAAACAAGTCCTGCCCTTCTTCCAAACCGGCGGCACGCATCAAGTCCGCCTCTTGTTCTTGAATGATGACATCCAAAATATCATCGACCGTAATTTTACCCAAAAGCTTGTTGCCTTCGCCAACCACCGCACAAGAATACATGTCATATTTCTCGAACAGGCGGGCCACGTCTTCGTTGTTCATGTCATAGGGCACCACCACACTGTCGGTCCGCATCACGTCTTCCATGCGGGCATCCAACGGTTTGCGCACCAGACGAGAAAGGGAAATACTGCCCAACAAGCGGTTGTTGTGTGCCACCACAAAAACACGGCTGACGGTTTCGGGCAGTTTGTCACGGTTTTCACGCATGTAACTTAAAACATCGTCCACCTCCCACTCGCCTGAAACGGCGACCAGCTCGGTTTGCATAATCCCCCCTGCGGTGGACTTGTCATAAGTGAGGAGGTTTTGCTCTTCTTCATAAACAATGCCTTGGCGTTCTTCCACCGCACGCAACAAGTTGGTACGGTCGTCCGACTCTAGGCTTTCCACCGCTTCTAAAAGCCCTTCTGGGCTGACGGTGTTGATAACCGAGGTCAAAGTTGCTTCTTGCGCTTCATCATGCAAGTGGGCAATGGTTTCACCCAAATAGTCTGGCGGAATGTGGGTCAGCAACAGTTCACGCTTGTTCAGCGGCAAACGCTCAATCAAGTCCGCAATATCGGCAGGGTGCAACGCTTCTAAAATGGGGTCGAGGTCGTCAATATACTCGTCCCCTTTGGCTAAAATATCCAAACATTGGCCGTAGATCTCGTCCGTTAAGCCCAGCCCAATCGGGAACTGGCTTTCTTCGTTCAGGTCTTCGTAATTGATTGCTTCTTTGGCCATGTTTTATTTTTACATTTTGTTAATATTAAAGCGCTTTAGCTGTTTTAAGTTGTTGCACGTTGACGTCCATGCCCTGTGCTTCCACCACTGAAAGGGCGGACATGTTGACAATTTGCCTGACCGACGCATAGGTGGACAAAATGTGAATCGGCTTGGAAAGACCCAGTAAAATAGGCCCCAAATTGTCGGCGTTGCTTAAGGTCTTTTTAAGCAAGTTAAAGGCAATGCTGGCCGTGTCCACATTGGGCATAATCAGCACATTGGCTTCTTTTTCCAGCTTAGCATCGGGGAAGCTGCGGCGCAGCACCTCCATATCCAGTGCGCTGTCGGCCTGCATTTCACCTTCGACCATCAAGTCCGGGTGCTCTTCGCTTAAAATGTGCGATGCTTTTTGCATTTTAAGGGCCGATTCATCACGGTGGGTCCCAAAGTTAGAGTGTGAAAGCAAAGCAATGGAAGGTTCCACCCCAAAGTGCTTCACTTCTTCCGCAGCCAAGCATGCCATTTCAGCAATTTGCTCGGCCGTTGGGTTCACATTCACATTGGTGTCACCAATGAAGAACACTTTGCCCTTGTGCATAATCATTTGAATGGCGTATGGGCTTTTAACCCCCGGCTGCATAGGAATAATATCCAACGTTGCGCGCATGAATTTATCAAACTTACCGGTGACACCCACCACCATCGAATCGGCGTCCCCTTCACGGACCATCATCGCGCCAAGGGCGGTCCAACGGCTGCGCATGATAATTTCCGCCTCTGACATGGAAATCCCATCCCGTTTGCGCAAATTGTAGTAAACATCGGTGTAAATGCCGTGTTTTTCGTGGTTGTTCGGGTCAATAAAGGTGTAGTCTTCACCTTCTACCATGTTCAACCCTAAGTTTTGAATGTTGGCCATCACCTTGTCACGGCGACCAATCAACACAGGGTGGCAAATCCCCTCACTGCTTAAAGTTTGTGCCGCACGCAACACACGGGCATCTTCCGCTTCGGGGTAAACCACACGTTTAGGCTCTTTTTTAGCGGAGGAGAAAATTTGACGCATCAAAGAGAAACTTTGATCAACATTGGCCTTCAAGCTGGCGGCATAAGCCTCCATGTCTTCAATCGGGCGGCGTGCCACGCCACTGTCCATCGCAGCCTGTGCCACCGCTGGCGCCACAATGGAAACCAAACGGCTGTCAAACGGCTTCGGGATCACATATTCAGGGCCAAACTTAAGCGTTTTACCTTTGTAAGCCACATCCAAGGCGGAGTCGGCCTGTTGTCTTGCCAAAGCCGCAATGCCTTCCGCTGCGGCAATTTTCATTTGTTTGTTAACGGTTGTTGCACCGCAGTCCAATGCACCGCGGAAAACGTATGGGAACACCAAAACGTTGTTCACTTGGTTGGGGAAGTCACTGCGGCCAGTGCCCACAATGGCATCGTTGCGCACGGCGTGTACTTCATCTGGCATAATTTCCGGCGTGGGGTTGGCCATGGCAAAAATCACAGGGTTTTTAGCCATCTTTTTAACCATGTCCGCTTTTAAAACACCGCCAGCGCTTAACCCGAAGAAGATGTCAGCCCCTTCGATCACGTCCGCCAATTGTTCAGCGTCCGTGTCTTGCGCAAATTCTGCCAAGTGCTCTGGCAAGTTGGGACGGTTTTGGCGCACCACACCGTCAATGTCCACCAGTGTGATGTTTTGCTTCGGCACACCATAGTCCACCAAAATGCGCACGCAAGCCAAACCAGCGGCACCCGCACCACTGAACACCAGCTTCACTTTTTCCTTTTTCTTGCCCGTTAGGTGCAAACTGTTGATAAACGCCGCCAAGGCCACAATGCCTGTGCCGTGTTGATCGTCATGAAAAACGGGGATGTCCAGTTCTTTTTGTAGGGTTTGTTCCACATAAAAGCATTCTGGCGCTTTGATATCTTCGAGGTTGATGCCCCCACAAGTTGGCGCAATGGCCTTGATCACTTCCACCAGCTTTTTAGGGTCTTTTTCGTTCACTTCAATGTCAAAAACATCAATGTCGGCAAACTTTTTAAATAGAACAGCCTTACCTTCCATCACCGGTTTGGATGCTTCGGGGCCAATATCGCCTAGGCCTAAAACAGCGGTCCCATTGGTAACCACCATCACCAAATTACCCTTAGATGTCAGGTTGTAAGACTGTTGTTTGTCTTGAACAATGGCATCACAAACAGACGCCACACCGGGAGTATACGCCAGCGAAAGATCTTCTTGCGTGGTTAACGGCTTGGTGGCCACCACCTCCAACTTGCCGGGTTTTGGCAAGGAATGATACAGAATAGAGTTTGCGGCTTTTTTTTGTTCTGGCATAATTTTTCTCCCATAAATCTTCAGGTGGAAGCTTAACACAAATTTTAGATAACCACCTAAAAGTCTTTGCTGTGGGCGATTTTAAAAAACAACTTCCTCAAGGTGCATGTGGTAGGAACGTGACATATAAAACTTGACAAGCCAAGTCCATCACATTAATAAAAGTACACAATCTATTGAAACATCATCACATCCAACTTTTCTTTTACCTCAACCTGCGAGGACTTGATCATGAGCAACAAACTTTACCTTGCCAACAAGTTTTTCCATGCTATTTGTACGGGCATTACCGTCAACACCATCCGCCGTGGCACCCGCCACATTGAACTGGGGGTGGACATTATTGAACCAACTCAACGCACCGAAAAGCGTGGTGAAACGGCTTTTGTCACCCGTGACAATTTAAAAGTGGACATCACACACATTTGTTACAAAAAATTTCATCAACTGACCTTAGATGACTTGGTGGCCAACGGCCGGCCCACCACACCACAAAACTTTGAAGCTGACAAAGCCGCTTTTTTAGCCGAAATGCAAGAGTTTTACCCCGACATGACCGAAGAAGATGACCTGACTGTCATTTATTTTTCATACATTGAAGGCGGTGGCCTTTTGCCGGAAAATCAAAAAAGCGGAGGTCGTGATGACGCATAAAATTAAAATCAACGTCAATCAACTGCTTGGCATTCAACTGGGCGTGGCCACCGGCATTTTAGTGGTGGGGTCACCCCCTGTCCAAGCCGGTGACAAACTGGCCCTAAAGTGCCCACGGGGTGACACGATGGTTTGGGTGGATGTTGTGCCCAGCCACATCAAAACATGCCCGCTGTACGCATTGACCCATGATGATTTGGTCACCATCCACCAACGTCTTTGCTTTACCCGTGAAAAGGACATTGAAAATTTACTGCGCCAAATTAACATTGAGCAAGAACGCAACGGCGAAGAACTTTTAACCCGCGCAGCAACGGTGACCATCATCACCTTCCCACGCCAAAAGCGACAAATATAACCCAACTTAAAAAAGCCCTCTGTTATGAGGGCTTTTTTGTTTTTTACAGCTTGCAAAAGGCATTTTATTTACGGACGTAGGACTGCACCGTTTTTAAAATGTCCGCCGCTTTATCTTCATGGCGGAAATGCTTCACATAGCGGCCATCTGGTCCCACAAAGTAAATGTAGCCAGAATGGTCCATGGTGTAACCGTCGTCTGACGGGCGTTTAACATGATAAACCAGATACTTCTTCGCCATGTTTTTCATTTGCTCTGGCGTGCCGGTTAAGCCAATAAAGTCACTGTGGAAGGTGCTGACATAATCCTTCATCACCGCCACCGTGTCCCGCTCTGGGTCCACCGTTGCTAAAATAACCTGCACTTTGCTTTTTTGTTTGTCACTCAAGCCTGCGTAAACATCGCTTAAAGTTAACAAGGAGGTTGGGCAAACATCTGGGCAATGGGTAAAACCGAAGAAGATCAGGCTATATTTTCCATCCAGCATGGTTTGGTTGACCGTTTCACCTTTGTGGTTTAGCACTTCAAAATCCCCACCAATATTAGGCGTGCCTGTGCCAGTCACCACTGCTGAGCCTTTGCGAACAACGCTTTCAGGGTCATAAAAACTGGTGGCAATAAAATACATCCCTAAAATAACCAACAGCGACAAAATGGTATGTCTGTTTTTGAAAAACATACTATCTTTTTTAAATTTTTTAGCCATAGAAACCTCTTTTTAATGTCGTCATGGCATCTTGCCCTATGCTTCATTTTTTTGCAAGACCGGTTCAGAGGATATGCACGCAACAATCTTCATTTTACTAGCAATTTACGCTTGGCACTCTTATAATAAGTCATGATGTATGAATTAACAGACATTAGAGCATGTAGCTCTCGCAATTTATCTCCTAGGAAGGGAGGATGGGCATGAAGAACTTTAAATTACTCGCATTGGTGGCCGTTTTAACCTTAACGCTGACCGCCTGCGCAAGCAAAAACAAGCTGGATTCAGACTTGGACATTGCCGTGTCCGCCTTTAAAACCCATGACGAAATTCGTGAAAAATTCAAACTGCTGGAAGAAAAGATCGACATTGGCGAAAATGTCTACCGCATAGAGGTGCACGAAATGGGCTTTGATCCATCTGAAACCGCGGTTGAAATTATGGACTGGGTCAGCATTGGTCACAAGTTCACCGCCGGCGGTAACGAAGTTTTAGCCGCGGCCATCAGCGCAGCCAACGGTCAATTGTTGCCCAAACCCGTGTCCGAATGTATTGCCAAAGGCAAAAAATGTACAGCCTACCGTGTGAAGGTAAATTCCAAAATCAGTGAAGAAATCCCAGAAGGAACATGGGGCACCTTTAAGTCGATGGTCAACTTAAAAGAAATTCGTGAAATCACCCGTTGGAGCTTTAGCGGCATCATTGTTTTTGATGCAGACCAAGCGGTTTACGCCCAAGTGGAGGAAGACATTGCCCCCAACCGCTCCATCAAAGTGGAAGAAAACAGTTTAATTAAAAAAATTGGCGGATTCCTGCCATAAACAGCCTTTACAGCGTTGTAAAACGTCACACCAAGCTTGGTTGCAGTTGACACCTCGCCGCGTTTAGACGTATAATTAAAGCTACTCAACGAATACACATAATCTTTTTTCCACCCACCCTCTTAACGGAGGTGCTTACCTATGAAGCATTATATAAAACTCATTGCCTTTTTGGGCATTTTAAGCGTGCTAGGCGGTTGCGCCAGCAATAACAAACTGGACTATGACACCAACGAAGCCCTGACCACCTTTAAAAGCTATGAGGACATGAAAAAGTCCTTCAAAGCTTTAGAAGAAAAGGTGGATCAGCAAACAGCTGTTGACCGTGACACTGTGCACAAATCAGGCTTTGATCCTGCCAAAACCGCCGTAGAATTTATGGACTGGACCGCCATTGGCGACAAGTTCACCGCGGGCGGCAATGAAGTACTGGCAGATGAAATTCGCCTCAGTGGTGGCGAAGTCATCCCCCCTGCTGTGAAAGCTTGCCTTAAAAAAGGCAAAAACTGCACCGCGTACCGTGTGCGTGTGGTTTCCAACCGCAGCATTGAACGGCCCGAAGGTTCCTTCGGCACGTTAAAGTCCGCCCTTAAACTCAAAGAAATTCGCCACGTCCACACTTGGAGCTTTAGCTGCATCATTGTTTTTGAAAACAATCGCGCCGTTTACGCTCAAGTAGAAGAAGATGTGGCGCCGAATGTAACCATCACCACCGAAAAGAACAGCGCTTGGAAAAAAATTGGCCATGCCGTTGTTCCTTAAAAAAAATAAAAAAAATCCGTTTTATGCCCTCACCGTGAGGGCTTTTTTTATGGACAAGGCCAGCAAGCTGTTTTAATTTCCTCCCATGATTGACTATGCCAAAACCTACTTTGACGAAAACGGCCGCCTAATTGCGGAAACCTATGACGATGTTTATTTTTCCATTGAAGGCGGGCTAGCGGAAACCCATTACGTGTTCATTGAAGGCAATGACTTAAAACAAAACATCGGCCAACACACCCCATTCACCATCATTGAAACGGGCTTTGGTACTGGCCTTAATTTTATGGCCACGTGGGACTGGCTCACCCAACAAAACATCACCACGCCGTTGCATTTTATTTCGGTGGAAAAACACCCGTTAACAGAATATGTTTTTGCGCAGAGCTTGGCGGAATACCCCAGCATTAAGCCTTATCAACAACACATTTTAAAGCACTATTCAAAGCTGACAAGCCAAACCATCAACACAGTTCAACTCACACCGCAAATCACCCTCACCCTACTGATTGGTGACGTGGCGGAGGTGTTAAAGCAAAGCCCACAAAAAGCCAACGCTTGGTATTTGGACGGGTTCTCCCCTTCCAAAAACCCACAAATGTGGCAACAAAGCTTGTTTGACAACATGGCCAAGCTGTCACATCCACACGCCACTTTTGCCACCTTCACTGCGGCGGGCATGGTGCGCAAAGGCCTTGCCCAAGCAGGGTTTACTGTGGAAAAAATCAAAGGTTTTGGCCACAAACGCCACATGACCAAAGGCATTTTGGCTTGACATTCACCCCTTAAAACGCCATACATTCCATTCAAAGATCCACCTCACCTTTTCTCAACACTCTCACTCAAGGAGTTTTCAAGCATGAAATCATTCAATTATTTATGGCGCATGGTTTTCGCAGGTCATGTTTACAGCTTACTCGGCATTGTCTTAGCTGTCAGCCACCTACTTTTTCCAAACACATCACCCTTTGTTTTTGTGTTGGCTTCTGCCTGTATGGCAGGTGCGCTTGTCAACGGCTTTGCCGTTCAATCTGTCATGTCCAACCCGTCTTTAAAAGAATTTATACATTTTGCTAAAAATGATAAAAGCGTCAACCCTGTCGCTCGGTCGGCAACGGCATGTCACCTTCCGATTGCCTTAGCAGCCACAGCCAGCGTGATACTCAGTGCCATTGCCTTGTACAACATGCCAGAAAGCAGCCTGCATAACTTGCCGATGATGGCTTATATCACGGCGGCGCTGGTGGGCGGGTTCCTTCCCGCTTTCACTTTCAGCAACCAGTTTTATGAAGTTGCCAACCGCAACTGCGCAGAACTTAAAAGATATATGACCACCTCATAAAATACTTAAGCGATTGCCCCTCCCACCGAAGGGGCATTTTTTTTTGCAATTTGCACTAAAATGGGTATAATCGCCCTTAATTCTTGGTTCGGAATGTAGCGCAGTCTGGTAGCGCACTATGCTGGGGGCGTAGGGGTCGCAGGTTCAAATCCTGTCATTCCGACCATTTATTAAAAAATAGACCTTAAGAGGTCTTATTTTTTTATAAACAGCGCAAGAGCGAGGTTGAACGTGCGAAGCAGGTTTAAAACCGCCGTTAAGGCCTTGCCTGTTACAAGGTTCGTGAGCGTATGCGAAAACAAGGCAACTTGTTGCCGTAGTGGCAATCTGTCATTCCGACCACTCACTTGTGAGCCTTCAATCATAAAAATCGCCTTTATGGCGTTATTTTTGTTTTAAAGCTGACCGAAGGTAGGTTTTTGTACCAAGAAGCAGGTTTAACAGGAGCTTAAGCGACGCCGACGCGCGTGACAACTGTCACGACCGCCCAAGGCATTTTGCCGCAGAGTGAGGTTTTGCAATCCAAAACCGAATCAATCCTGTCATTCCACCACCTTCAACCAATACCCCTAAAAAATCATCACATAACCTTGACAAATCAAGCCCTTGAAATTAATTTTGAAGCAAATCTATTGTAACACCTTAACTTTTCTACTCTCAGGAGAAATTCTTATGAATATTTTTTGGTTTTTAGCGCAAAACGCTTTGCGCTTTGGCGCCATCATCGGTTGTGCGGCGTTGGTGCACCACATTGGTCACAACACCTTCCCAGATGTTTTGATGATGTTGGGTGCACCCAGTGATCAAATCACCTACTGGTACAGTGCATTTGTGGCCGTTGCTGGCTTTTCGCTGGGCATCATAGCTTATTACATAGTCTGGTTTATGCTGTCCATCACCTTTGGTGACAAAATGTATAGCACACCCCAACTTCAAGAGGAGTTTGAGCCACGCTAACCCTTGCTGCAATGGGCGAGCCATACCGTCATGACGGTGGCAAACGCATCCGTTTTAAACAGGCGGAATACCTGATCGAACAAATCAACGGTTTGATCAAATTGCAGTAAATCGCCTTCCCGCAAACCAACCAAACTTCAGCCCTTAAAGCGCGATAAAAAAAGCCCCCAGCATTTGGGGGCTTTTTTGTTAGAGCATTTAAAAAATGACAAGCGTACTTTAAGACCTTTTAAAAACTTGTAAATTGCCCAATCTGATTCCGTCCGATGCGCATTTTACGCAAAACACGTCAAAAAACACAACCTATAGTAGAACTTTCCTGCCATTTTTGAACATTTTTTGCAAAAACGAAGAATTGATTCGTCATTATGCGTCGTCAATTCGCCCTTAATGCGCATGCAAATTCGCAAAAAACCAATCAACAGTTGTTTTTAGTCAGCGTCTTCATCGTCATTGCCAAATAAATCCAATTCTTCGGCATCTTCGGGGATCGGTTTAGTCGCCAATTTAATCAAGCGGTCAATGTCCGCCATGGACCTCATTTCACTTTTTGAGGGGTTGTCGCCTGGCAATTGTTGCGGTTCATCCAGTTTGCTTTCTGGCACCTCTGGCGCAAATAAAGCAATGTCCTTGGTAAAGCCGTGCGGTGGCAATTTACCCACAACACCACGGTGACCGTACCATTTGTCAATATCTTCAACCACTCGATCCTTCGCCCCGCCAGAAAAACCAAGCCCTGCACGGTTGTCAAAAACAATCAAACTTTCTAAGGTTTCGCCGCGCAATTTCATCAAGCGAACACCTTTACCACGGGTCATTTCAGACACTTCTTCAAGCGGGAAAATGCTCAACTTTTTCGCACTACTCACCGCCGCCACAAGGTTACCTTCCACCGGCACACAAAAGTCCGCACTGTCGGCTGTCACCATGTTTAAAATTTGCTTACCAGACTTGGTCTGCGAGCGTAAATTGTCCGAATCCGTCACAAAGCCATAACCACCACGGCCGGCCACAAGATATTGTTTCTTCGCAAGGTCAAACACCGCGGTCACCTTGTCCTCCGGTGGCAAGTCCACCATCAACTGTAACGGCTCACCAAAGCCACGACCGGCTGGCAATTTATTGACCATCAACGTAAAAACTTTACCGCTTGAACTCATCACGCCCAAGCTGTCCACGCTACTGCAACGCACACGGAAACCTTCAGCGTCGCCTTCTTTATATTTCACTTCTTGGTCGTCTGCCATGTGGCCTTTCAGCGCACGAATCCAACCTTTTTGGGACAAAATAACCGTCATCGGCTCTTTTTCCACCATGGCTTCAAGTGGGATAATATCCGCCGTTGGCGCAGTGCCCAGCTGGGTACGGCGTGGGTCGGCAAATTCTTTTTTAATGGCTTTTACTTCATCTAACAACACTTCCGTTTGTTTGTCTTCAGAAGCTAAAATTTCGGTCAACCCATCCAATTCTGCGGTTAGTTCATCATACTCACGCTTAATTTCCATCTCTTCTAGTTTGCGCAAACGGCGCAGGCGCATGTCCAAAATGGCGTTAGCTTGAACATCATCTATGCCAAACCTCTCCATCATAATAGGCGCGGGATGGTCGTTGTTTTTAATGATCTCAATCACCTCGTCAATGTTGAGGTACACAATGCGGTAAGCGTCCAACAAGTGAAGGCGAGCCTTGATTTTTTCGCTGCGCCATTCACTTTTACGCAGCAGAACAATACGGCGATGGTCTAAAAATTCAAGTAAAGCCTCTTTTAAAGACAAGCAACGTGGCTGACCTTGCGAGGTGATCACGTTCATGTTCAAGCTGATGCGACTTTCAAGGTCGGTCAATTTAAACAAGTGCTCCATCAACTGGTCGGCGTCAACATTGCGGTTTTTAGGCTCAAGCACAATGCGAATGTTTTCGTCAGATTCATCACGGACATCCACCAACCATGGCACTTTTTTAAGGTTGATTAAGTCGGCCAGTTTTTCAATAAGCTTGGATTTTTGCACCTGATATGGAATTTCGGTCACCACAATATGGTACTGACCGCGTTCAAACTCTTCCTTTTCCCACTTTGCACGCAGTTTAAAACCGCCCTTACCGGTCAGGTAAGCATCAGCAATGCTTTCTGCGCTTTCCACAAGAACACCGCCCAATGGAAAGTCTGGCCCTTTAACATGATTTAACAGTGTTGCATCACGGGTTTCTCGGTTTTTAAGCAAAGCGGCCATCGCCCCGCAAAGCTCTCCCACGTTATGCGGTGGAATGCTGGTGGAAAGACCCACCGCAATACCGCTACCACCGTTGGCCAGCAAGTTTGGGAAACATGACGGCATCACCACAGGTTCGCTGTCTGATTCATCATAGTTGTCCTTAAAGTCCACCGTGCCGTTTTCAAGGTCTTTCATGATCCAAGCGGCAACCTTGGTCAGCTTGGCTTCGGTGTAACGCATGGCGGCGGCGCTGTCTCCATCAATGGAACCGAAGTTACCTTGACCGTCCACCAAAGGATAGCGCAGTGCAAAGTCCTGCGACAAACGCACCATGGCATCATAAACAGACTGGTCACCGTGTGGGTGGTATTTACCAATCACGTCACCGACAACACGGGCTGACTTTTTATATCCTTTTTCGGGGTCAAGTTTCATCATCCGCATGGCGTACAAAACACGGCGATGAACAGGCTTTAAACCGTCACGCACGTCTGGCAAAGCACGCGCCATAATCGTGCTCATAGCATAGGTTAAATAGCGGTCGGAAAGTTCCTTGTTGAACTGACCCACTAAAATTTCACTTGCTGCACCTTTTGCTGCGCTCATCTCTTACTTTTCCCCAAAATTTAATTCCTGCGCCATGCGGATTAGATTTCTGCGTGAAGAAAGCTCCTCACCGTCGCATGCCACCCGTAAAAAATGCCCTGTTAGCTTAAAAAGGTCAAGCATTTCGTGACTTTCACCTCCAAAAAGCTTGGGCAATCGCAACATTTTATCATGAAATGGTGCTCCCATCTGTTTTGAAACGGCTCGACCCGACTTCGGCGAGACATAAACAAGTGGCGTTTGGTCCTCCTCACCGCGGACAGCGTAAGCATCTTCCAAAGAAAGACCGTAACCCAGCGCCTTTAAAAGGCTGACCTCATACACAGCTAAACTTTGCCATAAAAACCTTGATTCACCCTGAAAGCGTAACAGATTTTGAAAAGCATCGTATAGGGTTGGCAAAGGTTGGTGTTCAGCCAGCAATTTTTCGTGCAGGTCGCCGAGGTATTGCAATATATAAAGGTACGCTTCTTCATTAAATTTTTGCGCTGATGGTGCGTGTACAAGGTCCACATAAAAGCTGCCGAGCTGATTTTCCAAGCGGCGAATGTGGGTAAATTCTAACACATTGCCCAATTGCAATTCGTGGCGTAACTTTTGGCTGCCAGAAACAAAACCACTGAGCTTGCCAAATTCCCGACTAAAAAGGCACAACAAATAAGCGCCCTTACCTTGGGGACGCACCCTTAAAACCACACCTTCGCCTTGCCATTCCATAATGGACAATATACACCTTGAAACAAAAAAAACACCATCTTAAATGGTGTTTTTTAAACTTACTTCGTTAATAGGTGATAAAATTTCGCAACTTTAAGCACTGTTTGTTCAAAGCTTTCAACCATTGCACTTAAGCGGTAAATGCATTGAGTCAAACCAAACTCATTGTTATAGGCGCTTATCAACGCCTTGCGCATATCAGCAATTTGACGGGCGTAAAGCTTGCCATAAAAAACAATGGACACATAGCCTTGAAAGTCTCGACTTTGAACCAAGCGTTCTAAGTGTTTTTCGTTTCGCTCAAGGCACTTGGTCATCTGGTCAAACTTCCAGTTTAAATCACTTAACTGAACCATCAGGCCGAAAACCTTAACACGGCAGCAGTTTAAATGGTTATACGTACTCATCTGTTACCTCACGGTTTATTTAACATAGACTCTAAGTCATCCAGCAACTTTTCAATTTTAGTTTGCACCCTGAGCGATTTTTGCGTCAGCTCATAGGATTTTTGAACCAAGTGATCTTCCGGCTGCTGTATAACAATATCAACTTGCTGGTAAAGCTTTTTAAAGTCACCAACCGCATTTTTAAGCGATTGAAAACTTGTGGACAGCGACCCCTTGTTTGGGTCATCCAGATCAGGGTGATCATGACCCAAAAGGGCCATTTTCACTTCAAGATTTTGAATGGAGCTATAATGATCTTGATGCAGTTTTTTTAGATCATCGAGTGTCATTTTTTGAGAGGCCATAAAAAACCCTCCTAAAAAGTAAAGGTAAGAAGTTTGGGCAAATTAGCACAAAAATTATAAAAAGACTAGTTTAAACGGTTGTTATCTATAAAGTTATAGACACCATTGGCAATGCTGCGGGCAATGCGGTCCTGATGTTCACGTTGGGTAAGGCGTTTTTCTTCCCTTGTGTTTGACAGATAGGTCACCTCCACCAACACCGAAGGAATTTCTGGCGCTTTGAGAACCCTGAACCCTGCAAAGGACACTTTGTCACGGCGCACCTCAATGTCCTGCTTCATGGTTGATAAAATATCATTGGCCAAAAGGGCTGACTTGTTTTTGGTTTCACGCTGGGTCAGGTCAATTAAAATGTTCTGCACATCGCGGGATTCATGGCTCATGTCCAGCCCTGCAATTTCGTCCCCCTTGTTGGCATGCCTTGCCAATCGTGCGGCCTCACGGTCGGATGATTTTTCGCTTAACACATAAATGGAGCCACCCTTGATGCGTCTGTCCTTATGGGCATCGGCGTGGATGCTGATAAACAGGTCCGCTTTTTTACGCTGGGCAAAGGCCACCCGCTCTTTCAATGGCACAAAAATATCGCTACTGCGGGTGAGGTAAACGGTCACATTGTCACGCTTTTCAAGCTTGCGTTTGAGGCGTTTTGCAATTTGCAACACCACATGTTTTTCGTACGTTTTGTTTTTACCAACGGCACCAGGGTCCACACCGCCGTGACCAGGGTCCAGCACCACAACAACTTCTTCAGATTTTTTATCGACAACTTCAAAAATTTCTTCCACTTGATTGCGGCGATTTTCAATTTGCATGCGGTTGAACTTTTCACGCTGTTTGGCCACTTGCGCTTTTGTGGCCGGCTTAAGGTCAATCACCAAGCGGTGCCCCTTGCCCCTTGAAGCAGGGATGTTAAACACACGTGCCACCGCTGGCTTGGTTAGGTCCACCACCATACGAGTGACGTTGGGCTTAAACAAACCTTCTCTTAACCCCTCAACCATACCGCCTTTAGGGGTTTTTACATGGTTGACGTCGGCCTTAAAGTCGGTGCGGGAAAAATCGAGAACAAAACGCGGTGGTGACTGTAAATGGAAATACTTTGGCTTAATTGCTTTTTTAGATTCTAGCACAACCCTTGTGCGGTCTTCATGTTGGCCAAGACGTACCTTTTCAACAACATTTGCCCACGTTAAAGCAGGCACCATTGTAAGCAAAAAGCAGAAAATTAAAAAATTTAGCTTTTTAACCAGCACGTTACAGCACTCACCTTTCCATTAAACCACATAGTCAGACCTACTTTTGCAGGTTTGCCTTATCTAGTTTATCGCGCAATTTGTCGCCGACAAGGTTTAACGTAAAAACAAGAAGCATGAGTGTGACCCCGGGAACAACAACCAAGTGCGGCGCCATCAACATATAGCGCGCACCTTCACGGAGCATCGCCCCTAAACTGGCTTCTGGCGGTTGCACGCCGATGCCTAAAAATGACAATCCCGCCTCTGAAAGCATGGCCCCTGCAATGGTGAACACACTTTCAACAATCAACGGTGCGGCAATGTTGGGTAAAACGTAAAAAAGGACAATCACAAAGCCGGAAACACCACTCAGCCGAGCCGCTTGAATATATTCCTGCTTTTTAACAGCCATGGTTTGAACCCTTGCCAATCGTGCAAAGCTTACCCAACCCATCAACCCTAAGGCAAAAATCACATTTTTAACGTCTGGCGCTGTCAGTGCGGCAAAGCATATGGCAATCAAAACCCCAGGGAAGGACAAGAAAATGTCGGTCACCCGCATCAGCAACATGTCCACCCAGCCGCCAAACCAACCACTGACCACACCCACAACAGTGCCAATAACACCTGCCAACATCAGCACACAAAACCCAACATAAACCGAAAGCGTCGCACCGGACATTAAACGGGTGAGCAAATCACGCCCCAGTTCATCCGTACCCAACAAATAATCTGCCGAGGGTGGGCTGAGCATATTATCCAGCGCAATGGTGTAAGGGTCACCCTTCCAAACAACCGCTGTAACCATTAAAATGGCCACCACAAAGGCAAATAAAAACCATGGCATGCGGAACATTTTAGCAAAAGCGGAAAGCATGGCTACACCCCTTCCTTGCCGTAACGCAGGCGTGGGTCAATCAAAGCGTAGACCATGTCCGAAAGCAGAGTCATCAACATATAAACAAATGCAATAAACAAAACACAACCTTGGATGGTTGGATAGTCCCGCTTGCCAAGAGCTTCCACAATCAGTGAACCTAAACCCGGCCATGAAAAGACCGCTTCGGTTAAAATGGCACCTGTCAGCAACGCACCCGCTTGTAAGAACACAACGGTAACCAACGGCAAAAGAGCATTTTTAAAAGCATGCCTTTGCACCGCGCGGTTAAAGGAAAGGCCTTTGGCTCGTGCGGTTTTAACATAGTCACTGGCCATACTTTCTAAGAGAGATGTACGCAACAGCCTTGCCGTCATGGCGGACATAGCAAAACCCAATGTAAAGGCCGGCAAAATAATAGAACTCCAATGTTCATTACCCGAAACAGGTAACAGCTGAAAATAAAGCGCAAAAATAATAATCAAAACAGGCCCCAGCCAAAAAGAAGGCATGGCAAACGCCAACATTGAAAAGGTCAGCGCCAGCCTGTCCTGCCATTTATTTTGATGCACCGCCGCCCAAACACCCAACGGCACAGCCATCACCATGGCGAATAAAATGGCCACTCCTGCTAAATAAGCCGTTGCAGGCAAACGCATGGCAATCATCTCCATCACCGGAGTGCCAGAATAAAACGACGTGCCTAAGTCAAAAACAAGCAATTGCTGAACAAACACTTTAAACTGGGTTAAAAGCGGCAAATGCAAGCCCAAACTTTCCACCAGTCGCTTTCTATCCACCGGCAGGGCATGCTCGCCTAAAATCACCTCGACAGGGTCCCCTGGGACAATGTGCACCAAGAAAAATGTCAGCGTTACAACGCCAAAAGCTGTGGGAAAAATCCACAACAGTCGCTTTACAAAAAACGCCAACAACGCCAAAACACAAACCTTTATTATTTTTAAGAACTTTGCAACTTTGCACAATAATATCACAAAAGAACAATTAACATAAAATTTTGGTTGCATCCAATGCAAACTATATATATCCTTTTAGATAGATAAGAGATACATTTTTTTACAGCAGGTTAAGCGCAAACAAAATGCCACCCTGCAAGTCATCAAACTCAGTGACTTAAAACAAAAGAGTACAAACAGTTTTATATTAAAACCGGCACAAATTACAGCGCCGAGAAGAAAAGTTTATATCCAAGCATTTGCAAAATCGCCATGCTTGAAGGAAGTTGAAAAGCAAAAAGCACGCATGTTTTGGTCAACAAGCGCAACTTCAAATAAAAAAGCAACTTTATACAATGTTAATTTTGATAGGTTGCTACCAAACTTCTCCGTTGTCTTGTGCCTGACAGGCAAGGATACATTTAAAATGTCAAAAAGTATGTTAATTGATGCAGCACACAAAGAAGAGCTGCGCGTTGTTGTGCTCAACGATGAAAAAATCGAAGATTTTGAAGTTGAAACAACTGGTAAAGAACAAATCAAGGGCAACATTTATGTGGCGGAAGTCACCCGTGTGGAGCCTTCCCTTCAAGCCGCTTTTGTCAATTACGGTGGCAACCGCAACGGTTTTTTAGCTTTCAGTGAAATTCACCCCGCTTATTTCGACCTTCCACAAGAAGAAAAGCAAGCACTGCTTGACGAGTTGACTGAAATTGCCAACCGCCGCAAAGGCCGTGACCAAGAGCAAGAGGACCAGCTTGAAAAAGAAGCCTCACAAAAAGAAGACAAAAAGTCTAAAGGCAAAGGTAAACCAGAAGAAGCGGATAAAGAGGTTCAACCAGCTCAAACAAAGTCTGATGAAAAATCTGAAGCCGAAGCAAAGTCCGATGCCGACAAGCAGGACAAAGAAGCTAACGCTGACCAACCAGAACAGGGCAACAAAAAAGCCGTTAAGGACGAAACACCTGAAAGCTTAAACGGCCTTACCCCAGAAGAAATGGAAGAAGATGCCAAGGCCTTGGCCATTGCTTCCACCATGGTGATTGACGAAAACACCCCACAAGCGATGGACACCATGGCCGACAGCGCAAACAAAGACAAAGAAGCGCCTAAAAAACGCCGTGGACGCCCAGCTAAAAAACCAAAGCGCCACACCAAAAAAGCAGACGAGCAGGACGAAAACACTCCCGACAACACTGAAACAGCGGAATCCAGCAAAAAAGCTGATAAAACCGCTGAAAACAAGGAAACTACAAACCAAGAAGCGGAAAAAGAAGAACGCCGTCAACCCATTCACCGCCGTTTCAGCATTGACCAAGTACTTAAAGAAGGTCAGCGCATTTTAATTCAGGTGAACAAGGAAGAGCGTGGCAACAAGGGTGCGGCAGTTAGCACCTACATTTCTCTGCCAGGTCGTTACTCTGTTTTGATGCCAAACACACCTTACGCTGGTGGCATTTCACGCAAGATCACCGACTTTTCCGTACGCCGTGAAATTAAAAACATTGTCAGCAACCTCAAAGTGCCAGACAGCATGGGTGTGATTATTCGCACCGCAGGTGTTGGCCAAGAAGAGGACAGCATTGCCAAAGACGTGGACAACATGCTCAGCCTTTGGAAAAAAATTGACACTGCCTACAACGGCAACAAAAAACCACCGTTTGTTGTCCATGAAGATGGCAGCCTTGCTGTGCGTGCCATTCGTGACATGTTCAACGACGAAATTGACGAAGTTCAAGTTTCTGACCGTAAAACCTACCGCATGGCCAAAGACTACATGAAGTCACTGATGCCTGAAAGCGCTAAAAAGGTTAAAGAATACAAATTGCAAACGCCAATTTTCTCCCACTATGGCGTGGAAGAAAAACTCAACCGTTTGCACACCACCCGTGTAAACTTGCCTTCTGGCGGTTACCTAATCATCAACCCAACCGAAGCTTTGGTTTCCATTGATGTCAACTCGGGCAAAGCCACTCAAGAAAAAAACATTGAAGAAACAGCACTTAAAACCAACCTAGAAGCCGCTGAAGAAGTATGCCGTCAACTGCGACTGCGTGACTTGGCCGGCTTGGTTGTGATTGACTTCATTGATATGGAAGAAACCAAAAACGAGCGCGCTGTTGAAAAAATGATGCGCAAGTGCGTGCGCAAAGACCGTGCACGTGTTCAAATTGCGCCAATCTCAACTTTTGGCTTGCTTGAAATGTCTCGCCAGCGTTTGCGCCCTTCCCTTGGTGAATCCACCATGAAGCCGTGCACCCACTGTAACGGAACAGGTCTTGTGCCATCATTGGCATCCGCTGCGTTGACACTTTTAAGATCCCTCGAAGATGAAAACATCCGTAGCAAAGCCGAGCGTGTGATCATCACAACGGCTGATGACTTGGCCTTGTACATTTTAAACCATAAGCGTGAATTGCTAAAAGACATGGAAGCACGTTACGGCTTCAATATTTACATTCGCGGTGACGACAAATACCACGCGCCTGACCACAAAATTGAAGTGGTACGCACCGACAACCGTGGCAATGAAAAGCGCCAATCCCATGAAGTGATCCTCCGCGAACCATTGGATGAAGACGATGCAGCACGTAAGTCACGCCGTCGTGGTCGCAAACCTAAAAAGGACGACAACAAAGGCAAGCAGTCTCACGCTCAACGTGGCAAAGACGACCATAAAAAAGAGCAGAACGAAAAATCTGCCGACAGCAAAGGCGATAACAAGGGCGATAACAAAAAAGACGGTGGCGATAAAAAGTCTCCACGTCGCTCCCGCCGTTCGGACAAAAAGCCCGACCAAAAAGAAGGCACAGAACAAGCGAAGAATAACGAATCTGCCAGCGAAAACAGCGATAAAAACGAAACCGCTGAGAAAAAAGATGACAAACGTCGTGGCGGTCGTGCTCGTCACCTACGCCGTGGTGGTCGCCGTCGTCAAAACAATGACCAAAATGGCGATACCAACACATCCGAAAAAGCAGCGGACACAAACACAACCAATCAAGGCAACGACAACAAAGAAAGCAAGCCAAAGGCTGATAAAAAACAGCCAGCCAAAGGCATTGTTGTGGAACATGTGAACGCAACGGGCGAATCTTCGGTTTCCGAAAACAAGCCCGAAACGGTGACGGGTAAGTTCCAACGCTGGTGGAGCAAAACCACAAGCTAAACCGCATAAAAAAAAGCCTCCTATGACGGAGGCTTTTTTATTTCATGCAATTGAGTTCAATGTGCGTTAACATAGAGCGCATGAAAAAAATAACAACATTTTTATTCACCCTTTGTTTAATGTGGGGGTCGGCCATCAAACCACTAAAAGCTGAAACATTGCTTTTTGACGCCGAGGTGATGGCATGGTTGTCCGACATGGCAAAGCCGTTACTTCAACATGCGCATATTGACCCAAAGGACGTAAATATTTACGTCATCCAGTCCAATGAGGTAAATGCCTTTGTGACCCCTTCAAAGGATATCTTCTTTTACAGTGGACTTATTCTAAAAGCCGAGAAAGCTGAAGAGGTGCAAGGTGTTCTGGCACACGAAATTGGCCACATTAAGGGCCAGCATTACCTGAAAAACTTGGCGCATGCCAACAGCCACAAGGTGCCAATTGTTCTAGGTGCACTACTTGGCGTTGGCGCCGCCGCACTTGGCAGTGGTGAAGCGGCAACGGCGCTCCTTTCAGGTGGGCTTGCTGGCACGCAAGATTCTGTCCTCCGTCACAGTCGTACCCACGAAAAACAGGCTGACAACATTGCCGCTGACCTTTTAAACAAAGAAGGTTTTAGCGTGGCGGGGCTGACATCCTTTTTCTCAAAATTGCAAACCAGCCACCTCCTTTACAGCAAAACCCCACCGGCATGGTTGTTAACCCACCCGCTGCCCAAACAGCGTATTGCCGCCATGGAAAGCAAACTGCAAGCAGAACAAAACTTACCACAAAAGGCGCTCAACCCCCTTGTTTTCCAGCGCATCAAGGCTAAGTTTGAGGCGTTCACCAAGTCCTCCGGTTACATTTTAAGAAAATACAGCTATCAAGACCATGAAGCGGCGCAATATGCTTTGGCCCTCAGCCACGCCCTTGAAGGTAAAATTGAAAGCAGTATTCAAAAATTAAATAACTTTAGCCCTGACAGTTATGGCAAACCTTTCCACCTGCAAGCGCTGGGCATGCTTTATCAAGATTTAAGCCAACACCAAAAAGCGCAAGATTACTTCAACCAAGCAGTAGAGCTGCGCCCTGACCTGCCCTTATTGCGCCTGAGCAAAGCACGCAACAGCATCATTTTACAAGACTTTGGCCAAGCCATTGAGGACCTGACTATTGTCAGCCACAGTCAACCACAATGGAGCAGTGTTTTTAAACAACTGGGCATTGCATACGGCAAACAAGGCAATTTATTTGAAAGCCATTACAATTTAGCAAAAGAAGCTTTGCTTAAAAAAGCCAAGCAAGATGCCGAAATTCATATCCAAATTGCCGAAAGCCATATGGAAGAGGACAACACCAAACATCAGCAAAAAATAAAAGAGCTGAAACAATCGCCCATTTTGGAGAAAAAGACATAAATTAGAACTCGTCTTTTGTGTACATTTATGGTAAATAGTGAAGAATTAACAAACAATAAAGGTCTCTAAAAATATGAAAACTGTTTTTAACTACCCAGACTTTGAAGAAGCGTTAGAGTCTCTTAAAAACAGGAAAGAAGAAGTCCACGCAGAGCACCTGCCATTATTGGATAAGTGGATAGAGCAATTAGAAAAAATGAACAAACAAATGCGCCAATTGGAACGCATTGAAAGCTTCTCTCAAGCATTAAAAGAAAGGGATGATTCGGATGAGTGAAAACACACCAAAGTTTAACCTAGATTACCTTAAAAACCTTGTTGATTTCATGCAAGAAACCAACTTAGATGAGGTTGAAGTTTCAGAAAATGGTAGCACAATCCGTCTGCGTCGTAACCTTGCACCTGCGGTGCAAACTGTGGCTGAAGTCCCTGTTATGCAAACAGCTCCACAAGCGGCACCAGCTCCACAAACTCAAACTGCACAAGAACCTGCTTTAACAGGCCACGTTGTTAAGTCCCCTATGGTTGGTACATTTTACCGTTCTCCATCACCTGAAGCTTCTGTTTTTGTAAATGTGGGTGACCGTGTGAAGAAAGGTCAAGTTTTGTGCATTATTGAAGCCATGAAAACAATGAACCAAATTGAGTCCGACAAGGATGGTGTGGTTGAAAACATCCTCCCAGAAAATGCGGACCCAATTGAATTTGGTCAACCTCTTTTTGTCATCAACTAACAACAAACCTTAAAAAAGGATTTGAACATTGTTTAAAAAAGTTCTTATTGCAAACCGCGGTGAAATTGCCATTCGCATTCACCGTGCTTGCCGCGAAATGGGCATTCAAACAGTGGCAATTCACTCGGAAGCTGACGAGAATGCTCTTCATGTTAAAATGGCGAACGAATCTGTTTGCATTGGCCCTGCCCAAGCAGACAAGTCATACCTCAACATCCCAAGAATTATGGCCGCCGCTGAATTAACCGACGCTGAAGCCATTCACCCTGGTTACGGCTTTTTAAGCGAGAATGCAAAATTTGCCAGCATTGTTGAAGAACTTGGCTTTACCTTCATTGGCCCTGAAGCCCGCCACATTGAAATTATGGGCGACAAAGTGCAAGCCTTGGACTATGTGCGTGAGCTTGGCATTCCTACAATCCCAGGGTCTGATGGTGAAGTAAAAAACCCTGAACATGCCGTTGAAATTGGTAAAAAAATCGGCTTCCCTGTAATTGTTAAAGCTGCCGCTGGTGGCGGTGGCCGTGGCATGAAGGTTGCACACAGTGAAAGTGCTTTGCGCACAGCATTTACCGTTGCATCCACCGAAGCCAAAGCCGCTTTTGGCGATGGCCGTGTTTTCATTGAAAAGTTTTTACAAAACCCACGTCACATTGAAATTCAAGTCCTGTGCGACAAGCATGGCAACGTCGCAACTTTAGGCGAGCGTGACTGCTCCTTGCAAAGACGTCACCAAAAAGTGATTGAGGAAAGCCCTTCTCCGGCAATTACTCAAAAACAGCGTGACGAACTTTGCGAAGTTGTGCGCAACGCCTGTGCTAAAATGAATTATCTTGGTGCTGGTACTTTTGAATTTTTATACGAAGATGGCCATTTTTACTTTATTGAAATGAACACCCGTGTACAGGTTGAACACCCCATTACCGAAATGGTAACCGGTGTTGACATTGTCCGTGAACAAATTCGCGTGGCTGCTGGAGAGAAATTAAACATCTCCAAAATGGCACCAAAATTACGTGGACACTCCATTGAATGTCGTATCACCGCAGAAAATAGTGAAACATTTTTACCATCACCTGGTCATGTAACTGACTACCATCCACCAAGTGGCCCTGGCGTGCGTGTTGATTCTTGCCTTTATACCGACTATCATGTAAGTCCATACTATGACCCCATGATTGCAAAAGTGATTACCCACGGCGCAACAAGGGACGAAGCTATCGCAAAAATGCAAAGAGCTTTAGAAGAAACAGTGATTGAAGGTATTGATACCACTGTGCCACTTCACAGAAAGCTGATTGCAACAAACGCATTTAAAACAGGTGAATATACAATTCACACGTTGGAAAAATTTTTAGAAGAAGGGCGTCTATAAAATGTTATCTTCCGTGTACAGCGCAGCAACCATTAAGGACCGCGTCGAGGAAATTGCAAACGCAATCAACAAAAACTATGACGGTGAAGACCTGATCCACGTGATCATCACACTCAACGGTTCATTTATGTTTGCAGCGGACCTTGTCCGTCAAATTAAAGTGCCAATGGAAGTGCACTTTGCAGGTACAGCGTCTTATTCTGGCAGCGAAACAGAAGACCTACGCATCAACCCAGAAGCGTTCCCAAAAACATTTGGCAACAACCCTGTGCTGATCATTGAAGACATTGTGGACAGTGGCGCAACCATTCAAACATTGCGTACTTTAATTGCCGAGCGTTTTGCCAGCAACATTAAAGTTGCCACCTTACTTAGACGTCAAGACGGTGACGGCAAGGCCGATTACTACGGTTTTACCATCCCAAAAGGTTTGTTTGTTGTGGGTTACGGCATGGACATGAACGGCATGTACCGTGGCTTGCCAGACTTGAAAGCCATCAGCACCGGCACCCACAAGGGCATGTGCTAAAAATTTACTTCACAAAAAAACCTCCATATTGGAGGTTTTTTTATTTTCAAGCCTTACAAAGGCTTGCACGAAATTAAATGAAACGCATAAACAGGGTGCTGAAACACATGCACCGACGGACGTTTTTTATAAACCCAGCCTTCAAACAGCAAGGCGGATGACTCACGGTTCATCACAGACACAAAAGCCATATCGTTGCCGTGGATGTTGTTATAATCTTTAAGGCATTTTGTGATATTTAACTGAAAATCTTTAAAGGCCACACCAGGAAGATCCACCAATTCTTGTGACTCTTCACCTTCTTTTAGGCTAACACCCTCACCAACCTCACCATCATCACTTGTAACCACTTCCTCTTCTTCTGCGCTGGCTTGTTGCATGGCTTTTAACAAAGCATCTGCTTCCAAGTCGCTTGAAAGCTCCGTGGTGTTAAAGTCAACGTCGTATAAACGGTTGCTGCGCTTGTTCACAAAACGGATAGATGCAACAAAGTCTTCTTCTGGCAAAAGCTCTCTTGGTGTTGTGGCGCTGACAGCTGCGGTTTCTGAGACCTCTTCGGTTGTCAGGTCACCCATTTCCATAAATGGTAATTCCAACGTATCACCATCTAAATTGTCATGAGACTCAAGTGCGAAAATAGCAGGTGGGCCAGAAATTTCCTCCGCTAAGGTAAAGCTTGGAGTGGTTGCCATTAAAATAGCCACAATGGGGAATGTATATCGAATCATGAATTTAAAAACTCTTTTAGGTTTTTGAGCTCCGCTAAAATTTGCGCAGTATCCGTATGAGACACTGCTCTTTCCTCACCTATAGGGCTTTGCTCTAATTTTTTATCAACCTTCAACAAACCTTGCACACCACGAATGGTGTAGCCTTGATTGTGTAAAAGATCGTGAATTTTTTCAATCAGCTGAACGTCTTCTGGGCGGTAGTACCTGCGACCACCTTGCCTTTTAACGGGCTGAATTTGTGAAAACTTGGTTTCCCAAAAGCGAAGAACATGCGTTGCAACGCCAATACCATCGGCCACTTCGCTGATGGTTCTATATGCCGAATCTGACTTTTGACGCTTGGATGATGATTTTTCTTCGACTTTTTCACCAAACAAATTAAAATTTTGCATCAAAAATTACCCTTTATAAAAAGCCTTCCCGTGCCCAAAAGGAAGGCTTTAAGTTTAATTAACCGTTGTTTACACGGTCCTTCAAAACGTGAGAAGCTTTAAACACAAGCACCTTACGTGGTGTAATTGGCACCTCTTCCCCTGTTTTAGGGTTACGGCCAATACGCTCATTTTTACTGCGAACAGAAAAGTTACCGAAAGCAGAAAGCTTAACAGCACTGCCCTTTTCAAGTGTTGTAACTACTTCTTCTAAAAACTGTTCAACCATTTCGGAAGATTGCTTACGAGAAAGCCCTACTTCGCTGTACACGGCTTCCATCAAGTCTGATCTCGTTAAGGTAGGCATTATTGTATAAACCTTTCAATTCATCTAAATTTAATTTTACAATACATTTTTGGCGATCACCAGCCATGTATTTTCGGACACCTAATTTGAGGAACTCCTCAGTCTATTTTAAAGTGCTAACTAATTAACACTATAGTACATTTTTAAAATTTTACAAGTGCAGAAGCCCAAGTAAAACCTGCGCCAAATGCTTCAAAAAAGATCAACTGCCCTTTTTGAATTCGACCATCGCGCACAGCCTTGTCAAAAGCCAGCGGGATTGACGCTGCCGAAGTGTTTGCATGCTCCCCTACTGTCAGCACCACCTTATCCGCACTTAAATTTAAATGCTTGGCAGTTGCATCAATAATACGTTTGTTTGCCTGATGAGGAACAAGCCAATCTATATCTTCTTTTTCAATGTTATATTTCACCAACGTGTCATTAACAAGGCCACTCATTGCCCTGGTTGCATGTTTGAAAACTTCACGGCCGTTCATCACCACATGGCCCGCAGAAGCTGTGGTTGAAACACCACCGTCGGTATATAGTTCATTTTTAAAGCGGCCATCACTAAAGAGATCCGTGCCAATAACGCCAGAACCTTGCGCCTCTTCTTCTGTTTTATTTTCCACAACAATTGCGCCAGCACCATCACCAAACAATACGTACGTGGTGCGGTCTTCTGGGGTAATGAGGTTGGAGAGCGTCTCTGCGCCAATAACCAAAGCTTTAGAAAAAGAACCACTTTTGATCATATTCTCCGCTACAGAAAGTGCGTAAATAAAACCGCTACAAGCCGCCGCTACGTCAAACGCAGCACCTTTTTGCATACCAATTGCCGCTTGCACTTGCGTTGCTACGGAAGGAAAGGAATGATCAGGCGTTGCTGTGGCCACCACAACAAGGTCAAGTTCATCTACTGAAACACCTGCGGACTCAATGGCGCGATTGGCCGCTTCAATGGCCAATGTGGATGTGGACTCACCTTCTGTTTTAAAGTAACGCTGCTGAATACCTGTTCTGGTTTGGATCCACTCATCGGAGGTTTCCACAAACTTTGCAAGGTCATCATTGCTCACAACTTTTTTGGGCAATGCGCTTCCGGTCCCTGTTATCACAATTGGCATTTTTTAAGAACTTTCTTATTTTACAAAAAAGGAGGCTATGAGAGGCCTCCTTTTAAAATATGCTTACAAAGCTTAAGAAGCAGATTCTTCAGACTTTGCTGATACAACTTCACGGTCCCCGTAGAAGCCACAAGATGGGCACACGTGGTGTGGTTGCTTCAATTCACCGCAGTTTGGGCATTCTTGGTGTGCAGACGCTGAAATAGCATCGTGCGCACGACGCTGGCCGCGGCGTGATTTAGAAATTTTACTCTTAGGTACAGCCATTATATTCGCTTTCGTCTTTGCCTTTGGTCTTATGCACACCAACAGGACTTCACATTAAATTCAATTAAATCTAGACAGTCGTTCACCATCTAGATGCACTTTGTATATGATTTAGACTAAGATTTCAAGCCTTTCAACACAGAAAATGGATTTTTTTCTTCTTTTTCTTTTTGAATGCGCTTCTCTTGACCGTCTTTAATATCAAATTCACCCTCTTTTGCTGACAATGTTGCGGGGTGAATGGGGTATGGTGTCATATACAAAATAATTTGTTGGATGAAATAATCCTTCATGTTCAGCGTTTGCCCTTGCAAAACTTCCATAAACTCTGACTCTTCCATATCAAACAGAGAAACCTCTTCCGTGAAGTGATAAGTTTCTGTCAGCTCAAAAGTTTCCAGCGTGCGGACACATTCACGCATCATAGTTGTTGTAATTTGCCCTGAAAACTTCAGCATACCACCGGCTTTTTTAAGCACAGTGTCAACCGAACAACGACCACCTTCCGCCACTTTAATTTGCTTGCAAGCTTCACGCCACAGCTCTGGCGCAACTTCACCTTCAATTTTATATGTACCGTTTTTAAGTTTATCCACATCAAACTTAACGGTGAACGGGTCATTCTTATAAACAGCCGTATACTCATGAGTCATATCCTGTGTCATGACGCATCCTCCGCCAAAAATTCTTTTGGCTCATAAATGCTTTTTTGCAAGTTTTTTAAATTGGCCAGCCAAGCATCTAAGTCTTGCGTTTCCATTTGCCTTGCTTCGGAGATGATGGCAATGCTTAAACCCAGGGCCTTTTCTCTTTCACAAACATGGTTGCGGACAAAGCCTTCTGCCAGTTGCGCGGTATCGCCAGCGTCAAAGGCTTTTGTGTAAGACTCCAACCGGCCATGAAAGGCAGCAGCCAGCTTTTTCACCTCTGGGCCAACCCGCACGTCGGACACACCTTGCTCACGCATGGCAATCTCATACATATCAAACATATGGTCATAGGCCTGCTGTGAAAGCTGCCCCGCTGTTTTAGAACCTTCTGTTTTAAGGTACCAAGCGTAGAGCGCCATAAAAATGGAAATAGCTTCAAATTTTTGACGACGATGCTCTGCGTCACGTGTTTCCATTTCAAACCTTTGAGGAAATGTCTTTTTAGCTTGTGCAAGCGCACTGTTAAAAATCTCTTTGGTCTGTGGCGACTGGGAAGGTTTTAGAAAGTTTAAAAACATTGCTTTGAAAGCCTTTTTTACTTGTTATTTACTGCCAAAAACATATAGACTAAACTTTATCATGATTCAAATTTGAAGGCTACGAAAAAGGATTTTTGAATGCTCAAAAAAAGCACCCTCCTCTCCACAGTTATTATATGTATGGCTTTGGCCTTAACCAGTTGCGCCAAACGTGTAGACACCCACGGAAACGTCATTAAACAGTCCCAGCTTGATAAAATTGAAATTGGCGAGCACTCGCAAAGAGATGTGGCCGCCCTGTTAGGCTCTCCCGCAGCCACAGGCACATTCAACAATAAGCGCTGGTATTATTTTACAGAAAAGTCAGCTGTTGAATCACTTGGTGAGCGGTCTTTGATTGAGCGTGAGATTGTGATCATTGACTTTAACAATCAAGGCATTGCCACCGCCATGACATTTAAAGATCAAGACGACAGTAAAGCCGTCACCCCTGACAAGGCAACAACTGAAACACACGGTCAAACCATGGGCATTATTGATCAATTTATTGATAACTTAAGCCGAGGCTTGTAACCGCAAAAATGAAGTCTGCATTTCATAAATTCAGCAATCAAAAAGGAGCCATTTTTGGCTTTGATGCGCGTATTGCCATTGCCATTTTTGCCTTACTTTCGGTTACAGCGGGATATTATGCCCTTGGCAAACTTGAGCAAGTGCGCAACGCCGCTGTGCTGAACGAACTTCAAAACCTAGAAATGGCCATACAATCCTACCAAGCGGATATGGGTGTTTTTTACGGCTACACCATCGGCGAAAACAACGGTAAGGATGACTTCAAAGCGCTTTACAACAAAGAAGTTCTTAAAAGAAAGTTCCAAAACTTATGGAACGGTCCTTACATTGAAGAAGAAACGACCGAGCACAGCCTGCTTGGCCGCTATTTTATAACTTACTACCGTGACGACATGTCCCCTTGCGAGGCAAGCGGTGATTGCCACACCTTCATCGCCATTACCGACACGCCGATTGACACTTGGAACTTCATCAACGGTTATGTCGATGAATCTCTTGGTACAAGCTTAGAGCGTGAAGCGACAAAGCACTTAACAGGCAAAATTCGATCACTCAACCTTAAAGCCGAACAAGTCACCCTCCTTTACAAAACCACATCACGTAAAAACAAAAGGTTTTAAGTTATGACCACACAATTGCACAATCAAAAAGGCGCCATGTTTGGGTTAGATGCCCGCATCACACTTGCCATTTTTAGTACATTAAGTGTCCTTGCTGGTTACACCATCACCACCAATATGGATTACATAACAGGTGGCGCACTCACCGATGAGCTAAACAACCTCAGCAACGCTGTGGACGGTTACCACCATGACATGAAGCAAGACATTTTCAAAACCCTCATCAGCCCCACAGCCGAAAACGCTGTCAGCGCATTATATGACAATGAATTTGTTCAAGCAGGTAAGTTTCGAGCACGTTGGCTAGGCCCATATGTGGAATACCGCAGCACCAACCACCACAAGTATGGCGAAATGCGCTTGGAAAAGCGCACCGATAAGTTCAATGAAGTATGCCAAAGCACAGCTAAAACATGTTACCTGTACATCAGCCTTAAAAATGTCCCCATTGGCACCATTGAGAAGGTGAACGCAGACTACGATGGCGATGGAGAAATTGCACGTGAACTTGAAGGACGTGTACAGTGGGATATGCGCAGCCAAACAGGCGACGACCAATACCAACTTTGGTTTAGGGTTGCACGCACCATTTTATAAAAACTCACAAAAAAAGCCCTCTTAGGAGGGACTTTTTATATGCCATGAAAGCAATACCACTGCTTTAAGACAACATAATAGCCAACAAATCAAACGATTCAAACAGGACATTTGACAAGCCTAGAATCTTTTCGGTAACAACTTGAAGTGTGATCATAAAAAAGACGCCCCTGAGAGGGACGCCTTTAAGAGAATTAAGAGAAGCTTACTTGTCTTCAGCCTTTTTCGCTGTAGACTTCTTAGCAGCTGTTTTCTTAGCTTGAGCCTTTGAAGCAGCTTCCTTTTTAGGAGCAGCTTTATTAGCTGGAGCTTTCTCAGCTTTAGCTTCTTTTGTATCTTTCTTAGCTTCAGTCGCCTTAGGTTCGCCAGCAGTTTTAGCTTTTGGCTTTTCTGTTAGCTCAATGATAGCCATATCAGCAGCATCACCTTTACGGAAGCCAGCTTTAAGGACGCGTGTGTAACCACCTGGACGCTTTGCAAAAGATGGTGCAATTTCGTCAAACAGTTTAGATACAACTTCTTTGTTTGTGATTGTTTTCATCACTTCACGGCGTGCAGCCAAGTCGCCTTTTTTGGCTTTTGTGATGATTGGTTCAACCACACGGCGAAGGTCTTTAGCCTTAGCCACTGTTGTTTTGATTTGACCGTGCTCCAACAAGCTTGTTGCAAGGTTTGCAAACATTGCTTTACGGTGGGAGCTTGTACGGCTAAGTTTACGTCCTGCGATACCGTGTCTCATTTTTCTCTTCTCTCTTTATACTTAGTTAAATCTTAAGCTTGAAGCTGGTCTGATTAAAAATCAGACTCAAGCTTCTTAGCCAATTCTTCAATGTTTTCAGGTGGCCAGTTTTCCAACTTCATACCCAAGCCCAAGCCCATTGTAGATAGGACTTCTTTAATCTCGTTAAGAGATTTACGGCCAAAGTTTGGTGTTTTCAACATAGCAGATTCAGTGTTTTGCACCAAGTCACCAATGTAAACAATGTTATCATTCTTCAAGCAGTTTGCACTACGAACAGAAAGTTCCAGCTCATCAACCTTCATCAACAAGTTCGGGTTAATGTCAGGTGTGTTGTCTTTCTCTTCTTTTTCTTCAATGATTTCATCAAAGTTAATGAACAACTGCAATTGATCCTGCAAAATACGTGCAGCGTAAGCCAAAGCATCTTCTGGAGCTACAACACCGTTTGTTTCCACATCTAAAGTCAGCTTATCGTAGTCAGTATCTTGACCAACACGCGCATCTGTTACTTTAAATGCCACACGACGCACAGGAGAGTAAATTGCGTCTACAGGAATAAGACCAACAATTGTTTCTTCAGGGCGGTGGTTTGCAGCAGGGCTGTAACCTTTACCAGAGTCGATTGTCAACTCAATGTTCAATTCCGCACCGTCGTTTAGTGTGCAGATGTAGTGTTCAGTATCAATCACTTCTACTTCAGAACCTGTTTCAATGTGACCAGCTGTCACAGTGCAAGGACCTTTAGCTTTTAGCATAACTGTTTTAGCATCGTCAGAGTTTAGACGCACAGCCATTGCTTTAATGTTTAGAATGATTTCACTCACATCTTCCATTACACCAGGAATTGTAGAAAACTCATGCAATACACCGTCAATTTTAATTTGTGTCACAGCAGCGCCTTGCAAGCTAGACAACAAAATACGACGTAGGGCATTACCCATTGTGTGACCAAAGCCACGCTCTAGCGGTTCAATTGTGAATGTAGAGTTTTTGCGACCATCACGACCAGGTGTAATGTTCACACTGTTTGGCTTAATAAGCTCTTTCCAGTTTTTTTGAATTTGCATTTTACAATTCCTTATTTGTTTGTTGGTTTCCTAAGGGAAACATAAACGGTTTATAACTTAAGCTCGACAGATTGTTTTTCAACCCCTGCCTGCACCATATTTTAATTTTTAATTACACGCGACGTGCTTTTGGTGGACGGCAACCATTGTGAGGAACAGATGTTACATCACGAATTGTTGAAATCTCAAAACCAATTGCTTGAAGTGCACGCAATGCAGATTCACGACCTGAACCAGCACCTTTAACGTTTACTTCCAAGATTTTCATGCCGTGCTCTTGAGCGCGCTTACCAGCAGCTTCACCAGCCAACTGAGCAGCATAAGGTGTAGACTTACGAGAGCCTTTAAAACCTTGCTCACCAGCAGTAGCCCAAGAAATGGCGTTACCTTGAACGTCAGTAATTGTTACAATTGTGTTGTTAAACGTAGAGTATACGTGAGCAATACCATTGGTAATGTTCTTTTTAACTTTACGCTTAGAACGGTTAGCAGTTTGTGCCATAATTTACTTTCCTTTATCTCTTCACTGCAGACGCACGAGGACCTTTACGAGTACGTGCGTTTGTCTTTGTGCTTTGACCACGAACTGGCAATCCACGACGATGACGAAGACCACGGTAGCAACCCAAATCCATCAAACGCTTAATATCCAAAGCGATCTGACGACGACGGTCACCTTCTACAAGGTAGTCATTCTCAATAATTCCGCGAATTTTCGCAACTTGCTCTTCTGACAAATCCTTCACACGCTCTTCAGGCTTAACCTTAGCGTTTGTTAGAATGTCGTAAGCAGTTTTGCGGCCAATACCGTAAATATAGGTCAGAGAAGCCCAAACCTGCTTATCTGTTGGTATGTTTACACCGGCAATACGAGCCACGATTTTCTCTCCTTAATTTAAATTCATCTTGCTTTTAATAAAGCAAAAAATTGTATTCGTTTTTGACGAACTTCGCTGAAAATACCACTTCCTATTTAAATGTCAAGGAAATAAGTATACTAAACAACTTTAGTCTCAGCTGTTTCGCTTCACATGCTGTTATTGACTTCAAGAACCCTGCACTTGCTTTATCTAAAGCAACAAGGCTCAAACCGTCCACAACAAGTTAGCGTGCTTTAATACCTTGACGGCAGTTGTTACGTGGGTTTGTTTTGTCGATCACGTAAAGACGGCCACGACGCTTCACCACGATGCAGTTGCGAGAACGTGTCTTCGCACTACGGATAGATGATTTAATTTTCATAACATTACTCTCCTTCAGTTAAAATCAATTAAGGTTTACACCTTAACCTTATTGGCAAACTGCATTGCCAAATCCATTAATTGCCAAAAATTACTTATGTCTATACGTAATTCGGCCTTTTGTCAAATCATAAGGTGTCATTTCAACGGTTACCGCGTCCCCAGCAAGGATACGAATGTTAAATTGACGCATTTTTCCTGAAATATGTGCCAAAATCTCATGGCCATTTTCCAGCTGTACTCTAAACATTGTATTTGGCAGAATTTCTACCACCTTACCTTCTAACTCAATAACATCGCCCTTAGCCAATGCACCTTACTCCTTTTTATTTATGCTGCAGCCTGTGCGGACTCAATTGCCGCCACAAGCTCACCAAAAACAGTTTCCACTTCTTGGCAACCGTTAAACTCTTGCACCAAGCCCTGCTTCAGATAGTAATCCTTCACAGGAGCTGTCTGCTCTCTATAAACTGATAGACGGTGACGCACCACCTCTTCCGAGTCGTCATCACGCTTTACCAATTCCTCACCTGTCACATCACATTTGCCTGCAACTTTAGGTGGGTTATTCTTCTCATGGTAGACACGGCCACTTTTTGGCGCAAACAAACGACCAGATTGGCGCTCCACCACCACGTCATCATTGACGTTTAAACAAAACACGTGAGTTAAATCTAAGCTGTTGTCAGCCATCATTTGATCCAGACCTTCAGCCTGTGCAACTGTGCGTGGAAAACCATCCAAGATAAAACCTTTTTGGCAATCATCCTGCACAATGCGATCCGCAATAATTTTCAACACCACCGAATCTGGAACCAAGTCGCCACGGTTCATCACCTCTTGCGCTTGCTTGCCCACTTCCGTGCCTTCTTCAATCGCCTCACGCAGCATGTTGCCTGTGGACAATTGCGGAATGCCATACTTCTCAACCAATTTTTGAGCTTGTGTACCTTTACCAGCACCAGGGGCTCCTAGAAAGATAATGTGCAATGGATTGTTCATTAGCGTGCCACCTTTGTGTTACGTCTAAATTTAGATTTTTTCATCATGCTTTGGTAGCGCTGTGCAATCAAGTGTTCTTGAATTTTTTCTACCAAGTCAATTGTCACACTCACGATAATCAGCAAACTTGTACCACCCATCAAGTAAGCCGCATTGGCTGGGATGTTAAATTGGTTGATAATCACCTGTGGCAAGTTACAAATCACAATTAGGTACAAAGCACCTACAAAGGTAATACGCTTCGTCACATAATCGAAATATTCTGCCGTTGCCGTACCTGGACGAATCCCTGGCACAAAACCATTTTGCTTCTTCAGGTTGTCTGCAGCGTCCTTGGTGTTAAAGGTAATCGCCACCCACCAGAATGTCAGCACAGCTAAAAGAGCCGAGAATACAACCATGTAAACAGGCTGACCCGGTGTGACCCACCCAGCAACTGTTTGCGCCAAAGGAGCATTTGGATAAAGGTTGATCAAAGTCATCAGACCCACCAAAACAGAGCTGGCGAAAATAGCTGGCATAACACCACCAGCGTTAACCTTCAGCGGCATGTACGAAGCATCTGCTTGACCACCAGCCATCGCGTTACGTTTTGGATATTGCACAAGCACACGGCGACGGGCTGTTTCCACAAACACCACCGCAAAAATAGTGATCAAAGCAATCGCCAGAACGGACAAGCCAATGTAACCAGCCAAGGCACCCACACGCATTTGTTCGATTGTTTGGTAAATAGCAGCTGGAAGCTCGGCAATAATACCTGCAAAAATCAAGACAGATACACCTTGGCCAATGCCACGTGCGCTAATTTGTTCACCCAACCACATCAAGAACATTGTCCCTGTCATCAGTGTGAAAGCTGTTTGCAGTTTAAACATTACGCCACCAGTCACAATCAGGTTCACAGTTTCGCTGCCGATTGTTGCTGTTTGCATTTCCCAACCATTGGCGTAGGCATAACCCTGACCAAAGGAGATTAAAATTGTGAGGTAACGTGTGTATTGCGTAATTTTACGCTGCCCCATTTCACCTTCTTTTTTCAACTCAGAAAGTGCTGGGTATGCAAATGTCATCAATTGCATAATGATAGAAGCAGTAATATAAGGCATAACACCCAAAGAAAACACAGCCATACGGTTCATCGCACCACCGGTGAACATGTTCAACAAGTCCATCAAACCACCAGTTGGGTTTGAATTGATTTGGCTCAATGTCAAAGCGTCAACACCAGGTACCGGAATGTGTGTACCCAGTCTAAAAACAATCAGTGCGCCAAGCACAAACAAAATACGCTTTTGAAGCTCGCTTGACTTTGCCAACAAACCCGCAACATCTGCGCGACCATTCATGGATGCTGTATTTGCCATTATTATTTGCTCCTAATAAAAAACTTATATCAAATATTAAAAAGACGCACGCCCCTTAAAGATTTAAGAGGCATGCATCCGTCAACCTTATTTACGGTCCGCTTTTTTCTTAAGCTTCTGACCGCTCATGTCTGGTTTTGCAGGTGCAAGGTTCAACTTACCACCAGCTTTTTCGATCTTCTCGATTGCAGACTTTGTTGCGTGAGCCGCGTCGATTGTGAATTTAGTTTTCACTTCGCCGTTACCCAACACTTTCAAACCATCGTGAGCTTTTTTGGTGTAACCAATCGCTTGCAATGTTTCAATTGTTACAGTCTGCTTAGAATCCAAACGACCTGTTTCAACCAATGCTTCCAAGTCACCAACGTTAATTGTTGTGTAAACTGTACGGAAGTTGTAGTTGTTGAAACCACGCATTGGCAAACGACGGTATAGAGGGTTTTGACCACCTTCGAAACCTACAAACGTTTTACCACCACTACGCGCGCCTAGACCTTTGTGTCCACGACCAGATGTTTTACCTTTAGAACCGTGACCACGGCCAACACGTGTTAGAAGCTTGCGTGCGCCTTTGTTATCAGCTAATTGATTTAATTTCATGACTCGGTATCCCTTTCGCCAAAATTTATAATTTATGTTTTATTAAAATGTGAGGCCACACATTTAGCATGGCCCAACATCATGTCTCATTACTTAGATTCTACAACTTCAACCATGTAAGAAACTTTAGAGATCATTCCACGAATAGATGGAGTATCTTCCAAAGTACGCTCACGGCCAAGCTTGTTCAAACCCAAACCAACAAGTGTAGCACGGTGATCAGCCTTACGACCGATTGGGCTACCCACTTGCTTTACAGTAATTGTTTTCTTAGCAGCCATTATTTAGTCTCCTCTGCTTTCTTAGCAGCTTTTTTTGGCGCCGCCTTCTTTGCAGGAGCCTTTTTAGCTACTTCCTTCTTCGCTTCTTTCGCAGCTTGACCTTCTTCAGCGTTGGTTTCAGCCATCGCTTCAGATGTCAATGCACGTTGCGCTTCAGCCATTTCACGGAAACGTTTGAAGTCAGAAACTTTCTTACCACGCTTAGAAGCCACACCACGAGGTGTTTGCAATTCTTCAAACGCTGCAAAAGTTGCCTGAATCATGTTGTATGGGTTGTTTGAACCCAAAGATTTGGTTACAACGTCCTTGATACCAACCGCTTCAAAAATCGCACGCATTGGACCACCAGCAATGATACCACGACCAGGCTGAGCTGAACGCAACATTACTTTAGAGGCGCCAAAGCGGCCTTGAACATCATGGTGCAACGTACGACCATCACGCATTGGTACACGTACCATACGCTTCTTGGCTACATCTGTTGCCTTACGGATAGCTTCTGGCACTTCTTTCGCCTTACCAGAACCCCAACCAACACGGCCGTTCTCATCACCTACAACTACAATTGCAGAGAATGAAAAGCGGCGACCACCTTTAACAACTTTAGCAACACGGTTTACGCCGACTAACTTGTCCACAAAACCTGCATTGTTGTTTTCTTGATTAAATGCCATTTATCATTTCTCCCTTAGAACTGTAGTCCGCCTTCACGCGCTGCATCTGCCAAAGCCTTCACACGGCCTTGGTAGCGGTTTGCACCACGATCAAAGTAAACGATTTCAACACCAGCTTTTTTCGCACGTTCAGCAATTGCTTTACCAACTGCAGCAGCGGCTTCCACTGTGTCACCTTTTTTAATATCTTTACGTAGTTTCTTGTCCACTGTAGAAGCAGCAGCAAGAGTCACACCGTTTGCATCATCAATAATTTGAGCATAGATGTGCGTGTTACTACGGTAGCAGCTCAGCCTTGGCTTGTCAGATTTAGACAAGCTTTTCAGCTTATGGCGAACGCGAAGAGCGCGCCCACGACTTGTCATTTTAGACATCTATTTACCTTTCAATTCATATAACATTACCTGCGCAAAACGCAGAAATTAGCCGCAATTTAACGCTTTAGCGCCTATTTGTAAAGCACTTTTTCCAAATAAATTTCACAACAAGGCGAATTATCTCGACCGCTCCATCAATATAATTTGACAGCCTGTCATTATTCAGTCTTAATAAAGGCAATTAAATGACGACCTGCTCTTTTAACGGAGGCCTTATGGCAGATAAAAATTCCGTAAATTTTCTCAAAAACATGGCCATTGCTGAAAGCTACGCCACCCCCTTCAACAACCAAAGCCAACAATTTATTCAACAGCATCATCACATGAATGGCTACAACCCATTAAGCCACGAAGTCACTGGCCGTTATGGCCCTGTCACACAAATGACAATGGCGATCGCCTCTCTGATGATTGAAAATCTACCCTTTTCAGAGCATGCCATTGCCACTGCACTGTTAAAAACATACCAGCAAGACCCACGACAAGGGTATAACTCCGCCTTGGAAAACAACCTGACCCATGCCAGCACTGGCCATGAATTTTTAAACAACTGCGCACCTTATCAAGCGGACAATAGTGCCTTGATGCGTGCCATACCTTGTGGACTTCACAGCATAATTGAAGATGTTATATTCACAGCAAAAACACAGGCTAAAACAACAAATAATACACCACAAAGCGTTGAAAGTTCAGTATTCATTGCCGTGCTTGCACATGCTTTATATCATTTAAAAATGCCGCCGCAAAAAGCCATTCAACAAGCTTTAAAACACGTTACAAAAGAACCTAAAAAACGTGCAAAACAAAACAATGGCAGTTCAATAGATGCATTGTCAATCATTGCTGAAATTATAAAAAGCTTAAACCATCAAAGCCTTTCAGCCAATATCAGCAACGCCGTATTAAAAGGCGGTGAATGCGCAATAGTTGCTTCTGTTGCCGTTGGTTTAGCAAGTCTAAGCCCCTATTACAGCCAAGACATCCCGCAAATACTCCATGAAAACCTAGAAGATGACCCATTTGGTGGTGACTATTTGACTTATATAGGTGAAGAATCCATCAAGATAGCCACCAACACTTGAAATTAAAGATAAGAATCACAATCTTTAATTTGCAATTACCAACCTTCTCTTTTCAAAATACACCGGAGGCTTTATGTCACCTGAAATCCTAAACCAGAAAGACTCACTAAATTTTCGCCCAGTCCGCCCTTGTGACCAAGAAGCGGCAGAAGCCACCTACGGCACCGTGAAAGAAATCACTGAAGAACAGTACAAAGGCGAACGCTATTGGGTTTACCAAGGCAAAAAACTGATTGCCTACACCGAACAAGGTATACTTTACACACAAATTTAACCTACATCGAAGCAAAAAGCCCTCCAAACGGAGGGCTTTTTAAGTTCGATTAAATAAGTTGAATCAATTATAACAATCAGGCACCTGATAATCGAAGTACGTAGAAATAAATAATTGTAATTTTTTATGTAGGAGTCTCGCAAAAGCATTTTCTTTTTCACAATACTCACGCACTAAACTATTTACTTTAGCACCAGATGAACTTAAAGCCATTTCCAATAAAGAAGTCGTCGCTGTATGTGACTCTTTCAACAAATCTATTTGACCTCGAATATAGTCCCTCGACTTACCAAGCTTTGGAGAAACGTAATCATACACGATCACATCAACAACTTCTTTCATAAACTCATCATGCAACACCCCTCCCCTGGAGCACGCAGTACTTAAATCTTGAGCAAAAGCAATGAGATCTTCGACCCTTAAAAGGGTACCAGTACTACCTTTTAAAGTGTAAAATGAAAAATCGTTTACATCCGGTCGATAACTCTCAGATTCTGAATAATGTTGCAAGTCTACGCTAATAAGAAGTGGCTTTTCAGCCCTTTCATGGCGAATAATATGCAATGTCATAAATTTCTCCTTAAAGAAACATAAAAAACGGAATGAACGGTGTAACTCAAGGAGAGTATGTGAGCCATGCTATGACATTTCAAGCCTTAAAAACAAAAAAAACGCCATAAGGCGCTTTTAGATGTCTTTGAAAATAGGAAAAGATCAACTGACCTTTCTAAAAAGTAAATAAATATGGCATTGACCTACTCTCCCACACCTTAAGATGCAGTACAATCGGCGCTGAAGGGCTTCACTTCCGTGTTCGAGATGAGAACGGGTTTTTAACCTTCGCTATGGACACCATAAATTATTTACTTATTAGAAAGTTCAGTGTAGTCAAAATATTAGGTTTTTGACGATATACTTCATATAATTTCAGAAAACATTGTTTGTAAACTGTATATGAATATTGTTAAGCCAATTGAGAAATTAGTACTGGTTAGCTTCACATGTTACCATGCTTCCACACCCAGCCTATCAACGTCGTGGTCTGCAACGTCTCTCAAGGGAATACTAGTTTTGAAGGGGGCTTCCCGCTTAGATGCCTTCAGCGGTTATCCTGTCCGTACATAGCTACCCTGCGATGCCGCGGGCGCGACAACAGGTACACCAGGGGTACGTTCACTCCGGTCCTCTCGTACTAGGAGCAACTCTTCTCAATATTCCTACACCCACGGTAGATAGGGACCGAACTGTCTCACGACGTTCTAAACCCAGCTCACGTACCACTTTAATGGGCGAACAGCCCAACCCTTGGAACCTTCTCCAGCCCC
>DCXM01000009.1 GCA_002328405.1 Proteobacteria bacterium UBA2136 | reverse complement strand
ACACCCTTTTTTCACTTTTTTTCATTTTTTTTCACTTTTCTGACGAAACCTTTAAAAAACAACACTTTCCGCACACCCTTTTTTTCAACAAAAAGCAGACAAACTTGATAAACACCTTCAATCACCCCTTTTGTCCTTCAAAAAAAGTGTCACTCAAGGTCATTTTTTATGTTTTGAACCTCATATTTTTAAGCTCAAGCCATCCAAAATAGCTTTAAATGGGGTGGCACATCTTTCAAAAAGTTTAAAAACGGCCAATCGAATCATTTTAAAATCATCAAGAGACGTTTTTTTGCCCCCGTAAAATACCCTTTATATATATAGGGGGAAAAACAGCCCGTGATGGACGGCTCAAAAATCTCGTTTTACTTTATCTATTGATCGATTCTAAAAAACAAAAAAAACCACCCGAAGGTGGCTTTTACGATATCAACAAAAAAGAAGGCTTACATTCTGTCGGCCAATTCTTCTTGATCTTTCATTTTTTGAGCTTTCGCTGCATCTATCGCTTTTTGTTTTAGCTTATCACCTAGGTGATCATTCAGATGACGACTAACAATCGAGTCATTGATGTTCACCACCCATTTGCAATAGTCATCATAGCTCTCTTGTGCCGACTTATTACTATCACCCACAACTTCAGCTTTACATGCTTCAAAAATCATATCCTTCAGCTGACAATCGCTTGGGTAAAATTCATGCGTCAAAGTCGCTGTATCCTTCTTGCTTTTAGGCATCGTATAAGAAAGACCTTCCTTTTTATTCACAATCACCTGCACCTCGCAACACCCTTCGGGGATGGACGTATCCCCTTCATGGGGCCAACGTATGGCACATTTTTGTCCATCTTCGTTCTCATAACTCATCACATTAGCCAATGGGTAATAATAAAGAGATCGATTATAATAGATCTTCCATTTAAAGCAACGCGAACCCAACTGGGTTCTATCTATCTGTTTTTCTGGCTGGGATTTTTTACCAATTTTAAAAAAACTAAACATAAGAGTTTCCTCATCTGTCAGGTGGTGCTGGGCACCATATATAGGGGATAGGGTTCAGAATGTAAGTTCACACAAGCCTAAAGGCTTAAGGTTAAAAAAGGCAGGGCAACAAAAGTTGCAATGTAACTTACAAAAATACATATAAATAACAAACCACCCAATTACAAATAAAAAAACCACCCGAAGGTGGTTTTTTTCGACATCAATTTAAGTTTAAGAACAGCGTAGCATGGCAAGGTCATGTGCAAATACCGCATATATATACCATGCAGTAACGCGGTCTTGCACGTTTTGAGCCATCCACTCATCAAACCAAGTGGCGTTAAAGTTCGGGCTTTCATGCAGCAAGGTGTTTTCAACCATGCTTTGTAGCAAACGGTCGCTTGGGTAATATTTCTCCCAAATTTCCGCAATGGATTGAGCACCGTGTACTTTATTGGTTTCCGTGCCATCTTCTGCCACATAAACACATGTGAAAAGGTCTATGCGGGCATGTGGCCATACAATTTCCAACCGCCCACCGCTTTTAAGGTAAACTGTGGACTGTTTGCATTTGGGGTTATATTCCATTTTAAAATAGTCGGCATCGCTGGGGACCATACTTTGAATGTCTGGGTAAATTTTTAAGACATGAGGTTCAACAGGGCCAACCCAAAATGTTTTATCGGCAAATTGGGCGCGGTTAATTTTGTTAGCCATAAGGCCTCCTAAAAAGGTTTTGCGCAGATCCTGCACTTAATTTAAAAGAATGAAAGAATAAGCAATGGGTAAAAATTAAAGATGACACATAACATGGTCAGCATAAGCCTGTGGCGTTCAACTGTCAACTTCTGTGGGACTCTCTTATTCATAAATAACATAATAAAACCCCCTTTTATCAAAAGGGGGCTATGCTCGCTAAGCTTTTTAAACTGTGTCGCTACAACACAAATTCATCCTTTCCTACATATGGGCTTTTTAAAACCTTGGGGTCTCCTTCATTTGGCCAATCTAAGTAACCAAGCCGAAACTCCAGCTGGAACCTTAAGTAAGGATCTTGAATGCGTGTTTTAAATTCAGCAAAAGCTTGACTAACCTCTGGCGCATATTTATAAACACCCACTTTCTCCAAGTACACTCTAAAAGCCCACTCCACAGAACGTAAGATATCCCAATCTTTTGGGTAATACCTATTCTTAAAAGCGGGTACCTGCCAAAAATGAAGCGTTTTTTGGATGGAAATATTTTCCCTCGCATTACATACTTCAACCACTGTTGTAGGTTGCCACCAATGTTTGGGCCAGAAAATGTTCATTTTTTCAATACCGTTTCTAAAAACAGGAACACTGGAGACGTTTTTAAGAGGATAATAAAAGTAAGCTGGTTTGACAGTTTCTTTTTTATCAAAACTTTCATCTTTGAAAATTTTAAATGGTGCCTCACCCAAATTAGATCGGTTGATTTTGTTAGCCATAAGGCCTCCTCAATAAAGTAGAGTAAATAGAAATATATATAGAGTAAAACTTTTACCTACCTTTTAATAGATAAGATAAATAGATTTATTTTAAAAGGTCGGTCGAGCGATGCTCAGATAAAGTTTCACTGAAGTTGTATGAACGCTTACTTCACATTTCAAGTATTGTTCAATCTTTTTAAGATTTGCGCCCGTACAAAACCGGCCACCTTGCCTGTATCGTCCAAAGGTTGGGCTTTTTGTTGCCAGTTTTCGTCCCGATCAAAAACCTTGGCAAAGGGCTTTACAAAACCGTTGACATGCAAAGCTTGGTAAAAATGATTAAATTTTCCCATTTTGGGCAAGTACATTTTTTCTCCCACACCCCAAATGTAAACAGGCTTACCGGTGGAAGCCGCCTCACTCACCATGGAAACACTGTCAGGCGTGGCCACCACTGCATCCGCACATGCCAGCAATCCAATGTAGGGGTTGTCGCCCTTACCGTCCCAAACAAAGTGGTCGCCGCCCTTGAATTTTTGTTCAATCAAAGCTTTAGCCTTGGGGCCTGTGCGGCGCGAAGTTGTGATCAACAACGACACATCTTTTTCCTGCGCCAGTTTTTCAAGGTCGGCCACAAATTTTGCAACCTCCTGCCCTTCAAAATTAAAACGCTTGCTGTTACCGCCCACCAAAACAGCCACCTTACGCTTTTTAAGGTGTTTAAAAGTGTCCTGCCATTTTTGCTGTGCTTCAGCCAGTGCCAAATTTTTAATGCGGTTGGGCGCACCTAAGGTTACCACCCGATTTTCTGACCCTTCAAAACCTTCATGCACGGGCGATGCAATCACATCAAAAAAGTTAAGGTTTTCACTGTTGAGAACATGGTCCAAAAACCCACCGGGGGTCACTTTTACGCCAAAACGGTTTAAAGGCGCCATCATTTGCACGGTGACCGTGCTTGGGTTTTGCATTTTAAGCCACTTGGCAACGGGCACGGTTAAACTGCCTGTGGCAATGACCACGTCCGGCCACGGGGCTTGCGGCAACTTTTCCACCTTTAAAGGTGGCCAAAGCAAAGAAAGTAAACCGCCAAAACGGCGTTTTTTTAAATGAACCACTTTAATTTGGGCAGAATCCACCACCAAACTTTCCGCCACGCCCAAACTTTGGTTGAGGTGACCCATTTTTCCGTCACTCAAAACCCAAACCTTCATCGTTTCAAAAAAAAGTGATGCGTTTTCCATTTTACCCCAAAATTCATTTCAAATTTATAAATTGCCAACCATGAGCCATCTGCCATTTTTGATGCACATTTGATTCGCTTTATTTCGTCATTATGCGCATTTCGTTCGCATTTACGCATCATAGCCCAATTCAGCCCAAATTTCAGCAAATAAAAAGGCCACAAAATGTGACCTTTACTTCGTTAACAGTTGCTTAACCTATGATACATGTTCACACAGCGGATAGAGTAGCAAATGCATGCTACAGCTGATACCGCTGCAACAATTGCAGCCAGTGAACCCCACAATGTGGTATTCACCGCTAATCCAGCAAAATAGCCGCTTCCCACTAAAAAGTGGTAAGCAATTCCGCCAGAAAATACAGCTACCATAAATGAAATGCAAACAGTCAGCATCACACGATTATACATAGAGATTTGCGCACGATTGGCCATAATGGCCTCCTTTATTATATTATTAAAAGCGCCGCTCATAGGTTTTGTCCCCAGGTGGAGACTCTATAAAACGGCAAGTAAGATTTTCTATATCTTCTTATAGCCAGCCCCATAAAAAAGAACTGACAAAAAAAGCACCCCAAAAAGGGTGCTTTGACATCGAAAAATTTCTACAGTGCTTTTTTGTGAAACCTTTTAAAACTGAAAAGGGCAACAAGCCCACCTAAAATTAACATAACTGCCGTCACGTATGTGGATTCATACACGTTAAAGATAGCGGCACAATAAGCTAAAACAGCTGCAACAGCGGAAATCCAAACAACGCTTGAGCGATTGATAGACTTCCCTAAATAAAACATAAAAAAGGCAACCGCCATTGCACAAAGCTCTGCCATCATCATTTCAAGACCAAAGGTCAAAAAATAACCTCCTGAAATAATAATACCTAAAGTGCCCACTGCATAGGGGATGTCCATCCAACCCGTGCGAGAGGATTTTTTTTCAAAGTAATAAGCCTGTGAAACCATTACCGCAAAAATAGCTGTCCATGAAAAGGCTTCTAAAAACTGATAACCTTCTTCTAGCGGAAACTGTACTGTTATAAAAAATGCTGAAAAATATAAAATACCAATCGGCAGCAAAGCCCTGACTTTTGGAAGGTAAAGCCCTGCTGTGAAGTATTGCAACGCCATAAACCCAAACACAGTTAAGGTCAAATTTTGCATGTTACCGTGAACAAAGCTATCTGACAGCATGTGATGGGCGAAAACCGCAAAACCAAAGGGTTCTAAAAAAACGGGTATCATAAACAAGGCTGTGGCCAACGGCACATTTTTTTTTGTACCCAGCAAGCACTGGCAAACAAAGTCACGGCAAGGCCAAGGGTTAGTGCAATTTGAAAAACAGGATTAAGGTCATCAAAAACAAGCCCTACTAAAAATGTAACGCCTGTTAAAAGCAGCAGACCACCCAAAAAGTAAGAAACGAGGGCAAATTTATATTTACGGTCTTCTTGAGGAAAAAGAGACATAACATCATCTTTAGATAGTTTATGCTCATCAATAATTTTTGAAAGCTGAGCCAAAGCTTCAGGTTTAGATAAAGACATACAAATGCCCTCCTAAAAGTTACGAAAAATGTGTTTAGAACAGGTCGATTATTACACAGATCTTTCAGAACTTGTCAAATGAAAAGTAATTTATGCACAAGTGGTTGTATGTAAAAAATCTAACCTCTCACCAACACCTGAAACATATCACTCACCATAAAACCGGCCAGCCATTTTTTAGTTTTGGGGAAGTCCTGCTTTTGCCACCAGGTTTCGTCCATAATTGAAAGTTTATATACCATCGGCAGTGCAATGGCATCTTTAACGGTCCAATGCCCACAAGCATCTAAGTAGAAGCCATTTTCTTCTAGTGCGCTTTCTATAAAAATCAAAAAATATTCCGCTGGCTGTCGCCAGTCCTGCCCATAATGCACATGTGGGTTCATGTAAATGCGGTAACATTCCATAAAAAGCCTATCCACCGTGGAAACCCAGCGTTCAGGGTTTTTGCAATCCAACCATTTATCAGGGTCGGACAATCCCAGTGCAAATTTTATAATTTCATACTTATTATCTATCACAACACCATTGCTTAATTTGATCCATGTTCTTGGAGCCGTTGTCACGATTAAAGGACTGTTGTCCAACCCATGCTCCATCTCTTCAAATGGAAGATTTGAACCAAAAAACGCTAAACGAACCGCCATGCCATAAGGACATGAAAGGCTTGAATATAAAACTGGCATGTGACTTTCCATGGATTTCTCACTTTAGTTGTTACACAACTCCTATACTATATATATAAGAACCCTTCCCCCTAATTATTATTTCCAAAAAGAAAGAGAGGCTAAACCTCTCTTTCCAATAAATATACCTTTAGTGTATGTGTAAAAGTTGTTAGATAAACAACCTACAACTAGTCTTCACTATGGTCTGCGATGCGGAGTGCAACTTCGTTAAAGTCCTTCACTTCGCAAACACCGGCAACGAAATCCAAACCATTTTCATGAGTGGATTCATCTTTTGCTATACAACAGTCTTTTAGCACAACCACGTCAAAGTCATGGTCATGTGCTTCCAATGCACTTTGCGCCACACCACGGTCTGTGCTCAAACCAGCGATGAACAAGTGCTTAATGTTGTGAGAGCGCAAAACAATTTCCAAACGTGTGCGGTGGAATGGACCAAAACGGTGCTTGTTGATCACCGGCTCATCGCCTTTTGGTGCGATTTCAGCGTTGAATTCTGTTCCCCACTCGCCAAGTTTAAGCGCTTTAGCTTCTTTTACATTTTTGAAGTAAGGAGAAATTTCGTTCAGCTCGTGGTAGTTTTCACCAGTAAAGACTGTTCTTGTGTGAAGAACAAGGCCACCCTGCTCACGCACGTGATCTTGAACGCGTGCAACACGTTGCAGCACGTCATGCTTTTGTTCAAAGTCCACAAAACCTTCAGACAATTTACCGTCTTTGTCCAAGTAGTCATTCACCATATCAATACATAACAATGCAACTGTCATAATTTTTTCCGTTTAATTTATTTAGTTTTTGTTTGAATTTGAGCAGTTATGTATCAAAACAAAAGTAAAATAAAGCAAAAAATGACATTTTCCCTTTTTTTATAAATAACCACAAAAATACCTTGACGGATTGGACGGAGAGGCGTAAAAGCCCGAACAATGGTGTGGTTATTGCCCGCCTTTATTCGTTTTATATGTTTAACAAAATTAAGTGATTAAGTTATGAGTCTAGAATCTGTCGCGAGTCATGCCAGCGCAAGCTCCTTCCAGTATTGGACAGCTATTGTCCTCTTCCTTGCCACCTATGCCATTGTGTTAACAGAACGCATCAACCGTGCCATTGTGGCCGTTTTAGGTGCTGGTTTGATGGTGCTTTTAGGTGTGCTAACCCAAGAAATGGCCGTAAAAGGTATTGATTTTAACACCATTGGTTTACTTTTGGGGATGATGATTATTGTGGTGATCACCAAAGAATCCGGTGTTTTTCAGTACGTTGCTATTAAGTCTGCAAAGGTGGTCAAAGCCAACCCACTGGGTGTTTTAGCAGTCTTTTCAATTGTAACGGCTGTGTTTTCTGCCTTGTTAGATAACGTAACAACCGTTCTATTGATTACACCTGTTATCTTATTGATTACCCGTGAGTTGGGTGTGAAACCTTACCCATACCTGTTCAGCTCAATCTTAGCTTCCAACATTGGTGGTAGTGCCACTTTAATTGGTGACCCACCAAACATCATGATTGGCTCTGCCGCCAACTTAAGCTTTAACGCATTTTTGGTAAACCTTGCCCCAATTTCTGCGGTTATCATGGTTATTACCATGGTGCCATTGATGCTGATTTGGCGTAAAGACCTTGTAGCGAGCGAACACAACAAAGAACGTATTATGAAGCTAAATGAAAACGAGGCGATTAAAGACCCTGTTTTGCTTAAAAAGGCTTTGTTTACTTTGCTGCTTGTGATTGCTGGTTTCACCATTGGTCACAGCTATCACATTCAACCAGCCACAGTTGCGATGGTGGGTGCGGCGTTCTTACTGCTGCTTGAGAACTTTAAACTGCACCATGAAAAGCAAGAACATAAGGTTCACGCTTCAATTGCGGAAGCCGAGTGGGTAACTCTGTTCTTCTTCGGTGGTTTGTTTGTTGTGGTTTACGGTTTAGAGCATGTGGGCGTGATTAACCAATTGGCCGACTTAATGCTGGAAATGACCGGCGGGGACTTTGAATCTACTGTTTTCGTAACACTTTGGGGTGCGGCGATTGTCTCTGCATTGGTGGATAACATTCCGTTTGTTGCAACCATGATCCCAATGATTGAAAACATGTCCAGCACCTTTAATACCGAGCAAATTGGTATTCTATGGTGGGCACTTGCATTGGGTGCTTGTTTAGGTGGTAACGGTTCCTTGATTGGTGCCAGTGCCAACCTTGTAGTCGCAGGCTTTGCGTCCCGTGCGGGGCATGCCATTGGCTTTATTAAGTTTATGAAACTTGCCTTCCCATTGATGTTGATGAGCATTGCGATTGCCCATGTTTACATTGACTGGCGTTACCTATAAGCTTAACAGCTGAAACAATAAAAAAGCCTCCCAGTGGGAGGCTTTTTTATTTCGATATTTAAAAATTAAAAGCCACGCAGTTTATAAAAACGTGGACCTTTATAGTTATATCCTGCTTCGTCCACCTCTTCTATGAACATAGCCAGAGGGCGGATCATCATCGGACGTGTGCCATAGCAAGGGCGGTAAAGGACAAACGCTCCTTCGTCGCTTTGAACAGTGCCATAAACGTCATATTCGCGGCCACCGTTTGCTTCACTTTTATAATGACCATAAACACCTGGCTCAACGCCATCGTCACTTAAAAAGCGTACACTGGTGTGCGACATAATTTCTTGATGCAACGCATGGCGAGGCCCCTTGCCTTGGAAGTTGGGGTCCCCAAACAGTGCAAGCTTTTCAACATAAAACTTACTTGGAAGAATGTACTCACCTTCTTCATTGTTTGAATTGTCCGGTACATCGCTTAAAACCGCATAAACTTCACCTGTTTCAGAGTGCAGTGCCAGAGAGTTTAAAGCTACATCCACCCCGTCAAAACGTTTGTAAATACCAAGCGCGTATAAATTAAAAGAGAATAGTTGATTCATTCGAATACCCCTTAGAAAGATTAGAAAATCGTTTAAGAAAAACTTATAAAACAGCAAAAAAAGATCAATTTGTTAAAGAAGTTATAGAGTTCAGAGGGCATGTTGTCAAGCCAGCACAGCCAAAAAAAAGGCCGCCGTAAGGCGACCTTTTTTGAAAATAAGAAAGAATTACTTCTTCTTACCTTCTTTCATCACAACGTATTCACCAACGTAGCGTACACCTTTACCTTTGTATGGCTCTGGCTTACGCTTAGAGCGTACGTCTGCTGCAAATTGACCAACAAGTTGCTTGTCAAAGCCAGCAATTTTAACCAATGTGTTGTTTTCCACAGTAGCTGTAAGACCTGCAGGAACTTCCATCTCAACAGGGTGAGAGTAACCCAAGTTCATGGTCAATTTTTGACCTTGAGCTTGCGCACGGTAACCTACACCGCGAAGTTCTAGCTGTTTTTCGTAGCCTTCTTTAACACCTGTTACCATGTTTTGAACCATAGCACGAGAAAGACCCCAAAGAGCACGAGACTGCTTGTCTTCTTTCTTAGGTGTGAAAGCGATAGCACCATCAGCTTGCTCGAAAGAGATTTCAAATGGAACTTCCCAGTTCAAAGAGCCTTTAGGGCCTTTAACTGTGATTTCACGGCCTGCAAATGTTGCTTCTACACCATCTGGAAGAACAACAGGGTTTTTACCAATTCTTGACATAATCATACCCTCCTTAGAATACTTTGCACAGCAATTCGCCGCCCAAGTTTTGTTCTTTCGCTTGTGTATCTGTCATTACACCTTGAGAAGTTGAAACAACAACAACACCCAAACCGTTTGCAACTGTTGGGATCTCTTTAGATTTAGAGTATTGACGCAAACCAGGGCGAGAGTAACGAGAAATCTCGCTAATTACAGAACGACCACCAGAGTACTTCAACTCAACAGATAGGGTTGGGAATTTAGCGCCTTCAACGTCAGAAAAACCACGGATGTAGCCTTCTTCTGATAGTACATTCAAAATGCTGCGCTTAACTTTTGAAGTTGGAACTTCAACAAACTTCTTCTTCGCTTGAAGACCGTTACGGATACGGCTCAACATATCAGCGATCGGATCAGTCATAGTCATATTATCGATATCCTTTTTATCGTATTTTAAAACATCTTGCACCGAACTGCGCAAAATGTAGGCATGTTATGCCCGAAAAGCCATTAAATTGCAAGGGTTAAATCGAATTTAAATAACAATTATCCAAATAAAAAAGCACCTCAATGTGAGGTGCTGAATCGTAAAAACTTAAAAAAGCTAAATTCTATGAAGAGTAAGGCCTATTAAAAAGCGGCTCATGCATATCCCAACCACTTTCGTACTTGCTCAACATTTCTGTAATCTCGTCAACTTCATCAATGTCTTCCAGTTTTTCAACATAAGGAACTATCACTTCTTTTAAATGATCCGCCATGTTATTGGGGCATTGCTCGTGCAGGGTAAAGCTTTTAACTTGCGCTTTAAAACTTTGCTTTGCTGCCTCCAAACGCAGAATTTCCGCATCTAAGCAGTATTTAAGATGAAAATAAACAAAGAAAAGACCCGCTGATATATACGCGACACCAAATTGATAAAGAAGGTACTCAAAAATAGTGGAGACACCCACTGCTTGACCATTAGAATTAACCTGAATATTTAAATACCAAGCCGCAAAAAGCAACCCGTTTGGTAGAACGAAATACACCAAAGCATGAAACGCGCGAAAAACATTCGTCAACTTGCTATCTAAAAAGAACAAGGCAATAGCAGGCGCACAAAACACAGAAACAAATCCAGATAAAAACCCAACATCAGAGACTATATCAAAGGATAAACCAGACGATGGCAATATAAATAAAAAACATAATAAAAATGCACTGCTCACCACAGTAGCAACAGCTTTTACAGCAAGTGACCCACGCTTGGGATGATTATAAACATACATAATGCTTACCTCATAAAAGGAAAAAAGATAATTTATTTAGATCAAACAAATGTATAACACAAACAACATCATAACACCATAATTTTTCATTCTCATAAAAAAAGCCCCTTACAAGAAGGAGCCTTTAACGTTTTAACTCAAGCCGCTTTCAGCTTGGCTTGAAAGTCGATATCAAAAAAAACTTCTGGTTCATAATGCTGCTCAGCCATAGCGCCCATTTTTTCCATTAAGGCATAAATGGCAAGCTCTAACTGTTCACAAAACCGATATTTTTCACGTCCATTTTCACATGTCACGTCATTCAAGGTGTCTACATTCAACAAAACAGGCATGGTTTGCACCGGCATGTAAGATGAAATTTTTGATTTAACCACAACAGTCACAACACCTGTTATGCGTGGGCTTGGTTTACAGATTCTGTTTTTGATAGATTCATAATGCAGGATTAAAGTGGGTAAGTTCATAAGAACCTCCTAAACGAAAAAGTAGTGAGTAATAAAAGTTTAAGAAGGACGGTTTTAAAATTCAACCTCACGCACAAAAAAAGCACCATAAAGGTGCTTTAGATCGATTAGCAAGATTGTGCCACCACCTCATAATAATTTTTATGGTTTTCGGAAAGCTGTATGCTTTGAACCTCCAACCATTTATCATAAGCTTCTTGCGCCAGCACGGCCATCTCTTCAAGTTTGGCGTGTGTATCGGCCTCTATAAAAGGTGACACAGGCACTTTAAAAATTTTGATAAGCTCAATAGGTTTAAACCCCATGGTTCTATTAGGCGCCATACGAACAATTACCCTTAAATGTATATCAATCATATCGCCAGTCCAGATGGTGTTTAAGCACCTAAGTGTTTCATCAATGAGCTTTACTTTTAAGGTCATAAGACCTCCTTAATAAACGTAAAGGTAAAAAATAACACTTAAAACATTGGTATAAACAAATACATTTTCAACCCAGCACATAAAAAAAGCCCGCTGAAAGCGAGCTTTTCAAATCTACAATCAGATTACCAAGAAGACTTGGTTACACCTGGAAGTTGACCAGCTGATGCCATTTCACGGAAAGTGATACGGCACAAGCCAAACTTACGGTAAACACCACGTGGACGACCAGTGATTGAACAACGGTTACGCAAACGGATTTTTGAGCCGTTTGTACGCATTTTGTTCAATTGGTTACGCGCTTCCATACGCTCGTCAAAGCCAAGTTCTTCGTTGATGATCTTTGCTTTAAGTTCCGCACGTTTCGCAGCGTCGTTGTTGCTCATACGCACACGCTTTGATTGACGGTTTACAAATCCTACTTTAGCCATTGTTTGCAATCGCCTCCAATTCTGCGTTAGTCTTCTTAAACGGCATGCCAAATGCACGAAGTAGCTCACGGCCTTCTTCTGCTGTGTTCGCAGTTGTACAGATAATGATATCCATACCGCGAATTTGGTCAATTTGGTCATAGTCGATTTCTGGGAAGATAATCTGCTCTTTAATACCAAGAGCGTAGTTACCTTGCTTATCGAAAGATTTAGTGCTCACACCTTCAAAGTCACGGACACGAGGCAGTGCAATTGTAATCAAACGATCCAAGAATTCGTACATACGTTCGCCACGCAAAGTTACTTTACAGCCAATTGGCATGCCTTCACGTAGTTTAAATGCCGCGATTGATTTGCGTGCTTTTGTCACAACTGGAGCTTGACCAGCAATTGCAGTCATGTCTTTAACAGCGCCATCAATCAGCTTTTTGTCTTGTGTTGCTTTACCAACACCCATGTTTAGAACGATTTTCTCAAGCTTTGGAAGCTGCATCACGTTCTTGTAACCAAATTTAGCCTGAAGCTCTTTTTTAACTTGGTTTTCGTAGATTTCTCTCATACGAGTTGCCATGATATTTTCCTTCCTTAGCTTGCCAATACTTCGCCGCTACGCTTTGCAAAGCGAACTTTTTTGTCGCCTTCCATTTTGTAGCCAACACGAGTTGGTTTACCATCTTTAGGGTCAGCCAACATCACATTTGACATGTGGATTGGCATTTCCTTCTGCACTTTACCAGGTTGCTGGTTCATGCTTGCTTTGTTGTGACGTGTAACAACGTTCACACCAGAAACAAGGACACGATCCGTCTTTGTCATTACCGCAGTAATTTCACCTGTTTTACCTTTGTCCTTACCAGCAACAACAACAACTGTGTCGCCTTTTTTAAGAGGTGTGTTAATTGAACGAGTCATAATTATAGTACCTCCGGAGCTAGGGAAACGATCTTCATGAACTGTTTTGCGCGCAATTCACGTGCAACAGGGCCAAAGATACGTGTTCCGATTGGTTCGTTTTTCTTGTCGATCATAACAGCAGCGTTTTTGTCGAAACGGATAACCGTACCGTCTTTACGCTTAATGTCTTTTGCTGTACGAACAATTACAGCGCGACCAACTTCACCTTTTTTCACTTTACCGCGAGGAATAGCATCCTTCACAGCAACTGTGATGATGTCGCCAACGCGTGCATAGCGGCGCTTAGAACCGCCAAGCACTTTAATACACTGAACGCTTTTTGCGCCCGAGTTGTCAGCAACTTCTAGTCTACTTTCAACTTGAATCATCTTTTACTTACTCCCATTAGCGCTGTCAGCTGACATCACTTCAAAGTGTTTAAGTTTAGAGTAAGGTGCACATTCACGAATTGAAATCACATCGCCTTCTTGGCAAGTGTTGTTCTCATCATGAGCGTGGTATTTCTTACTCATACGAATTGTTTTACCGTACAGCGGGTGTTTGAAGGTACGGTCTACCTTAACAACCACAGTCTTGTCACCTTTGTTGCTGACAACTGTACCTTGTAATACGCGTTTTGGCATTTTATACCTCCTTAGTTCGCTGTGGCAGCTGCTGCGCGAGCAGTTGCTTCAGTTTTCAATTTCGCAATTGTCTTGCGCACTTCACGCCAGCGGTTTGGATTTTCCATCTGGCCTGTCGCTTTTTGGAAGCGAAGATTCATTTGCTCTTTACGCAACTCAACCATTTTTTCGTTTAGTTGAGCATCTTTAAGAGCTTTGATCTCTTTATTTTCCATCAGTTCATCCTCTCCTTAGAACGTGTCACGTGTCACGAAACGAGTCTTAACAGGAAGCTTCATAGCAGCTAGGCGCATAGCTTCGCGTGCAAGTTCTTCGTCAACACCTGTCATTTCGTACATGATACGACCTGGTTTTACTTTAGCCACATAATATTCTGTGGAACCTTTACCTTTACCCATACGTACTTCAGCCGGCTTGCCTGACACAGGAACGTCTGGGAAAATACGAATCCAAACGCGACCACCACGGGCGATCTTACGTGTCATAGCGCGACGTGCAGCCTCGATTTGACGAGACGTAATACGTGCTGGTTCAAGTGCCTTCAGGCCAAAGTCACCAAAGTTCAAAGTAAAACCACCTTTAGCTTTACCGTGAATGCGACCTTTGTGCGCCTTACGGAACTTCATTCTCTTAGGTTGCAACATAGTTACTTATCTCCAATTTTCAAGTCTTCTAATCAAAGAAAACTTATTTTTTATTCTGCACGTTTGTTTCCACACCGTACTTCTCACCGTGGTTTACCCAAACTTTAACGCCTAGGATACCGTAAGTAGTCAATGCTTCAGCAAAGCCGTAGTCAATATCTGCACGTAGAGTGTGAAGAGGAAGTGAACCTTCCAAGTACCACTCGGTACGAGCAATCTCTGCACCGTTCAAACGACCTGCACAGTTGATACGGATACCTTTAGCTCCGTTCATCATAGCATTTTGAACAGCACGCTTCATTGCGCGGCGGTAAGCCACACGACGCTCAAGCTGAGAGCAGATGTTTTCTGCAATAAGTTGTGCGTTTGTGTCTGGTTTACGTACTTCAACAATGTTCACAAATACTTCAGACTTGCTAATTTTCATCAACTTCTGACGCAATGTTTCAATGTCTGCACCTTTTTTACCGATGATCACACCAGGACGTGCTGTGTGGATGAACACACGGCAAATCTTCGCAGGACGCTCGATAACGATTTTAGAAATACCGGCATTTTTCAGTTCTTTTTTCAAGTACTGACGAATGTCGAAATCTTCTTTAAGTTGGCCAGCGTAGTCACCTTCCGCGTACCATGAGGAATCCCATGTGCGGTTGATACCTAGACGCAAACCAATTGGATTTACTTTCTGACCCATTATGCAGCATCCTTACTTTCTTGGTTCATCTTTTCAGCAACAACAAGTGTAATGTGGCAACGTGGTTTCAAAATTTTACCAACACGTCCACGTGCGCGTGCTCTCCAACGCTTCATGACGAAGCTTTTGTCAGCGCGTGCATCTTTGATGTACAGGTTGTCTACATTTAGGTCATGGTTGTTTTCAGCGTTTGCAATGGCACTCTCCAAAAGCTTTTTCACTTCAACAGAAATGGCTTTTTTAGAGAATGTTAAGTCTGCAAGGGCTGCTTCCACCTTCTTGCCACGGATCATGTCTAAAACCAAGCGTGCTTTTTGCGCGCTAGATTTGCAGGACTTTAGAAACGCTTGAGCTTCGTTGTCTGCTAGACGACGTGGCTGTTTAGCTTTTGCCATAGTTTTATCTCCTTAACTACTTCTTAGCTTTTTTGTCCGCACCGAACGCAGTGTGCGTACGAGTTGGAGCAAATTCGCCAAGTTTATGTCCTACCATGTTCTCCGTCACAAGGACTGGAATGAACTTGTTCCCATTGTGTACAGCAAAAGTATAACCAACAAATTCTGGCATAATCATGCTGCGACGAGACCACGTTTTGATAACCTTCTTACGAGGGCTATCCAACTGGGCCAACACCTTTGCTTCTAGGTGGTGATCTACAAATGGACCCTTTTTAATTGAACGAGGCATTTCTTAGATCTCCTTACTTAGCATAACGGCGGCGAACAATTAGCTTGTTCGAAGCCTTCTTAGGTTGACGTGTACGCTTACCTTTTGTAGGCATACCCCATGGTGATACTGGGTGACGACCACCAGATGTGCGTCCTTCACCACCACCGTGTGGGTGATCAACAGGGTTCATTGCCACACCACGTACGGTTGGCTTAACACCCATCCAACGTTTACGACCAGCCTTACCAAGGTTCTCGTTAGAGTGGTCTTGGTTAGACACAGCACCAATCGTTGCCATGCAAGTTTCTAAGATCTTACGCTGCTCACCAGAAGCAAGACGTACCATCACGTAGCCTGCATCTTTACCGATAAGCTGTGCGTAAGCGCCAGCACTACGTGCAATTTGACCGCCTTTACCAGGCTTAAGCTCGATGTTGTGAACAATTGTACCTACTGGAATGTTCTTCAAAGGAAGAGCGTTACCAGGTAGGATATCCACACGATCACCAGAGATGATCTTATCACCCGCTTTCAAACGTTGTGGAGCAAGTACGTAAGCTTTTTCGCCATCTTCATATTGAACAAGAGCGATAAAAGCTGTGCGGTTAGGATCGTATTCAAGGTGAATAACTTCTGCCCACATGTCTTGCTTGTTACGTTTAAAGTCAATTACACGATATTTACGCTTGTGACCACCACCGATGTGACGCACAGTAATGCGACCAGTGTTGTTACGACCACCAGATTTCTTAAGTGGTGCCACAAGTGATTTCTCAGGACCTCCCTTGTGAAGCTCGCTGCGATCAACTGTAATCAGTTGGCGGCGGCTTGGTGAGGTCGGTTTATATGTTACTAAAGCCATATTTCTCTCTTTCACTCAAATTTAAACGCCAGCTGACACATCAATGTTGTGCCCGTCTGCTAATTTAACCATAGCTTTTTTAACATCACTACGGCGGCCAAGGCGACCTTTAAAGCGTTTTGTTTTACCTTGCTGAACCAAAGTGTTCACACGTTCTACTTTCACACCGTAAAGTGTTTCAACAGCTTTTTTGATCTCAGTTTTGTTTGAGTCAGCTGTTACTTCGAAAGTCAACACGTTGTTTTCAGCCACTTGACTTGTTTTCTCCGTAATAATCGGCTTCACAAGTATTTGGTACATACGTTCAGTTGCTTTTGACATCATTAAGCCTCCTTACCACTGCGACGTGTTAGAGACGCTTCAACCATAGAAACAGCGTTCTGAGTTAGAACAAGCTTGTTTGCTTTAAGGATGTTGAAAACGTTCACGCCTTCAGTTGGAACAACACTTACGTGTGGAATGTTACGTGTTGCTTTGTCGAAGTTGTCGTCTACCGAATCAACCACGAACAATGCAGATGTAAGATCCAACTTAGCAAGCGCTGCTGTCATTTCTTTAGTTTTGTGTGATTTTGCTGTTGCATCTTTAAGAACAACAATATCGCCAGCTGCTGCTTTTGCGCTCAGTGCTGTTTTAAGAGCCAACGCACGAACTTTCTTAGGCATATCAAATGCGAAAGAACGAGGTGTTGGACCGAACACCACACCACCCTTACGGAAGATGTTAGATGAACGAGCACCGTGACGCGCGCCACCAGAACCCTTTTGGCGAACGATTTTTTTCTTAGAGTATGCAACATCACTACGGCCTAGTGTAGAAGCTGTACCTGCACGCCAGCGTGCTTGCTGCCAAAGAACAGCACGTTGAAGCAGGTCCTTGCGAACTTCGAGGCCGAAGATGTCTTGAGATAGTTCTACAGAACCATCTTTTTTGCCATCTAATGTAATTACATCAAGTTTCATAATTTATAATTCCCTCAATATTTCTTAAGACTGTGCTTCAGCTGTTTCAGCTGTTGCTTCTGTTTTTGCACCGTTTTTAGCTGCTAGGAAATCAGCTTTCGCTGTTTCAATTGCACCTAGGTCTGGGCCTGAAACCTTCACAGAGTCTTTAAGAGTAACAACTTTACCCTTAGAGCCAGGAACAGAGCCTTTAACCAAGATAAGACCAGCTTCAGCATCAACACGAACAATCTCAAGGTTTTGTTGTGTGCGCTGTTTGTCACCCATGTGACCAGCCATTTTCTTACCTTTGAATACACGGCCAGGTTCTTGACATTGACCTGTAGAACCGTGAGAACGGTGGGAAATAGATACACCGTGAGATGCACGCAAACCGCCAAAATTGTGACGCTTCATAGCACCGGCAAAACCTTTACCGATTGTCACACCTGTTACGTCAACAAGTTGACCAGGTAGGAAGTGGTTTGCAAGAATTTCAGTGCCATTTTCAAGCAACTGATCTTCGTCTACACGGAATTCAGCAACATACTGCTTTGGCTCAACACCAGCTTTTGCAAAGTGACCTGTTAAAGGCTTGTTTGTGCGAGAAGCTTTTTTCTCACCCATACCAATTTGCACAGCGTTGTAACCGTCAGTTTCAACTGTTTTCTTTTGAGTGACTTGGCAGTTCTCGATAGAAAGTACAGTCACAGGAACGTGACGACCTTCATCGTTGAAAACGCGAGTCATGCCAACTTTTTTTGCAATAAGTCCAGTACGCATTATAACCTACTCCTTACAACTTAATTTGCACGTCAACACCAGACGCAAGGTCAAGCTTCATCAACGCTTCAACAGTTTGTGCTGTTGGGTCAACCAGCTCAAGCAAACGCTTGTGTGTGCGCATTTCAAATTGCTCGCGTGATTTTTTGTTCACGTGAGGGCTACGTAGTACTGTAAACTTCTCAAACTTAGTTGGAAGTGGGATTGGCCCACGTACAGATGCACCAGTACGCTTAGCAGTCTCAACGATTTCCGCTGTAGACTTATCAAGAACGTTGTGATCGTACGCTTTTAGGCGAATCTTAATGTTTTGGGTCACTTGATCCATAACAATTTTATACCTCTTTACGAGCATAGACTATAAACAAGGGGAATGCAGAATATTATATTTTCACGGCATTCACCTAAGCCTAGAGGCTCCCGGTTCATCTTTATATTACAACATATCTACTTGTAACAACTTGCAAATACATTGTAATTCTCCATCGAATTTCAATACCTAGCTGTGCAAAAAAATACAGCCTTCCGCTGAAATTCTTGCCGTTTATAACAGACCAACACCCCCTTGGCAAGGGCTAAATGTATATTTTTTCGGCAATTTTACATTATTTTTCAAAGAAGATAGATTTCTTGTATACACCACCTTGATTTATACAAAAAATAGGTTATATTCAACCCCAACAAAACATCTTTACACGCATTTTGTGTAATATTCTTTTTCCCAAAAACACATGAGGCATAAATTATGTCAGAAGATATGACTAACCTTGCACGCATCAGCCTAACGGCTTCACAAAAGTTTAATGTAACGCAAAAAAATCATAACATACCCAAAGGACATGATTGGCGCAATTACAGTGGAGATTACAACGTACAAAGCACAATTGACAGCTTTGTTAACAGCCTGCAATCCGCCATCAACAACCAATTCCCTCACCTTGCAGACCGAGTAGAGAGCATAACAGGAAAACAAGGCAATGGCGGCAACGCCCTGTATGTTGATATTGAAGTTAAAGTTAAACTCAAACCAGAAGCTCGAGCTATCCCTTACAAGGATATAAAACCAAACCAACCCGAGACCTAATGCATTAAAGCCTTAGCATGCACAAAAAAAGCCCCGCTATCGGGGCTTTTTCTTTTTAAACGATTACACTTGCATACAATTTAAAAAGCACTATACTTAAAACAAATTCACACCCTTTCCCTTTTCTCACCTTTCAAAAGAGGCAACCACCATGAAAGAAAAGATCTTAAACTGGTTCAAAGAATTCTTTAACCCAAACCACGATAACGCATATGACACATACATAGAAATGCATGAGTCTGAAACCCAAAAACGCATAGAGCAAGATTACAAGACCATTGCTCAAAACTTTAAAAAGTCACTGCATAAAAAAATCAAGGCAAACGATATAGGCCCCACCATAGACGTGCAGTTCTATCTAAGCCATACCGAGAGCTGGTATGTTAATAGGTTAGAAGAATACACTCAAGAGCAGCTCAACAATAAAGAACTGAAAGAACAAACCTACAATGTTAAGGTGCGCGTGCGTCCCAGCTATGACAACAGCGGACACATTCCCGATACAGCAACATTGCTCATTTTAATCAACCCACCCACAGCTCAAACCAAGGAGCGACTATGAACACGGCTCAAAAACTCACAATCGTAAAAAGCCTTATCATAGCCACTGTAAAACACGTCAGTCAGTTTACTCCAAACTTAAAACAAGGCGAATGCACAGACATTGAAGCTGGCATATTGACAAATCAATTTTTGCAAACGCCGGCATGTGATTTTATGGTAAGCAGCATCAAATACCACTTAAAGGATAAAGGGATTCAAGTTGAAACAAGCTTTGAACCCATCATTGGAGGAAGCTACCACAAGCTAAAAATCGAAGTGATTTAATCACATAAAAAGCCCTGCACATGCAGGGCTTTTTTGTTAAGCTTAAAAGCACAATCCGCTAGAGTCATGGGATCAGCAAGAGGCATTTTACCCTTCAAGGTCGACGGCGACAAGTCGTAGCCGAGGGCGATAAAAGGCGAAACAGAATTACTTACTCCCTAAGAGCCTCCGCCGCACTAGCCCCACATTGAGGGCAAACACAATCAGGGTCCTTAAAAGAAGCACGACGGATATCTGCCGCAATTAAAGAATGACCGCACTTTTTGCAAATCACCGCATCCAAAGATGGCTTCAAGCCATGACCAACCGCCACACGGTCATCAAAAACGTAGCACTCACCTTCCCACATTGACTTTTCTTCCGGCACATCTTCCAAGTATTTCAAAATACCACCATCCAAGTGGTAAACCTCTTCAAAGCCTTGATCTAGCATAAAGGAGGTTGATTTTTCACAGCGGATACCACCTGTGCAGAACATCGCCACTTTTTTGTGCTTTTTCGTGTCCATATTTTCAGCAACCCACTGCGGCAGTTCCTTAAAAGTTTTTGTTTTTGGGTTTACAGCGCCTTTAAACGTACCCAAGTGAAGCTCGTAATCATTACGGGTGTCAATCGTAATCACATCCGGGTCACTAATTAGGTCGTTCCAGTCTTGTGGGCTTACATATGTTCCCACAATCTTTTTCGGGTCAGCTTTGTAATTCATTGGAATCGTTTCACGCTTCAACTTCACCTTAGCCTTTTTAAAAGGACGCTCGGTGGTAAAACTTTCTTTATGCGCCATTTCTTTAAAACGTTCATCACTGCGGATCATCGCCAAAACAGCGTCCACACCTTCTCTTTCCCCTGAAATGGTGGAGTTAATGCCTTCCGGCGTCACCAAAATGGTGCCTGTCACATCATGATCCATCATAAACTGCTTCCAAACAGGTTGAAGCTCTTCTGGGTTTTCCACCTCAACAAAGTGGTAAAAAGTGGCACAAACAATTGGGTCGTTTGCATTTTGAACAAGCGGAGACGGCTGAGCGTCCGCGTTAAGTGGTCTATATGTTGTCATTTCAATTCCCTCATCAGTATATGAAACATTAAATTGTTAAGAGCTTTTTAAAACATTTAACCCAGATTGTCCACAAAAAGAAAACCCTCCCAAAAAGGGAGAGCTTTCTACATCGATGTTAAAATTTTGGCGCTTTGTAAGCTTTGGGCTTCAAAAAAACCAACCTGTCAAAAGACAGATCATCATCTTCCACCCAGCTACCACCAACAATTAAGTGATTAACCAACACCACCAAGCGCATGTTGAGCACAACCCGTTCACCACGCGCTTGAGCCTCTTTGGCAAATTGCTCCAAAGTGCTTTGAGTAATAATAGGCAGACTTCGACCTGACGTGTCCTGAACAGACTTGATGTATTGGTAAGTTTTTAGCCGTTTACAGCCTTGAGCAATCACAGGCCCCGGGCTTTCCAACACACGTGCCAGGTATGGCTTCATATCACGGCAAGGGTCAACCACACTCAACTGAAATTGAGTGCTCGACTTCCCCTTATACGCCAACAGTACATTCTGCCAATAAGCAGAACTGTATTGATATACCTTGGTAACAACAGGCAAGCTTTCGCCATATTCCGTTTGATTGGAAATTTCAAAACCCAACAAACCGCCATAAACACGCTGACGCTCTTGACCGTCATCACGCTCATTTAACAAAGGCTCATAAGCATTTTCAATCGTTACAGTTTTAGTTACCAAGGAGCGCGTCACAGGTCTCCAAGCAACAACCTTCAAGCCATTTTGAACTTGAGATGTTGCAACTTCCAAAACCAAGTCACGACGACTATTGATACAGCGGTCACCCACTTTAACAATCACATCACCCACCTGAAGACCTGCCAATTTAAAACCAGATTCTGCCTTCAAATTTAAGATAGAAAAGCCCTGACAACCTTGTTCAACAAAAAATTGAGGGTATCCAGTAAGCCACTGAACATCAGCATCCATCAACCGATAACTTAAACCAAATTTTGGCACAAAAGGCGTTACCCCCTTAAGGTGTGACCGATAAGTATTTTCAACAATACCTGCCAAAACAGAAAAGCCCACACTTTCCGCAACCAACATTGGCCTAAAAGGCGTTGTAACATAACGCCCAAAAACCATGGTATTCACAGCAATAACTTCAAAAGTATTCTGTAAAACCAATGGCCCACCAGAATTACCCGAGTTGATTGCAGCATCTGTTTGCACATAAACCGTATAATTAGAAGACTGACTTCTCAACGGGTATGTCACAACACCAGAAGTAACCGATTGCGTTAACGCCAAAGGTGAACCAATGGCATAAACCTTCGCACCTTGCGGCGCGGAACTTAAGCGCAACTTAAAGGGCTTAACACCATCACACTCATCAATTTTTAAAATTGCCACATCGTGGACAGTGTCCACACGCACAACTTCCGCATCGTGAGACACCTGCCATTCACGGCCATTTTTGGACTTAAACTGAACGGCTTTAAGATTGACTACAGGCACTTTTTTGGCATTAGCACCATAGACAACATGAGCATTTGTGGTGATATAACACCCCTGAAAGCCAAGGTGCGACATGTCAGTTAAAAAACCACTTCCCGTTCCGCCACCAGCGTCTCTATAAGAAACAATCTGGTATGTCGCCGCCGTGGCCTCTTGCAAGTTTTGAGGATGCTTATCAGCAATTGTTGCATGCGCAACGCTGGTAAACACAGTAAAAGCCATACAACAAAGCATGGCATAAATTGATTGCCTTTTAAACATAAAGACACCTCCACAAGGAGTAGATGAAACCTCTATATCAAGAGGATTAAGAAATAAATTTAATAAAATTGAACAGCGAACGCGCTGATAAACGTTGAGGTTAGATTAAATATCCGCCTTCCAAGATAAACGAGGCAACACTTCAAAGCAAGATGTTTTTAAAAACAGGCCCGCTTGCGCAGGCCAATCACTTAAAATAAAAATTACGGATTCGGTGCAATTAAAAAACTGATTGTATCTGTATAAGTTCCATTTGGCACACCTAAAGGTGACCCTGTATCGTTCACGCGGACACGAATAGCATTGAGATTACCTCCACCACAGTTAATGACCTGGTCTGCCATATTAGGGTAATTAATTGTTGCACTATCCCCATGAGGCGTAAAACCACCATCATTGCCTTCATCAATTTCAACAAGGTATGGAATAGCGTTTGCAGAACCGTCCTGCATTTCATAGCCAGCACCTGCACCATTGCCAGACGTTAAAGTTAGGTCCACACCTGTGGAGTTGTTGTAGTGTACGCAAAAAACATTCGTCCCAGAAACATCCCCACCACCTGGCACATAAATGTTAAAACCATCGCCGTTATCAAGATCAATATCAATTAAATTTTCTACCTGAACCTGCTCTTGTACAATCAACTGAACGTCTGACGTCCCCGAAGATGTATTTGCTAATAGCCCATCTGTTGCCGCCCATACATTGGAAGACCTTTCTAAAAGGGACAGGACACTTAAAGCCAGCAACCCTCCCCCTAAAAACAACAATGTTTTAATACGCATCCTGCATTATCCTTTAATCTTAAAATAAAATTAAAAATACAAATGCAAGAACAAAGCCAACTTCAAATCATCGGACACAAAAAAGGCCTCTTAAAGAGGCCTTTTTATTGACTTCGTTACGCCGCCCTTACGGGTTTGGAGCAACAAGGAATGTCAATGTATCGTTGTATGTACCGTTTGGCACACCAAGTGGAGCACCACTATCGGTTACAAAAGTACGGATACTGTTGTTATCTGAACCACCACAGTTCAATGTTTGAGAAGCCATTGTTGTGTACTGGATAGTTGCAGCTTCAGCATGCGGCGTAGCACCACCATCATCACCTTCATCAACCTCAAGCTGGTAAGTAATGTTGTTACCACTACCATCAGTCATGATGTAACCAGAACCTGCACCGGTTGCAGAGCTAATTGTTAGGTCAACACCAGTAGCGTTGTTGTAGTGTACACAAAAAGCAGTCGTAGCAGATACATCACCACCTGTCGGAACATATGTGTTGGTTGTATCACCATTGTCCAAGTTCATGTCATCAATACCTGAAATTTGAACCTGCTCAGCCACAATCAACTGCACATCAGATGTACCAGAAGATGTAGCACCCAGTGTACCCTGCGTAGCAGCGTGCGCCGTAGTTGCGCCCAAAGCTAAAACAGCACTAGCCATTAGAATTTTAGACATTTTCATCGCGATTTTCCTTTCTTATTTAGCATCTAGCTTCTTGCCGGATACTCACATGATAGGTTAATAAAATAAGAAACGATACATTCGTAAACTTATACATTAAGTCACTATCAATATTTTTATTATACACATCTCAAACCCAATTGCGAATGAAAAATGTATAACGTGTTCACGTTTCTTATATAGCCCTCTATAAGCAATGGCCGTGCCAAGTTCATTTTTTTTATCATACTAAATAAACCAAACAGCACTATTCCCCTTACCTGAATTGACATGCAGCGTATTTATAAAAAAAATCAGACCTGTCAATTTTATAAACTGACAGGTCTAATATCGCAAACTGACGTTACTTATTTTTCGGGTTAATACCCACTTAGAGGGTCCACTTCAACCCAATCCCTCAGCTGGTTATAACCGCTAATAGCCCAACGAAGTGGAATGCTAGGGTCAATTTCAAACCGCCACGTTTCACCAGGGTAAATCCTTTTTCCTGTTAACTCCATACAGCCGTTACCATTATCAGATGAATAACAATACTCCCTCGTAAATCTAAAATCAGCTGCAATGTTTCCTTCATTGGTAAACACAATGCCACTTTCATCACGTACATGCGTCACTTTCAAGACAGGGTCTTTAGGTGAAACCAACACCAGCATACCAGCCGCTGTCACAATCTTAGTAGATGGCTTTATACTTTGAGCTTGTTCATTGTTTTCAAATTCTTTTTCAACTTCTCTTGGTTTAAAAGCCAGACGATACACAGTTTCTTGGTCGCCGTAGTCTTTTATGTAAACCAAGCGGACCGACCTTGTCTGCCCTGGCTTTAGCACAAAGTTTTTGGGTGCCAGCAAAAAATGCCCTTGTACAGGCTCAAACTGTGCAGTTTTTGCCGTGCGGTCACCAATATTCACATACCTAAAAAGCTCGGCGCCAATCTCAAATGTATCTTTAGGGTGATTGTTTCGCACTCTTAATGTTTGAAACTTCTTAGACCCTTCTAAAAAGTAACGCTGAACTGTATCAACCGAAATGTGCACTTGTGCATGAGCTTGTACCGCAAACATAAACAAACCAACAAACATAAAATAAATGAAACGCATGGTTTTGACCCTATTTTTATTATCTATTAAAACTTTGAATTAAGATTGCAAGTATCATACCCACTTTGAACGAACATAGCAACAAAGGCATCCCACCCGTTTGTCAGACAACATAAGTTTAATCATTTTTACAAAAATTATTCTTTATCCCCACGTTTCCGCCACTTATAGGATTCAACTTTTTACATGGTAGTGACAACAGTAAAAACAACCCATAAGATCATTCTTGAGTGTAACAACAAGAACGAGAAAAGTAACAGATAATGCAAGTGACAAGTTTGCCTAACAATATCTTAAACACCATCACGCAAATTGGCCGAGATGACCGCAAAACTTTGCGAATGCTGATCAGCCTTTACCGTGAGCAGGCACCTAACATGATTGCCCACATAAAGTTAAGTGCCAATGAAGCTGAACCGATGGAGCTGAAAAACGCAGCTCATAAGTTCAAAGGTGTGTGCATGAACCTAGGACTTACCCCACTGGGTGACATTTGCGCGGATATTGAACTGGCAGGCATGCAACAAAACTATGTGCGCGTGAATGCCCTGTGCGCACAATTGGAAGACTTGCACTACTTACTCATATCTCGCATGCTTAGCCTTTCCCACGGCTAAAGTTATTGCCGCTGTGCACTCACACAAAAAAAAGAGGCTTAACCCCAGCCTCTTTTTTTATTTTATATCACCGACACAGTTACGAAAGATCCAAAAAGTCTTCCGTGTCTTTAAGTGGGTGGTAATGTTTACGCTGTTCATCAAACGCCTTATGCACCGCCCAACCCATATCAATGGTAATTTGACGCATTGCATCTTTTAGCATTTTGCGCATACGTGACTCATCTTGCTTTGCACTTGGCAGCTGCCCTTTAAAGTTACCACGTGCTTCTGTGTACTCAACAGCTCTTGTTTCCTTTAACAAAATGCGACTTTGTTCGTCTCTTACCAAAAAGTCCACTTCAATGGTAATGGCATATTCCCCATGGCGCTTTAAAAAAGCATGCTGAATTTTAGCATCAAACTTACGCACATCCACTTCTAAACCAAGGTGAATCGCGGCATCATCTGGGTATGTCATGTAACGGTTTAAAGAAGAGCCAACATAATCTTCCAAACCTCTTACAAGACTCTCTTCATCATAGTTGTGAATCACATCTTCTTCATCCAGTATCACGCGCTCCTGCGGTGGGCGCATATCCGTCACTCGAATCAAGTGCAGTTTAAATTGCTCATCACGCATGGTGTCTTGCTTTGCCGCATCCGAATGGTAAACAACATCATCATAATTCAGCGAAAAACCATATTCCGGTGTTGTTTGATATGGCGAGCTGGAGCATGCCGCCAACATAAACGCCAAACCAAAGCCTACTGTTTTAAAATTCATCTTCATAGATTATCCCCTTCCCCATAATCTGACTTTGTTATTAAAGTCTCGCGCAACGTCCATCAAACATTCCTTATAGAGGCTTGACCACACTTCCGCTTCTTGCGCTTTGTTGTACTGCTGACGGTCTTGGTCGTGCTTCAAAACACCCTTTACCTTATCCAGCAGTGCAACCGCTTCATTACGTTCTTTCATGCAGCTAAACTTGCCCGTTGCCAACACCTTACCTTGCTCGTTTAAACCCGTTACATCAAGATAAAAAGAAAGTGTGTAGTGAAACTGCTCGCGAAATGCGGCATAATCCAACAATTCCACTCTCAAAGTTGCATCTTCATAATCATACAAAGTGCGACCATTGACATTTTTAACCAACGCCTTTGAAAACACATCTTCTTGGAATGGATACTGTTTGCGCTTGGACAGATGATCAATCAGTCGCGGCTCCACATTTTTAGGGCGCATATCAATCACATCGCCTATAAAAAAGTTGTAAGGTAATTTTACAGGTTTAGTTGGAACAGGCTTATTATAGTCCTGCGTGATGTTGGCCAAGTCAAACGACGTACAAGCTGTCAGCATGACAGCACAACCCAAAACACCCACTTTAAAAAAGTTATACATACTCTTTGCTACATTCTTTATTATTCTTCGTGGGCTTTAATGGCGGCCAAAACACGGTCATTACCGGCAAGGTCCTTAAAGCATTCCACCTTTGTAAACTTATTTTGCAAAAGGTGTGCCACAGTTTGTCGTTGATTATAACCAATCTCCAAAAGCAACAATCCACCTGGTTCAAGTTTATCATAAGCACTTTCTAAAAGGGAGCGGTAACAGTCCAACCCGTCTTCACCACCATCCAAAGCGCTCATAGGTTCAAAGCCTTTCACATCCTCCATAAGTGTTTGTATGGTTGATGTTTCAATGTAAGGTGGGTTGCTGACAATTACATGGAACGTCTCATCTACATTGTCCAACCAATGGCTTTTTTTTAACTGAACCCTCCCTGACAACCCCAACTTTTCCGCATTTTTCTGCGCCAAATCCAGTGCTGTGTCATTCATATCAACCCCAACCCCTTGAAATTGAGTCAGTTCTGATAAAATACTCAGCAAAATGGCACCTGTGCCTGTGCCAAGGTCAGCGACACGACCCTTAAAGTCAGCATCAGGAATCAGCGCGAGCAATGTCGCCACCAATGTTTCAGTGTCAGGTCTGGGAATCAAAACACCCGGAGCCACGTCAAAATTCAAACCCCAAAATTCCTTTTCACCTACAATGTAGGCCATCGGTTCATGCTTCAACCGGCGCTCAACCAACACCTTGAATTGCTGATAATCCGCTTCTAAAAGCGTTTCGTTTTCCTTTAAAAACAAATCAACCTTCGAAAGACCTGTAACGTGAGTCAACAACATAGAAGCCTCAAGCGAGGCACTTTCACTGACCTTTGAAAGCTGAACTGTTGCTTCTTTTAAGGCTTGCTGAATGATCATGCAGCATCGTCCTCACCCAGTGCAGCCAAACGGCGCACCTGATCTTCAGCAATTAAAGGCTCAATCACATCGTCTAAAGCATCGCCAGCAATAATCGCATCCAAACTGTGGAGGGTCAGGTTAATGCGGTGGTCTGTCACCCGTGATTGTGGGTAGTTGTAGGTGCGAATGCGGGCACTTCTATCCCCTGTACCAACTTGCGATTTACGCGCATCGGAACGTTCTTTATCCGCCGCTTCACGCTGTTGTTCATAAATACGCGAAACCAAAACCTTCATAGCCGTGGCTTTGTTTTTATGTTGAGAAGACTGGTCTTGGCACTGTGCTACCACACCTGTTGGAATGTGGGTAATCCGCACCGCCGATTCCGTTTTGTTGACGTGCTGACCACCCGCACCGGAGGCACGGTAAACGTCGATGCGCAAATCAGCTGGGTTAATGTCAATGTCCACCTCTTCTGCCTCTGGTAATACCGCCACCGTAATGGCCGAGGTGTGGATACGCCCTTGGGATTCTGTTTCCGGCACACGCTGCACTCGATGCGTCCCCGATTCGTACTTCATGCGACCAAAAACACCTTCGCCTGAAAGCTGAAGCACAGCTTCTTTAACGCCACCAATGTCATTTTCGCTGACATCCATAATTTGTGACTTCCAGCCCCTTGTTTCGGCATAACGCAAGTACATGCGCATGATATTGCCCGCAAACAAAGCCGCCTCGTCACCACCTGTGCCGGCGCGAATTTCAATAATAACGTTACGCTCGTCCGCCTCATCTTTTGGCAGCAGCATAATTTGAATTTTCTCTTCCAAGGCTGGAATGGCAGGAACAATTTCTTTCAATTCTTCTTCTGCCATTTCTTTCATGTCAGCGTCGTCGCTTTTCACCATCTCTTCTAAATCTGCCTTTTCTTTATAAAGGCCGGAAAGCTCGTGATAAGCCTCCACATATGGCTTTACTTCAGCATATTCTTTGTTCAGTTTGGTAAACTGCTCCATATCGTTTGTGGCATCGGGCTGACCCAGCAGGTTTTCAAGCTCTGTATGCCTGTCCACAACCTTTTTCAATTTTGGTAAAATATCCATAAAACTCGTATCCCCTTTAAAAAAATAACTTCTCACACTCAAACGGCTAATGCGTGGCCGTTTGGTCTAATCCTTCTTGACGAATCACATCCACAAACGGGCATTCTCCCTTTTGCAGTGAAGCTGCATCCATTTGTAAAAACTGAACCCTTGGACAGCGCAAACCAAACATCATACCCAGCACCATCTCTACACCCTTTGGTGGCACATAGCCGCTTTTAATCATCTGTGTCGGTTGATGTAAAATTTTATTCAACAGCAACCTTGTCGCCGCCTCCACCTCTGCACTGGCACCTGTGCCCAAAACTTCTTGGCGCACAGCCTCAAAAGAAGCACGAAGATGTTTAACCATATGTGCATTTTGACGCTCTGACGACCAACGGTCAAAAGCTTCAACCTCTTCTTCAATAATGCGCTGAGCATCTGCCACGTGTGCGGCACGCTTTTCTTTTGACAAGGCCACACTTTGAGCCAAACTGTCCATATCCAGCAATTCTACATTATTTAGCTGACCAACTGCCTCTGCCACGTTGCGTGGCACGGCCATGTCCACCACCAATAAGTTGGACTGACAATTTTGAAAATCGTTCTCATTTAAAATTGGCTTTTGCGCCGCTACACAAGTGACAACCGCCTGCGCCTTTGGCAACCATTTTAACATATCCGCGATCGGCGCGGCGGAATAGCCCAATTCCTCAGCCAACGACCACGCTTTTTGAATAGTGCGGTTAAGAATAAGAACATTTTGGTAGCCAAAACTGTGCAAGTGCTTAACAGCTGCACTGCACATTTCACCTGCGCCAATCACCAAAATAAAGGCATTTTTTTTGCCAGGGAGCTTTTGGTTTAACAAGTGCACTGCATTAGAAGCCACGCTGACAGGCTCTTTGGCTAAACATGTTTCGTGGCGCACCCTTTTACCAACGTGGAAGGCTGTTGTTAAAAACTTTTCCAAACCACTGCCAATAGAACCATGAACCTTGGCATCTTGATACGCCTTTTTCATTTGCCCCAAAATTTGCGGTTCCCCCACCACCATCGACTCCAACGAAGACGCCACCTGAAAACCATGGCGCAACATATCTTGACCAGTCTTTTGATAAACCGCGCCAGAAACATCCCCGCCGAGCTGACTGTTTAAAATCTGCAAAAGCTGAGATTGCGCCGCCTTGGCGCTGTGGGCACATGGGGCCACGGCATAAAGCTCGTAACGGTTACAGGTAGAAAGAACGTATAGCTCTTTTAGTTGAAGCGCCTTTTGCAAAGAAGTAACATTCAAATCGTTCAGCGCCGCACGCTTGTCTAAACTAGACAAGTGATGATCAACACCGATAATGAATGCGTTTTCTATCAACTTTAGGACCCTTTACAAACCCCGTATTCCCCACGGAACAGATCTACAGCGTCTAGGAATGTAAGCTCCTGCTGTGTGCCTTCTTCCATGTCTTTCACTTGGAAGATTTTCCGCTTCAATTCATCTTCGCCCACAATCACAGTGTAACGTGCATTGACCTTATTGGCCTTCTTCATCTGCGATTTAAAGGACGTTAATTCCAGCGGTAAATAGCAAGGCACACCATCCAACCTTAAGTTTTCTGCCAGTTGTAGGCAAGAAAGGTAAGCCACATCATCCATCACCGCAAAAGCCACAGGTCGTTCATCAGACATCTGCTGTTCCATGATTGATTCCAAACGCTCCATACCACAACCAAAACCAACGGCAGGGACAGATTCACCACCCATTTGCTCCACCAAACCATCAAAGCGACCACCACCTATGACCTGACTCTGCGCACCCAATCCTTCGCCATGAATTTCAAAGACTGTGTGGGTGTAATAATCCAAACCACGCACAAGTGAGGTGTCAATTTCAAATTGAATATCTAAAGCTTCCAAACCCTTTTTAACCGCATCAAAATGCTTTTTAGATTCTTCACACAAAGAATCCAAAGGCCTTGGAGCATCCTTGATAAAAGGCTTATCTTCCTTTTCCTTCGAATCTAAAATACGCAGTGGGTTTTTGCTTAATCGCTCTTGCGACTCTTTGCTCAACTGCTCTTGAACAGGTTCAAAGTAAGCCAATAATTTCTGGCGGTACTGCTCACGGTCTTCTTTCGTACCCAAACTGTTCAGCTTCACCACAATATCACCACTGAGGCCGACGGACTTCAACAGCGCAACACCAGTGGCAATCACCTCCACATCCGCATTGGGGGAAGCCACACCAAAACATTCTACCCCAATTTGATGGAATTGGCGGTAACGCCCTTTTTGTGGACGCTCATAACGGAACATTGGCGTGCCAACATAAAACAATTTAAGTGGTAAGTGCTGTTTTAAGCCATTGCTGTAAAATGCACGGACAACGCCAGCCGTTCCTTCCGGTCTTAACGCCATTTTTTCGCCATTACGGTCGTTAAACAGGTACATTTCCTTGCTGACAATGTCTGTCGTGTCGCCCACAGTGCGCATAAAAACGTCGGCATATTCAAAGACTGGGGTTCTAATTTCGCCATATCCTCTGGTTGCAAAAACCTGACGTGCCTTGTTTTCAATAAAAGCAAAACGCTTTGCCAATTCTGGCAAGGCGTCATAGGTTCCTCTTGGGTTTTGTAATGCTTTGGTCATCTCATCTCTTACATTCAATTAAAGTATTTTCAACTTAGCCAGCCACACGCTCTTCTTGTTTTGAAAGCCAGCGGTTGTAGGACTTTTCGTTAAGGCCTTCGCCATAAAAATCATAAATCAAAAAAGTGGGGTCGGCATTTAATCTTTTGATAACACCACCCCATGAAGGGCCTGCCTTGCCGTAAACTTCGCCATCAATAGTCATTTCCATCATATGGGGGCGTCCAAGGTCCATCACCACATTTTCACCTGGTGTTACCCAAACGGAGTGGCCTTTTTTAAGCACCGCATTTTGGTAAACACGGCCAGACTTTGTATTGTAAACTTGGTACCACGCATCTTCCTTTGCGGTTAACATCACGCGGGCATCTTGCGGTTTTGTGCCCACAAGTTTCACAGGTTTTTCAGCTTCAGGCTTAACGGTTGTAGACTCTGCCAACATTGCCGCTACTTCTTCATCGGTCAGGCCTTTTGTTTCAGCGCTGGCATCTTCAGGTTCATCACTGGATGTTTGATCTGTTGACTCAGGCGCTTTTGCAGCAACCACATCTTCTTTGATGATGCTTTGTTCAGCTTCATCTTCTGGCATGTTTTTAAAAATAAAAAACACTAAAACCAAGGCCACCACGAGCAAACCTGCAGAAACAAGGCGCATTAAAAGCTTTTTATCGGAAAGTGTGGGTGCTTGAACATCTTCCATCGTCGTGGTTGGCTTGCTGGGTTGCAAAGAAGAAATAAGACCACTTTGTTGCAAACGGTCCACCAAATGAGCATCATTCAAGCCCAAAAATTTTGCATAACTGCGTACGAAGCCCACAACATAAGTATTGCCCGGCAGTTCAGAATAGCTGTCTTTTTCAATGGCAGTGAGGTGTTCCACCTTCAGGTTTAGTTCTTCCGCAACGTCTGTAATTTTAAGCTCGGCTTTAAGCCTTGCCGCTCTCAGCTCTTTCCCTACACCAAATTCAATGGACATTTGACTCATAACTTTTTCAGCTCAACCTATTTTTCAAGTTTTTTATTCATTTGTGCGATGTCATTTTTATGACCGATACTATACACCAAAGACCCACCAAACGGTAGGACAAATTAAACACTTTCCACAAAAAAAGGTGGCCGGAGCCACCTTGGTTGCTTCATCAAATAAGCTTATAGCTTAGAAGAAAGAAGGCGAGAGCGGTTTTTGCGTGAACGACGAACAGCTTCACGAGCTTTACGTTGACGCTTTTCGAATGGTTTCTCACAGTGACGACGCATCTTCATTTCACGAAAAACACCTTCGCGGTTCAATGTCTTCTTCAAACGACGGAGCGCTTGGTTTACATCATTATTACGAACTTCAACCGTTACCATTACAGTCACCTCCTTTCCAAAAAATTTGTATTAAACTTTGCGCACTTTTGTGACGCACAATATGTGTTATGCACAATCCGCCTTCAAATTGCAAGCTTTAGTTTCGCAAAAAAGTTAAAAAAACACCTTTTTATGGCTTGTATTTTCACAAAATTCGCTTAATCTTTTAACCACTGGGGTAGAACAATAAAACAAGCGAGCTGAGTCCATCCATGGGTATTAAACACAAAAAAGTCAACTTTTTCAAACTTTTCCATTATGTTTTAAGCCATGGCAAAAACGTCAAAGAATCATTTGATAATTACCACTTGGTACGCCGCAAGTACATTGTGTCCCACGCATCCAAAGCTTTTAACCGCAACAAGCTAGAACCAGCACCTTTATTAAACCTGAGCCTACTTGACATTGGTTGCGGCACCAGCAAATTGGCTGAGGAGATGACTTTTCGCGGTGCGGACGTAACCGCCATTGACCCCCGAGGAGAATGCATTGAAACCGCCAAACGCCAAGCCGATGCTGACGGTGCCATTGTAGAATTTATTCAGTGCACCCCCAAGGAACTGGCCGCTCAAGGCAAAAAGTTCCACATTATTCTATGCATGGATGTTTTTGAATATGTTGACCACACCCGTGGCTTTTTAAGCGAACTTAAAAACCTGCTTCATGAAGATGGCGTAGTGGTCTTTTCCACCAACAATCGCAACTTCAGGTCATGGCTGTTGCACATTGTCTGCGCCCAAAACCTTTTTGCTTGGGTGCCCAAGAACACATACAAATTTAAAAGATTCCGCAGCCCTCAAAAACTACAGGGCAAACTTGAAGACAATGGATTTGAAATTGTCGATCTCTGCGGTGTATTTTTAGACCCCACCGCCAAACGTTGGCGCCGTTGCCCCAAGCCTGCGTCCCGCTACCTCGGGGCAGCTGTTTACAAAAAACACCCTTAATAAAGCAACTTAAAGGTACTGAAACACCACTTGGTAAACCAAGGCCAGCAACAAAAGCCCAAGCGTGATGGACTGCGGCAAAAAACTTTCAAACACACGCTTCAGCAGTTTATAAAAAACAGCCACCAGCAAAGTCCAAACCACCAACACAGGCAACACAAAAACAAAGCCATAAAAAGCGGCTTGCCCCATCACCTCCGTGTCGGTTGAAAAGCCAATAAGCTGATCCGACCACTTGTTTTGCGTGTACAACAAAACAGACAAACAAAAGCCCAACAACATGCCCACAAACGGCATGGCGGAAATGTCATCTTCTTTCTCGAGGGACACTTGCTGTGGCACAGCTTTAGCTGGGACACACAAATAAACCATCAACAACACCCAGCCACAACAAGCCAGCAAGGTCATAAATTGCACAAAACTTAAACCCCACATGTAAGGGTTTGCACCAAAGCTTGGCAAAAATGGGGTGGACGCTAAAAAGAACCCAACCGATAAAACCAAAAAGCTGGATAAACTGGCTGTGTAACCCCAAAAAACTTCACGACCAAGGTGGGTTTGTGGGTTGGCTTGCTTTAGTTTAAAAGCCATACTCATCACAAATGCAAACAACACCAAAAAACCCAAAACACCTGTAACACTGGTTACAGCAGACAGACCATCCAACATCACCAGCCCAATATTTTGTAAACCTTGACCCATTTAATAACGCCTTTGAAGTTTAAAATTTAATTTTTTACGCTTTAAGCAATGGCTCTAAACCGCCTTTTTCATGCAATGCGTACAAGTCATCGCAACCGCCAATATGTTGATCATCAATAAAAATTTGCGGCACAGTGTGGCGACCATTTGCTTTAGCGATCATTTCATCACGCTTCTCAGGCTGAGCTGCAATGTCAACCACGTCAAAAGTTTGACCAAGTTTTTTAAGCAGGTCCTTCGCCTTTACGCAAAAAGGGCATGTTGGTTTGGAATAAATAACAATGTTCGCCATTTTTTCATCCTTTTTATTTTCTAATTTACAGTTGGTTTTTCCACATATGCAATGGTAAAAACGGCCACCTCCTTCGCCCCTGCTTTTTTTAAGCATTTGGCGCAAGCATCTGCGGTACTGCCAGTTGTCCATACATCGTCCACCAAAAGAATAGACTTGTCTTGCACATCAATCAAGACCTCAAACGCATCTTTTAAATTTTGTTGCCGTGCTTTTGCACTTTGCCCCACTTGCGGCTTTGTGGGTCGCACACGGCGCAACCCTGTTAAAGAATCATCAAAAGTGGCATAGCGGCGCAAGGCTTTGACCAGCTCGGCCGATTGGTTGTACATCCGCTTTATCAAGCGCTCCCGGTGCATCGGCACCGGTAATACCAGCACATCTTCATGCAAGCAGTTTTTGAAGCGATCTTGCGACACTTGCGCAAGGGCGTGGGCATATTCCGGCTTATCCGAAAATTTCATCGCGGTAATTAAAAGCTTCACCGCCTCGTCATACAAAAAGGGTGCATCAAAACGGTCCACATAACGAGGCAGCGGTGGCTCAGCCACGGTGTTAACATCCCACTCTGGCAACTTGCCATAACAACTGGCACAAACCCCCATGCGTGTCGTTTGTTGCAACAGCTCAAAGCATACAGCGCAACTGCTTGGGGCAACAAATTGCATTAAACCTTGATAAAGGCGTTTTAATTTGTGTAAATAGGTGCTGGACTTGGCAAATAACATAACGGAAATCATACTCAAAATTGAGCAAAAAACCAAACATTTCAATTCAGTTTGAACAAGAACCCTTGTTGTTCCCACCCCTTTTGGTACAACAACGCTTTAACCAATGCGCCAAACATTATGACCACGACAACGCCATTGGTGAAGAAATTGCCAAACGCCTGACCGACCGGTTGGACGACCTTAAACGCCCTTTTCACACCGTGCTGGACCTTGGCGCTGGCACAGGCACCGTGGCCAACTTGGTGCAACAAAGCCAAAGCAATTGCAATATTGTGACCTTGGACTTTGCCCACAATATGCTGAAGCAAAGCCCCCATTTAAACGTGCTGGCCAACGCCGAAGGCGCACTGCCCTTTGCAGATGAAACCTTTGACCTTGTCATCAGCAATTTTTGCCTACCCTTTATCAATGACATTCCAAAATTTTTACACAGCGCTGGCAAGGCTTTGAAAAAGGACGGGCTATTTATGGCCACCACCCTTGGGCTGGAAAGCTTTAGGGAGTTTAAAAAAAGCGCCGAAGCTGTGGGTTTAACTGGCATGCGCACCTTCCCCTTGCCGGACATTCAATCTGTCGGCGCTGCGGTGCAACGGATTGGCTTTGCCCTACCAGTTATTGACCGAGATGTCATTCAAGTTTCTTACCCTTCCTTGCAAGACTTTTATCAAGAATTAAAGGCTTTGGGCGCAACCAACATCCACCCACAGCGCCCCAAAGGCTGCACACCACCAAAAAAATGGCAAAAGATGGAAGAACATTACCTTAAAAATTACAGCACCGCCGATGGCGAAATTTTGGTAACGCTGGAGGTGATTTATATCCACGGATTTCGCCCCCATCAAAGCCAACCCAAAGCCCTCAAACCGGGCACAGGTCAAAAAAGCTTGGCACAAACACTTAAATCCACTTGAAAAGTTCATAAAAATTCACATAATAAAGCTAAATTTACCAGACCTTTTCGAGGCAGTTTATGCAGCAGTTCCCACAAACAACAGCTGTCATAGACAGCTTAAAAACAATTTTACTTCCCCACCCCATCAACTGTGAAGTAAGCTTAAGACTTCACAATGTTGGCTGGAAACCACTCAAAAGCGTTGGCCTTTTTAGCGATATTTATCTGTCCAACTGTGAACAATTCATCCTCCGCCTTGGCCATGATGATGACAAATCACTCAAAGACAGCTACCCCTATCATGCTCAAAATTGCATTCAACATCCCAACAATCCTTACTTCCAAAAGATGTATTGGCACTGTTATCACAGCCAACACCAAACAGGAAAGATTGACAAGTCCATGAACATCTCCTTGATGGAGCCTTTACAGCCTGTGGCAGAAAACAGCCCCGCAGCTGAGGAGAGGGAATATGTTCAAAAGTCACTCCGCTGTCGCTATGAATACATAGACTACAACCCAGATGACTTACCCCCACCCAACCCTTTGCTTCATAGAACTGTGCAACTGCTGAAAGCAACAGCCGAAAAGCACAACCTGCACTATGACATGCAAAATGACAATTTTATGATGCGTTCAGACGGCCATCTTGTCATCCTCGACCCCTTCCAATAACCCCCTACCGAAGCAAAAGCCCCTTTTGACGGGGCTTTTTTAATGTAATATTGCGCTTCATAATGTGCTGGATTTGTCCATCAGCCATCCAGCCAATTCACCTGTGCAGGATTGGGGAACCGGTTGGGTTCAGGGTAGTTACAGTCAGGATGACCGATGTATAACAGCCCCATAATTTGGTCGCCCATTTCAAGGTTAAAACTGTCATCACCGCTTTGGCAAAGTGCCTGCACTTGCGGAAAATGGGTTAACGATCCACTGCGCCAAATACTGCCCAATCCAAAGCCATGAGCCGCCAAACTCATATTTTGCAAACAGGCGGCAACCGCGGCGTAGTCTTCCCACGGTGGTGGGTTTTTCTTACCCCGCCCCACAGCGCACCAAACCATCACAATCACCGGCGCCCTAAAAGGTTTTTGGGCAATTTTTTCCAATTTTTCAGCGCTAAAATCTCTGTTGGATTGCTTGTAACCTTCAACCATAGCGTCAGCCAATTTTTGCCGACCGTCACCTTCAAAAACCACAAAGCGCCACGGGTCGGTGCGTTTGTGGGTTGGCGCAAAAGTGCCTGCCTCAATCACCCGCTCAACCAACGACCTTGAAACCGGCTGATCCGTCACCTTAGCAATGGACCGGCGCGAAACCAGCGACGCAAAAATGTCCTTGGTCATGGCTTCACCTTACGCAGTTCCACTTCACCGCCGGCTTTATCCGTTAGCTCATAACCTTTAGAGATAATTTCCGCCTTCAAGCTATCTGCCAACGCCCAGTCTTTATCAACCTTGGCTTGCTTGCGCTTTTCAACCAAAGCTTGAACTTCAGCGTCAACATCCGAAACAATCCCAAGGTATTCAGCAGGGTCTTGCTGAAGAAGGCCGAGAACCTGAGCATCCGCCATCAAATTGGATAAAATTTCACCCTCAACATTCGTCATATCACTATTCAAAGATGACATTTGACCTTCAATTTGCGCTATTGCGAGCGGTGTATTTAAATCATCACTCAAACTATCACGCATATAACTAGAAATCTCCGTACCATCCTGACGTGGCAAATCAACTGTCTGACCAACCCTATAAAGAGTGCCATACCAGCTTTTCAACTTCTCCTCCGCGCGGTCCAACGCCTCTTCTGTCATATCCACAGGTTTGCGGTAATGGGTGGAAAGCATCCATAAGCGAATCGCCTCGCCCGAATATTTTTCTAGCAAACTGTGAATGGTTTTGAAGTTGCCAAGAGATTTACTCATCTTCTCGCCGTCCACGTTGATAAACGCGTTGTGCATCCAGTAACGGGCATGGTCGCCACCGCAAGAGCCCTTGCTTTGGGCAATTTCACATTCATGATGGGGGAATTTAAGGTCCTCGCCACCGCCGTGAATGTCAAAACTGTTGCCAAACTTGTTGTGCGCCATCGCCGAGCATTCAATGTGCCAACCGGGGCGACCGGCATTGACCTTGTTGCCGTCCTTGTCTTCATATTCAAACGACCAGCTCATCGGCTCGCCCACTTTGGTGGATTTCCACAGTACAAAGTCAGTCGCATGGCGCTTATCGTCGGAAACGGCAACACGTTGACCTGCCTGCAAGTCTTCCAAGGTGTTGCCCGAAAGCTTGCCGTAGCTTTCAAATTTTGTGGTGTCATAAAGCACGTCGCCACTTTGGCCAATGTAGGCAATGCCTTTATCCAGCAACGTTTTTACCATGGCAATGATGTCGTCAATATGCTCGGTCACCCGTGGTTCGTGGATGTTTTCATCATCCGCACTGCCCAGCACGTTCAAGGCCTTCATGTCTTGATGGTAAACCTCAATGAATTTTTGTGGTAGGTCCTGCCAATTTTGGTAATTTTGATCACCAGCTCTTTGGATAATTTTATCGTCGACATCGGTAAAGTTGCGCACATAGGTTACTTTGTTGCCTTGCGCTTTTAAAAAGCGGTAAAGTGTATCAAACACAATGGCAGGGCGGGCATTGCCAATATGAGCATAGTCATAAGGCGTGACCCCGCAGACGTACATTTTCACTTCACCTGGAGTGATCGGTTCAAAGGTTTCTTTTTGCTTGTTGAGGGTGTTATAAATTTTCATTTTTAAATCTTTCTATCATCGAATATGTCAAAGGGTTTAGGTTTAAATTCCTTAACAACAACATCGACAACAGTTTAAAAATTTATACATCACATCTACCTTATTTAAGAGACTCTTCCAGCCTTTGCTGTGCCACAGCTTCGCCCATAACCGTCAACAAGGATGCCATTTCTGGCCCTTGCTTTTGACCTGTCAGCGCAATGCGCAGTGGCATAAACAATTGCTTACCTTTGCGCCCTGTTTGCGCTTTTAATTCCGCTGTCCAGTTTTGCCAAGTTTCTGCCGAATATGGACCTTTTGGTAACATTTCAAGCGCCACCTTAATGTATTCCACATCGTCGCCGGCCAAAGATTCTTCGCCCATTTCACGGTAGCACATGTTGTATTGCTCTTGCAGTTCGCTCAGCAGTTCAATGTTGCCTTTTACAGCGTCCCAAAAGACTTCCAGCTCAGCTTCTGACTTAGAGGAATTTAAAAAACCTTCTAAGTATGGCTTCATTTCCGCATAGCTGGATTGACGGATGACCGTGGCGTTCACACGTTTGAGTTGGTCATTGTCAAAACGCACCGCACTGCGACCCATTTTGGTAAAGTCAAAGTTTTGTGCCAAATCGTCCACCGTGCCAACTTCTGGCATGGCGCTAAAGCCCAAACTGGTCATGTATGTCAAAATGGCTTTGGGTAGGTAACCCTCTGCGCGCAACTGCTGAATGGACAAACCGTCCAAACGTTTTGAAAGCTTACCACCGTCCTTATCAAGCAGCATCGGCATGTGCGCCATTTGCGGCACCTTGGCGCCCAGCGCTTCAAAAATTTGCACCTGAATTGCCGTGTTGGTAACGTGGTCTTCCCCACGCACCACATGGGTGATGTTTTGGTTAATGTCGTCCACAGCGCCAGCTAAAGCAAAAATCGGCACACCGTTGGAGCGGACAATCACTGGGTCTCCGCCCAAGTTTTTCGCTTCATATTTAACGGCACCACGCACCATGTCTTCCCATTCAATGCTGCTGTCATTCAGTTTAAAGCGGATCACCGGTTCACGACCTTCAGCCTTAAACTTTTCCTTTTCCGCATCGCTTAGGTCACGGTGGCGGTTGTCATAATGAGGTGGCAGACCTTGCGATGTTTGAATTTTACGCATCAAGTCAAGTTCACCCTTAGAAACGTAGCACTCGTAGGCACGGCCATCATCAAACAGCTTTTGAATGGCTTTTTCATAGTCGCCACGCACACTGCGCTCATTGGTGCGATATGGGCCAAATTCGCCACCCTTTGTTGGGTCCTCGTCTGGGGTCATTCCCAGCCATGTTAGGTCATCTAAAATTTGCTGTTCAGCGTTTTCCACCTCACGTGAAATGTCAGTGTCTTCCATCCGTACAACAAAGGTGCCACCATGCTTGCGTGCATAGAGAATGTTTGCCAATGCTGTACGCACGTTCCCAACGTGGAGTTTACCTGTTGGGCTGGGTGCAAAACGTACGCGTACCATCAAATTTTATACCTTCAAATTAAATTAAATTTATTGTGTTAAAAAATATACCGCACTTTAGGTGAAAAGTGAACATCCATCAAGGGTTTCTTTTAAATTATATTATTCCTTGAGGGTTCTTTAAAAATGCTTTAGTCTTAAATAGTATTCAATTTACCTTAACTTTTAAGTTTCAACACTTTTTCTTCCACACATTTTTGTGAGGTAACCCCTATGACTGATAAAAACAACCCAAAATCCCCACAGGATCACTTCCCCCTGTCGGACGATGACATCATCGTGTCCGACCATGCCAAACGTTTGATCGAGCAAGAACGCCAGTTTATTGAGCAAGAACGGCCGATGGAAAAGTTAGAAGCCCTTTATTTAAAAACAGGCCCTAATGACTTTTTCACCCGGGTGAACGGCGCAGGGCAATTTACCCTCTACCGCAGTGAAACCCCAAGAAACCCGGCAACATATGTGATGCTCAGCGCCCGCATTTTAATTCCATTTATGCCCAGCAAAGGCATTCACAAGCCCGAAGTTTCCATACGCTTTACGGTGACAAAAGGGCAAAAGCGCTTTTACTTTGCACGCCTTGCAGGGGTTGACCTGCCGGACGGCACCAAAAGCTGCCAAGTTTGCGCCATCCCACATGACTGTGATGACACCTATTTTTTTGAAAACAACCACGGCAAGGTGCACAAAGGCACCGAGCTCAGCACCCCCATCACGGTGGAGGACTTGGGCTTGATTACAAGGTTAAACAAACACGACCTTGTCGCCGCCTTGCGTTTGGCTTCAAAGCTGTTTTGTGACGACATTGAACTGTACGACGTGTTAAACCACCTGCAAAGCTCGGTTGAGCAATTCGACATTTAACAAAAGCCCCTCAACGAGGGGCTTTTTTCATGCACTGTGCGTGCATTATTTATTTTCACCTTTTACAAAACAATCCTCACCATTGATGGAGGTAAAGTATAGCCGTCCCTCATCCCCCCAAACGCCTTGGTTGTCACAAATAGCACCTAAAACAGTCAACTGACCGCTTGCAACCTCCATCTCAAAGCTTTGCAATACTTTTAAAACCTGTGCTTGGACATTGCGTGCTACATTTAAGGTGACAGTGTCAGATTCTGGCAGCTGGCTGTGTGCCTGCACCTGCATGTAATCCGCTTTCAATTTTTCCAGTTCATTTTTTAAAATAGCCCGTTCAGATGAAAAATCCGCCATCGACGCTTCAACGGCACCACAACCAGTGTGACCACACACCACAAAAAACTTGGTTTTTAAATGGTCCACATTAAAGGCCAAAGTTGCCAGCACCGCATCATTCACCACATTTCCCATGGTGGCAGGGCCGCCAAAAACTTCCCCCAGCTCAACTTTTTCGCCACTCCAAGCGGTCTCAGCGCAGCGGCTATCGCCACACATCAACACATAACACTCAGGGGACTGACCACCCTTCAAAGCCTTCAACTCATCACGGTACGCTTGAACAAACCCTTCATTTTTGCTCAAACGTTTTTGAATAAACCTTTCAACATCTTTACGCATTTGATCCCACCCCAATTATCCATCACAGTTATGATATGATTATAATTCAAAACATAAAAAACAAGCATTAAACATTAAAATTCATGCACTTATTTTCAAAAATCAAATAACCTTTGCTTAAAAGTACACAGGTACGATACAATCCTCTTAAACAAAAAATCAACCAAAAGCAGCCATTTATGATACGACAGCGCATTTTCATCATCATCTCCATTTTCATTATCATCACTGACCTGACATTTGTATGGCTGAACCATCAAGCCAACCAAAAAGACTTTGAGCGTGAAATTACCCGCAAAGGAGAAATGGCCTTCGCCTCCTTTGACCGCTACTTAGACAACACCTACAAGTCCATGCTCAAATTGGCGCACTTTGTCGCAAATGACCAAATGGTAAAGCAAAAATTTGTCGCAGGTCGGCAAGCCTTTTTAGAAGATGATGACAAAGAGGCCGCCCAACAACGTAACAACCTATATAATTATTTAAGTGATAGCTGGCACGCCTTGCAAAAACGGTATTTTGTCCGCCAACTACATTTTCACATTGGCCCTGGTGATTACTCCTTTTTAAGAGTACACAAACCCAGCAAATTTGGCGATGATCTATCATCCATTCGCCACACCATTGTCGACAGCATTCAAAACAATCAAGAAGTGACTGGATTTGAATCAGGGCGTGTATACTCTGGCCTGCGTGGCGTTGTCCCCATTACTGACAATTCAGGCAAACCAATTGGCGCCTTAGAAGCCGGTTCCTCTTTTAATGACATCATCCAAGATCTCAACAAAAGCCTCAGCAGTGAATTTGCCATCTTGCTGGATACCGACTACATGAAGGAAACCATGTGGCAAGAACGGCTTTATAATTTCTATCGCAAAAACCCACCTGTTAATAATTTATATGTGGAATCCGCAACCAGTAATTTTGTGAAGGATATTTTACGCCATGAAGACCTTGATAAACTGCGCCCACAACTGCAACACCACCACCTTGAAATGTTTAACCAACACTTTGTCGTGTACAGCAAACCTTTATATAGCTACCAAAAGCTGCGTGACAATGACCCCAAACCTGTCGGCTATATCTTTTCATGGGAGGACATCACCCCGCTGGTTAGCCTTCAACAAGAAGCTTTGATGCATAACATTTTGTTTGCTTTGATTGCCTTAATTATCATTGAACTAACCCTGTTCAATGGCCTTAAAATCACAACCGAGCGATTTGAAAAAGCCATCAAAAATGCCAATCAAGACCTTCAAATTAAAAACAGGCGCCTTGAAAACTTTGGCCGCACCTTATCCCATGACCTTAAAGTACCGCTCAGTGCCATCACAGGGTATGCCGATTACAGCCTGACACTTCTTAACTCCATTGACAGTAGCCCTGCACAAAAAGAAATGCATGAGTCACTCCACAACATCAAGCAAGCTGGATTGCAAATGGATGCATTGATTACAAACTTGTTGCAATATGCCCATGCTGGCATTTCTGACAAAACCGACATCACCGTGACCGAGCTAGTGCAAAAAGCACAAAAGAACATTACAGAAAACATTGAAGAATCCAACCTCACAGTGGACATCCAACAAAAACAAATCAAAGTTTATGTGAACGAATTTTTATTCACGCAAGTATTTGTGAACCTGCTGGCCAACAGTGTTAAATACAAAAACCCCGACCTTGACCCCAAGGTTTCCATCCGTGTCACCACCCAGCCGGACCACCGCATTATTTACTATCAAGACAATGGCGTAGGCATCCACAAAGATGACCTGCCAAACATCTTTAAAAAAGGTTACCGTGCACGCAACATCTCCAGCAAGATAGAAGGCTTCGGCATTGGTTTACACACAGCGCAAAAAATTGTTGAAGATCACGGCGGTGAAATTACAGCCACATCCACAGAAGGTGAAGGAACATTGTTCACCATCACCCTGCCCTTAAAAGGCAAATAGGGCTGTAAGGTTACAAACAGTGACGGGACTGACACTACGTTCATGCCTGAAACAGGCATGCTAAACTCGTAACGGGTTTTAACAAAACCCTAACTACGTTTTCAAACCCGCTGTACTTGTCGCAGCGTAACCTTTGTTACGGCTTTGGCTTCGCCCAAGCGTTCTCACCCTATTCCGCACAAAAAAAATCAGCCATAAAGGCTGCTTTTTTAAAAAGTGGCGGAAGTGACGGGACTCGAACCCGCGACCCCCAGCGTGACAAGCTGGTACTCTAACCAACTGAGCTACACCTCCGCACAGAGTGTGTTGGTAAAAAATGGTGGACAGTGAGAGGCTCGAACTCCCGACCTACGCGGTGTAAACGCGTTGCTCTACCAACTGAGCTAACTGTCCCTTACCAACGGACAAACTTTTACACCGTTCCACCCAAAAGCGCAACCCTTTTTTTTACTTTTTTTTAATTAAAGCGCCAAACACCTCTTAACACCCTGATTTTATGCCGATAAAAAGCGCATTACCAAGGCTTTTTAAAATTTTAACAACAATAACACTTGTTATTTGCACAACTATGCACTATCTAACCTAAACAGTTTACAAAAGAAAGCTGTGACTGGGCAAAAAAGCCCAAGGCGTGCGCCCTAACATTGCAACACTCTGTTATAAGCGAACGCACCATGCGTTAGAAGCAATCAGGCTTTTAGCAGACCCTAAAATTACAATGTTAGAAATAAAATGCAAAACTTTGAAAACCTTCATTTGAATGAAACCTTACTTGAAAACCTGAACAAGGCAGGCATAACAGCGCCAACCCCCGTTCAGGCTGAAGTCATCCCACAGGCCTTAAAAGGCAATGACGTAGTGGCCGCAGCCCAAACAGGGTCAGGCAAGACCTTGGCATTCTTACTGCCGATCATTCAAAACAACCTTGAGCATTTAAACCGCAAAAAGGACAAAAAATTCCCGCACAGCCCACGCGCGTTGATTTTAACCCCAACCCGTGAATTGGCTGAGCAGATTTTTAAAGTGGCTCAAGGCCTGACCAAAGGTACAAAAATGTTCACCACATGCCTTACCGGTGGCGTGCCAATTATGAAGCACAAGCGCTTGCTGAAAGGCAAGTTCCACCTTGTGATCGCCACCCCTGGTCGCCTGCTCGACCTCATGCAACAAGGTGACATCAGCTTAGACGAAGTTTCCACCTTTGTGCTTGATGAAGCGGACCGCATGCTAGACATGGGCTTCCGTTACGACATTCAAAAAATCGCCAGCTTCACCTTCCAACCTCGTCAAACATTGCTACTGAGCGCCACGTTGGACGGTAAGGTGAAAGAAATGATCGACAACCTCACCCATGAACCACAAACCATTAAGCTGACCACCAACCAAGAGGTGCACAGCAACATCGAACATGGGGTGTACAAAATTGCTGGCAAGGATCAAAAAAACCACATGCTGAAAAACTTCTGCGATGATGGTTCCATTTTCCAAGCGGTTATTTTCACCAACAACAAGTTTCAAACCGAACGCTTGGCGAGGTTCATTCAAGGCCAAGGCGAAAAGGCAGAATTTCTACATGGTGACATGCGCCAAAACGCACGTAAAGCGGTGGTTAGACGTATGCAAAATGGCCAAGCCCGTTTCCTTGTTGCAACCGACGTTGCCGCCCGTGGACTGGACATTTCAGCCCTGACACACGTCATCCACTATGACCTACCACAAGTGGACGAGGACTACATCCACCGTTCAGGCCGTGTTGGTCGTAACGGTGCGGAAGGGATTTCCTACGCTTTGGTTGGCCAAAACCAATTGGGTGACCTTAAAAAGCTGGAAAAATTCATTGGCCGTAGCTTGGACGTTAAAACCAACCCAGAAGACCTGCCAGAAGAATATGTGGCGCCAAGCGAGAAAAAGCGTGGCCGTGGTGGCAAGGCTGCATCCTCCAGCCGTGGCAGAGGTGACTTTAAAGGCAATGGCGGTGCAAGTGCTGGCCGCAGCCGTAAAAAACAACCAACAAGGAAGAAGAGCCTATCTGCCAACAAACCACGTGAAAGCTTTGGCAGTTCTAAAGGCACTGGCAAGCCAAAAGGCAAAAGCATGGGCAAATCCACAGGTAAACCTATGGGTAAGCCAGCTGGCAAACAGCGTAAAGGCTCTAACAGCAGCAACACCCACCAGTTTTAAGACAAACTGGTAAACCAAAAAAGCCTCCTGTTTAGGAGGCTTTTTTTATGACATCCAATCAAAAAACATTAAAACATTTTCATCAAAACTTTGGCCATTGGCACATCTGCTTGAGGCATAATATCGGCATAGCCTTCCAAGTCCTGCACTTTAACCCATGCAAACTTTTGGTTTTCAAGCGCTGTAATTTTCCCCTTCCAGCGGGATACCTTGAATAGGTACATCAACAAGTTCTTCCCTTCGATGGATTTGGTACAGCTGACAAAAGTTAACGGCTCCACATGTTCTGGCGACACTTGAATGCCCAGCTCTTCCCCCAGCTCACGCATTAAGGCGGTTTCGGGTAGTTCGCCTTCTTTCAGCTTGCCGCCGGGGAATTCCCACAATCCCGCCAAAGCTTTACCTTCTGGGCGCTTAGCCAGCAACACCTCCCCTTCCAAGTTGAAAATAGCCGCTGCGCTGACATGCACGGTTGGCACAAGGTCCACCTTGGTTTCCACCACATCAAAACCGTGGGTCGGCTTACGCCCCACCCCTTTTTTAAGGAAGCTTTTGCTCCACACGTCCTGAATTTTGGTTTTTGCCCTTGCCATGTCTTTTCTCTCTTTTTGAATATATTCAAATTAAAGTACTTAACCTCACTCATCCCAACAAGTTGTTGCTTTTAAAAACCAACGGCTACAAAACTGTAGCCGAGGGTGAATAAAAACGAAAAGGTCGCCTATAATAAAGCTTCTCGTTATGCGCTTTTCTGCACATTCAAACGACCATGACAGTGCTTGAATTTCTTGCCACTGCCACAAGGACATTTTTCGTTACGGCCCACTTTCATGTCGCCATAAGCGGCACCTTGCTCGCCAAATGTTTGCGGTTCAGCATTTTCGTATGCATTGGGGCGCGCGGCCTCACCTTGTTGGATGAACGCTTCACGGTTATCTTCCGACACTTCCACACGGGAAAGCAACATCACCGTTTGCTCACGAATACCCGTCAGCATGCCATCAAACATGGAGAAGGCTTCCTTTTTATACTCCTGCAATGGGTCCTTTTGACCGTAGCCACGCAAGTGAATACCCTGCCTTAAGAAGTCCAAGCGCTGTAAGTGCTCTTTCCACTGGTTATCAAGTACCTGTAGCAGCAAGTTCTTTTCCAGCTGGCGCATCAACACCGCACCTAAACGCTCTTCTTTTTCTTGCCATGCTTTTTCAACCAAGGCCTTTAGTTGAGTAAACACTTCATCAGATGATGCCTCTTCTTCCACCCATTTTTCAACATCGCATTCAATGTCATAAAGGCGGATCATGTCCTCTTTCAGGCCTTCCACGTTCCACTGTGAAGCAAAAGTGCCTTGCGGCATGTGGATGGCGCAAATGTCTTCAAGGGTTTCTTCTCTAAAGTTAAGGATAATATCATCAATAGATTCCGAATCCATCACTTCAAAACGCTGTTCATAAATCACCTGACGTTGTTCGTTCAACACGTCATCATAACGCAGCAATGACTTACGAATTTCAAAGTTGCGGGCTTCAATTTTACGCTGTGCTGTTTCAATTGCACGGGAAACCAAACGGCTTTGAATCGCCTCATCTTCTGGCATATCAATTGACCCCATGATCACGTCCAGCTTACCGAAAATGCGCATCAAGTTGTCTTGTAGGGAAATGTAGAACACAGAAGACCCTGGGTCACCTTGACGGCCAGAACGGCCACGCAACTGGTTGTCCACACGGCGAGATTCGTTACGCTCTGTGCCCAACACACGCAAACCGCCCAAGCTGAGTACGTCCGCTTTTTCACGCTCGTGCGCTTCTTGAATGGCTTTTTGTTCAGCTTCGTCCTTGGCATCACGCAGTAACAAGTCCAAGCTACCACCCAACTTAATATCAGTTCCACGACCCGCCATGTTGGTGGCAATGGTTACCGCACCAAGACGACCTGCTTGAGCAATAATTTCCGCCTCACGTTCGTGGTGGCGTGCGTTTAATACTTCGTGCTTCACTTTGTGCTTTTTAAGAAGTGCGGAGTAATGCTCACTGCGCTCAATGGAAGCTGTACCCACCAAAATGGGCTGACCACGCTCGTAACATTCACGAATATCACGGACGATGGCACGGTCCTTTTCTTCAATGGTGCGATAGATAATATCCGCCACGTCATCACGCGCAACTGGCACATGGGTTGGCACCACCAACACTTCTAAACCATAAATGGTTTCAAGCTCTTCAGCTTCGGTGTCCGCTGTACCGGTCATCCCCGCGAGCTTGTCGTACATTCTAAAGTAGTTTTGGTATGTGATGGATGCTAAGGTTTGGTTTTCATTTTGAATGTCCACCCCTTCTTTGGCTTCAATGGCTTGGTGCAAACCGTCGCTCAGTCGGCGGCCTTCCATCATCCGACCTGTAAATTCATCCACCAAGGCCACTTTGCCACCTGTTACCAAATAGTCCACGTCCTTGCTAAAGCACTTGTGGGCACGCAAAGCTTGGTTGAGGTGATGCACCAGCATCACATGTTCCATAGCGTAAAGGGATTCACCTTCTTTAATCAAGCCCATCTTGCGCAAAATAGCTTCCGCCGTGTCGGTGCCGTCTTCCGTTAAAGTGGCGTTTTTGCCTTTTTCGTCCACTTCGTAATCTTCACCTTCGGTCAGCTGTGGCACCACTTTGTCCACCACTTTATAAAGGTCGGTCTTGTCGTCGGCAGGGCCAGAAATAATCAACGGCGTGCGCGCCTCATCAATTAAAATACTGTCCACCTCATCAATAATCGCAAAGTTAAGTTCGTGACGGCCCGTGCGCTGTTCAAGGCTGTAAGCCATGTTGTCACGCAGGTAGTCAAAGCCCAGCTCATTGTTGGTGACATAGGTAATGTCACAGCTGTAAGCATCACGGCGCTCTTCCCCACTGCGGCCTGCTACCACATAACCACAGCTTAAACCAAGGAAGTTATAAATCTCCGCCATCCACTCGGCGTCACGCTTGGCAAGGTAATCGTTCACTGTCACAACGTGGACACCTTTGCCTGTTAAGGCGTTTAGGTAAGCCGGCATTGTCGCCACCAATGTTTTACCTTCACCTGTTTTCATCTCCGTCACTTTACCACGGTGCTGAATGATCCCACCAATCAACTGCACGTCGTAAGGGCGCAAGCCTAGGCTTCTCACCGCCGCTTCACGCACCACGGCAAAGGCTTCTGGCAACAAGTCATCCAAGGTTTCGCCACCTTTTAAACGGTCCTTAAAGCTTTCGGTCATAGACTTTAAAGCCGCATCGTCCATTTGCTGGAAGTGCGGTTCATAAGCGTTGATTTTCTCAATAATAGGTTGGACAGAAGCAATAAAACGATCGTTACGGCTACCAAACAATTTCTTTAAAAATGACATTTTCCCTTTAATTCCCCCTCGGAATGTTCTTGTATCGCCTGTTTTGTAATTTGTAAGGCGACGATTTTAATTCACAAATTTCTTTTTGTTAAGCTGATTTTTATACATCAACTCTCTGGCCCTGTTGTGGGCATATTTTTTAGACTCTTTAATAAATGGATAAGGGTCCACCTTGGTGTCATCAATCAACACTTCAAAGTGCAAGTGTGGCCCTGTTGAACGCCCTGTGGAGCCCAGCTTACCAATCATGTCCCCTGCGCGAACGGACTGACCGTTACCTACCGTCGCCTCTTGCATGTGGGCATAACGTGTGGTGAAGCCATGGGCATGGCGAATTTCCACCGTAATGCCGTAGTTATAGCGGTAACCTGCAAAAACAACCACCCCATCACCCGCGCTGACAATTGGCGCACCTCGTGGGCCTGCAAAGTCCTGCCCACCGTGGAAACGACGACGCCCGCCAAACGGGTCTTTACGGTAACCAAAGCGAGAGCTGGTGTAAGATTTAGGATGCATCACCGGCCATAGGTAAGGCTTTTGCGCCTTTTCAATCTCTTGCGTGGCCAGCAACTTCATCGAAGCGTTCATCACCGAATCAATCGCTTCGGTGCGGTCTCTTAAGAAACCCAACTGCCCTTGTAAGGACTCAATCGAAGGCGTTTCAATCATCACAGGGGCTTCCACATCCCCTTGACCGCCCAAGGTTTCTAGGCCTTCGCCTTCACCTTCGTGGTCATGTTCATTTTCAAGGTGACCACCAATGGAAGGGTCATTAAACAGTTTTTCGCCAATGGCGTCAAAACGGTCCAGCTTGGCTTGAATCACCCCCAGCTCCTGAGCAAACATCCGAATTTTATTTTCCTGACTGCGCTTTTCTTCTTCCAGTCGCTGGATTTTACTTTCCATGTAAGCGGGCACTTCGCCGCTTTTCTCCATCGCCAATTGAACACGTTTGTCATATTCTTGATAAGCAAAAAAGCTGCCACCAGCCATAAATGCAATGGCAAAAACACAGTAAGAAACACGCAAATAAAAGCCACGGGAAATGCTGGTTTCAGAAAAAGCGATGGACACAAAAAACTTGTGTCTCCAAAACTTTGACCATAAACCTTGTTTCACTGAACTTAAAACCTTTATTTAAACTGCGATTTAAACACCAAAAGCCACGGTGTAACATCCTTTTAGCATACAATTTAACGCAGGGTCAACAGATGGTTCTAAAAGCATGAAAAATGTATCATTAAATGACAAATATACCCTTGCTTTTTTACCACTAAACCGTCAATATATTGCAAAGCAAGTAAAAACATATTAACAAAATAAAAAGCAAACGGAAAAGATATGAAAAAATTCGTTATTCCAGCTCTTGTTGCACTTTCATTGACTGCCTGCAACAACGACATGACACTTTCACAAAAACACAAATCAGGCACAGTTTTAGCCACAGTTAACGGCTCTCCAATCATTGAAGAAGACGTAAACGCGGCACTGGCAACCATCCCAGCCAACTTGGTGCAAGGTCGTGAAGCGGCAATCAAGGGCAGCATTGTTGACCAATTGATCACCCGTGAGCTTGTGCTACAAGACGCTGACAACAAGAACATTCTATCCAACCCAGAATTCAAAAAGCTGCACGAAGACATGGTGCGCAACATGGCTTACGAATTCACATTGCAAAATGCCGCAAAAGAAGCCACAACAGAAGAAGCTTTGAAAGCCGCTTACGAAAAAAACAAAGAGCAATACAACTTCCAAAGCGTGAAAGCACGCCACATTTTGGTGAAAACAGAAGACGAAGCCAAAGCCATCATCACCGAGCTTGAAAACGGTGCGGACTTTGCAAAACTGGCGCAGGAAAAATCAACAGGTCCTTCTGGTCAAAACGGTGGCGACCTTGGTTGGTTTAAAGCCAATGACATGGTGCCAGAATTTTCTAAAGCCGCCTTCTCTCTTGCAGATGGTAGCTTCAGCAAGGAACCTGTGCAAACTCAATTTGGTTGGCACGTGATCTTGCGTGAAGACAGCAAGACCGAAACAGCCACTTTTGAAATGGTTAAACAACCACTGAGCCAGCAAATTCAGCAACAAGCCGCACAAGAATATGTGAACAAGCTGAAAGAAGCTGCCAAGATTGACCTTGTGAAAGCAGAAGCGCCTAAAGCTGAAAAAACAGCTGAAGCCGCTGCTGAAACCACAGCTCAATAACCCTTAAAAAAAGGCCTGTCCGCAATGATGAAAACTGTTTTTAAAAACAAACCGCTTTTGCAAGCAGGCCTTTTTACTTTATTATTCCTCACAGGCTGTGCCCAACCACAAAAAGGCATGCAAGTCAGCCTGCAAAATGCGCCTTACAAACGCACCATTGAACTTTCCAGCAACCACCCACAACTGCAAAGCTTGCTGGAGCAAAAAATCATTCAAAGCCGCAACTTGGTGTTGCAACCACAAAACGGCTTTTCGGAGTTTCATTTGGTGGTGGACACCTCGCTCGAGCGTATCAAAACCCTGGAAACCAAACCAAGGTTAATGGGTCGGCTACAAAAAGCCAAAATCCCTGTGACATTTCGCAGTCATTACAAGGTCAACAACCAAACAAGCCTTACCTTGGCACAAGGCCACCTTAGCGAAACCACCGAAACCTTGCCAACCATTTACCCATCGTTAAGTGCCACAGCCAAAATCAACCCCCAAGCGTTGCAAAAAATGGCCGAGCAAATTTTGCAAGAAACCCGCACCCACATTGCGGTTACCCCTTGGAGCACAAGGGTCACCGCCGTGAAGGATGACAACCACGTCACCATTGCAGTGGGCGAAAAAGAAGGCTTAGAACTGGGCGACACATTCACCGCCGAAAGTCACCCCAAAGCCACCTTACAAGTGGTGATGTTTGAAACCTTGGCCAGCGGTGGCAACCGTGCGGTGCTGGGCTTAATGGAAGGCTTTTTACCGCAAGCGGGCCGTAAGCTGATTGCCGACAAATAACCCACACAAATTAACAATCTCAAAAACAAACCCCTCACATGTTGCAAGGGGTTTTATTTTTAAGCAAACACACGCTTGGCATGCAAGCACAGCCCGGTGCCAACACTGCCAAAGGTGTGGCCGTCCACTACTTCCGCTTCGGGGAACAGCGCCAAAATGCTTTGACGAATGTAAGGGATGGATGTTGAACCGCCCGTCATAAACACTTTATCAATCGCAGCCTTTTCAACCCCAGCACGTTTAAGCGTGGCCAGTGCGGCTTGGCAGACCCTTTCAACGTCATCTTCAATGGCGCTGTTCAAAGTGCTTTTTTCAAAGTCAATGGTTAAGCCCTTTTCAATAAAGTCAAAGCTGTCGACATGATTGTCTTGCTCGGTCAGGGTAATTTTGGCATTTTCCACCGCAATGGCCACACGGTGCCCTTCCCGGTTTTCCACCACCGTTAACAACCTTTCCAGCAAAGCTTTGTGCGATACCTGATTCAACATTGAACGCAGGGAAATCTCGGTTTCCTTGTCATATAAAAAGTGAATTTTATGCCATGTTGCCAAATTTTGATGGTAATAAACGGGGAATTCTTGCCCTGCATTGTCTTTAAAGGGCATTCGGTAACCCAGTTCGGGCATCACCGTGTGCAGGCTTAATCGGCGGTCAAAGTCCACCCCACCAATGTGCACACCACCTGTGGCGAGAATATCTTCCCGGCGGTCTACCTTTTGTTGCCCCGCTGGCGACACACGCACCACCGAAAAGTCGGACGTACCACCGCCTAAATCGACAATCAGCGCCAATTCCTCCTGCTGGGTGCTTTGCTCATAATCCAAAGCGGCGGCAATCGGCTCATATTGAAATTCAATATGCTCAAACCCTGCTTTGATCGCCGCTTGGCGCAAGGTATCTTCCGCTTGCTGGTCGGCCGTTTTATCATCGTCAATAAAATGGACAGGGCGCCCCAGCACCACGCTGTCAAAAACTTGTTGAGTGTGCTGTTCGGCACGGGTTTTCATTTCCTTTAAAAATCGGGCTATAATGTCCTCAAAGGCCACAAGTTTACCTTGAACTTGGGTTTTATCTGCCATCAAGGACGTGCCCAAAACACTTTTTAGCGCCCGCATCAAGCGACCAAATTCCCCTTCGACATATTGCTCCAACGCCTCACGACCGTAAAAAGCCTCGCCTTCTTCAAAGTTGAAAAACACCGCCGTTGGCAAAGTTTCTTTGCCTTGCTCCAGCGGTACCAGCTGAACCTGACCATCAACCCCAAGGTACGAAAAGGTTGAGTTGGTGGTTCCAAAGTCCAAACCGCAAATGGCCATAATGTGCAAACTCCTTTTTAAATTGAGCCGATAGTCATAACAAAAGACAGCCGCGCTGTCATCATCTTCAACCCATTATCCATGAATTTTTTAAAATGCCCTCAAGGCCGTGAGGCATAAACCATATACTCAACATTGCCGTCGCCACCTGCCAGCACCGCCTCCATGTCGTGGATCACTTCAAAACCTTCCCCATTCAGGCAGGCCTCCACATTGGAAAGAGCACGCAAACGCTCTCCTTCGTTTTGAACAAGGCCTTTTTTGTCAATACTTTCAGGGCCCACTTCAAATTGTGGCTTCACCAAGCAACAAATATGGAAAATACTGTCAATTTCACGCAAGACGGTGGGAATAATTTTCTCTAAGCTGATAAAGCTGACATCCATCACCAAAACGCTGGGCTCCTGCGGGCACATTTTAGGGGTGATGTCACGGGCGTCGGTCCGTTCATACAAGGTAATCCGCTTGTCCAACCGCAACGATGGGTGCAACTGATCCGTCCCCACATCCACCGCATAAACATGGCTGGCGCCATACTCCAGTGCCACTTGGCTAAAGCCACCGGTGGAGGAGCCAACATCCAGCACCACAGCACCTTTGATTGGAACCTCCACCGCATCCAGCAAGCCTTTTAACTTAAAAGCACTGCGGGAAACATAATGATGGTCACTTTCCAGCAAGGTCACTTCACGACCTGCCACATCCATCGCCGGCTTGGTGGAAACCTCGCCATCCACCTGAACCTTACCCGCTTGGATCAACGCCTTGGCACGGGCACGGCTACGCACCAAGTCATTTTCCACCAAGTAAGCGTCCAGTCTCATATTTCTAAAACCTTAATTTAGTGACCGCGTGCCACCACAAAGCGTGCCAACAGTTCTAAAATGCGGGCATCTTTGCCAAAGGGCTGAATAAATTGAATGGCCTGCGAGCATAAAAATTCGGCCTGTTTGCGTGCGCCTTCCACACCCAACAAGCTGGCAAAGGTGGCTTTACCAAGGTCGGCATCTTTGCCAACAGCCTTGCCCATGTCCGCTTCGGTGCCCACTTCATCCAGCACATCGTCCACCATTTGGAACGCCAAGCCAATGTTGCGCGCGTAAGATGTCAAGCGGTGGTGCTCTTCACGGCTGGCACCGTTTAAAACCATTGCCGCTTCACAACAAGCGGAAAACAGCGCACCTGTTTTTTTACGTTGAAGCCTTGCCAATGCCCCTTGATCCATGGACTCAATCGGGCGGTTTTCAGCAATAATATCCATCATCTGGCCACCAACCATGCCCAAAGGGCCAGCCGCACGGGCAAACAGCGAAACCAGTTCGCAACGCACCGCACTGTCGGTGTGGGTTGCACGGTCAGATAAAACTTCAAAAGTTTGGGTTAACAAAGCGTCGCCCGCCAAAACAGCCGTCGCTTCATCGAACATTTTGTGGTTGGTTGGCTTGCCACGGCGCAGGTCATCATCGTCCATGCATGGCAAGTCATCATGAATCAGGGAATAGGTGTGCAACATCTCCATTGCGGTGGCCACACGCAAAGCACGGGGGCGCTTACCACGCAACAGGTCATTGGTGGCCATCACCAACACCGGGCGCAAACGCTTACCACCTGCAAACACGCTGTAACGCATCGCTTCAAATAAGCGAGATTCGTCCGTTTCTTCTGTTTGTGGCAAAATGCGGTCCATTTCCTCTTCCACCGAAGCGGAAATTGCGGTCACATATTCCTCCAGCTCGCGCACTTCTTCTGCTTGCATCGCCGCCAGCAACATGCCATTTGTGGACTTGCCACCAGGGATAGACGTCATTTCAACCATTATTCTTGTTCTTTCTGTTTCATGATTTTTTCAATACGCATTTCAGCGTCGGCCAATTGTGTTTGGCACATTTTAACGTAAGCAGCGCCTTTTTCGAAGGCTTCGATGGACTGGTCTAGCGGCAGGTCACCCTTTTCCAGCTGCGAAACAATGCCTTCCAAGCGTTCCATCGCTTCTTCAAAGGCAATTTTTTCTTGTTGTTTAGACATTAAATTTAGAATTCCTCATCTTCATCTTGGTTTAAAAGCATAGCATAAAAAGCCGCAATCACAAAAAAGTTGTCACCTTAAATCAGACCTTTGTAAAAGCTGATAAACTTTTTAAGCACACTTTCTTCACTGTAATTTGACAGCATTACACTTTTGGCATTTTCGGCCATAGTTTCACCGTGGCGAGGGCTTTTAAGCAGGGCTTCCACATGGCGGACCATGGTGTCCACGTCTTCAATGTCAAACAGTTTACCGGTTAAATCATCTTCAATAAGGGACATCGGCCCCGGTGTTTTGGAAGCCACCACCGGCACACCATGCGCCCAAGCATCCAGCACCACATTGCCCAACGCTTCTTGACGGGAAGGCACCAGCCAAATGTCCGCCGCTGAGGCCACAACCGTAATGTTATTGACCCAACCCAACAAATGAACACGGTCGGCCACGCCTTCTTTTTCGGCAAGGCTTTCCAGCTCCCGTTTCATCTTACCGCTGCCTGCCACCATCAAATGAACATGTTCTGGCAAGCCCCGCAAAGCGTGAATGGCAAGGTCTATCCCCTTCACAGGGTGCAAACGGCCGGCAATAAACAGCACCTTCACTTCTGGTGCAATGCCAAATTCGTAGCGGACATCCGCACGGTTCAGCTTAAACCTTTCGTCAGGGATTGGCGCAAAATTGGGGATGTAATGGGTTTTTGCCGCAGGATGACCATTTTCAATGATGTAACGCTTCAGCTCTTGCGTGTTGCCAATCAAATGGTCGCAATTTTTAAAGTTTTTAAGCGGGTAATAGCCCCCCAAACGCCCCACCGTGGGCACCGATGTTTTGGGCAGTTTTGAACAGGCTCTACTCATCCACCCTTGCACCACATCGGGTTGAAAGTCATTTAGGTAACTTTTTAAAATCTTGGTAGTCTTACGGTCAAAAAAACCGCCAAAGGGGGCTGTTTTAAAATTTAACCCTTCGGCTTCAAGTTGCTTTTGCATCCATGAGCCTTGGCGCACCACGCACAACAGCTCCACATCGTCACGTTTGGCAAGAGCCCGGGCTAAACGCAGGTAAAAAAGTTCGGCACCGCCAGAGTTTTTGGCGCCAATCACCTGCATCAGCTTTAATTTTTTATCGGCCACTTTTTTGAATCTCCACCTCGGCCTTGATGTGGGAAAGCACCACAAACAGCATCGCCATCAACGCCAGCAAGAAACCCATCCGCCCTTCTTTGTAGCCTTTGCGTGCAAAGTATGACTTATAAAAACGGGTTAAACCTTTGCGCAACGTGGTGCGGAATTTAGGCAAACCTTCCTTGGCCAAGTCCTGCGCGCGGGCATCGGTGTAGCGCTTTAAGCGGTCCACCATGTCGTTAATATCCGTGTCCACGAGATGGATAATCGGCTGAGTTAACCGCCCAAGTTTATTTTGCAGTTCCACCTTTGGATGCACCAAGCCGTCACCCCAAGTTTTAGAACCCTTGGTAAACAAACGTGCCACCGAATTGGTACCAAATGACCCAGCCCAACCATACTGCACATGCCGCTCACCCACAAAATTGTGAACAGGCAATAAATAATAACCTTGCTTTTGGCCATAACGAATGGTTTGAACAATTTCATCCGCCAAGGCAGGGCTAATGCGCTCATCGGCGTCCAGCTCCAACACCCAGTCGCCCTTGCAGGCTTCAATGCCAGTATTCCGGCGCACGCCTTCCACCTCAAAACCTTCATCCAAGCCACCTTCGATGACCTTGGTGGCATATTTTTTTGCCAAAGCGACAGAGCCGTCATCGGTACGGTCCAGCACCACAACAATTTCATCACAAAAATGGAGCGACTTTAACGCATCTTCTATCACCTGCTCTTCATTGTGGGCCACAATCAAACCACTGAGCATCACTTTATTTGTCATAGCTGGTGGGTTATCCTTTACGGTTTAAAGCCCAACCCACACGGGCGGACAAAATGGCACTGAAAATCAGCATTGTCAGCCACCATGGGTGGAAAATAGATGTGTGGGTCAACGCTGCCACCAAAAAGGCCGAAATGGACGCCAAGCCAGCCGCACCATACAAATTGGTTTTAGAAGCTTTTACAAAGTAACGAATCATCATCACCAGCAAGCCCACGGCAATTAAACCACCCACAAAGCCTGTTTCTAAAAACAATTGAAGGAGGAAGTTATGCGGGTGTCCGCCCACAGCTTGACCTGAAGCATCTTCTAAAAAGCGGAAGGTGTTGACACCAATACCTGTAATTGGTTGGTCAAACATGTGCCCCCAACCCACGGCCCAAAGGTCCACACGGGGTGTAAATTCTTCAGCGCGTAAAATGGTTGCAAAGTCTTCCGGTTGGTTGAAGCCTTTGGCCCAACCAAAGCAAAGCAAACCCAAAACAATCACAAAAAGGCTACCCGCCACCGCTTTTACTTTAAAGTTCAAACCATGGTAACGGTGCACATAGTAAAGGAACAAAATAACCGCCACAGCCATGGCAGCCCAACCAATAAAACCACCGCAAACAAAAATGGCCAGCAAGGTCACCACTGTAATGGGCACACTAAACCACTTGACCATCGCCTCACCTTCACGGTAACGGCGGAACAACCACGCCCAAACAAAAGGCAACACCACCGCAAACACACCGCTCATTTCTTTCAAGCGGTCAGGGTTGGCGTAATTTTCGCCGTGCAAAGCTTGGCTGAAACGAACACTGCCTGCAAAGGCATCAATCAAACAAAAAACGGCCACCACCACGGTAGACAATGTTAAGGATCGGTACAAAATGTCGGTATGGCGCGTTGGCATTTCTCTTAAAGCAATGTAAAGCAACAGCGCCAATAAGCCCATGCCCACAAGGTCACCCATTTTGTTCATGGAGTGTGCTTGATCAATGGAAAAATAAGACGATGCAAACAGCGCTAAAAATAAAGCGCCTAAAACATAAAACACCTTAGACGTTGCCACATACTTAATGGTACTGCGCAGGGAGTTCCCTTTGGTGGCCAAAAGCCCAACCAAAATCCCCAAAATAAGCACCGCGGCCATGGCACCAGGGCCAAGCACCACCAATGGCAAAGCCGCCCCAAGCAGGGAAGCTGATAATTTCCACAACATTTGCTTTTCGTCTCTAAGCACTTTTCTTTTCCTCTTCTTCTTGTTTCAAGGCGTTGACAACTTCAACCACCTTTTCAATCACTCTTTCAGGTTTAATGTCCGTAATCAGGCGCTTGGGCGCACTGGGTTCTAGGTTCACCTCTTCACGTTCTGGCGCCACAATGGTGCCCCCTTTGAGCGCAACCGGTGCGTAAAGGTTTTCGTAAGTTGGGCCAAATAAAGTTAAGGTGGGCACCCCTGCCGCTGCCGCCAAGTGGGACAGACCAGAGTCATTGCCCAAAAAGCCTTGCAGATGGGTCATCCAAGCGTAAGCTTCGGTCAGCGATGTTTGGCCAATTAGGTCAATCTTACGGTCATCGGGGATGTGCGCTAAAAAATCTTCCACGCAACGCTTTTCATGTGCGGCGCCAAAAATCACAAACTTGGCATTTTCAAAGCCTTTGAGCTTGATCAAACGGTTGACAAAAATGGCGTAATAACGCTGCGGCCATGTTTTACCAATCCAGTTGGCGGTGGGACCAACGCCTAAAAGTAAGCAGTCCTTGTGCTTAGCCACTTCAGCCGCCACTTTGTTTTGGACATCTTCTGTCACCCACACCCGTTGTTTAAGCGGTGCATCCATTTTAAGCAAGCTTGCCATTTGGGTGGCTTTGTGGGTCTTCTTATCTTTGCCGCTGAAGATGATGCGCTTTTTAGAATGCAAAAAATAGGTCAGCGCTGTGCCACGCAGGTCAATCGTCAAATCATAACGGTGCTTGCGCAGTTTTTTCCAAATATCAATGTAGTGACCATGGCGCTTTTTTTTGACCACGGGCACCAGTTCGCCCAAATTAGGCATGCCTTCAAACAGGTCCACACTGCGGCCACCGGCCACAACATCCACCGTGGCATCGGGGTATTGCTGCAAAACACGGTCCAACAAAGTGGTGGACAAAATCACGTCTCCAATGTTGGTTTGGGTCATAAATAGGACTCTCACGGCGTCTGCTTTCCTTAAAACTTAAAATTTAATCCATGAGACTATAAACTTTCTTGAAGAAATTGTCAGCTTTTTGTTATATTTTTAGCAATCGAAATGAAAGGAAACAGCCCCAGATGAACATTCATCTTGAAGACCGTGCGCTCCTTGGCCTTAAAGGCCATGATAAAGAAGCGTTTTTGCAAAGCACCATCACCCAAGATATCACTTTGCTTAACAGCCAAAAAGCCATATACAGCGCGCATTTAACAACCAAGGGCAAGTTCTTGTTTGATTTTTTTGTCGCCGAGATGGACGACATGTATGTAATTGATTGCCACAAGGACGAATTGATGCCCTTGGCGCAAAGCCTGCACCAATACGTTATTACTAAGGATGTAGAATTTCACGACCTCACAGGGGATTACCACCTTACCGTCAGCGATAAAGCCATTGAAAACAGCGCTCTTAGCTACCCCGACCCAAGGCACAAAGACCTTGGCTGGCGCAATTGGCTGAGCCAAAAACCAGAAAAAAGCGCCCCCATGGCAGACTACACCCAAAAGCGGATTGACCTTAAAATTATCGACGGTGCCTATGACGCTGTGAAGGAAAAAACCCTCATCAACGAATTGGGCTTTGAAAGTTTAAACGGTGTCAGTTTTAACAAAGGCTGTTACGTGGGTCAAGAGCTGACGGCACGCACCAAATTCCGCACCGAGCCCAAAAAGAAAATTGTTCAGGTAACCCTTGAATCGGATGAAACTGTGGAGCGTGGCAGTGTCATTTTATGTGGCAACATGGACGCTGGCTGGCTGTTTAGCAACCAAAACGGCACCGGCTTGGCACTGATTCGCACCCGCTACCTTGAAAAAGACTTAACCCTTGCGGGCAAACCCCTTCACATAACCGCATAACAAAAAGCCCTGCATTCACAGCAGGGCTTTTTTCGTTTACAGCCATCAAGACTCATAATGCTTCTTCAACCATTTTTCCATGAATCCAATTTTATAAAGTGACGGCGAGAGACTATCAACAACCCTCACAATTATTGCCAGCACAGGAATCACAGAATACATTCCAAACAATGCCATGGCACTATACGTAACAAATTCAGGCGACTGTGCAGGTACATCAAAGGTCAAACCAGCCAACAGCATCACAACAACATTCAGGAAGCAACATAAAAAAACGGATGTGCCCATTGAAGGTTGCTTGCTATTGTTAAAGCGACTTTTTAGATGCTGTGCATAATACTTAACATTACGATTACAACTGTTATAATCCAGCAGCCCAATCACCGCAAAATTGTATAAAGTTGGCACTATCACCAAAAACACAAGCAAGCCAGCATGCAAATTCACCAGCATCGCCCCCGCAACTAAAATTGCCACAGCCAGAATAAACAAGGCAAAATGCCCGCCTACATCCACCGCCGAGTCGTGACGTGCCTTTGCATAAGCACGTACATAAGTGTGATAAACTTCCATTATTTTTGAAAACATAGAGCTCTCCAAGGGTAAAGGCCGACAATTCGGCATCAAAAAAAGGGTGAGGTACAGCTAAGCTACAAATAAGACCTAAGGATGACCATGTCAACCCCCATCCCAAATAAAAACAGAACCTTACCCAGAACCACAGACATAAAAAAACACACGCATAAAAAAACCTGCGCACAACGCAGGCTTTTTCGCTTATAATTATTGAGAGTTATAATGCTTGTTCAGCCATTTTTCTACGAAGCCAATTTTAAAAATTGACATAGGGATACTTTCAAACGCCATTTTAAGAACTTCTTTCGCAGGAAGCACAGAATAGATGCCGAATAATATGACTGCGCTATACTTAACATATTCAGGAGAACGGATATGTCCCCAAATAAACGCTATAACAACAGCATTAAATAAACCAATACCAATAAATACCGGTAATAATGAAGGATCTTTCTTTAGGCTAAATCGTATTCTTAAGCCTCGCGCATAATCCTCAACATTACAATTGTAAAAGTTATAATCAAATAACCCCATTACAGTATAATGGTAGAAAGTTGGCACCACAAGTAAGGACAAAATCAAACCAGCATCATAATTCACCAGCATCGCCCCCGCAATTAAAATTGCGGTTCCCATAATAAACAGGACAAAACGTCTGCCCACATCAATTTCCACCTCACCACGTACATTTGCATAAGCGCGTACATAGGTGTGGTATATTTTTGAAAACATAAAGTTCTCCAGAGGTAAAGGCCGACAATTCGGCATCAAAAAAAGGGTGAGGTACAGCTAAGCTACAAATAAGACCAAAGGCTGACTATGTCAACCCCCATCCCAAATAAAAACAGCCCCTTACACAAACCTCTCGCATAAAAAAGCCTGCGTATAACGCAGGCTTTTTTGATTCATAAATTATAACACTTAGTCGTCGTCTTGGTTGGCGGCTTCCATTTTAGCAATTTCAACCGAAGCACGCATTTCAATTTCATCTAAGATACGGCGCAGTTCAGGGGAAATTTGGTCAATGTCCACCGCTTGGGATTCAATCGCCTGCTTCAGGCGGTAAACCGCACCAGAATCATTGCCGCTTAAAATGTCTTTCTCCAGGTCTTCAAGGCGGTCCAACATGTATTGACCACGGCCTTTGGCATCTTCCGGCACGTCATAACGGTTGCCTTCCACACCACCAACAGAGCCAAGGGCAGAAGCTGCTTCCGCCGCTTCAACATTTTCAACCGAGCCTGCCTTTTCCACCAATTGGTCAAAGCTGACCCCAGATGACTTTTGGGACTTGTTGGACTTTTTAGACTTTGAAACCCCTTGGGTTTTACCTGTGTTATCTACTTTCATCGGCTTAATTACTTTGTTAATTTCAGTTTAATATACAAGCTCTCGGCTTGTTTTATCAAGATATTTGCAAGGACCACGCCAAAATTTAACCCTTTTTGCATAGATTACCAACATTTTAGCAACGCCTTTATTCTTGGGTAAACAGCACCGCATGGTTGTGCAATTCTTGAGTAAACAGGGTTACAATCCCGCCTAAAACAATACCCAGCATCAAAAGCCCCACCACAATGGTCAGCGGCATCGCCACGAAGAACACTTGCAACTGCGGGATCAAACGGTTAAACACCCCCAAACCAGCATAAATCAAAAAGCCGACCGCCACCACGGGAGCCGCCAATTTAAAACCAATGAGAAACAGATTGCTCACCACTTGGGTAACCGCTTTGGCTGCATCGCCTAAAAGCGGTAAACCACCGGCAGGGAACATGTTATAGCTTTCCATCACCGCCAGCAACATCACATGGTGCAAGTTGGTGACAAACACCAACAAAGTCGCCATCATCGTCAACAACAAACTAGGCGCGGTGCTGTTGCCACCAAGGGACGGGTCAAACAAGTTTGACGCTTGCAAACCGGCAGAAAAACTTACCAATTCACCCGCCACGTGCATCGCCGCCATAAAAAGCCGAGCGCTGGTGGCCATCATCACGCCAATGGCCATTTCAATCAGCACAAATTCAAGCAATTTTAAATTACTGGCCGGCAGCAACGGCATCGAAGGTTCAAGAATAGGGAACATAGCCAGCGAACAAAAAACCGCCAACAACAACCGAATCCGCACCGAAATGGAAATGTCGCTCAAGCCGGGGTAAACCATAATGCAAGCACCCAAGCGGGCAAAAATTAAAAACAACGGGAATAAAAAGATAGACGACAAGTCTAACATGCTAACTGCCCTTGCCGGATGTGGCCATCATCGTAAAAAGCTCTAAGGCAAAGTCATTGAGCACCGAACCCATCCACGGCATCACCATAATCATCACCAAGAAGACCAATAAAATTTTGGGCACGAAGGTCAATGTCATTTCTTGGATGGATGTTAAAGCCTGAAACAGCGCAATAATTAAACCGACCACAAGCGCCACCGCCATCAAAGGCGCACTGATAATCAACAGCGTTTCAATGGTCAACTTGCCCATATCTGTCACTTGTTCAGGGGTCATGGCGTGCCTTTTGTTATTTGTTTTTATTAAAATAGCAAAATTTAAACAAAAGTTCTAACAATTAAGGTTCAACCGCTTGAAAAAGGCACCACACCAACTTACATAAAGCCATGCAACTGCACCATCTTCACTTTTTTACCATAGGATTTTTGCTGATGCACAAACCCAACCTGTTAATAGCCCTTGCTTGTACCGCTTATTTCACCACCCAGATCATTCAAATGGCCATTGCTTTAGCCATTGCCTTACTGGCAATTAACGGTCTGTTAAAAGCAGATATTGCCTACGTCATGCCCAAGGAGGGTGAAAGTATTATCCTGCTTGCACTTTGTGCGGGTTATTTATCTTACTGCTTCACGTGGCTCCGCCGCCATAACAAAAAGACTACAAAAGCCCAACCCCCAGCAACCCAACTTTGCCACCAAAACTTCTAAGCGCGTATTAAAAAAACCTCCCCAATGGGGAGGTTTTTTGTTCGATTGCTTAAAGCAGCGTCTTCACTTTTGAACTGTAGGAAGAAAAAATGCCCAGACCCACACAGCAGCGCAGCGGCACATAACTGTGACAATTGTTTAAAGGAGACCTTCTCATCTTAAGGCACAAGCTTTCATATTCCGCCCTTGTCAGCAACGTGGTGAATTTGTAATAAGACTCCATCCGGTGCACTTCCACCACCTTCCCTTCCGGGTTGAAGATATGGACATGAACCTGATCGGCATCGCTTTTAATCGTCGGGCCAAAGTCACAAACTGAATCCTCAACGCCTTCACTTTTTTGGGGACTGTAAGGCCGAATTTGACAAGCGTATAAACTGTGATGAACCACCTTGCGTGAACAAAGTTGCAAAAATTGACGCCAAAGAACAGATAATTTACCAGCTAAAAACTTTAAATTTTTCATAAACTAAACACCTCATAAAAGATGTGGGAAAAAGAATAAGTTAAATTGAACAAGTATATGTATACACCCAAACCCAGCCAGCCGTCAACCCACTATGCAAAAAAGGCCCCGCACAAGGCGGGGTAAAGAAGGGAGAATTAAAATTCAATAAGGGTCTGATTCAATTTAAAGTTCTATTGCGAGATAATTTCTGCTTCGAAAGTTTGTTTTGATTGTCACCCTCTTGCTTGAGCGCTTTCAAAATCATTTGCATTTTTTGGGTGACAACAATGTTTTCCAATGCTGTTTCCGCTGAAAATGTGGTCTCGTTCTTGGCCATAAACATCTCTTCCTTATTTGTTACCATCTAAATGGTATACATGTATTAAGAACCCTTCGGCGCACTTTCAAGCCCCAACCTTCACTTTTTTATTAAAAAATAAAAAAGCCCCGCATCTGCAGGGCTTTTACGTTATTTTATTCGGGGCTACACCTTTGCTTTGTAAGCAATGGGAATTTCAATGTTGCAAGTTGCTTCGTCACAGCATATTTGCAAAGTTTTTGATAGCGGTTTGCTTTTAGGGTCAACAAGGCCCTGATCATTCGGGCCGTCCATCACAACACCAAGTTCCTCACAGTACAGACGCTCTTTTAAGTGCAATTGGCGGACAGGTTTATAAATTTCTGTTGTCGCCAAAAAGCCCGAATTCCACGACAGATATCTACAAGGCTCTCTATATGCAATAAAGAAAATTGAAAGTTCCGGGTTTTTATCATTGATGGGGTAATTGGCATTGGTGCCTTTATTGACAATTTTAACCAAAAATACCGGCTTGTTATGGCAAAACTGCACTTTCCCATCTTGGTCCGACGGCCAACACAACTCCTTGACGTCTACAGCGTAGGTGAGACGTTCAAAAACAACGTCAAAACCTTCCACATCCATTTTAATCTCTGGCGGTTTTTCCATTTTGCTCCACTTTTCAAGCGGTTTGGCCAACATTTTTTGGATAGCGGGCTCAATTTTATTAAAATAAACATCACGCAAAAGAGTATCGGACACGTCGACGCATATTTTATAAAAGCCTTGCTGAGGGTGTTTTTTGTAACGTGGGTAAGCAATATAAAAAGTTATGGCATAGTACAGCACAAGGAGTGCCGCGCCGATGAAGGAGGTCAGTTTAAACCCCATAAAAGCAGCTGACAACGTCACAGCACATAAGATGACTGGATAAAAGGATGATAAAGTTTCTAAAAATTGAGCCAACCTTTTATTGGTGCAATGGCGGTCTCCATAAGGGCGCACCATAAATTCAAAAGGCGCAGATGCTGGTTTATACATAAAAGTTCCTTAGCCTGAACAGGCTGTTTTAAAAAGAAAATGTTATATAACAAAATCAAATGTATACACAACCCACCTACCTGTCAACTCCTTTACATCAAAAAAAGCCCCGCTAAAAGCGAGGCTTTATAGTAGCTTAAGAAAGTCTTAAGAAGCTTTAGCGCGTAGCTCTTCAGCAACGTTGCTTGGTACTTCATCGTAGTGAGAAAGTTCCATAGCGTAGTTCGCACGGCCTTGTGTCAATGAACGCAAGTTCGTCACGTAACCAAACATGTTTGCAAGTGGCACGTTTGCTGTAATAACAGTATCGCCATACTTCTCTTCAGAGCCTTGAACTTGACCACGACGAGAAGAAATGTCACCGATCACATCACCCATGTATTCTTCAGGTGTTGTAACTTCAACTTTCATCATCGGCTCAAGCACAACTGGGTTACAAGCCTTCGCCGCTTCACGGACAGACAAGATACCAGCCATCTTAAAGGCCATCTCAGAGGAGTCAACTTCGTGGAAAGAACCATCAAACACAGTTGCTTTCACGTCTACCACTGGGTAGCCAGCCAACATACCGTTCTTCAACGCTTCTTCAATACCTTCACCAACTTTTGGAATGTATTCTTTTGGAATAGCACCACCAACGATTTCAGAGTTGAATTCAAAGCCTTTACCAGTCTCGTTCGGTTCAAAGCGAACCACACAGTGACCGTACTGACCACGACCACCAGACTGCTTCACGTGTTTACCAACACATTCAGCTTTAGCGCGGATTGTTTCACGGTAAGCAACCTGAGGCGCACCCACGTTTACTTCAACGCCAAATTCACGCTTCATACGGTCAATCATAATATCCAAGTGAAGTTCACCAACACCGGCAATAATGGTTTGACCAGACTCTTCGTCTGTAGAAACACGGAAAGATGGATCTTCACCCACAAGCTTACCAAGGGCAATACCCATTTTTTCTTGAGCATCTTTAGACTTAGGTTCGATCGCCATAGAAATAACAGGTTCCATCGCTTCAATGGTTTCAAGCACACAGTCAAAGCCTTCGCCTGCAAGTGTGTCACCTGTTGTTGTGTCTTTAAGACCAACAATGGCACCAATGTCACCCGCGCGTAGTTCAGAAACTTCTTCACGGCTGTTTGCGTGCATCATTACAATACGACCCACACGTTCTTTTTTGCCTTTAGATGTGTTGTAGATGTAAGAACCAGAAGAAATCACACCAGAGTACACACGTACGAATGTCAAACGACCAACAAATGGGTCAGTGGCAATTTTAAACGCCAACGCAGAAGGTTTAGCATCATCAGAAACAGTGATTTCCATTTCGTCGCCTGCTTGTGTTGTACCCTTAAGCTTAGACTCGTCCACCTCGGTTGGAGCTGGCAAGTAGTCCACCACACCGTCAAGAAGTGTTTGAACACCTTTGTTCTTGAACGCTGTACCACACATAACAGGGAAGTAAGCCATAGAAAGTGTAGACTTACGGATCAACGCTTTCAACTGCTCTTCTGTTGGCTCTTCACCTTCAAGGTAAGCCATCATTGCATCTTCGTCTGCTTCAACAGAAGCTTCGATCAACTCTTGGCGAGCCAATTCAGCATCGTCTTTCATGTCCGCAGGGATTTCTTGAACTTCGTAGTCCGCACCCATTGTTTCGTCATTCCAAACAATCGCCTTCATCGTCACAAGGTCAATACAGCCTTTAAACTGGTCTTCCGCGCCGATTGGCAACTGAATAGGCACAGCTTTCGCGTTCAAGCGATCACGGATCATTTGAACACCTTTTTCAAAGTTTGCACCAGTACGGTCCATTTTGTTGATAAAGCAAATACGTGGCACGCCGTAGTCATTCGCGTGGCGCCAGTTTGTTTCAGATTGCGGTTCAACACCACCTACAGAACAAAATACAGCAACCAAACCATCCAATACACGCACAGAACGTTTTACTTCAATGTTGAAGTCCACGTGACCTGGGGTATCAATGATGTTAATTTGGTGGTTATCCCAAGAACATGTTGTCGCAGCAGATGTAATTGTAATACCACGCTCTTGTTCTTGCTCCATCCAGTCCATGGTGGCAGCACCGTCGTGTACTTCACCAATTTTGTGAGATTTACCTGTGTAGAAAAGAATACGCTCAGTTGTGGTGGTTTTACCAGCATCAACGTGCGCCATAATACCAATATTACGGTATCTTTCTAAAGGAACTTTACGAGCCATTTTGAGTCTCTTTCTTATTTAGTGATTTAGAGCTTTTAATATCCTAAATCAAAATCCATTTATCTTAAACTTTTATTACCGTCCAAACTGTAAATTTTTAAGCTTGGAGAAGGTTGAAAACAAGAGCGGTGAAACCTGCCAAAGCAAACCCTACGCCTAGATAAAACCAAGCGAGGGTGGCGCTTAACAGCTTTCCACCCTCATGCTTTTTACCAACGGAAGTGAGCAAATGCGCGGTTTGCTTCAGCCATTTTGTGGGTGTCTTCACGTTTCTTCATTGAAGAGCCACGGCCTTCCATAATGTCCAACAATTCGTTTTGTAGACGGTCTTTCATTGTTTTTTCGTTACGCTGACGTGCGTATTGAACGATCCAACGAATCGCAAGTGCTTGTGCGCGCTCTGGGCGTACTTCACAAGGTACTTGGTAAGTTGCACCACCCACACGGCGAGAGCGAACTTCAAGCTCAGGCTGAACTTTTTCCAACGCTTCGTGGAAAGTTTCAACTGGGCTGTTACCTGTTTTCTTTTCGATACCTTCCATTGCGCCGTAGAAAATTTTCTCCGCAACAGACTTCTTACCGTCAAGCATCATCAGGTTCATAAATTTAGTAATTGTAACGTCACCATACTTAGGATCGCCAAGTACTTCACGTTTTTCAGCAGCGTGTCTTCTAGACATATTATATCCTCCTTACTTTGGACGTTTAGCACCGTATTTAGAACGGCCTTGTTTACGGTCTGATACACCCTGTGTATCCAACGCACCACGAACGATGTGGTAACGCACACCCGGTAAATCCTTTACACGACCACCGCGAATAAGCACAACAGAGTGCTCTTGCAGGTTGTGACCTTCACCCGGAATGTAAGAAGAAACTTCGTAACCGTTTGTTAGACGAACACGAGCAACTTTACGCAAAGCAGAGTTAGGCTTTTTAGGTGTTGTGGTGTAAACACGCGTACAAACACCACGTTTTTGTGGGCAAGCTTCCATCGCAGGAACTTTAGATTTTACAACCTTGTCCTTACGAGATTTGCGCACAAGCTGGTTAATTGTTGGCATAAATCTATCCTTAAATTTAATTATACATATTTATTCATAACAAACGGCCTAAACCAATGCTGTTATCAATATAATAAAAATGGGCGAGCCTTCACTTTCTGGCTTCGCACATTTAACTTGAAATGGACCCGATAAACTTTGGCATGGGGCCGCATTTCCCTATATCGTCCAATGAAGGACAGTTGTTATATACGCCATGATGCCCCCGCCGTCAAGCCCTTAAGCAAATAAATCAAGAATATAACACCTCTCTTTGTTGACAACCCCCTCAAAAGCCTATAAAACCGTATACACACAAAAAACACCCTTCCCTTTTCAATCAGCCGGTTACGGCTTAAGGCTTTGTTTATGTTTGAACCTACCAAAACACAAGAATTCCTCACTGCTTTGGAAGACCTGAAGCACACCATCCAAGGTTGCTTCCCCAACCGCTTTTTTAAAAACATCTTCACCCCACGCATTGTTTATAACAGACTTGGCGCCGAAGTTAAATTGGAGCGCGTTCGTGGTAATATCTTCGAAACGGAAAACATCTGCCCAAACGCGAAAAATGACCCAATTCTCACCGCTAAAGTGGACAAAAAGTCCTATTACAAGCTCACGATTTCAACCCACAAAGCGTTAAATTATGGGCCGGTGGATACCTTATACATCGCCTTTTCAAAAGGCGAACTGTGCGACATATCCCAAACAAGATGTGGCAACACAGTCCTTTTTATCCCCGAACATGCGGTACCCAAAACAATTTGCGTAAACCCACCCCATTGCAACAAACCATTTAAACCCCTCAGAACGTACTCTGAAATTACGGAAATACCTGAAATAGGTACGCTCAACGTTCATGTAGGGTCCTTTGTCACACCCGACGTAAATGACCATGTCACAGCTTACAGCTGCCGCACATCGGAAGACAATTGTATTGTAACCAAAAATTACAACATGTCATAAGGGGACCACCATGGCTCTACAAGTTCAAAACCTTCACCCCAACCTCACCATTGAAGTGGAACACCGCAACGCCACAAAAAATCATGTAGATGAATTTAAGCACTGGCGGAAAATTTTAACAAACGACACCCCAAACCATGCATCTAACATTGAAGATGACTATGACGTGGTGATCATTCGCAGGCGGGGCAAAATCATCCACATACATTACTTGATATACGGCCGCCAAAAGATAACCGCTGTGTACAGTTGCTTTCAACTGATGCCAAAAGAAAGTGCTTATAAAAAAGTAACCCTTTCACCCGTGGAATTCAAACCACCCCAGCAAGACGATGTTTTAAACATTGTGCTCAACGCCGTTTCAAAAAATGAATGGCAAGGCAAAACCGAAGGCAAACACGGCAGTGCCGGCATAATCTGCAAAACCTTATAACGACCAAAAAGCCCTCACTTTGAGGGCTTTTTTATGCCGAAAAAGAAAACCAAGCCCTTGACAAACAAAACAAACAAAACCATACCAATTCTCAACAACCCCATCTCAAAACTTTTTCCACACCTTTTAGAGGACGAAACCTATGAAAAATTCATTCATAAACAAAAAAATTCTTGAAAACCTTCAAACTCAATTTCAAAATCAATTTAAGGTCAACTCTGAGAGCTTTCAATCCGACCTGACAACCCTGCTTGTAAGCGTTATGAACCTCAGACAAAATTACGATTGGATACCGCTCGAGGACAATCAAGGGTTCTTCATGGTCGTTTGCCCTGTTACCCCAACCAGTTGTGAAGATTATCCACTCAATAAGGCCTATCCAGAGAGCACCCACCAAACCCATGTCAAACTGAATGAAGCCTATCATAAATTCCAAAGATTAAACACCTTTATAGGATTAAACACTGAGGGTTCAGGCAAACCTTCGAAAATGGATTTAATCAAATTTTACAAACACATGATAGAAAACATCCACCAAACTCAGGACGTCATTACTGTAAAAACCGAAGAAGGCTTCCAAGATATGCCACTCAATGAGGCCATCACAAAGCTTAATGTTGGCCTTTCCATTATTAAGAAGCACGACCTTGATCCAAGCTACTTAGCCATCACCACCGCCTTAAACTAACCCCCTCCGCACCCCCTCTTCGCAACCCAGCCCTCACCTTGAGGGCTTTTTTATGCCCAAATTTTTAGGCTGTTTTAAATGCACCCAATGCAATGTGATTTTAACCTCAATACCAGTGTGTAACATTGTCAAAGTCGCCGCCAGAGACCATGCCCAAGCCCCTACCAATACCCATCATCATTTATCCAGTTTACCCAAAAGATCATTTACGTCATATCTCTCACACCATTTTTCCACTTTGCGCACATGGCCTTTCACACGGTATTTCAAATGCCTTCCCAGCACCGTATAAGCACGGTCAAGAATTCATGACACAACCCCGCAGCGCCAACCACCCTCACACCCTCACAAACAACCTGCTCCTGCCTGCTCCTGCCTG